>JAWLHR010000001.1:0-338167 GCA_041690295.1 Bdellovibrionales bacterium
GTTGTCCTCCTTTTTTGGACGGGTTGTCTGGTAACTCCCATCCTGGAGACTTCCCCTCTTTTTTCAATTCCTAATTCCCACCAGCCGCGGGACGCGGCCACCGAGGAACAGCCTACCATTTAAATTTGCGGTCCCATTCGCGGAGTTGACCGCGCATGGTTTTGACCATTTTCAATTCCTTGCGGAGCAAATCAGGTACTTTGGATAAATTGGCGGGCTCAGGAGGAGCGAACTCATCGGCTTCCGGTTTTTTTCCGCCGCTCCAGTCTTTGTATAAAGCCATGCGGAGATTTTTGGCTCGGTTTTTCAGAAAAACCAGATCCTTCTTCGCCTGACCTTTCGGTTGGATCAAACCCACTTCGGCCGCTTTATTCAAAATCGCGAGATCCACGGAGATTCCAAGAAGTGTTGGATTCGGCATGGGAAGTCCCACGGTTCGTTCACGCAGCACTCTCTTGGTCTCCGCCGTGCGCGCGCCGAGACCTACCGTCCGCATCGTGTGAAAAATCGAATCCCAAATCCTGAGATGAATCAACGACCAACAATCATCACCCAGCTTCGCCAACACGCCCTTGATCTCAGCTTCGGTCATTTTTTTCTTTTTAAGCCATCGATTCAGGTCGGCCACATAACCTGAAGGCAAACGCGGCGACGTCTGCAGCACACCTAAAATTTGTTTAAGCTGAGTTTCGTTAAACGCGCACTGGCCCGATTCATCGCGCACGCAGAGTTCGGCGTAGGACCTTTCGAGCCCTTCACAAACTTTAACATGCTCCGGCGAGGGGGCTTTGACGTCCTCTGGCTTGGGCGGCGGCGCGAACACGAACGGATATCTCACCCGCACCACTTTGCCGTCCGGAGGAGGCGGAAACGCCCAACGCGAAACCTTCTTGATCATGCAATCATCAAGTTCGCGGTTCACCGATTGAATGACTTTGGGGTTCAGCGCATCTCCGATGGGATTGATTTCCCATTCCAAGACCAGCTTACCGGCGAGTTCGGGATTTTTTTTGGAGGCGGCCTGATAACAGTCCACAACATCGCCGACACGGCGGCTGATCACACCGTGGACGCCTTCTTTTTCAGGTGGGAGTTTGGTGTCCTTTTGACGGCTTCCACATCCCACCAATAACAACAGCAACAGGACGGGCCAAAATCTCATCATCAACACTTCGTAATCAGTTCTTGATCAGCTTTTTATAGTCCGGCGCGCGAAGCAAATTGGCCAATTCTTTTTCCGTATCCATTTCGATCCGGATCAGCCATCCGTCATTCATCGGATCGTCGTTCAGGCCTCCGGGATTGTCCACCATGGCGGTGTTAACTTCGATCACTGTTCCTGAAACCGGTGCGATCAAATCGCTGACCGCTTTCACGCTTTCCACCACGCCAAACGGTTCGCCCTGAGTGACCTTCTGACCTTCTTCAGGCAACTCCACGTAAACCACTTCGCCTAGGTTGTCTTGCGCGTATTCGGTGATTCCGACGGTCACCACATTCTCATCAACCGCGGCCCATTCATGATCTTTGGTGTAGTAATATTCTTCTGGAACATTGAAATTCGACATAAACTTGCCCTCCCGGCGTTTAACTCTTTTTCTTCACAAACGGCGTGGATACCACTTCGGCGCGCACAAGGCGACCCCGAATGTCCACGTTGATCGCGGTCCCCACCGCGGCCAATGACGAATCCAAGTAGCCGATCCCGATATTCTCGTTGAGGGTCGGCGAAAGGGTGCCGCTGGTGACGATCCCGGCTTCCGCCCCGTCCACCGACATCAATCGATAGCCCTGGCGGGGAATACCGCGTTCACGCATTTTGAAGCCAATGAGCTTGCGCTTCAAGCCCTTTTCTTTTCCCTCCAACATCGCCGCGCGCCCAATGAAATCCTTCTTTTCCGGTTTAATGACCCAGCCAAGACCCGCGGCATAGGGATTGGTCTCATCACTCAATTCGTGGCCATAAAGCGGGTACTTCATTTCCGTGCGCAATGTGTCCCTTGCGCCGAGTCCGATGGGTTCCACACCTAAATCCGCGCCCACATCCAATAGCTCCCGCCAAAGTTGAACGGCGGCGCCTGTGGGAACAAAAACTTCAACGCCGTCTTCTCCGGTGTAACCGGTGCGTGCCACAAGAACCGGCTCTGATTTGAATTTCGCCTCACGGAATTCAAAATGCGGCGGCTCGATCTGAAGAACACGCCGGGTGAGTTCCATGGCCTTGGGACCTTGAATGGCGATCTGCCCCCACTGCGAGCTTTCGTTTTTGATCTCCGCGCCGCGATTGTTTTTCACGCACCAAGCGTAGTCCTTGTCGGTGTTCGACGCGTTCACACAAAGCAGGTACTCCCGCCCCGGTTGAATGCAATAGATGATCAAATCGTCGACCACCCCACCTTTTTCATTGGGAAACAATGTGTACTGAGCTTGGCCTGCCTTGAGGCGCGCCACTTCATTGGTGGTCAGCCATTCGAGGGTGGCCAGCGCGTTCGGACCACTGACCCGGATTTCACCCATATGGGACACATCAAAGAGTCCGACCTTTTCGCGCACAACCTGATGTTCATGGCGCAGGCCCTTATATTCCACCGGCATATACCAGCCGGCGAAATCCACCATCTTCGCGCCAAGGCGGACGTGTTCGTCTTTAATCGGCGTAAATTTTAAATTGGAATTCATGCCGCCCAAATTGGTCTTTCGGGCGGCGTTTGGCAACTTCTTTTACCGATTCAGGGGATTATTGCCAGTGGCAATTGACGTATTCAGTCAGCGTTTCGCCGTTCGCGGTTTTCTCAACCATCTCAACCACATAGGATTTGACCTCGGGGTTGACGATTTCTCCGCCCGGGATCACCCAAAACACCTCAATCAGTCCGTTTTGCAACGGGTACCGGAAGATTCCGTAGGATTCGCTGGACTCGACGAGTTTGGCTTCCTCGGAAACTTTCAAAACCTGAACCTTACCCTCTTCGATTTTCACGAATTGATCATCGCCGGCGTACTTCAAAGCCCGCTTGCCATCGGCCGTTTGACATTCCACCGTCTGACCGCCAGCCATCGCACTTAAGGAAAAAAGGCTCACAAGGATTAGAGCAATCGCTTTCATCATATAAACACCCCGCTTGGATTTTGATTGCACTTATACACTTCTGCGGAGCGAAATAGAATGCGCCTTGCAAACTTTTTACAATTGTAAACTTTGTTTCGCGAGCCGAAGTGTATTTTCCAGTAACATGGTGATTGTCATCGGCCCCACACCGCCTGGAACCGGCGTTGCGGCCGATGCCACGCCGGCTAGCTCGTCATATCGCACATCACCGCAGAGCTTTTTTCCGTCGATCCCTGTCTTGCGATGAATGCCGACATCGATCACCACCGATCCGGGAGCGAAGTCCCCGCCTCCCAAGAATTCCGGCTTTCCGGCCGCCACCACCACGATTTCCGCGTTTTTTAAGAAAGGCTTCAGATCTTTGGTTTTTGAATGGCAAACCGTCACGGTCGCATCGGCCTGGGTCAATAAATGGGCCATGGGTTTCCCGACGATTTGACTTCGCCCGATGACCACGGCCGAACGCCCCGCCACCGGGATTTCATAGTGCTCAAGGATCTTCATTACACCCCATGGGGTACACGGGATGGTCAAAGGCCGGCCGACCCATAGCCGGCCGAGATTCTCGGCGGTCAGGCAGTCCGCATCTTTCTTGGGAGAGATCCACTGAATGGCTTCATCGGCGTTTAAACCCTTCGGCAGCGGCAGTTGAAGAATCATGCCGTCGGTTCTGGGATCTTCATTCAAGCGATCGATCACCGCCTTCAAGCCCGCCATGGAGATGTCCGCTGGTAATCGCTCCTCGAAAGAGGCGATGCCCACCGCCTCACAGGCCTTTATTTTGTTTCTTACGTAAACCTGGCTGGCCGGATCGTCTCCGACGAGAATCACCGTCAATCCGGGTGGCCGACCGGCTTTAGCGGCGAACGCCGCCGCGTCCGCCTTGATTCGTTCACGAATTTTCTTGGCCACATCCTGTCCGTCGAGTTTTTTCATGCGTGGCACTTTAGACGCGGGATTGACCGGGCGCAAGATTTCGCCTACAAATGGCTCATGGCTGACAAAGTTAAATTATCTGAAGACGGGTCCAGTATCGACTTCGTGCAATCGGACTCGCTCCCTTCTTCCGTCAAAAAATTCCGTCAAAGCCCTGAAATTGAAGGTTTTTACCGCTTCATCTACGAAAACGACCTTCAGCGCGAAGCCTTTGAAATTCTGGAGCAAATCATTCAGCGCCGTAAAGCCATGAAAGTGAAAGCTCGGGCGCAGAGGTCCAAATCCAAATAGTCCGGTCACCGGACAGTTCGGACACCACAAACATTTAAATGGGCCTAGAGCCTGGCGCCTAAGCTTGCAATGACCTCTACGTTAAGGAGGTCATTATGAACCCGTTAAAGAACAAGCGCGGACAAAGTCTGATCGAGTACGTCATCCTGGTGGCTCTCGTGGGCGTAGCGACAACCTTCATGGTTCGCAAACTCCAACACACGATTTTGGTTAATCTCGCCAATATCAATCACGCTTTGCAGAGTGATGAAAAACGAAAAAGCTCATTCGAAAGAATCGACGAGAGCGAGCTTAAAAAGCGCGATTTCACCAATTTCATGAACGGCACGACCGATCGCAGCCGCCATGGCAAATGAGAAGGGAACGGCGCTATGCGAGATCCTGCCCGCTCTTTTGGTCATCAAGGTGCTCCTCGTCGGTTGTTTGATGGTGGGATATCTCTTCTTCGCCCGATCTTGGATCACTTTTCAAGTGGAGCAGGCCCTTTACTGCACACTCGAAGGAAAACCTCATCGAGATTGCGCCACACGAATGGGCGAACGGATCAAATGGTTCCTTCCCTTCGGCGAATTTCGGCTTTCACATTTGAGTGGCTCTCGTTTCACGGCCGAACTGCGGGGCGAGTGGCGCTTAGGTCAGTTTCGACGCCGGTTTCACAATATTCTTCGGCTGGATTCACGGCGATCACGTTAATCGCCTTTCTCCCGCTGGTGCTAACTTTGGTGACCGCCGCCGCGGGGGCCACTTACATCTTCAAACAAAAGCTGAGCGCCCAGTCGATGTGTGTCCAGCAGGCGACCACATTGCAAAATGATTTGAAGCCCATTCTCACACAACTCTTGAGACTGAATCCTCAGGCCACACGACTGCGGGCGCGGCGAGCGAAAGCCGATGCGGCCGTCAAAAAAGCGCTGATGACCAAAAATCCGAAACTCATCGCCGCGGCGAAAGCCATTCAGCTCGCCGTGATTTTGCAACAGACGGCCTTACGCGCGAAACAAGAGCGTCTTCTCCATCAGGCGCAAGAAGAGCGCGCAAGACATCATAACCGCTTGTCCAACGCCGTCCGGAAAAAGTTTAAATCTTACGTTAAATCCAAACAGTATTACCCGCGAGCCCTGGCGGTGGAACCACGTCCAGCCGGCTCGCTCACGCCGGATTACCGCCCGGTGAACAACTTCGCCTTTCATCAGCAACACGAGTTCCGTTTTGACATCACGATCGCGCCGTCTTTCGTGTCGGCGAAATCGAAGCAGAAAATTCTTTGCTCGCTCAGCTTATCCGGAAAGGAGTCCTCATGGCGTCCCCATCTGATCGCGGCCAATCCCTGATCGAAGCCGTTTTCGTCGTCGCTCTTTTCGCGGCGATGCTGCTGATGTTTCACTCCATCTTTAAAACAGGTGATCAGGTTCTAGAGAAAGCCGTCTTGTCGAGGAGGCTTAAATGAAATCCTGGGCCGAGAAATATAATCGTTTGTCCTGGGAAAGCCGAATGCTGATTTTATTGGGCGGGATCTCGTTTTTGCCGGCTTTGTTCAGCCTCTGGACGCCAGCCCCTGTTGAAGCCACGAGGACCGAGGTGCGCCTCGACACTCACATTCCAAGGGGGTTCGTGCTGATCCCCATTGATGTTCAAAATTATGAGGCTTTGGACTCGATTCTCGGACCTTACGGTATCGTGGATCTATTTAAAGTGGGTCCCGAAAACAAAGCTGGAGCCCTTGTGGCGCGCAATGTGCGGCTCCTCCGCGCTCCCCATAACCCCTCTCATTTCGCGGCGTTAGTGCCTGAATCGGAAGCTCCGCGGATCTTCGATCACGGGGGGAGTTTTGTGGTGGTGGTGAAACCCTTGGACGCGGCTGGAACGAAGTTTGTAACTGGCAAACCCAAGGGTCGCCGAATTATTTACGGAGGTCAGTAAATGTTGATTTGGGTGGTTTTACTTTTTGCCGGCACCGTGGGTGCGCAAAGCCCGGAAGTGCTGGTGAAACATCCGTCGAGCTCCGAAACCGATTATCGCGCTTATTTGATGGCTGACTCGGGATTGATATCGCCGACCCGCTATCTTCTTCGCCACCGATCGAAGCGGGAGGCCCGACAAAAACTCATGAACGCGTTCGCGGAAGCGCAAAAGGCCTTCTTAGGGGACCAAACCGATAGCGCCAAACGACAATTTTCCGCGGTCACCGAACTGGCGCTCAGCGAAGATTGGGAACTTCTGGATCGCGAAATTCTTTTAACCAGTTTTCTCAGACTCGCCCAACTCTCCGAAGGTGAGGCCCGCCGCGGTTATCTTGTGAAGTCCCTGGCCTTCGCCGATGGCGCCAAACTGGATGAATCTTTGTTTCCTCCGCCTTTGCTCGAGGAATGGCGAGAATTGAAACGGAAACTCACCTATCAAACACCGGTCATAAAAGGCCTGGGAACGGATTGGTCCACCGTTTTAATCAACGGAGCGGTTTGCGATCCTCATCATTGCCCGGCTCTTCCCATCATCGATGAGCCGATTCGCATCACTTGGATTTCAGACTCCTGGCAAACTCAATCGACGATTTTGAAACTGAGTGAGCTCGAAACTTACCAGCCGAAATTGCAACCCTGGTTGGAAGGCACATGTCAAAATCCGCAATTCGCTAAAAATCTGCCGTTCGCCAAACGAAGAGCCTTCTTCTCTCTCCAGTGTGAACAACCGAAAACGCTGACACTCTCCGACCTCAAACCGAAAGCATCACCGAAGCTCTTTGATGAACCCATTCCCGAAAAGAAAAAGCCGTTTTATAAATCGCCTTGGGTTTGGGCCGGTGCCGCCACCATCGTGGCCATTCTCATCGCCAACCAGAATAAGAAAAACGGCAGCGAACGGCGGGAACCCACGACAACTTACGGTTACTGATCAAAGCAGGTGTTCGCCGCGAAACACGACGTGATTGGGCGTATCACCGTCGAGGAGCGTGAAGGAATTCGGCGCCCAGGACAAATCCCGGTGACTCATGTGCGATTCCGGTTGGCCGAGTAACCGGGGAATGCCGTGATCGGGTGATTCGCGCAATGCCTGTAACAAGCGTGAAATACTCGCGGGCTCGATGGGAGCGTCACTACCGAAATCGAATTCGATCCCCGACTCCTGCAATCTCCGCCAAGGGAACGCGTCTTGCGCCAAAGGCCCCAACTTCTCGTTCAACCATGCGCGGTCACTTAACCAATGGGACGGTTGCAGGTGACAGATCACTTTTAGTTCCCGCATTTTTTTAACCGTATCGGGTCTGAGAAGTTCACAGTGTTCGAGATGCAACAGTCCCTGATGCCCTTGTTCCTTCAATCGCCAGGCGGCTTGTACGACAAGATCAGCGGCTTCATCGCCGATGACGTGAACCGCGGCTTCGATCCCTTCTTCCCAGCAACGGCGTAAAACGGTGGAAAATTCTTCCTGATCCCAGAGTAAAAGTCCTTTATTGTCGGTGCCATGATAGCAACGGGATAAGTAGGCGCCTTCGGAACCAAGCGCGCCATCAAAGAAAACCTTCAATCCCATGGCGCGCAAATTTTTGGTTTGCGAACGGCGCGCGCGGATCACCAGGGAAACCATTTCGTTCAGATCAGCCAGTGACTTCAGCCAAAAATATTCTTCCACGGCCAACGTCAACAAACCGGATTCATCGAGCTTGACGGCTTCGTTCCATTGATTTTCGTCACAGGTCATGTCGCGAATGTGCGTGTATCCGGCCTCATTGAAAATCTGCACGCCCTTAAGCAAATGCCGGCGCGTCTCCATGGGCGTCGGTCTCGGCAGAGCGGTTCGCACCAGGTCGGCCGCTTTTTCAATGAGAATACCGGTGGGCCGACCGTCGGCATCACGTTCGATCCGTCCTCCCGGGATCTCCTCGGTCAAAGACCAAAAACCCGTTCGCTTTAAACCTTCCGTATTTAACCAAATCGCATGCCCGTCACAGCGGGAGAAGGCCACGGGCTTATCCGGCTGCCATTCATCAAGTATCTGGCGATGTGGTCTTTGCTCCCATTTCGAATCGTCCCAGCCGAAGCCTAGAATCCAATCACCGCGGCGATGATGGGGAGACAATTCAAGTTGACGGACATCCGCCGGGGTCGTGAGTTCACTCAGTTTCAACCGGTCGGCGACTTCACCGGTAAAAGCCCAATGCACGTGACTGTCGAAACAGGCGTCGATCCGCATAGGCTTCGAGTTTAAGAGTTGGATGGGAAAACGTCACGCCTATTTGCGGCGCTTTTTCGGAGGGATGACCTTCGGTTCCTGCGGCAACGGATTCAGCAGAGTCCCCGGCACATTGTAAATCGGCGTCGGTGAATAAATATAGGGTCTAACCACCGGTGGGGCTCCGCCGAAGTAAGTGCCCTGTTGAATCTGATTAATATTCTGACCAATTTGATTCATGTGATGTTGAAAGCTTGTGGCCCCAACCGATGTCGGACCAGGCATGTAGGGCGCGGTGAGAGGCGGTAAACCCGAAGTGAGTGTGGAGCCCGGAAATTGCGGTGTCGGAAATTGCGGCAATTGATGTTGAGGCCATTGTTGCAGGTAAGGCCACTGCAGACCGGGAAACTGAATCGGCAAAGCTCCCGGGATGTGACCGTGGTCAAACTGTGTTGGCCCGAACAGCGGAGTGTATTGGGGAACTCCCGGCGCGGGTGGTTGGCCAGCGATCGGCAAATTCAGCGGCGCCACATTCCCCAACCCCACCGAACTCAATATGTTTTGTATAATCGGCAAAAAGCTTGGACCAAAACCGGTATTGAACAGTCCATTGCGATAAGACGGATTCATGAAGGGGGCCGACCAGGGGCTGCGTAAGGGACTGGGTTGATTGAAGATCGGCTGCACCTGATTGGCGAACATGGGATTGGCGATCACATGCGGGCTGGTGCCGTTACAAATGAAGGCGCCTTGTCCAATCGCCCCCGGAACCGCGCCGTAAATTCCGTTATGTACTCCCATGTAGCCGGGAATGCGCGCGGCATAGGGTCGCGCCGGGAATCTCTGAAAAGGTTGTGCTCCCGGTCGGATCACGGCCGGCGGTATCGGCTGACGATGTTTGGATTTCGATTTGGCGAAAATGAGCGCGCCCACCGCGGCCAAGACGCCGGCGGTGCGGATAATCTGATCGCCCGTCGACTGAGAGGAGTAACCTCGTCGTTCAGAAGCACACGTCGCACAATATCGTCCTTCGACCACCTCGTTATTCACAATGCCGAGACGATTCTCATAGCCGGCGATTCTCGCTTCGATGGCGGCCTGTTCCTCACGCAAACGTTTCAGTTCTTCCATGATCTGATAGTATTCGGCGAGTCCTGAGCGACAAGTTTGAATCGCCGCCTCCGGGGGCCGGCCGGAAAAGGCGGGAATTTTCCAGGCGCAAACATCATCACGCACGCGCCCGTTTTCACCGGCGAAGACCGCCCAAGTGTTATGGATCCGGCCGTCTTTGATCACACAGAAATCCGCCGGCGGCGGCAAAAGATTGGGATCCGGCTCGGAACCGCCAACCGGCGCCGCGATTGTGCCCGCTGGAAATGTGGCAACACCTCTGATGACAGGCGCGCCACCCGGACCGCAATTCGTTCGGTACGCCGATGGCCCGCGACCATAGCGAAAGTGTTCATCAATGGCGCTGATCACTTGCGGTTTCAACGCATACGCCATTTTGGCGCGCGCTTTGCCCAGCTGGTTTTCCAGCCGGGCGATCCTGGCGTTCTTCTCCTGGATCAACTGCGCGTCGCGACTCATGTAACCGCGCAAATTGGCGATTTCATCATTGGCGCTGAAAGCCGCGTCGGCGGGCCGGTAGGCGCTGGGACAGTTGAGCCCGCCGTACACACCCGTGCCCCATTGGCCCGAAGCCATCAAAGGTGTGCTCAAGAATAAAAAAATCAGGACCCGGTATAGCCGTTCCATTCCTTTACTTTTCGTGAATATAAAGATGTGGCTTTAAGCCAGCCGGACAATCCGGACCAAAGACAAGCGTGGTGGCGGTTGCTTGCACTCAGGTTGAACCCTAAACTGATTAAGAATGAAACACACGGTTTTATGTGTCGACGACGAAAGCGATAACGTCGACGCGCTTGAACGCCTTTTTCGCCGAAAATACAACGTCCTCAAGGCCACATCCGGCGCCGATGCGTTGAAGCTGATGGAATCAAATCAAGTCTCGCTGATCGTGACCGATCAGCGCATGCCGCATATGACCGGTGTTGAATTTCTGCAAGAAAGCATGCGTTTCGCTCCGGAAGCCATTCGCATTCTTCTCACCGGTTACACGGACATCGAGTCGGTGATCGCGGCCATTAATTCCGGGCAAGTTTACCGCTACGTCACCAAACCCTGGGACCCTCATGACCTGGCCAATACGGTCGACAAAGCCATAGAAAAATATGAACTCTCCGCCGAACTTAAAGAGAAAAATAAAGCGCTTGAGTTGGCTTTGAAGGAACTGCGAACCCTTGATGAGGCCAAATCAAATTTCATGATTCTGATTAATCATGAACTCAAAACCCCGCTCACGGTCATGTTGAGCTTCCTTGATTTGCTCAAGGAAACTGATCTCAATGACGAACAGAAAAAATTTCTCGACCGCATCGGTCAAAGCGCGGCCCGCCTTCAATCGCTGATTCTTGATTCCCTGGAACTGGTTTCGGCCGAGGCCGGAACCCTGCCCATAAAAATGACCGGGATTGATTTGAAAAAGGTGGTCGCCGACTTGCAAACAAAGTTCGCCGGCTCCCTGGAAAAAAAGGGCATGACATTGGAGTTGGACTTAAAAGCTTCGCGGGTCAAAGCGGATGATCAGGCTTTGCGCTCGGTCTTGTCCCGCCTGCTGGACAATGCGATTAAATTCGGCCTTGAGAAGAGCATTATCGAGTTGAGCGCCGAAGAAAAGGATGACGGCCAAGTGGTGTTGACGGTGGCCAACGAGGGAAAAGCGCTCAAGCCCGAAACCATCGAAAAAATCCTCAAGCCGTTTTCACTGGATGAAAATATCATGCACCACTCCAAAGGCACCGGACTGGGATTAAGCGTGGTGCAAGCGGTTTTGAAATGTTTGGGCTCGAATCTCGAAGTCCGATCACCGAAGGGTAAATTCGCCGCCACTTTCCAGCTTCCGGCCAACTGACCGGAATTCGGACACGTTCTCTGCTTTAAATGGATTTCGCACTGGCGCCGATGCTGCATTCCCGTCCGGCATGCGTTTCTTAATAACCATTGTTCTTCTCTACACACAAGGACTCCGGGCTTCCCCGATTTGGTTGAAAGTGGGCGAAGTCCGGAGTCTTCCCGCCTCGCCGGAAGCCGTGATTCGTGTCGGCCAGCGCGGCGTGATCCGCGTGATTGAAGAAGATCATTCGATTCGTCTGATTGGCTTGAAACCCGGCCACACCTCGCTCGTGATTGATTCCATGAGCCACACCGTCGTGGTGGCGCGGTCGTCACAAAAAGATTTTGTCATGGCCTTGAAAGATGAACTCTCGCGTATGAAAGGATTGCGTCTCGTGACCGACACGCAACCGGTGGAGATCGTGGGCACCTTGTTGCGTTTCTCCGACTGGAAACGTTTGGCTATGCTCGCCCGAAAATTTCAAGGCGAGTATGTTTTTCGCGCGCAAGCCTTGCCCGATGTGGCCGAAGTGGCTCTGCCTTATTTTCAAAACCTGGCGAAAACGCGTGGGCTGCCGGTGTTACGCTTTTCCGCCGAGCCGCGATTCGCCGTTCATGTCCCCTCGGTTTCAAAATCCAAAGGGCTTGAAACCGCCGCGGTGAACGCTTTTCGCGATTACGGCATTTCGGTGCAGGCCGCGCCGAGCGATCTTCACATCGAACCGCTGGTCAGAACTCAGGTTATTCTGGCGGAACTCAGCCGCGGACGTACACGGGAATTCGGTGTGGAATGGCCGACATCCTATCAAGCGCAATTGTTGCCGAAGATGGAAGCCAATCAACAATTACTGGTTTCGCTCAAAGCCCTGGAAAGCAACGGGCAAGCGCAGATCCTCGCCTCACCCAATCTCCTCTGCCGAAGCGGCGGCGAGGCCCGCTTCCACGCCGGCGGCGAATTCCCCATTCGTCTGATTTCGCGGCAGACGCGCGACGTCCACTGGAAACAACATGGTGTTTTGCTAAAAGTGAAACCAAAGGCCGACTTTCAAGGCGCCATGAGCATCGAAGTGGAAACGGAAGTCTCGCTGCTGGATATGGCGAACGCGGTGGATGGAATTCCGGCCCTCAAAACCAATCGGGTGAAAAGTCACTTTGACCTTCCCGGTAAAAGGACGATCGCACTCTCGGGTTTAATTAAACAGTCGCTTGGCGATTCAAAAGAAGGTCTGCCTCTGCTCTCCAGTCTTCCCGTCCTGGGTCCGTTGTTTTCCAGCCGCAAATTTCTGGCCGAACAAAGTGAGCTGGTGATTTTTGTGACACCCGAAATTCACTCACCCGAAACCGAAACCCAAATTGAAATGCCCAAGGGATGGGTGACCCATGAATGGTGAACTCAAGGCGCGCGCGCAGGAAATTCAGGATGAATTCACCAAGGTCTGGACCTTCGATTCTCAGGATTTGGTGCGACCGCCCGCCGATGATCTCCTCGCGAGTCTCATTGAAAAATCACCCACGCCGATCGTTTCACGACTGAAAACCGAATTTTTCGGCGTGGGGCCGATTGAAGATCTCGTCAACGACCCGCAGGTGCAGGAAATCGTCATCAATGGCGGCGATAACATTTGGTTCGAACGCGACGGAAAATTCCAGAAATGGACGGACGCGTTTTTGTCTGATGGCACCTTCAAGCGATTCGTGGACCGGGTCGCCGCCGAATCCGGAATGGTGTTGGATCTGGAAAAACCTTTCGCCGACGGGCGATGGCGCGGATTTCGCGTCCATATGGTTTGCGCGCCGTTATCCAACCGCAGTTTTCATATCACCTTCCGGCGCTTGCCGCAAAATCCCTGGACGCTCGAAAAACTTCTGGATCACAACTGGTGCGCCCCGGAGCAAATGGAGTGCCTCAGAAAATTGATCGAAGATAAAAAGAACCTTCTCTTTATCGGGCCCACGGGCTGCGGAAAGACCTCGGTCCTCGGCGCCTGTTTGAAGTCGCTTCCGGCCGAGGAGCGCGTCGTGATTATTGAAGACACCGATGAATTACCGATCACCAACGAGGCCAGCACCAAACTACTCACCCGCCAGGCGACGTCCACCGCGCTGAAGGAAGTGAGCCTTTGTGAGCTGGTGAAACAAAGTCTGCGCATGCGGCCGTTTCGTCTGGTGGTGGGTGAGGTTCGTGGCGTGGAAGCCAAAGACCTGATGCTGGCCTTGGCCACCGGTCATAGCGGCAGCTTGGGCACGCTTCACGCGCGGGAAGCCAGGGAAGCGCTGATCCGTTTGGAAATGCTCGTGCAAATGGGCGCTCCCCAGTGGAATCTTCAAGCCATCCGGCAGTTGATCCAACTGAGCGTTGATGGCCTTGTTGTTTGCGGAAATAAAAACGGCCACCGTCAGCTGGAAGGAATTTTCCGGGTGGCCGCTTTGGAATCGTTCGGTTTTCTAATGGAACAAATCGCCTGATCTCACGCGCGCACGTCGATGTAGGATCCGCGTGGCGTGTATTCCACGGGTTCCTCCATCTCCGGAGCTTCCGCCATTTCGGCTTCCATTCGCGCGTCCGGTGAGACCGTTTCGACGTCCTCCTCAGGACGGCGAATTCGGCTCATGAAGAACTGATCGGACATCTGCTGCACGATCTTGTCGGGACCGTGAGCGCGCCGCTGTTCCGTGATTTCGGCGTGAAGTGCCGCCGCTCTGGCCGCGGTGGACACCGGGCTGTGACTGACGGCCGTTGATTCGCCGACCGGTCGACCGAAACTCGGTGCGCCCGGGCGAACAGGGGCCGCGTTCTTTAGATCGGCCGAGGAAACCCGCGAGTTACCCCGAACAATCTGACTTATTTTCTCCATTCCTCACCTCCATGTGTGTGGAGAATTCCCGCGCTACTCGCGCGGTCGAAGAGAATTCCTTTCTTTCCGCGCGCGGAATTCACCCGCGCCTATCCTTCATTTCGGAATTCACACAGGACTTAAGAACGGGGCTTACGTCTAAATTTGAGAATTTGGCTGAGCGCCAAATACATGTACAAGGCGAAGATCGGCTGGACGAAGAGCAGGATTTTGAAGTTGGACGAGAAGTAGTCGTAGGGAAGTTCCCGCCGAGCGATCAAAGAAAGTCCTGAACCAAGTTCCATGAGTAAAAGACCGACGATGATATTGGCGAGAACGGCGGCCACCGTGAAACCGACGATCAGAGAAAGTCGGGATCCGCGCAGATGCCCTTCTTTTCCCAGCAAGTATGCGATGACCGGAAATGCCACGGCGTGGAATAAATGGAGAAAGAAAAATATGGCTGCGGCCACAAAACCTACCTCATCTTTTGCATCACTGATTCTGCCAATCTTATGCCAAGCTCGAGCAATTGTTCTTTAGCCACGGGACTCGGCGCTTCGGCCATTAAATCCGCCGCTTTGGCGGTTTTCGGAAACGCGATCACATCGCGAATGGCTTCCGTGCCGGCCAGCAACATCACAAGACGATCCACGCCCCACGCGATACCGCCGTGAGGAGGCGTACCGTAGCTCAAAGCTTCGATAAAAAAGCCGAATTTCAAGCGCACTTCTTCCTCACTGAGGCCGAGCGCATCGAACATCGCCGCTTGCACCGATTGACGGTGAATCCTGACACTCCCGCCCGCCAACTCATAACCGTTGCAAACCAAGTCGTAGGCCTTGGCGAGTAAAGTGGGATAACGAACTTCTTCGCGGTTTAAAAGAATGTCGAGCTGATCATCCTTCGGTGAAGTGAACGGGTGATGCCGGGCCGCCCATCGTTTGTTTTCAATGTCGTACTCAAAGAGCGGGAAATCGATTACCCAAAGGAAACGGTATTCGCTCTGGTCGATGAGGTTCAACTCGCGTCCCAATTCATTTCGCAACATGGAGAGCGCCGCGCAAGTGGTGTCGAAGTCGTCGGCCACGATGAAAACCGCGCCCCCAGGCTCGCCACCGGCTTCGGTGTAAATCTTCTTCAAAGCCTCCGGACTGAAAAACTTGGCGACCGAAGAAGTGATGTTTCCGCCGTCTTCTTTGAACCAAACCAAGCCTTTGGCGTTCATTTGCTTGGCCAGGTTCGTCAGCTTGTCGATGTAGGACCGTGAGAACGATCCGCCCTTTGGCACCGCGAGAGCTTTCACCGAACCTTTTCGCGCCACCACGTCGTCGAACACTTTAAATCCATGGCCCGACACCACATGGGAGACATCACGCAGTTTCAGTGGGTTGCGCAAATCCGGTTTATCGGAGCCATAAGTGTTCATGGCGTCCTGGTAAGTCATCCGCGGGATGTCTTTGATTTCATACCCAATGGTTTCCCGCCAGAGAGTCCGGGCGAGCTCCTCATTGAGTTTGATGACATCATCCTCATCAACGAAACTCAGTTCCATATCGATTTGGGTGAACTCCGGCTGCCGGTCGGCGCGCAAATCCTCGTCGCGAAAACAACGCGTGATTTGAAAGTATTTGTCCATGCCCCCGACCATCAAAAGCTGCTTCAAGGTCTGTGGGCTTTGGGGAAGAGCATAGAAGTTTCCCGGATTCACGCGGGAGGGGACCAGATAGTCACGCGCCCCTTCGGGCGTGCTCTTATAAAGAATCGGAGTTTCCACTTCGATGAATCCGCGATCCGACAAAAAATCACGCGTCACCTTACAAGCCTTGTGCCGGAGACGAAGATGCTTTTGCAAACGCGGGCTTCGGAGATCGAGGTAGCGGTATTTCAAGCGCAAGGTTTCAGACACCTTGGGATCGTCGACCAGGAAAGGCGGAGTGTTCGCTTCCGAAAGAATTTCCATCTTGGAAACCTCGACTTCGACATCACCGGTTTTGATTTTCGGATTCGCCATTCCCTCGGGACGCGCGCGCACCTTGCCCTGCACCGCCACCACATACTCATTGCGGAGATCCTTCGCCGTCGCACAGGCCGGCTCATTGGGATTCATCACGATTTGCACCAGTCCTTCACGGTCCCGGAGATCGACGAACACCAGCCCGCCATGATCGCGGCGTGTGTCCACCCACCCCATCAGGACAACCATTTGCCCGACGTGTTCTTTACATAGATCCCCGCAGTAATGCGTCCGCTTTAGAGTCTTCAAAAATGCCATTGGCGACCTCGCTCGAGCTGCGGTGGCCGGTTCAGCCGCCGCACCAAGAAAAATCCCAGTTTCCCACGCCTAATAAGGCCTTTCAACAGGTGACAGACCCCAGGCGATGCTTTATGTTTTCTTGATATGCCATCAGTTAAAATTGAAAAACAGTGCAAACTCAGCGCCGATGACAGTTTCAAGCGGATTTCGGATCTTTTGACCAATGACAAGGATCTGAGAAAATTGGATCCCAAGTATAAGGCCGACTTCAATCCGGCCACCCGCTCCGGATCCGCCGATGGCTCCATGTTCAAGGCAAAAATGAATATCACTGAATCCGCCGGGGGTTCGCGCATAGAAATTGTCGTGGACCTCCCTTTCCATCTGGCTCTGGCCAAAGGAATGGTGGAGAAAACTCTGACTCGTAAGCTCGAGGAAGTGCTGGCCTAGGAGGTTACCTCATGGCCAAGACAAAGAAAGCCACCAAGCCGAAGACGCGAAAAAAGGCGGCGTCGACACGAGCCAAATCTCTAAAAGGATTCAAGAAAGTCGAAGCGGAAATCGTCGAGCCGAAACCTCAGGCGGAAGTGATCCCCGCCGAGTTCGAAGATACGGACCTGGGGATCGATCCGACCGATGCCGAACCCGTGGCCCAATTGACGGACACCAAGGCATTGACCACCGGGGCCGATCCGGTCACCCGGTACATGGCCGAAATCAGCCGCTACCCCCTGCTGACCCGGGAGCAGGAATACGCGCTCGCGGTCCGTTATCGCGAAACCGGTGATCCAAAAGCCGCCGAAGCCCTGGTGACCAGCAATCTCAGGTTTGTCGTTAAGGTGGCCGCGGAATACACGAGATTCGGCGCCAAGCTGATTGATCTCGTGCAGGAAGGTAACGTCGGTCTCATGCACGCGGTGAAGGAATTCAATCCCTATAAAGGCGTGCGGTTGATCACTTATGCGGTTTGGTGGATCCGCGGTTACATCCAGGAATATTTGATGCGCCAGTACTCAATGGTGCGGATCGGGACCACGGCCACCCAGAGAAAGCTTTTTTATCAATTACAACGCGAGAAAGATAAGCTTGAACAAATGGGTGTGGCCCAGGGGATCGCGCAAATCAGCGGTAAGCTGGGCGTACCCGAAGAAGACGTGCAGGAGATGCACTCCCGGCTAAGCGGGCGCGACATCAGTTTGGACGCGCCCGTCGGCGACAACGGGGATTCAAGCCGATTGCTCGACTTTCAAAGCGAGGCCGATCCTTCGGATTTGGACGAGACCATTGGAACCCGCGAGGAATTAGAGCGATTGATGACCCATATCGAAGCTCTGCGCCCCTCGCTCAGTGACAAAGAAAAGTTCTTGCTTGAAGCCCGGCTGCTGGCCGATGAACCCATGACTCTTCAGGAAATCGGCGACAAATACGGCACCACCCGTGAGGCGGTCCGGCAAATGGAAAGCCGACTTTTGGAAAAAATCAGAAAATCCGTGGTCTCAGGCTGATTCCACTTCTTGATCTTCGAAAAACTGCGCCAGTTTAGCCCGTAAGCGGGAAATCGCCTGCGCATGAAGCTGCGAAACCCGGCTTTCCGTGACCCGCAGAATTTTGCCGATCTCTTTTAAATTCAGATCTTCGTAGTAATAAAGGGACAAAACCAAACGTTGCCGTTCGGGCAACTCTTCAATGGCTTTCGCCACCACTTCCTTTACCGATTTTAAATTAAGCTGGGTCAGCGGATTGTTGAGCTTGCACCCTTCCAAGATATTTAAAATCGATTTCTTATCCACGTTGCTGAAAGTGGCCGCGTCATCGATGGACAGAACCGAAATCGGACGAACCTGATTGAGAAGATCGAAATACTCTTCTTTGGTCAGGCCGAGCTTCTCCGCGAGTTCATCTTCGTTGGCCGAGCGGCCGAGCTGCGCTTCCAACTCCAAGTTGGCCCGGTCCAACATTTTCGCCTTGTCACGGACCGACCGTGGAACCCAGTCCTGCGCGCGCAATTCATCGAGAATGGCGCCCCGGATCCGGAATTCGGCGTAGGTTTTAAACTTATTGTCGCGGCTGGGATCGTATTTATCGATGGCGTCCATCAGACCGATCACGCCGCTGGAAATCAAATCATCCAGCTCAATATTGGAAGGCAGTCGAACGGCGATTTTTTGGGCGATGAATTTAATCAGAGGAGCGTATTCCATGATGAGTTTGTCTTTATCAGCCGCCCTCATCTTGTTTGGCTCTTCTTTATACTTCTTCAATAATGAATTCACATTATTGTTATTCGCCATTCTCTCCCGCCCTTACTCTCAGTTTAACAAATTAAACCCATGTTTCAAAATCGGCGACGTCTAGGCCACGCCCGAAAGCTGGTCCCAGAAAAATTGGATTCCGCCCTTTAATTCATGAAACCTTTCAGAATCCTTGAGGTTTTCCGCGAGCCCGCGAATCGCCATCGCGCTTATACTTCGATTAGGCATCTGGACCACCATCCGTTGGCTTCGAATAGACTGTCTCAAAATGAGATCGCTCGGCACGAATCCGCGATAATTAAGGCTTACGCACAGGAATTTCTGGGCCACATCACTTAACTTCTGAAAAACCTGGCGGCCTTCATGCTCGTCCTTAACCATATTGGCCACCACCGAGAAATGATTCTCGCGGTGGCGCGTGTGCAGGACTTTGATCAGGGCGTACGCATCGGTCAAAGAGCTGGGATCGGGCGTGACGACCACGACAATTTCCTGAGCGGCCGAGTTCAGATAGAGGACATGATCATCGATCCCCGGCGCCGTATCCACCAGCATGTAATCATAGGAGCGGTTTAAGCGACTGACCTGGTCGAGCAAGAGATATTTCTGCAGCGGATTCAGGTGGCTGATCCCGTAAATTCCCGAGCCGCCGGGAATCAGATGCACGTTTGGCGCGACTTCAACGATGATGTCCTCGATTTCGCACCGGCTTTCCAAAACATGGCTGAGATTGGCTTTCGCTTTGAGGCCGAAAAAGATGTCCACGTTCGCCATTCCCAAGTCGCCGTCCAGGATCAAAACTCTTTGCCCGAGGCGGGACAGCTCGACGGCCAAGTTACAAACAAGAGTCGTTTTTCCGACCCCTCCTTTACCGGATGTAATGCTGATTGTTTTGCTCATGGATGAACCTCTCTCTGATTCGTTCGGCTTAAATTCAAAACTAAGTCCACGATTCGCTCGCGGGTGGCCAATTCAAAGTCCTCCGGGATTTTCGTTCCGAACCCGAGGGAATGAATGGGCACATGAAAACGGTCTTGAAAATTCAACAGTAGCCCGAGCGTTTTCGCCTCGTCCACACGGGTGAAGATGACATCATGGAGACCGATCATTTGATACCGGCTGGCCAGATCAAATGACTCTTCATCGCGGGCCAGCGCCGATTGCACGTAATGAAGCGTGCGATTCAGCTCACCGGAGGGAAGCATGCGCTTCAGCCAATCCGCTTCTTCCATGGTTTTCAAACTGAACCCGGGAGTGTCGACCAAGATGTGCTGGACGTTCTTCAATTTCTCTTCGGCCACGCGCCACTCTTCCGGCCGTCGCACCACCGCGAAGGGCACGTTCAGAATCTGCGCGTAGGTCTTGAGTTGTTCGGCCGCGCCCACTTTGATGGTATCGACCGACAGGATCGCGATTGTCCGGCGTTCTTTGAGAAGCAAATGGGCGGCGAATTTCACCAGCGTCGAGGTTTTCCCCTGACCGGTGGAGCCGATGAACACATGATAGCGCCCTTGCAATGGATTGGGGCTGGCTTCCATCGTGTGAAGAAGATCCCGCACCACCCAAGCATCGACCAAAGCCGGCTTTTTCATCGCTTCAGGATCCATTTCCGTTTGCGCCCGCTTCAAGATGGAATTGACGATTGAAGGCTGAATTCCCCGCCCCGTCATGCGATGGAAGGCTGGCGCCATCTCCGGCATCAAGCCCCACTCGGCGCCAGGATGCGATGACAGGGGAACTTGTGGCACCTTTTGGAATTGTTCGATCAATTGTTTGAGCTCGCGAACCTGCGATTCGAGAGCGGCCACTTCCGATGATTTGACTTCCGCTTTGGCCTGAGGCGGAGAAGCCGGCCGTTTGTTGTCTTGCAGGATATCGGCACTGGCCATTCGCGCCCGTGCGGCCGCCCGGCGCACACGGTCCCGACCGCTCACGCGCTGAGCGGGCGCTGTATCATCGCTGATGTCGATGTACCTCATGCCTTTCAATTGGGCGCGCAATTCGGGCGTTAATGAAACATCCCGCGCCTGGGCCGCGGCGCCGACCGTCGCCAGCTCACGCGCTTCCTCGGCCTTTCGGCTGTATACCCGGTTGATAAATTCCTTTTGTCTCGAGGCGGGGATCTGCTGAAAACGGGCCCGTAGATCTTCCCGAAGTTTACTCTCGGCGATTTTCTTTTTGCGCAAAGTTTCTTCCGTCACCGCCGCCGTCACTTCGACGCTTTTTTCACCCATGAGTCCGAAGCCTTTGTGACTGTCTTTGGCCGACAGAATGATCGCCTCGGGACCGAGATGGATTTTGACCAACTCGAGCGCTTCCTTCATGGTTTTGGCTTCGAACTTCTTAACTTGCATGGCTCATCTCCACCAAGCCGATCGCCTGAATTTGGGCATCGGCGGAAATTTCGTTATGTGAAAGCACAACGACTTGCGGTAAGAATCTGTGCGTTAACTTGAACAAGTGCCGGCGGGCCGTCGGGCTGGTGAGAAGAATCGGCTGGCCGGCGATTTCCGGATGGCGCTCAATGGTTTTAGAAATTTGCGTGAGCAGCGACTGCGCCTCGCGTGGATCCATCACCAATTGCACGCCCTGTTCGGTTTGTAAGAGAGAATTCGAAATCAGTTCCTCGATTCGCGGCGCGAGCGTCATGACCTGAATCTCGCCGCGTTCGTTAATGTATTTATGAGTGATGGCGCGCGATAAGGCCTTGCGCACCGATTCAGTGAGAATTTCAGCGTCTTTCACCTTATGCGCTTCATCCGCGAGCGTTTCGAAAATCGTCAGCAAGTCACGGATGGAAACTTGCTCCTTCAACAGGTTCTGCAGGACCTTAACCACCGTACCGAGCGGAAGCAGATCCGGGATCAATTCCTGAACCACTTTGGGATAAGCTTTCTTGAAGTTTTCGATGAGCGTGTCGGCTTCCTGCCGGCCGAAGAGCTCATGCGCATGCGTACGGATAATTTCCGTCAAATGAGTGGCCATGACAGTGGGCAGATCCACCACGGTGTAACCGGCCATTTCCGCCTCTTCTTTTTGAGCTTTGCTGATCCAGAGCGCATCCAAGCCGAAAGCGGGTTCTTTGGTCGGTATGCCCGGCACGGGCCGCGTGACATTGCCCGGATCCATGGCGAGATAGTTATCCGGCTTAAGAATGCCACCACCCACGCGATTGCCTTTGATGAGCACACGGTACTCACCGGGTTGAAGTTGGAGGTTATCGCGGATGTGAATGGATGGCACCACGATGCCCATATCAAGGGCGAACTGTTTACGAATCGAAACGATTCGTTCAAGCAAGTCACCGGATTGTTCCGACTCAACCACGTTGATCAGACCATAACCCACCTCGAGTTCGACCAAATCCAAGGGCAACATGGACTCAATGTTCTCTTTAAGCGGTTTTCGCGCCTGCTCTTCTTTGGCGGCGTCTTCCTTGGCGCGCTTTTCAAGCTGGAAGCGATGAATCGCCCAAGCGATCGCCGACAAAACCAAAGCCACGGTAAAAAACGGCAAGGTGGGCAAACCGGGAATCACGCCAAGCAGGGCCACGATGCCAGCCACGATGGCCACCGCGCGGGGCTTAAGGAACAACTGTCCAGCCATTTCATGGCCCAAGTTTTGTGATGACGAGTTGCGGGTCACGACGATACCGGCGGCCGTGGAAATGATGAGCGCAGGGATTTGCGTGACCAAACCATCACCGATGGTCAACATCGTGTAGGTTTTCGCGGCGGTGGACAGGTCGAGATTTTGTTGGAACATCCCCACCAACAATCCGCCGACCACATTCACCAGGGTGATGATGATGCCCGCGATGGCGTCACCACGGACGAATTTGCTGGCACCGTCCATGGCTCCGTAAAAATCCGCTTCTTTTTCGATTTCCTTACGGCGCTGGCGCGCTTCCGCCTCGGTGATAAGTCCGGCGTTCAAATCCGCGTCGATCGACATCTGTTTACCGGGCATGGCGTCCAAGGTGAAACGGGCGGCGACCTCGGCGACCCGGCCCGAACCTTTGGTGATCACGATGAAATTGATGACCACCAAAATCACGAACACCACGAAACCGATCACATAGGAATCACCGATCACGAAATGACCGAAGGCGCGGATCACTTCTCCAACCGCGTCTTCACCTTTATGACCGTTGGTCAAAATCAAGCGGGTCGTGGCCACGTTGAGCGCGAGACGGAACAACGTGCTCAGCAAAAGCAAACTGGGGAAAATACTGAAGTCGAGGGATCTGTCCGTGTAAATCGCCACCAAAAGAACAAGCAAGGATAAAGTCAGCGACATGGTGAGCGCCAGATCGAGGACCATCGCGGGAAGCGGAATGATCATCACGGCGAGAATGGCCATGAGGATGACCGCGATCAGCAAGTCGACATTCTTGGCCAGGCGCTCAAATCGTTTCAAAAACTGAAACAGCTGTTCCATTTAGCGCCCCGCCTTTCTCTTCAAACGGTAAACGTAGGAGAGAACTTCCGCCACGGCCGTGTACAACTCGCGGGGAATCACTTGCCCGATTTTCAAAGTTTTGAACATGGCCCGCGCCAAGGGTTTGTTTTCAACCAAAGGAATTCCGTGTTTGCGGGCGATCTCTTTGATCTTTTCCGCGATCCGGTCGGCGCCTTTGGCGATGACTTTGGGAGCCACCATGGTTTCATCGTATTTCAAAGCCACGGCGATGTGAGTCGGGTTGGTCACGATCACATCGGCTTTGGGAACTTCCTCCATCATCCGGCGGCTGGCGATTTCACGCTGAATGCGCTTGATCCGCGCGCGAACGAGCGGATCACCCTCGCGCGATTTCACTTCCTCCTTGACCTCTTGTTTGGTCATGCGCATTTCCTTTTCCGTTTGCCAACGCTGGAAAAGGTAATCTACGCCGGAAAGCACCAGCATGAAGAATCCCACGCCGGCCAGAAGACGAATCGTCAGCTCTCCAAGGAACTGGAAGATCTGGCCGATCGAAAAGCTCATCAGGCGCGGAAGCATCTCGATTTGATCGCGGAGCATGAGATAAGCGATGCCCAAAATCACGCCCACTTTCAGCAGCGCCTTGAGACCTTCCATCAGAGAGCGCAAACTGAAAATGCGTTTCAGACCCTGAACCGGATCCAAACGGTCCCAGCGGAGTTGTAGAGCCTCTTCGTTATAGAGAAATCCAATCTGCAAAAGTGAGGAGACGAAACCCATGAGCCAGAACGCGAAAGCCACGGGAAGAACGATGATCATCGCGCGGGTGAAGGCCAAACGAATCGCGGCCAGCACATCTCCATGGCGAACGGCGGAGACAAGATTATCACCCAAGGCATAATTGAAAATGTCGAAGAGCTGCATGAAGAGAAAGCGGCTCATCAACCAAATGATCAAAACGCCGCAGAACAGCAGCAGCACCGAGGAAAACTCGCGCGTTTGCGCCACCTGACCGCGCTTGCGGAAATCCTCGCGCCGCTGCGGTGTGGGTTCTTCTGTGCGTTCGCCCTGTTCGGAATCCGAGGCCATCCTAGCCTAGCTCCCTCTTAAAATTGCCGCACGAACCGAAACACTTCGGCCGTACTGGTTTCCAAAAACTCACCCATGTGATCCATCAGGATCGGAAAAGTCATCATCATCAACATAAAGCCGACCATGATGTTGATCGGAAAACTGGTGATTAAAACGTTCAACTGCGGCACGGTTTTACCGACCACGCCCAAGATCAAATTCACGACGAGAATACTGATTACGATGGGCGCCGCGAACTTCAGCCCCAATTCCACCACCTGTTGAACCATCTCGCCCACTCCGCTGAAGTGAGCCGTGTTCAAGGTCATTTGCGCCACCGGAACCACATCGAGCGTACTCACGAGGCCCGAGATCAGGAAATGATGACCGTTCACCGCGAGATAAAAGATGGAAGTGATCGCCACGTAAAACTGTTCAACCGCCGTGGACTGTCCGCCCAGGGACGGATTGAAGACCGAAGCGGCGCTTAGTCCCATGGACTGGCTGATCAATTCACCAGCCACCCGAAAGGCGAAGAGGAACATGCGCGCCAGGTAGCCGAGAGCCGCGCCGATAAAAACTTCGCGGAGCGAGAGGATAATCAAATCCCCTTTCACGGCTTCGATCTGCGCCGCCTGCCAGTTCAGCGTCGGAAAAATAACCATCGCCAGGATCAAGGCGAAAAGAATCTTCACCTGGTGTCCGCCGATCTCCACGCCAAAAACCGGCCAAGTCACGACAAAGGCGGACATGCGCAAAAGCACCATGAAGAAGAGAATCAGCTGGGTTTCCGAAAAGCGATAAACTTCCGTCATCGGATTCGCACCATCTCCGCGATATTCGTAAACAGCTCAGTCGTGAAATGACCGAGCAAGTCCATCATCCACGGCGCGGCGATCACCAGCACCACGCCCACCACGACCATTTTGGGAATGAACGTCAGAGTGGCTTCGTTGATTTGCGTGATCGCCTGGAAAATAGAAACCACAAGACCGATCACCAGGGCCGATACCAAAAGCGGGCCCGCGATCATCGCCGTGGTCTTCAAAGTGTCTTGTCCCAGTTTTAGGATCAGTTCTTCCGACATAAACGCCTCAACCGAAACTTCGTATCAATGAACCCACCAGCAAGGTCCAGCCGTCCACCAGAACGAAAAGCATGATTTTGAACGGGAGCGAGATCACCACCGGCGGCAGCATCATCATCCCCATGGCCATGAGCACGCTCGCCGCCACCATATCGATCACGAGGAACGGCAAATATATGATGAATCCGATCTGAAACGCGGTTTTGAGTTCGGAAAGCACGAACGCGGGAATGAGAACCGTGGTCGGAACATCGGCGCGCGTTTTGGGATTCTCGATTTTGCTTAATTTAATGAAAAGCTCCAGATCCTGCGGCCGGGTTTGATTGAACATGAAAACGCGAATCGGCGCGAGAGATCTCTCAATGGCCAAATCCTGGGAGATTTGGTTTTTCAGGAAAGGTTGCACGGCGTCCTGATTTATTTTGGTGAAAAACGGCGCCATGATGAACAGGGTCAAAAACAACGCCAAGCCGACCAAAAGCTGATTGGGCGGCATGTTCTGTGTTCCCAGCGCCTGCCTCACGAAGGACAGCACAATGATGATGCGGGTGAACGCCGTCATCATGATGAGGATCGCGGGCGCCAAGGTCAGGACCGTCAGCATCATGAGGATCTTTATGGCGCTGACGATCTCTTGGGGATTTTCCGTCGATTTGAATCCCAGATTAACGGACGGCAACGTCACCTGGGCGTGAGCCTCAACTCCCGCCAGGAGCGCGATCACTGATAGAAAAGAGATAAACTTCAAGCTTTTAATGCGGACCTCACATCTTCAATCGAAAATTCATCTTCGAGAAAATCGTTGAAATCGTTTTTCTTCATCAATCCTTCAAGTTCGTCGTCAATCAGGGTCACGCCTTTGATCAGGTTGATGTTGTGGTCGGTGATCCCGACCAACATGACCTCGCCGGCCACGCGAACCAGCGCCAGACTTTTGCGGGGGCCAAGGTGATGCTGATGCAGAAATTCGATTCTCGCCCCTGTCGGCGATTTATCCTTGGGACGCGCCCAACGACGGCTGGCGAAGATCAGAAGAGCGGCGATGACCGCGAGAACGGCGCCACTCGCCACCAATCGCCATATGGTCGGCGTTTCGGCTTTCACCGGATCTTTGGTTTTGAATTGCAGAGGCACTTGAGACTCGGGAACATCGACCGACGGCTTGGCGGCCTCGGCTTTCTCTTCCGTGGCCGACTCGGCCGGAACAACGGTCATTGGTTTCTCCGGCTCGGCGCTTTGAATGAGCTTTTCCGCCGCCTGAATCAAGGCCTCATCGGATGTGGCTTCGTTTGTCAGGTCCTGGGCCCATATGTTCGAGGCAATAAAAAGCCCTAGAATCACCAAGGTGAATCGCATAGTTTACCTTTCCTCTGCCGTTAACTTGTTATTTCAGTTGTTCCACTCTCTCGCTGGGTGAAATGATGTCGGTCAGACGCACGCCGAATTTCTCATTCACCACCACGGCCTCGCCGCGGGCCACGAGCTTATCATTGACGAGAACCTCCATCGGTTCACCCGCCAACTTGTTTAGCTCGATCACGCTTCCTTGGCCGAGATTCAGCAGCTCGTTCACCACCATCTTGGTTCGCCCCAGCTCGACCGCCACTCGTAGTGGAATGTCGAGGATCAACGACAAGTTTCTATGACTTGTATCAGGAATGCCCGCCATCTTGTCGTCAGCCGGAGCCTCGGCCGCCGCTTCTGCGGGCGTCTCCTCGACCGGGGGAACCGCGGCCAGATTGCTTTTATCGTCTGCCATAACCGGACCTCTCCTGTTATTTCTCTATGGTTCGAGTCACCTGGACGGCCACCGAACCATGGTGAATTCCGTAATAAGATTTAAACTTGGGTACGCCTTCCACCAATATGTCAAACTCACCCGTCGTGTCCTGATCGAGCGGGATCACATCACCGACTTTAAGCCCCATCAGTTCCTTCAACGTGATTTCGCTTTGCCCGAGATTCACATTGATGTTCACCATGGTCTCGAGCAACTGGCTGCGGATGATGGCTGTCCACATTTTCTTATCCGTTTGGTCGGATTCGACCTGGAAACCAGTGGACAATTTTTGTTTGATCGGCTCAATCGTCGAATACGGAATCACGAGAGTGATAGTTCCGTTCGCGTTTTCCAACTCCACGTCGAATGTCGAAGCGATCACGATGTCCGTGGGCGGAACGATACCGACGAATTGCGGGTTGATTTCCGTCCGCACGAAGCTCGCGTCGATTTTCTCAACCGAAGCCCACGCGCTTTCCAAGTCGTCAATGGCCAAATCCACAACTTTGCGCACAATGGAAAGTTCGATCGGCGTAAAATCTTTACCTTCGATTTTGGTGTAAGGCCGGTCCGCGCCGCCGAAGAAGTTATCGACCAAGGCGTAGGCGAGTTTGCTCTCGATAACGAGGAGAGCGGAACCGCGAAGCGCGTTGAACCTGAGCACGCTCATGCATGTCGGCATCGGCAACGTATTGATGAATTCACCGAACTTCAAAAAGTCGGTCGAGGCGTGGGTCAAGGTCGCGATCTTGCGCAGAGCCGAGGACAATGACACCCGAAACGAGCGCATGAATTTTTCGTAAATAACATCCAACTGCGGCAGACGGCCGCGAATGATCCGGTCTTGCGAGGTAAGGTCATAAACCACCACCACGCGGTCATCGCCCGGTGCCCCCGTGGCCGCGCCTTCCGCTTGCCCGACCTCGCCCTCGGAAACCGCGGCGAGGAGCGCATCAACTTCGGATTGTGATAATACCTGGCTCATTCTTCCCGTCCCTCAGTTCAGAATAAATTCCGTGAAATAAACTTTCGTAATTTGCCCTTTGGTTAAGAACAGATTGATCTGATTCTTGATCTCCTCACGGAGAGCGTCTTTTCCTTCACGAGTCGAGATCTCGTTGAAGGTCTTGCTGCTGGTGATGATGATAATGTAGTCGCGGATTTTAGGTTTGATCTTCTCGACTTCTTCCTGCACTTCCGCATTGGTCACTTCGAGTTCCATATTGATCTTCACCAGCTTGCGGCCGCGGCTGTTGGAGATATTGACGAGGAATGTTTCCAGCGGAACCAGCTTGCCGATGAATTCCTTGGACGCTTCTTCTTTCTTAAGTTGATCGTGTTCCCCCTGGATCACATCATCGATGCCGGGCTGCGCCTCTTTCTTCTTCTGACCGAGGTACAGCATCACTCCCACGCCCATCACCACGAGCATGTTCACGATCGCGAGGAGAATAAATAAAGTCGGCTTACTTCCCGACGAAGTGCCGGAGGCTTCCGGTGTCGGAGCTGGTGCTGCATTCTGTTCAGCCACGAGTTTTCCCCCTTAAGACCCGCGCAAATGGGTCCCCCGAAACTGAATTAAGCAAGGCGGGTGCCAACGATTTTTGACAAGCCTTTGAAATGGTTCATCCGCGCATTTCAAGCACTTAAGCGATGACTGGACCGACAAAAGCGCAAAAAGTTGAGAAGCAATTTTGACAGGACAACCGCTTAGGAATTTTTTGCCGGAGATTTTATTTTCTGAATGCGCGAGGAAATCTCAGCGCAGATGTCCGGGTTTCCGGCCAGGAGAGTGGAGTCGCCAAGTTCGTAGTTTTTCCCTTCATAGGTTCTCACCACTCCGCCCGCCTCGCGCACCAGCACCACGCCGGCGGCCGTATCCCAGGGCTTGAGATTGGGTTCCCAAAAAGCATCGAACACGCCTTCAGCCACCAAACATAAATCGTAAGCCGCGGCACCCGCCCGCCGAATGCCGCGCGCTTCGAACACCAAGTCCGAAAAAATTCGGATTTGTTCACGAAGAGCCCCGGTGTTGTCGGGGAAGAATCCGGTGGCGAGCAGGGACTCGCGAATGGCGCGGCCCTGGCGAACACGAATGGGCTCACCATTGACGAAAGCCCCGCCGCCTTTGATGGCCGTATAGGTCTTGTTTAAAATTGGAACATCGACCAGACCGAGGACCAAACTGTTCTGAAGTTGCAGTCCGATGCTGATGCAGAAAATAGGAAAACCATGAACATAGTTGGTGGTGCCATCGAGTGGATCCACCACCCATTGATCCGCCTGCAGTCGTTCATCATTTTTGAGAAACGCGTTTTCTTCACCCAGGACTTTGATCCCAGGGAACCGCGCGGTAAGCACCTCAGTGATAGATTTTTCACTCTCGAGATCGGCTTCGCTGACAAGACCCGCGTAAGATTTCTCCTGGACCTTTTTGATTTGACCAAAATAGTGGAGCAAGACTTTTCGGCCGGCCCGCGCCGCCTCTTGCGCCGTAGCGAGGGCTTGGGTTAAATCCACGTTCCGCATTCATCTTTTGATACGATCTTCCGAATATATGTCAAGGCTTTGGAGCGGTTGACCCCACTCGGCGGGGACACTAAAATTAAAAGTAACCCTTGGAGGAATTCATGTCAGGCGATAAAGGCGGAAACAAGGCGGACACCTTGGTGAAAGTCGTATTATTTGTCTTTATTTCACTGCTTTCGTTTTCTGTCGGAACTTTCGTTGGAAAACAAGTCAGTGACAGTGATCATCGCCGCATGGCCTTGGAAGGTGAATACAGCGGCCGCACAGTGGCTTCCGCCGATCAAACTCAAGCCGATGAGGACCAAAGAATCACCGAGAAGGAAGTTGAAGCGCTGACGGAAGAATTCGTGAATCGTGAAAAAGCCATGCGTGAACCGGCCAGCGAAGAAACTCACGCCGCCAAAGAACCTGAACACGCTGAGGCGAAAGACAGTCCGGCGAAGGAAGGATACAAAGCCTATCCGCGCGGTAAAGGCAAAGTCGCCGCCAAGGAAGCGGCTCCCGCCAAAGCCGCCGGTCACGCCGCGACCAATCCCTCGCATATCGCTGACAAAGTCGCCCAAGGCAAAGCGCCCACCGATGGCGCTAAAGAGGCCCGCAAGCCTCAATCCGTGTTACCGCCGGTCGCTTCAACCGCCGTGGGCAAGTACACCGTGCAAGTGGCGTCCTATCCCGATGAAAAGGAAGCCAAGAATCACGCGGCTGAACTTAAAGGAAAAGGTTGGACGGCGTTTTATCTCCCCGCCAACGTGAATGGTAAGACTTGGTTCCGCGTTCTCGTGGGTTTGTTCGAAAATCAGGATAGCGCCAAACAATTCCGCGCGCAGTTCATGAAAGAAGCCAACACCAAGTCGGCGATCGTACAGAAAATCGTTCAGTAAAAACCCGCGCTGACGAGTGGAGCCGTCCTAGAGGACGACTCCCAATCTCAACACCGCGACAAACGAAATGTCCTTACGGTCCTCATTGGCCAGCCCACGCGCTTCCGCTTCCATCAGCACCCATTTCTCAAACATGTGAGCCACGCCCACGCCCATGCCCATAAGTCCGCTTCGTCCCGTGCGATCCGTCGAGGCGTTTCTAAACTTCGCGTGTATGCGATCGAATTGCATTCCCAGTCCCGCGGAGACGTAAGGCGATAAGTGAAGCCGGCGCGCGAATTCGTGCCTCGCCCACGCGGAAAGGATGTAGCTTTCGGAATTGATCGTGAACCCGCCCGAGCTGGAATCCATTCGTTCATAGCCGGCCTCAAGCGTCACCGCCCACGGCCAGTATCGCCGGTATTGGGCGAAAACCTGGGGCAGGGCCCGGGATTCCACATATTCCGGATTCACATCCTGGCGAGCCCGGGCCTCGATTCCCGCGCCGATGCCCCAATCACGTTCCGCGGAGGCGGCCAAGACCTGTGAACTCAAAAACGCCGGAATAAATAAAATTAATTTCCACACTGGGAGAAACTCCTTGCCATCATTTCGGCGGAGACCGTTTGCTCGAGAGCCGCGCAACCGAATTTGGTTATTTCAAAACCATCCAAGACAAGCGGAACAATGTCTTCATAAGCGAAAACCCGTGTGTAATAGTCGTCGGCCAAAATGTTCGGGATGTCCTTGAGCCGATCCAGCACATGTTTGAGTAGCCCCTCGGCTCCTTTAGGATGATCGATGGATATATGATAAAGCAGGCGGGCGAGAATCGTGCCCTCGTCATAACTGCTGTCTCTCATTCGCCGCCGCAATGTCGTTTCATTCACACCTTCCATTTGCGTCGGACCCAAATGGCCCGGAAGGCTTTTGAACGGTCTCAGTCGCCCGCTCAAGTCCCGGTCGACATGGGGAAATGAATCGGAGAAAAGGTCACTCGTCTTTTGAAAAACCGAGGCGTAAAAATCCGCGAAACCTTCATTCCACGAGCGGATTACGAAATTATTCAGTCCCGCGGGAGAATCCAGGTTGGAATTTTCCAGATCTTCAATCACGGGCTTCAACGACGGCCGAACATAGGGCTGCCGGCCCCGAATCAGCCGGTTCATTGGCGTGATCACCAAAGATTGAAAATGAGCGTGAGCATGCTCGTGGGCCAGGACACCGCCATTGACGGCGAGTGGAAGTCCGCTTTGGGTGTAAGGCACGACGGCGATCACATCGAGCAAAGAGAAATAGTGGGCGTTATTGAAGCGGATATCAGGTGTGGCACTGAGATTGATCTCGATCCCCACCTTTCGCGGCCAGGAAATGTTTTGATGGAAACCGTGGCGGCGATCGAATTCATAGATTCGTTCGAATTGAGCGTAAACCGTGAGCGCCATGGAACTATTCACATCCAGGGGAACGCACACACCATCACCGGTGCGAGAGAGCTTTGGACGGGCGACCCGACCTGTATAGCCCTCGTAGCGAATGGGAGCGTTATAATAAATTTCCGCCGCCGCTCCCCGCAGTTCATAGGGTGAAGCCAGCGTCGTCACCTGAACTTCGCGAAATTCGCCGTTCCACAGCAAAATAAATTTGTCACCGCATTCGCCAGTGAGCGATCCGGCACAGCCACAGAGTGACAGAAACAAAAGTGTCGAAGAGATCAAACGCATGATATTTTGCAACCCGTGGCGACGATATATGATACTTTGCATCAAAACGCCACATTTTCTTGCTAAACATTTGAAAGGATTCTTAGTTTGGCGAACTAAAGGTGATGATCTTATGGCCATTCTGAAAAATTTTGCAGAGGCGCTCAACGAGCGCCAGGCGGAAGCGGTTGAACAACTCAGCGGCCCCCTCCTCATCTTGGCGGGTGCCGGTTCCGGTAAGACCCGCGTCCTGACCTATCGCATAGCCAATTTGATCGCGCAAGGCGAGGCCACGACCGAGCAAATTCTAGCTGTCACGTTTACCAACAAGGCGGCGCGGGAAATGGAAACGCGCGTGATCAAACTCCTTCATGATCTTGGCATCAGCGTGTTTGATCGGATGTGGATTTCCACCTTCCACTCCATCTGCGCGCGGATTCTCCGCGATGATATTCATTTGCTGGATTACCCATCCTTTTTCGGCATCTACGACGACTCCGATCAGATGTCGTTGCTGAAAAAGGTTCTGCAGATGCTGAACATCAATGACAAACAATACCCGCCCCGCTCGTTTCAAGCGCGGATCAATGAAGCCAAGCAAATCGCGCTGTCTCCGGATGATGTGGCCAAAAGGGGCGGCGCCCTTTGGGATGATCGAAGTCTTGAAGTTTACCGGGTTTATGAAGAAGAGCTGAAAAAAGCCAATGCGCTGGATTTCGGAGATCTTCTGTTCAAAACCTACGATCTGTTCCGGACTTATCCGGACATTCTGGCCAAGTATCAGGACCGCTTTCAATACATCTCCGTGGACGAGTACCAGGACACCAACCACATCCAATACCTGCTGGTGAAAATGCTGGCCGAACGGCACCGCAATCTTTGTGTGGTTGGTGATGAGGATCAGTCGATCTATTCCTGGCGGGGTGCCGATATCCGCAACATCTTGAGCTTTGAAACCGATTTCCCTGACGCCAAGGTGATCAAGCTGGAAGAAAATTATCGTTCCACCGGCACAATCGTTCAGGCGGCGTCGGAATTGATCAAGAACAATACCCAACGCAAAGACAAAACCTTATTTACGAAAAACGCTCCGGGTGAACTGATTTACGTGCACGAAGACCTGAATGAATACGAAGAGGCGAGATTCGTCGTGCAAAACGTGGCGTCGTTGATGAATGCGCAGCCGTACTCATACAAAGACTTCGCGGTTTTTTACCGCACCAACGCCCAATCCCGCGTGATCGAGGATCACATGCGGAGCCAGAACATACCCTACAAACTGGTGGGCGGCGTGAAGTTCTATGAGCGGATGGAAATCAAGGATGTACTCGCCTACCTGAAAATGTTCGTGAATCCCGCGGATGACGTGGCCGTGCAACGGATCATCAATGTGCCCGCGCGCGGAATCGGCAAAACCACCGTTGATAAAATCGAAGAGTACGCCATTCAGCATAAAATCACTTTCCATGAGGCGATTCTGCGTGTCGCCGAGCAGCGCTTGGTCCATTCGGGCGCGGCCCGTAAGCTGCGTGATTTCCGTAATCTGGCCGATGATCTCGCGGAAAAGGCGAAGATCATGAAATTGTCCGATTTGTTCATCGAGCTTCTCGATGCCACTCAATACGTGACCCGGCTTAAGGAAGAAAACACTCCCGAGTCACAATCCCGTATCGACAACTTGGAAGAATTCGCCAACGCCATCCGGCAGTTCGAGCAAGAACGCGGCGAAGAGGCGACCCTCACCAACTTCCTCGAAGAAATGGCCCTTGTTTCCGATGTGGATCAATTGGAAGAGGGAGATAATTACGTCACACTGATGACTTTACACATTTCCAAGGGTTTGGAGTTTCCGGTGGTGTTCATGGTGGGCATGGAGGAAGGATTATTTCCCTCAGCGCGGTCCATGGACGACTCGGATCCCGAGCGGATCGAGGAAGAGCGCCGGTTGGCCTACGTGGGCATGACCCGCGCGCGGGAACGACTATACCTTACCCACGCGCGCACGCGCCGGGTTTGGGGTCAGGAACAAAGTCATCCGCCGTCACGTTTTCTGCGTGAGATTCCGGATAAGTATGTGCAGCGGCACACCCGCATTCAACGGCCGGCCTTTCTCGACCGCTACCGTGAAAAATACGGAGCTTATGAAAGTCGCGGGTTCGCGGTCACCGCGCAAGCTCGTGGCAGGAAACTGGAACATCCGGAACTTTACGATACGATGCCGGATTACGAAAACGAGTTCGGCAACTCGAGCTCCAAGTCCTACGCCAAAGGCATGCGCGTTCGCCATCCCACCTTCGGCGTGGGTTCGATCTATCAGGTTGAAGGCAGCGGTGAAATGCAAAAGGTCAGCGTGGTGTTTCACGATCAGACCTTCAAGAAATTCGTAGTGAAGTATGCCCGCCTGGAAATTTTAGGCTAAGGTTCGTTGGCGTAAATCTCCACATCCGGCGGAACAATCGATGGACCGATCGGATTTTCATAACGCCCTACGATCCCGTCGAAACCGCGATAGTCGCGGTAACCTTCGCCCCGCCCGATTTCAAAATCGGGCACGAGCCCGACCTTTCCACCCCCACCCGGTATATCCAAGGAGAGATTCGGCATGGCGAGACCGGATAAAGACCCCCAAAGCTCTCTTTGGATCCTGAGTGATTCATCCACGGAGGTGCGAAAGTGCTCAGTGCCTTCGGAAGGGTCACACTGAAACATGTAATAAGGCTTCACACGCAGATAAAGGAGTCGCCTCGACAGCGCCTTGACGATCGCCGCGTGATTGTTGATTCCGTTCAATAGCACCATTTGGTTGAACACCGGCACGCCGTTGTCCACCAACAGCTCAAGCGCGCCGGCGGCCTCGGCGCTCAATTCCCTCGGGTGGTTGAAGTGAGTGATAAAAAACACCGGCTTGTGCTTTTTGAACAAGCCGACCAGGTCATTGGTCAATCGCATCGGGCAAACCACCGGCATCCGGCTCGCGATCCGGATCACCTCGACGGTTTCAATTTTACGCAAATCAAACAGCACCCGCTCGATTCTCGAATCACCTAAAGTGAGCGGATCGCCGCCGGAAAGAATCACCTCACGAACACGGGGATGGCGCCGAATGTAATCCAGCGCCAGATCATAGTCCGATGAACCAATGAACGCTTGGTCCATGCCGGTGAAATGCTTGCGCAAACAGTAACGGCAATAGAGCGAGCATTGGTCCGTGAGCAAAAATAAAACCCGATCCGGATAGCGATGGACCAAACGCTTCACCGGCGAATGTTTTTCTTCTCCCAAGGGATCGGGCATGTGTTGACCGCCGCGGTTCAATTCCTTCAAGCGAGGGATCACCATGCGCCGAATTGGATCCTCGGGATTCTCACGATTCACAAGCGCGATGTAATAGGGAGTGGCCGCCACCGGGAACTGGGGCGATTTGTCGAAGGCCGCGGCCTCGTCTTCGCTGAGCTGGAGATGCTTTGACAAGTCCTCGCGCGATCTCAATCCCGACCGGAATTGCCATCGCCAATCGTGCCAATCAGTGCTGGAGACTCCAGGAAAAGGCTCGGTGGGCGGAAATGAAAATTTCATAAGGCTAAGGGTCTCCTGAGAAACCCTTAGCCAAATTGCAGAATGGATTCAAGCCATTCGCGCGAATTCGATTAAAACTTCACCCGACAGGTGACGGCCGATGTCGGCAGGTAACCGGCCGGAAGCGGGATTTCCAATGTGGCCAAGAGGCCATCCAGCACGGAATCCGAAAGCGGCCAAGCCAGGAAAAAACTCATTTTGGATTGGGCCACCGTAATGTAAGTGATCCCCGCGAGAGTCGCTTCATCGCTTTCCATATCAAAGGGGCGCGAGAGAACCATGTGGGCCGTGACCGGACGGCCGTTCACCTCAACCACCAAAACCGCCGACGGGAACGATGTGTTCACCTCGGTGTTGTACCAGAGCTCACCGCCTTTGATCGCGTTTTTCGCGAATCCATAAATAAGATGAGTTTTGTCCTGATCCGCTTGGCTGTAGTTGATTTGAGCGAAACCGAACATGGGATTGAAAGCGTAACAAGTGTATTCGGTCGCCATACGGATTTCCGCGAAAGCGGTGTTCGACATAAAGAGCGTGCCGAAAATCGCGAACAGAGAACGGAAAAGAATTCGATTCAACATATTGTCCCCCCAAATGGTTATTGGGAGAACAATATGTACGGATAATTCAATTTGCAAATAGTGCTAATGCTCTAAATAAGCTTAGCGGGTGACCGGGCTGCCGATGGCGGGTAAACGGAATCCGTTCGGTAACGCTCCCGGAACGGGCCGCTGCTGAGGCACGCCAGGTTGTCCCGGAGTGATGACCGGCTGTCCGACAACCGCTCCCGGTGTGGGGCGCACCGGCTGATTGGCGTAGCGTCCACGGCCTCTGCGGGTGGTCGGCGCTAACTGTTGTTGTTGTTGCTGCTGCTGCTGTTGTTGTTGATCCTGCAGCCAGGGTTCTTGAGATGTCGTGTCCTGCTGCGAACCGATGACCGTTTCATTGAATCCGTAGAGTTCCTTTAATCGATTTTCGTAATTTTCAAGATCGCTCAGAAGCTGACCCTGATATTCCCAATTGCTGATCACGTTTTTCAAGACGTGATTGATTTGAAGCCCGCGGGACTCGAAATACCGTTCATAAGACGCCCGCACGAGTTTCAATTGCTGGAGCAAGGCTTGCTTTTGCTGAGGCGACAATTGCGCCGAATTCAGACTTTGAACGATGAAATGCAAGTGGTGCGTGTAATCGCCGAACTTTTTCAAGTCGGCCAGCGATTCACGGATCAAAGGATTTTGGTTGTTGCCCAAAAGCCTTTCGATCTGAAGTAATTTGGCTTTACCTTGGCGGCGATCATTCTCATCCATGGAGCCGAGCAGTCTTTGCAGTTCGGGTTTATAGTTTTGGTCATAAAATTTCGCCGCTTCTTCCGGGTTATTGGTGGCCAAGCACGCCAAACGATCGTGACCCTGGAGAGTACGGTTGTTTTGATCAATTTCACAGTTGGAGATTCGTTGAGAACGCTCGCTCTCGGCCTTGGCTTGAGCGGCGAGATCCACCGCCAAACCATGAAACTGTTCATTCGCGGCCTTCACCACATCTTTCAAATCCAACCAATTTTTGACTTCCACTTGAGTGGGATTGGCCGTGGCGGAGCGGGCGCCGCTGGCACAGGACTCACAGGGAGCCGCCGCTTCAGATTTAATCTCAAAAGCATCGACTTCAATTTCTTCAAATGTTCCGTCCGCCTTGCGCTTCTTCTTGACCTGTTTCACGCGATTGACATCGATCGCGCCTTGAATCAGCTGTCCATCGACTTCCAAAGTGATGTTTTCGCAGCGAACGGTGTCGGATTGGTTCAGTTGATCGGAGAGATTACAGGCGGGCTGCTGACCAAATGCCGGAGCCGAAACCAAACCAATGGCTCCAATCAGCGTTATCATCGAAATCGAACGGTTCATAAATAATCTCCTCGTGAGCGGGCATCGGGCGGACGGGTGACACCCCTCACTACCCGAAATCGAGTCCAAGATCCGAACCAGACCGGGCCAAGGTTGTTAAGAGCTTGAAAATACAGGCGGAGTTCGAGTTTTTGTGAGCCGCCCGCTGAATCGGCCGAATGTTAAACCCGAATTCAGACCAATCTCAGCGATACGAAAAAACCGAGGATTTTAAAGACTTAGGCTTGTCAGTTTTTTAACAGGGTCAGTGCCGCACCAAATCCATCAAAAAAACCCAGGGGTTTCCCCCTGGGCCTTGCCACCACCATCAATGCTGGTTGCATGCAAAGATGTTTGTCTAAGATGTGCGACTAGAAGCTGATGGCAGCTTTCGTAACCAATCCAAACGCGAACTTAGATTCAAATTGCCCATCTCCCTCCCAAGCCGCGCCAGGAAAAAGGAACCCGGCCTGGTTCACCCACATCACTCCCTTACGTGGACTGAAGTTCAGTGAGACGTCATATTCGAAACCTAAATCATGACTCGGATTGAAGTTGGCGCCAAGAGGATTTTCCGCCAACCGGCCCCAGATCAAAGTGTTGTCCACGCTCCAACGATCGTTGAAATAATAAGTGGCTGAAGGCGCGGCGTAGATCACATTGCTGATCGCTTCCACGTCGGCCCTGTTAATGCGATTGTCCGCTCCCCGCACGTTGCCTGTCACAAGCTGTGTGGAGAGGAAATCCGCGCGCCCCAGAGGTCGATTGAACATCAGCATACCGATGTCATAGTTGCGGTCAAAAATGAAACCTTCGAACTTCGCCGGAGTGCCGGGATCATCACCGGACGCTGTTCCCGCTTTCAAGCCCCAGCGCCACTTGCTCTGCTCGGGGCGATAGGAAACTTCCGTCGCCACACCGAACCCACCCAAAGCAACATTATCGCCAGAAGCGGTCAAGACGCCGGAGTGGCCGGACTGGAATGCGGCCTCAAGTCCCAGCCGAATGTTCTCGCTGTCCCGAAGCGCGAAGATATTAACCGTTCTCATGTCCACGTCGCCGATCGCGCCCTGGTTGCCGGCGCCGCCCAGCGGATTACCCGCCGGCGCATCGCTACCTTGCGCGCTGGCTTTGCGCCAGTGATAAAACACGCCCAGCTGAAGATCCGTTTCCGGATTTTCGTAATTGAACTGGAACATATAATCGTTCACGTCATCCGGTTGCTGGATATTGGATTCACTGGGTTTACCGAACATTGGCAAAAAGTAGAGATTGCCGACGATGATTTTGTATCCCACCAAATCTCTCGTGTCGTACCAGTGATCGAATAATCCGCGACCCGCGTTGTGAGTCATACCTAAACCGAAGTGCAAGGGCGCGCGGCCAAGCAAAAGCGCGCCGTACTCTTGCGCGTGAGTCAGGTAGAGCTGCGTGACTTCGATGGTTTCCGACTTTTGCCGTTCGGATAAAGTGTTGGAGTCCTCACCCGAATTGGTCGGCTTACCGGCGCCGATCCCCGATCCCCAAACCTGTCCCATTTGGGAATTGGGATAGCCGGCATTGTTCATGATGTTGAATTGTCCATATAAAGTGAGACCGTCACCGGCCACGATTTTGGGTCGCAAAATCAGGTGATGAAGACCATACGTCAGCTCACGATCTTCTCCGCTCAACTCGGAGTTCTTAATGAAGTTACCTTCGAAACGATAAAGTCCACTCCATTCGAGATCACCGGCACTCGCGGAATGTTGAAACAAACCCAAACTGAAAATGATGAGAGTTACGAAAAAGACTGCGTTTTTTTGCATCAAACCGCCCTCGACGTTTGCGAACAGACTAACATCGGACCCCACTCAGTCAAACAAAACATTCGGGGGCGGCTGCTTATCCTTTGAGCAGAATATTTTCAGATCACGATGTCACAACGCCAAGAATGTCCTCTTCGCGCAGGATTAAGTAATCTTCATTTCCAAAGGTGATTTTGGTGCCCGAGTACTTGGGAAACAAAACCGTATCGCCGACATTCACGTCAAGCGGGCGAATGACGCCCTTTTTATTGCGACGTCCGCGACCTTTCGCGACCACCTGCCCCCGGTCGGGCTGATCCGTGGCGGTGGTCGGAATAAAAATACCGCCGGCTGTTTTTGTCATCGGCTCCGCGACGCGAATCAGAACACGATCGTCCAACGGTGTCAGAATTCGGAAATCGCTTCGCTGCGGCGTTATCTTGGTTGGGCTCGTTACCGGAGCCACACGTGCCAATTTGGGTTTAATGGTCTTGGTTTTGGTTTTGGTTTTGGTTTTTGCGTTCGCGGTCTTGGTCTTTTTCACCGCGGCCGGTTTCGCCTTAACCGCTTTCTTGGCTTTGGCTTTGGCTTTCCCTTTGGCTTTGGTTTGAGAAGGTTTTACGGACTTCTTGGCTTTGACCGGTTTCTTTTTAGCTTTCTTAGTGGCCACGTCTCTGCATCTCCTCTTCAAAATACTTGGCGTAAAGAACATCCCATTCCGGACTGCCCTCGGGTACGCCCCGTTTGAGAGAGGTTACCCGTGCTTTCACGGCCTGGTCGATGTCCGCCAGTTCTTTAACAAAATCACTGAGTCCTCTTTTAGCCGCGCGTAAAGCGGCATCGTCGTCCGAGTAATCCACCAGATCATCGTTCCAAATTCCATCCACGACAATCCGGGCCAGATGAGCCACACGGTCCTCACTCAGCATCATAGGATGATTCCCTTCTCCTTGGCCAAGCGCCGCTTGAGCATGGGAAACATCTTGTAGCGCTGAAACCCACCCGGGTTTTGGCGTTCCAACTCATCCATCATCCGGTTCACTTCTTGATCCAATTCCGCTTCACGGTTGAAGTCTCCACGAATGATCGCGGCGGCCCGCTCTAAAACTGTTTCTTCTTTTTCCTTGAACTGAATGACGTTTTGATTCTTGAGTCCTTTTAAGATCGCTTCCGCCATGCGCTTTATCTGCTTATCGGACACTTTCATGCCTTTGACTAAAGACATGGCGTTCCCTAATGTCAAGTGAGGATGAAACGCTCAACTCAGATTTTAATCGTCGGTGCCTGCGCCTTCGCGGTCCTGGCCATCTCCGTCGGCGTCTTCGTCACCAACTCCTTACAGGCCAAAATCAACAAACGGATGGAAAAGGGTTGGGTTCTTCCGCCTTTGGAACTTTACTCCCAAGGCATCGCGCTGGCCACCAGTCGGCGCATGCCCCTCGACACCATTCTAAGCACCTTGGAACGCAAGGGATTAAATCAGGATCGGGATTATTTTCTCCGTGAGGGCGCGGACAACTGCCGCGAACTGGCCCGCGTCTCCCTTAATGAAAACGCGGATCGCTGTCTGCTCATTCGCTCTCCCGCGACCCTGATCACTTGGGATGCGGAGGGTTGGATTCTGGATATCTGGCGAGGGGATCCTTGGTCGCAGGTCACCAGCTTGAATCTGTTCCCCGAACTGATCACCCAGTTTTACGACGGGCAGCCGATCCTGCAGCGAAACGCGCCGTTAAGTGAAATCCCGTTGGCTTGCAAGCAGGCGGTTCTGGCGATCGAGGATAAAGATTTTCTTGAACATAAAGGCGTCAGCGCCAGTGGCATCCTGAGAGCCATGGTTCGCAACCTTAAAGCCGGCCGCTTCGCCGAGGGCGGAAGCACCATCACCCAACAGCTGGTGAAAAACTTCTTTCTCACCAGCAAAAAAACTCTCCGGCGCAAAGTCGAAGAACAGCTTCTGGCCCTGCTCCTTGAATCGCAAAAAGACAAGGACACGATTCTCGAAATGTACCTGAATGTGATTTACATGGGGCAAAGCGGCCCCTATCAGGTGCGCGGATTCGGCAGCGCCGCCCACACCTATTTTGACAAGACGGTTTCGCAATTGAACTTGGCGGAATGCGCGCTGTTGGCCGCGATCATCAACAGCCCGGGACGTTACTCGCCTTTCGATAAACCCGATGCCGCCTCCGCGCGACGTGAACTTGTTTTTCGCAAAATGCTCGAATTGGAAATGGTGAATGAAGATGAAGTGGCTTCGGCGCGGAAAGTGGCCCTTCCCAAAAAAGCTCCGGCGGACCGACGCACGCACGCTCCCTATTTCGTCATGAGCGCCTTGCGCGAATTTGAAAGCTGGGACATTGACTATGAGAACGGCGCGCGACTCTACACCACGCTGGATCCGCACGTTCAATCGCGCACTCTCAGAGCAATCAATAAGACTCTCCCCGAGGTCGAGAAGCGAATCAAAAACCCGCCAAACCAGCCGTTACAAGTGGCGGCCATCGTGGCGGATATTGAATCCGCCGAAGTTCTCGCCCTGGTGGGTGGTCGCGATTATCGCCACACACAATTCAACCGCGCGATCGACAGCCGGAGACAAATCGGATCGGTTGTGAAACCTTTCGTGTTTTACCCGGCTTTGAAAAACGGCACTCCGTTGGACCCGGTTCATGATGATCCGTTTGAGTGGAAAGTCGGCCGTCAGGTTTGGAAGCCCAAAAATTACGATGGAAAAGGTTGGGGCCGCGTTCCCCTGTTTTGGGCGCTCGCCCAATCGTTGAATCTCGCCACCGCACGACTCGGGCAACAGGTGGGACTTGATCAAGTCAGCGAGACTTTGGAGTCCTCGGGCCTCACCGGAAAAATCCCCGATCTCCCGTCGGTGACCTTGGGGGCGCTGGAACTTTCCCCCATGGAAGTGGCGCAGTCTTACTTAACTCTCGCCCGAATGGGCCGGCTTGAAAAACTCCATCTGCTCACTCGCGCCGAAGACACGAACGGAGAGATTCTTTTTGAGTATCAACCTTCACATGAGCAGTCGCTCGATCCAGCGACAAGCGCGATGGTTGTGGGTGTTCTTCGTCAGGCCATCGAAATGGGTACGGCACGGGCGGCCCGACTTTGGGGACTCAAGGGTGATTTCGCCGGAAAGACCGGAACAACCAGTGACACCAAGGACGCCTGGTTCGTTGGCTTCAACTCACGCCTGCTGGCCGTGGTTTGGGTCGGTTATGACGATAACACCGCCATGAATTTAACCGGTGCCAGCGCCGCCCTGCCTGTCTGGGTGGAAATCATCAAGAACATCCAGGATCAATATCGAGCCACCGGATTCAATTGGCCCCCCGGAGTCAGTGTCCGCACGCTCAGCAAACCCGAACTGGCTCGGGAATATCCGCAGATCCCCAACTGGCCTGAAGAAATAGAATTGATTTTCGGTGACTGGGCCTCTTGACAATAAAATTTATGGAACCTATAAGCACGCCTTGTGGAAATTTGGTTTCGAGCCTTAATCCTAATATTTATTACATGGCTGACTCCCTCGCTGGCCATGGAGGTGGCGAGTCTCAGCCCTGACCGGTTTGAACGGAGCCCCACTTCGGTTCAGGATTTATTCCCTAGTTTAGATACTTTATCTTGCACACCGAAATGCGATGGCCCACCTGAATGCGGCCATCACAAGACCATGACGGCCTGCCTGGAAGACGGCATGCTCGACGACTGTTTTTGGTCCTGTGAGTAGCTCAGACGCCGAAAATCGGCACGATCTCACCCTGTCCTATATTTAATTGGTCCCAAAACGGGCATGTTATTTGAATAATTTACAGCCGGCAGATGAGCCTGCCGGAGGAATTCCTATGACCCAACGTAAACTCTTTGGCATCGGATCGATTATCGTTCTGGCCGTAATTTTCTGCGTGATCGGCTGTGGCGACGGCCAACGAACCAATAAAACCCGGGTCCAAAAGATTCCCATCGGCAGCTCCGGCAGCAAAGATATCAAAGAAAAATCGAAAATCCTCGATCAGGTTGAACAACAAATCACGCAATTGGAAGAAGCCGGCCAAGCGGTCGCCCAGTTCGAAGATGGTGAATACAAACTCGAATCGATAACCACGCACTTTCGCTATATGGATAACAAAGACGTGTCCACCGCCGCGGGGATTCGCACGTCCAAAGTGGAATTCATCAATAACGAACCCAAAATCCTGGATGCTCCCACCGAAGGCACCGGTCTTGTCGCCAATGACACGGACTCCGGCCAGCACTTTACAATTCCAGTGACTTTCACCGTCGTGAATGCCGCGGTCACCAACGCTCAAACCAAAGGATTTTTCACCAGCTTCCAAGCGCTTTCTTCGAAGCCGAAATTGAACGCGGAGTTCCGCGCCGATGGCGGTGAGTTCAGCATTCTCGATATTTACGGACAGAATGCTCCGCAACCCATCAAAGACGGCACGGTGGATATGCGTTTAATTAAACTCTCGCAAACCCAATTTCGCATTCGCCTGATCTTTGATCGAACCGACAGTAATAATCAGAATCTCGCCTTTGGACGAACGGTGTTGTTGACCTATTCGCTGAAAGCCAATTCCGCGGCACCGGCGCCAGAAAACACAAACACCACACCCGAACCCACCGGCGAGCCCGCGACTTCCGAGACGCCGGCCAACGCCGCTGGTCTTCCCGAGTTTCAGCCCTTGTTCGGTGATCAGAATTCAGACAACTGATTCGGGTGTTTTCTTACCGGCGGAATCGTTGACATACGTGAAATTTATATAAGACGTGATTGGGCTCTTGGCAGACTGGTGTCACTCTGACACTTATAGATTGCAGCTGAGGGTCCTTGTGCTGGCGCCTTGATTGCTTATCCCAATCAGTCAAGGAAGCCTCGGCTCAAGGAGTGAGCGGATGTCGGTCACCTTTCATGAAAACCTGCAGAACCGTTGGCAACGGCTCCGGAGAAGCTGGCTGAAAAACCGATGGGTTCATCACGGGTTACGGCTGGCTTTCGCCCTTCTCATCACGGTTCTGCTTTATCCGTTCAAACTGTATCAACTGGAAGCCGTCGCCTACGACTGGCGCATGCAACTGAGCCCTCGCCCGAAAGCCTCCGATCACATCGTACTTTTGCCGATTGAAGTCGAAACCATGCGCCGCTTGAAACGGGAGCCGGAAGCCTTGGATTGGGCCGTGGTGCTGCAGAAGCTGGCTCAGGCTCGGCCCGCCGCCGTGGTAACCTTTATTAATCCGTCGCAAATCCAAGGTTCCTATGACGAACTGTCAATGCTTTCGGATATCGCCGCCCGTTTACCGATTTACTTCGGTGAAAACGATCTTCCTAAAACCGGAAGCGCGGGACTGGATCCGCTCGCGGCGCCTTTTGAGAATCTCCCGGTTGAACCCGCGCCCAAAACCGCGGATCGCACCGTACTCGCCAAAGACGGTGTCACTCGCCGGTTGATTCTCACCTACGAAGATCAATTCACCCTGCTCCCGCGGCTGGCCCGGCAGTTCAACGGAATTGAATCGGTACTCGATTACGGCGGTACGTTTCAGTTTCTGGATTCAACCCAGTTGTTGATTCGCTTCCGGGCCAAAGGCAGTTACTCAACTTTGAAATTCATCGATGCGCTCGAGCAGCCGTTGGATCCGGAACTGGTCCGGAACAAAATCGTGATGATCGGCAAAGATACGTTGGAAAACGGCGCCGATTACGGAACCACACCGCTTTCCAAGGAGTTGCTCGCGCTCAGCAATCTGGAAATTCACGCCAACTCGCTGGATACGTTGATTCAAAATCAAGCGCCCCGCGTGGCTCCACCCTGGCTGAAACTCGTCTTCACGTTCCTGATCTCCCTATTGACCATATACATCGTCTTGTATGTTCGGCCGGGCAAGGGTCTCTTTCTTCTGGCGCTCACGGTTGGCGCTTACCTGCTCTTTGGCGTTCTCACTTTCGCCACGATGAGCTGGATGATTCCGGTGGCCCATCCGCTGGTGGCCGTGTTCATCTGTTATTACTTCGTCATTCCCTATCGTTTGATCATCGAGAACCGGAAGAGCTGGGAGTATTACCAGAAAAACCGGCTCCTTGAGCAGGTCGAGGAACTCAAGAGTAATTTCATGCGGATGATGTCGCATGATTTGAAAACCCCGCTCGCCCGGATCCAGGGCATGGTTGAAGTCATTCGCAAAAATGAATCGGCCTTGAGTTCCACTCAAAAAATGGCGCTTGAAACCATCGCTCAATCCAGTGATGAGCTGACGGAGTTCATTGGTTCGATTCTGTCGTTATCGCGAATTGAAAGCAAAGAGATGAAGCTGCATTTAAAGAGCCGGGATATCAATCAGCTGATCCGGCAAGCGGCCGCGAAGTTGGAGTTCATGGCGAAGAAGCGCCGGACCGAAGTGGTTTTGGAACTTGAACCGCTTTTCAGTATTCCGATCGACCCGGATCTGATCACCACGGTTTTCACCAATTTGATCGAAAATGCCATTAAATATTCCCCCGAGGACACCAAGGTCCTGGTCACGACCGAGGAGATCGATGGTGAAGTGATCATCCAGGTGGCCGATCAGGGTCACGGCATTCCGGCCGAAGAGATCGATCGGATTTTCGAGCGATTTTACCGCGCGCGGGATAATCGCGGTAAGACCGCCGGCAATGGGCTCGGGCTCTACCTGGCCAAATACTTCGTGGAACTTCACAACGGGCGCATCGAGGTGGAAAGTGAGATCAACAAAGGATCCACATTCACGGTTCGGCTGCCCATGAACTTGAGCAAAGAAACGGACTTAAAAGGATTCAACGAACAACTGGAACGAGGAGAGATCCATGCATAAGGTTTTAGTTTGTGATGACGACGCGGGACTTCGCCTGAGTGTCGCTTCGGCCCTGGCCGCCACCGGCCGCTTCGAGGTCGATGAAGCGTTCGACGGCGTGAACGCCATCGAAAAAATCAAAAGCAAGACCTATAATATGGTTCTTCTCGATGTCGATATGCCACGCATGTCGGGAATGGAAGCCCTTAAAATCATCAAGGATCATGATCCGTCGATCATCGTGCTGATCCTCACCGCTTACGCCAACATCGACGACGCCGTTCGCGCGGTGAAAGAAGGCGCCTATAACTACGTTTCGAAACCCATTAAAAGCGAGGATCTGGTCGGCGTGGTGGATCGCGCGATCAATGCTTACAGTTTGATATCGCAGGCCACGGCGTCGTTCTCGCTGCAACTCGAAGCGGGCCGCGAAATCATCGGGCAAACCTCCCAAATGAAGAAAGTCTTCAGCGTGATCATGCGCTTAAGCAAAGTGGACACGCCGGTTTTGATCCGCGGCGCTTCCGGAACAGGTAAGGAACTGGTGGCGCGCGCCATTCACTCCAACTCTTCGTTCAAAGACGGTAAATTCGTGGCCCTTAACTGCTCCGCCATTCCCGAAAATCTTTTCGAAAGTGAATTGTTCGGACATGAAAAAGGCGCCTTCACCGGCGCCGATCAAAGAAAGATCGGTAAGTTTCAATACGCTGAAGGTGGCACACTCTTTCTCGATGAGATCGGTGATTTGCCCCTTTTGATGCAGGTTAAACTTCTGCGGGTCTTGCAGGAAAAGGTCTTCACGCCGATCGGCTCGAATCGCGAGATCGAGTCCAATGTTCGGATCATCGCCGCCACCAACCGGCCGCTGGAAGAAATGATCAAAAAAGGAACCTTCCGCGAAGACCTCTATTATCGTCTGAACGTGATGCCGATTCACCTGCCCTCGCTGGCCGAACGGCGAAGCGACATCGATCACCTCGTGGGCCTGTTCATTCAGAAATTCAACCGCGCCCAGGGAAAGAAAATCATCGGCGTCGCCCCCGAAGCCTTGAATGTGCTCAAGAAATACGATTGGCCGGGAAATATCCGGGAGCTTGAAAACATCATCGAACACGCCTTCATTCTCGAAGAAAGCAACATGTTGCAGGTCAGTTCGTTGCCGGAATCGATTTTAACCGCGACGGGGACCGAATTATCCGCCGCGCAAATGCGAGCGCGGGAAGAACTCATGAAACAGGAAAACACGGCGGAGGAAACTGAACTTAAATCGGCGCCGGAACCTGAATCGAGTTCGGAAGATCTGATCAAGATCAGCGGTGATAATCTGGATTTCAATAAACACAAGGAAGCGTTCGAGCGGGAGTTTATCATTAAAGCGCTGAAAATGTTCAAGGGCCGAATTAATCAAACGGCGTTGCACGCGAATATTCCGAAAAAAACGCTGTTGCGCAAAATTGAGAAGTACGGAATCAATGCCCGCGATTACGCCGAGTAACTGTGGACAACTCTGTTGATATCCCGTGGATCCAATTGGGGCTTTCGGATCCGTCAAAGGATTTCTGATTCCGCGCCGGGAAATTCGCAATTTCGACAAAAAACATTGCGGATGCTGAAGAGGCTTTCTACGCTCTTTTGTCTATGGCTGTTATCAACACGATTCCACCTCAAGCATACACCCGGGACACCTTGGTGAAGGCCATCGAGTGGATGTCGACTCAGCCGCAGGCCCTAAGAGAAAGAGCGAACTCGGCTGACCTGATGGTCAGTTACTATCTGCAAGCCTGCCGTAAGTCGGCGGCCAAGATGGAAGCACCGGTAAGCCAAGAAAACTTTAAAGCCGACCTTAAGCATCTGGTCGAAGATTTAAAGAAGTTCGACGAGCCTTCCGCCCCCCCAAACTATTCTCCGGGTCGCTCTTCCTCTTATGGTGCTGCCGCATCCATTGAACCTATTTTCGGTTCACCGGCCGCGACACCCCCGCCGCAGGCGCCTCAGGCGCAGAGAACTCAAGGGTTATCGTGGACCGTGGATGCGAAATCGCTGTTGGCGGCGAGGGAATTTCAAATCAAGCTCAACCTCAGCCACGAAAGCGAGGCTTTGCGCTTCCTGATCACGCTCGGCGCGGAGCGGGCTCGGCAGCTATTCCCTTGATTTCCTAAGAAAAATTTAGAATTGTGGCGGGATGCAGGTTCTTCTCCCAAAAACCGATTTCCCGATGAAGGGCAATCTCGCCCAATCGGAACCCGCGCGAATTTCCCAGTGGTCAGACCGCCGCATCTACCAAAAAATGGTGGAGCGGTCCGCGCCGAAGGGCCTCTTTGTCATGCCGGATGGACCGCCTTACGCGAACGGAAACATCCATGTCGGCCACGTACTGAATAAGGTCTTGAAAGACATCATTATCAAGTACCGGAACATGGCGGGGTGGAAAGCGGTGTTCATTCCCGGCTGGGATTGTCACGGTCTTCCCATCGAACTCAACGTCACTAAAAAACTTGGACCCAAACGCAAAGAGATGTCGGACGCCGATGTTCGTAAACTCTGTCGTGAAGAGGCTTTGAGTTGGGTCGACAAACAGCGCACGCAATTCAAACGATTGGGGGTTCTGGCGGATTGGGACAATCCCTATCTGACTTTGCACCCCGCTTATGAGGCGGACGAAATCCGGGTGATCGCCAAGATCAATGTCAACGGCATTTTCTTTCGCGGTGAAAAGCCGGTTTACTGGTGCCCCACTTTGCAAACCGCATTGGCCGCGGCGGAAGTGGAATATCGCGATCACAAGAGCCTTTCAATTTATGTGAAGTTCCCGTTCAAGGAAAAAGTTGACGGCGTGAAACTGGATCCGACAAAGCCGGTTTCATTCCTGATCTGGACGACCACGCCTTGGACCTTGCCGGCCAACTACGGCTTGTCACTGCATCCTCAGTTCTCCTACGGATTTTACGACACCGGTTCGGAAATTTTGATTTTGGCGGAAGAGCTCAGCGAAGCCGTGGCCAAGGAAACGGGTTTGAAGCTGACGCTTGTGGGACGGAAGAAAGGTTCGGAGTTTGAGCGTAAGAACGCCCGCCATCCCTTCTTGGATCGCGACTCGCTCATTGTGTTGGGCGAGCATGTGACGGCGGATTCGGGATCGGGCGTGGTGCACACGGCGCCCGGACACGGTCTTGAAGACTACGTGGTGGGTTTAAAATACGATTTGCCCGTTCACTCGCCGGTGGATGAAGCCGGTCGCTTCACCGCCGACGTGCCGCTGTTTCAGGGTGAAAAAATCTGGGACGCCAATCCCAAGATCGTGGATTTGTTGAAAGACAAGGGAATGCTCGTGCACGTTTCGGAATTGGTGCACTCGTATCCACACAATCCGCGTTCGAAAACGCCGTTGATTTTCCGCGCGACTCCGCAATGGTTCATCCGACTGGATGATCCGAAATATAATTTACGCGGGAAGTGTCTCGACGCCGCTGAAAAACATATCCAATACGTCCCCAAATGGGGGGCGCAGCGCTTGCAATCGATGCTGAGTAATTCACCCGACTGGTGCTTGAGCCGTCAGCGCATTTGGGGCGTGCCGGTTCCCGTCTTTTATTGTGAAAAGTGCAAGTCGCCGCTGGTGGATTCAGAGGTCATGAACCGGTTGGCCGATGTCATGGAGAAATCCGGCGAAGGCATCGACGCCTATCACAGTCATCCGACGTCGGAGTTCACGGCCGGCAAGAAATGTTCGTCTTGCGGTCATGATAAGTTCACCACCGGACGGGATATTTTGGACGTTTGGTTTGACTCGGGCGTTTGCCACACGGCCGTGCAATCGCGACGTGAAGGAATGCGCTTTGAAGCGGACATTTACCTGGAAGGCTCCGATCAACATCGCGGATGGTTTCAAACCAGTTTGGTTTCGGCCATGGCCAGCGAAGGCAAACCGCCTTTCAGAACATTGATCACCCATGGGTTTGTCACCGATGCTCAAGGCTACAAAATGTCCAAGAGCCTTGGTAACACGGTGGACCCCGCCGAAATCATCAAGGAAAGCGGCGCGGAGATTCTGAGGATCTGGGTTTCGCACGAGGATTACGGCCAGGATCTCACTATCAGCAAAGAGATGATCACGCGGATCACCGACACTTACCGGCGGTTCCGCAACACGATTCGTTTTCTTCTTGGAAATTTGAATGATTTCGATCCGGCCAAGGACCAGGTGCCGGTGGCGCAAATGACGCCGCTGGATCGCTGGGCTTTACATGAATTGAACGAATTGATCCGTAAGTGCACGGCGGCCTATGAGGCGTACGAGTTCTATAAAGTGTATCACGGACTCAATATCTTTTTCGCCCACACGCTTTCGGCCACTTATTTGGATATTTTGAAAGATCGCCTTTACACCGGAAAAGCCAACGGCACCAAACGGCGGGGAGCGCAGACGGTTTTATATCATACGGTGCGCACCCTCTGTGGACTCATGGCGCCCATCGCCTCGTTCTTGGCCGAAGAGACCTACGGCTACATTCCGGGTGAAAAAGAGGAAAGCGTGTTCCTCACGGATTTTCCTGTGGCGCGCGCCGAATGGGATCATCCCGGAGTGGCGAGCGATTTCGGGATTCTCCTCGACATTCGTGCGGCCGTGAGCAAAGAGCTTGAGGAACTGCGAAGACGAAAAGAAATCGGCTCCAGCCTGGAGGCGAGGATTCACATCGCCGCGCCCGAAAACATGTGGAAAGTTCTTGAAGCCTATAAGAATGATTTGCGAGAATTCTTTATAGTGTCGCAATTGGATTTCAGCGCGGGAGCGGAGTTGAAAGTCACGGCCGCGAAAGCGGAAGGCGTAAAATGCGAACGCTGTTGGTATTATGATAAGGAAACCGGAAAAGATCCGCGTTTCCCTGGCGTTTGTCCTAAATGCATTGAGGCTTTGACGTGAAGTTAGACAGCAAATATCTGGTCCTGGCGACCGTCGGCGGTGCCATTATCGCGCTTGACCAGCTGACCAAGATGTATGTTCACGCCAATTTCGGTTTGGGCGAATCGGTTCCCGTGATTCAAGACATCTTTCATTTCACCTATGTGCGAAACACCGGCGCGGCCTTTGGTTTCTTGCGTGATGCCGCTGAAACTTTCAGGACGCTTTTCTTTTTATCCATGCCGCCGATCGCCGTGGCGATCATTTTGCGAATGCTTTATCAGGTGGATAACAGCGACAGGTGGCAGATTTTTTCTCTTTCTTTGATTTTCGGCGGTGCTATCGGGAACTATATTGATCGCTTGCGATTTGGATATGTGATCGATTTCCTCGATTTTCATTATCGAGATGTTTGGTCCTACCCGGCGTTCAACATCGCGGATTCCGCGATCGTCACCGGCGTGGGGATCATGCTGTTGCTAATGGCATTGCATGCGCGCGCCGAGAAGAGAGCCCGGCAGAAAGCTTGATTCATCGTGTATCCGCAACTGGTTTTATTTTCCGGTGTTCACATTTCCACTTATTTTCTGTTGATCAGTATCGCCACCACCATTGGCGTTCTCTGGCATATTCGTCGCGCTGAGAAAATGCATCTCAGCCGGATTTCCGCCATTGATTTTTCATTGGTCACATTGGCTGGTGGCTTCCTTGGCGCGCGTTTGCTGCACGTGATTCATGAGGAGCCGGAATATTATCATCTGAATCCTTGGGCTGTTTTGCACGTTTGGAACGGCGGATTCGTGTTTTTCGGCGGATTACTTGGCGCTTTGGTGGCCGCCTTACTGTTCTGCCGGATCCGGCGCGAGCCCTTTTGGTTGTGGGCGGACGCGGCCGCGCTTCCGCTTTCATTCACTTATGCCATCGGCCGCATCGGCTGTTTTTTAAACGGTTGCTGTTACGGTAAGCCGGCGGATGTGCCCTGGGCGGTGACCATGCATGGGGCGCCCCGATACCCGACTCAACTCTTCGCGACCGCTTGGGAGCTTTTGGCGTTGATCGGTTTGTTGTGGCTTGAACCTCGGCTTAAGATCTCGGGCGTGCTGTTTAACCTGTGGTTGTTGAGTCATTCCGTGGGCCGTGTGGTGATGGAAACCTTCCGCGACGACCCTCGCGGTCCCACCTTCTTCGGTGTCAGCATCGGCACTGTTCTCAGTCTGATGTTCGGCATGTGGGCCCTCTTCAATCTGGTTTCCGTGCGCTGGCCCGTCTCGCGCGATTGATTTTCCGCCGCCCGCGCCGGTCAGGGCGAGTTGCGTTAGAAATCAGGTCTCCGATTGCGTGTCTACGAGGATATTTCCGCATCGCACTTGCTCGAATAGGTTTGTCCGCCTACCTTTCTGCGTGTCTACGCGATCGAACACCACTAATTCGAATGGCGGTCGCCCAAGTAGCTCTGCATTTTTCTTAATCCAAAGGCCTCGATGGCCGCGCGCTGGTTACAGGGTCGGCAAAGAAGGCGTAAGTTCCGCAATCTATTACTTCCCCCTTTTGCAACAGGATTTCGGTGATCCACTTGCAAGGCCCAAGTCGAACCGCAATTTTCACAACGACCCTCGGCCTTTTTCCATATTTCTCGGCGAGCGCTTACCGAAATGTGTTTGCCCTTAGCCGCAAAGTCGTAACTTTCACCCCTTATAAACCAGGGAACATCCAACCGTTCATCAGGATGGCTTTCTTGGGAGTACGCTGGATGACCGTATCTTTTTCCCTTCTTGTCCCGTTTCGCATCTTTGCTGAGGTGCTTCTTGGCCGGCGCGGGTGATTTGCCTGCCTCGGGATTGGCTTCAATGGACTTTTTGGTTTCATCTTCAATTGTTATTTCATCCACGGCTTTCGACCTCTTCCGCGTTGGATCCATTTTTTGTAGTCCCATTTCGGCAAGAATGTCGATCAAATCGGCCATGGAAAGATGGGGATTTTTGTGGGCCATCAATCCTTTGAGACGTTCGAGTTTATCGATCATCCGGAAAATCAAATCGGCGAACAAACATGAATGCTCGACTAAACTGTCATTGAAAAACGCGAACTTTGTCGTCGATCATTGGTGCGGCCGATTGCCAGGTTCGTGAAAGATGGCTTCGCTACGATCAAAATTTGCCGCACGTCACCCTGACCGGCGCGGGTGGGGAAAAACGTGCAGCGAGAGTGATGCGCGGGTAACGGAGCTGTGAACGACTGAGCCGGGCCGCCACCGTCCGCGACGCCCCAAAGCGCGTCTCAAACTGAGACACCCCATATCGCATAGGAAATCTACACGTGTCTTATTTCGAGTTTCTTACTGCGCGTAAATTCCAGCTCGGAACGCACGTGATTTGTAATTGTTGTTCGCCATGCAGACCCCCAAAATCGCTTTGCTCATCTTATTTATGAGCATAGGAGCCGCCGCACACGCGCAGCAGAACGGCGGATCCGTTGAATGTAAAACCATGTGTCCCGGTGGCGGTGCGGATGTGATCGTCAATCTGGCGGCAAAGTGCATGTGCCTCAACAAAACCAATTGCTTTAAAGTCAGCATCGGTAAAAATGGACCGACTATGACCTCAAACGGAACGGGCAAACTGGGTGATGCGAAAGGGGCGCGATATCAAACCAAAGCGTCCACCTCAACCTCATACGATAACGACGCCTTGGCGATGGGAATTCCGGGAAATGACAAGTTCGGAAAATGGATTCACAAGACCCGAAACTGCGCTCCCGCCGGCAACAACTCCACAAAAGGTTGCGTGGCCGTCCCTTGCGACAAGTGGCCTGAGATCAAACAAATGAAAGGCAAGACCATTAAAGTTTGTGGCGGCGGTAGCCCCTCTCACGGCGGATTAAGCAGCGGCAAGTCCGGTAGCGGCGGCGGACAGTTCTCAGGAGAGACGGCGCAATGAACTCGATGATCAAACAATGGAGCACAAATATGAAGTACGTATTGTTATCAATCGCGGCCCTCATGACGTCCATCGCCGTACAAGCGGCGGAACCCAAAGACACGAAGTACGGTTCCGATCTCCCCTTCCTTGAAGGCGTGTTGATTGAAATTCAGTCCTACGATCCCGAAACGCAAACTTACCAGGTGTCCTCGCCCGAGTTCACCGGTGAAGGCGAAGCCTATGTGACACCCGAAGGGCTCGCGCGCGGGGTTAAAGCCATCAATCTGGATCTTATTAAAAGAAAACCCACTTCGATCGTCGGCCAACAGTTCAAAACCGATCAAAAAGTTCCCACACTTTTTGATGAAGAACGTGAGGCCCGCAAAATCGGCGCTCCCATCCCGGTACCGAAAAAGAAGTCCAAGTAACAAGACAAGCCCCGCCCGCCTTTGACCTCTGGCCCTGCCGTTGCATAATTAAAAATCAGGCAGGGTACCTGCCGTTGGAGGGAAAATCAGATGAAACAGATGCTCATCGCCGCGGGATTAGTGATCACGCTTTTGACAACCGGCCAACCGGTTTCGGCGCAGGAAGGCCAATCCACAATTAAAATGGACGATGTCGGCGAAGGGCAATTCACCGAATATGATCTGAACCTCAACCCCCAACTGGGTTATTCCTCTTTTGAATACTCCCGTCGCAAACCGCAAACCGGCCAAGGCCTGACCGGCGGTCTGACCGTCGAGCTGGGTCAAAGTTTACGGAAACTGGAAACCGGTTTGATCGTCATGGAGATGGCGGAATCGCGCTATCTCTCGATCCCAATGATGGCTAAACTCCGGGTGCACGCGATGCGCACGCAAAGCTGGTACGCTAAAGTGGGATTCATCTCCGCTTTCGAAGTGGCCGGCGGCACCGAAAGCTCCACCAAGTTCGATATCCTGGGCGCCTTGGGCGTCGGCGGACGGGTGGTTGTCGATCGCTCCAAGGACTTTATTATTGAAGCCACTTACAATCGCGGTCTGCTCCCCTCGGGGACCGACACTGGGGTTTACAACCAAGGCTTTTTGATTCTCGCTGGCTTAAGTTTCCGCATCTAATAACCTCCTTGCCAGCCCAACGAATTTCGGCGTCGAGTGACAGTTTTCGGCGCCGATCCGTCATTCGCGCACGCTGAAATCCAAATAATTCGCATTTGAATTGAGTCGATTCTGGCACATTACGTGATGGGCATTGGGCGGAGCTTTTAGTTTTGGTCAGGAGAAGCTTATGAAAAATGGGGTGAAATTAGCAGTTACTTTGATCGCTATGATCACGGCTCTCGCCGCTTGCGGCAAGAAAAAAGGCAGCAGCTCGCCGGCCGCCACACCATCCTCTGTCACGCCGACCCCGGCGGGCGGACTTTGCCAGCTTGATGCCTTCGGCCGATGCGTTTCGAACATGGCCGTTTCCGGGTTCATCGATGTGAATCGTTTCCGCAGCGTCAACCTGACCGTGACCGATGCCGTCCGCTATCAGGAATTCCTGCGGCACAACGGCCTCTGCGTCCAAGTCCAGCAAACGGGAATCTTCGGTTGGTGGAACTCGACTCCGCCCTGTCATGCGGCGATCAACTTCATGGAAATGGAGATTCGCACTTTATCTCCGTACGCGCCTTCCAAGGTCCGCTTGAATGTTGAAGCGCAGTTCTCCGGATATGGTCAAAAAGCCGTGGCGAAGAACGCGAACGTTTGGGCGAACATCGATGGCAATGGTTTTCAGGTCGTTTACAGCCGGTATGTGACCCCCGACTTCCAAATCCTGCAGGGTCAACCGCAGCCCTTGATCTGGCCCCCCGTAGGTCAGCAAAACATCCTGACTTCCTTGCACATCCTGTTAACCTATGCGGACTCCACCCGTACCTTGTTAAACGCATTGGTTTACTATCAGGGTACACAGATCGCGAGCGGTCAGTTTTTCACGACTCAACCCCCGCAAACGTTCCCCGTAGGGATGTAAATCCACGATCCCCGCTTTCACCGGCGGGGATTTTGATTTATGCTCGGGCACATGAAAACCAAGTGTCCCACTTGCCGCAAAATGATCGAGTACTCTCGCCTGAATCCGCACCGGCCGTTTTGCAGTGAACGCTGCAAAGTCTTGGACCTGGGCGCTTGGGCCGAGGAAAAGTATCGCGTTCCGGTGAGTGAGCAGGAAAAACCTTCTGTCAAGAAAAACCCGGAAGAACCGCCGGGAGAAGACTTGCTGAATTAGGAAATCCCGCGTTCAAGCGGAAATTTTCTTTGACGAAAGAATCGATCTCCAGCTTGAATGTCAAATACCAAAGGCAACAACAGATTTTCCATGGGGGAAATAATGAACAAAGCGGAACTCATTGAGAAGGTGGCCAACGAATGCGGCATCACCAAAGCACAAACCGAGAAACTGCTCGACTGCACTCTCGACACCATCAAGAAATCAGTCAAGAAAGGTGATGAAGTGAAGCTCGTCGGTTTCGGCACTTTCGTGAAAGCTAAGCGCAAAGCCCGCACCGGCCGTAATCCGCAAACCGGCAAAACAATCAAAATCCCGGCAACTTCCTTTCCTAAGTTTCGTCCGGGCGCCGAATTCAAGAATCTCGTGCGCTAATCGCCAGGGATTCAACGTTTATATATGAAAGGACTGGCTTTATGCCGGTCCTTTTGTTTTTCCACCGCATGACTTTTTCAATTTTTGCCTGATCTCTTTGCAGCCTGATGAAACTGGCGATTTCAAAAAATCTTTAACGCCATCTCCCGCTTATTGGCCTTGACGGAATTTTCTCGGGCGACCCTAAAGACCCACCGATAGATAAATATGCGCCAATTGTTTCAAATTGGTCTGATCGTCTCGATCTTGAATTCCGTGGCCTGCGGAGACGGCTTTCGCGGGCAACCAGGACAACCAGAAAATCCGCAAGGCGAATTGGAATTGCCCCCCGAGCCGGAAGGCCCGATTTACCTGCCACCCAACCCCAATCCCCTGCCGGGCTCTGACGGTCCGGATCCGGGAACCATGTATGATAAGGCCGAGCTGGAGCGCTGGTTTTCCAGCGATATTCCCCGAGGCCGTGACTTAACCAAAGGCGACCATTCGCTCGGCGTCCTTCCCGTACGCAATCAATTGCCGGTCAAGCGCACGGATGGTTTCAAAGCCATCATTTGCGCCGGCGCGGGATGCCCCATCAAAATGCCTTTCATCTACACAAACACTCACCTGGTGAAAGTCAAAAATATAATGGACGAGGCCCGAGTTAAATCCACTTGCCTCGATGACACTCCAGAATGCGAACTGATCGCGCTTAAAGCGGGTGTGGTGGCCATGGAAATGATCATGCACGATGAAAAACTTGAGCCGCTCTCCTGGGCCGAACTGAAGGCCTATTCGGTGGATGACGGTAGTGACTTCGGTAAACGGCTGACTCAGGACTGCGTGGATCAAGCGACCAATGGAATCAGCTATCTTTACATCTTCGCCCACATGGGGTGGTTAAAACACCACAAAATCATTCACCCAGGACAAGAAAACTTGATGATTATCCAGCCCCACTTCTTCACCCGCATCCAATCCCTAAAGGGCGCTGTACTTAAATTCGATCTTTATCATCGGGGAAGCTTTGGCATTCCGCCTTACGTCACTTGCCTGCAGAACTGTGGGTGAATAGACTGGTCCGCATGAGCGGACCTTCTAAAATCGCCGTCTTGACCAGCGGAGGCGACGCCCCCGGAATGAACGCGGCCATTCGTTCGGTCGTTCGCACCGCGATCACATCGAACATCGAGGTGGTTGGTGTCCTGGGCGGCTACACCGGTCTGGTGAATAATAAGCTCATCGGTCTTTCCATGAGTTCCGTGGCGAATATCATCCAACGCGGCGGTACGATTTTAAAGTCGGGACGATGCCCGGAATTTCATAAACCCGAAGCTCGCGCGCAGGCCGCACAAAATCTTAAAGCCGCCGGTGTGCAAGGTTTGATCGTGATCGGCGGCGATGGCTCTTACGCCGGCGCCCACCTGCTGGCGAAAGAACACGGCATTGCGGTTGTGGGAGTCCCGGGAACGATTGATAACGATATCTGGGGCACCGACGAAACCATCGGCTTTGATACCGCCGTCAATACCGCACTGGAAGCCATTGACCGCATCCGTGACACGGCCGCCAGTCATGATCGCTTGTTCATCGTGGAAGTCATGGGCCGCGATGCGGGATTTATCGCCATCGAAGTGGGTCTGGCCGGCGGAGCTGAAGAAGTTTTTATCCCTGAAAACTTCACCAACGTGGACCAAGCCATTCAATCCATCAAGCGCGGTCTCGCCCGCGGAAAAACCTCGAGTATATTGGTGACGGCGGAGGGACAAAAAGTCGGTCGCGCCTATGATTTAGCCGAACAAATCCGGCGTAAAGCTGGCTTCGAGGCGAAGGTTTGTGTGCTGGGGCATATTCAACGGGGCGGCCCGCCCACGGCGCGGGATCGCATCCTCGCCAGTCGTTTAGGTCACGCCGCGGTCGAAGCGCTCAAACAAGGCCGCTCGAACATCATGGTGGGCGTACAATCGGATAATCTCGTGGTTTTGAATTTCGCGGATACCATCGGCAAGAAGCGCTTGGTGCCGAAAGAGATGATCGAACTCGCGCAGCTTCTTGCCCACTAGGATTTACCACTCAACGATCACAATCCCGTTCTGACCATCGACGCTCATGGCTCCGCCCATTCCGGCATTGTAGGTTTGCCGTAGCGTATCCAACGGCGCGCCGGAAACTTGAGGCGGCGACATAGTATCAAATGATCCATCGGCACCGGATACTCCGGCCGAACAACCATCTCCGGGTGTGGCGTTCACATAGGAGCCGAAACTGGAAGGAGATCCGGGCGAACCGTTCGTACCCATGGTTCCGCCCTGGCCGACGTTCACTGAAATGGTTTGGCCGGGGGTGAGCTGATTGACATACGCCATACCAGCACCGCCATTGCCTCCATTGCCCATCGACATGCAACCGCCGCCACCGCCTCCAATCACGATGACTTTAACCGAGCGCACACCGGTAGGTACGGTAAACGAGCCTGAAGTAGTGAAAACTTGAAGACCTTTGTCTGGGGGAGGCTCGGCTAAATCCACCCACTGGCCTTCTTGATATCCTTCAATTTTCTGGCTCGTCGTATTGTAACGAATCATTCCGTCCATTCCCGTGGGACGTTGCGCATTGGTTCCACTCGGGATCCGGATGGCATCCGTCATCATTCCCATATCCAAACTCACCATCGGCGCCATCGTGCCGATACCGATTCGCCCCATGGGATCAATCATCATGCGCTCAGTTCCATTCACTATAAACCGCACGGGAAAATTATCGGTGGTTCCGATCATCATCGGAGAGCTAAAGGAGTTTCCATTATTTCTGATCAAATCAATCATCGGCTGGCAAATCCAGTTGCCGGAGCCCATTTCCCACCTTAATGTTTCCCCATCCCCACAGGGTGTACCTCCGGGCTGATAGGTCATGTAGCTGCCGGGAGAGTTCATGATCATGCCGTATGTTGGGGGCGTTTGCGTGGTCGGCTCCCATTGATTTGTCCCGGAATTCCACATCAAAACCTGATCCGCGCCAGGAGCACTCGACGACACATTGAACCCCTGCAGTTGAGTCGCCGAGCCGCCACCGCCGCTCACCGTGCTCCAATTGAGATTTCCCGAACCATCCGTCGTTAAAACCTGATTGGGAGATCCCAGCGTCGGAGGCAAGGTGTACACCGCGTTCGAGCCGAGAAACGCCGGCGCACGTAACGCGACATAATTCGCGCTGGTGCTATCGCCGAATCGAATCTCTTTTTGATTGTTGAACTGAAGGAACCCGTCCAAAAACGCAGATCCCTCTTTAGTGACCAAATCCGATATCCCATATCCCTGCACCGAATCCGCCACTGTGGCGAACGGAACCGAACTTAAAGAGAAATCCGGCGAAAGTACGGTGGATCCATTCACGGTGACGCGTAGATTCCGCGTGTGACCGGGAGAGGGCGTGTAACCGGGCGTACAGTTCGGAGATCCAGTTCCGCGCAACACTGAACTATTGCTGAAAATGTTTCCCCAACTCAATCCGCCATCGACCGAGGATGAGGCCCGGGTGCCGGTTCCCACCTTCACGGAAAAAGCACCGGCCGGATCCAAATTCACCGACGCGTGAGTTTCTTCAAAGAGCAAACAGGATCCGGTAGGATCATAAATTTGGAATTTCAACGAAACCGGTCCCGACATCGGCGTGCCCGAGGGATCGTTCAGTAGAAAACCTTCAAAATTGAAATTGGTGGGGCCCGTATAAACCGCGAACGCCGGAAGCCCGATCAAGGCGCCCGCGATCATCATTAGCCAACGTACAAATCTCGATCCCATGACCCTTACTCCTTTATTCGGTCACCAATTGAATGCCGCCGCCGCTGGCGCGACCCCTTGACGGCCGGCCCGCTCCCCCGATCAATTTGATTCCGCCACCGGTCGCGATTTGGCGACCAAGGGTCACGGAAAACCCTGGCGGGTTCTGCTGACCCGGCTGTGCCGTGCACGCCATCGGCAGGGATAACTGTTGAGCGAGGTGATTGCTTAAACCGGGAAAGTCCGCCGTGATTTCCACGACCGTGACATCATTGGACGTGTCCACCGGGAAAGCGCTCCCAATTTTATAAATTGAAGTGAGCTGCGACGGCGGAATTATCGCCGCGAAAACCGGACACGGCAGGTCCTGTCCCGGGCTCTGCAAAAAAGCGAAGAGTTCAATTTTGCGGTCTTTACCTTTTGGAACCTGCATTTCTATCATTGCCCCCGGCTCGACAAAACCGGCGCGAAGCCCGGTGGGCGGCGCGCAGATATGAGACGGGCTCATCGTGATTCCCGGCCCGGTCACACTGACGGCATAACAGGCCTTCCGGTCACTGGGTAACGCCGCCATGGAACCCACCCCGCCGGATTTCCGCGACATATTCGCGGCCTTCGGGACTCTGATTGTTATGGTCGAGGTTTGGCTCGCCTGTCTTTGGCAACCTAAAGAAAAGATGGAAGCAGCAATGAAAAGAGATATCCGCCAACGTCCCATATGACCTTTCAATTTTCGGAATTCAGAAATATTGTTCGACATTTCCAAGGCTGAACTGAAGTCTCATTCCGGGATTGAAACAGGTTTTCCCAAAACGATGGGTTCAGCGGTCAAAATGAATCAAGCCCGCCGGAGGTCCCGGCGGGTTTAAAGGTCGGAAAATTATCGTTTCAAGTTGATCACTTCACCTAACAGCTCGTCGGTGGTCGTGATCGTCTTGGCATTGGCCTGGAATCCTCTCTGATTTTGGATCAGGTTCACGAATTCCAACGCCAGGTCGACGGTTGATCGCTCCAAAGACTTGGCGAAGATCTTTCCGCGTCCCGCGCGTCCAGGAGCACCCAGGGCGGGAGCACCGGAATCACGGGCTTCTTTCAAGCGGTTGTTACCGACTTTGAACATGGCCTCGGGATTTTCGAACTTGGCCAAGGCGATTTGCGCGATATCGCGGGTTTCACCGTTCGAGTAAAGCGCGGTCAAGATGCCTTCGTCATTGAAGGACAAGTTGTTGATCGTACCGGCCGCGGCACCGTCCTGCTGCCAGCTGATCAAGTCGGACTCTTTACCGTACTGCTTGGAGCCGTCGATACCAAGACCTTTGTCGGTGGTGAGTGAATCACCAAAGTCGATCTTGATCTGTTGGTTCTGCAAAGCACCGCCCTTGAAGTTGAAGGCGGAAACGGTCTGAGTTTCAGTGTCCAGCTTGCCGTCCACCGTGAAGGTGATCGTACCCGCGCAAACCTGAGCCATTCCATCCTCGGGAGCGCCGGTGACCTCTTTGCCGTCAACCATACCGTAGTAGTTCCAAGTGCGGTCGGCTGTCTTGACGAAGAACATATTCATCAAGTGCTTGTTACCCTGCGAATCGTAAATCTCAATACCCGTCGAGTAGTGAGAGGAGTCATAGGGGTTCTTGGGATCGAATGTTTTCAAGTTCTGAACCCGGGAATCCAGGTTCAGGTCGAGACGAACGAGGCTTGTCGGCCGCGCGGGAACAAGAGCGCGGGGGAATCTAATGTCCCCGATCCGATTCTGAATCTTGCCGTTGTCGTCCGCCTGGAATCCCTGCACCCGCTGGAAGTCGTTGGTGATCAGGTATCCTTCTTTGTCGAACTTGAACGATCCGTCACGGGTGTATGAATCCCCATCGGAACCTTTCAACGTGAAGTAACCGTCACCGGCGATCGCCAAGTCGGTGACTTTCTCGGTGGCGTCCACGTTACCTTGAATGAGGATCGGGTTCACCGCGCCGATCTTCACACCGCGACCGATCTGGTTACCGCCGAGGATCCCTTTCAAACTTTTAGCGACGATGTCCTGAAATTCCGCCCGTGAGGCTTTGAAACCGGTGGTGTTGGCGTTGGCGATGTTATCACCAATCACACCCAACGCTTCACCTTGTGAGGTTAAACCGGAGACACCGGTATATAGAGACGAGAGAACTCCCATATAAGACCTCCATGTCTTACGTCCACCGGCCATCCTAGCCGATGAGAATGAAGGGCCCCCTCAATGAGGACCAGCCCTGGTTATTCTTTAATAAAAAACCGCGGCGTCGATGTTGGTGAAGACGTTCTCCTTGAGCGCCGTCTTATCCATCACCGTCACAACTGTTTTATCTTTCAAACTCACTATCAATGCCGACTGATCGCCCAACAGCAGGCAATCTTTGGCGCCTTTCGCATCCGCTTTCGCCACGGCTTGGCCGATCCTGGCCAGGTCATCCGGCGAAAAACGAATACCCCGCGACCGCATCCGGTCCACGGCGTGATTGGAAAATTTCAATCCGGCTGGGGACTGCGCACCTCCCTTTATGGCGTCCGGTTTGGACGGCAGAATTGAATTCAGCGTTCGGCTGAATTCACCCGCCTCACCCGGGATTGACCCGTTTTGAGGTCGGATTAGCTCGCCGCCGATTGGCCGAATGCCATTGAAGTTCACGCTCTTCATCAGCCCATCCCCGCTTTCGCGCCGGCTTTGTTCAGCTGATTGATCAAACCCTGGGCCATGGCGGCGTCATTCAAATTTCCAGACTTCAACTTCGCGGCTTTGTCGGCGTTGGCTTTCGTTTCCGGTTTCACCGTGACTTTCTTAGAGTCCGCTTCGGGTTCGGATTTAGCCGCGAAAACCGGACCGCTCTCCGCGATATTCGGATCGCTGATGGACTTCACATCCGACAGATTCACCACTTGTTTGCCGATAAGAAGCTGCGGACCCTTGGCGGTGAAATTCACGCCGGAAATCACGCCCTCGGTTTTTGTTTCAACAAAGAGTTTGCGGCCGTTGCTGCCCAACGCCTCAATTGAAGCCGTGTATTCGCCGGCGGGAGCGGGACGACCGTCTTCCATCATGCCGTTCCAACTGATTTCGTTTTTGCCGGACTTCAAGTTTCTCACTTCCAGTTTCCGGACCACGGCGCCATTGGCGTCCTTGATTTCCATGGTCACTTTCTGAGCGTCACGCGCCAAATTGAAGCGGACGTCGTGGCGATCGTCCTCTCCCGTTCGGGTGATCTTGCTGTTGTCCGTGGTGATGGACTTACCGATGAACGACAGCGCCTGGAAGTTATGATCCGGGCGCTGATCCTTGCGCAATCCCTCAATGGAGTCATTGATGTTGTGCAATTTCTCCAACGAAGTGAACTGGGCCAACTGCGCCGCCATTTCATGGCTTTTCAGCGGATTGGTGGGGTCCTGATTCTTCATCTGCGTGAGCAGCAGATTCATGAACGCGTCTTTGTCCAACTGGTTGTTGCCCACGGTCCGCATTTTTTTTGATTCATCGATGTAGTTGGGATCGGCCACCTTGTTCAGGATGTCGCCGATGTTCTCGTTTTCAAAATGCTTTTGCCGGTCACTGGCGCTCATGGTTTGCACGTTATCGGATTTAAAATCCGTACGTTGCGGTGAATTCGACCAAGTTTGAGTGCCCGTCTTCACGCCGATCATTTACGCTACCAGGTCCAGCCGGCGAGAGCTGGCCCGCCGGGTTGGGGTTGAAGGCGCGCTGATGTCCCGATGAGCATCACTTTGGCTCTTGTAAACGCGCGCGCCCGGGACTTCGAAAAAGCTTCGGCGCCATCCCTGATGGTCTTGCCGGAATTGCTCAAGAGTTTGTTGCGCCAACTGGCGTTGGGCGTCCTGATATTGTTGTTCCAACTGCTTGCCAAGATTCGTGGCCGTATCGATTTTGATGGATTCAACCTGCAATTGATTGCCGGCCAGTTGTGTTTTCAGCTCGCCCAGTTCACGCTCAATCAATTTCTTCGCCTCGTCACTTTCGGTGATCATCTGCACGTTCACTTTGCCTTGATCCACGCTCACGCGCATGGCGACCTCACCCAAACCTTCGGGCTTAAGGGTGACCTTCATTTCGCCGCCACCGGAATGAACCATCACGCGCGCGTTCTGCACGAGATCAGGGACTGTGACTTCCATGGGCGACTGATTCTGCAACTGAGTGGCGAATTCCGATGTCATTGGACGCTCGGAAACCGTCTGACTTTCCGGATTCCATGCTGCGCCCAAGAAGGAAGCGTCCCTGGTGAAGTCATGTTCTTCCTCGCGCCCGCCGGTGAACTTCGGAGCCACGCTCACCAGCTGATCCGCCACCGCTTCAAAGGGCTTGCCACCGTCGCTGGCCAGGTCACGAACTTCGGGAATATCGAGTTCGGGCGCGGGGGTGGCGGCTTCCGCTTGATTCATCAATTGGGATGCGAATTCATTTTGAGGCTGAACCTGAGCCTGGGCCCGGGCCTGTGTCGGGGCCTGAGCTTGCGGCGCCGTGAAGTTTTTCAAGAGCGCTTCCACGTCAGCGGACGGCGGCTCATTGTTTTTCACGGCCTGCATTTTCTCAACGATTTGATTCAACCCCGCGCTCAACTGTGGATCCAACTGAGGCTTGGAACTATCGAACTCGACCTCGCGGCCTTGGTTCATCTCCGGAGACGCCGCTCGCGGGCCCTCCGAGACCAGCGTGCGAGGCGCCGAGTTCATGAAAAAATTCTGATTCATGTGATCGATGTTTCGATCGATGTTTCTTCGTGTCAGCTCACGTTGACTCATCAGAGTCAGCGAAATTTGCTTTTCGGAATTTTTAAGTTCCTCACCCAAAGATTTCGGCTGAGTGCGATCGATCAGCTGCAGAAAATATTGCTTCGCCAGTTGCGCCTGCTGATCCGAAAGCCCCAAGGCCATGACAACTTTATCAACCGTTTGGGTCGGCGGTTTGGCCAGGTCTTCCTCGCTCAGCGAGGTGAACGCGTTCAACACATCCTCGGCGGTGACGCCGAGTTCTTCTTTCATCTTTCTTAAGAAATCATTCCAGACCACCCGTCGCGTGAGGGCGTCCACCACCTGTTCCACATCACCGGCTTTTGTTTGAACCTTGGCCACCGCTTGGCTGAAGATCGGTTGCGGCGGCAAGTTCAACAGCCGATCTCCGATGGGCGTTGCATCCAAAGCCGGTGCTCCGGGGTAACCCGGCAAAGCCTGTGCCGATGTGTCGCCGGTGGGAAGTGCTGAAGCTTGATTGTTATTGTAGGCCGTCACTTGTCCAGCGGCGGCGGGTGTGGGCGCGGATGTGGACGCCGGAGCGGTGGCCAATCCCAAGAGGTCCCCAAAAGAGGATTCGCCCCCCTGACCTTGGGAGGCGTTTCCACCGGCCTGCGGGCCGAGGAAAACTGGGAAGTTGTTAAGGCCACTCACATTCATCGTCAATCTATCCTTTATCCGCCAATGTGCGCCGGTATCCGGTGTATTTTTCCGAAAGGACCTTCGCCTTTTCAGGAGGCAACAAGTTCATAATTTCGGCGGCACTCTTCTTTTTCATCTTCGCCAAAACTTCGACCGCAAGGTCCTCGTTGATTGAACCCAGAATCTCCGCGGCCTGCTTCGGTTTCATGTTCGAGTACAAATCCACCAACTTGTTCACCTTCTCCTGGTCGACCTCGACTCGATCCTTCAGGATCTGCGAGATCTCGTTACGCATCCGTTCCAATTGCACGATGCGCTTGTCGAGCTCGACTTTTTGTCTTTGCAATTCTTCTTCCAACTGGGCCAATTCCTTTTCGCGCAGGTCGAGTTCCTCTTTTCTTTGGCGCAATTTATTGAAATGGCTGAGTTCTTCCGCGACGGGAACAGTTTCGTCCCCACCTGGCTTCTTGGCCTGGTCGGTTTTTTCGACGGCAGGTTTTTCCGCCTTGGAAGGTTTTGGCCGGGATTTTTCTGCCGGTTCGTTTTGCGCGCGAGCCGCGCCGAACGCATGAATTTCTATGCGATCAATGAAAGACTCCACCTTGTCAGGCGCGGCCAGATAAAAGCCGAGCACGGCCAAAGTGACGGACATTCCCACGGCGGACCGCCAGGGAAACGGCGGAGGGGTCTTTCGTTTCTTCTTGGGCATAAGCGCCTGCCGAAGCCGCTCTTCGGACTTAATGTCTTGAGCCGCCTTGAAGAACTGCTTATAGCCGTTGTTCATCTCTTCCTCCGGGCAAATCGCATATTCGTCAAATCATCAAGTTCCTTGGCTTCGATCTGGCGGAGCCGTTCCGTGTATTGAGCCATTCTCCGCTCCTTCAACTTCGCCAGAATCTTATGATCCCGGGCCGCCTCGATCAGCGCTTCCTGTTTCGCTTCCGCGATCATCAGCAGCTCACGCGCCTGCAATCGCAGCCGCTCCACCCGGATTTTTTCTCCCACCAGAAATGATTCCATCTCCCGAATCCGCTCCAGGTGTTCCGACGATCCCTGCCTTTGCGCTTCAAGGATTTCTTCTCTCACTTCGTCCATCCGTTCATACATCGCCTCGATCCGGCGCAAACACTCTTCCACCGCCGCCTGGGCTTCGATGAACTCCCTTTGGGCGGCCTCTTCAAGCCGTTTGCGATGCTTCAATACCGCTTCAAGTCCGAAACGAAATCCCATGATCACCCACCCAGGCCTAATAACTGTGAATGGGCTTCGTCGAAGCTCGAAGACTCATCCGTCATCTGCTTCAACATCTGCTCAATCGCGCCTTCCATGCGAATGGCCTGATCGATTTTTGGATTGGAGCCGGATTTATAAGCGCCGATGTTGATCAAATCTTCCGCTTCTTTGTAGACGGCCATCATTTCGCGCACGTGCAAGGCCTGGCGAAAATGATCCGGATCCACCACATTGCGCATCACCCGTGAGGTGCTTTGCAAAACGTCGATCGCCGGAAAGTGGCCCTTTTGAGCCAAACTTCGCGAAAGCACGATGTGCCCGTCCACGATCGCCCGCACGGAATCGCCGATGGGATCATTCATGTCATCGCCTTCGACCAGCACCGTGTAAAGTCCGGTGATGCTTCCCTTATTGAAGTTTCCCGCCCGCTCAAGAAGCTTAGGCAACAGCGCGAACGCGCTCGGCGTGTAACCTTTGGTGGCCGGCGGTTCACCCACATTGAGTCCGATTTCCCTTTGCGCCATCGCGAAACGGGTTACGGAGTCCATGACCATCAAAACATCCCGGCCCGTCGAACAAAAATATTCCGCGATCGTCGCCGCCACGAAGGCGGCGCGAGTGCGAAGAAGGGCGCTTTGATCGCTGGTGGCCACCACGATCACTGATTTTCTCAGGCCTTCTTCACCCAGAGTGTGTTCAATGAATTCCCTGACCTCGCGGCCCCGCTCTCCCACCATCGCGATCACATTGACATCCGCGCGGGAGTTTCGCGCCATCATACCGATGAGCACGGATTTACCCACACCGCTACCGGCCATAATGCCGACACGCTGGCCTTTGCCGAGAGTGATCAGCGAATCAATGGCGCGAACGCCGAGACTCAGCGGCTCGCGAATCGGCGGACGATCCAATGGGTTGCTCGATTCCGCGTAGATCGGCAGCTCATCGGTCAGGAACATATCGCCTTTGCCATCGATGGGCTCAACCAAGCCATTGATCACGCGGCCAAGGAGATCCTCGCCGACCGGCACGGTGGCCATATTCTTACGAACTAAAATCGTGGAACCCAAACCAATGCCGCGCATTTCTCCCAGCGGCATCAGAAGCACTTCGCGGTCTTTGAAGCCCACCACTTCGGCCAAAAATCCCGTACCGCCGGAGTGAGGCAGTATTTCGCAAATTGTACCTACGGAAACCTCGGGAATGTAGCCGCTGATCAAAAAGCCGGTCACGTGCGTGACCTTGCCTTTGTCCCGCGTGAGCTGGGCCGTTTGGAGCGCTCGCATGTATTTCTGCAGATTCAATGCTTCCATTTCTTAATCGTCTTTACGCTCCCTGGGTTTTTGCGGAATTTTCGACTGCAAGGTCTGCCACGTGCGCTCAAGCCGCTCCTCGATCGTGGCATCGATCGTTCCGTAGGCCGTCTCGATCATGCAGCCCCCCGGTTTTATTTTCTCATCCGTAATGAATTTAATCCGCTCGAAGTTTTCCAGACGGTGCTCGGTCTTGTCCTGAAGAGTTTCAATGAAGTAAAGATCCTCGGCGGCCAAACGGACGGTGATACGCTCATCCCCTTGCATTTCGCTGACCACGTTGCGCAGGATTTCCGTCACCGCCTCGCGGTTGACCTCAAGATCCCTCAGCGCGAGCCTTTTGGCCGTCAAGAAAACCAAATTGATCAGTTCGCTTTCGTTATCCACGTGAAGGCGGGATTTCAGAGTTTCGATTCCCTTGAGGATTTCAGCGAACGCGGCCAAACGCTCGACCAGGTCGCTTTTGGCCTCTTGAAAGGCTTTTTCCGTGCCTTCGATCAAACCCAGGTCATAGCCGTTTTTATAAGCCTGCTCCTCGACTTCCTTCAGCCGTTCCAAAACCTGGGCGTTCAATTTGTCTTTTTGTTTGTCGCTCTCGAGCTGGGAGATTCCCGCCTGTTGCGCGATCAGATCCGACAATTTGAAATCAGAGGGTTTGGGGCCGTCGACGTACTGACGGGCCACCTCGGATATCTCACCGCCGATCTCCTGCGGCTTGAATTCAAAGGTCTTCTGCGCCGCCACTTCGGCCTTGATGATGGATCTTTCAAATGCCATAAACCAACCTCAATTATACGAGCGCGTCTTCGGAACCGCCGCGGGCGATGAGAATCTTTCCCTCTTGCTCCAGACGTCGCGCCGTATTGACGATTTCCACCTGAGCCGATTCCACGTCCGACAAACGCGCCGGTCCCATGTTGGACAGGTCCTCCTGGAGAAGTTTCGCCGCCCGCTGCGAGATGTTTTTGAAAATCTTCGCGCGGATCTCCTCGTTCGCGGTCTTGAGAGCCAACAGAAGCTTGTCGTTCGGGATTTCTTTGAGCAGAGTCTGAATTCCCTTGTCGTCGATTTTGACGATATCTTCGAACACGAACATGAGTTTGCGGATTTCCTCGGCGAGGATGGGATCTTTTTCTTCGATCCGCGACATGATCGCGGTTTCCGTGTTTTTGTCCATGACGTTGAGCATTTCGGCCACCGGCTGAACGCCGCCCAGCGACGCCTGCTCCACGGTGCCGAGAGTGGAGAGTTCCTGCTTCAAAACACGGTCCACCTCACTGATCAGTTCAGGCGCCACGTGTTCAAGATTGCTCAGACGTAAAACCACTTCCGCTTGAAGCGACTCGGGTAAGCGCTTCAGCACCTCGCCTTTTTTCTCCGGCTCCAGGTGCGCCAGAATCACGGCGATGGTTTGTGGATGCTCATTGATCAGGAAGTTCGACAACGACTTGGCGTCCACCATTTCAAGACTTTCAAGATTGCGGGCCGCGGGAGAAGCCGCGGACAAGTGACCGAGGATGCCCCGCGCGCGTTCCTCACCAACCGCATCCACGACCGTTTCCTTGGCGGTGGTGGCTTCCGAAAAAATGTATTCGGTCGATTCACTGACCATTTCGTAATACTCTTCCAAAACCCGCTTGGTCACTTCCACCGGCACGATCCGGTATTTTTGCATCACGCTGAGGAGCTTGCGGATGTCCCCGTCATCCACGAATTTGAAAAGCTTCTTGGCGGATTCCGGCCCCAGGTAGTTGATCAGGATGGCGGCCTTCTCAAATCCCCTGAGGTCTTCGTATTTGATGTTATCAAGTCGTTGTAGGCGAACTCCCGTCATGTATCTCTCCTAGACAGCCATAAGCTGAACGCACCGGCCGCTTTCTCGGTATCCAGCTCCATGAGGTTCATGATGCGCTCTTTGAGCAGTTCGCTTTCGGCCTTATCCGGATCCAGCGACTCCTCAAGCACGGGCAAAGCTCCCGTCATGCCAGGCAAAGAGTTGTCCACGGCCTGCAGCTCTTCCAGCTCCTCGATGGTCTTTGGCAACATGTCTTCGACCGAATCCTGGAAGCTGTCGGTGATCCAACGCATGAACGGCCGCACCACCACGAAGAAGAACAAGCCCAGGCTCAAACTCAGGATCAACCATTTCGCCAGCGAGTGAAGCAGCTTCTTTCTCTCAAGCGTGGTGAGGATCTGCTCGGCCTCGCTGAAGTCTTCTTTCTGGAAAGCGATGTTTTCGATGGTCACCACGTCTCCGCGAGAGGCCGAGAAGCCGACCGTGCCTTTCACGATCTGCTCGATCTTGCGCATTTCAGCGGGGTCCCGGGGGGACCATTGTTCAACGGTGTTGCCGTTTTCATCCACCGTGGTTTTCACCACACCGTCAACCAGGACGGCGACCGACAATCTTTCAATGGAGCCCGCACCTTCACGAATGTTGCGAACGGTTTTGGGAACCTCGAAATTGGATGTCTTAAGTTCTTTACGCACGTTCTGACGGAAGCCGACGGATCCCGTGTCCTCGGCGCCCGGCAGGTTCGCGCGCGTTCCCGGAATTCCCGTGGGGTTCGTGCGCGCGCCGTCCAACAATTCCTCTTCGGTCTGCTGCGACTTCAGCGCGGTGGCGTCGGGATTCACTTCTTCTTCGGTCATGACACTAGAGCGGGGATTCAGCGAAGCATCGACTTTGGCGATCACCTTGCCGGTACCCACTACTTTGCCGATTACGTCCTCGATCCGCTGCTCGAGCATTTGCTGAACTTTGGATTTCATTTCAAGCAGCTCGGCGCTCATGGCGCTGTCGCCGGATGAATTCTTGGACAAGACTTTTCCGCGCGAATCCACCACGGTCACGCGCTCGGGTTCGAGATTTTCAACCGCGCTCGCGACCAAGTACGTAATGCCGCGGACTTGATCGGCGGAAAGAGTTTTTCCCGGATGAAGCTCAACCACCACCGAAGCCGTGGGTTGTCCGCCTTCTTCGAGAAAAGTTTTCTTGGCCGGAAGAGCCAGAATGACTTTGGATTGTTTCACCGCGCTTAAGGTGTTCACCGCGCGCATGAGTTCGCCCTGAAGGGCGCGCTGGTAATTGATTTTTTGCGCGTAAGAGGTGGTGCCGAAGTCCTGCTTATCGAAGAGCTCCAGACCGATTTGTCCCACCTTGGCTCCACCGAGTTCCGTCATGATCGCCATCTGCGTGGAGTGAAGGAGCTCTTTGGAAACCAGAATCGTGCTGCCGTTGTCCGCCAGCTTGAACGGAACGCCCCGTTTTTGCAATTGCTCCACCACTTGCGGGAGCTGGTCAGGCGAAACGTTGGAGAAAAGAACCACATGGTTGGTTCCCGCCAACAACGCGACGACGATCGCCACTCCCACCACCGCGATGACCGTGGCGGCGGTGATCGAAAGACGTTTAACCGGCGTGAGGTTTTTATAGAAATGCCGGAACTGCGCGATTAAGTGGGATAAAAGTTGATTCATCGCCGATTACACCTGCATCTTCATGATTTCCTGATAGGCCTCGATAATCTTGTTGCGAACCTGGACCATTAATTTCAAAGAAATGTCCGCCTTTTCAGCGGTGATCATCACGTCGGCGATGTCCTTGGCTTTTCCCGTGGCCAGTTGCTGAGCCTTGAGATCCGCCTCTTTCTGAGCCTGGTTGACGTTTTGAATCGCGGCCTTAAGGGTATCCGCGAAAGAAGTAGGGCCGCCGCCTTTAACCTCTGCCGAGGGATTGGAAATCGCCTGACTCGAATCGCGAATTTCCCTAAGCGTTTGCCCGCGCTCCAGCAGGGCGTCCGCATTTGATATGGTCAAACCGTCCATGGTCATCCCCTATAGCAAAAGTTTAGCAGATCCTTTTTTCCCGTCCCAGAGGAAAAATCTATCTACCGATATCCAACGCACTTAAGGCCATATCCTTCGCGGTTTGAATCGCCGAGACATTGGCCTCGTAACTCCGGCTCGCCTGTATCATGTTGGCCATTTCTTCCATGAGATTTATTTTGGGATAGGCCACATAACCCTCTTCGTTCGCGTCCGGATGGTCCGGTTCATAGCGCAGATCCACCGCCTTCTGATCCACGTGAACATCCGTGACCTGGACCCTCTGCAAATTATCATTGGGTGGCATCGTCACCAGCTCGCCGAAATTTCGGGCGTCGGGCATGGCCTCGAAGACCACGTCCTTGCGGCGATAGGGCCCGCCTTCAGGCGTGCGGGTGGTGTTGATATTGGCGATATTGCTGGAAATCGTGTTCATGCGCATGCGTTGCGCGGAAAGCCCGGAGGCTGAAATTCTAAGTCCGGTCGAAAAATCCATTAACGACCTCCTTCGGTGGCGGCGTAGCGAATGGCCGCGAGTTTTTTGTTGATCAATTGCAGGGCCGCTTTATAGAGAATTGAGTTTTCCTGCAGGGTCGCGATTTCTCTTTCCATGTCGACGGTGTTCTGGTCGTTGGTCACGTTCACTTCGGGATTGTCATAGACATCCGCGCGGGCGCGGGAAAGCGCGCCGGGCCCGATGGCGAAGTGGTCCCCGTCGCTGGTGGTTTGCGCGGTGGCGCCTTCAAGGTCGATCGCACGGGCCAAGGCGTCTTCAAAATCGACCACTTTCGCTTTATAGCCCGGTGTTTCGGCATTGGCGATATTGCTGGTCGTGACGTTATGACGTAGCGAGCGGAACTTGAGCGACGCCGCCAAAGCGTCCGTCGTTCGATCAAAGATCGTCTTGGACATGATTCAATCCCTTATACTCGTTAAGTTTGTTTCTTAATGTGCGGATGCTGATTCCCAGCATTTCCGCGGCCCGCGTGCGGTTCTGGCGCGTGAACTCAAGGGTTTTCATGATTAAAAGACGTTCGGCCTCGTTCACCGTCATACCGGGAGCCAGAGTTTTCTCCGCCACCGGGGTCAGGTCGTTGATGAGAATCTGCTCGGGCCCGATTGAATCTGCTGTGGCCAGCAATACGCTTCGCTCCATCACATTCCGCAGTTCGCGGATGTTTCCCGGCCAGTGATACTTTTTCAGTTTTTGAACGGCCTCGTCGGTCAGCTTCCGAAGCGCGATTCCGTTTTCCGCGCAGGAAGTATCAACGAAGTGACGGGCCAGATTCTCAATATCCGCGGGGCGCGAGCGCAGCGGCGGTATCACCAGGGGAATCACGTTCAGGCGGTAATAAAGATCCTCGCGGAAGCGACCCTCTTTCACCATTTCATCGAGGCTTCGGTTGGTGGTGGCGACAATCCTGACGTTGACTTGTACGGGATTCTGACCGCCCAACCGCTCAACCTCACCCTCTTGTAGGACACGGAGCAGTTTCGCCTGTAGCGGTAATGGGAGTTCGCTGATTTCGTCCAATAAGAAGGTGCTTTCATGGGCCTGTTCGAATTTACCCGGCTTTTTTTGGTCCGCGCCGGTGAACGCGCCCCGCTCGTATCCGAAAAGTTCGCTTTCAAGTAATCCTTCGGGAACGGCGGCGCAATTGAGCGCGACCAAGCGGCGGTGGGCTCTGGAGCTTCGCGCGTGAATATAGCGGGCGAGAAGCTCCTTCCCCGTGCCGCTTTCACCGGTGATCAACACGGTCGCCCGGCTGGTGGCGACGCTTTCCGCGATTTCATAAACCCGTTTCATTTTATTATCGAGACTGCGGATCACTTTGACTCCTTCGGCTTGGAATTGGCCATGGCCGGAATACGATTGATGTACTTTTTGTAATCACCTTCCCAATCCGATTGTTCGAGCTTTTCGCGCCCGACCTTCCAAAGAAATTCATTGGGGCCGCCTTCGAGACGGCGCCAGACGTCGCCCGCGCCTTTGAGGTCGCCCCGATCAAAAAGAATTTGTCCAACCTTGTAGCGGACACTTGCGATCGGCATTTTTTGTTCGAAGCGCTCAAGCAGAGTCTGGTAGGCCTCGACCGCCGCCATGCTCTTCTTTTGCGCCAAAAGCGCGTCCCCTTTGACCTGAAGGGCGGCGGCCACCACTTTGTCCGCCACCGGCGTCTCACCGCCTTCGGCCTTCAACACTTTTTCCGCGAACTCCTCGGCTTTTTTGGGATCATTGGAGCGCATATAAGTTTGCGCGAGTTGTAAATGAACCGGCGCCAGGAGAGCCGGATCACCTTGCCATCGTTTCGCGAGTTCCAATAGGGCTTCCCGAGCCCGCGCGGGTTCATTTTTCTGTTCCGCGATGAGCGCGCTCAGTCGGACCCGCTCGATGTTCTCCTCGGGCGAAAGCTCCTTACCGTCACCCACTTCTTTGAGGTGCTGGAAGGCGTCCATGTATTTTCGTTCTTCAGCCAGCACGGCGGCCAACCGCAGATTGATGCTTGAAATCGAGGGCAAATGCTCCTGCACCTTCTTTTCTTTTTCCGTATCCGTACCTTTGATCCGGATCCGCTGGTTCAGAGCGCCACGATAGATCTTTTCAGCTTCGTCGAACGCGCCCGCTTTTTCATAGGCGCCGGCCACGAAGTACGGCACATCGATCCGATCCGAATTTTTCAACCAAGTCGAGGAATATTGGGAGTGGAAGGTGAGAGCCCGCATGAACTCGCCGCTCTCCACCTCGGTCTTCAGTTGGTTGGCGATATTGCGCAAAATCCTCGATTTGAACTGCTCAAGATTCACCGAGCTGGGATTCTTTTGATAATGAGTGATCAATCCGGCCAGCGCGTCTTTGTATTGGCCCCGATGGGTGAGCCCTTCAGCCGTCATCAGCGTGGTGAACTCTTCAATGCCCTTCAAATTCAGGTTTTTTGCCGTTTGATTGATTTCCTCCAACGCTTTTTTAAGCTCGTTGGTTTTCATGGATTTCATCTGTTGGCTCAGCATCCGGATACGTGCCACTTTCGCCCCCGGATGATCGGGAAACCGGAAATAGCTCTCAAGAAACGCGCCCATGACCCGGCGTTGATCCGCGCCCAAGATGCCCAGCAATTCCCCGACTCGGGTTAAGGCATAGCCTCCATGCGAATGCGTGGGGAAAAGATTGATGAAATCCACGTAATCATTCAGCGCCGCCTTGAAGTCCTTTTGCCAAAAGCGCGCTTCGGCCATGTTAAAGTGCGCGTTGGGATAAATCTTCTCGTAAGCCGGAAGATCCTTGATCGCCTGCTCGTAGGTTTGAATCGCCTTGGCGTAATCACCACGGGCGAACTCCACATCACCCAAACGATAGCGGGCTTCCTTGGCATGGTCGGTGCGCGGAAAGTCTTTTATAATGGTTTGCAATTCCGCCGCCGCTTCATCGTATTTGCGCAAAGTCATATAGGACTCGCTCAACGCTTTTCGTACGTTGGGAATTTCCGGCGATTGTGGATAAGCCTTCATAAAACCCTGGAGAGTTTGCAAGGTGGCGAGAGCTTCACCCCGCTCCATTTGCGCGAAACCCAATGTCAGATAGTTTTGCTCGCGAATCGGGCTGTCTGGATACTTTTGAACGAGTTCCGAGTAAAGTTTGCGGGCGATTTCAAAGTCCGACGATTTCTGGGATGAGCGCCAGCGCTGCAAATACACATGAGCCGCGATGTTCTTAAGAATGTCGGCGTACTTGGAATCCGGATATTTGTGCATGAAGTAATCGTAGGTTTTGGCGAAAACTCCGAAGCGGCCGCGATTATAAAGCGTCAACAGCAGTCGCGCTTCCTTGTTTTCCTTTGTTCCCGTCGGCTTGATCACATATTCCGGTTGCAGCTCCATCAAGTGATCCAGCCGGGAGACATTCATTTTCAGCATGGGAAAAGGCAAATAGATGTTATTTCTGGAACCGATTATGGACTCTTCCCGGATTTCGTAATCCTTGATACGGAAGCGGTCATAGTTTTCATCACTGCCATCGAATATCCCGAAATAGAGCGATACGTTCCTCGGTTTCTGACTGGATGGCTCCACCGATAAGAATTCATCTCCCGCGGGAGCCCGGCTCGGTTTCGGTGTGAGAGTGTACCCGTCACCTTTGGCTCCAGCGGCTGTTTTACCGGCCTTGGCTGGCTGGCGTTTCACAGGTTTGGCCGGCGCGGCGGTTTTTTCCGAACGGACTTCCGCCTTTCGGTAAAAATCGATGATTAAACGGGATGGTTCATCCGTTTGATAATCGAAGGATTCAATATCCGAGCGGGAAAGTTTGAATGTGACGATGTTCTTGCCGTCGGGACCGTTCTTCTTGATTTCAATATTTTCAACAAAGGGATCACTGAATGACTGCAAACGCGCGAGACTCGCGTCATCCATCGGCGGAATGGTCAATATCACCTTCGTGCCGCCTTCACGCTTGAGGTCGTAATCCCAGTTTTTCAGACCGCGGAACTCGACGTGAGCCGTGTCGGCCTTTCGCGACACTTCGGCCTGCACCAAAGGCTTGGAATATTGCGCGAATGCCAAGTTGACGAAAAGTATGAGTGAGACCATCCCGATCGAGTGAGAAGCAGAAACGGTGCCATATGAGTAAGCGTCGATTTTCCACGCATTTATTCACGTGTCCCCGACCATCGTCGAGAGGGATTTCGTCAGATTCTCCGAGTGGGGCAGACAATTCAATGACACGACCTTCAAGGGTCTTGTCCAAAATTCCGAAAGGATGTTAAGCCCAAGGGCCTAACCAGATGCGCACGACAACACGTTTTTTCATCTTTGTTATCAGCTGGATTTTTTTCTTCGGCGGTTGCGTCACCGTGAAGCTCAATACCGGCGGCGGCGAACGAGCCAACGGCGTCGTGGTTCGTGAACCGAGGAAACCATTCACCTCCGCCGACCGGCCCGAGGTGGACGCGGCCTGGATTAATAAAAATAACGGTAATCTGATTTCCTATCTCACCGATTGCAATGATCCCAGTGATCCGCCGTTGAATCAAATAGTGGGCGGCGCTCTCAGTGGGCTGGCCGAATTGAAAGTGAACAGCGATGAGCGGGTCACCGTGCAAGGGCGCGAGGGACGGCGGGTTTACGCCACCGGAAAAGTCGACGGTGTGCTGAGTGAAATTGACCTGCTCGCCTTTAAACGCAACCACTGCATTTACATCCTGACCTACCTGGGCGTTCAAAAGTCGTTCAACGAGGACCGCGACGCCTTCAACGCTTTCATATCGGGGTTCCGCGCGCCATGAGAGCCTCGCATATCGCTTTTTTCAGTCATTTTGGCGGCGCCGCGATTCTGTTGAAACAGGTGGTGAGCGAAATTCGCCGTCCACCGCTGAATTTACGCTTGATCGTGGAGCAACTTTATCAAGTTGGCGTGATGTCGTTACCCCTTGTGATCGTCACGGCCGCGAGCACGGGAATGGTGATGGCTTTGCAGTTCGGTCTCGGTCTGGAAAAATTCGGCGGAAAGCTCTACGTTCCCAAAATCGTTTCGCTGTCCATCGTGCGTGAGATGGGTCCGGTTTTCACCTGCCTGATGCTGGCCGCGCGAGTTGGCGCCGGCATGGCCTCGGAGATCGGATCGATGGTTGTTACCCAGCAAATCGACGCCATTCGCGCCTTGGGCACCTCACCGATTAAAAAAATCGTCATTCCCCGGGTGGTGGCTTGCGTGATCGGTATTCCCATCCTCGCCATGGTGGCGAACTTCATCGGCATTTTCGGCGCGCTCCTGGTCTGCGCCAACGATCTTGGATTGGATCCGGTGTTCTTCGTGCAAAAGGTGCTCACCACTTTGTGGCTGCCTGATTTCATGTCGGGGTTCATGAAAACTCCGGTGTTCGCGCTGATTATCGCGGTTATGGCCTGCTATTTCGGACTCACCGTCAAAGGCGGAACGCGTGGCGTGGGCAATGCCACCACCGTCTCGGTTGTGACTTCATCGATCTGCGTGCTTGTGGGCGATTACTTTTTAACCAAATTCTACTGGATGTTCGAACAATGGATGTGATCGAGGTTAAAAATTTCGCCAAAAGCTATAACGGTCGCGCCGTTCACAAGGACGTCTCGTTCATCGTCAAAAAGGGCGAGTGCCTTGGCCTTGTCGGCGGATCGGGTATAGGGAAATCAGTGATTCTTCGCAGTCTGATCGGACTGGAACGCGCGGATCAGGGTGAAATATGGATTGAGGGCCAGGAGATTTCCCGCTGGAAAGAACGGGACCTGATTCCGATCCGCAAAAAGGTGGCTTACGTTTTTCAAAACGGCGCTCTTTTTGACTCCATGACCGTCTTTGACAATCTGGCCTACCCGCTTCGTGAACATACCGATTTCGATGAAGATGAAATCGCCCGCCGCGTTCGCGATCAACTCGAGGAGTTCGGTCTGGATGCCGCCATCGACAAACTCCCCGCTGAACTCTCGGGCGGGATGCAAAAACGCCTGGGACTCGCGCGCGCCATGATGATTGGCCCGAAGGTCATTTTATATGATGAGCCAACGGCTGGCCTCGATCCTTACAACACTTTGAAGATCCGCGAAATGGTGCTCGCATTAAAGAAAAAAGGCGTGACTTCGGTGTTCGTGACCCATGATATGCCGACGGCGATCGCCGTTTGCGACCGGTTCTGTCTTTTGGGCGACGGCCGGGTGGTTGATGAATGTTCCGTGGACGAACTTCAGGAGAACAGCGACACACCGCTGGCGCGTTTCATTCAAGGCGCGGGTAACGGAGGATAGATGGAAGTTTCACTGCGACATCAGATAAAAGTGGGCATCTTCGTGACCATCGGCCTGGTGATGTTCTGCGTGTCCATCATTTTGTTGGGCGGGGATCGTTTCTTTCTAAAGAAGACTTATGAGTTGAAAGTCCGCTTGCCTCAGGTTCAAGGATTGGCTCGCGGGAGCGTGGTCAGTTTGGCCGGTGTGCCCGTGGGCAATGTTCGCGAACTGAATTTCGTGCAGGGCTCCACCGACATCGAAGTGACTTTCAACGTCGAGCATGCGGTTCATAATCGGATCACCGTGGGTTCACGCGCATCGGTGAAAACTCAAGGTGCTTTGGGTGATAAATATATCTACATCGAGCCCGGTCCTCCCGATGCCCAACCGCTCGCACCCGGAAGCCTCGTGGACACGGATCAAACGCCCGACTTTCTGGATTTGATCGCCAGCAAAGGTCAGGAAATGGGCGAGATCATCGAAGTTATCAAGGAAGTGCGCAAACTCTTCGCCAGCATGAATCAGGACGGCCGAAGCGGCAAATTGATGTCCAACCTCGTGCAATCCACGGAATCGTTGCACCAGTTTTTATCTGAGGGCCGGGAGACATTTCGCCTCTTGCGCACGCAAACGCTTGAGCCCATGGCCAATGTCATGAAGAAAATCGATAAAGGCCAAGGCACTTTGGGGGCGTTGATCAACGATCCCACTTTGCATTCCCGGCTGACTAACTTCCTTGGCAAATCGCCGCGCAATCAGTTCTTAAAGCCGCTCATCCGGGATTCAATTCAGGCGAGTGAAAAGTAGCGGTAATAGCTGAAGCCAAGCCTTTGTTCCGCATCCATTCTACGAGTTCCGTCTTCGCCGTGCTCAGTTGCAGCGCGCGTTTTTGATCCCTTCGATCGTGACCCTTGCCGATAAACGCCGGGGGGATGGGGAAAAGCCCAAAATTAATGTTGGTGGGTTGAAAGTATTCGTTGTCTTCGGTGATCGCGTTCAAAAGCGAACCGAGCGCCGTCGCCCGCGGCGGCAACGAAATCTCACGGCCCGACACTTTGTCGTTGAGGAAGTGAGCCACAAGCAATCCAATACAGGTCGAATCGAAATAACCTTCCACACCCGTGATCTGACCGGCGAAGAACAACCATTCATCTTTCTTCGACGATAGGACCGGCGTCAGCTTCTTGGGAGTTTGTATATAAAGATTGCGATGGATGCTTCCCAGTTTCAAAAACTCCGCCTTTTCCAAACCGGGAATCATGCGGAAAACACGAACCTGTTCGCCGTAAGCCATCTTGGTTTGAAAGCCCACCATATTGTAGGCCGTGCCCTGTTTGTTGTCCTGCCGAAGTTGAACCACGGCGTACGCCGTTTTATTCGTCCACGGATGGCGTAAACCCTTTGGCGACAGTGGTCCGTAGCGCAGAGTCTGATCTCCACGCGCGACGATCTCTTCGATCGGCATGCAACCTTCAAAGAAGGGCGTGTCTTTTTCGAACTCCTTGGGCTCCACTTTGCGCGCGGTCTTAATCGCTTCGACCAGAGCCATGTATTGCTCTTTGTTCATTGGGCAATTGTAGTAATCGCGATTGCCCTTGCCGAATCGGTCGGCTTTGTAAGCCACGAACTTATCGATGGTGTCCGCATCCACGATGGGCGCAATGGCATCAAAGAAGTAAAGAAACTCACCATCGAAATGCTCGCGCATGGACTGCGCCAGATCGTTATCCGTCAGCGGTCCCGTGGCGATCACCGCCGGGCGCGGAATTTCATCAAGGTTGCGGATCACATCATGCCGGATTTCAATGCGTGGATGGTTCTCAATGGCTTCGGTGATGTATTGGGCGAAAACTTCACGATCCACGCCCAAGGCCATACCCGCCGGCACTTGCGCGTGTTTGGCCGCGCGAAGAATCAGGCTGCCCAATTGCTCGGCTTCCCATTTCAGTTGTCCCGGCGCGGAGTAATCGGTGGTGCTCCCCAGGGAGTTAGAGCACACCAATTCGCCTAAACGATTGGTTTTGTGGGCTGGTGTGAAGTGACCGGACCGGCGCATTTCGTAAAGAACAACGTTATGGCCCATCTGCGCGAGTTGGTAGGCGCACTCGGACCCGGCGAGACCGCCGCCGACCACCGTGATTTGCCGTCGATCATTGATCATGCTACTCAACTCCTAATGGCAAACGAAAAACCAAAACCACGTCCCAAACGGAACTCTGAATTACTGACTGCGTCGAAAGTCCTACAGGGTCTTTTGGGTCATGGCAAGTCGCCTCTTTCCGATCAATTCCTCAGATGGAAAATATGGCGGTTTTGGCCGGAAATCGTTGGCACCACGTTGGGAAAATTCTGCGAACCCGTCGGCTTTGAACGCGGAAGATTGTACATCTGGGTGAAAAGTTCGGCGCGAATGCAGGAGATTTCATTCTTCGCCGACTCTTTGCTGGAAAAAGTAAACAGCTATGTGGGCCGTCGCTGGGCCCGCAGCATCCGTTTCACTCTCGACCGTCACGGTGTCCCCCACTCCGAAGAAATGTCTCCGGAGTTCAAAAAATTTCTCGAACCACCTAAAGACGAACCGCAACCTTGAGGCCGGCCGGTCGCCGCAGGTGCGAAGCCACCTGGGCGCGCAAAACAACATCGATGATCAACAACAAAGCTGAGCGCACACGTTCCATCAATGACAAAGTTGAGTCGCGGCGGAAGCGATAAAGATTTCGTAATAATCCGGCGGCGGAACGAATTCAGGACCGACAGCCATCGGTATGAAACCTTGAGGTGTGGCGAAGACGCGAACGCCAGGAGCGAACGGAAGTCTTAACCGAGCTGCCAAAGGCGCCGGAACGATAACTCCCGTACCCGTTCGGGTTTGCACGCTGAAAGTTCCCGGCTGACAAACCACCTGGCATGCGACCGGATAAAGATGCGGCACCGGTCGACGCGGAAAACATTGTCCCGGCGGACCGAAACGAATCGGAGCCGGTGGCTGACCGGGGGGCACATATCCATCTTGCGGCAACGACGGCCCCGGTTGCGGCGGCAACTGAGCCAATCGGGTTTTGGCCGGCGGCTTGATCGCGGGTCCGGGCGCGGCCACTTTAGGTGACTTTTTCATTTCCGGTTTCGGCTTGGTGACCTTCGGCTTTGGCACTTCAGCGTAATCCCGTTCTGTTTTCGGTTTAGTTTCAGGCGCTGAAACAGGCGGCTTTGTCACCGAAGGCGGAGTCGGTTTGGGCTGAGGCACGGGTTTCGCGTCCATGTTGATCGGCGGAACGATTTTATCTTCTTTCTCCGAGGGGGCCGGGGGCTGCGGCTTCACTTCAGGCGCGGCGGCCACTTCCTGCTTCGTCAAATCAGGCTTGCGCACCGGAAGAGGCGGGGGGATTTTCGGACTTTTTCCGACTTCCCTCAGCGCTCGTAAAATTTGATCACGATCCTTTTCCACTCCGGTGGCCAGATGCAAAGTCGCCAAAGCAGTGGCGACCGCCGCCGAGTTCGAAGTTGAAAACGGCAAAGAGCCATCCTTCAACTTCACCATGGATTTAAAGCTCACATCCGGCTTGTAATGGGAGATCGAGCGGCTTGTTTTGTCGTCATCGGAAGCGCCAACCACGATCACTCGCGGATTGTCCGCCGGAGGAAGCAAAGTCTCATCCGTGGTCGGATCCACCAAACTGATGCCGCCGCCGCTGGCGGTGATACGAAGCGTGTCGCGATTCGGAGAAAAATTTTGCGACTTCACTTTCACCCGGATTTCAAACTTCCCCTTCGGCACTTTGGTTTCGATCAACTCGCGCGGAAAGAGCGAGGCCGTTTCACCGACCGAGGAATCCTTGACGCGAACTTGGGTCCGATCCGAAACGATCGTCTCCTTTTTTTTGCCGAAGGAGACGTATAAATCCAAATCTTTATCGGTTCCACCCTGCGGGTGATCGGTAAAGTCATTCCACGAGAGGACCACCCGAAGAATACAGTTTTTCTCCTTGGGCGGTGGTTTGCAATCGCCGGTCACACGGTCCACATCCTTGCCCTTCACCGTTTTGAACACCACCCACTCACCGTCGCTTCCGGTTCGCACAGGCTTCAAAACCGTCGTGCGGCCGAAATTACCGGCGGCATTGATCCAGACAATTCCGGAATCCATCGCCTTGTCCACAAGCGCGTTGATAAAACCTTTTCCATCCCCATTGCCGCCGTACTCCCAAACTTGAGAATACAAAACGAGGTCCATTGAATTTTTTATGACCTCGTCGACCGCATGGGCGAATTTTGTATAGCCGTAACTGTTATAGAGATGCAGCTCGTAATCGATCGGCACTTTGCTTTCTTTAATAATTCGCGCAACCAGTTGCGCCATGAAAGTGCCATGGAATGAAGGCTGTTCAATGCGATCGGCCGCGCTTTCCGCTCCCCTGTAGTAATACGTTTTTTGCGGGAGCGTCCTGCCGATTTCCGCCTCATGTCCATTGAATCCATTATCAAGAATCGCGATCTTGACCGTACGGGTGCCTGTCTTCCCTTTGAACCGGGATAACTTCAGCTCCTTGAGAATAGGATCAAGCTTGTCGATTTCCGGGATAATAGAAGATGACGGCTGCGCTTGAGCCGTCATCAGGATCGAAAGAATAAGCCACATCACAGAAGATTAGAACCAACGACAATAAGCGATGATGAAATTCGAATCGGAGTACGCATAGTACGGAGCGTACGCGAATTTATAACCGCTGTAATAGTACGAAGGATAGAAATACGACTGATAGTAGCTCGGATAGTAACCGCAACCATTGCAACCGCTATAAGATCGGTAATAGGGGCGGTAATACGGCCGATAGTACGGTTTGTAATAGGGCTTATAGTAGCCGTTGTAGCCGTTATAGCCGTTATATCCGTAGTAAGAATCGTAGTAACCGAACGACCAAGACGAGGTACTCGAAGTCGCGTCCAACTCATTGCTGGAGTTCATCGCGAGACCAGTCATTTCGGAATTCACCGCCAGCTTGGTGAACGAAAGTTTGCTGGTGTCGATTTTTCCTTCCGGCAGTTTCTCGTTGAGATGCACAACTTCCACTTCATTCGGGTTGTCTTTGTTGATGCGGATCACAACCGTCTGAGGAAGACTTTTGGAAAGCGCGATTTGCTCTTCGGAATACTTGCTGACCTCATCCAACTCGTGAGCTTGAGCGGCCGGCATACCAACCAGGGCCACACCCAGCATCAGTGACATGATACCTTTGAACATTAAGAACCTCCTTCTAGGTGGGTACGTCCGTGTCACTAACACTGTTAATGGAGGTTCGCAAATGAGAGTTCAATGAACTCGCCTGCTTCCTTTTACAAATTTACATTATTTATAAGCGGGCCGAATCGAATCTTCATTCGACCCGGCCCAGCAAGGAGATGTTATTCAGGAAATATTTATAATAGGAACCATTCAGGCAACTCATCGGGGTCAATTTCGGTTTCGTCTATGCCACCGCCCCCTTGGTCGCCATCATTATTATTATCGCTCTCATCCGTACCGTCGGTGACCGGCACTTCCGGTCCGCCCTCGTCGGTGATCACGGTAAAGGAAGGTAATTTTAACACAGGCTTGAGCAGGCAACCCCCGTTGCCGGTAAGTACAATCGATTTCTCGGCGTCGAAATCGATGGTCATGGAATAAGAAGCTCCTTCCAGAATCGTGACCGGAGATTTCAGGTTCACCTTTAAACCTGATTGCTGCGCGCTTGGAGTTTTGAGTTCACAGACACTCTCATCACCTTTGACGATGTAGTTGCCCGTATCCTCTAAAATGATGCGAAAGCCTTTAACAATTATATCCGCCGGCATATCCAGATCCTGAACCGGAAGGAGAATGCCGTTTCGTAAAGTCAGGAGATCCACATCCCCTAAACCTTCACCGATCTTAAGCCGGGCCTTTTTACCTTTATGAGCCAGCATCAATTCAATACGCTTCACATTGACGTGCACTTCATTGATTTCGGCTTTGGGTTTATCCGTGAGATTCACCCGAAAATTGGCCGGTTTCTCGGCATAAGACGACAATTTGTTTTTTCCCGGACCAGATCCGCCATCGCTTGATCCGCATCCGGATATCGTCAAACAAATCGACAAAAAAAGACGTTTTAGTATTCTTTGTTTCATGGTCCCACCCCTCGGGCTATCAATCTGGCAATTAAGGGTCCAAACTGAAGAACGATTTTTCGGAGAAATTCAGCGAAAAGTGACCAACCCAAAGACAACGGGCCTGTCGCGTAAAATCAATTGACGAAATTTTGAGATTTGAAGACCACCGTCAAAATCACTCGACGGTGACGGACTTGGCGAGATTACGAGGCTGGTCCACATCGTGTCCCAACGCACAGGCCACGTGATAAGCCAGCAACTGCACCGGTATCACTTCGAGAAGCGGCAGAGTGAACCAACCTGCCTCGGGAATTCCGAGATAATGTTCACACATTTTCTCAAGCCGGTCGGACGCTCCCGTGCCGATGGCGATGATACGACCGCCGCGCGCCTTGGCTTCTTCAAGGTTGCTCAATGTCTTCTCGTAAAGTTCATCACGGGGAACCAGCGTCACCACCGCCATTTTGTTATCAATCAAAGCCAACGGCCCATGTTTCATTTCACCCGCGGCATAACCTTCGGCATGAATATAGGCGAGCTCTTTCATTTTCAACGCGCCCTCAAGCGCGATGGGAAAATGAACCCCCCGGCCCAGATACAAAAAGCCTTTATAGGACCGCAGCTGATCAGCGGCCTCTTTAAAGAACTTGTCTAGGTTCAACACGGTCTCGATCTGCGACGGCGCTTTCAACAGATCCTGCGCAAGCCTTTTTTCTTCTTCGGGTGAAATCATTTTTTTCGCTTTGCCTAACGCCAGTGCCAATAAGTTCATGAGGGCCAACGTGGCCGAGAACGCCTTGGTGGAGGCCACGCCGATTTCCGCGCCCGCGTTCATGTAAATATGGCCGTCGGCTTCGCGGTCGATTGATGAAGACCGGACATTGCAAATGCTGATGACCGGCACGCCCGATTGCTTGGCCATGCGGACCGCCGCCAACGTGTCGGCCGTTTCTCCGCTTTGAGAAATGGAGATGAAAAGCGATTTGGGCGGAAGCACCGGATGGCGATAGCGAAATTCGCTGGCGATATCGCATTCCACCGGAACTTTCGCGAGCCGCTCGATCAGATACTCACCCACCAAGCCGGCGTAAAACGAAGTTCCACAGGCCACGATAAAAACCCGTTCGGTCTCGCGGAACAATTTTTCCGTATCCAAACCAACCCCGGACAACGCCACCGATTGATTGGCGAGATCAACGTGCGGTTGGATGGCCTGAGCGACGGCGCGCGGCTGCTCGAAAATTTCTTTGAGCATGAAATGGGGAAATCCACCTTTACTGGCCACTTCACTGGTCCAGTTGATCTCCACCGGCGGCTTATTCAAAAGTTCGCCGCGCTCGGAAAGAACCTGGTGCGAATTTCCGCGGACCACCACGACCTCACCGTCATCCAGGTAAATCACCTTCTTGGTGTAGGGCACCAGAGCTTGCACATCGCTCGCCACGTACATGGCATCCGCGCCCACGCCTAAAATCAACGGCGGACCGTTTTTAAAGGCGATCATCGTTTCCGGTTCTTTTTCACAAACCGCCAAAATCGCATAGGCCCCTTGCAGTCGGGGCAACACCTTTTGCACGGCGGTCAGTAGATCGCCGGTCACGCGCAATTCCCGCTCGATCAAGTGGGCCACAAGTTCCGAATCGGTTTCCGATTCCAAAACCGCGCCGGCCTTGATCAGATCCTCACGCAGTTCCACATAGTTTTCGATAATGCCGTTATGGACCAGGCTCACGCCGCCCACGCAATGGGGGTGGGCGTTTTGTTCCGACGGTTTGCCATGGGTGGCCCAGCGCGTGTGACCAATACCCAAATGACCGGCGAAAGTTTCGTTTTCCAAACGGGCGCTGAGGTTCGAAAGCTTGCCTTCGGCGCGCACCCGTTTGAATTCTCCTTCGTGGAGAATGGCGACACCGGCACTGTCATAACCACGGTACTCCAGTGCTCGCAATCCGGCTAGCAGGATATCCTTAGGATTTTTTGGTCCCAAATAACCAACGATGCCGCACATTCAGATTATTCCTTCTTTGAACGAGGCTGATAATTCTCGATATTCACCTGTTTTCCGCGCGCCACGGCCAGCGCCTTGGCGGGAACATCTTTGGTGATGGTGGAACCCGAGCCGATGTACGCGCCGTCACCGATCGTGACGGGAGCCACGAATTGCGTGTCGCTCCCCACGAACACATCCTTACCGATCTTGGTCACATACTTTTTTCGATCAGGGGCGTAGTTACAGGTGATCGTTCCGCAGCCGATGTTGGTGTTATCGCCGATTTCAGCGTCACCGAGATAAGTGAGATGACTGGCCTTCGCCCCATTGCCGAATTTCACCTTTTTCATTTCGACGAAGTTTCCGACCTTACACTCGTCACCGATCTGGTTACCGGGACGTAAATGCGCGTAGGGACCCAAAGTCACGTTCTTCCCCACTTTGGAATCTTCAATGTAACAACCCGCCTTCACGTGAACGTGCTCGTCTAAAATCGCATTGTTCACGATCGCGCCCGGTTCAATCACGCAAAACGCGCCCACACGGGTTTCACCTTTTAAAAAGACTTGCGGATAAATCATGGTGCCCGCGCCCACTTGCACGGAGTCTTCAACATAGGTGTTTTCAGGGTGATGGATCATCACCCCGTCTTCCATGAGACGCTGGGCTTTCCGCAGATAAGCCAGTTGCGTGGCCCGTGACAATTCAGCTTGCGTGTTCACTCCAAGCGCCAAGCGGGGATCGGCGGAAATGGTTTCGACCGGAAGACCTTTTTCAACCGCGATGCTAACGATATCGGTCAGATAAAATTCACCTTGCGCGTTCTGGCTTTTCACTTGCGCCAGCAAGTTCTGCAAAACATCGGCGCGCAAAATATAAATACCCGTGTTGATTTCTTTGATTTTCAAAGTTTCGTGAGAAGCATCCTTGGCTTCCACGATCGCGCACAACTTTCCATTATGGCGAACGATGCGTCCGAACTTTCCCGGATCTTCCAACTCGCAGGTGACAACTGACAAGGCCGCACGGGACTCGTTGAACCGCCGGCGCAGGGATTTAATGTCATCGCCTTCCAAAAGGGGATGATCGCCGTTCAAAATGATCACTTCACCGCGCAAGGAATCCGGCTCGGCCGCACGGACCGCATCGGCGGTTCCCAGTTGGCGTTCTTGTTTATGGCATACGGCACCCAAAGGCTCAGCGATTTGACGAACCAAATTCTCGCCAAACCCGACGACCACCCGAATTTCCTGCGCTTCCGCCGCTTTGACCGCCCGAATCACACGTTCGATCATGGGGCGGCCGGCCACCGGGTGAACCACCTTCGGTAACGGAGAATTCATTCGCGTTCCACGACCCGCAGCCAGTATAATCGCTGAAAAAGACATGCTCATGAAGGTATAGATATCGATTGCGGTTTTGCAAGCGTTGTCCTTCCGGGTCGTGTAAGAAGGAGGCCAAATGATCCACCTCAAGGAATGGGCGAAAAGTGCATTAGGTACGGCCATCGAGCTGTATGCCTCCCACCCCCTGGCGGAACTCGAACAGAACCAACCGATTTTTCTCATGGGCGGTGTCCATGGCGATGAACCGCTCGGGGTTCAGTTGGCGAAAAAGACGCTTGAGTATCTGCTGGCCGAGGCGAATAAACCACAGTCCGATTCCGAGGTTAAAGTGCCCTGGGCGTTGGTTCCCGTTCTTAATGTGGACGGCTACCGGCGCAACTCGCGAGTGAATGGCCGCGGCGTTGACCTCAACCGCAATTACCCGGCTCGGTCCTGGTCGCCGGAATATACGAAAGACCGGTACAATCCGGGTCCACATCCCGGCAGCGAGCCGGAGATCCAGGCCGTGGTCGAATTCATCAAAAACTACAAGCCCCGGCTTTTGATCCATTGTCATTCCTGGAAACCGATGATCGTGGCCGCAGGTCCCGGCGCCATGCGTGATGCCGAACGTCTGGGACGTTCCAGCGGTTATGAGGTCGTGCCTGAAATCGGCTATCCCACGCCGGGAAGCCTGAGCCAATATGGTTGGGTGGACAATCAGATTCCGGTCATTTGTATTGAGGAAACCGACGACGCCTTCCCTAAAGACGTGTGGCCTCGATTCGCGTCCGGAATGCGGGAGATTTTCCTGGACCCCACGGCCCGCTGAATTGCGCATACAATTTAAAACATGAATCAACCTTCAAGCGTATTGGTGGTCGGCGCGCCGACGATCAAGGCCGGCGACGTGGGCGCCGGCTTCGCCCGCGATTTCGCGCAAGCCAAGTCGGTGGCGCAAGCTCACCCGCCTCTGGTGGTCGTCTTCTCCGGCCGCGAGAGCGCGGAGTTTGAAGACTTCTGCCGTTTTCTCAAAGAGCGCTGTCCACTCGCCCGCTGGATTCTTTCGGTTGATTCATTGAAACCTTCCAAGATGATCGAACTGGTCAACTCCGAACACTTGCAAGATGTCATCGACGGTTTCGATGATCCCACGCTTGAAAAGAAAATCCAGGAAGCCTTTGAGGAAGGCGGGCGGCGGCTTCAACAAAGAAGTCTCGAAGCCATGTTCAACGATCAAACACTTCAGCTTCAGCGTCTGCGCGAAGAATTGAACACCCGGATCGAGCGCCGCCAAAAGACTTTGCGCAAATCGCGCCTGACTTTGCGATCCACCCGCACCCGGCTCGAAGCTTTTCATCGCGCCCTGCTCGGCATACACCGCGCGGAAAGTGTTTCGCAGATGGAGCAGACTCTGAACGATTCCCTGCAGCCGGTTTTGCCCGGCATCCGGGCGATGATCCGTTTTTCCCAGCAAAGCTCATTGACTCAAACATCCGCCGGCGAATTCCTTCGCGTGGAAATCCCGTTCACGGATCCGCATTTGCGCGGCGATGTTTTGTTTTCGACCAGCGGGAAAAAGAAATTCTCGCCCACGGAGATCGATTTTCTCCATGAAATTTGTGAAGCTCTGGCTCTCGCGTTGACTCGGCTTCACAAACTGGAACTGGCCGAAACCATTAAATCCCAATGGCAAGCCACCTTCGATTCGATCACTCATCCGCTTTGTCTGACGACGGCCGACTTCGAAATCATCAAATTGAACAAGGCGTTTCAACAGGCCTGCCCGCAATCCAGCTTCCGCGCCTTGATCGGAAAAAATTGTTTCCAGGTCTTTTTCAAAGATGATTTCAAACCGCCGGTGGCCACGGGTCCGCAAATTTCTTTTCGCGCCAGCCGCGAAGGTCCCTCGGGCCTCGAACATTTCGAAGTCACGGCCGACGTTTTGGGGCTTTCTCAATCACCTTCGGCCCGCTTGGTTTTGATCCGGTCGGTGACGGAAGAAGTTCGCTTTGAACGACGCATATTGGAGGCTTCGAAGCTGGCGGAACTGGGAACCATCGGCAGTAGTATCGCGCATGAACTCAATAACCCCCTGGGCGGAATGCTGTCGTTTCTGCAGCTGGTGATGATGGATCTGCCGAAGTCCGATCCCAAGTACGCCGATCTCAAAAGCATGGAGGAAGCCACCATCCGCTGCCGGGATATCGTCCAGAATCTCCTAAGTTTCGCGCGCAAGCAGGACCTCGGCGAACTGACGGAAATCGACCTGTGGTCGGTGATCGACCGCGCCGTCAAATTGATCGAACTGCAAAGCAAATCGAAAGGTATCAAAATCGAGATCCGGCACGGGCCCAGGACTTGTGTTCTGGGATCGGTCAACGCCCTTTCGCAGGCGGTTTGCAATTTACTGCAGAACGCGATTGACGCCATTTCCGAACGAATGTCCGGTGAGCCTTTGTATCCAGGTCGTATCACCATTGAAATTTCTCCGGGTGAGTCCAACATTCAATTACGAATCCATGATAATGGTCCTGGCATCCGACCTGAAGTGCAAAGCCGGATCTTCAATCCTTTGTTCACCACCCGCGATCCCGGACTGTTCAACGGGATGGGTTTAACAACCGCCTTCACCATAATTTCCGAACACAACGGAAGCCTGGAAATTCTTTCCCAGACTGGATCTGGGACGACGGCAATCGTTTCTCTTCCTCGGCTGGATCTATCTCCAGAAAGACGGCTTTTTGACGGCGAAATTTGACACCGCCAAAATCAAACTCGTACCATTTTAGTATGCAACAAAGCCGAAGAATTCTGATCGTCGACGACGAAGCTTCGCTTCGAACCGCACTCTTCAGAACCCTCGATCGCAAAGGATTTCAAGTCATAACCGCCGCATCTTACAAAGAAGCGGAAACCATCAGCCAATCGGATAAAGTCATCGATTTGGCGCTGGTGGATTTACGTCTTCCCGACGGAGACGGAATTCAACTGATGAGCCGTTTGCGCGGTTTGCACCCGAACATTCAAGTGATCATACTCACCGGGCACGCCACGATCGAGGCGGCCGTGGAAGCCACGAGAAAAGGCGCGTTCCACTTCGTGACGAAGCCTTGCAACTTGGATGAAATTCTGACGTTAATCGACCGCGCGCTTTCACTCGGACAACTCACCATCGAAAACAAACAACTGCGAAGCGCGCTTCATAACAAATACCGGTTTGAAAACATCGTCGGCCAGAGCGAAGCCATCCTTCAGGTGCTGAGCATGATCGAGCGCGTGGCGGAATCCGATTCCACGGTTCTGATCACCGGCGAAAGCGGCACCGGTAAGGAGCTGATCGCCAAAGCTCTTCATTACAATTCGCCCCGCTCGCAGGAACCGTTCATCCCCATCAATTGCGGAGCGATCCCCGCCGAACTTTTGGAAAGCGAATTGTTCGGCCATGTCAAAGGCGCTTTCACGGGCGCCATAGCCAATCGTTCGGGCCGGTTCGAAATGGCCGAGGACGGAACGTTGTTTTTGGACGAAATCGGCGACATGAGCCCAAGCCTGCAAGTCAAGCTTTTGCGCGTGTTGCAGGAACGTTGTTTTGAACCCATCGGCTCGACTAAAACCATCGAAGCCAATGTCAGGGTCATCGCCGCCACCAACGCCGACTTGGAAGCCGCCGTGGCCAACGGGCGTTTTCGCGAGGATCTCTATTACCGTTTGAATGTGATCCCCATTCGCATTCCTCCACTGCGTGAACGGCGTTCGGACATTCCTCTGCTGCTGAATCATTTCATCGAAGTTTTCAATCGCAACCGCTCCCGCCGTTTAACCGGCATCAGTCCCGAAGCTTTGGACATGCTCACGAATTACAATTGGCCGGGAAATATCCGTGAACTCGAGAACCTGGTTGAACGGCTTTCGATCTTGAAAGGTTCGGGAGTGATCGAAGTTTCGGATCTGCCCGAACGCTATCGTAAGGGTGCCGCGCCCTCCTCGTTTGATCTCGGGCGCGTTGATATTCCCGAAACGGGCGTGGACTTCAATACGGCGGTGGACAACTACGAAAATGCTCTGATTATGCGCGCCTTGGAAAAAACCGGTTGGAACCGCAACCAGGCCGCGCTCCTTCTCAAGCTCAACCGCACCACCCTGGTGGAAAAGATCAAGAAGAAGGGCTTACGCCCGCCTGAAACCGAACTTTAAATTCCTTCGGCCTTTGACTACCCGCCGATCTTTGACTTAAGACCAAAGGATGCGTTTTTTGGTTATAGGTCAAGGCGGGCGGGAGCACGCCATTGTTCGAGCGTTGAAGTTTTCACCTTCTGTGACCGAGGTTCATGCCACACCCGGCAGTCCGGGAATTTCACAGGACGCCATTTGCCATCAAGTTGATCTCAGTGACAGCAAAGCCCTCTTGCAGTTTGTTGATCGCTACCGGTTTGATTGCGTGGTGATCGGTCCGGAAAAATATCTTGTGCAAGGCTTGGCGGATCAATTGCGAAGTCACGGGGTGGCGGTGGTCGGCCCCAGCCAGGCGGCCGCGCAACTGGAAGGAAGTAAAATCTTCGCCAAGGAATTCATGATGGCGGCGGGCGTTCCCACGGCCCGGTATGAAATCGTTGAGGATGTCGCCTCGACGATGGCCGCCGCCGAAAAATTCTCGCCGCCTTATGTTCTTAAAGCCGACGGTTTGGCCGAAGGAAAAGGTGTTTTCATCTGCCCCACTCTCGATGAATTAAAAACCGCGGCGGAAAATCTGTTCGAGAAAAAAGTTTTGGGCGCGGCCGGCGCCAAGGCGCTGCTTGAAGAAGCGCTCAGCGGATACGAACTTTCTTATTTGATTTTGACCAATGGATCGGAAGCGGAAAAACTGCCGCTGGCCCAGGATCATAAACGGCTGTTGGATCAGGATCAGGGCCCGAACACCGGTGGAATGGGAGTTGTCGGACCCATGCCGATCCCGGCCGAACTTGAGAAGCGAATTCAAACTGAAATCGTTGAACCCTGCTTGCGCCAACTCAAGGGCTCGGGCCTGCTTTATAGAGGCGTGCTCTACATCGGCCTCATGGTCACACCTGAAGGTCCGAAAGTGCTCGAGTTCAACACCCGCTTCGGTGATCCGGAAGCGCAAGTGATTCTTCCACAGTTGGATGGCGACTGGGGCTACGTGTTCAGCCAATTGAGCCGGGGCGAATTGATGCCACTCAAGTGGAAGCCCATTCACGTGGCCTGCGTGGTGATGGCTTCGCCGGGCTATCCCAGCTCACCCCGAAAAGGCCTCGTGATCGATGGTGATTTGGGTTCGCAAACACCTTCCAGTTATTTTCTTTTCGCCGGAGCGGCCCGAGGGGAAAGCGGCCAATGGGTGACGAACGGTGGCCGCGTGTTGAATTCCATCGGTCTTGGCTCGAGCATTCAAGAAGCCATATCCGCCGCCTATGCCCAGGCCAAAAAGGTCAATTGGCAAGGCCTGCAAATGAGAACTGACATCGGTCGTAATCTTTTACTGAAGGAGCACCAATGAAAAACATCATATCTATTATGACCGCGCTCACCTTGATCTTCGGTCCGACGCTCGCGTGGGCGGAGCCGAAAATTTACATTCGCTCCGACGGTCAGTTCGTCGCCGACGGGAATGAATATCCCCGGGGCTTCTGGGTCCCGGTGATTGAAGGCGCTGAAAATGTCTTTTCCGTTCACCCGGAAGCGCAGAAATCCTACGAAGAACATAAAAGGATGGGCCGCTGGTTCGGTATTTTGAATTGGGGCTCGGTCGGTCTTTTGGCGGTGTACGCCGTCGCTTCCGGTGATAACTTCGATACGGGCGTCGGTTTGGCCGTCTTTTTTGTGCCCTGGATCGCGGGGTTGTTTGTCGGCGCCAACTCGCAAAAACATCTTTTAAGGGCCATCAACATCGTCAATGGAGTGTCGCCGGAACAAGCGGGAATTCGATTTTTAAAACCGCCCGCTCTTAAGAGTTCGTCTCTGACTTTGCCTGTTCTGGCATGGTCGTTCTGACGTGAGTGTACAGGGGCAATTGAACCTCAAAGGTCGTACCTCGCCCGGGATGGGATTCAAGCAGAATCAAATCGCCGCCCAAACTGCGGGTCAAAGAGCGAGAGAGTGCTAGACCTAATCCGGAACCTTGTTGGGACCGTACTTCCTTGCGGTTCTCACGCCAGAATGGGCGAAAGAGCGAATCTTTCGCCTCCGGTTTGATGCCGATCCCCGTGTCGGCCACTTTAATCAAGAGCAAGTCATTGCAGCACCCGGCGTGAATCGAAATCTTACCCCGTGGCGTGAACTTGACCGCATTACTCAGAAGATTCACTAAAATTTGTTGGAATTTCAAAGAATTGGATTTGATTAACTCCGGCACATTCGGCTCGACTTTGATTTCCAACTGCAGGTTCTTTTCTTCGATCTTCTGGCTCAAAACAGCGGCCGCGCATTGAACTTGATCGCGAAAATTCACCGTCTCCTGAGGAACCTCGGGTTCTTCATCACTATCCGACTCGGCCATGAGGAGGACGCTATCCACCAGTTTTTTGAGGTATTCGCTATTTCGATGAATGACTTCGGCGTAATTGCGTATGTCCTCGGGGGCTTCCTCTGAATCCTTCAAAATTTCGGCAAAGCCGACGATGGCGGTGACCGGAGTGCGAATTTCGTGGCTGGCATCATTGATTTTGTGGATCAGCTCCTCATTTTCGACGCCCAATTCAACCGATTTCACCACATAACGGTTCACATTCCGTCCCAGGAGAATCATGAGCGCAAGAAAGCAGCCAATCAGAAGGGCGAAAAAATGGCGCCCTTCCCACGCCATTCGCGCGGCGAATGGCAGAAGCATCATGGTCAGGTAAATGTATGTAAATCTGCGATCGACAATGTAAGAGCTGACGACACCCGTACATAGGCCGGCCAACAGAAGAATGGTCGAAATAAAATGTTCGGGAGAATCAGCTCGCAAAAAAACGGTGCTCATGACGGCCCAAAGCAATGCGGCCGCGGCGGCGCCCAAATGTATGACACGGGCGATCCGATTGATTTTCGCATGGTTGGCCGCGGCCAGGTTTTTTTGCGCCCGCCAATTCGCCCAAAAACGAAAGACGGTTAAGACCATCATGGCCACGAACCAAGCCAGCAACCAATCGGTACGCACAACGCCCCAACTGACCGTGAGGTAGAAGACGCAAAAAATGACCGTGGCAAAAAAGGCTATGTAACTCTGTTCAAGAACCAGCCCCAAGGCTGACTTCCTGACCCGAAGCTGTTTCGAACCAAGCATTCGACGTGACTATAAAGGCGCTGATTTACCTTGTCACCAGTAAATATTGAGACACACAAAACATGATTACTTTACTTTTAATACCTGGCATCAATCCAAGAAACGCGCGCGTTCGCTTTCGGTAGGTATCCGGCATGTTTCCCGCCGACCAAACCATTTGTATCGGTTACGAGCGATATATCGGTAAACCGCATCCCTTATAAACCGGGGAATTACCAAAAGAGTGTTCATTAATCTGAAAACTCCGCCCAAATCCGAAACCGCACGGATGGCGGCCCCTGATTCGGTGTAGGCCTTTCCGTTGTCCAGATAAACAACTGTTGCCAAACTCTCTCGAATCGCGGGTGGTAACTCCCGCTCCGCGGTTTTCCCTTGAAGAGGCGCGAAGCGAAGCGATTGGGTCCGATCACGGCGAATGAGAAAGTCAACAAACCAGTTACATAAATTGCAATGTCCATCAAAAAAGATGATTTTCATTTGGACCGCAATACTTTCTCGGCCAGGTCGAATTGTTCGGGCGCCACATATAAACGATCGATCCGGCGGATTGTTTCATATCGCGAGAAAATCTCGGTGGCGTCTTCAATGGGATAGGGCCTGGCTTCCCAATCGTAATCGTCGACCACAAAAATAGGTAAGGCTTTATCGATGGCCGAGCCGCCATGGTATTTGCTCAGCCGGGCTTGCGAACTGGAATGAATGACCTCAACTCCTTCGCGTTTTAACCGCTCACTCATGGCCGCGGGCCGCGCGTCTTCCGAATCCGAATGCAACTCGAATAACACCCTAAAGGGCCGCCGCTCCGCCATGCGCCGGGCCCAGGGATCATCCACGTGGGCGATGTGCTGATAGAGAGCCGTATCCGTGCAGTGAATGTACTCTTCGATATCCGACGGGACGGCGAAGGTGCAATTTTTGGACGTCAAATAGCGATAGAGCATCTCTTCAAAGATGATGCTTTTATGATGGAAATACACCATCAAGTGCATGTGATGGCGGGCCAGTAAAAAATCATCGAACGTATAAAGCGCCCGCCGGTTCAAGGCCAAATGCGCCCGACCTTCGACGGCGTGGAAAACCAGGTTATTCAAGAGCCAATCCATCTCCACTTTGCCGTAATTGGTTCCGCAGAAGTAAGCGTCCCGCTCCAGATAATCCATCCGGTCCACGTCCATTTCGGAACTGACAATCTGACTGAGCACGGGTCTGAAATCCAGGCCCTTGTCTCTAAAAAAGTCGTCCTTGTTTTTAAGCGATTTATCGATCAAGGCGGCGATATGAAACGGTTCAATATCGCTGAACTGCCGGCGCAGCACCTCGGTCAAAGAGGAGTCGGTGATGAATTTGATGGTGTAATCTTCGTGATCGGCCTGTTCATCCGGCTTGGGCGGCTCAGTGCTGTGCGCATAGATCCCAATATTCAAACTCCCCACCGTGGGCATCACCTCTTCCGAGGCATGGGACAACGGTCCGTGCCCGATATCATGAAGAAGCGCCGCCAAACGCACGGCTTGCCGTAGCCGCCGGCGGACCTGGTCATTGCTGAACTCGTGGCCGCGAAAAATATTGTCGAAGGCGATCCCCGCCAGATGACAAACCCCAAGAGAATGTAAATAGCGGTTATGGGTGGCCCCGGGGAAACTGAACTCGGAAAAACCCAATTGTTTGATGGCTCGCAGACGTTGATAAGCCCGGGAATCGAGGACCGCCACTTCCGAATCGCTCAACTGAATTTGTCCATGAACGGGATCGCGTACGTCCATAAAATTAGACCCACTTTAACAAATTTTGTTTTTTAAAAAATAATGTTCCATACCGGGAAAACGTCTCAAAACTGTTCAATAAGGTCAAAACCAGGCTCAAGGTCCTGAAAAAATCGACCGATCAAAATTTCATGAACAAATTGACATGGTACGTTAATGGAGAGGTATGTCTATGAATGCCGCCGCCGCCAAACCACAGATCCTTGTGATTGATGACGATGAATCAATGCGATTCATGCTTCAATCCAAGCTTTTCCAATCAGGATTTAACGTGACTTTAGCCGCGAGTGGATCTCACGCCATTCAGATCTTCCAAAGTGGCAAAGAGTTCGACCTGATCCTTTGTGACCTTAAAATGCCGCTCAAAAACGGCATCGATGTCCTTAAATTCTTAAAAGATAGCCAGCGGGAGACCCCCACGATCATCGTCACCGGTTTCCCCGAGCGCGATAAGATCATCGCCGCCGCGCAACTGGGCATCCAGGATGTTTTGGTCAAGCCAGTCAGACATCAGGAGCTCATGCGCATGATCCGCACAAAACTGGGCATCGAAGATGAAGCGAGCGAAAAAGCAGCGGCCTAAAAGGTCGGTCCTTCATGAGGAGATTCCGCCCCGTCTTCAGGAGCTGATGCACCTGACACGGCTCGCGGAGCTCGGCCGCCTTTCGGCGTCCGTGGCCCATGAAATCAACACGCCGTTGATGGTGGCCCAGGGCTTCGCTGAAAATATTGAACTCATTCTCGACAATGAAAATTTAGACAAAGAACAAATCCGTGTGCAGGCCCTTGAAATCATCAAAGCCTGCCAGCGCATGAGCCGGATCATCAACAAAATGAACCGTATGTCCCGCAGTCAAAAACTTCGCCTGCATGTCGTGGACATCACCGATGTGGCTTTGAACGCGGTGGATTTTTTAAAGACCCAGCTGGCCGATCTGGATGTGCAGCTTGAATTTGAATTCGATCACCCGCTGCCCATTCAGTGCGATTCGCTTCAGATCGAACAAATCATCATCAATATTCTCAGTAACGCCATTCATGCGCTTGAACAAAACGCCGACAACCGCAAAATCAAAATCAGCTTTCAAGAAACCGATGGATGGCACCAGGTCACGATCTGGAATAACGGCCCCGCCATTCCGGAGTCGGTGAAGCGAAACCTGATGAGGCCGTTTTTCACCACCAAAACCGAAGGTCATGGAACCGGGCTTGGCTTATCCGTTTCGAAGGCGATCATGGAAGTGCACGAGGGCGCTTTAAGTTTTTCCAGTGACGAAGAAAAAGGTACGCAGTTCACCTTGTCTTTTCCCAAACCCGCCTTCAATCCCTGGGCGAGGTCGTCTTCGCATTCCGTGGGGCCGATCGTGCTGATCGATGGACAACCGAATTACCGGCGAACTCTGGCCACTAAACTGAATTTACTGGGTTTCAATGTGGAAACGTATTCCGATTTCGCCGAGGGCGCCCGTGCGGCGCGCGCCAAGAAAATCGCCGCGGTTTTTATCGATCTGATTCCCGGATTGCCCGAGGGTGTTAAATGTGTCCGACAACTTCGCCAGGACCTGGGTCCTGACGTATTGATTTTTACGATGTCGAATTATCCGTCCGCGCGTGATGTTAAAAATGAGTTAAAGAACGCCGGCGCGACGGATTGTTTTGAAAAACCCATTCATGCTGATAATTTCGCTTACGTGTTAAAGCTCCTCGATCCGACAAAAACCGAAGCCACCGGCCTTGTAAAAGCCGCGGCGTAAAAAAGTGGTTGGGCGCCCTCGCCTTTTCGCGGTACTGTGAAGGCCGATGAAACAGTACCAACAACTCATGCAACACATTTTGGACAACGGGATCAGCAAAGAGGATCGCACCGGCACAGGCACGATATCCGTTTTCGGCTATCAAATGCGGTTCGACTTGGCCGAGGGGTTTCCCCTTGTGACGACCAAGAAAGCGCATTTGCGCTCGATCATTCATGAACTCCTGTGGTTCTTGCGCGGGGATACGAACATCCGTTATCTGAACGAGAACAAAGTGACCATTTGGGATGAGTGGGCCGATGAAAACGGCGAACTCGGCCGGGTGTACGGCGCTCAATGGCGGCATTGGCGCCGGCCGGATGGAACCGAACTGGATCAAATCGCCGCGGTGGTGAAAAGCCTTCGCGAAAACCCGAATTCACGGCGTCACCTGGTGGTGGCCTTCAATCCCGGTGAAATCGAACAAATGGCGCTTCCGCCTTGCCATGCTTTTTTTCAGTTCTATGTGGCGGGGGGCCGTTTATCCTGCCAGCTCTATCAACGGAGCGCGGATGTGTTTTTGGGCGTGCCGTTTAATATCGCCAGCTATTCCTTGTTAACCATGATGATGGCGCAGGTCTGTGACCTTCAACCGGGTGAATTCGTGCACACGTTGGGTGATGCGCATCTTTATCGCAATCACCTGGATCAAGCGCGTTTGCAATTGTCGCGGGAGCCGCGGCCGTTGCCGCGAATGAAAATCAATCCAGCGGTTAAGGATATTTTTTCTTTCAAGTATGACGATTTTGAGTTGATCGGTTACGATCCCCATCCGCCGATCAAGGCGGAGGTTTCGGTATGACGCTTTCTCACATCGTGGCCGTGGCGAAGAATGACGTGATCGGAGTGAAGAACGATCTGCCTTGGAATATTCCCGAGGACATGAAGTTTTTCAGGGAAAAGACCCGAGGGAAGGCCTTGATCATGGGTCGCAAAACTTTTGAATCCGTCGGCCATCCCTTGCCGGATCGCTTGAATGTGGTGGTGACCCGGCAAAAAAACTTTTCCTCCGATGCGCCGAACGTGGTGGTGAAACCGGATTTGCAATCGGCCATTGAATACTGCCGTGGACAAACGTCGAAATACGGCGACGAGATTTTCATTATCGGCGGCGGCGAAATCTTTAAAGAATCTTTACCGTTGGTCGATGTGATTTACCTGACTCGTATCCATCGCGACTACGACGGTGATGTGTTCTATCCGCAGTTGCCCGAAAAGGACTTCGAACTCATCGAGCAGCGCGACCGCACCGAACCGGTGCCGTTTTCCTTCCTCACGTATATGCGCCGTAAAATGTAGGCCGTTCCTTTTCAGGATGCAGTGCCGCAATGAAGGTCTTTTTCGGTGGCATCGCAGCCGTTAAAGCTTCCCATTACAACGCAGTTCACGTTTAGGAATCCCGTTGCAACTTTTGAACATTAAAAGTCTCGAGGCGAACTGTGCCCGGGGCGGGCACAGTTCGATCGGCCGGGCGGTCGTAGCAGCGTTGGATCATTACAAGTCCCGGGACCAGTTGCATACGAAATTCCAGATCGCATGCGATTCCGATGATCTTGGAACACTCGAATTTGCAATCAACCCGCGCCGGTCGGGAGACGTCGCGTAATTGAATCTAAAAAGTGGCTTTCATGATAAGAAAGCAGGGGTCAGACGTTTCGAGGGAGATAAAATGGGACGAATTCTAACTTTGATGTTTGCAGGCTTTATGGTTTTTACAGGTCCGGCCATGGCCTCGGACGAACATGACCATCATCATGCGTCCACGGGAGACAAAGCTCAGAAATTGCTCAAGCCCGAAAAAAAATATGAGACAGACGCAGCCTTGAGATCAAACATGGGAGCCATTCGAGCGGCCTTACAAAAGAAGATGCCCGATGTCCATGGGCGCAAATTGAAGGCGGAGGAATACTCGACACTCTCAACAGAGATCAACAAATCCGTTCAAACGATCTTCAAGGAATGCAAACTCAAGGCGGACGCTGATGCCGCCCTGCACTTGATCCTCGCCGATGTCATGGCGGGATCGAAAGCCATGAAGAGTGGTCCCAACGCAGACGATCGTGCGAAGGGATTTCTAAAGATCGCCAAAGGCCTGGAAACATACGGCCAGATATTCAATGATCCTTCGTGGAAACCACTGACTCATTAGAAGCTTTCGACTCGCGGGACCGGTATCGTTTACAAGTCCCGGGACCAGTTGCATACGAAATACAAGATCGCACGCGATTCCGACGATCTTGAACCCGCGCCGGTCAGGAGACATCGCGAAAAGTCGGGTTCGCAATGCGGCTGAACAAGCGTCTGAACTTTTGTGGCTTGCTTTGGCCGAAACCGCTTCAGTGAAACTAGCACGGCCCGGTTGTGCAGCCGGGAACTGCGCCTTTGCCGGCTAAAGCGGCGAAGTACAGTTCCGGGCGGCGGTCACGGAAAAAGCCGAAGGTCGCGCGATAGCGGCGGATCTGATCAAAATCGAAAGTGTGCTGTATCACGCCCACATCGTCGGATCCCATTTCCGCCACTTTGTCGCCGCGCTCATTGCAAATGAAAGAATGTCCGTAAAATGTCTGCCGCGGCTCACGTCCGATGCGATTCGCCGCCACCACCGGTACAACGTTCGAAACCGCGTGACCGATCATCGCCCGCTGCCAGGGATCTTTCGTGTCCAAATCCGGATCTTCCGGTTCGGTTCCGATCGCCGTCGGATAAAGCAAAACATCCGCGCCCATTAACATCATCGCCCGCGCGCACTCGGGGAACCACTGATCCCAACAAATTCCCACGCCGATGGTACCGAACTTCGTCGGCCAAACCTTGAAACCGGTGTCGCCGGGGCGGAAATAAAACTTCTCTTCATAACCGGGTCCATCAGGAATGTGCGATTTACGATAAACGCCCATCACGGAACCATCGGCATCCACCATCGCCACGCTGTTGTAGTAGTGAGGTCCGTCCTGCTCAAAGAAAGAAACCGGAACCACGATACCCAATTCCTTGGCCATTTTTTGAAAGTGAGCGATCGTGGGGTGCCCCTTCAGTGGCCGCGCCAAATCGAAGTATTCTTCCTTTTCGAAAGTGCAGAAATAAATGTTCTCGAACAACTCGGGGATCAACACCACATTGGCACCCTGGCGCGCGGCAAGAGCCACCAATTCGCTGGCTTTAGCGATATTCCTCTGAGTGTCGGTGGTAAAGTCACTTTGTATAGCGGCGACCGTGGTTTTCATCATGGCCTCGTTATAGCGGTTGTTGTTGAGTGATACAATGGAAAGCTCCACCGCCGGTCAAGATGGCCTTGGCCTTAAGGCCCACCGTTTTCCGGCCAGGAAAGCATTCGGCGATGGCGGCCACCGCCGGCTCATCGAAAGGACTGCCGTAAGTCGGAACAATCACTTTTGTATTGGAAATATAAAAGTTCACGTAACTCGCCGGCATCGGCTTGCCGTCACTATCAAGAATCGCTCCCGGAGAAGGAATCGTGACCACTTCAAGTTCGCGTCCGAAAGCATCGCTTTGACGGCGCAAATCGCTTTCGATCTCCTTGAGGATCGCGTAGTTGGGATCATCACCCGTACCCCTCATGCAAATCACACGGCCCTGGCCGACAAAGCGGGCAATGGTGTCGATATGCCCATCGGTGTGATCGTTCATCAATCCGTCCCGAACCCAAAGAACTTTTTCAACACCCAAATCCGACTTTAACCGTTCTTCGATCTGCGTCCGGGTGAGACCCGGGTTACGGTTCGGATTCAATAAACACTGCTCACTGGTTAAAAGCGTGCCCTCGCCGTCAACATCGACCGATCCACCCTCAAGCACCCAATCGCTGGTCAAAATCTGAGCTCCGGACCGCCGGGCGATTTCCATTCCCACCGTATCATCGTGGGGAAAAATGTACTTTCCACCCCAGCCGTTGAAACGAAAGGAACGGGCGAAAATGGTTCCCGCTTTATCACGAAGGAAAATGGGCGCGGTATCGCGCAACCAGATATCGCCAATCGGGATCGTGTGAAATTGGATCGGAAGGCCTTTCAGAGCTTGCTCAGCCTGCTGGCGGTAATTTTCATCCGGAACCACCACGTTGACTGTTTCACCGAGCGGTTTTCCCGAGCTGTCGAGATCGACAATGGCTTCGCAGAAAGCCACGAATTCCTCTTGCGCGGCCTCCAAGTGTTCCAACCAAAGATCTTCACGGCAAGGCCAGCCCGTCCAGACCGCGGAATGCGTTTCCCATTCAGCCGGTTGATAAAGTTCTTTTTTCATGACGGACATCTTAGTGGCCGTAATTTGTCATCGCAACAGCAAAATCTTCCCGAACAACGTTCCCGGGCGGGGCTAAAATAAACCCCGCCGTGGTCCGGCGATTGCTCATTTCTTAAAGTCATGTTGAACGTGGTCTTCAAATCCCTTATCACCCTGTCCATCGCGCTGGGGGCTTTTCAGGCCGAAGCCGCGGATAAAGCTTCTAAGATCGATTTATATTGCACCCTGAAAGTCACCTACCAAGACAATGTCATTGTTGACGCCATCGATGTCGTAAGCCTGTCTTCTGAAACTCCGATCGCCCGAGTCTTTGAACACATCCACAATCCGCGAGTGACACCGCTTTTACGTGTTTTTCAATTTCATGTTGATGCGGAACAAAGCCAGATCCGGGTTGGCGTCTATCGCTACAATAAGTTCATTCCAACCAAATATGAGACAAAGTTCGCCGCCATCGGCGATGCGAACGCGATCGCAAGACTTTGGGCCAACATCGATCATCACAATATCGACTTCGCCTGCGAAAACGCCAAGACCTACGGCGGTCTCCCGCCTGACAAACGTCCAATTTTCACCAGCACGCTCAAAGTTTCACAATGAGACACCGATCTCCTCCATAAGAAGCACCCACCGTCATCAAGGATGATGACTGGATCTCAAGGAGGAGGACTATGGGGTTACGTATTAACACCAATACGGCTTCGCTCAATGCCCAGAAGAATCTCATGGGCACGAAGCTCGGGTTGGATAAGAGTCTTGAGCGATTGAGCTCAGGATATCGAATCAACCGAGCGGGAGACGACGCCGCCGGGCTCGCGATCAGCGAAAACTTAAGAGCCCAAATTCGGGGTCTCAAACAGGCCTCAAGAAACGCCCAAGACGGAGTTTCGCTCGTGCAGGTGGCCGAAGGCAGCCTGAATGAGATCAGCTCCATCTTAATCCGCTTACGCGAACTCGCCGTGCAGGCCGCTTCAGATACGATCGGCCCGGTCGAGCGCCAGTTCCTAAACGTGGAATACGATCAGCTCATCAGTGAGATTGACCGTATCGCCGACGGAACGGAGTTCAACGGCACTCAGCTCCTAAGCGGAACCGGATCCATTCTGGATTTCCAAGTGGGAACCCGGAACGATCCGAATATCGACCGATTGTCATTTGACGCATCCAAAGCCGACGCCAACAGCGCGGCCCTGGGCGTGAACCTGACCTCGGTGGCCGACAAAGCGAGCGCGCAAAACTCGCTCTCCGCCATCGACCAGGCGATCGTATCGGTGTCCGCGATGCGCGCCGACTTCGGTGCGATTCAAAACCGATTACAATCCACGATCAGCAACTTGGCTGTCAGCGTGGAAAACATGTCGGCCGCGAATTCTCGTATTCGTGACGTCGATGTGGCTGAAGAAACCGCCGAGCTCACGCGTAACAACATCTTGTTGAACGCGGGAACAAGTGTGCTGGCGCAGGCGAACCAAACCGCCCAGACAGCATTAGGCCTATTGAATCGTACTTTCCAAGGTTAATTTCCCTAGGGAAGAACTGGTTCACGGTCTTTAACTCACTTGCCGGGCATCGCCAGGACGGCGATGGCCCGCCCACAGTGACTCGGTTGTTTAGATTCGAGACTTTTAGTTTCCTGCGATCAGGGGGAGTCACCCTCCCCCTTGTTTTAAGCTCATCTCGCTTGACTGGTGTCTAACGTTTAGACACTGAAAATCTCCTCAATGCTTATCAGGCCCGGAATACGGGAACGCTCCTTGCTATTCTTTAGTGTCACTATGAAACTCCGTCGCGCAACATTAGTCTTATCATTAATGCTTTTGGCTTTGCCGTTTCAAAACTGCTCGGACAAAAGCTTTTCCACCAGTGCCGTCCCCAGCAGCCAGAATAATGGCAACGGCGGGAACAACAATGGCAATGGCGGCGACGATGCGCACGGAAACATTCCCCAGAACTGTCAGGACCAGCTGCAACAGATCACTGTCCCTGTGAAGATGCTCTTCGTGGTTGACGTATCGGGCTCCAACGCAAGCAACCCGGGAACCGACCCGAACAAGGTCGTGCGGGGCGGATCGATTCAGGAATTCTTTAATCTTTATGGTACTAAGCCGAACTTTTGGTGGGGCTTCACTTATTTCGCGGGTACGACATCTTCGGCTTTGATTGGGTACAATAATGATGCCTCACAACCCGCATTTACAAACAATCCAACTGACATGCTAATGGCCATTCAAGTATTCCTCAATCAAATTGGCGATTCCGGCAATACACCCTATGTCGCCGCTTTGGATCTTGCTATCAAGGCCATTCAGAACGACACGGTTTACACACCCGACACCAGCTGGGTGGTCGTTTGGCTCTCTGACGGTATGCCTGTTCCCGACGTGAATAATGCCATTTTAACCAGCAAAGTTCAGACTTTGATCGGTTTAAGGCCGGGCAAAGTCACCTTTAATGCGGTTTATTACGGTCCGCTGAATCCCACAGCCAGCGGCCGCTTGCAGATGATGACCATGGTCGGTGGCGGGAAATTCCTCGACACCAACGCCAATCCCAACGGCAAGTCCTTTCAGATCGTGGACGTGATCAACGTTCCCGGTACGATTTGCAAATAATCGCCAGTCATTAAGTCCAGTCCTGTAATGTTCTGGGAAAATTCAGCCGATCTCATTTTGAAACCCGCAGGGGCCGCCTGCTGGCGGCTAACTAGCCGCCCGAAGGGCGGCACCTGCGGGAAACCGGCAGTGCATTGCCAATGGATGGCGACCACTGCGGGGAAACCCGGGCGTAGTATGCGCCCTTAACGCCAATTGGATGGCAATCATCAAGGAGGATGAAAAATGCAAGGAGGATAAATGGGATTAAGGATCTCCACGAACGTGGCATCCTTGAACGCGCAGAAAAGTCTGCGGTTCAATCAACATGGGATGAACCGATCCTTGGCGCGCCTCAGCTCTGGTTTCCGAATCAACCAGGCGGCTGACGACGCGGCAGGATTGGCGATCAGCGAAAACCTGAAAGGGTTAATTCGCGGATATAAGCAGGCGTCGCGAAATTCTGAAGATGGAATTTCGCTCGTGCAAGTGGCCGAAGGCGGCCTCCAGGAAATTTCCAACATGTTAATTCGTTTGCGCGAACTCGGCGTGCAAGCGGCTTCCGACACGATCGGAGATGTGGAGCGGAAATTCTTGGATGTTGAATATCAGCAGTTAAAGTCTGAGATTCAACGTGTGGCCGAGGTCACTCAGTTCAACGGTCGGGATCTCCTGAACGGAACCGGCGGTGTGATCGACATTCAGGTCGATGTGCACAACGACCCGTTCAAAGATCGCATCAGCTTCAACGCTTCGGCGGCGAATGCGACTTTGGAAGCTCTCGGCATGATCGCCGAAAGCTTGGCGACCAAAGAGCAGGCCCAGCAAAGCTTGGGAGTTGTGGACCAGGCCATGATCTCCGTGAACGCCATGCGCGCGAACTTCGGAGCCATGCAGAACCGGTTGAACTCCACGATCGCGAACCTGGCTGTGGCGCACGAGAACCTGTCGGCTGCTAATTCACGTATCCGTGATACGGACGTCGCGGAAGAAACGGCGGAGCTGACTCGCAACTCGATCTTGATGCAAGCTGGTGTGTCGGTGCTCGGCCAAGCCAATACGGCTCAGCAAGTGGCACTGAAACTCCTCGGATAATATTCGCTCACTCAACTTAAGGCCCTCGGTTTTAATCGGGGGCCTCATTTTTCCGACGCTTCACTCGCCTTCAATCCATTCGAACGTGAGGTCTTCTTTCAGTCGGTACTTGTCTTTCTCACCGATGAACAACGACGGATCGTTCGCATCCTGCCGCAATGGGGGAATAATAATCGAATTGTCAGTCATGACGAATCGACCCCTGTTCGGATCATATAAAAAGTAATGGTAATAGCCGTAATTCAAGTCGCTGGTTGACCACAAGGCCAGATCGGTTTGCGATGGCCGAATGTCGGCGATAAAGAAGCGCAGGGGCCTGAACCCTTCAAATCCAAACTCATTGAATAGCGAATAACTTGAGCGCGTTTTCGTTTTCAGATTCACAATCTCAACGCTGACATTGGCACCATTATTTAGATTTTCATTCGTTTGAATTGTGATCTGAAAATCGGTGCCATCATGGGTTCGAACCCGGCATGGCGTTTGTTGACTGCAAGTTTTCTGACCAGGTGCGAGCACCGATTGCCACGATTCCGGTTCCGCCTTCCACTGAATCTTCAAATCCTGATCAATTTCGTAGGCGTACTCACCGTCGCTCAACCTTCCCCCGTTCTCCCACTGCAAGGCCGGATGCGGTTGATCGGACAATACGAATTTTTCACGTTCTTCGTCGTAAAGGAAATACAGGAAATAGGGGCGACGTTGGGCATAATAGGACAGCAAAGCAAAATCGATCACCCCTTCCCTGAGATCGGGAACATACAATCCCATCTCAGCATCTGATTCGAACCACTCACCACTTAACTTCCCAACCGGATAGATTTCGCTCTCTTTGGTGTCCAGGTTGGTGATTTCGACGGCATCCAAAGTGAAATGTTCCGCATCATCCGGGACCGGTTGCGTTTTAAACCGAACCTCGAATCGAGGGCCGTTGATTTGAGAAATCGCGCAGGGGTTTTGATCGGTGCAGGATTTTTTATCCCCAGCGGTCAATTTGCGCCAGGTGAACGGGGCATCACTGCCGGCGATCCTGAAATCCGAACTCACAATGTGAAACCGGATGAAATCCGAGGAAAGAAAAGGCCGCCCTTTTTTACGATCCAGCTCCAGGAATGGGAAAGTCTCCTCGCTCATGACAAATGATTGTCGTTCGGGATCATAGAGAAAATAATAATAGTGAGGTCCAACAGACCTAACGTTAAACGCAAAAAGCGCCACATCGCTGTATCCACGCTCGAGCAAATCGAAGGCATAAATCGGAGCTTCCTCATCATTGTAGATGCCTCCGATGATAGGACCATTCTCGCTGGGAATTTTGAACGTTTGCCGGGCGCCGTCTTTACGGTTCAAAACGATCACGGCTTCCACGAAATACATGTCTTTGTTGTCTGGATCCACGTGCGTTTTAAAAATGAAGTCAAATTCCTTTCCGTCCTTTTGTCTCAACCGACAGGGGGACTTCGCGCTACAAGACTTTTTCGTTTCATTTGTTAATGGCCGCCAATCCGGACCTTGCGCGAACGCGTCCGCAAACGTGGACCATCCCAAAATCAACGCCACAAAAACCATTTTCGAGATAAGTGTTTTCATTCATTTAACTCCTCGATCGGTCTTATACGTTAATTTTATCTATACGGATACGGATGAAAAAATTGCCTTGCCTTCCTGCCCGCTCGGCAAGGGCACGAAATGAATGAATTTTCATTCAGAACTATATTTTTGAATTCAGATATGCTGAGGGCGCATGGGACGATGGCGACTCTCTTCGGCGATACTGGCCTCGATTTGTATTCATACGGCTTTACTTTTGATCTCTACCCGCTCAGCCCCGCCCCCACGGCAAGAAGTTCACACCGTGCAACCCGTTGAGGTTGAATACGAAAGCCCATCGCGAAGGCGCCGGGCGGGTGAAGGCCAGCCCGCATTGTCGTTAAGGTCGCTGACTCCTCAGTTCAAACTTGGCGGCACCGGACCCCGAACATCTCCCACAGGGAACGCGACGGATTTGGAGTCCAATCCGTGGGGTTCGGGTGGCACTCGTTTTTCCGAGGTCCAACATTATCCGCGCTATGAACATTTAGCCCGCGAGATCGAAGGCCTTCTCAACTACCCCTTCGTTTTAAGTCGTCGAAAAATCGACGGCACCATCAATGTGCGATTGGCGTTCACTGATGATTCCAAGTGTGATTGGAAAAGAATTCGAATCCTCGGTCTCAGCTCCCATTTAAAAGTGTATATCAAGGCCTTATTGATAAAGCTTTGTGGCCTCTCGGTGGTTCGTTCTTTGCGCGCCGACAAATCACGCGTCGTGGACTTAAGCTTTCAATTTGAAATCACGGACCGGCCTCCGAGTCCCGAAGAAGTGGAAACCCGAAGCGCCATCATCGGCAACGTTCTTAATTTTTACCGGTTCTCGTTGGGAGCCGGCGAATATCGCGCCGGACCGATTCGCGGTCACTGGTACTTGCCGGCGGTTTCTCTCGACTTCGAATGGATTTTGGAAAATTGGGAGAAATACGTGAACGGCAATGATCTGATGGCGCCGTTTAAAGAGGAATGATAGACCGCTGGCGAATCACCCGCGCCGCCCAAAAACACCAAGTCAGATCTTCCGAGAAGCGGCGGTGTCGAGAAACGATCGGCCGTGTTTGTCCCACGCGGATTCCAAGCGCTCTTTCATCGCCGCCAAATTGAATGGTTTGATAAGAAAGTGGCTTACATTGAGCATGGCCGCCTGGACGACCTCGGCTTTTTCCTGAGACGACGTCAGAATGATCACCGGCACACCGCGAGTCTCCTCGCGCGAGCGGAGCCACCGGACAAAATCAATTCCCGTCATCTTGGGCATGTGAATGTCGCAGAAAATCAGGCTGATCGGAGATTCCGTTTTTTCTTCCTCCAAAATCAATTCCTGGGCGGTTTCCGCGCTTTCCGCTTCGAAAATCTTCCAGAAGCTCAATTCTTTCAGCCCGTTCTTCACCACATTTCGCGAGAAGCTGGAATCATCAATAATTAGCACTTTGGTGTCACTCGGGAACATTCTTCAAGCCTAGCGCGGCCTTAGCGGATAAACAAGCCCAGGACGATCGCCGAACTGATTAAACCAAAAAACACGATCCAGGCGCTACGTTCGATCACCCGTCCCAAGCGATCAAGTTCTCTTGAACGGATCTGAATGGAAAAATCCGGGTCGTTTATCCGGCGAAGAGCTTGTTTGATTTGGCGTGGCAGGAAAGCCACCAGCGAGTTCAAATCGCGCGCCGCCACCGAGGCTTCGGAGAAAAGTCGCTTCGGCTCCATGCGAACTTGAACCAGCTCTTTCGCGAAATCCAAGGAGTAGGTGAGAAAATCAAAGTCAGGCAATACCATCCGACCCATGCCTTCAAGCGCCACGACCGACTTGAAGAACAAAACAAGTTCGGACGGCAAAACAAGACCATGTTTTGACGCGATCGCGGTGGAACTCATGAGCAAGCGCCCAAGGTTCACATTTTTCATGGTCATCCCGAAATACGGGGCGATCAGATCCCGCGTGTCGCGGGCGAATTCGTCCACATCAATGCGGTCGGTAAAAGGCGCGAGGTCCACATAAATGTAGGCCATCCGATCATAATCTTCGTCCGCCAAGGCCAAAAACATATTGGCGATCGCATTCTGTGTTTTACGATTCAGCCGGCCGACGATCCCGAAATCAATCAAGCCGATTTTATTGTTGGGCAAAAGCAAAACATTGCCCGCATGTAGATCCCCGTGGAAAAGGCCATCGGTGTAAATCATTTTCAAGTAAGCCTTTAGGCCACGTTTCAAAATCTCTTCCGGCTCGATCCCATCCTGGCTCAAAGCCGCGCTTTGGCTGAGAGGAATTCCCTCCAAAGCTTCCATCACCAGCACCCGCCGTCCCGTGTACTCGGTGTAAACTTCGGGAATTTTGACGTGAGGATCATTGGCGAAATTGGCCCCGAACCGGCGGATGTTGTTGGCCTCGATCACGAAGTTCACTTCCTGCTCCAACGAGCGTCGGAATTCCGCCACCACGCCGACGGGATTGAACGGGCGAATCTCAGGAATGTACCGGGCCGCGAGCTCCGCCAGCGATTTCAAAATCTCCAAATCTTCGAAAATGATCTTTTCGATCCCCGGCCGCTGAACTTTAACCACCACCGCCTCGCCGTTTTTCAAACGCGCGCGGTGAACTTGCGCGATGCTGGCTGCGGCCATCGGGGTCTTTTCAAAATGCTCGAAGATCTCGTCCAGCGGCGCCCCGAAATGCGCGGTCAAAATGGCTTCGATTTCCTCAAATGGCACGCCGCTGACCTGATCGTGCAACTTTTGAAACTCTTGAGAGAACTCAAGAGGAATCAGGTCCGGGCGCGTGGCCAGCAATTGTCCGAATTTAACGAAGGTGGGTCCCAATTGTTCGAACGCCATCCGCATCCGCACGGGCGCGGAAAGATGCGCGAGGTCTTTTGAAACCAAACGATTGATGACAAATCGTCCGAGTTTAGCGCGGGCGACGAGGGTGTGAAAGCCGTGAGCGGCCAGCACCCCGAGAATCGTCTTTAATCGGCCGACGTTGCGCAAACGGCGTACGGGCCTTTTCCACACGGCGTGAATCCTCCGGTATGACAAAATCAATTTGGCCCAATTCGATGTCGGTTCTGGCGACAACGACCTGAATGGGCTCACCAATCTCATAAGCCTTACCAGAATTTCGTCCCACCAGCCGCAACTTTTCCTCGTCAAACTCGAATCGATCGCCGCCCAGTTGCTCGACCCGCAGTAAACCGTCCACGTCGAACTTGCGTAAAAGGACGAATAAACCAAAGCGGGTCACGGAACTGATCACGCCTTCGAACTCTTCGCCGATGAACTGGGTGAGAAAACGGGCCTTTTTTATGGCATGAATCTGACGCTCCGCCTTCACCGAACGCTGTTCGCAGGCGCTGAGCACGGTTCCGGCGGTGACCAATTGATCCTCAGAGAGCCTCGGTAACCGCCGGTTCGGGTAAATCGCGGCTTTAAGCAGTCGGTGCACGATTAGGTCCGGATAGCGCCGAATCGGCGACGTGAAATGAACGTAGTCCGAAAACGCCAGGCCGAAGTGCCCCACATTTTCCGCCGAGTACTTGGCCTGCGCCAATGAGCGAAGGGCCAGCATGTTTAAGATGTGTTCTTTGGGATGACCTTTAAAGTATTCGAGCGCGCGGGAAATTTTCTTTTGCAAGTGCCCGCCGCTCAACCTTTGCTTGTATCCAAAAGCCCTCAGGAACGATTCAAAATTACGGATCGCCTCGGCCGCCGGCTCTTCGTGAACCCGGTAAAGACATGGCAATTGGCGACTGGTGAAAAAGCGCCCCACGGCCACATTGGCCATCAACATCAGTTCTTCAATCAGCCGATGGGCGAAAAGCCGCTCGGATCGCATGATGTCCACGGGCATTCCGGTTTCATCCAGCTCCACCTCGGTTTCGGGAAGATCCAGATCCAAAGAACCTTCGCGAAATCTTTTCGCCATGAGGACTTTGGCCAAGTCCGCGCAACGCAGAATATTTTCTTTTACATGTTGAACTTCCGGCGGCGTATTGCCATCGATCACTTCCTGGGCCTGACCGTAGGTCACGCGCGCGGCACTTTGAATCACCGCCTCGTAAAATTCAGAGCTCACCGGTTCACCGCGGAAATCCAGTCGCATATCCGCGACCATGGCCAACCGGGGCACATTGGGCTTGAGCGAGCAGAGCTCGTTGCTGAGTTTCTCCGGCAGCATGGGCGCCACGAAGTTCGGAAAATAAGTGGACGTTCCCCGCAAGTAGGCGTCGTCATCGATCGCGGTTCCCTCTTTGACGTAGTGACTGACATCCGCGATGGCGACCATCAGGTGAAAACCCTTGTCGTCAATTTCAGTGAAGACCGCATCGTCGAAATCCTTCGCGGTTTTCCCGTCGATCGTGATGAAAGGAATTGAGCGCAAATCCTTGCGTCCCTTGCAATCCCTCTCGGTGACCTCATCGGGGAGTTGCTCCGCCTCTTTCAAGGCTTCCGGACTGAATTCGTAGGGAATATTGTGGGCGTGAAGAATGCGGATGGAATCGTTCATGGGATCGGCGGCATCACCGATCACCGACACCACCCGCCCGCTGAATCCTTGCGGTGAATCCGGATAACTTTCAATCTGCACGACCACCAGATCACCGTCTTTGGGTGTCAGATCGGGCGGACAACTGACCGTCAGATCCGCGCCCCAACTGAAACTTCGATCAAGAAGAAGGCCCCGGCCGGGCCCGAGGGCACGATATTGACCCATCGCCCGAGTCACCGCGCGTTCCAGAATTTCAATCAATTCACCGCGAAAACGAGGCCCGCCCTTCTCGCGTACGACGGTCACGCGGACGCGGTCGTTGGACATGATCCCCACCATTTCGTGCCGGGGTATATAAACATCAACGTTTTCAGCGGAGTCGGGAATTAAGAACCCAAAACCATCCGGGTGGCGTTTGACTATGCCAGTGCATTCCCGCTGGGCGGTTTTTTTCATATGGCCATCATTAGCGCATCTTTGTCGAACGATCCATCATTTCCTTTAGACCGTACGAAGAGAAGAGCTCATCAATGGTCATCCGGTCCACTTCACGATTGTTGATCCGGTAAAACACTTTGGTCCGATTCCATGTCACGGAGACTTCAGCTCGCATTCCATTGCGGGCCGCGACCGTCATGAAAATCGTTCCATTGCCGTTCGCCCCGGCATAGGCCTGATCCGTCTCGATGCGCACTTGAATCAAACCCACATCGCGCACTTTGAAATTTTTAAAATCAATGAGACCGCGAATTTTGGTTTGATTCAGGGACGCGTTCCCGATGACCGACATGAATCCCGTGACACTTACCGATTGAACCAAAACTTCATTATGGAACTCATGGTAGGTGTTCATATGATCACTGATGGTCCAAACGCCCCGGTCCTTTTCAAAGGTGCGGTTTTGGAGCAATGAAATGGGACAGTTCCCGCCGCCTTTGAACTCGCGGCTGTGGGCGAAGCTCATGTGAAAATTCTCTTCGAACAATCGCCCGTTTTGATAACAACCGCTGGCCTTGAACCGATCGGCCATTTTGACGACTTTTTCACTGGGAGTCGCGGCCAACGCCGTGAAACCGCTCGAGGCCAAATTGATCGCGGCATGGGTTTCACTGAGCGAGATATTTATCGATCTAAAGAATTCGTATTCATTCTCGGTCAGACCCGTGCCGAGCCGTTTACCCTCATTACCGCAACTTATAAGAACCGGCAGAATGAGCCCGAAGACCACTATTGAACGCATCCTTGCACTCCTCTCATAGGGCTTGAGTTGTTATTGTAGAGTCGCTCACGCCCGCTTGACAATCGCTGATCTGCCTATAAAAGAGACAGCGAAGGGGGAAAGCTATGAATCACGTTCCGGAATTGTCATTGCGGGCTTATACGCATGGCACCGAATATGAAAAGCTTCAGTTTTCGAATCGCCTTTTTGAAGGCTTAAAACGCTTCGGCTTCGTTATTCTGAAAGATCATCCCATCGATGTGAATCTGCTTCGACAAGCCTATAAATTGAGTGAAGCTCTGTTCCAACTGCCGACGGAAGTGAAGATGACCTACCAAACTCCGGGGGGTGCCGGCGAGCGCGGCTACACACCTTTCGGCAAAGAACATGCGAAGGACTCACAGTTCCCCGATTTAAAAGAATTCTGGCATGTGGGACGCGACGAAAACATCTGGCCAGCCGAAATTCCCGAGTTCGAATCGGTTTTTAAAACCTTGTATCAAGCGCTGGATGATACCGGCCGCATCATGCTTCAAGCTCTCACCATCCCGTTGGATCTCGACAAAGATTATTTTTCCGAGATGACCTGCAGGGGAAGTTCGATCCTGCGCCTGCTCCATTATCCGCCGATTCCCGCGGATGCGGATCCGCGTTGTGTTCGCGCCGCCGCCCATGAGGACATCAACCTCATCACTTTACTTGTATCCGCCTCAGCCTCGGGTTTGGAGTTGCTTGATCGGGATGGCAACTGGCTGCCGATTGAAACTTCACCGGACAACATCATCGTGGATTCGGGCGATATGTTGGCTCGTATAACCAACGAAGTCATACCCGCGACCACACACCGCGTGGTGAATCCGAAGGGGCCGAATATGTCCCGCTACTCAATGCCGTTTTTCATGCATCCCAATCCGGATGCGGTACTCTCCTGCTTGCCATCTTGCATTGGCTCGGGGCGCCGCTATCCCGATATCTTAGCGAATGATTTTCTGCTGCAGCGCCTTCGCGAAATTGGGTTGAAAACCTAAAAATCGAATTGATAGCGTGATCGGATGCCTTAGCGGCATAGGGGGGAAGATATGATCACACGACTCACATTGGTTTTTTTATTTATCAGCTCAATGGCCAACGCGGTTATCGCCAATTCGGATCCTTCGAAGTGGGATATCGCAAGCGTAAAGATTGTTGAGGTCGCCGATGAGGCCGAAGCCCTCGATGATTTCAACATCGATGATTGCGTCAGTGATAACGCTGACATCAGTGGAATCGGCTGGTCGGATATCATCAACATCGGCCAGAAAGCCTGGCAGCTGGTTTTGGATAATAAGCCGGTGTTGCACACCAAAACTCCGGTGGCTCATGCTTTGCCCAAAGGACTGACGTGCTGGACCGATCTGGAAAAGTGGAGCAATCCGCAAATGCGTTCCTACGAAGTGCTCTACACCAATGGTTTTGGACAGGAAGTGGTGAAATTTCGCTTTCGCCTCCATCACACCTATGGCGGCCGCAAAGCCGGCACCGGCCGGTATATCGCCAACGCCACGATTCTTCCGTCACAGGTGGACGTGAACTGGGGGTATAAATTCAATGCCATTCTCGAAGTCGGTAAACCTGTGAATATCGGCACGAATGAAAATCCGGTGGCGGGCCTGGAAATGAATCTGCGATGGAAGGTGAGCACTTTATTGAAGGAGAGCCAAAGCTCTGTCCATTTCTTTGTCACCGGCGATGGTGACGTCCAAGTCGCCGAATAATTTATCGTCCTAATTTGAGACACGCTCTTTTCCTGCCGTCCCCACACTTGCTAAGCTGACAAGTGTGGGGGATGAGCGGAAAGAGTCTGCTATGAAGTTGTTGATGATTCTAAGCTCCTTTCTGATCGCGATTCCATCTTGGGCATACGATAGTCTTAGCGAATCTGAACTGGATTACATTTTCGATGATGTTGGCGCCAACGTGAGTGATGCGGACACTGGTGAATCCGGTCGCGCCTCGGCCGAGACCACCGCTGACTTTCGTCCCTCTCCGTACCAGGAGCTGGACGACGACGACGCCGTGGCGGACGAGGTTGAAGGATCGGCGCCTGAAGACCGAATGGATTATTACACCACGACCTCACCAACGCCGGAGCCCATTTACGACGCTCCAGCCACGCGATCCTTGATTCCCGACTCCGCCGACCGCCCGGTTGTTGAGCGGGCGATCAACAAAAAGAAACGAGCCAAGGCGAAGGTCAAAGCTAAATCCAAATCGAAAAGCGCGAAATATAAGAAAGCCAAGAAAAAGAAGCGCCACCTAAGCAAAGCCAAGAAGCCTAAAAAGAAAAAGAAGAAGGGTCGCTTGCTCGCTGGCAAAAAGCGCTAGCTGAGACGGGCGAGCGCGGCTTCCAAAGTGCTGATCTGGGCTTTGGATTCCTCTAATTGACGCTGACCTTGTTGAACGACCTCCGCGGGAGCATTGGCCGCGAACTTCGGATCACTCAACCGCTGAGTCAGAACAGCCACATCCTTTTGCAGCTTTTCGATCGCCTTACGGATGCGTTTGATTTCCTCTTCGATATTAACCAGGCCTTCCAGCGGAACAATTACGTCGACTTTCATATCCGCCAGTTGCACCGGCTGAACGGCGCATTTCGAAAGATTACCGGCCTCGCCGATCTCGCAGTTTTCAAGGCGGGCCATGGTCATGATCGCCACTTTGTTCTCACCCAGAACTTTTTGGGCCTTATCATCGTGCGGAGCCAAGCGGACATTGATTTTCAGTCCCGGCTTAATTCGGTTTTCGCCACGGATGTTGCGAATGGCGGCGATCACTTCGCGGACCAAATCCATATTGGTGGCCACTTCTTCGGATCCCAGCGCCAATAAAGCTTTGTCGTTCCGCGGGTGCGGGTAGGTATCAATAATGGCGGCTTCGCTTCGGATCGGGAGCTTTTGATAAATTTCTTCGGTAATGAACGGCGCGAACGGATGAAGCAATCGCACGATGCGATTCAACACCTGAGCCAAAATCAATTGGGTCGCGCGTTTTTGCGTGACATCCAATTCACCGTGGAAAACAGGTTTAATGAATTCCAAATACCAATCACAAAAGACATTCCATACGAAAGCGTAGAGCGTGTTGGCCGCGTCGCTGAAACGATAGGCTTTCAAATATTCATCGACCTCTTTTTCGACCACACCCAACTTGTAAACGATCCACTGATCGGCATGGCTCATCTCGCTCTTCGAGGGAAGCGCGTCCAGCCCGTCCGCCGGAGTCACGAAATCCGCCAGGTTGGTTAACGAAAACCGTGCCGCATTCCAAAGCTTGTTCATGAAGTTGCGATAACCTTCGAGCCGCTGCGTGGAGAATTTAAGGTCGCGCCCGCTGGCGATCTGTGAAATCAAAGTGTACCGAAGCGCATCCGCCCCCCACTGCTCGATCAATTTCACCGGATCTTCCGCATTGCCTAACGACTTGGACATCTTGCGACCTTGGGCGTCGCGGATCACACCGTGAATGTAGACGGTTCGGAAAGGCACGTCGTGCTTGAACTCCAAGCCCATCATGATCATGCGGGCCACCCAGAAGAAAATAATGTCGAATCCGGTCACTAACACCGAAGTGGGATAAAACGTCTCCTGTAGCTCCGTTTTCTCCGGCCAGCCCATGGTGGAAAACGGCCAAAGCGCCGAACTGAACCAGGTGTCGAGCACGTCTTCTTCTTGCGTGAGCCCCGCGTGCCCGCAATGGGCGCATTTATCCGGATCAACCTCGGCGACCGTCACTTTCTTGCAGTTGGCGCAGTTCCACGCCGGAATCCGGTGCCCCCACCAAAGCTGGCGGGAAATGCACCAATCCTCGATGATGTTCATCCAGTGCAGATACGTTTTGGTCCACGACTCCGGTTCAAAGACGATGGTTCCGCTCTCCACCACCCGTTTGGCCGGGGCCGCGAGCGGCGCGGTCTTAACAAACCATTGCTCGGACAAAAAGGGCTCGACCACGCAGTCCGTACGGGAACAATGTCCCACTTGATGCGTGTGCGGTTCCACCTTCACCAGCAGTCCCAGCTTTTCCAAGTCGGCGACCACTTGTTTGCGCGCTTCTTGAACTTTCTTGCCCTGGTAGGGACCCGCGTTCTCATTCAGAGTGCCGTTCTTGTTCAGGATGTTGATCATCGGCAGTTTATGCCGCTGCCCGACCGCGTAGTCGTTGAAATCATGGGCGGGAGTGATCTTGACCACGCCGGAGCCGAATTCACGGTCGACGTATTGATCCGCGATGATCGGAATTGTGCGATTGGTGAGCGGCAATTGCACCATTTTGCCGACCAGCTCACGATAGCGGTCATCCTCGGGATGGACGGCCACCGCCGTGTCACCCAACATCGTCTCGGGTCGCGTGGTGGCCACTTCGAGGGCGCCGCTGCCGTCGGCCAGCGGATACTTGATATGGTAAATCTGGCCTTTGACTTCTTTGTGTTCGACTTCCAAATCGGAAATCGCGGATTCCAGCGCGGGACTCCAGTTAATGAGCTTGAGGCCTTTGTAAATCAAACCCTTCTTATAGAGTTCAACGAAGACTTTACGAACCGCTTTGGAAACACCCTCATCCAAAGTGAAGACCAGGCGGTCCCAATCGCACGAATCGCCGAGCAGACGCATCTGTTCAAGAATTCGGCCGCCGTACTGATTCTTCCACTCCCACACCCGCTCGACGAATTTTTCCCGTCCCAATTGCTGGCGCGTCGTATTTTCTTTTTTCAGTTCCCGCTCGACCACGCTTTGTGTGGCGATGCCGGCATGATCCAGACCGGGCAGCCACAACACATTGAATCCCTGCATGCGCTTCCAACGCACCAGCAAATCCTGGACGGAATGATTTAGGGCGTGCCCCAGGTGAAGTGACCCAGTCACATTGGGCGGAGGCAGGATGATGCTGAAGGGAAGCCTGGTGGATTTCTCCTCCGCTTTAAAATAACCGTTCCGGGACCACCATTGGTAGATCCGGCCTTCGACATCTTGGGGATTATATCGGTCTGAAAGTTCCACTTGTTGGCACATTAGCATTGACCCGAAGGGGTGCACAAGTGCATGGATCAAGAATACGGGAGGGTTGTTATGAATATGAAATGGGTTCGTGCCCGAGATGGTGTCATCGCCGGCGTCTGTAAAGGCGTGGCTCGGAATCTGGATATTCCCGTTGGGGTTTTACGCCTGGTCTGGTTGGTTGGAGTTTTGTTCTTCGGAGCCGGGCTCTGGTTGTACATCATGCTCGCCATCAGTTTGCCTCGTGAGGACAGAGTGGTTCAGGCATTGAATCCCATGCTCTTGGGTGTTTGCTCCCGAATCGCGCTGCGCACTCATATCGAAATCGGAGTGGTCCGCTTTTTGACGATTTCACTGGCCTTTCTGTCATTCGGTGCCACTGTCGTTGGATACATCGTGCTCTACTTCGTGCTGGATCAATCGCCGAAGCCCCTGCAAGGCCCTGAAGCTTAATTGATCAATACTCCGATAAGAGGCCGGCCACTCCACCGGTTAAGACATAAACATTGCGAAAGCCGGCCGACGTTAAGTCCCTGGCTTGCGCGCTTGAGAGACGTCCATCCTCACAAAATAAAACAATCGGAAAATCGAGGTCGATACGGTTTTCCGCCAGGTAACTTTCGATCCCCATGGCTTCAATCCGAGTGGCTCGCATGAGCATCTGATCCAGCTCCGGTCGGGTCGCAAGCGCCTGACGGCGCAGATCAAAGAATAAAAACCGGTTCGGATTGGTGAAGAGATTCTCCAATTGGAAGAGGCCGATTTCCATATAGTCATCCACTTTGCCTACCTCCTTCGGGAAGCCGGTGCCGAAGCGTCAAGGTGATCAATACCGCGATCACGACCAAACTTGAAGCCGCGAAAAAGGGCCACTGAACACCCGCGGCCTGGTAAAGATAGCCACCGGTCGGCGGTCCGAGAATTCGCGCGATACTGGATAAACTTTGCGCCACGCCCAGATTATTCCCCTGAATTTCTTTACCGCTCAATAAACTCACGCTGCCGTTGAGCGATGGATTCACCAGGCCATTCCCCAATGCCAACACTGTGACCGCCACCGCCAACAGGGAAACGGATTCAGAGAGTCCGATCAAGAAAAAGCCGATGGCGGAAAGGACCAATCCGCCCAAGAGCAACCGCCGCTCTCCGCACTTCGGCATCCAGCGCCGGATAAGAAACCCTTGGGTGAAAACCAGAATCAATCCCACATAGGCGAATCCGAAGCTGGCTTGGGCGAGCGTCCATGAGAACAAATCCTGGACATAGAGAAAAAGCTGAGCCTCGATATGGGCCATCGCGAAGGTGTTGAGAAAAACCAAAAACAAAACCGGGCCAAGCACCGGGGAGACAAACGCCGAGGCGATCAATTTCAAACGCGACGGCCGCTCCCGCGACGGCGTTCGATCGGTCAGTGATTCCGGTAAGAAGCGAACGGCCACGAGAAAATTGAGAAAGCAAATTCCACCGGCGAGAAACGCCGGCGCGGAAGGGCTTCCCATGACATTGGCCGAAACGCCACCGACAAAGGGACCAAGCAAAAATCCCAAGCCGAACGCGGCACCGATCAAACCCATTCCCTGGCTGCGGTTCTTCGCCTCGGTGATATCCGCGATGTAGGCCATCGCCGTCGAAATATTTCCACCGAACAATCCCGCCATGGCCCGCGCCACCACGAGTCCCGTGAAGCTCGTCGCCAATCCAAATCCGGTGTGCGCCAGCGCCGCGCCCAACAAACTCAGCAAAATAATCGGGCGACGCCCATAACGGTCGCTCAATTGGCCCCAAATGGGGGAAAAGATAAATTGAAAAAGTGAATAAACGCCCATCAGCAGACCGACCTGCAGGGGCGACGCCCCGTAGACTCTCGCGAGATAGGGATTGAGCGGAATTATGATGCCGAAACCGACAAGATCGATGAATACAGTGATGAAAATGATGCCTATGCGCTTGTCTTTCATGTTCGGCATTCATTAACATTTAGATTGTCCAATGCTTATCTTTTTTTTGGCATTAGCCGCCAATTTTTATCTCGCGCAAGCTGAAGTCCGCGATGCCCCACGGGGAGTCGATTACCGGTTGGACGCCGACCTCAGCTATTTCTCCACGCAAAGTAATTTTACGGCCGGAGGCGGCTCCACCGAGGATCTTCCGGACAGCGGTTATTTCACCGAGTTGGTCACCCGATTTCTGTACACACAGGATCTCGGCAAAATGCAGCGTTTATATGGTGGATTCACCTATAGCATGGTCGAAAGCGACGATGGATTCACCACTCGGGAAAACTCGGGTCTGAATGAAATTCTGATGGGCGGGCAGCTTTGGCTGAATTCCGGGAGTCTCCACCTCGTACCTCAGGCCGATCTGGTTTACCCGCTTTTCCGCATTGATCGCAATTCAGATGACGCCTTGCTTGGTGAAGGTGCGATGAAAATCCGCGGCGGAAGTTGGTTGATATTGCCGTACGGAAATTTCATCCCGTTTGTTTATGTAAGTTATGAGTACCGCGACGAAGGGCGATCCCATAACCTGCCCTATTCCGTGGGCGCCAAACTGCAGATGGATTCTTTGTGGCTGCAAGGTGAATTTCGCGGTTATGAGCGACTGATCAGCAACGAAGACACGGAGACCCGGGCCGCTCGCGACGCCTTTCTTCAACGCGTGAACGGCGGGAGTTACCGATACTACTCGATGAATCCGGCCGTGGGCGAACTGGCCGGTTCCGCCGGAATCACCGTTCTTGATTCCTGGATGATTTACGGTGGAGTGGCTTATACCATTCGCGGTTCCAGCGCGGCCGAGGGGTTAACCGGCACAATCGGTTTGGCCTACACGCCCAATCCCGGCAACAGTTCAAGCCGACGCCGCTCCAGCACACCAAATTTTGAAAGCGGAACCGAAACACTTAAAGAAGCGGACCAATATTTCAACGAAGATCCACGCGTGCCCCCGCGACCAAAACCCTCGACACCTAAGCAAGATGCGTCCGAATTGTTGGCTGAGCCGATCCAGGAAGTTCCCGAAACCGCGCCCGCCAAGCCGAAGAATGACGGCATGAAAGTGCAAATGCGGGCGAAACCGAAAGCGAAGCCTAAGGCCAAAAAGCCGGCCAAGCCGAAGCGCACGAAAAAACTCGACAAGCTTCTCCGCGACGCCGAAAAGAACCTTGAGAATATGTGATCATTCCACTTTCAGGCCATCATCGATGGTTTCTGTGAGAACGTGAAGATGAGGATCATTATTCTCGCATATAAAAAATCCTAGATTCGCGATGGCCGTCTTGAGCTCCGACTTTTTGTGCAATTTCACTTCAAGCCGCGCGGCGGATTCGAAGTCCGACATCAACCGTACAAAATGTTTGAAGTATTCGTTATAGGTCCGCTCGGTCACATGCGAGATTTGCCAGGCCAGAGTGCCCAAAGGCACATCCAATCCCCGGGCTTTTTTCGCGAGCATCTCACTGACATGCAGCTTTTGAAACTCGGCCGCTCGATCGATAACCCGGCTCATTCTTTTTTGCGCCAACGGCCCGCCGATCGTGGGCATTCGCGAATGGTAGGGTTTCACTCGCCCTCCGGCTCCGATGCGGATCAAATCGTATTTTTCCAATTGTATGAGGATTCTTTCAACCGCATCCGATTTCAGTTTGTATTTCCGCGTGATTTCCTCAACCGTTAAGCCATCATAAATTTTCAGTAGAAATGAAAACGCCAGCGGGTTGTCGGCCAAAAACCTATTTTGCCTCTCCGTCAATTCGGAGCGCTCCAACTCATTCGAGGCGGCCAATTTTTGCAACTCAGCCAGACTGACATCCAACCAATCGAGCAGCGTAAGTAAACGCGTCAGCGTTAATTCTTCCGGTCCGAGTTGCCGTTTAACTGTGGGAACGGAACACTTCCAAACCTTTGCGACATCCGCGTACGTGTGATTTTTCCGTTTCAATAACGCTTTGATCGCGGTTTTTAATTTCTGCTGATTCACTTTCTCTTCCACGCCGCGCCTCCCTTGCTTGTTCCATCAGCTCCTGATGACGAATTTGATGACTCACGGCCAATTGGTTCCACATATTGATCCCCCCAATAGGGATCAACCTACCTAAGCCTCTGACGATTTACGATGGCAACCGCCAAGGATCAAGAACTGATACCCAATGGGTCAATTGGGGGCCAAAAGTTGAGCGGCTGAGGCCAAATCGACGCCCACCACTTCGATCACCTTCTGGCGGCTGGAGGCCCCACGAACCAAGGTGACCGAAGACAAGGGCACGTTCAAAGTTTCGGCCAGCATTCGACGAAGCTCCTCATTGGCGCGCCCGTCTTCGGGAGGCGCCTTGATTTTGATTTTCAAAGCTTCGCCGTGCAGGCCGACGATTTGCGAGCGCGAAGCGCCCGGCTGCGCATGAACTTGAATGCGGACTCCGCCCGCGGTGGCGGAAAGAAAAACGGGTTGGTTAGACACGAAACCAAGATCGTGGATCAGCGCTTATAAATCCACCATTTTTTTGTGAACGGCCTCGGCGATCCGCGCCTTCAGCTGAGCGGTGTCGTCGGTCTCACGCGGAACGACTTCGCTCACTTTGGCTTCGACGATGGGGTTGGGCATGATCTTGGCGCCTTGATCGATCATCGTGAGATGGCTCTGGATCAAAGCTTTGAGGTTGTTTTCAAATTGCATGCGGATCTTTTTAAGGTCCGTGATTTCACCGTAAAGGCGCTTCAATGAATCGCGGGCTTCACGAACGATCGCGTCGGCTTTTTGATTGGCGTCGTTGATGATCAGTTTGGCCTCGCGTTCCGCATCGGCTTGCATTTTTTCCGACATCCGCGTGGCGGTGGTGATGGTGCTTTTCAGAAGTTCATCGCGCTCGCGATATTCGACAACCGCCAACTCTTTTTCACGCAAAGTTTCTTTGAGTGAATTCCGTTCTTTGATCAGCGCCTCGAGTTCCTCGGCCACAAGGCGAAGGAAATCCATGACTTCTTCCGGATCGAAACCCATCATTTTGCGGTGGAATGTTTTATGGGCAATGTCGATTGGAGCTATGCGCATACGAACCCCCTTCTATTGAGTATAGGGGCCGTGTGACATTTTGCAACCCACCGCAATAAAATTTTGCCTAGCAACCGGGCAGGTTATGCTCATGGATTGAGCAGGTTCTTTGTGCAACGAGTTGAATTTCTACGTGTTTCTATTCCTGTGAGAGTTCCCGGTCGCGCAGTGCCGCCTTTTCAAAGGAGTAGCGCAAGAGACGCTCCACTTCGAGTTCGCGCATGGAACTGAGGCCGGCGGCTGTAATGCCTTTTTTACTGGTCACCTTCGCCTGTAGCTCTTCAAGCGACTGCGAACCGGATTGAACGGCCAGCTCCGATGCCCCCGCGAACGTGTGCACGGTCAACTGTTGAGCGGTTTCCGCATCAATGCCGTGCTCCTCCAACCACTCCTGCCAATAAACCATGAGTTCAAAAATAAAACCCACGCCGGCGCTGCTGGCCACGGTAAAGGCCTCGAAGGCGTCGCCTTCATCAAGCCGAATGGTGTAGCCCAGCGGTTTGAACATCCGGTCCATGAAACTGTCCGCCAAAAGGTCGGAGCGTTCCCCACAGTAGGCGAAACAACCGCGGTTGATCCGCGCCGGCGTGTTGGCCATGACACGAATAATGTGGCGCGATTGAGGAATCAATTTTTTAAGTTTACGCAAGGTCACGCCGGCGGCGAGACTCACCACCATCTGTTCCGCATCGAACGCCGATGAAATATTCTCGACGGCGGCTTCCAGATCCTGCGGTTTCACCGCGAGAATCACCACGTCCGCGGCCTCAACCACCGCCTCATTGGTCGCGAGCCCGCGCACGCCGTATTGTTCCTCGAGCTTTTGCAACTTGCCCGCCGTCCGATTGGACACCACGACGTCGGCCGGATCGATCAACTTCTTCGCGGTCCAACCTTCAATCAGTGTCTGGCACATGTTCCCCGCGCCGATAAAACCGATGGTCTGTTTCATTTGTTCACCTCGCGTGGACCGAAAATTTCCGATCCGATCCGAATCCATGTCGCGCCTTCTTCAATCGCGACACCGTAATCCTGGCTGGTACCCATGGACAATTCATTCATAGGGTGGGCCACTAAATCATCTTTGTTCATCTTTTCCCGCAATTCATCAAGCAATTGACGAGCCTCGCGAAAATAAGGGCGCGTGGTTTCCGGATCGTCGGTGAACGGCGGCATCACCATTAGGCCCATCATCCGGATTCGCCGCGAGGGCGCGAAACGCTCGACCAGAGCGCGAATCCCAGTTTTATCCGCTCCACCTTTGGTGGTTTCGCCGGCCACGTTGAACTGAAGGAAAATTTCCTGCGGACCATGATCCGCGTGTTTTTCAACGGCGGTAACCAACTCGGGCCGGTCAATGGAGTGGATTTTCGCGAATCGCCCGACCACCTGTTTCACTTTATTGCTTTGTAATCTTCCTATGAAGTGCCAGTTCACCGGAAGATTCTCCAATTGCTCGATTTTCCCGAGGGCTTCTTGCACGTAATTTTCGGCGAAATCACGCAAACCGCACTCAAAAGCGTCGCGGATTTTGGCCAAGCCTTGCCCCTTGCTAACCGCGAGGATTTTCACCGATTCCGGATTTCGGTTCGCGCGCTGGCAGCGGATCCGGATATTTTCATTCACGATCTTAAGGCGTTCGCCGACGGACAACCCAGTCATTTTCCTTCAGAGCCGATTCCAATTTTTCGAGCGGCAGGCCGACCACATTACTCCAAGAGCCCGTGTGTGAGGTAACAAATTTAGCGGCACCGCCCTGAATCGCGTAGGCGCCCGCTTTATCCATGGGCTCGCCGCTGGCGACGTAGGATTCGATCTCTGATTCACTCAGTTCGCGGAACCGGACTTCGGTCGAGTCATAACCTTTCCAAAGTTTTCCGGTCCCGGACTCAAGGAGAGCCAGACCAGTGATGACACTGTGCGCCCGGCCCGACAAAAGTCGCAAAAATCGGGCGGCTTCTTCGGCATCAACCGGCTTGCCTAAGATTTGGCCACCGAGGGTGACAACCGTGTCCGCACCCAGGATTAAAAAATCGCCGGATTTCAATGAGTTATCCTGCATCAAGCAGGCCTGGGCCTTCGCTGTCGCAATCTGAGACGCGTTTTCCCCTGCGTTCAAATTTTCATCAATGGTTTCCGATACTTTTACAGGGGAATGACGGAACTCAAAACCAGCTTTTTGCAACAGTTCGATTCGTCGCGGAGAGCGACTCGCGAGCACAAGTTCCAACATCCCTTCTATGTATTGCAAAAACGAAAGGTTTGAAACTTGAGTTTTGATATTTTCATTCTCCTCTCCGGACTCGGACTCGCGGCACTCAGTGTCTACCTTTTCGCGACGGCCATTTTCACCAACAACACCGACGCCGAAGCCTTGGCCTGGGCCTCGGGAGATGAACCCGTCAAATCCAAAAGCGGTTTGATCAACTTCTCGCGTCCGCTGGTTCACAACTTCACGCTTCAACACGCGCAACGGATCAAGAGCCAGTCCTATCGCACGAAGATCGAACGCAAGCTTCTGACAGCTGGCCTCTCGCAGGAGCTGAATGTCGACGAATTCATCGGCTTAAAGATTCTGTGGGGGATTTTCTTTCCCGCGCTCATGTTCATCATGAACTTCGCCCTTCAGCTCAACCTGCCCACGCTGTTGATTCCGGTCTTGGCGTTCGTGGGATGGGCGTTTCCCGATTTTCACGCGTCGAATGCGCGCAAGAACCGTTACCTCGCCGTGGTGTTGGACCTTCCGTTCTTCATCGACCTCATGGCGCTGAGTACGGAAGCCGGTTTGGACTTGATCGGTTCCATCCAGCGCATCGTCGATAAGGCCGACGAAAGTGTTCTTGCGGAAGAGTTCCGCCTGGTGCTCAAAGACATCAAGCTGGGAAGTTCCCGACGTGAAGCTTTAAGCCGCTTGGCGGACCGCCTTGATATCCCGGAAATCACCAGTTTCGCGGCGGTCGTGCGTGACGCCGAGGAAACCGGCGCCAGCATCGCGCAGGTGCTGAAGGACCAATCGATTCAGATGCGTCTTGAGCGTTTCGTGCGCGCGGAAAAAGCCGGTGCGCGGGCCTCACAGCTCATGTTGTTTCCGTTGATGTTTCTCATTCTTCCCGCGGTGTTCATGATGGTGTTTTCTCCGGTCATTCTGCAATTCTTCTACGGGGGCAATTGATGTTGCGATTGATTCATCAACCCTCACAACGCACGCTGATCCCCCGCCTCGAATTGGCCGATTCGATGTGGCGGCGGATGAAAGGGCTGCTCGGTCGAACGCACTTGCCGGTCGATCAGGCTTTGTGGATTCCGCAATGCCGGAGCGTTCACACGTTCTTCATGAAATTCCCAATTGATTTGATTTTTCTCGATCGTGATCTGGTGGTTCGCAAAACCTTCAAGCACGTGAATCCCGGCCGGTTGATCTGGCCGGTGTGGAGCGCTTCCAGTGTGATCGAATTGCAAGCCGGCTTTTTGGACAAAAACCCGATTAGGGTGGGTGAAAAACTGCATGTGGATTCTGCGCTTTCTTAACGGCCCGATGGCCGGACAGGTTATTCCCCTCACCAAGCACTCAACGCTGCTTGGCCGCGCGCCCACGTGCGACATCAAAATTCCCAGCGCGAACATTTCCAAGGAACACACGCGCATCGAAGTTTTTGATGACAAGCTCATCATTACCGATTCGGGTTCGCGCAACGGCACCTTCCTGAACGGAATCCAGATCCGCTCCAGCAAAGCCAAAAGCGGTGACCGCGTGGCGATTCACGATATCTTTTTCGACGTCCATAAGGTTCCTGACAATTGGGCCCAGCGCTTCAACCCCAACGCGCAACCCATGTTCCCCCCGCCCACTTATGGCCAAGTGGCTTATCAACCAATGCCGCAACCGTCTTCCGATGGCATTCCCCAAGCGGACGTCGGCGGGGTTCCCATGGAGGAGCTATTGCAAAGCCGGTTGCCGCAGTGGATGAGCGGCGCCCAGCGGTACATGGAGTCGGTTGTTCTTCCCGGTGTTTACAAACTGCCGGAGCTCTTTGAATTCAAGTGGGTGCTCGCGGGATTCATGGCCGGCTTCATCATTCTCGTGACCAGTCTTTCCACCATTCCCCTGGTGCAAATTCTGAAAGTCAGCATCGAAGAGGAGAGCCAACAACACGCGCTCACCATCGCCACCACTTTGGCGCGAATCAACCGGCCGTTCCTGGTGAACGGTCAGGAAACCGGCGCGTCCATTGAAGTGGCCACCAGCCGGCCCGGTGTGACCAAGGCCTACATCATTTCGAATGTCGATGGGAACATCATCGCGCCGGCCACACAGGCGGGTTCCTTTCCCGATCTCCCCTATGTCCATGAAGGCCGCAAAGCCAATAAGGAATCGGTCCGTCAGGTGGATGACAACACGGTCGTCGCCTTGGTTCCGATTCATGTTTACAATCAGGAAACCGGCGCTCAAACCATCACCCATTGGGCGGTGGTGTTTTATGACATGAGCGCGTTGGCGGTCGATAACGGGCGCGTTCTCTCGCTCTTCATCACCACGCTGTTTATTTCTCTCTTGCTCGGATTTATTCTCTTTTATTTCTTGTACAAAACCGTCGAGTATCCCATTCGCAGCATCAATCGCCAACTCGATATGGCGCTCAAGGAAGGCCTCGACACAATCCAGGTCACATACCGGTTCCCCGCCATGCAGCTTCTGGCGAGCAACGTTTCGAGCGCGTTGAACCGTATTCTATCCGGCGCGGAAAACGCCAATGCCAGAGTTTTGGAACACGACCGTAACCGTGAGGTCACCAATCTGGTCGAGTTGATCGGTTTCGCGGCGATTGGCATACATGCCCACGATCTTTCCATCGCGGCGGTCAATCAGGCGTTCGAAGCGCGCATCGGATTGCCGGCGTCGACACTGACCACAATGAATGTGAACGAGATCAATGATCAGGCGCTCAAATTAAGCATCAAGGATTTGATCGAGCGGGTCGATCAGGCCCCCGACGACTTGGCCACCAACGAACTGGAATTCAGCGGACTGAATTTTCAGATCGTCGCCCAGGCCGTCTACGGCACAAGTAAGATCGCTTACTACCTGATCGTGCTCATCCCGATGCAGGAAGGTGAGGAATGAGCACCGCCCTCGCCTATTCCAACATCCATGAAACGCGCTGGACCATACTGAATGGGCCCCATAAAGGCGTGGTGCGGACTCTACAGCTGACCCAGTTCACCATCGGACGCAGTACGGATTGTGATTTCGTCATTCAAAACGATCCCAAATGCAGCCGCAAGCATGCCTCCGTTCAGTTGACTCCATATGGATTTGAAATCATCGCGCACAACGAAAACAATCCGGTTTTCGTGAATGGCAAGGAGTGCGTCCGCGCCCACCTGCAAGACGGAGCGCGAGTGACCTTGGGCGAAACGGAACTCCAATTCAACTGGCAGCCCCCCAATATGCCCGCGGCCCAGCCGGGCGGCAGGCCCATGCCATCGGCGGCTTATCCTCAGGCCGCCGCTTATCCGCAAGCGCCCTATGCGGCCCAAAGAAGCCGGGCCCGCCGGCCGCGCAAGACAGGCAATCCGATCCGCTGGGTCTTGTTGGCCGTCATCGGACTTCTGGTGTGGCTTGTGCTTTCGCCCAGAAACGACAAACCTAAAGGCATCGATCTGAGAACGGAAAAGCAAATCGAAGCGGATATCGAAGCCGCCACCAAACTCAAGCAAGCGGCGGAAGCCTCGGCACAGAAGAAACTCGACCAATCGGTGACCGGCAAGCAAGCGCAGGAAAATTACGTTCGCGGTTTTCGTGATTATCAAAAAGGACAGTATGAACGATCCATAGTCAGCTTTCAGGCCTGTCTGGCCCTGGATCCCCATCACGTGCTTTGCAATCGTTACATCCGTCTCGCTCAACGTCGGTTCAATGAATTGATTCAATACGAAATGGTACTTGGGAAAAGATACCGCGACCAAGGTCAGTACCAAGCCTGCATGGCCGCTTTTAAGAATGTAATCTATATGGTGAAGGACGCGAACAATCCGACTTACAAAGAAGCCAAGGTCAACTACGACGCCTGCCAATCGTTCGTGGAGGGACGCTTCTAGATGTCAAAGCTGGTGGTTAAACTTCATGGCCAAGAAATCGCCAACCTGACTCTCGAGTCGGGCATGGAGTATATCGCCGGTCGCGCGGCGGACGCCCATATCCGTCTAGGTGAGGAGCGCGGCATCTCGCGCCACCATTTGAAATTCGTCGAGCGTGACGGACTCTGGATTTGTGAATGCCTCTCGAAATTTTTATTGATGCAAGTTGGGACCGAAGCGGTGGAAATCATCGAATTGAATTCCACCATGGTCTTCACTTTGCCGCCCTACGAATTCTACTTCGAACCGGAGATTCAGCCCGAGGCGCCGGCGCCGGAGGTTGAAACCGAGGAGCCGATTAAGAATCCGCCGGCCGCCTTCGTTCAGCAGCCGCAACAACGGCCCCAGCCGCGGGTGGACGAACCCGTTCCCGAGGACACCTCGCCCAAGGTCAACAACGAGGCCACGGTGGCCGGGCAGTCGATGCTCGTGCCCTATCTCCGCGTTTGCTACCCCAATACGGCCGACGACGAAGTCTTAAAACTCGAAGGTCATCTATGGGTGGCGGGCCGCGATCAAGATTGCGAAATCGTGGTTGAGAGCCCTCACATCAGCCGCAAACACTTTGAACTGGCCAGAATCAAAGAAGGCTTTTTCGTCACCGATCTGGGAAGTTCCAACGGCACCAAGATCAATGGTCAAAAGCTCACGCCGCACGAACCGATGGAGTTGCTCAGCGGCGACGAAATTCAAATCATGAATGTCCGGATGATTTTCGAGATCCGGGATATCCACTTCAACCAGCGGGTTGAATCTCTCCCGGTTCCCGCCTTTGATCCCATGCTCGCGCTCCCGCCGGTGCAATGGTATCCGCCGCCCGACGCGATGGTGATGATGCCGCCGGTGTATCCCGAACCGCCGCCTCCCGAACCCACGGGTTGGGAGAAGCTCAAGAAAAACAAAGTTCGCCTGGCGCTCATGGCTTTGATTCCCGTTCTATTGATCGGTCTGTTGTTGGAACCGAAGCCGCAGCCACCGGAACGCGATCCGGCCACGGCCACGACCAGTATTTCGTTCGACAATCTGAAGCCGGAGCAAAAAAGCGTGGTGAAGGACTCGTTTGTTTTGGCTCGAAACCTTTACGTTCAGGGGAAATACGCTTTATGTCTCGCGGAACTGGCGAAGGTTCACGATCTGATTCCCCAGTTTGAAAATTCCAAGGAACTGCAATCATTTTGTGAACAGGGATTGGAACTGGTCCGCCGTCAGGAAGATCTGGACCGCAAAGAACGTGAACGCGCCTGGATCGAACAGCAGATCAGCAACTTCGTTGAAGGATGTAAAACCAAGTTGAAAGGTGACGCCACGGTGGATGAAACCCGCGCTTGTTTGGCCGAGGCCATCGTACTCTCACCCGAACATCCGTTGGTCATTGAAATGATCCATACGGCGCAAATGAAAGAAGAGGAACGCAAGTTCCTCAGCAAACAACGCCAGGCCGAAGAGGCGCGTCGCCAAAAGGGCCTGGCCCACTACGATAAAGCCTTGCAACTTTATACCAGCGGTCGTCTGGCCGCCTCCATCGCCGAGTTGGAAAAATTCATCCGCACCTCGTATCCGCGCCTGGCCGACAAAAAAGAAGAAGCCAAGCGGAAGTTGGCTTCGATCGAGCAGGAGTTGAAAACCAAGGTGAATTTCCTGCTCGAACAATGCCGCACATTGGGCGACAAGAACCGTTACAAAGAGGCGTACACGTCCTGCCACAAAGCGGTTCAGGAAGATCCCAAGAACGCCGACGCTAAAAGCCTGCGCGACAAGATGAAGAACGATCTGAAGCGCGAAATGAAAACGATCTACGAAGATAGCGTGCTTGAGGAAAGCCTCGGCAATGTGGACAGCGCCAAAGAAAAATGGCGCAAAATCATGGCCGAGGACATTAAAGACGGCGAATACTACAATAAAGCCAAAGTTAAATTGCGCAAGTACGGAGTGGGCCTGTGAACGTGGATGAACGATCGTACGCGGGACGACAGTTCCGGCCCAAACCCGAATTCCATTTTGAAGAGGACGGCTCGTTCGGCGTGATCGCCACGCCATGGGGACCGCGGGTCGGCGCCAAGCGCGCGATCGAAACCATTCGCGATTATGTGCTTTCATCGCGCCAGGACATGGAAGCCACATCCCCTTTTCAAAAGCTCACTTGCCTTTCGCCGCTGGCGAACACTCTGCGCGTGGGCGTGATGCTCGCCAACGATTCGCTCTATCGCGAAGAAAACAAATCCGAGTACGTTTGCGGCGTCGAACTTCTGGTCTTCGCGCACCAATTGGGCGAGCTGGCGTTCGCACAGGTCGGTCAGCCGAATTTTTTTCTGGCCCGCAAAGACATGCCCTGGATTCCGCTCAGTTTGCAAGCCGACCTGGCCACCGAACTCAGTCAACCTCCCGAACTTCTCGCGCCACTTCCGCAAAATGTCATCGGACTTCACACCACGACCAACCTCAACGTGGGAAGTTTCAAAACGCAACCCGGCGATCGACTCGTGTTTCTCAGTCACTCGTTGATTTCACATCCGCTGTACACGTTACCTTTCGAACAGACCACGCTTGACCAGATCAGCGAATCGCTCGCGAAAAAATATCCCGACCAACCCTTTTGGCTGGGTGTCGTCCCGGTCCAGAGTTGAAATCCAACGGCCGGAGGCGGATAATTGGTGTATGGATATCGTCTACGGTCCGCATGTTTCCCAACGTTACGGCACCACACTAGGAATCAATTTACTCGGGAATGAAAAGGTTTGTTCCTATAATTGCGTTTATTGCAGCCTCGGACCGACTTCGCTCACGATGAACAAAATGCGTAAGGACTATAAGTTCCCGACTTTGGACGAGGTCCGCACCGCCTTTCGCGAGTACATCCGCAAATCGGTGCCCATGGAGGCGGTGGTGGTTTCGGGAAACGGCGAGCCGACCCTTCATCCGGAATTCGACGAAGCCATGCGCATGATCATGCAATTGCGCGATGAACACCTTCCCGGCCGCCAGGTGGTCGTGCTTTCCAACGGCGCTCATCTTGAAAGCAAGAAAGTGGTGGCCGGCCTGAATCTCTGTGACGAACGCGTGATCAAAGTGGACGCGGGCAATGATCTTCTCATGCAAAAAACCAATGACCCGCTCATTCGGATCAACATGGCGAAGTTTCTTAACGGCATCAGGCGTCTGGGCGATTGCACCATCCAATCGATGTTCTTTACCGGCGCGCTGGATAACACCCAAGCCGAGGCCATCGAAGAATGGATCGAAGTGATCGGCATGATCAAACCAAAGGCGGTGCAAATCTGTACCCTGAGCCGGCCGTCGAACACCAATGCCGATATCAAAGCGGTGGATGAAGACACCCTTTACGCCATCGCCTTCAAACTTAAAAAACGAACCAATTTGGAAGCCAACGTCTACTGCCTGCCTCAGGCCGGATGAGGTCTGAGACTAATGCACGATCTTGGGTAACTTTCGCGCGAGCGGTTCAAATTCCTTGAGAGTTAAAAGATAATCGGAAATTTCGGGCGCCAGCGGCCACTCGCGATCGACATCCCAGCGCAATCCGTTGAGATAATTCTGACGGCCCAATTCCTGATCCAACGCGGTTTGAATATAAGCGCGGGTGAACCGGTCTTGCGCGCGCAATCGATCTTCCTCGCGGTCGGCCGTACGCCAGGAATGAAGCGCCAACACCTTTTCATCTTCACACTCGGACACCGCGCTCATCTTCTGCTTCGCCGATCCCAGAATCAAGCGGACGCACGAATTCCTCGGTAGCGGCAGCGACTCACCCATATGTTTAGCGGCCACATAGGCGGCGACCGGCTCACCCATGTCTTGCGCAAGCGTCTTTAACTGGCGCCACTCACGAGCCATGAGCGCGTGCCTGAGATACCACTTGCTCCAGGGTTCATCACCTTCGGGCCGGCGGTGCGTGCGACCCTCGCGCCAAATTTCCTTGGCGACGTTCAATTGCTCCGGCCAGTAGGACGATAGCCCTTCGAACGGCCGCACTTTCGCCTTCTCCAGCAAACTCACAACATCGCCGTTCAAGGATGTCCAAAGCGGATCCGATGGTTTGAGCGGCATGTTTTCCAGTTTATCGGTCAAGGTATTGAAAATCAAAGGAACGCGGTCATGAATATATAAAAATTGTTTTTGCCGAAGAGCCCAACGAACACCCGCGCCCTCCAGCCAATCCGGCCAGGCCGATTCGCTGAGAATGATCCGGTTTTCATTCCAGCTGGGCTCGGGGCTGGCCAGCGCCGAAATCAAACTCTTCGGTTGAAGTTCCGCCAGAGACGTGGCCGGCGGTTCCGTTTTCAACCAATCAAATATCGTGTGACTGACGTCGACCAGCGACACGTTCCGATCGACCGCCCAATGCAAGGGCGCATCCCGTTCGCGCCGGGCCGGTTTAATGAACAACGCCACTTGTGTCCCGCTGGATTTTAAGTTCAACGGTAAAGGTTCGCCCGGCGCCATGGACTTATCCAATGAGTTCAGTCCGGCCAATACCACATGGGTTTGATTCCATTTGCGTCGTTTCTTTAAAGTGGCGGCCAAAGAGGCCAGCGACTCCAGAACCTCTTCAACCTGACTCGTAAAGCTCTTGTCACGAACTTCGCCGTCATTGGTTTCCGTCTGTACGAACGGAAACTGAAGGTCCGCCAAGTACAGGACAACGAAGGTGGGTCGACGATCGCCATTTTGATCCAGCCAGGACAGCGCGATGTCAACCACCTCTTTGGCGGGTCGATAAGGCGCCACCGGATTCACGTCAGCCGAGTCCTCGAAAACTTCAAAGCCCTGGGCCAGACCCGATTTGCGCCAGATCGGCGGCCCGCCGGAGATGAAAAGGGTTCCATACCGTTTGCTTGAAGCCACTTCGCTTAAGGTGCGAAACCGTGCCGATAGGAAATCGGAGCCATTGGTTCTGACCCCGTGATCCAAGGGATACAACCCGGTCAAAAGCGAGGCCAGCGCCGCCTGGCTCATGGTGGATGGCGTATAGGCGTGTGTAAAGCGGACCGACTCCCGGCAGAAGGTGCGAAGCCCCTCGGACTTCATGTCCCCCAGTTCCTCGGCCTCGCAATTCATCGAGTTAAACGTCAAACCCTCCACCGCTATAAGCAAGACGGACGGGTCCTTTTTGCGCGTGAACTCGCATCCCCCAAGGGTAGGGACGATGGCGATGAGCCCCATCAACCACCACATAACTTGACCATTTCTAGCCGCGATAGAGATAATTCCCTCCTGGAGGTCCCATGACCGAAAACTTCTTCGCCATCGCCCAGGTCGCCCATAATATCACGCTCTGGCTACTCATCTTACTCAGCATATTGTCTGTCGCGTTCATACTCGAACGATTTTTTACGCTGGGTCGCGTCCGCAAAAGCAGCTTGAAAATTTCCGATGAACTTCGGGAGCTTTTGCAGACCAATAATCTGGCCGAGCTGGAAACCCTGAGCAAAGACCGGCAAACCCTTGAAGGACGTGCGTTATCGTATGGTCTGCGACACATTCGTGAGCGCGGCGTGGACGGCCTTGAGGAAATTTTCAGTTCTTTTGCTTCCATGGAGCGGCCGCCGCTGGAGCGCTACCTTGGCTTTTTAGCCACAGTGGGATCCAATGCGCCGTTCATCGGCCTGCTTGGAACTGTTTTCGGCGTGATGGACGCGTTCCGCGGACTGGCCACTTCGCAGGGTGACGCGGCGGCGGTGATGATGGGGATTTCACAAGCGCTGGTGGCGACGGCGATCGGTTTGATCGTGGCGATCCCCGCGGTCATTGCCTACAACTATTTTCAGAAACAAGTGAAGGGCATTCTTCTCAACTTAAACAGCGTGCGTGATTTGTGTTTGGCTTACGCCAAATCCAATCCCAAAAAGGTATAATGAATGGCCAGTAAAATCGCCGGCGAAGATGACGAACCCATAGCGGACATTAACATAGTTCCGTTCGTCGACATTATCCTGGTGGTTCTGATCATTTTCATGGTCACAACCCCGCTGATCATGAAGCCGTCCATCAATGTGAATCTTCCCAAAGCCGGAAGCGGTGATGAAACCACTCCCTCGGAACTTTCCATTGGAATTTTGGCGGATGGATCTCTGACCCTTAACGGGCAACCAACGGATGAGGCGGCGATCACCAGCTATTCACAAGAAATGGCCGCCAAGCGGCCGGATGTTCAGGCTATCGTTTCCGCCGATAAAGATGTGCCCCACGGACGCGTGGTGAGTATCATTGACGCGGTCAAAACGGGTGGCGTGAAACGCTTCGCCATCACCATCGACAAAAAGTAAGCCGCAGAGGGCGGCCAGATGCTTTGCATCCTGATTCGGAACGGCCTACCTTTTACTTTCCGAGGTTGATGTCCTCGGCCGCGCCATGGTCTTCCCGAGCGATGGCTTCCAAGCGCACCTTTTGTTCAAACTCCCGGCGAAGATCGGCGTTGCGACTGGGATTTGCTGGATCCCAAACGATACAGTACTGCGACGAACTCAATGAATCGGAAATCGGTACCGCGCCCTCAAGACAAACGCCATTGCGTCGATTTATACAGCGACCCCAGAAGAAATCGAATCGGCCCTTGGAGTTAAAGTATTTCGGACTTCCCGTATCGCCCACGTAAACGAATCCGTCGTGAATCATGGCGGTTCCGTCACGTTCGCTGCCGCAGCGTTTGCCCACTAAACTTTTAATAAAAATCAACTCACCGTACCGGTGATGTTTGGTGGACGCGGCGATCGTGCGGCACGGGTTCAAACAATTCGAGCGATGTCCATATCCGTTCTTGCAACGCGCTTCCGAAAGTCTTTGATCCTGGTAACCATAGTTATGCAACCATTGTTCACCGTTCTTTTTATATATGCATGTTCCTTCCATTCGATCGCAGGTGTAATGATCGTAGGCATCGAGAATGGGCACATAGTAATGAGTCACCTGCTTACTGGTTGCTGATTTTCCTGGCAGGCAACGCGGGTGAATCGCCGCGGTTTCGGGATTAGAGGATGCACTGTAAGGGGCCGATTCGTCGGCTTGAGCCCCGCATCCCATCGCAACGAAAATGAAAAATGCCCAAAAAACTCGCATTCCCTCTCCCCCTTTTTTGCGCTGACGACGTTAGTAAATTGTCGCCATGCGGGGAGAGCGTCGCGAGTCCAGTTTTGTATATATTGACGTACGATCAGGTTACCGAGCTTAAAGCCAGCTTACGTGCGAATTCACCGACGAATTCCTCTCGGACTAAAGAATAATTTATTGTTTCACTTAATTCTTCTTCTATTGACGTCATGATGTTCGATGAAAATCCGCAGGGCTGAATGCCTTTGAATGCAGCAGGATCATGCAGGACGTTGATCGCCACACCATGGTAGGTGATCCATCGACGAACGGCGATGCCGATGGAAGCGATCTTCTTCGCACCGATCCACACGCCGGTGAGAGAAATTTCACCGGATTTGGTGGTGCGCGCTTCAGCGTTGGGCAATCCGATTTTTTTGAGCACACTGACGCAGGAATCTTCAATCGCACGCAAATACGCGTGCACATCCCGCTCACGCAATCCCTCACGCGCTAACCGCAAATCAACAATGGGATAAATAATGACTTGATTGGGGCCGTGATAGGTGGCTCGCCCGCCACGGGTTGTGGCGTAGGTCTCACCGGTCCAACCGGTGAGATCCTCGTCCTTTGTTCCCCGCCCAAGAGTCACCACGGGCGGATGTGTGCAAACAATTATTCGTTCCGGACCGCCGTTATGAACCTCATCCACCGCCTCTAACTGGCGCCGAGTGGCTTCTTCGTAATGAATCAGCCCCCAGTCTTCAATCCTCAAGCATTCGCCCGGGGTTGTCGCGCCGGCTGATGCAGAGGTTTCTGAATGATGTGAATCGCGTGTCCAAGCGCGGCTTCCGCCGCCTCCATCATGGTTTCACCCAAAGTCGGATGGGGATGAATCGTGAGCGCCAAATCTTCGAGACAAGCGCCCATTTCAATCGCCAGTGCCGCTTCAGAAATCAAATTGCTGGCTTCAGGTCCGACAATGTGAACGCCCAACACGATGTGAGTTTTCGCGTCGGCGATGATCTTCACAAAGCCGTCGGCGTCCATCATCGAAACCGCGCGCCCGTTGGCGGCGAACGGAAACTTGCCAATTTTCAATTCCGGATGCCCTTTGGCCTTCGCCTCGCTTTCAAGCATTCCCGCCGATGCGATTTCCGGATCCACGAAAATCACCGCGGGAACCGTCTTGGCGTCGTACGCACGGTTTTGTCCGGCGATCACTTCAGCCACGAGCACGCCTTCATGACTGGCTTTGTGCGCGAGCATCGGTTGCCCAGCGATATCGCCGATGGCGAAAATTCCCGGAACATTGGTTTTCCGCTGCGGATTCACTTTAATGAATCCTTTTTCGTCGATGGCCACGCCGATATTTTTCAAACCGAGCTGATCGGAATTCGGACGACGACCGACGGTCAGCAAAATTTTATCCGCCTTCAAAGTTTGAGCTTTGCCGTCGACTTCGACAGTGACTTCGCAACCGTCTTTACCCTTCTTCCAACCTTTGGCTTTGGCATTGAGCAGAACTTCCACGCCGTTCTTTTTCAATCGGCGAGCGACGACCTGCACGCAATCCGGATCCGCCACACCGTTAAGAAGAGCGGGACCGGCTTCAACCACGGTCACCTGAGTGCCGAGCTTCGCCATGTAAGAACCGATCTCCAAACCGATGTACCCACCGCCGATCACCACCAAACGCTCGACTTTTTTGTCCAACGCCAAGGCGCCCGTCGACGAGAGCACATCTTTTTCATCGATGGTGAAACCCGGAATCTCGATGGGACGCGAACCCGTGGCCACCACGTAATTCGCGGCCTCAATGGTGACGTTTCCATCCTTGCCTTTAACCTGCAAAGACTTGGGGCTGGTGAAATTGGCTTCGCCCATGTAAACGGTGACGCTGTTTCCCTTTAAGAGTTGCGCCACACCGCTGGACATTTTGTTACAAACGGATTGTTTCCACTCCTGCAACTTTTTGTAATCCAGCTTCACCACCTCGGGCACTTGAAAGCCCATGGTGGGTCCGTCATGCATCATTCGGTGGTAGAAATGAGAGGCAGTGATCATCGCTTTGGACGGAATACAACCCACATTCAAACAGACTCCGCCCAAGAATTCGCGTTCCACCACGCAGGTTTTTTTGCCCAGTTGCGCGGCCCGAATGGCCGCCACATATCCACCGGGGCCGGCGCCAATCACACATACATCAAATTTCTCAGTTGCCATTCTTACGTCTCCTAAATCATGTCCAACATAAGTTGTGAGGGATTTTCGATGCGGGCGATGAAGGATTTCATAAAGTTCGCCGCCACGGCGCCGTCAATCAGACGATGATCGCAAGTGATGGTGAAATTCATGAATTGGCCGCGGACAAACTCCTTGCCGTTCCACACCGGTTTATCCTGAATCTTATACATGCCCAAAATCGCCACTTCCGGATGATTGATGATCGGAGTGGCGTAAAGTCCGCCGACGCTGCCGATATTGGTGATCGTGATCGTGGCGCCTTTCATATCGTCCAATGCCAGCTTGCCATCGCGCGCTTTCTGCGCGAGCTGCTGGATCTCCTGCGAAATTTGCAGCGTGGTTTTAAAATCAGCGTTCTTAACCACGGGCACCATCAAACCATTCGGCGTATCGGCCGCGAACCCGATATTAAAATACTTCTTGTAAACGATTTCCGCCGAGTGATCGTCCATGCTGGCGTTGAACATGGGGAACTCGCGGCAGGTGGCGACCAGCGCCTTCATCACGAAGGGAAGATAGGTCACCTTCACGCCGTATTTTTCGGCGTGCTCCTTCGCTTGCGCGCGCATCGCCACCAACTGATCCACCCGCGCTTCTTCCATCAAAGTGAAGTGCGGAATGATGTGTTTGGCCATTTGCATGTTCTCGGCGATCTTCTTGCGAACCCCTCGAAGCGGCACCCGCTCCTCAAGCGCCCCTTGCTGGGAAATGAACGCGGGCTTGGGAATTTCGAGAATCGCCCGGCTGGTGGCCGGCATGGTGACCGCACCGCCTTTGGCTTTCAAAACATCTTCTCTTGTCACGCGTCCGGCAAGGCCTGTGCCTTTCAAAGCGTTGATGTCCACGCCCGCTTCGCGAGCCAATCGGCGAGTGGCCGGTGTGGCCAACACGCGGGATTCGGCGGCCGGCGGATAAACATCCATTCCCGCTCCGCCCGAAGTCGGTGCGGGACGCGGAGGCGCCGACGTGGCCGCGGGAGGCGCGGGTTTGGCCGCCGGGGCTTTCGCCGGCTCGGCCGGTTTCGCGCCACCACCGTCGCTATCGAGAACCAGGATCACGGTTTCAATGGGAATCACATCACCCACTTTGAATTTCAATTCCTTAACCACACCGGCGTAAGGGCTCGGCACTTCAACCGTCGCCTTATCCGTCATGATCTCAGCCACCGGTTGGTCCGCCTTGACTTGATCTCCCGGCTTCACCAGCCACTTGACCAATTCACCTTCGGTGACGCCTTCGCCGACATCGGGAAGTTTCACGTTCTGAATCGCCATTTAGCCGCCTCCTCGCTGCTTTCGTTTTTCGATAACACCCTTCATGAAGTACTCACCGGCACGATACGAGCTGCGAACCAGTGGTCCACTTGCCACATACAAAAAGCCCATCCCTTCGGCTTCCACCTGCCACTCTTTGAATTTTTGCGGCGTCACGAATTCCGCCACCGGCAGATGCCGCTTCTGAGGCTGCAGATATTGTCCGAAGGTCACGACATCGCATCCAACGTCGCGCAGATCCCGCAGAGTTTGGCGGATCTCCTCGTCAGTCTCACCCAAACCCAGCATAAGAGAAGTTTTGGTGTAGCGGGTAGGATCTTTACGTTTCACAAATTCCAATACATTGAGCGATTGCCGGTAACCCGCCCGCGGATCGCGCACGGTTTTCTGCAATCGCTCGACGGTTTCCACGTTATGGGCGAAGACATCCGGCTCGGCATCGACGATGTAACCAATGAATTGCTCGTTGCCTTTAAAGTCCGGCGTCAGCACTTCGATGATCAGACCCGGCGCCGATTCTTTGAGAAATTGAACCGTGCGCGCGAAATGCATCGAACCCTCGTCCGGCAAATCATCACGGTCCACGCTGGTCAGCACGACATAATCGAGACCCATTTGCGCCACCGCATGGGCCACCTTCTGTGGCTCTTCATGATCCAACTTGCCTTTTGGATTTCCGGTTTTCACATTACAAAAACGGCAACCGCGCGTGCAAACCTCGCCCATCAGCATGATGGTCGCGGTTCCGCCACCCCAACACTCACCGATGTTCGGGCATTGAGCTTCCTGGCATACAGTCGCCAGATTCAGGCCTTTGAGGAGGTCTTTAATCCGCAGATATCGCTCGCCCGAGGGCGCGCGCATTTTGATCCAAGCCGGCTTGGGGAGGCGTTTTCGCGGAGCCTTAACGGCCGCCTCTTGTGACATTCTTCACCTCTTCCAGTACATTACCCCCAACGTTGTAATCATGACCTCCTAAAAAGTCAGCGATTACGCCTTGCACCAAGGAGCTGCGAATTGCAATTTCAGGAACCTGTTCGCCAAGGGGAATTTCTTAAACGCTACAAACGGTTTTTTGCCGACATCCGTTACAACGAAGAGGTGATTGTCGCCCACGTGCCGAACACGGGCAGCCTGAAATCCTGTTTGTTCGAGAACGCACCCTGCATTTGGACTGAGAGTCAAAATCCGGCACGTAAACTCAAGGGCACCCTACAGTTTTTGCAAACTCCCGACGGCTGGGTGGGTGTTAATACTTCAATTACCAACGATCTTGTCCATGAAGCCTGGAGCCAAAAGCGGATTCCCGACTGGCACCCTTTCACCCAAGCCAAGCGTGAAGTGAAATTAAGCCCGGAAACCCGCATTGATTTGGTCCTGGCACCGAACGAAACCGCGTTGGCGGAAGGCCGGGATCTCACCTACGTGGAAGTGAAAAATGTCAGTTACTTCGAAAATGGAGTGGCGAGATTTCCCGATGCGGTCACCGTTCGCGGGCAAAAGCATCTGCAGGAGTTAATGAAGCTGAAATCCAAGGGATTCGGCGCGGAAACCGTCTTCGTCATTCAGCGCGAGAAATGTCGGGCCTTCGCTCCCGCCGACGCCATTGACCCGGAATACGGCCGTCTTCTCAGGCAAGCCGCCGAGCAGGGCGTAAAGTTGCGGGCTTTTGCATGTGAAATTGATCCGAAGACCGGCGTGAGCTTAAGCGCCACGCCGGTACCGATTGAACTTTAGTTCTTCGAGAGATGACGATCGATGATTTTTTTGAAATCAGGAACGTTGGGATCGTTCGATTGGAACGGATAGGCGCCTTTTAACGATACGCCGTTGATTAAAAAGCCGGGCGTTCCGGTAAATTCAAATTTACGAGCTTCTTCCATATCGGCATTGATGCGTTCCTGGATGGAATCATCACTCAAATCCTTTTCCACCTTTTTAAGGTTGGCGCCCACTTTCTTAGCCGCGTCTTTAAGGAACTTTTCGCCGTCCTGATTGAGCTTGGCCTGGTTGGAAAAGATCATGTCATGAAACTTTTCGGCTTTGGAATGATCCTGCTTGGCGATGGCCTCGAAGTACTTCGCGGCGGGCATGGCCAGAGGATGGAAATCGAGCGGAAGATGCTTCAACACCACGCGGACTTGATCGGGGTAATTTTTAAGAACTTCCTTAATCGTGTTGTACCCTCGCGCGCAGTAAGGACATTGAAAATCAGTGTACTCAACGATGGTCACCGGAGCGTCTTTTTTGCCGAAAATCACGCGGCCGTCTTCAATGGCCGGCTGCTTGGGATTCTTGAACTCCTCTTCCATCCGGGCCTGTTCTTCTTTGGCCTCATCTTCGCGTGCCGACATTTGGGCTTCGCGAACGGCTTCATTAACCGTTTCCACGAATTTTTTGGGGTTCTTTTTGATCGCGTTGAAAACGATGTCTGGATTATCCGCGATTGTCTTTTCAAGCTGACTCTTGGACGTGCAACCCGCCAGCAACGCAATCATTCCGGTGAACAAAATCAATTTTTTCAAAGGTCACTCCTTATTAAGTCTCAATATTAAACATGTCGATTCTGACACAGACGCTCATATATGCCAATTGTCTCAAAATTGAACACCTTGCAGCATAGACAAATTGTGACATGGGGAATTAGAATCGAAATATGAAAATATCACTACTCGCTCTTCTGCTCGCGTTCACCTGGTCCGCAATCGCTGAAAACTACAAATACAACGAATTGATCATCAAAGATTACGATGAGATGCAGGAAATGGTCCGCCACTTCGTTGATCGGGCCCGCGACGCCGCCGGCGAGGACGGAACCAGCAATGAGGACGAGGCCGTCGGCTATTTGCGGGAGGCTTTGAAGCTCATTTTCTCGCGGCCCAACAGCGACAACATGGTGGCGAAACTGGTGCCCGAAGTGCGCCGGGTCCTGCTTGGCTTCAATGCGTACGAGCGGGAGATCGGCTCGCTGGTCAATGAGGCCATCGGCGTTTTGAAGAAGAAAAACGTGGCCACCAGCGTGCAATCCACCTCCTTGTTCATCCTGGACAATATCCTGGCTGAGATCCGGCCCGAGGCGGAAAACAATGCGATGTTACGGGAAGTGATCGCGCGCGTTCGCGACGCCAAATTGAGGATCCCTAAAGACGTGATCAAAGAACGTCAGAACCGCATGTTCTCGACACAGAATCCCTCGGATCTGGCGAAGGAAATTCTTAAAACCATCGAGAAGCGCGAAAAGGCCGCCAAGAAAGCCAAAAAGGACTAGTTCAGAGATTCGTCTTTTTTCAGCAAGACGATGCGGTTTTCCCAGACCGGGCCCTGCCCCCATCCGAGTTCAAGAAGAAGTTCATTTTCCCCTTCGGATAAAGGGATGAAATCCGTGGTCAGGTTTTGGGATTCCGAAAGAAAGACGGTCCCACGGTAACCATTGGTGATATTTGTCACACGAATCGCATCGACGCCCGGGTCGGACTGACAAGGGCGCCCGGTGAGCCGGACCCAGCGGGCCGAGGTCATGGGTCCCACCTGATCCCGAATGTCCCAACATCCCAACTTGATCACTTCCATACGGATGGGTTCAAAGGCCCGGCTTTCGTGGAATACCTTGGGCAATTGACCGGATTGCAAACTCGCCGGCAATCGGACCAATGAGACGAGAGGATCATCGGCCATCTCGGCCGCCACTTCCGAATCCGGTCGCGAGTCAAAGAGAAATCCCACGAAGACCCAACTCATCAGCGCGAGCGCGATCAATGAAATTTTTAAAAGCGCCCAGCGCATTTGAGTCCGGTCCATAGTGAACGCTTCGGCGAAACCGGCTCAGGAATTCACGGCTTGTATCAGGGTGAGACGCGCTATTCAGTCCACGCGAAACCGATCAAGATCAAATCCTGCTTGACCGTGGGGCCGCGCTCTTTGGTGTCGGTGGACGCGGTTAAAGAGGTGGACAGATTGCGGCTGATCCGACGTGTGCCGACCAACTGATAAACCCCGTCCATTTGGCGGTGGACCGCGGTTACGGTCACCTTCTTATTCACGGGATAACCGAGAGTGTAAATCAATTCTTCCGGCGAGGAGATGATTCCGTTCATTTCGACCCGCACCTTGCAGGTCACGTCGTAGGGGTTTTCCAGGCGAATATCCATGTTCGGCCCGGCGAAGTTGTACTTCCATTTCAGCTTGTAGCCTTTGCGCATTTGCACGTCGAGGTTACTGACGCGGTCCTTGAATTCATACACCGGCCTGAGATCGGGATCGTTTTTCACCCAATTATCGACGTGATATTCAGTCAGGCGTCGGCCCATGTATTCGGCGAATTCGCGCTGGTACTTCTGGTATTCCTGTACGGTGACGTTGCGGCCGGTGTAGTAGGTGTATTCATCGCTTCGCGCGACCGTGTTGAACACCTGCTCCGCCTGCGATTGACCGAATCGGTATTCATATTGCTGCTGGAACTCGCGCGACAGCTTTTCATTGAAAATCACTTCTTTAAGCTGTTTCTTGGGCTCGGGCGGCGGCTGGAGCATCACCATTTCGATGTCGCGGCGGTTGCGCTCTTCAGTGACTTCAAAAAGATATCCGTGGTGCGCGCCAAAGATCTGCGGCTTCGCCTCGTCATCGGCAAGGGCCGGGAATCCGATCGCAAAAATAAAAATCAAGGGCGCCAACCGCATGGCCCATTCTATCATAACCCCGCGATATCGTTTGACACCATCTCACAATGGGACATCTTCTAGGGTATGCATTTAAAAGCCCGTGATGACATTCACCTGGCCCGGCGTCTGTGGCATTTCGGCGGTGTTTTCTCCGTATTCCTTTTGTATTGGTTTCTCGAGCCGCGCCAGGCCCAAATGGTGGCGCTTCCCGTCGCGGTGATCATGATCGGATTCGACTGGGCTAGACTCCGCAGCCGGCGTTTGAACCGGTTTTTCACCTGGTTATTCAAACTCGTCTTACGTGAGAGCGAAAGAGCGCACTACGCGGCCTCGACCGCTCTCGTGGCCGGTATCACGCTGACGATCTGGCTCTTTCCCAAAGACGTGGTGCTGCTCTCGCTGCTTTTCGTCTCTTTTGCCGATCCATTGGCCAGTTATTTCGGTATCCGCTACGGCAAAGACAAACTGATCGGCAACAAGAGTTTGCAGGGATCACTGGCCGCTTTTGTGACGTGTTTCGTTCTTTCGTTTTTGTTTTTTCAATACAAAGGTTTGATGACCGAGCGCCTGTTCATCGCCTGTCTTTTGGCGGGTTTGATCGGCGCCTTTTCCGAGCTTGTGCCGGTGTGGAAATTGGACGATAACTTCGTATTCCCGGTCTTAAGCGCGACCCTTCTGGCGGGATTGTTTTACGTTTTCGGAGGCCTTTGATGTCTGAAGCCGGAAAATCCGCACGAAAGTTGGGCGTGCACATTTACGTGCTTCCCAACCTGTTGACCACCCTCAATATGTTCTGCGGGTTCTTCGCCATTATTTATTCCATCTACGGTCAGTTCACCTGGGCCGCCTATGCCATTGTGATCGCGGCGATCTTCGACCAACTCGACGGTCGCGTCGCCCGGATGGCCAATGCCACCAGTAAGTTCGGCGCCGAGTACGACTCCTTAAGTGATTTGATCAGCTTCGGCCTGGCGCCGGGATTGTTACTCTTTCTCTGGTCACTGGAACCTTTCGGCCGGGTGGGTTGGCTGGCGAGCTTTTTTTATGTGGCTTGCGGCGCCTTGAGGCTCGCGCGCTTCAATGTGCAAAGCCAATCCATTGAGAAAGCTTACTTTCAAGGTTTACCGATTCCCATGGCGGCGGGCATTGTGGCTTCGAGTGTGTTGGCCTTCGCCGACCTGGAACTCGATGCGGCACGGTCCTGGGGCGTTTTGGCGATGACATTCTTACTGGGTTTCACCATGGTCTCCACCTTCCGTTACCGCAGTTTCAAGGACATTGATTTCAGGCATCGTGTTCCCTTTCGTTACCTGGTCACCGGCGTGTTTATTTTCGCGATGGTGGCGATCCGGCCCGAAACGACGCTCTTTGTTTTATTTCTGAGTTATGCCATATTGGGCGCGGTTTTCGGCATCTGGCGCCTGGGTGCCCGTCACCCACGCAATGCCAAGCCGTTCTCACCGGAAGTGGGTGAGGACTTGCACCTCGAAGAAGAATTGGACGACGAAGAATGAACCGGAAATTAAATGTCGGCGTGGTCGGAGCCACCGGGTTGGTCGGTGAGCTGTTTCTTAACCTTCTTGAAGAAAGAAAGTTTCCCCTCGGTGAATTAAGATTATTCGCCAGTGATCGGTCCAAAGGACAAACCCGGACCTGCATGGGACGAAGTTTCACGGTTGAAACTCCAGCGGCCGAACGGTTCAGCGGTTTGGACGTGGTTTTCTTCTCATCCGGTGACGATGTTTCGCGGGAATGGGGACCGATCGCGGTGAAAGCCGGCTGCGTTGTGATCGACAACTCCGCGGCCTTCCGGATGGACCCGGACAAGATCCTGGCGGTTCCCGAAGTGAACGGTCATCTACTGCCTAAAAAGAAAGAACCTATTTTAATCGCCAATCCCAATTGCTCCACCATTCAACTGGTGTGCGCGCTCAAACCGCTTCATGACGATTTTGGTTTGGAATCGGTTCATGTGGCCACCTATCAAGCCGTGAGCGGCGCGGGAAAAGCCGCGCAGGAAGAACTTCGGGAGCAAATGACGGCCTGGGCGCAGAACAAATCCGAGCCCAATCCCCAAGCTTTTCCCCATCCCATTCATATGAATTGCATTCCGCAAATCGGCTCGTTCAGCGCCGATGGATTTTGCTCCGAAGAAATAAAAATTATCCGCGAAACAAAAAAAATTTTGGGCAACAACACGCTGCGAGTCAGCGCGTTCACAACCCGTGTGCCGGTTTGGAATACCCACTCCGAGGCGGTGTGGGTGCGATTAAAACGACCCGTGGAGAAGGCGGAACTGATCGCCTCTTTACGTCGCCAACATGGTTTAATTGTCGAAGATGAGGATTATCCCACACCAAGGTGTTATGACGGGCGCGATCCGGTGGCGGTCGGTCGAATTCATCGCGACCTGGACGACCCCCAAACTTGGATCTTTTGGGTGGTCGGCGATAACTTACGCAAAGGCGCCGCTTTAAACGGCATTCAGATCGCGGAGAGGATTTTTGACATCCCGGCCCCTGCATGATGTCATGAAGGAATGAGGCTGTCCTTATTCTTGGTTTGCCTGATTGGTTGGCCCGCTTTCGCGGCTTTGCCGATCACCGGCGCGACCGGCGTATCAAATATCGATCTCACCACCACCCCCGTCACCATTTATGGCGGCATGGCTGGCGAATGCACGGCCACCAGCAACACCAGCACCTGTGACAGTTGCACCCTGGACGCGATGGCACTGGATGTGGCCTGCGCCTTCGCGGCCGAGGGCCTATGCGCCTGTAATAAAGCTCGAATTCACGACGGTCTTATTTTTCGCATCAATGTGACCAAACCCTCGACCGTCACGGGCAATGCCAAATTAATCGTGGGCGCCAATAGCACGATCGTAACTCCCAACATCGAGGACAATAACGGGAATTACTTCCAGGCCACTTGGGGAAATTTGTGCTCGGCGTTCGGTTCCGCATCCTGCGCCGCCGTGACCACCGTCATTAACGGACGTCTTTTCATCGATGCGGATAATGATAACAGCCTCGACAGCGGTGAAGAATACACCGACGTCAACTTCCGCATTTTAAAACCGGACTCGGCCGAGTGGAGTGTCTACGGTTCCGGCACGAACACCGTCGGGTATTCCAGCTTCACACCGTTTCCCGGCGACGAAAAAGTTTATATTACGGATCCAGTGGCTTCGTCCGACATTCCCAATCTCACCGGTTATGGCGGGGTGGCCACTCACCTGAGGGTTTTTTATTCCAAGGAAGGTATGGAGCAGGCCAATGCGCTCGCGCAATTCAAAGACCTGCCCATTTCCAAAGACGGTAACCACATCGAGAACAATTCCGTTCGTGGACTGGAAAACGGTGTCACCTACGTTTTCCGCATCGCCATGGTGGATAACGCCGGTAATATCGTTCAGTTCTATCCGGACAACGCCCTCGACCCGGCCTGCCAGACAACCCAAGCCCCTGACTTCAACGGCTGCACATTCTCCGCCACCCCCGAAGAGGTGCTCGGACTTTTACAAGACGACTTCAACTGTTTCGTGGCCACCGCCGCTTACGGCAGCTGGTTGGAACCGAAAATTCAGGTTTTCCGAAAATTTCGGAACACGATTTTGCTCCCTCGGGCCTGGGGACGAAGTTTAATTTTCCAATACTACAAGTACGGCCCCTATCTGTCCCGCTGGATCCATGACAAACCCATGGCCAAGACGATCGTGCGAGCGGCGCTTTACCCGGCCTATTTAATGAGTCACTTCGCCCTGCGCTTTGGAATCGTCCCCGCGATTTTGCTCTCTCTCACTGTCCTCACAACATCAGTTTTTCTTCTTGGATTCGGATGGAGGAGAGCGTTTGGCCGCGCTTAGACATTTAATCATCGCATTCCTCTTGTTATCGACAGCCCGGGCTTATTCCCAGTTGGACGGAACCTTACCTCCGCCGCCGGCTCCCGAAAGTGAGTTGGAGGCGGACGAAGAAGATGATTTTTCCGGTCCCGAATCCGTTCCTGAAGAGGCGCCTGAAATTTTCGCCGAACCGACACCGCAGGAGCCGCCGCCCGCGACATACGGTAGCGATGGCGGCGTCATCTTTGATTGGTCCAAACATCAAAACGCCCGTGAAGTTCCTCACCCGTTCGCGGAAAAAGGATTGCAAAGAATCACCAAGGACCGCACTTACATTTACCGGGTCAAAGAATCCGAACAACGATCCGCCGCTTCGTTTCGCTTCGGTCCCTATGAGCCGGTGGATTTGGAAGCCAAGGGAAAAGACGGTGAAATCGTTCGCTTCGTCGATAACTATGACCAAACCGAAAATCCCGGTATTCTCTTCGATTGGGAGTGGTTGTTATGGAATTCGCCCATCGGCAAATTCGGTTATTCACTGGGCTTGGGCGTTTATGTGGCCCAAGGACACGGACGATTCGTCGGTGATAAAAACGCGGCGGATGGATTGGTTCCGCTGGAGATTTTCACTCTCGGCGTGGTCCCCGTGAATGTGGGCGCCGTTTACCGGATGCAGATTTGGCATCGGCAACTTCTCGTGCCGTACGCCAGCGGTGGCGGCACGGTTTTCGGTTTCACTGAATTTCGTGATGATGATAAGCCGCCCAAATTCGGCGGCGCTTTAGGCGCTTATTATGCCGGCGGCTTGGCCTTCAATCTGACCTACTTCGACGCGATCTCGCGTATTCAGCTCGATCACGAATACGGGATCAACGCGGTATACCTGACGGCCGAGTATCGCGGCCTTATCGGCTTGTCCAATTTCGATTTTTCCTCTGACTGGATCAACGCCGGTTTCTTGATGGAGTTTTAAAAACGCAGAAATGCGCATTATCAAACTGCTGATTTCCTACGATGGAACCGCTTTTCAAGGCTGGCAGAAACAGCCGGGCGTGACCACGGTGCAGGGAACCATCGAATCCGCTCTTTCTCAAATTTACAACGAACCCATTCGAATCGTCGGCTCCGGCCGCACGGATGCAGGCACCCACGCGGTCGGCCAAGTGGCCCATTTCGCGCCGCCCAAAGTTCTCAATGCCGAGCCCCGACTGGTTCGGGCACTCAACTCACTTCTGCCCGAAACCGCTGTTATCAAAGGCGCCTGGGAAGCGCCGCCGGAGTTCCATGCGCGAAAAAGCGCGATTCGAAAGACGTACATTTACCGGATCTGGAACCACCCTATCCGCTCAGCCCTGTGGCACCATCGGGCACTCTGGGTGCCGGCGCCCTTGGATCTGAAACGGCTGAACCTGCTCTCCTCGGTGATCAAGGGCAGAAAAGATTTCAAAAGCTTTCAAACCCAGGGAACTGTTGTGAAATCCACGATTCGCCGAATCGACCAATGCGTCTGGCGGCAACGTGCCCCGGGGCTTATAGAGTTCGTGATCACGGGGAACGGGTTCCTTAAGCAAATGGTGCGAAATCTGGTCGGCACCTTACTTTACCTGGAGCGTAATCAGCTGCAACCAACCGATTTGCTGGACATTTTCGAGGCACGGGACCGGCAGGCGGCCAAGGCCACGGCGGCGGCCCATGGACTCTATCTTTACCGGGTCCAATACCCCCTAACCCTTGACAATAAGTGCCGAAAACTCTAGATATTCCAGTTCGCTAAAACGCCAGCAAACAAGGATTTACGTTATGAAAACCTGGAGCGCAAAGCCGGGCGAAGTTGAAGCCAAATGGTATCTGGTCGATGCCACGGGAAAAACATTGGGTCGTATGGCGACTGAAATCGCCAACATCATCCGCGGAAAAAACAAACCCACCTTCACTCCGCACGAAGACACCGGTGATTTCGTGGTGGTGATTAACTCCGAAAAAGTCGAGATGACCGGAAACAAATGGCAAGATGAGAAATTCTACCGGCGCTCACGTTACTTTGGATCATTGAAAGAGCTTTCCGCCGCTCAAGTGCGGGAAAAAGATCCCACAATGATCATTCGTGAAGCGGTCGCGGGCATGTTGCCGAAAAACAAATTATCAAAACGACTGATTACGAAACTCAAAGCCTATGCGGGACCCAATCATCCTCATGGAGCGCAAAAACCTCAAATGTTGAACCTGGGAGATAAGTAAGATGGCCAAGACCACCCAAAAGGAACAGTACTTCTATGCGACCGGTCGCCGCAAAACCAGTTCCGCCCGCGTGTTCTTAAAAAGCGGTAGCGGTAAAGTTACGATTAACGGTGAGCCCGTGGAAAAATATTTGCCGACGGCCACCGCGAGAACGGTTGTTCTTTCTCCATTGGTGATCACGGACACAAAAAACATGTATGACGCCCGCGTGACCGTCGCCGGCGGCGGCGTGACCGGACAATCCGAAGCCATCCGCCACGGAATGTCCCGCGCGTTGATCGCGGCCAATCCGGATCTGCGCCCCGTCCTGAAAAAAGCCGGGATGCTGACTCGCGACTCCCGTATGGTGGAACGTAAGAAGTACGGTAAGCACGGCGCTCGCCGCAGCACTCAGTTCTCCAAACGTTAATCGGAACCAACCAAGTTATTGGGTACAAAAAAAGCCGCTCTTTGAAGCGGCTTTTTTATTGGTCGAATCTCATTAGAACAGTCTTTATTCCGTTAGAATATAGTTCATGGGATCGACCGCGATCCCGTGGATGCGAACTTCATAGTGAAGGTGAGGTCCGGTGGAACGGCCGGTGCTACCCACGGCGGAGATCACATCCCAGCGACGGACTTTCTGTCCCTGTTCAACGAAGACCCGTGAATTGTGACCGAAACGAGTGATCACACCATAACCATGGTCGATGGACACCAGTTTGCCGTAACCGCCTTCATAACCCACGTAAGAAACCACACCGTCCGCCGGCGCGTAGACCGGCGTGCCTGAGGGCGCCGCCAAATCAATCCCCGCGTGCAATTCAGGACGGTTGGTGAACGGGTCCACACGATAACCGAAACGCGAAGTGTACCAACCACGCGTGGGTTTGATGGACGGCGTGGAGAGCAAGAGGCTCTGGCGCTCGGAGAGCGAATCCCAAAGTTGCAGCACACCTTGCTCCCGCAGCTGCGAGGCTTTCAAAGCGCGGTCAATGCGAACGGAAAGCGTGGAGAAATCGCGATTGGTGTCACGGGAAACGGCCAGCTCGCCCGACTTTTCTTCCGCCTCGGGCGTCTCAAGCAGCCGCGGTTCGCGAATCATGAATTCACTGGAAGGCAGGCGAGTCACCGTCGGCGGACCCGTGATGTCCAATGCGGCTCCCGAGCGGGAAGCCGGGCTGAGCGCCAGTTTCAAAACCCGCTCTTCATCTTCGATGTTGGTGATCAAGTTCAGTTTTTTGGTGAAGTTTTGAATTCGATCCAAACTGGATTCCAAGACACCCAGTTTTTCTTCAGCTTCTTGGAACTGCTTTTTCAAAATCGTGTTTTCGGCCCGGAGAATTCGATTTTCATTGGCCTTCATTAATAGGCCCACATAATCCAACGCGGCCGAGGCACACAAAAGGACGAGGCAAAATCCCAGAAACGCGAGACCTTTGAGCCAACTGGCCCGTATCGATAGTTTTATGGTTTCGCCATGCCGATTGCTAGCGATCAGAATGGTGTAGCTTTTATTCTCCATGACCCCTCAACCATATGACCCGAAAAGGCCAATTTAGGGTGCATTAGCTGAATGCGTCAACCGCCAACTTTAGGACGGATCACCATGGCCGATATATTGTCATCGCCGCCCGCCGCCTTAGCTTCTTTGATGCACTTGGTAACTAACTCGTCAGGGCTCGTGTGTTGAAAGATCTCGACCAGTTTCTCCGGGCTGACCATGCTGCTGAGGCCGTCGGAGCAAAGCAAGTAGAGTTCGTTTGGACGCGGCTCGCGTTCAAGAACATCCACCATAACGTCCCGTTCAAATCCGACACTGCGGGTGATCACGTTTCGCCCGACCACATGGGGCGCTTCGTCCTCGGAGATCACCCCGGCGCGAACCTGCTCATTGATCAACGAGTGATCCTCGGTCAGTTGCCACAGGTGGGGCGCGACGTAGAGATAGGCCCGGGAGTCCCCCACATTGCCGATAAAAATCCGGTTTTGGACCGCCCAAAACAAGACCATTGTCGTGCCCATGCCCATGAGTTCCGGCTGTTCGAACGTACTCTTGTAGTGAATCCGGCTGCTCGCTTCCCGGTAGGCATCGGCCAAAGCTTTTCGCGGAGAAAGTTTACTCTCGGCCATACGTCGGGAAATGATCTCCTGCACGGTTTCCACGGCCAACGCCGACGCGACCTCTCCGCCTTTATGGCCGCCCATTCCGTCGGCCACAATAAAAAGGTTCTTATCGTGATCCACCAAAATGGCGTCCTGATTGATCTCCCTTTTTAAACCGACATCCGTCTGAGCCCATACATCGAAGCGCATGGGATTAAGTTTACCGAGTGAACGCCTTAAGCGCCAACTCCAAACTGCCGATTCATTAAGGTAGCCGTCGAGGTAGAAATGACCTTTAAAAAGCCAATGAGAGCCGACATCAAATTCGTGCTCTTTTCAATGGCGTTGCACGCGCTCCTCGTGACGGTACTTCTGTTCACCGAGCCCGCTCCGATCGCTTCAAAGAGTGAGAAAATCGAATTCGAAATCGTTGAAGAACCAACGTCTGCCGACGCCACTGTCGCGGAGAAAAAGAAAACCCGGACCAAAGACGTGCTGACCAAACAAATCGTCGAGCAGCAAGAACAGATCAACGATGAGCTGGACGAGAAAACCCGGTTTTTGAGCGCCTTTAACCAGAAGGTTTTGCAACAGACACAGGCCCAGCGCAGCGGTGAATTCAAGAACACCGCGGGCGGTGGAAAACCGGATGAAGGACGCAAAGACGGCGACAAAAAAGCCAAATCGCTGGATCGTTCAAAGCGCAAAAGCCGAGAAAAAGGCGAGCTGCCCGACTTGCGCGATTTAGCGCCCAAGTTCGCGCTCACGCCCGGACCGCGCGGAATGAAACCCGATAACGGAGACCCCTCGCAAACCGACGACTACCTCAAGGACGTGCAAACCGGTTTACAAACCCTGCTCAGCACCCGCGAGTTCGTGTACTACAGCTACTACAACCGCATCAAAGAGGCCCTCCGGCACCATTGGGAACCGAACGTGCGCGAGAAGGTTAAAATCATCTACCGCCAGGGCCGCTCCATCGCGTCCGCGAAAGACCGCATCACACAGGTGTTAGTGATTCTCAATCCCCAGGGCGAGTTGATTCGGGTGGAAGTCGTGGGTAAAAGCGGTGTTGACTCACTTGACGACGCGGCCGTCGAGGCTTTTGAATCAGCGGCGCCTTTTCCCAATCCGCCCAAAGGCATGATCGAAAAGGATGGAACCATCAAAATCCGCTGGGATTTCGTGTTAGAGGCGTGATGATGAAGGTCCTTTTGCTTTGCGGTTACCGCTCCAGTTCCCAGATCGACGAAGTTCCCGGCTTGGCCCGTGATCCTTCGGGACAGTATCTCATTGACGGTCACATTCAAAAACTCACCCGGCTCGGATTCGAAGTGGTTTGCGTGGTCGCGGGCCCCAGCGCGGATTTACAGTTGCGCCGCTGCCCGAGGATCGCCAATGCCGAATTGGTCTTCGACACCACGGATACGCCGAACGTGGCCTCGAACATCAAGGCCGGTCTTGAAGCCACTGAAGGGGAAGGTTGCTTCGCGATTCCCGTAGAAATTCCTCCGCCCGACCTCGAAGTGTGGCATTTTCTCCGCGAAAACTGGCGCCAACGTGGCTTTCATCACCCAGCTTGCGTTTTTCAAGTGGTGGATTCACAAGGTGCACCGCACCACTTTGGTTTTCCCCTTCTGATCACTCGCGCGGGAAACAAATTGATCCGCGAGACCGCAGACTTCCGGTCGCTGGCCGATCCACGACTTGATTATCATCGCTTAATTTGGGACCTTGGCTAGGATTAATTTCGCCGCTGGTTTTCGCTTGAAAGGCGGCGGTTTCGGGGAGTTGGCTAAAATGTCTGAAAAAGGCATAAACACGTCTGTTTTGAACAACATCGCGCGAAGAGCACAGTACCTCGCGATAAAAATGATTCACCTCGCGAATCACCGTGACAACGTCGAGAAGGGTGATCCGAAAGTCGGCGGCCATTCTTCGGCGAGTTCCAGCGCCCTTCATATTCTGGGCGTTTTGCATTTGATCGTGAAAAGCGGATTCGATTGGATCGCCAATAAACCGCATGCCGCGCCCGCGGACCATGCCTACAACTATCTTTTGAACTTGCTGTTGAAAGATGACTTGAGCCAGCTGTCGCTGGAAGAGGCCAATTCGGCCATGCGGAATCTGCGCGCTTTCCCTCAAGAAGGCGAGTACGCATTTCAGTCCTATCATTCCGCCTACGATCCCGATCACCACAATTTTTTGCCATCGGGTACGGTGGGAATTCCGCCGGTGAACGCGGGCTATCTCGCGCTGGCGTATAAATACGCCGAACGCCACGGCTACAACGTGCCGCCCGCGCATTTCTGGTCGATTATCGGTGATTCCGAGTTCCGTGAAGGTTCATTAGCCGAGGCCATCCCCGATTTCGCCGAACGCGAATTGGGCAATCTCACTTGGATCCTGGATTACAACCGGCAAAGTCTCGACGGACACCGGATCACTAATCAAAGTATCATGCACGGAACCGACGATTTGCGCATCCAGCGCATGATGGAAGCCAACGGCTGGCATGTGATCCATGCCCGTCACGGTCAAGAGCGCGCGAAATGGTTTTCCAAACCCGGCGGTGATATTTTCCGCGAACTCTTCGAAGGTTTCCTCTCCGATTACGAACTTCAGGTTCTGTTGTTGGTTAAGGATGGCAAGGCCGCCCGCGAGTTCCTTCTCGAAAAACAGCCCAAACTCGAAAAATTTCTTGGCGGCATAAAAGATGACGAGCTGCTGACCGCGGTTCGCGATTTCGGCGGGCACGATTTTGTCACTCTGATGAACGCCTTTGAAGAGAGCAAAAAGGAAACCCGTCGGCCGACAATGGTGATCGCCCACACGATCAAGGGATGGGGATTGAGAATGGCCGCCAATCCGGGCAATCACTCCGCTCTTCCCGAAAGCGACGAGATCGACGAGCTGGCCGAACGGACAAAAATGCCGAAAGGCATGGACTTCGCCCGTTTCGACGAAGATTCCGAGGAAGGGCGCTTCCTCAAAGCCCGAGGCGCCAAACTTTACGAGGAAATCAAGAACCAGCATGAACTGAAAGAAGAAAACAAAGGTTATTTTCGCAAACTCAGCGAAGAGTTGGGCGAGATGGGATCCAGTCTCGACATCAATTACAAAATGGCCAGTTACCCACACACGCAGTGGATGCTCGGTCAGCTCACCTCGAAACTGACCCGTTTGGCCAACACTCCCCTTGATGAGCGGCAATTGAAAGAAAAGCAACGCCCTCTCACACCCGCCGAGCGCTCGTTCAAACTGGCCGGCGAGATGATGGTCGCCATGGCGCCCGACGTGGGCACCAGCACGAACCTGAACCCCACGATGGACGGAAAGATCTACGGCAGCGAAACCGAGGACATCGAAACCGAAATGGGTGTGAAGGACCGCACGGTTCCGGATTTGGTGCCGGGGGAAGAAGTCACCGACCGGTTTTTACGTTTCGATATCGCCGAAGCGAATGTCATGTCTTGCATGGGATCGTTTGGAAAAATCCGCGAAACCTTGGGCATTCCGCTAATCCCTTTGATGACCGTTTACGACTTCTTCATCAAGCGCGCCCATGACCAATTGTTCTACAATCTTTACTGGCGTTCCTCTTTCATACTGGTGGGCACGCCCTCCGGTGTGACACTGGCTCCGGAAGGCGCCCAACACGGGTGGAAGTCGGACTTTCAAATTCCCAATCAGGTCACGTGGGAGCCGTTCTATGTGCAGGAGCTGGATTGGATTTTCGTGGATGCGGTTAAACGATTGCTCACCGGCGATGATCAGGACCGAAACGGCGTGATCATTCGTGGTGTGACCCGTGGCGTGGACCAAAAAGAGTTCCTTGGACTGCTCAGAACCCAAGCGCGGTTCAAATCCGATCCGAACGTTCTTCTCGCGCCCGCGGGAATGGAGATTGAAGGCGGAACCGATGAGTCGCAAGTCGCGCCTTTAAGTGATGACGAAATTTTCGCGCAAGTTCGCGAGGACGTGCTCGCGGGCGGATACTATCTCATCGATTATCGCGGGTATGCCGGATACGAGCCCGGGGATAACGTGGTTCACATTTTCTCGATGGGTTCACCCACCACGGAAGCTATCAAAGCCTCCCGTGAACTTCTGAAAAAGGGCATCTACGCGAATGTCATCGTGGTCACCAGTCCGGATTTGCTTCTCGGTAACCTGGCCCATGCCGACGGATACCGTCACTTGAAAGAAAACTTGGGTGTCACGGCGGATCTTTACCTCAAAGGTTTTGATCTGAACCGCGCGGCGGATTTGCAAACTTTGGCGGGACGCCGGATTCCCATTGTGAGCGTGCATGACGGCGAGATCGGCTTGCTGGACAACATCGGATCCTTGGTCGGCGTGCGCCACGAAACCCTCGCGGTCCGCAAGCATTCCCGCTCAGGCCGGCCGAGCGACGTTTACCGTTACCACGGAATCGACGCGGAATCGGTGGCCAAGGCGTGTTTGCAAGTGTTGAATGAAACGGCACTAGAAAACCTCATCGCGCCGGAAGCCAAGGTTGGAGTCACGCCGGCTTCAATGGAGCATGAGGCCTGGGGCAACAGTTAAAGCAGCTTCTGGGCCACCGTCATTCCCTCTGTCGTGGGAATGAGAATCGAGTTGTATTTCGCCGGATCGGAGAGACGGGTGTTGAATTCGTTCATCACCTTGATCTGATTCGGCCCGATATCGCGATCACGGGTTTCTCCCCAAAGAGCGCCGAAGAGAAACGTATTATCACCCACGATCAACCCACCGGAGCGGGTGTTGGCTTCGGCCCAGTTCAAGTACTCGACATAGCCGCCTTTGTTGGCGTCGATGAAGACTAAATCAAAAGGCCCGTCTTTTTCGAGCGAAGCCAACAAATCAACGGCGTCACCGCACAGGGAAGTGATTTTCTCTTTCACGCTCGATTTTTGAAAGATCGAATTCGCGATGGCGTGATTCTCGGGATTTTTCTCCAGGGTCCAAATATGGCCGTCACTAGGGAGCGCCTTGGCCATGCAGAGCGCGGAATAGCCGAAGAGCGTTCCCACTTCAACCACTCGCCGAATCTTAAATCCACGAATCAAGAATTGCAGAATCCGGCCTTCAGCGGCGGAGATGGACATGAAATCCAAATCGCGCCGGTTCATTTCCTCCCTCGCCATTTCCAAATCCCGGTCTTGGATACCAAAAAGGTCGTTCACATATTTCTCTTGTGGAGTTGAAACGCGCATTTGAACCTCCGCACGCGCCATGATAGCTTAATCACCATCGTGCCATCCCTATTTAATCCCAAAATTCAACTGGTGCTACTTGATTTCGACGGCACGCTCGTCGACACCGCACCCGATTTGGTGCGCGCGTCCAACCGGTATTTACAACAAAAAGGCCTGGAGCCCATCGCGGAAGCGCGGATTCGAGCGGAAATCGGCATGGGGCTAAAAAATTTGATCGTGGAATTGTTCCCCGAGGACCAGCGAAGTCCGGAGCAGCAAAAAATCATCGAGCAGGAATTTCTGCAAGTTTACGAGAAGGAATTCCTCGAAACTCCGCGCCTTTTCGATGGCGCTTACGAATTCCTGACCGAATTTCCCGGCCAAATCGGAATCGTGTCCAACAAGCGCGAACGGTTCATCAGACCGATTCTTGAAAAACTCGGAGTTGATCATTTGCCGTGGGTGGATATTGTCGGGGGCGATACATTGGACCATATGAAACCGCATCCGGCGCCTTTTTTACGCGTCATCGAGGCCGCGGGAGTCACGCCCGAAGAAACAGTGATTGTGGGCGATGGCACGCCCGATATAGAAGGCGCGAAGGCGATTGGCAGCCGGGCGATCGCGGTCGAATTCGGTTACACACCATTGGAGGACCTGATGGCGCAGGGAGCTTGGGCTTCAATCACCGACTATGGCGAGCTGCGCCCCTTGATTGAGTCCATAACATAGTGCTTCCCTAATGCTGCAAATTTGACATTAACTGAGTGTTAACGCTACACAACAAAGACCGCCTAAGAGAGGGCTTAATAACAATGGCTGCCGATACGTTAATTCAGATCCGCGACCTCGCTGTCGAATTTCGCACCGATGAAGGCATCGTGAATGCCGTTAAGAAAATCTCGTTCGATATTCCCAAGGGCCAAACTGTCGGCCTCGTCGGCGAATCGGGATCGGGAAAAAGCGTGACCTCACTGGCCATCATGCGTCTGATCCCCAATCCCCCTGGTCGGATCACCGGCGGGCAGATTTTGATGGACGGGAAGGATTTGCTCAAATTGAGCGAATCACAAATGCGCCAAGTCCGCGGCAACAAAGTCTCCATGATTTTCCAGGAGCCGATGACGAGTCTGAATCCCGTGTTCACGGTGGGAGATCAGATCGCCGAGACTTTGATTCTGCACCAGAATTTGTCCAAAGCCGCGGCCTATGAAAAGACCCTGGATCTTTTGAAACAAGTGGGAATTCCCAATCCCCAGGAGCGGATCAAAAGTTATCCGCACGAGTTGAGCGGCGGACAACGCCAGCGCGTGATGATCGCCATGGCCATCGCTTGCGAACCGGATCTGCTGATCGCCGACGAGCCCACGACGGCTCTGGATGTGACCATTCAAAAGCAGATTTTGGATCTTCTGGCCGACCTTCAGAAAAAGTACGGGATGTCGATATTGTTCATCACCCACGATTTGGGCGTGATCGCCGATATCGCCAATGAAGTGGTGGTGATGTATCGCGGGGACATCGTCGAAAAAGGAACCACGCGCGAAATTTTCAAGAACCCCAAGCATCCGTACACCAAAGGCTTGCTCGCCTGCCGTCCTTCTTTGGACAAGAATCCGCGCCGTCTTCCGGTCGTCAGCGACTTCATGACTCCTGACGGAAAAGAAAAACCGGTCGACATTGAAATGATCAAGCATCAAAAGCAGACCCGCGCGATCTCTTCGGATCAGTCGGTCCTTCTACGTGTCGAAAACGTTAAAAAATATTTCCCCTTGAAGAAGGGCTTTTTCGGCGGCGTGAAAAACTGGGTGCGCGCGGTGGATGATGTCACATTGACCGTGAGACGGGGCCGCACTCTGGGCCTCGTGGGCGAATCCGGATGCGGTAAAACCACTCTGGGACGCACGATTTTACGCTTGGTCGAACCCACTGACGGTAAAATCATTTACGGCGACACCGACATCACTTCGCTGGACCGTAGGGCCATGCGAGCCATGCGCCGGAAAATGCAAATCATCTTTCAGGATCCCTACGCCTCATTGAATCCGAGGATGACCGTGGGCGCGGCCCTGATGGAGCCGATGATCATTCACGGCCTGGGTTCTTCCCGTGAGGAGCGCCTGGAAATGGCCGGCGAGTTGATCAAAAAAGTCGGACTCGACCGCGGCATGCTGAACCGTTATCCGCATGAATTCTCCGGTGGTCAGCGCCAGCGGATTTGTATCGCGCGCGCTCTCGCGGTGAAGCCGGAATTCATTATTTGCGACGAATCCGTGTCCGCTCTTGACGTGTCGATTCAGGCGCAGATTCTGAACTTGCTGCTCGATCTTCAAGAGGAGATGAATCTGACGTACGTCTTCATCTCGCACGACTTAGCGGTGGTGAAATTCATCTCTGACGAGGTGGCAGTGATGTATAACGGCAAGGTCGTCGAAATGAACGATGCCATCGGCATCTACGAAAATCCGCAGCATGAATACACCAAGAAACTTCTGAGCGCGATTCCGAAAGGTTTATAAAGCGCTACATGTTCGTAAAGCGATCCGACGGGCCCACGACAAGTTTCAAAGAAGAAGCGTTCGGGCTCGGTGAACTCTCGGCCCGGAACAAAATCCGCTGTGTGAAAGTGATCGCGTTCGACCAGCGCTCCATCACTCTCGAAAAAATCGAAACCGAGCCGCCGACCAAGGAATTCTGGCGAACGCTGGGGAGCCAATTGGCTGACCTTCATGATGTGCGGCTCGACTACTACGGCTTTGAAATCGATAATCACATCGGGGCCACTCCCCAACCCAATCCGAAAATCCCGGTCAGTGAAATCAGTTGGGCCGATTATTTTCTGAAGCATCGCCTTGAATACATGTTAGGCCATTCTCGACTTAAGTCAGAAACCGAATTGCACCGGCTTTACGCGAAAGCCAAAGACGCGATCCATCGCTCTCTGTCGACCGTTAATGAGGCCCCTTCGTTGGTGCACGGTGACCTTTGGAGAGGAAATGTCTTGTGCGCGAAAGGCCAAATCCCCGTGTTGATCGACCCGGCCCCTTATTCAGGTCACCGTGAAGTGGACGTGGCGATGACGGAACTTTTCGGCGGATTCGATCCTGAATTTTACGCGAGTTATAATGAACGATTGCCTTTGGCGGCCGGATTCGATGCGCGAAAGCAAATCTATAACCTTTACCATCTACTCAATCACTGGATTTTATTCGGAGAAACCTACGCCGGCCAGACGCTCAACCAGTTCCGACACCTAAATCTTACCTCCTGAGCTTAACCGTTTTATCCTTTTAAAGATGCGCCACCTTCTCGTTTTACTGGCTTTCATGTCAGGCTTATCGATCACATCGGCCTTCGCGCAGTTAAGTGGAGAATCACCGGAACTGGAAGAGTCGACGTTACGGCCGGAAAAAACCAAACGTAAGCTCGCGCCCCATCTCGGGCATAACGTCTCGGCGACAACCTACGTGCTTTCCCAAGGGGATTGCACGATCGGGATTCAGGTGGCGGCCTGCGGTTTAACGAACCGATGGACTTTAGCGACGGTGCCTTGGCTTTATGTGAACTACAACACCTGGAGTGTGCTCAGCCGCTTCCGGCTCGTCACCTATCCGGAAGGCGGCAATTGGACGATGCAACTCGGGTATTTCAAAAGCTTTCCCGAAGCGCGAAGTGACAAATACGTCACCTACCCCTACGACTTCGAGGCCTATTGGTTGCAGTTCATCCGCGCTTATCCAATGGCCCGCCACTACCGAATCTATTTCAACGTCGCCACCAACTATTACGCCAATGACCGGCGGCCCTTTTCCCTACGAAGGCCGATCGAACGCCGCAATCAAAGCCAGATCAACCTCACCACCTTGCATGAGGTGGCTTTAATCAAGCGCTGGTACATCATGGGTGAAATCGGGCTGCTCGATGTGGCTCAACCCATCCAGCACGTGCACGTGGGCGCTTCCTTCGGTCGCTCGGGTTTCTACTATGAGTGGCACCTGGGGTTTTCCTTGACGGCCACGCCGCTTGCGCTCTTCAACCCGCGCTCACGGCGCGATTATCAGCAGGAATTGCGCGACACCGAGCACGGCTTTGAAACGCATCTTGATCGCGAAAAGACCAAGCGCGATTACGCCATCCACCCCGAATTCACAGTGCAATTATTTTTCTAATGGTTAATCACGGGCCAAGTGGATCAGCGTGTTCACGGTCCGCTTCACTTTTTCCAAATCGAAAGGTTTTTTGATGTAGTCGTCAGCACCCACCTCGAACCCGCGCTTCACATCGTCGTCGCCCACACGACCGGATAAAAAGACCATTGGGATGCTCTTGAGATCGGGATGGGATTTCATCATCTCCGCCAGCTCAAAGCCGTTGATCCAGGGCAATCCGACATCAAGTAAGATCAAATCCAAAGGTGCGTCATCCAACACCGAGGAAAGCTGCGTGCCATCGGCCGCCGCCAAGACCCGGTAACCATCACTTTCGAAGGCGCGCTTCAGCGCCGCACGTATGGTTTCATCATCCTCGATCAGGAGAATCGTGCGTTGGATTTTTCGCTCACGTAATTTACGCAGATCATCCATGGCGACCACGTCTTCTTTCGCCATTCGTTCTTTGGTGAGCTTCTCAATCTTTTGAACCAGATCCTTGGTGTTAAGTTTCTTCGGCACTAGTCATGCCCCTGGGCTTCCAACCACCGCTCGCAATCGATGGCGGCCATGCATCCCGTGCCGGCGGCCGTGATCGCTTGCCGATAAACCGGATCCTGCACATCACCGGCCGCGAACACTCCATCAACTGAGGTGTAGGTCGATTTGTTTTTGGTGAGAATGTAGCCGACTTCGTTCATGTCGAGCTGGCCTTTGAATAATTCGGTGTTCGGTTTATGTCCGATGGCGATGAAAAGCCCCTCGACTTTCAATTCATTCTGTTTTCCGGTTTGGTTATTCTTAAGCATGATGCCCGTGACGTTTTTGTCGCCCAGAACATCAACCACTTCGGAATGCCAAATCACTTCGATCTTGGGATTCTTCAAAACCCGCTCGGCCATGATTTTCGAGGCGCGAAATTCACCGCGGCGATGGATCACATAAACTTTCGAGGCGAAGCGAGTCAGAAAATTGGCTTCTTCCATGGCGGTATCTCCGCCACCGACCACGGCCACCGGCTGATTCTTAAAGAAAGCACCGTCACAAGTGGCGCAGGCGGAAACGCCACGGCCCAATAACCGGCGCTCATTTTCCAGCCCCAAGTATTTGGCGGAAGCGCCCGTGCTCACGATCACCGAATGCGCTTCATGGAGTTCGGTTTCCACCCAAACCTTGAAGGGACGAACTGAAAAATCCACCTTGGTCACGTTGCGGGTGATGAAGCGGGTGCCGAATCGCTCGGCCTGCTTGCGCATGATCGACATTAGCTCCGGTCCCTGAATGCCGTTTTCGAATCCGGGATAATTTTCGACTTCAGTGGTGGTCATCAGCTGCCCGCCGCTTTCATATCCCTCGATCATGAGCGGAAAAAGATTAGCGCGAGCCGTGTATAAAGCCGCCGTCAACCCGGCCGGGCCGGAACCGATGATAATGACATTTTTTACGTTCGAGTCTTTCACTTTATCTCCTCAGAATGGGCACGCGGATGCTTGGCGAATATCTTATGGGGAGTCGCTTCGGGGGTCAAAGACCATAGCCAGAGATCCCGCGCGACGTGCACCGGATCATAGACACCTTGCTTGCGCGGAGCCGCATTGCGCGGAATCATTTCCGTGTCCATATACCCCGGCGAAAACAAACGTAGGTCCCACATCGGCATTTCGACGCACAAAGTGGAATACAAGCCTTTGAGGGCGTGTTTAGCGGCGCAATAGCTGGCCGCCAACGGATCCGGCTCACTCTCGGCGACGGAACTGCCCACGAGGATCATCTGTGGCGGCGATGGCTGGCGTGAGAGATGATGCAGGAGCCGCGCGGGAAAGTGAAAATTAAGATCCCAGGTCCATTCATGGGCCGACCACTTCATCTCGCCGAATTTCCCGTAGGGCCCGCCGCCCGCGATGTAAAACACGCGATGAAAGTTCTTTTCGTCGAGAAGTTCGAGGACACGGGTTTGATCTTCGGGTCGAGTGAAGTCCGCCACCATGTAATCGAAATTCGCCAACTCAGCTCGCATTTTCGTTAAGAGCGGCTCTTTACGGCTCACACCGAAAACCTGAGCGCCTTCGTCTGAGGCCACTTTGACAAGGGCGGCGCCAAGTCCACGACTGGCACCTAAGATTAAAACCCGATTCATCCCGGCTAATTTGCCTAAGGCCTGAAAGTCGCGCAATATGAAAGAGCATGCCCACCATTCGCTTCATCAAGGATCATCCCCCCATTGAAGTTCCCAGCGGCGCCAATTTGATGAAATCGCTGCTGGACGCCGGTCTTCCGGTCGCCAGCTCCTGCCACGGGGACGGAATTTGCGGAAAATGCCGGATTCACATCGTGGAAGGGGGTGAAAATCTTTCTCAAATCAACGAGCGGGAACGCCTTCTCCGGGAGCGGCTCCGGGTGCCGGCTGAATTCCGCATTTCCTGCCAAACACAGGTGAACGGCGATATCGTGGTTGACGCCACTTACTGGTAGGCACGTCGCTTGCGATATCCTCCACCCGATTGGAGGATTTCATGTTTAAATCGAATTTAGTTATAAATTGGACGACTTTCGTCCTAGCATCCGGACTCATCTCCTGCGCTTCGGACAAATCCGACAAGGTCACTAAGGATGTATTTATTGCGCCGGCTCCGAAGATTGTAAAAAAAGAGGGCGCCGTTAGCCTTAAACAGTGGGACCAGTCCGAGCCGCGATACCTGGACCTACAGGATAGAATTGATCTTAGAGAATCTCGGGCTCAAACCGCCATCTTATTTTCAAAGTGCACGCTGGGCGCGCGCCCGGTGGAGAGTTCCCTTCAATTTGACAATCCTGGCGAAATCAAAGTGTTGGAAATTCTTTCTCCCGAGGTTGTCGGAACGGATCTCAGCAAAACTCAGGTCACCTGCTCCATGGAGATTTCGTTATTAAACAAATTCAATTCGAAGCACGTCTTCATGATTCACTCCGTGGCGTTAACCGATAATTTCAATGCCGAAGCGAATCTTGAATTCAATAGTCAGTTTTATGCTCGGCCGGGCGCAAAGCTGAAGACGACGGATTTGGATAATGCTCGGATCCGAGCAAATGAACCTTTGGCCGGAGAAATATCGGTACACTGTGAAAAAGGGCACACAAACAAAATCCCATTCAATACTGTCGTGCCGATGTCAAACCTTGATTTCATTCGTATGGTGCCGACCGCGGCAAATGTTCACAACCCCTCTGGGCGATTTCCCATTCAAAGTTGTCGGGGCATCATCACCGAAAACGGTATTCCAAAACTGATGACTCCCATTTTCGAACTGGAATTCGTTCGCGAACCCATGACCATTGCAACAAGTTACCCACGACCGAATCCCGCACAGGCCAGGGATTATCTTAAGACCGCTCACCCCTTTGTATTGGCCAAATTTGAAATATCCAATCCCAGCGATTATCCGAGAAATATCCAGTTTAGTAAAACCGGCCTTAAAGCTTATTTCTCCACAAGTTTTGGACATTCCTTCGAGTTCAATCGGACATTCTTGAGACCGCAGGAGGGAACAATCATTTCAGAAACCGAGTCACTCGCGATTTTGCAAATCGGCCCCGGAGCGAAGGCCGTTTTTACGTTAGAATACTTGCCACCCGCCAAATGGATTTGCCGTGCAATTCCAAACCCGTTAGGTAATGGAAGAATCAATTTCAAATACAATGTTTCCCTTCGCGTTCCAAGCGAGATTCAAGTTCAGGAAGTGCTTTCTGATAATTCAATTTACCGAAACCTGACCTTGAATTCCGGCCAACCCTTTAACTTTGGCAGTGACGGAACCGTCTGCGAATGGCATTAACGCGCGAGTTCGGCGTATCCGATCTTAAGACCCTGGCGGATGAAGATGCTTTCAAACTGGGTGATGAAGTTGTGAGTGGCGTGCGGCGACCCGTGTAAATCATGGGTTGCCGAAATCACCCGGTAAGGGCTTTTTTCGAACCTCTCCAAAGACCAATTGAAATAATCCGCGCTATCGGTTTTGAAAAACAATTTTGAACCGGGTCGTTGGATGGCGAAGAGCCGCTCCAGGAATTCCCGTTGAATCAAACGATGTTTGTGGTTTCTTTGCTTTTCCCAAGGGTCGGGAAAGAAAATAAAAACATCGTTCACTTCTCCCTCGGAGAAAAGTTCAGGCAATAAATAAGCATTGTATCGGGCCACTCGCGCATTGCGGCCGCCACCGCGGATCACGCGGCGAATGGACTGGATCAGCGGTTTGTATTTAAGCTCAATACCCAAAACGCATCTTTCCGGATGGTTCAATGCATGGTGAGCGAAATGAAGGCCGTTCCCCGTGCCGATTTCCAAATCCATCGGCCTGGTTTCTTCCACGCCAAAGGCCTCCGATCGCCAGCGGCCCTTGAAGGTCGGCGCTTTTTCTTCGTCGAACGCCCATTCGGCGAAGTTTTGGTAAAGCGCCTGAATATAAGCGTTTGGCACGGGAATGGATTTCGTGCGGGAAAGTCGCAGTTGTCCGCTTCGAGACATGCGGATCAGCTACCAGCATGAGATGCAACGAGTCAAGGCTGGGTTGCCTCGCTCTTAAGAATCTGAGTATTGGTACCAACAAACCCACACATAGGAGTACCTAAATGCGCCTGGGCCTTGCCGCCTTTTTATTATTGTGGACCGCCGCCACTCATGCGGTTCCCATTCAAGGTCATAAAATTCTGATCTCCGGCGCGAGTCCGGAGGCCGTTCAAGCCGGGCGCAAAATCGCATTGGCGGGCGGCAACGCGGTCGACGTGGCCATCACCGTGGCGCTCACCATGAGCGTGACGTCGCCTTATTTCGCTTCGCTCGGCGGCGGCGGGTTCGCGCTGGTGAAAATGGACAAAGATGTTGAAGCGTTGGATTTTCGCGAAGTCGCGCCGGGCGCCACCGGTCCCGATTACTATCTCAAACTCTCCGCGAAGGCTTCCACCCACGGCGGGCATGCCGTGGCCGTTCCGGGTATTCCGGCGGGATATTTTGAACTTCATAAAAAATACGGCAAGCTTCCCTGGTCGCGTTTGTTCAGCGAACCCTTACGACTGGCGCGGCAAGGCTTTCCCGTCAGCGGCGAATGGGTCCGCAAGACAAAGAGACAAAAGGAGAAGTTCAATGCTTCAGGTCTCAAACGCTTTTTCAAGAAGGGCGCGGTTGATTACAAGCCCGGCGAAATTCTGCGCCAACCGGAATTAGCTAAAGCCCTCAGCCGATTCCGCGATCGCAAAATGAGCGGCTTTTACAGCGGCACCGTGGCTGAAGACATCGTTAAAAGTGTGAAGGCCGCCGGCGGAAACATGACCCTCGTGGATCTGAAAAATTATAAAGTTCGCTGGCTGAAGCCCCTAAGCACCACATTCGAGGGACACACGGTTTTTGTCATGCCACCGCCCAGTTCCGGCGGCGTGCTGATGATTTCCGGATTGAAAATGATCGAGCGCCTGAACGTGAAGTCCAAAGGCGCGTTGTCGGTCGACGAGTTCCATCTCCTCGGCGAAATTCAGGCGCGCATCTTCCGCGGCCGCGCTTTATTGGGTGATCCTGACTTCACCGATTTGCCCATCGCCCGCCTGACTTCCGACGCCTACGCCGACGAGTTGGTTAAGTCATTGAATCCCAAAAAAGCCGTCGCCCTTAAGCCGTTGACGGAATCCGACATGATGGTCACCGAATCCAACGAGACCACCCATCTTTCCGTGCTCGACAAAGACGGACGGGCCGTGGCCATGACTATCACTTTGAACGGCGACTACGGCTCCGGAGTCGTCTCCGACAAATTCGGTATCGCTTTGAACAATGAAATGGATGACTTCACCACCCGCCCGGGCGAACCCAATATGTTCGGGCTGGTGCAAGGCATGGCCAATAAGGTCGAACCGGGTAAGCGCCCGCTCAGTAGCATGAGCCCGACTTTGGTGATCAAAGACGGCAAAACCGTCATGGCCATCGGCGCCCCCGGCGGCCCTCGAATCATCTCGAGCGTCTTTCAAGTCCTCTACCGTGTACTTGCCCACAAATCCGACGTGGACCTGGCGGTGCAAGCGCCTCGCGTGCACCATCAATTTCTCCCCAATAAACTCTTCGTCGACGAAGGCCGCTTTTCCCCCGAAATTTTGCAAGGCCTTCGATCGCGCGGGCATGAAATCGAAAACGGGTGGATGGGTCGCGTTTACCTAGTCAAACTTCGGGATGACGGATTGCTTGAAGGCGCCTTTGATTCCCGGGGCGAAGGATCAGTCGGCGGTATTTGATTTCGGCTCTTCCTTGGCGAAATCGTAAACTTCCACGCGGTTGCGGCCGTTGGCTTTGGCGGCATAAAGCGCGCGATCGGCGCAGCGAACCAAATGACGGGCATCGATGTCCACTTCATTGGGATTGGCCAGCGCCAAACCCAGCGAAGCCGTGAGCTTCATGGAATCTTTGTCGTTTTGGAATGTGGTCTCCGCGATTTTACCACGCAACCGATTGGCGAAGGTTTTCGCTCCGTCGAGGGAAATCTCCGTCAGTACGATCAAAAATTCATCGCCCCCGTAACGGGCGCCGAAATCCACCCGGCGGATATTCGTGCGGATGATTTTTCCAACTTCACTTAAAACGAAACTTCCGAACAAGTGATCGTGTTGGTCATTCACTTTTTTAAAGTGATCCAAATCCATCATGATGGCCGAAACCGAGCGGTTATAACGGCGGGCGCGCTCGATCTCGAAATCCAACCGCTTATAAAGCGAGCGCATATTGAATAGCCCGGTCAGATCATCTATATCGACCAGCTCTTTGAGCCGCTCATTGGCTCGTTTCAAATTGTCATTCAAGTCCTTAATGCGAAGTTGCGAGCGGACCCGGGACATCAACTCCATCACATCAAAGGGCTTACAAACGTAATCGTCGGCGCCGGCGTCGAGCCCACGAACAATATCATCCCGCATGCAGTCGGCGGAAACGAAGATCACCGACACATACTCATCGCGAACGCGCAATCTCGCCAGCGTCTCAATGCCGTTCAGTCCGGGCATGTTCACGTCGAGCAAGACCAAATGCGGTGACCATTCGTTAAGGATTCTTAGACCTTCATGGCCCGATTCGGCTTGGCGAACCTGATACCCTTCGTACTCGAGGGCCTTGGCCACGATCGCGCGCGTGGATGTGTCGTCATCCACCACTAGAATTCGTCTCTGGCTGTTTTCGATAAGCTCGGCCAACCTTATTCCTTTATTCCTTCTACCATTAAAATAAACGCGAACTGCTTAGCCAAGGTCTTTAGGGCCTCAAACCGGCCCGAAGCCCCGGAATGACCCGCGTCCATCTCAGTATAAAATAAGAGAAGGTTATTGTCGGTTTTTAATTCACGCAGCTTCGCCACCCATTTGGCCGGCTCCCAATACTGGACCTGGGAATCATGGTAACCGGTGGTCACGAAAATATTCGGGTAGTCCTTGGCCTCGACGTTGTCATAAGGCGAGTACTGCCGCATGTACATGTATTGTTCCCGATTCCGCGGATCCCCCCATTCATTGTACTCGCCGGTTGTCAGCGGGATCGATTCGTCCAACATGGTTGTGAGGACATCCACGAAAGGAACGGCCGCGTTCACACTTTTGGCCAGGTCAGGCCGCAGGTTCATGACCGCGCCCATCAATAAACCGCCGGCGCTTCCGCCCATCATGTGCACGTGCTCGGCCGAGGTGTAACCGTCTTCGATCAATTTTTCCGTGGCGGCGATGAAGTCGGTGAAGGTGTTCATTTTATGTTGCAACCGCCCCTGCTCGTACCAATCGCGGCCCATTTCCGAGCCGCCACGGATATGCGGTTGGGCATATACAAATCCCCGATCCACCAATGAAAAAATCGCGCTCCAGAAATTCACGGTGTTGCTGATGCCATAGGAGCCGTAACCGTAAATCAGGGCCGGATTTTTTCCGTTGAGAGGCGTCCCCTTCTTGAGCAATACGGAAATCGGAATCCGCGCGCCGTCTTTGGCCGTAGCCCACACGCGCCGGGCTTCGTATTTTGTTTTGTCGTAGCCGGGAACTTCTTTTTCTTTTTTCAGCTCACGTTCGCCGGTGGCGAAATCTTCGTCGTAAACCGCCGGCGGCTGCACGAAGGATTCGTAATAAAAGCGAAAATTCTTGCTTTCAAATTCGGGCAAATCGCCCATTTCGACCTCGTAGACCGGATCGGCAAAGGAAACCAGCCGCTGCGAACCGGTCGACCGGTCGAAAATGCGCAGCTGCGTGAGGCCGCTTTGGCGTTCGCTGACCACGAGATGGGTTTTGTAAGCGGACACACCCTCGCGGAAAATCAGTTCATCGTGGGCGATCACGTCCTTCCACTCGTTCTTACCGCGCGCATTAAAGGGCGCCTCCATAATCCGGAAGTTCTTGGCTTGCCAGTTGGTCAAAATGTAAAGGCGGTCGCCGCCGCTTTCGAGCGAGTATTCGTGGCCCATTTCGCGGGGAAGAAAAATCCGCCATTGCCCCTTGGGGTTATTGGCTTCCAAAATCCGCCATTCCGCCGAATCCCGCTTGGTGCTGGCGATAAAAAGATGTTTATGGTCCCGCGAGGCCGTCACCGCGACATTGAAGGTGGTGTCCGCTTCCTCGTAAACCAATTGGGGAACCTCACCGGTCCCCAGCTCATATCGATAGACCTGGTAAGCACGCAGCGTTTCCGGGTCCTGCTTAACGAAAAACAAAGTCTTGTTATCCGCCGCCCACACAAAGTTCGGCGTCACGGCCTGAATGCGGTCGGCTAATTTCCGGTCACTATCCATGTCTTTGATGTGTATGTCGTAGATCCGCCGCCCCACCGTGTCCACGGCGTAAGCCAAAAGCCGGTGATCGGGCGAGGGCGCCGCCTCGCCGACCTGGAAATAAGCGTGCCCTTTGGCTTCCACGTTTTCGTCAAGGATCACCTGCTCTTTGGCATCAAGCGATCCGGCCTTACGAACATGAATGGGATACTCCTGACCCTTAGCGAAGCGGTAGTAGTAGTAATAAGGGCCGTCTTTGACCGGAACCGAATCGTCATCTTCTTTGATTCGCGAGCGCATTTCCCAGTACAGCTTTTGCTCAAGGTCACGCACGGGCGCCAAAGCCTGCGCCACGCGCTCATTTTCCTGGCGAAGATACTCTAAAACCGGTTCTGAATCCCGCTCGCGCATCCAAAAGTAGTTGTCGATCCGTTTGTCGCCATGAATCTCAAGAACATGCGGGCGTTTCATTGCCGGTTTGAACATGATTTCCGATCCTTTCCTATGGCTCAGAAGAAAGCCAAAAATGATTCCAACGATGAGAAGGAAAATGAGCTTTTTTGAAGTCACTCGGGCCGATCCTCGTGGTTCCCGAATTTTAAGTCAATTTGTTGACTCCTAGCATCGCGTCCTATATTCCCGAGCCAATGTCATACCCTCATCTTGAAATCGATCAGAAGTGGCAACTCGCTTGGGAAAAGTCCGAATGCTTTAAAGCATCCGACGATACCAGCAAACCGAAATACTACGTCTTGGACATGTTCCCTTACCCGTCGGGCGCGGGTCTTCACATCGGGCATGTCGCCTCGTACACGCCAACGGATATCGTGGCCCGCTATAAGCGCGCCCAAGGATTCAACGTCCTTCACCCGATGGGCTACGATGCGTTCGGATTGCCCGCCGAGCAGTACGCCATTCAAACCGGCATTCATCCGGCGGAAACGACGAACAAGGCGATCACCAATTTTCGCCGCCAGTTGAAATCGTTCGGCTACAGTTTCGACTGGAGCCGCGAGATCTCCACCTGTGAACCCGAATACTACAAATGGACCCAGTATCTGTTTTTGAAACTCTTCGAGCGCGGCTTGGTTTATGAAAAAGAAGCGCCGGTGAATTGGTGCCCCGCCTTGCGGACGGTTCTGGCCAATGACGAAGTGATCGACGGAAAAAGCGAACGGGGCGGCCACCCCGTGTACCGCGTGCCCATGAAACAGTGGATGATCAAGATCACCGCCTACGCCGAACGCTTACTTGAAGGTTTGGATCGTTTGGACTGGCCGGAACGCACCAAAGAGGGGCAGCGGAATTGGATCGGCAAAAGCGAAGGCGCGGAGATCCGCTTTCCCATTGAAAACCGTAACGAAAAACTCGAGGTCTTCACCACCCGTCCGGACACGATCTTTGGCGCGACATTCATGGTCCTTGCGCCTGAACACCCGCTGGTCAGTCAGATCACCGTCCCCGAACAGAAGAAAGCGGTCACGGAGTATGTGGAACGCTCCTCGCGTAAGAGCGAAGTGGATCGCAAAGCCGCCACTGAAAAAACCGGCGTTTTCACGGGCGCCTACGCTCTCAACCCGATGCTGCCGGCCAACGACGCCAAGGCCCGAATTCCGATTTGGGTGGCCGATTACGTTCTCATGGATTACGGATCCGGCGCCATCATGGCGGTTCCCGGTCATGACGAACGGGATTTCGCCTTCGCCAAGGCGTTCAATCTGCCGGTTCTCCGGGTCATCGAGAGCCAAGAAGATCTGCCCTATGAAGGCGACGGCAAGTTGGTGAACTCGGAATTTCTTAACGGGCTGAATAAGGCCGAAGCCATCGCCAAGATGATCGAGGAACTCGAACGGCGCGAACTCGGGCGGCGCAAAGTTCAGTACAAACTGCGCGATTGGTTGTTTTCGCGCCAAAGATACTGGGGTGAGCCCTTTCCCCTGGTGCGGATGGAAAAATCCGGCCTTAAGGGCGTTTCCGAAGATGAACTCCCCGTCCTGCTGCCGCCGGTGGCCGATTATCAGCCGAGTGAAAAAGGTGAGCCGCCGCTCGCCCGGGTGAAGGAATTCGTCGAGTACGTCGATCCGAAAACCGGCGAACGCGGTGAGCGCGTGACCGACACCATGCCGGGTTCGGCGGGGTCGTCCTGGTATTTCCTGCGCTACGTGGACCCGCGAAACGACAAAAAACCCTTCGACTTCGAGCTGCAAAAGTATTGGATGCCGGTTGATCTCTACGTCGGCGGACCCGAACACACGGTGGGGCATTTGCTCTATGCGCGGTTCTGGCAAAAAGTTTTGTACGATGCGGGATTGGTGAGCCATGACGAGCCTTTCATGAAACTGGCCCACCAAGGCACCATCATGGGGCCGGACGGCCAACGCATGTCCAAATCACGCGGGAACGTCGTCAATCCTGACGACGTGCGGGAAAATTACGGCAGTGATGCGCTTCGCATGTACATCTGCTTTCTCGGCCCCTTTGACAAAGACAAGCCCTGGAATCCAGCCGGCATCACCGGTGTGCGTCGCTTTCTGGAGCGGGTTTGGCGTTTGGTGGTGGCCGACGACGGCTCCACCCAGAAATTCGATGACGGCGCGGTTCCTGAAGAATTGAACCGACAGCTCCATAAAACCATCAAAAAAGTCGGCGAACACATTGAGAGCATGAATTTCAATACGGCCATCGCGGCCATGATGGAATTGGTGAACGCGATTTACGAAACCGGAAACCGGTCCAAAGCGATTCTCCGGCCGCTTTGCCAGATTCTCGCGCCCTTCGGCCCACATATCGCTGAAGAACTGTGGGAACGCCTGGGAGAAAAAGGGTTCGTGTCGCTCGCGCCCTGGCCGAAATACGATCCGGCGCTGATCACGGAAGACGAAGTCACGATCGGCGTACAGGTCAACGGCAAGACTCGCGGTGACATCACGATCCCCAAAGAAGCCTCGGAAGAGGTGGCCCTCAATGCCGCCAAAAAAATTAACGCTGTGAAGAACGCTTTGGATGGAAAAACAGTTGCAAAGGTGATCTATAAGCCCGGTAAGATTCTTAACATTATTGTTAAGTGAGGAAAGCGTATGAGCGATTGGAACACGCGAAAATCGGCGGAACTCTACGGGATCAATTATTGGGGGGCCAACTTTTTTCGCATCAATGATCAGGGCAACGTTGAAGTCAGACCCAATGATAAGGTTCCGGGCCTTGATCTTTATTCGCTCGTGCAAGACTTGCAGGAACGAGGCATCCGTTTACCCATCCTCTTGCGTTTTCCCGACATCATCAAATCGCGCATCGAATTGTTGGCCGGCTGTTTCGCGCGCGCCATTGAAGAGGCCAAATACAACGGAGTCTACAAAGGCGTCTATCCCATCAAGGTCAATCAGCAAAAACATCTGGTCGAAGAGATTTTGGATTTCGGCAAGCAGTACAATTTCGGCCTTGAAGCCGGCAGCAAGCCGGAGTTGCTCATTTCGCTCGCGCAGATGGACTCGCCGAACGCGTTGATCGTCTGTAACGGGTTTAAGGATCTGGAATACATCGAAATGGCTCTGATCTCGCAGAAACTGGGCCGCAACACCATTATCGTGGTGGACCGGTTCACTGAATTGCCGATGATCATCAGCGCCTCAAAACGCCTGAACATCGAGCCGCGGATCGGATTCCGGGTCAAATTGAACACGCCGAGCAGCGGCCGTTGGGCCGAAACTTCCGGAGCGAAGTCGAAATTCGGTCTGACTCCGTCGGAGATCGTGCGTGGCGTGGAAATCCTGCGCGCCGAAAACATGCTCAATTGTCTCCAGCTGATTCACTTCCATATCGGCTCGCAAATTCCCTCGATTCAGGCCATCAAGGCCGCGATCAAGGAAGGGGCGCGTTTTTACGCCGAAGTTTACGCCATGGGCGCCACCAATTTGCAATTCATCGACGTCGGCGGCGGTTTGGGCGTGGACTACGACGGATCAGGCCGCTCCGACAGCTCGACAAACTACAGTGAACAGGAATACGCCAACGATATCGTGGCGATTCTTCAATCCATCTGTGACGAAAAGAAAATTCCCCACCCGGACATCATCTCCGAGTCGGGACGCGCGCTGGTGGCCCACTCCACCGCTCTCATATTCGACGTCCTTGGACATAACGAAATCACCATGAACGGCTACTCGTTGACCAATCCGGAAAAAGAATCCCGGCTGGTTCAGGACCTCTATGAAATTTATCGGTCCGTGAACAAGGACAACGTGAACGAGTATTACAACGATTTGGTGGAAAAGAAGCGCGATACGCTTCAACTCTTTACCTATGGAGTATTGAGCCTCGAACAGCGGGCCAAGGCGGAAGACCTTTTCCGCGCCATCGCCACGAAGATCGTCAGCATCGCGCGTGAAAACAGTGATGAACTGGAAGATATCCGCTACGCCCTTGAGCAGGAGCTTTCGGACACCTACTTCTGTAACTTCTCGGTGTTCCAGTCCTTGCCGGACGCTTGGGCCCTGGATCAGCTCTTCCCGATCATTCCGATTCACCGTTTAAATGAGCGGCCGGACCGGCGCGCCGTTCTGGTGGACCTGACTTGTGATTCCGACGGACATATCGACAATTTCATCGATATCGAAAGCGGCGGCGCCCAGAAGTACCTCGAAGTTCATGCCCTAGAGCCCGGAAACCCCTACTACATTGGGGCGTTCCTGACCGGCGCTTATCAAGAGATTTTGGGTGATTTGCACAACCTTTTCGGTGACACCGATGCCGTGCATATTTCTATTACCGAAGATGGCGGCTATCACATTGATCATGTGGTCGAAGGGGATGAGGTTAAGGAAGTCTTGCAATATGTTGAATACAACCGCTCGGATCTACTCGAACGCATCCGCAAGGCCACGGAAACCAGCATTTTGAAAGGCACGATTTCACGTTCGGAGGCCCGGCTTTTGCTGGAGCATTACGAACGCGGGCTCTCGAGCTACACGTATTTGACGGAAGAATCCGCCATGCCTTTCATGCCGCAACGAAAGGAGTTGTCGAATGGCACAAATGCAACGAACGGAATCAGTGGGGCCGATCAGCCAGTTCATCAGTAAGCATTTCTTGCACTTCAATGCCGCGAGCCTGAAGGATGCGGCCGAAGCCTATCGTTTCCATGTGGAAAACGGCGGAAAAATGATGGTCACCTTGGCCGGAGCCATGAGCACGGCCGAGCTCGGAATTTCGCTCGCCGAAATGATCCGGCAGGATAAAATTCATGCTATCACCTGCACCGGAGCGAATCTTGAAGAAGACGTTTTCAACCTTGTGGCTCATGAAGACTATGTGCGCGTGCCGAACTGGCGCGAATTAACCGCCAAAGATGAAATGGCCCTTCTTGAGCGCCACCTGAACCGGGTGACAGACACCTGCATTCCCGAAGAGCAGGCCATTCGCCGGATTGAGAAATACGTGTTGGAAAAATGGGACAAAGCCTCCAAAGCCGGCGAATCCTATTTTCCGCATGAGTACCTTTACCAGATCTTCGCGGACGGCTCTTTGGAAAAGCATTATCAGATCGATCCCAAGAACTCTTGGCTTCTGGCCGCTTATGAAAAGAATCTGCCGATTTTCGTTCCGGGCTGGGAAGATTCCACCTTGGGCAACATTTTCGCCGGCCGGCTGATGCAAAACAGAGTCAATGCGGCTTGCATGAAAACTGGAATCCATTACATGGCGGCTCTGGCGGATTGGTACACGAAATCCATTAATAAGCAGGGTATTGGATTTTTCCAAATCGCCGGCGGCATCGCCGGTGACTTCCCGATTTGTGTCGTGCCTCTCCTTGAACAGGATTTGGCGCGACCAACGCCGAAATGGGCGTACTTCTGCCAAATCAGCGACTCGACCACGTCCTACGGTAGCTATTCGGGCGCGGTTCCCAACGAGAAGATCACCTGGGGAAAACTGGATCTCGATTCCAAGAAGTTCATCATTGAATCGGATGCGTCCATCGTGGCGCCGCTGATCTTCGCTTACGTTCTCCGCCACTGACAATATTCGGCCTGATCCGCGTGCCGCGGATCGGCCAAGTCTCATTTAAACCGGGCAGGCCCTCAATTAAGAGGGCGCTTGCTTGGCAGCGAAACTGCACTCCAAGTCCGGGTTCAGGGACTTGGCCGCATGCTAAAAACACTTTGGATTCCCTTCGCGATCTTCTTCGGGAGCGCCTCGTGGGCGCACTCTCGGGCCGGTGTGTGTGAGAGCTATCTTAGTTTTCCGGTACAAATCAGTCTCAAAGCCAATGCCCGAATCATCAACGACAACGACTTTACCGTGACTCGTCCATTGAAGGAATTGAAGACCTTACTGCCCGATGTTTTCGGCGCCTACTTGATCGATATCCAAATCGGGGGCACGTGGGTCGACGCGGGCGCCGGGCTCGCGCAGGCGCAAATTGATTTCTATGAACTCCACCGATCAAGCATTGAAACCATGGGCAGTCGCTTGATCGCCATCACCGCCACCCGCCCGCGAAGAGCTTCGGATCAGGTCCTGCGGCGAAGTTATCGAACCGCTTTTCAAAGAGCGTCCGATCGCCTGGATCATATGCTTGAGTTGGACCGTCCCTCCTTTCGCTACATGGAGGGGCGTTACATCGAGGACATCCCCACACATGAAATCGCCAACCCGGGCAGCGTCAGCCTTATCACGGATGTTTTTGGCCCTCTCAGCTATTCGCCCAGAATTGATCGCGTGCTTCGGGTTTATGCCGAAGCTTTGAAACCCGGTGGCGCGGTTTTCGTCCACATGAATAACCTAAATAGGGTTATCGGTCCGGATAAACGAGTCATGTCCATCCCCGGGTTCATCAAATATTACTGTCGCGGGCTCGAGGTCCGTAATTATCCTGGCCGCTTTTGGTACCTGGTGCGCAATCACGATGAAATTTCAATACCGGCATTGGATTTGGAGCATTTACGCCCCGGCCGACCGCCAACTCGAAAATTTAGAATCCGATCGACGAACGCGACGAGTAACGATGCGAGCCATTTATTGAGAACCAACCCGTAAGTGCGATATGGGGTGAGGCAATGAAAAAATTGATGTTGGCTCTGGTGATGATGTCGCCTTCGATCGTTATGGCTGGGTTGGAACGAGTCAAAAGCGAATCCGTTTACTCCGCGGTCAAAGCCTGCGTTGAGGCGGCCGACCGAAATTGCAAATTTCACTTTCAAGTGAGCCGGGGCGTGAGCCGCCGCGAAGTTTGTCGCGCCGGCCGCAGTATCCATTCCTGTCACCTTGTTGATAAAGCGGTGGATATCTTCAGCAGCGAAGCTTGCATGGACCAGGTCGCCAATTGTTTGCGTGGAAGTTGGTCCACCCTTTATTGCTACAAAGATTGGGGCATCGGTGGATTTCTCGATTATATGGAGTGGGGCTGCAGCGCCAATTCCCATCGCAACCATATCCATGTGCAACCGGCCTTCGGCTGTAAAAAAGCCGTGCGCCGCCTGTTGAAAGAACACGGTATTCGCTGCGGCCGAAACTGATCTCATTACGCTTTCAATTAGTTTGCGGACTGATTTTCACTTAATTGAAATCCATTCTCAATTCTAGACTCCAGGCGACCAGGCGAGCATATTAGGCCGCACGGAGGATAATTATGAAAAAGGGTATCTTGCTCGTCAGTCTTTTTTTCGCCAATGCGGTTTGGGCCGACCTAACCGTGTTCACCGATCGACCCCAAAATCGTTTCACCAATGTCGTTGAAGCTTTCACCCAAAAAACCGGTCAGAAAGTGACCTTTGTCGAAGGCAGCTATAAGGACCTGCTGAAAAGTTTAGAGGAAAAATCAACCGCCGATCTGATCATCACCAAGGATTTGGTTTACCTCAATGAACTCACCGAGAAAGGGTTGCTGCAACCCATGACCAGCACTCCTTCAGTTCAAAAAGTGCACTCGAGCATGCGCGATCCGAACAACAATTGGGTGGCGATTTCGTTCCGCGTGCGTTCCGCGGCTTACGATCCCTCCCGGGTCTCCGCCAATGAACTCACAACCTATGAGGACTTGGCTAGCGCCAAGTGGCTGGGCCGTCTTTGCCTGCGCACCAGCAAAGCGGCGTACAATGAAGCCTTGGTCAGCGAACTCATCTCCCGTTACGGCGAAGAACGGGCAAGAGCCATCGTGGAAGGCTGGGTCGCCAATTTGGCCGCGCCTCCGTTCCCCAATGACACAGCCGCCCTGGAAGCCGTGGCCAACGGCACCTGTGACGTCGCTATCGTGAATCACTATTATCTGGCCCAATTGGTGGCTAAAAACCCCAATTTCCCGGTTAAGATGGCCTTCCTCGATCAATCGGGCTCGGGCGTCCATGCCAACGGAACCGGTGTGGCGATCGTGAACGACAGCCAGCAAGCGACTCTCGCTCAGGAATTTATTGACCTGCTTCTCGAAGATGACGCACAACTTGAGATCTCAGCCGCGCACTTCGACTATCCTGCTGTTGAAAATCTGCTGCCCAACACGTTGATCAAGGACTGGGGGACATTCATCTTGAGTTCGGAAAACTGGTCGCGCCTCGGTCCTCACGTTGAAAGCGCGCGCAAGATGATGAAAGATGCCGGTTACAATTAAGGAGCGCAATTGAATATTTCGCTTCGCCCAACCTATGTTTCATTAATCGCGTCAGGCTCGGTTCATCTGGGCCTGATCGTGCTCTTGGCGATGGTGTCAAGCGCGCCTCGCGAGACGCGTTCTTTCGTTGAAATCACCCTCATGCCCTCGCCTGTGGCGAAAACTTCTGGAATTGAGTCGACGATCACATCCACACCTTCGCCAATCACAAAAAACAGCACGGCACCTAAGACGGCGAAGGCCGCGCCTTTAATTTCTAAGCCGGCGATTAAAACAGATAACCAGTCCATGCCCACCAACGCGGTTGAGCGTGGCGGCGCCGAAACCTTAAGCGCCGATGATCCGTTCGTTCTGGAAGTGGCGCGACTGCTCAACGCTCGCAAAAGCTATCCTGAGGCGGCCCGCCGGCTTCGCCAACAGGGGCGAGTGAAAATCCGCTTTGAGATCGATCGCCAAGGGCGAATTCTTTCCTATGAAATCATCGAGAAATCTCCTTACGAAATCCTCAACGACGCCGCCGGAAAGTTCATCCGCGATATTAACGGCTTGATCCCGATTCCCACCCGATCCGCCCGATTGACCTGGAGTTTTATCGTTCCGATTGAGTACAAACTTTGATTTGAGGTTTGCCATGCGAAAAATCTTACTGATTCCGATCGCGTTCACCCTAACCTTGAGCGCCTGTGATGATTTTTTCAATAAAAGTAAAAACGCCCGGTCTCTGGGCGGCGATGACAAAAACAAACCCGCGGGTCAAAATCCCTTTCCGCCCGGCTTCGATTTCACGTCTCCACCTTTCACTGAGGCTAAAATGTTGGCGAATATCGGCGTAAAGGTGATCGCGCCCGCCACCGCCAAGCTGCGCTTACAACTGGAAGTGCTGGGTTTGGAGCTGCAATCACTGCGGGAACGTCTGGCGAACGAACGTCACGCCGACACATCGGCCGTTGAGTCGGCCTGGCGCTCGGCGATGATGAGCTATCATTTTTTGGCCGCGGCCGCCGTGGGTCCGATGACCGATAACCGACGTCAAATCGCGGACAATCTTTATGGTTGGCCCAGTTTTAATCCCTGCGGAATTGATATGGAGGTGGAAAGCCTCGCACGAACCGGTGTGATGAACGAACGGATCCTTTTCACCGCGAAAGGCCTCGCCGCGCTCGAATATTTAATTTTCGAGCCGACCCTCGGCACCCAATGCAACCCTTTAAACCCAAGATACAAGCCGGCCCACGAGTGGGCGCGAAAGGACGCTCGGCAAAAACGCGCCGACCGGATTCACTATGCCTCGGAAATCGTGAAGGATGCCGTTCATTACGCCCGCGAACTGGAACAGGCATGGGATCCCGAAGGCGCTAATTTTTCAAATACCCTGATTAACCGGACTCGTTATCCGGACCTACATAAAGCCATCAACGCCTTATCGGATGCGCTCTTTGCCTTCGAAGAGGTGAAGGACCGTCGATTGGGCCGCCCCATCGGCTTGCATCCCGATTGCACCGATGACTCGGGCAAATGCGTTACCGACATTGAACACCGCTGGTCCGGAGTTTCCATCGAAGCGATGCAAGCGCGGATGCGCGGGTTCGCCGCTGTGTTCATGGGCGCGGATTTCGGTTTGGACGACTTATTGATTTCCCAGAACAAGGCCTCGGTCAGCCAAGCCATCGAGCAAGCACTGAATCAAGTCTTGAACGCGGTGAATGAACTTCGATCGCTGGGAACCCTTGAGAACCAAATTAAAGATATGGATGTGGCGGCTTGCCGGGCATCGACCTCTGAAAATCGACTGGTGCCCGTCTGCGCTTTACACGCGGATCTGAAGCGACTTTCCCAAGTGATGAAAATTGATTTTCTCGCGGCACTCTCATTGACCGCGCCACCCAGTTACCAAGGCGATAATGATTAAATTCATTGGTTTGATTTTTTTGTTTTTGCCCGCGGCCCAAGCCCAAGAATCGGCCGACACGATTTTACCGACGATTGAAATCTTCGGCGGTTCGACTGATGAATTGAACCGCCCCATGGAACCCGCCAAAGTGAGTCGCCGGAAAATCGAACAGTACCAGTACACGGACGTCAATCGAGCGTTGAAGAACACGAGCGGCGTCTACATGCGCGAGGAAGACGGCCAGGGACTGCGGCCGAACATCGGCTTGCGCGGGACCTATCCGGATCGCTCAAAGAAAATCGTTATGATGCAAGACGGGATCTTGATCGGCCCGGCGCCTTATTCCGCGCCCGCCGCCTACTACACCCCGAGCATGGTGCACACCGAATCGCTGGAAGTTTATAAGGGCTTCGCGGCGGTTCCCTATGGTCCAAATTCCGTGGGTGGAGCGATCCATTACCTGAGTCCTTCCATTCCCTTTTCCAATACTTATTTCATCGATGGTGGCTACGGAGCCTATGACCTCCGTCGCCTCAAACTCGGCACCGGTGGCCCGTTCGGCTCGCACGGCTACCTGGTGGAAGGATCACGGCTGCAAACCGAAGGATTCAAGAAACTGGACGGTGGGGGAAAAACCGGATTCACGCAGAATCATGTACTGGGACGATTTGAATTCAAAATTTCGGAGCGGCTTCGTTCGGAACTCATCACCGACTACGCCGACGAGAATTCCCATGAAACTTATTTGGGACTTTCGGCGGAAGATTTTGATCAATCACCCTATCGGCGATATTCCGCATCGGCGCTGGACAAAATGGAATGGCACCACAGCCGGTTTCAGCTGCGCAACACCTTACAGCTGAGCGGCCAAACTTTCTTGGAAGCCACGATTTATCGCAATGATTATGAGCGCACCTGGTACCGTCTGAATGGTTTCCGCAACACCAATGTGAACTTGCACGACATTTTGAACGACCCGACCGGAACCAACGCGGACTATTTGAATGTTCTTCGTGGCGATGCGGACTCGGCGACCCTGGGGCCGAACGGCGACCTCATTGTCTTGAACAATCATCGCACTTACTTCAGCCATGGCCTGCAAACCCGGCTGCTTTCGCAAATCGAAGCCGGCGGGCAAAAGCACGCCTTTGAGTTCGGCGTGAGAATTCACCAGGACCAAATTACTCGTGACCACACCTCGGACAGTTACCAGATGATTTCGCGACGTCTGGTGAGAACGGCCGACCCCCGCCAGACCAAAGATCAAAACCGGGACTCCGCCACGGCGCTGACACTGACGGCAAGTGACAACTGGCGGATTGGAAGCATCACCTTAACTCCCGTTCTGCGCTATGAAGACATCAACTTCAAATTCAAGAATAAGCTGACAGGCGCCTCACACGATCGCAATGACAGTTTCCTTGTGCCCGGCTTCGCGGTAACCAAGGCTTGGGCGGAAAACTATTCCGTTCGGGCGAGCGTCAACAAAGCCGTGACCGCGGCCGGAATCAGCTCCGACGGGACGGAAAAGCGGGAAAACGCCACCAACTATGAAATGGAATTCAAATATCGGGATCCCCTTCGCTCGCAAGAAGCCGGCCTACTGGCGTTTTACAATGATTATCAAAGGCTCACGGGAACCTGTTCAGCCTCAAGCGGCTGCCAATCCGCGACCGACGAACAATTCAATGGCGGCAAGGCGCGAGTTTGGGGTTTGGAAACAGGCGTGGCCAAAGGATTTCAAATTCAAAAAGTCCATGTTCCCGTTCAAGCCAACGCCACTTTGCTTTGGGCGGAATGGGCCAGTGAATTCACCACGAGTTCAAAGGAGTGGGGAAGCAGCGCCCCGCTCCTTGGAGCCTCCACCATCCGTTCGGGAGATCCGCTGCCGTATGTGCCGCGCACACAATACTCGGTTTCCATCGGTACCGAATACGGAAAATTCAAACAGGATTTTTCGATCACATATCAGGGAAAAGTGTACGATCAATCGGCGGACCATTTACGCCGTGAAATCGGCGCCTATGGTGTGGTGGATTGGGCCGCCTCTTACCAGATTTCCAAACACAACCGGATGACCGCTCGAATCGACAATATTTTAGATCGCCGATACGCCGTTTCGGCCCGACCATTCGGCCTTCGCCCCGGCAAGCCGCAAAGCTTCCATGTCGGTTGGATTTACAGGTACTAGCTTATGCTGTGGGATCGTTTAAACGTTTGGTGGGATCGGTTTTTGGTGCCGGTCGACGATCCGGGATCGCGGCTTTTCCATCTCAACATCGTCGTGAGCCTCCTTCTGGTCGCGCTTTGGCTTTTCTGGACATCACGCAAATCAATGTGGCCGGAGTTCATCCGCCTGGTCTTCAGGCGAAAATACTGGTGGAACCGAAGCACCAAGCTCGACTATCAAATTTATATTTTGAACGGAATTCTCAAAGTTCTTCTTTTGATCCCATTCTTGGATTTCAGCTTCGAGATCGCGCGAATGGTAGGGCACGGCTTGGTTTTCTTGAACGGCGGCGAGTTCATGGGACTCAAAGCCTCCACCACTCACCTTTTCGCGTTCACCGTCGTCGCTTTTGTATGGGATGACTTCTTGCGCTTCTTTCAGCACTTCATCATGCACCGGATTCCTTTTTTATGGCGTATCCATTCCGTTCATCACTCGGCACGCGTCCTGACGCCCGTCACTTTATATCGCAATCACCCGTTGGAATCGGCCATCGCGACCTTGCGCAACTCTTTGAGCCTCGGTGTGATGACCGGATTATTCCTTTTTCTCTTCGAGGCGCGCTTCAGCGTTGTGACTTTGTTTGGTGTGAATATTTTCGGTTTTTTATTTAATCTTCTCGGCGCGAACCTTCGTCACAGCCATGTCCCGATTTCGTTCGGCCCGTTCTTCGAAAAGATTTTTATCAGCCCCAAACAACATCAAATTCACCATTCATCCAACCCGGACCACTTCGACCGGAATCTAGGCGTTTCCTTGGCGATCTGGGATCGCCTGTTCGGGAGCTTGATATTGTCACAAGAGGTCGACAAAGTCCGCGTCGGCCTTCCGGAAAGCCACCACCAAAGCTTGTTGGGCGAGATGACTTTACGCCGGAAATCGAACTAGCTTAGGCGATCGTCACAGACAATCTGCCTGCCGTTCGGCTTCGCAGTCGAAAGGTCATCACCTCTGAAATCCCGCACGCGCATTACCCGGGGCGAACTCAAATTGGAGTCGATCAGGAGTTCATACACTGTGATCATCGCCGGCGATTCATGTCGATCGATGTCGATAATCTTGAGAAGTGAGCCGTCATAGGAAATATTGATATCGATTTCTTCAAGGTCAGCGCCTTCGAAGCGAAATTCGCTCACTTGCAGAGGGTATTTGTCGGCTGGTATGGCTTGTCCCCTGGAAATGAGGCGCTCAAACTTCAGCGATTCCGCAATGAGCTCAATATACACGGAGTTATCAGCTTGGCGCCTGATATTTATGATGCATGAGCCCCCTTTTAATTCCGCATAGTCTTCTGAAGCATAGGTGATGGGAAGCGAGGCTTCCCGCTGCCAAGGACTTTCATCGGCACTCTGAATCTTCGATATCACCGCAGATTCGTGGTCCCCACCGGGTGAAATGCGTTCCGCACCGGCGTCCACGGTCGCCGATAGAACCGATAGTAAAGTGAACAGTTTAATCAATTTCATTCTAACCTTCCCAGGCTCCGCCAGCACAAAATCTCCAAACCTTTGGATCCACTAAATTGCAATCGTGCCAAAGCGACCATCTTAAGTGCGGACCGGGTATATCTAATTTTGGGTGTAATGATTTTATACACAGTGACAAACCACGCGCTGAGATTACGGCACTCACGCCGCCGCGGACTTGCGCGGATCGTAGGCTTCGCGAATACCTTCACCGATGAAAGTGAGTGAAGTCAGAGTGATGATCATGGCCATGGATGGGAAAAACGCCAGCCACCAGGCCAAGGTGAAATAGTTTTGCGCCTGTTGGAGCAATTCACCCCAGCTCGGAGTGGGCGGCGGAAGTCCCATGCCCAAATAATCGAGAATGGCCAAAGTGATAATGTTGGTGGCGATCTCGGCCGGCGAGAATGTGATCAGCGGACCAAGACCGTTGGGAAGAATGTGGCGGAACAAAATTCGAAACACGCCAACACCCTGGGCTTTCGCCGCTTCCACGAACTCCCGCTTGCGCAGCTTTAAAAATTCCGCGCGCATATAAGTGGAAATCCGCATCCAACCCAGGAAAACCGAAAAGGCGATCAAAAGCCAAAGACTGGCTCCCACAAACGCGATGAGGGTGAGTAGCATCAACAAATAAGGAAGCGAGTCAAAAACTTCCACCAACCGTTGGCCGAATAAGTCAACGCGACCGCCCCAATAGCCCATGATCGCGCCAAGCGCGGTACCCAGGGCGAAAGCCAGCATCCAAACCGCCACGGCGAAACCCATTGAGTAACGAAAACCGTAAATCAATCGCGCCAGCACATCCCGACCGCGGTCATCGGTGCCGAACCAATTCTCCGCGCTCGGCTTGCCCGGGTAAGTTTCCAGCTTTTCATTGGATTCATAGGGATTCCAGCGAATCAGCGGCCAAAGGGCCCAGTTCCCCTCTTTTTCCAAATCCAATGCGCGATAGTTGGTGATAATACCTTCCTGACCGAATGTCGTCGGGTAGTAATTTTTAAGAACCGGAAAATAAATCGAACCCTCATATTTCATCACGAGGGGTTTATTGTTGGCCCAAATCTCCGCGGTCAGACTTATCGCCAGTAAAAAGGCCAAAACCCAAACGGATCCCACCGCCCGGCGAAGTGATTTGAACCGGCGGTAGCGTTTAAGAGTCAGCTCGTTTTTAATCCGGCGCTCAATCATTTGAAATCAATCCTCGGATCCACAAGCACGTACGTCAGGTCGGAGATCAACCGACCCACCATCGACAACACGCTCTGAATGAAAATCAGCGCCATGAGCACGTTGTAGTCGCGGGACAAAATGGATTTGTAACTCAGAAGTCCCATGCCATCGAGATTGAAAATCTGCTCAATGATGATCGAACCGGCGAAGAACAGAGTTAAGAAGCTGCCCAAGCCGGTGAGGATGGGAATCAACGCGTTCCGCAGGGCATGCTTGTAAATCACGGTTCTTTCATCCAATCCTTTGGCGCGAGCCGTACGTATGTAGTCCAGCTTCACTTCCTCAAGGAGCGAATTTTTCATCAAGAACGCGAGCACGGTGAAGCCGTTCACAACGTAACAGGTGAGCGGCATGATGAAATGTTTCACCCGATCGACGAATTTCTCCCACGGAGTCATTTCAAAATAGTTGTCCGAATAAAGATCGCCGAGCGGAAGAATATCAAGGAAGGTGCCGCCCGCCAGATAGGTGCGCATTAGAATACCCAAGATGAGCGGCGGGACGGAATACATCACCATCAGCACGACACTGGTCCACAAATCAAACTGCTGACCGTCACGCACGGCTTTCGCGATCCCCAGTGGAATACTTATGCAATAGATCAGGATCAGCGCGCTGACGCCGAACTGAAGTGAAACCGGAAGCTTTTCCAAAATCACATCGAGGACCGGCCGCTGATAGGTATAGCTTTCGCCGAAATCCAAAGTGACGATGTTCTTCAGCCAAATCAAATAGCGGATGTGAAGCGGTTTATCGAAACCATACTGCTTCTTGATGGACTCGATCACCTCATCCGATACGCCCATCGAAGTGTTGCCCCCGGCCGCGCCGGCGAAACGGATTTTTGACAAAGCCTGCTCCACCGGGCTTCCAGGCGCGAGATTGATAACAACGAAGCAAATAATGGTGATGCCGAACAGAGTCGGCAACATCCATGTAATTCGCTGAAGGGCGTATTTAAGCATTTTGAGCCAACGATCAAAACCTACTTGGCCATATACCAGTACTGATAGCTCAGATCATAGGTATAGGTGGGCTTGTCAAAAGCCACGCGTTTGTTCAGCAGGTAAAGGTCGTACTTGGAGTTAAACAAGAACGCGTAAGGCGCGTCATTGGCGATCAAGCGAACCGCTTTTTGCCAAAGCACTTTACGTTTCTCCGGATTCAACTCCTCACGAGCCTGGTCGATCAACTTATCCACTTCCTTGTTACTGTAGGAAATGAAGTTGGAACCGCCCGTGCGCGCGCTCTCAGAGTGCCAAATCTGCTTGAGATCATCTTCCGGACTTCCACCCGCCCAGGACAGCGTGACGGCGTCGAATTTCTGCTCGTCAAGAAGCTTGGTGAAGGTGTTCCATTCGATGAGTTTGATCTCCATGTCGATTCCGGCCTTTTTCAGGTCTTCCTTGTACATGGTGAACCACTTCTCAACGTCACGGTTGGGGAGCAGCAAAGTGAACTTGAACTCACGCTTCTGACCGTCGATCGTGCGCTCCAGGATTCCGTTCTTGTCGGCGTCCTCCCAGCCGGCTTTCTTCAACAAGGCTTTGGCTTTGCCCGGATTGAACTCGACGGGCTTCACGTCAGCGGGCATGAACGGGCTTTTGTAATAAACCGGACCACGGCCTTCCACCGACTTATTGAACATGAATTTTTCGATCAACATTTTACGGTTCAACAGGTGGGCCAAAGCCAAACGGGTATCCCGGTCTTTGAAAATCGGGTTCTTTTGGTTCCAGCCGATAAAGCCCCAGTTTTTGGGACGCTTGTTCTCAGCTTGAACTTTGCGGATTTTGGTGCCGAAGGGCTCGCCATTGGCCTTCTTTTCAAAGCTCTCGACTTGAATGGGCCACATCATATCGAGGTCGCCCTTCTTCACCATTTCCAACTCGAGGTTTTCTTCTTTCACGAAGCGGAAATTGATGAACTTGAATTTTCCAAGGGGCTTCATGTGGGGGAGATCTTTCGCCCACCAGTTCTCGTCTCGCTCCAAGATTATGTTTTTACCCCGGTTATAGGCCTGCACTTTATAGGGGCCTGATCCGAAAATCGGCGCTCCCGGGAATTTCTTTTTGGGGTCGCCGTAGATGTGCTTGGGAAGGATCGGAGTGAATCCGGAGGACGCCAAGACATCCAGGTTTTTGAAGTATTTCTTTTTCATTTTAATCCGCACGGTGTGCGGATCCGGAGTTTCAATGCTTTCCACGTCCTCATAGTAGGGAACACGGTGCGAAGCGCGGAACGCGGGATCACGCACGCATTCGATCGAGAATCTCACATCCTCCGAAGTCACCGGTTTGCCATCGGAGAATTTCGCGTTTTTATTCAAATAGAAGGTATAAGTTAACGCATCTTTGGAAACTTCATAACTCTCAGCCAATTGAGGCTCATATTGGTTGGTGTCGGGGTTATGGTACAAAAGACCTTCAACAACATATTCATAGGCCAGACGTGCAGCGTACTCACCGCTATTAATTGGATTGAACGAGTCCGGTTCCGCCGAGAGGTTACGATACAAGGTGCCTTCAACGGGAGCATCCGCTTTGCCCAATGGGTTAATTTTCAGTTTAGGTATGGCGGCACTGGCGTAACTCGCAGTCGCGATCAGAAAAGAAATGAAAACGGAACGAAACATTCGTCTTCTCCTGTTTTGTTGTTCGCTGCACTTTTCCAAAATTGAACGCAAGACACATGAAGCCTTGCGCTGGAAGCGTACAACTTTACCTAACTGATCCTTTTTAGCAACCGGAAATCTAGTAACGACTCCGATGCTTTAGGCTTTAGGAGAAGACGAGATGTATTTTAGCGAGCGTACTTCTTACCTAGGCTTTCGCGAATTTCAGCACCTTCAATGCTGAGCCGCGTCCACGGTATTGCAAGCAGGCGATCGGGTTCGATGGGTTCTTCGGTTTCTTCGCAGATCCCATACATGCCTTTTTCGATGCGCGAGAGCGCTGACTCGATTTCCATTAATTGTTTACGCAGGCGTTCATGCATGCTGAGGAATTCACTTTCGGCCAGGGCGCGGAGCGTTTGGTCGCCTTCATCACCGCCCTTGGCGTCTTCACTATTATAAAGATCCGCTCTGGATTCCCGCACTCGATTCAGTATGTCGGCTTTGGCGGCGATCAATTTGGCTTTGCACTTCTCGATCAGATCGGCCGTTAATCCTGTCGATGACATGGTAAATTCCCCCTGTTTTTACCCCTGCTCCAATTGGATAGTGCCAATTTGGAACTGAACTATTTACACATTAACCATGTCCTTTTTGCAAGAAAATTTCTTAAAGGGTCTTACAACTTCTGATGCTCCGTCCCACCCTTTAACTCCTCGTCCAAAGGACTGATGTCAATTGTACTTAATTGATGGCGCCAACTCCAAACTGGATATTGGTCCAGTCGCAATTCGAGACAAAGTCATCCGTCAAAAGGTGAAGGAATTAACGATCACCGGCTTCCAAACATAATTCTCATGAATCCAAGCTATGTTTCCGGCTTCGTCCTCGACTTTGATCCATTCCTCGGCCGTGTCCACGCGCTTGAATGGTGTATAGCGATCCACGGTCCGTAAATGGGCGGGAGGTGACGAGCGGTTGGATGGTTGCTGGCGCAAGACCGCCACATTCACCTTCACCACCACACACCGGTCTTTCGTGTTCAAGTCGGAGAGCTGCGCCCAATGGATTTCGCCATCCAAATCCTGCAATTTGCCCCAGCCGTTTTTTTTCTCAAGAAGTAAAAAAGGCATGTATTTGGCCACCCGCCAGCTGAGCGGATGTTTGGTTCCCGGTCCTTTGCGCAAACTGATGTAACCTTTGGCGCAAACCGGTTGGGCCCAAGCTTGAACGGAGAACATAAACAAACAGCCGAAAATCAGGACCGGCGCCAACAGCTTCATCACAAATCCAATTCAATCATCACAGGCGAATGATCGCTTCCCGTTTGTTCATCAAAAATCCTGGCGGAACGAAGGTTTGGGGCCAGGTTCTTGGAAACGCAGATATGATCGATTCGCCATCCCTTGTTCGTGACACGCGCGTTTTCATAGTAGGCCCACCAGGTGTATCGCTCTTTCTCGTCGGGATAAAAATAACGATAGCTGTCGACGAAGCCGCTTTCCAGAAAGTTTTCCATCCAACGCCGTTCCTCAGGTAGAAAGCCGCTTTCTTTACTCAGGGCGACCGGGTCGTAAACATCGATGTCCATGTAAGCCACATTGTAATCGCCCACCACGATGACCTTCTCGCCACTTCGCATTAATCGGATCACGTGCTGGCCGAAGCGTCGCAGGAACTCCTGCTTGAACTCGTGGCGCTCCATCCCCGATCCCCCATTAGGGAAGTAACAGTTGTACAAGACGAAATCTTTGAAGCGCGTGATGACCACGCGACCCTCGGTGTCAAATTTACGAATTCCGAAACCGCATTGCACATCAATGGGAACTGTTTTGGTGAAGGTGGCCGTCCCCGAATACCCGGCCCTTGAGGCGGAGCACCAATAGCCGTGCCAGCCCTGGAGAGTCAGAGACTCTTCTTCCAGTTGATCGGGATGACATTTGGTCTCTTGGATGCACAAAATATCCGGGTTTTGCGCCTGCCAAAATTCGTAGAATCCTTTTTGGGAAATCGCGCGCAAGCCATTCACGTTCCACGAGATAATTTTCATATTGTGAAGGTCGGCCAAGGGCTTTCAGGTGTCAACCGGTGCCTTGATGAATGCGTGAATCTGTGGCACCCCTCTAATCACACACAAGGAGATAAGATATGCCCATGATAGGTCAACCGGCTCCCCAGTTCGTGACTCCCGCCGTGGTCGACGGTGGAGATTTCAAAGACATCAATTTGTCCGATTACAAAGGCAAATGGGTTTGCCTCTTTTTCTATCCGCTGGATTTCACCTTCGTGTGCCCCACGGAAATCACGCAATTTCGTGAGTATCTGAAGGATTTCCGCGCCGAGGGTTGCGAAGTTCTCGGCTGCAGCATCGACAGCGTGCACTCGCACCGCCGCTGGATCAAAGATGATTTGGGTGATTTGGGATACCCTCTTCTCGGCGACGTCACTAAGCGCGTGTCCCGCGATTACGGTGTCCTTCTCGAGGATAAAGGCATCGCCACCCGCGGTACTTTCCTCATCGATCCGGAAGGACGCATTCAATACATGGCCATTCACAATTTGGATGTCGGCCGCGACGCCAAAGAGATCCTGCGTGTGCTTCAAGGCTTGAAGTCCGGTGAGCTCTGTGGCGCCGGTTGGAAAAAAGGCGAGAAACACGTTCAACCCAAGTAATTGTCTTACCTTCATTTTTACAAACAACTCGAAAGCACCGCCCGCACGCTCTTTCCGAGCCTGGGCGGTGTCGAGGTCGCGTGGGACCACCTGATCTCGCCGCTTGAACTGCGGTTGCCGAAAGACCTTCGTGTGACGGCCGAGCAAGCGATTCAAGCCTTTTACCGTGTCTCTAGACGGCGTGAATATCAAGACCAACTGACCCCGGATCCGGTGGGATCCGTTCCCATTCCCCATCAATCCGTGTTGATGGCTTATGATTTTCACTCCAATGAAGCGGGCGAACTTTTTCTGATCGAAATCAACACCAATGCTTCGGGATATTTGCTCGCGAGTGTCATGGAAATGGTGAAGCTCGGAATCAAACCCGAGGATTATCAGCCGCTCAAGCTTTTACGCGAAAGTTTTCTCTCGGAGCTGACCGCCTTCGGTCATCCGCACTCCAAAGCTCCCTTCGTCGCCATCACCGACGAAGATCTGCGGAACCAAAAAATGTACCCTGAGTTCCTAATGTACCGCGACCTCTTCACCTCTTGGGGTTGGCGCGCCGAACTGGTCGAGGCCAAAGAATTCACTTTTCACGACGGAAAACTGCGCACGCCGAAGGGCGAAATCGTCGATCTCGTCTATAACCGCGCGACGGATTTTTACTTTAATAATCCGGAACTTTCGGCGCTCCGCGAGGCTCATGTCGCGCGGGCGGCCTGCGTGACGCCGAACCCGAGGGAATATTGGCTTTTGGCGGACAAAGAGCGCTTGATTAACTTAAGTTTCGACGACTTCTGGCGACGGTTGAACGCGCCCGAATGTCGAGAAGCGATTCAAAAAGTTTTACTTCCCACCTATGAGAAATCCCATTTCAGCTCTGAAAATGAAATTTGGGATCAGCGGAAAAGTTTGTTTTTCAAGCCCCGACAATCCCATGGCGGAAAATCAGTTTATCGCGGTGAAAGCGTATCGCGTAAAGTGTTCGAACGCCTGATGAGCGAGGACGTGGTGATTCAACGATTCCAACCGGCGCAGAAATTTCCCACCGATGACCCGCGAAGCGTGCTCGCGAATTGGAAATTCGATATCCGATTTTTCGTTTACCAAGACAAAATTCAACTCGCGGCCGCGCGCGCTTATCAAGGACAAGTGACAAACTTCGCTTCCCCTCTTGGCGGCTTCACACTTGTCCAATTTTGAGACGTTTTTGAGCGTTTTTACCCTCTAGTCTTGACCGTATTAGTCCGAGAAGATTCATGTGACGATGAAAGCGGCAAGCCCACAAAGGCTCCGCCAGAGCGAAGATTACGGGGCCTTTGACCAATTGAATGGAAACCATCCTTGGCGGGACCGTGTACCCGAAGGCCTGATCCTGTATCCCGTTCGCAAGCTTTCCGGCGGTAAAGTCTCATACTTCAATTTTGATCTGGCCAAAGAGATGGGTTTGATCCCCAAGGATCATCCGCACCGGATGAATAAAGCGTTAAGCGACAAAATCCTTGAAACGTTCTGTATCCGCATCATCAACGAGTACGACGTCAAACACGGCACGCGCTTTCCCACCCGGTCGATCAAGCCGAACCAGTACATGGCCACGCGCTACCTGCAGTTGCAACACGCCGATAAATCGGGTCGCACCAGCGGTGACGGCCGTTGCGTTTGGAATGGAGTTTTCGTCGGCAACGGAAAAGTTTGGGACGTTTCCAGCCGCGGCACGGGTGTCACCGCTCTCGCACCCGGAGTCGTTGAAGCCGGAGAGCCGTTGAAATCCGGAAACAACGAACATGGCTACGGTTGCGGAATGGCGGAAATTGACGAGTTGTTCGGCGCCGCGATTTTGGCCGAAATTTTTCACCGCAATCAAATTCCGACCGAGCGAGTGCTCACCATCATTGATTTGGGCAAGGGCATCGGGATCGGCGTTCGCGCCGCGCCCAATCTGATCCGACCCGCGCACATGTTCTTGTACCTGAAACAAGGTAAGCTGGATCCGCTTCGCCGCGCGGTCGATTACATGATTGATCGCCAGTGGGCCAATAAAGTCTGGCCGATCAAGCCCGACGACAAAGATCGATATGACAAATTGATGAAAGAAGTGACCCGCTCGTTCGCCCGTTTCGCCGCGCGCTTGGAGCGCGATTACATTTTCGCCTGGTTGGATTGGGACGGAGACAACGTTCTGGCCGATGCCGGTATCATCGATTACGGCAGTGTTCGCCAGTTCGGTTTGCGCCACGACCAGTACCGCTATGACGACGTCGAACGCTGGTCGACTAATTTGAATGAGCAGCGCCTGAAAGCGCGTGAAATCGTGCGAACTTTCGCGCAAATGATTGAATTCATCAAAACCGGCGTGAAAACCCCTTTCCGCCAGTTCGACAACAGCCCGTGGCTGCGCGAATTCGACAAGGAATTCAATCAAGGCCTGCTGGAACATTTCCTTTTTCAAATCGGTTTTCCCGAGCCGCAGCGTCGGCTTTTAATGAACAAACATCGCAAAGACGTCGAGCGCTTTTTTGCCATTCACACGGAATTCGAGCGGGTCAAAACCTACCGGAAACTGCACAAGGTGGCCGATGGCATTCACCGGCCGGCGATCTTCAATATGCGCAAAGCCTTGGCCATGATGCCGGAGTATTTGTCGGAATTGCCGTCGGAGATGATCCCCCTTGTGGAATCCCGCGAATTTTTCGGCTGGATCTTGTCCTCACAGGCCGCCCGTAAGGACCGACGATTGACCCTTTATCGCCGGCGGCAAATCGCGGTTTGGCAGGAGTGTTATTTGCAACTGCTCCGTCGTGTCACCACGCCGGCCACATGGGCGAAAACGGTGGCGGCGGTGAAAGAACGCGCCCAAATGATCAATAATGAATGCCGGATCACCGGAAACGCCTTGATTCATATCGTGGATGAGATTCTGCGTTACCGACGACGAGGGCTTTCTGACGCCGAGATTCAAATGGCCATCGATGAATTGATTTCCGCGCAAACCTTGAATCCCGATCATAAATCCCCTTCAGCGCCCGCTAAAAGAGGTGCCCCGTCGGTTAAGAATCTAATGCGTAACTTTCTGTCCGTTGTGCACGGATATCGCGAAGATATTTGACCTTTTGGGCTTGTTGTCGCCCCCCAAATCTCATATTTTACCAGACATGTGGGTTATTACTGGAGCCACGGGCTTTATCGGTAGCGCTCTCGCCTGGGAACTGAACCAGCACGGCGAAAAGGACTTATTGCTCTCTGATCACGTCCCGCCGAGCGAGCGGCCGGATCATTTGCGAAAGCGGAAATACTCGGAATTCGTCCTCGCCGAGGACTTGTTCGAGCGTCTTCCCCAATGGGCCGCCAAAATCAAAGGTGTTTTCCACATGGGCGCTTGCTCAACCACCACCGAAACCGATGAAGCCTATTTGCAAAAGAACAATGTTGAATATTCACAACGCATTTTCGAATTCTGCGCGAAAAACAAGATCCCATTGATTTACGCGAGCAGCGCCGCCACCTACGGTGACGGCAAGCAGGGTTTTGATGACGCCATTGACTCCAAATTGCTCAAGCCACTGAATCTCTACGGTTGGTCGAAGATCAAATTCGATATTTGGGCGATGGCCCAAGAGGTCACGCCGCCGCGTTGGTACGGATTGCGCTTCTTCAATGTGTACGGGCCCAACGAGTACCATAAAGGCGAGCAAGCCAGTGTGGTGTTCAAGGCCTATAATCAGATCCGCGAGCACGGATCACTTCGCCTTTTCCGCTCTCATGATCCCAAGTACAAAGACGGCGAGCAACTTCGCGATTTCGTCTACGTTAAGGACGTGACCCGCTGGATGCGCGAACTAATGGGCAAAGAATCCGTCCCGTCGGGAATTTACAATATGGGTTTCGGCCGGGCGCGCACTTGGTTGGATTTAGCCAAGAACACGTTTCTGGCGATGAACAAAGAGATGCGCATCGAATGGATCGACATTCCCGCCAGTATCCGCGATCAGTACCAATACTTCACTGAAGCCAAAATGGACCGGTTTCTCAGCCATGGACTCACTCCACCTCAGTGGCCGCTGGAAGCCGGAGTCGAAGATTACGTGACTAATTATTTAACTCAAACGGACCGTTACCTATGACCGCCACGACTCGGGGGAGAATTCCATCTCATTTGCTTCGTTACGTGGTCGATCAGGATTACGATCGGTACACTCCTGAAGACCACGCCGTCTGGCGTTTTATCCTGCGCCAGTTAAGGGATTACCTTTCCAAGCACGCTCACGAAAGTTACATGGCGGGTTTGGAAAAAACCGGAATCACGATTGATCGCATTCCGCGGATTTCCGAGATCGATGAACATTTGGAACGGCTGGGTTGGGGCGCGGTGCCGGTCAGCGGATTCATTCCGCCGGCGGCGTTCATGGAATTTCAAAGCCTGGGAATTTTACCCATCGCCAGCGATATGCGCTCGATACATCATCTGCTCTACACTCCGGCACCGGACATCGTGCACGAGGCGGCGGGCCATGCGCCGTTTCTCGCGGATCCGGATTATGCCGCGTATTTGCGCCGCTACGGCGAAGTCGCCCGCCATGCCATCATCAGTCGTCAGGACCTGGAACAATATGAAGCCATCCGCGTTCTCAGCGATGTCAAAGAACATCCCGACTCCACGCCTGAAGTTATCGCCGCGGCCGAAAAGCGTCTGGTCGATGTGAATAACCGGATCAGCTTCGTTTCAGAGGCCGCGCTCCTTTCGCGAATGAATTGGTGGACCGCCGAGTACGGCTTGGTCGGCCGCTTGAACGAACCTAAAATTTACGGCGCGGGCCTTTTGTCGTCCGTGGGTGAATCGCGCCAATGCTTGAGTTCCCGAGTTAAAAAAATTCCCTTAACCGTGGACTGCGTGGATTACGGCTATGACATCACGGAACCGCAACCCCAATTATTCGTGGCCGATGATTTTTCCCATCTGAGCGACGTCCTTGATGAACTCAAGGGTCGCATGGCTTATCGTCTCGGTGGTGAGGCCGGATTGAAACGGGCGATCGAAGCGGAAACCGTGAACACGGTGGAGCTGGATTCGGGATTGCAGATCTCGGGATATCTCAAAGATTACGTCGGGCCGGATTTCGCGCTGGGAACATATCTCCGTTTTGAAGGGCCGGTGCAGCTGGCGTTTGACCGCGACGAAATCGCGGGACACGGGACAACCCGTCACGCGCACGGCTATTCAACGCCGGTCGGTCCGATCAAAGGTCAGTCGATGCCGCTTCATAAATGTACATCGAGTGATTTGAGCCGATTCGGATTGCGATCGGGAGAGAAAGCCCGACTCGAATTTGAAAGCGGCGTCGTGGTTGAAGGCGAGTTCATCAAACCGCATTTTTACAACGATCAGCTCGTGCTCCTCACCTTTAAAAACTGCCGTGTGACCTTGGGCGATCAGCTCTTATTTGACCCGGCCTGGGGTGAATACGATATGGGCGTGGGCGCCAAGATCAAATCCGTCTTTGGCGGGCCCGCCGATCGAGAGCGTTACGGCTCGACCGAAGATTTCGTGGCGCAAAGGGTTCCTCCGCGGAAATTCACCGAAAAACAAAAAAGCCGGCACGACCTTTTTGCGTCCATTCGTGACGCCCGTGAAAACGGTGTGTCCGCGGATGGCTTCGAGAAGCTTTGCCGGTCCTATTTGGAATTGGATGCCGCGGATTGGTTGCCGGGCATCGAGCTTTTGGAAATCAGTTATAAACGGAATATCGCAACGGAGATGCGCGACACGATTCTGCAGCGTTTGCGTCCGGACCAATTCACCGCCGAGGAAACTCGCATGGCGGTTGAAGACGGCTTGAGGCTGGCGCGGGCAGGAGTATGAATTTAAATCTCGTTCTCGTTCGAACCGAACATTCCGCCAATGTGGGCGCCACCATGCGGGCCGTGGCCAACATGGGTTGGCACCGGCTGATCATGGTGAATCCCCGATGTAAAATCGACTCACAAGCGCGGCAAATGGCCGTGGGTTGCGCCGGCCGGTTATCCGAAATTGTTCACTATCCAACGTGGTCCGAGTTTTACGCGACCGAAGGTGAAGGTCTTCGCATCGCGCTGACCCGGCGGGCGGGGAAAAAGCGTCGAGTCACTCCTTTGGAACACGAAATTCAAGGGCTTGCGAAATCGGATGTGGAAAACCTTTACCTCATCCTCGGACCGGAATCAGATGGTTTGGACAGCGAGGACATGGCGTTCGTGAATCATGCCTGTCACCTTCCCGTTTACGGGGATTTCGCCAGTTTGAATCTCAGCCAGGCCGCGCTTTTGGCCATGTACATCGTCCGGCGCGAAATCACCTCCGAGAATCGAGTTCAACTCACCACCGGCCGGCCGGCACGCCCCGTTCGCCCGTTTTATTTCCCGGATGGCACCATTCGCCGATGGTTGGAAGCGATGGGATTTGATATCTCGGCCCGCCGATCCAGCGCCTATCTCACCATACGCCGCTTGTTTTTGCAGAACCGCCCCACCCGCCACGAAATGCAAGTTCTGGACGCGGTCCTTCAGCAAAATATCAGAAAACTTTCGGAACGAAGCGGGAATTCAGTCGGATTTTTTGCGGAAGAGCTGGCTGATCACCGTGGTGATGTCCGCAGTTAAGTAATCGATCTTTTCTTCCTTTTGCGGGCGACCGAGGGCGTTTAACTCGCGCCGTGCTTCACTGAACGATCCATCGGCGTCGATGGCCTTCTCAAAGGACGACGTGGCGCCCGCCACATCACCCAATTGTTTCTTCACCTGACCGACGGCCATGTAATAATAAGCGGAACGACGATCGTCGACCGGCAGCTTTTCCAATTTGCGTAAGGTCTCCTGAAGAGTCGCCTTGGGAATTCCCGTTTGCGCTTTGCACTCCGCCCACACTCTGATCATGAAGGCCAGGTTGGTGCTGTGCCACACCTCGGCTTCTTTGATCGCGGCAAGAGCTTCCTGGAATTGACCCCGGCGCAGATAATCCAGACCCGAAGCCACCAACTCGGAAGACCTTTTTTGGTTTTCCAGAATTTGCGTCTTCTTCTTTTCCATCAATTCCGCACGGCCTTTTTCATCGATCATCGTATCTTTCGCGGCGCTCACCAGTTCGAAACACTTGCGGCACCAATCGCGAATTTTGGGATCGCAATCCATTGGAAGCTGATCCGGATGATTGGACTTCACATATTGATCGAAAATCCCGGTAATCACGCCCACGGGCGCCATCGAAGGAGCGCCGAAATACTGGAAAATCTCATCGGCGTTACGATTCTCCAGTTCCCAATGCATGCTGATGTACCGGTTCAACAGAGCGTCCATGTTTTTCGCGCGTGAAGCGTCGTCAAAGATGATTTCGCGGTTCAGAGCCAGGATGTGAATCGCGCGGTAGATGGCTAGACGCTGCTCAGAATGAGCCTCGAGCGCTTTGCCCAAGGTCTCATTACCTTTCACAACTTCCTTTAAGAAATCCAGCGAATGAAATTCCGGCCGGCTCCAGTATTTTTCCAGCTCAGCGAAATCCCTCGTGCAACGAACGGGTGAATTTTTCACTTCGGTGTAGAACTGGGACATATTGTGCTCGTTATAGAACTCGTCGAAAGATTCAATGACCGAATCCACGATACGTTCCCGACTTACCGATAAATTCGCCGATGTATCGACCGTTTCACTTAAACTGAAATTCAGGTGCATGGAGCTGGACTGGCAAATTGTTTTAAGGTCCGCCAGACATTGCATGAGTTTGGCTTCCGCCACCGCGTGGGGACTCACCAAACCCTCTTGAATCAAATGTTCTATGGTGAACTTTCTGTTTCCATCGCGCTGGAACTCGTCAAAGTCCTCTTGGTTGAGGAATCCGTTTGAAATCAGCGTCAGGATGGCATTCGCCTGGGAATCAGAGCTATCGACATTGACGACGTACCCGTTATTGATCGTCACGCCGAACAGTTCGCCTTGATCGTTCACGATATTCAAATGACCGCTCAGCGGCGGCTCAAGAAGAATGGCAAGCACATAGGGAAAATCCGTACCCTTGACGGACTCCAGGTATTCTATGGCCTTCGCCCGTTCGCGAATCGAATTAAAATTGCGCGTCAGGAGCATGTTGGCCGTCCAGCGCTCGGAGCCCAACGCATCCTTGAACGCCACTTTGAGAACGTTCATAAGCTCTTCGGCGCCGAAGGGCTTAAACAGGAAATCGGCCGCGCCGGTTTTTTGAATGGCATCGGTGGAGAACGCTTTGTCTTTGAAGACGCCGCTTAAGAGCACCACGGGATTGTCGGCGAATTTGGTTTTGCGGAATTCTTTCACCAGATCAACGCCGCTCATCTTCGGCAAAAGAACATCCACCAGCGCGGCATCCACCGCCTGAAGTTTCACCACATTCAAGGCGTCCATGGGTTTGCTCGCCACCACCGGTTTCAAACCCATGCGCCTTACCACTTCACTGAGGAGCTGGCTGCTGGATTTATCATCATCGACAATTAATACCTTGGCGGCGTTTCTCATCGCTTCTTTATCGGAAGAATGACGTCACGATTGGATGGACGAACGTCCAGAGCTAGCCGGCGTCGGGATTATGCTTCTTCCAGGCGTCGTTGATCTTTTTGGTCAGGGTTTCTAGGTTGAAGGGCTTCACCACGTAACCCGAGACCCCCGCACCGGCGGCCTCGATCACCGCGCCTTTTTCCGACTCAGTGGTCACCAAAACGAAGGGTAATTGTTCAAATTCTTTTTCCGCCCGAACCTGGCGAAGAAAGTCCAGGCCGCTCGGGCCCGGCATATTCAAATCAGAAAGAACCAATCCAATGGCATGCGGGGTTTTGGCGAAAAATTTCAACTTACCCAAGGCTTCCACCGCATCCTCGGCGGTGGTGATCTTCGAAAAACCCAATCGCTGGAGAGAATCCACCACGATGCGGCGGATGTTCAATGAATCATCGACAACCAACACGTGTGTTTCTTTGGCGAACATTCCCTGCGCTCCTCAAAAAACCGGCCGGAATTAGCTGGCTGCCCGGGAGGGCTGATTCAGCTGGCCGCTTGGACTCACAGCCGGCAGAAAAATCCCGATTTGAGTCCCTTCATTTATTTTCGATTCTATATGAATAGTCCCGCCGATTTTGAGAATTTCCTCTCTCAACGCATCTAGTCCGACCCCTCGTCCAGAAAATTCCCCCACCTGATCCCTGGACGAAAATCCAGGCATGCACACATGCTGAATAATTTCTTCGTCCGATTCCTTGGAAAAATCGTTTTCGGGGAATCTGGATTTGAGCTTTTCGCGAATGACCGCGGGGTCGATCCCTTTTCCGTCATCTTCGATGGACAGATGTATTCCATCGTTGCGTTCTTCAATTCGCACCTTGATCTGACCGGCGGGCTCTTTGCCCGCGAACTCGCGTTCCTCGGGGGCTTCCAGTCCGTGGTCGACGGCATTACGAAACGCGTGCACCATGGCTGAAAACACTTTTTGATAGGGTTCCGGATCAATGCGGACTTCGCCACCCTCGATGATCATGGGTTTTAACTTCTTATTCAGGCGCTCCGCCACCGATTGGGAAAGACTGTCAAAATATTTGATTCGATTTTCGATCGGTTCTTTGAAGAAGAGGTCACGCCCTTTTTGCGCGACAACGTCACCGCCGGACAGTCGGCTAACTTCCGTCAAAAACAATCGGACGCCATCGGCGGTGGCCTCGATCGTTCTTGAGGCTTCCGCATTCGGCAAGCGAATGATCTCTTTGTTATCCTCGAGGAACTTCTCGAATGAATCGCGAAGTTTTATCAGTGAATTGCGGAATTCAAGATGGACCGAACTCGGCATCTCGCCGCCTTTTTTATAAGGCTCCAATATGTGTTGGCTCTCGCGGGCCATGTTGCGCAGTTCACCCATCGAAAAAGTTCCCGCCTCACCTTCAAGCGTGTGTAGAACCCGGAAGGCTTCGTTGACCTGCTCCCCATTAAGCGGTTTCGCCGCCATTTCCAGTAATTGTTTGCAGGATTGGCGAACCGAAAAAAGGAACTGGTGAAACTGATTTTTGTTCTTCATGTATTTCACGATCATCGCGGCGTATTGCTTCTCGGATTCGAGCGCCAATTGGGCTTCGCGCTCGGTGGTTTTGTCGGTGGCGACGACCACAACATCCGAGATTTCACCTTCCTCTCGCCGGATCGGGAAATAATCGAGAACAATGTATCGCCCTTGTGAATGGGGATAGAGATTCGGGCCGAGGACTTTCAGATCATCAAACGGCAAGAACTCCTTGAACAGGCTTTCCGTCCACTTCTGAAACTGGGTTTTCTCCGCCTCTGGAATGCCCAAAACTTCGATCGCGGATTTGCCGCTCGGCAGTTTTTCGAGAATGTCTCGACAGGCTTTAGTGAAAACCGCTCCGCAGGTTCCATCGGCGGAAAACGTGAAGAAACCCTGACCTAAAGATTCCAGAATGGCGTTCAAGGTTTGATTCACTTTGCGCAATTCAACCGTACGCTCCTCAACCAGTTTTTCCAAGTTGCGGGCGTATTCTTCGGTCTTTTGCAATTCCGCTTTGTACTTCGCCGCCAGGGTCTCCTCGAGACTGACATCGTGTAGAAAGAAAACCCAATGCTTTCCGTCGCCCATCGGCCTCACGGTCAATTGTGTTTTACCCGTGCGACCGGCTTTGACCAGAGTGTAGGCGGTCTCAATCAGCGGCGACGGAGAGGTGCGGCCGTGCGAATTCTCGTCAAACGGCAAAAGTCCGGACTCATCGAAGTTGATGACATCCATCAATTTGACTTTGCCCGCCATTCGCCGCACGGACGATTGGCAAAAGGTGGCCGCCATTTCGTTGCAATAAACGACCTTGCCATCGCCATCGACGATGAAAACGGAATCCAAAAGATAATCAAAAACCGCGAAATCAACCATTCTTCAAAAATTTAAAATATTTTGCCTCGATAACATCCATTTCCATTGGCTCACCGGACTCGTCCTTCACTTCGGGCGGAGCGTGGACTTCCCCATCCTTGAACTGCTTGCCATGCTCAAACAAAACCATTTTTTCGTTACCCGTGGCGTCTGAGTAATACGGGACATAAAAGCTTTCGACGCGCGCATTGGCCGGCAGAAAACCCGCCACCATGTTGATCTGATCAACAACGATTTTCGGACAACGGCGCAAACTCAGCTGCGCATTTCCAGGCAAGGCCTTGATCCACTTGATCCATTCGCGAATGCCCACGGAGTTAATGGCGGTGACACCGTCCAAATCCAAAACAACAGCGGCGGCGGAGCCGGTATCCGGCGGGGTGAAGGCGGCGTCCTCATCGATATTGCCCTTGAGTTCCAGCACCACTTGCGAACCTTCGGTTTTTTTAGTGATTGATAGACTCATTGCTCCTCCCTCATCGCTGAATCACGTGTAAATGTTTGGAAAGTTGAATTCGTTTCTTATAACTCATTCGAATGGGTATCGTACAACACAGCAGCGTCACCCGTCCCGACTTAACGCCGAAGTACAAACTGGAACCGGCATTAAAGATGATAAAACTGCCAAGACCGGCGCCACCGGAACCGAAATTCATCGCCGCCGCGGCCCCCTTCAGGTACGTCGCGCGTATTTTGTTAAGATAATGGTTTAAGTTCAAACTGCCGTAGGGATCTTCACAACCGACCACCAGTTCCTGATCATTGTGACCTAAAATGAAGCGGCCGAATTTACCGTCGGTCAGCTTAATGTCGTTGTTCAAGCGGTCCAGCCCGGGATTGGTATTGGTCGCCCGATCAATAAAAGGCGCGTTGAAGATCGCGTTGGTTATGAATTCATCGGCGACGGCGCAGGCATCTTCGATTAATGTTTGTGAGATTCCCACGGACTTCAAATAGTTAGTCAGGTCATCGAGATGCTTCCGTTTTTGGTCAGACGAATCAAACCGCTGGTCCAAACGCGTTAACTGCTTTTCCTGCTCGGAATTGACGAGATCGGGCGTCAGGATATTTGAAACCGGATGGATGAAAAATGATTCCGGATCCAGAATCAAATTCTCCGCGCTCTGCAGTTCTTTATCGAAACCAAAACCGTCTTTTTGGCAAAGATGTTGAAACCCCAGCTCCGTGGCGAATCGCAAAAGTTCCTGCGGGGCCAGCCCGGAGGACAGACCAATCGACATCGGGTCGCCGGGGATGCTCATTCCCTCTTTCAACTCCACATGCTTCGATTGATAGGAAAGCTTGTGAACTCCGCTCATGCCGCCCTTTCTTGATATTCGCAGATCACCATGGTGACGTCGTCGATTAACTGGGCGCCCCCGCGAAATTGTTCAATCTCCTTGCAAATCCCGCCGAGCTTCGCATTCAATTCAGGTTCCGTATTCACTTTGTCCATTAAAGTCTTAAGGAAAGTGCGCTCGCCCCATTTCTTGCCATTGGGGTCCTGCACATCCAGGATGCCATCGGTGTAGAAGAAGATAATGTCGCCGGACTGAAACTCGACTTCGGTTTCTTCGTAGATATGATCCTTCTTCTCGCCCAAACGGGGTCCATTCACGTCATTCAACGGGCGTAAATCTTTTTTCGTGATTTTACCGCCCGATTTTCGCATGAGATAGGGCGGGTCATGGCTCGCACTGGCGTAAGAGAAACGCCTGTTTTCCAAATCAATGCAGGCGATGAAAAAGGTCATCATAATTTGACCTTTCGAGGTCTGGTGAATCGCCCGGTTTAAAATGGAAAGGGCCGAGCCCGGGGTAATATCAGGTAAACACTCGATCACCGCTGAGGCCGAGCGCGCGGCACTGGTGATCAATGCGGCGGGCGCGCCGTGGCCCGTGGCATCGCCGATCCAGATAAACACCTTGTTACCCACGCGCGAGTAACTCCACCAATCGCCGCCACATTCACTGGCCGGTTCAAAATGGCCGGCGATGGAAACCGGACCGAATTGCGATTGCGAAGGCGGAAAAAGAGTTTCCTGCACGGTCTTAACCGTGGAAAGTTCGCTTTCCATGCGGGCCTTTTCCGCCGTCTCGTTCAATAAACGCGAAACCTCGGCCGCCATCCAATTGAAGCTTTCAGCCAATCCACCGACTTCGTCCGTGGACTTGGGTTTGACCTGAATATTGAAATCCCCTTGGGCGACCTTGCGTGTGGCTTCGAAGAGCTCCCGAATCGTGGATGTGAGCTGACTGGATGCAAAGACACTGATCAACAATGTGGATGCTCCCAGCGCGATAAAGAACAAAATGGACTTGGCGATGAGGACCTGCACCGCTTTCAAAGCTTTGGATTTATCGACCCGTGAGATCACACGGAGATCACCCATGCCCACGCTGGCGAAAGAGATCAGGTAAATCGAGCCGTCGGATAACGCCATCTCCGACGTGCCCTCATTGGCGGTGTTTTGCAAAAGGGGCTGCAAAAGCTCGAGGTCGGTCGCGATCACGTCCATGGAGCCCACCGCGACGTCCCCCGCGGGACTGGCGACGAAACTTGAATAGGAACCGGAGCCTTGAAAGGCGTTGATCAAATCATCCGACTGGTAGAGGCCGAGCGCGATCAGATGATTTTCCTCGGTTTTTTCACCGAAGCGAAAACCAACGACCAAAACCGAGGGCGAGTTGGGCAGTTCGCGAACAACCACGGTCCGCTCGGCGGTTTGCTCGCGAAGCTGATCGATCTGTGTGGTGTCGTCCAAAAACTTCGTCGCGAATTCCGCTTCTTTGCCGATCTGGGCGATCTTACGATAACTTCCATCCGCCTGGCGACGAATCAGAACAAGGGCATGCATGCGGGCATTATTCTGGAACATGTTCTTGCCCGTGGGCGAGAAATCCCCGGAATCAATATCGAAATGTTCAGCGACGCCGCGGAATCCCGAGTAGACATTCTGAAGCTCCATGCGCGTCTGCGTCGCCAATGCTCGTGAAACTGTGGCGCTGGAATCAAAGACGTACGCGATTTTGTCTTGCTGAAAAAGGTCCGTCGCCATCACCAGGTAAAGACTCAGCGTAATGAGCGGCAACGATACAAGCAGCAATAGAAGTTTAAATCGCAATGAAAGACGCAGCTTGAAATGTTTCATCTACTGGAAATATCGGCCAGTAACGAACAGGATTACAGGTATTTAAGTCGGATTTTTGTTTAAATTTGCGACATTTAGACGATGGTCAGGAGAACCTCACACGCCCTGAAACCATCAGGTCGTTTTCGAACTTCCGGACTGAAATCCTATCCAATCGCGGCACCTCGGCGAGCGATTGAAAATTCAAACCATCCGTCCAAGCCAGACCTTCCCCTAAAATTTTGCCGCCGAAAAAGAGAAACAGACGATCCACCAGCCGTGCTTCGAGGAACCGGGCCACCGTATAACCACCCGCCTCGACAAAAACCGACCAAATTTCCCGCTCGGCCAAAGTCTTAAGCAGGATCGTTAAATCAAACCTTTGATTGGAAAGCGGAACCTCGACCTTTTCACCAAAATCGATCCGTCCTCCACGCCCTTCGGGCACGATCACGAGGACATCTTCCGATGAGCGCACCATCGCCAGATTACGGCCCTTCAGCGAGTCCAATGAGCCATCGTGATCAAGGATCACCAGCCGTTGGCGCTTTTCCCGAAACGCCTCGTCCCGGGCGTCAAGGCGGGGATCATCCAGTAAGATGGTTTTACTTCCGGTCAGAACGGCATCGTAACATCCCCGCAAATAATGAACGTGACTCCGTGATGTTTCACCGGTGATCCATTGGCTTTGACCATTGGCCAACGCGATTTTGCCGTCCATTGAGGAGGCCACCTTCAAAGCCACGAAGGGCCGTCTCTCTTGCTGGTTCAATAAAAAAACTTCGGCCAGCTCTTCTAATTCCTCTTGCAAACCGGAAAACGGTTCGACGCGAATACCGGCGGAGCGAAGGATCTCCGCCCCCAAGCCGTTCACCTTGGGGTTGGGATCGCGCAAACCATAAATCACCGAGGCTAGTGGAAGTTTCGCCAGAGTCTTCGCGCAAGACGGTGTCCGACCTTCGTGGGCGCAAGGTTCAAGCGTGACGAAAAGTTGAGCGCCCTTTAACTTTTCCTGATCTTTCACCTGGTTCAATGCATTCACTTCGGCGTGGGGACCACCGACACGGGCGTGAAATCCTTTGGCGAGTAGTTCATTATTTTTGTCCAGAATCACGCAACCCACGGCGGGATTCGGCGACACGAATCCGAATCCCTTTCTCCCCTCTTCGATGGCGAGCCGCATGGCTTGCTCCGGGGTGAGGGCCACTACGTTCTCCAGGATTTCCAATAATCCTTGAATTCCACGCTTTCGAGCGAAGGATCAATCAGCAAGGGCCAACGAGAATCCACCATGACAGCGGTTTCGTTGGTTTCCGTTTTTTGATCGATGGTCTTCACCGCTTTGGGGTGGGGACCGTGAGGAAATCCCATGGGATGAAGACTCATCATGCCCGCGTGCAAATTGTCGCGCGAGAAGAAGTCACCCTCGTGATAAAACAGGACTTCGTCATAATCGATGTTTTGATGGTAAAACGGCACCTTCAAGGCGTCCTTGTCTTTCTCCAACGGCCGAGGGAGAAAGGTGCAGACAACGAACTCACGGGCCACGAATGTCGTGTGCGCACTGGGCGGCAAGTGCGCCCGGTGACTCATCAAAGGCATCATGTTTTCCGTGTGCAAGGTGAAGGGGTAAAGATCCCCTTTCCAGCCTAACGTATCGTAATAATGTCCGTCGTATTCAAAACGAGTGACTTCATCGAGCCGCTTGACCAGGATTTCCCGCACGTCGCCATTAAGTTCGGTCACGCGCTGATTTTGCATTTCCAAATCCGGCTTGCCCAACGCCGCGCTATCATAAATGGCGTGACGGCCGACCAGACCGCGTTCCGGTTCCTCGTAATGGCTGGAACGGTTCTCCACCACGAAGAACATGCTTTTTTCCGCGGGCACTATGGAATGAGTCACGCACTTGGGAACAAGGATGTATTCGCCTTTACGGTAGTTCAGTAATCCATATTCGGTCCAAATTTCACCGGCGCCGCGATGGCAGAAGTAAAGCAGATCGCCATCCCCGTTGCGGAAACCTCGCCGCGCGCACTCAGGCCCGGGATTCACGAAGTGGAGTGAGATGACCAGATGCTGGTTGTACAAGAGGCGCTGCCAACCTTCCCGCTCTTTCATGGCCACCAGATCGTACATTCGGGGTTTTAGCGGCCCGTCGATTTTCGTCCAACGCGTGCTCGGTTGGCGTTTGATCAGGTGTGAAGCGGGACCGAAGAAACCTTTGAGCCCCTGCTCTTCTTCATAGCATCCGTCGGGAATTCCCTTGTGCGCCTGTTTTGTAAACAGCCCTTGGTAATACAAATGCATTACAGATAGCCTCTGCGCTTTTGATCCCTTTCTATGGCATCAAACAGCGCTTGAAAGTTTCCTTCTCCAAATCCGCTGTGGTTTCGCCGTTGAATGATCTCAAAGAAAATCGGTCCAATCAGATTTTTGGTGAAAATCTGCAGTAAGTATCCGCTGGAGTCGCCATCAATGAGAATGTCCAGGCTCTGCAGTGTTTTCAAATCTTCTTTCAAATTGGGAACACGGTCGGGCACGGCCTCATAATAAGTTCCCGGAGGCGAATCGAGGAATCCGATACCCTGGTCACGTAGCTGACGAATCGATTGGATGATGTCGGGGGTCAGCAAAGCCAAATGCTGGATTCCCGAACCTTTGTATTCATCCAGGTATTCTTGAATCTGAGACTTTCCTTCCGTCGGTTCATTGATCGGAATCGTGATTTTTTGACAGGGCGAGCGCATGACCTTGGAAACCAGTCCGGTTTGCTCACCTTTGATGTCGAATTTACGAACTTCATGGAAGTTGAAGACCTGTCTATAGAAGTCACACCACTTCTGCATTTCCCCTTTGGGAACATTGTTGGTGAGATGGTCGATCACCATGAGCCCGCGGCCCTTGGGATAGCGGTCCGGAACGAGATATCGGAAGTCATCATCGAAATGAACCGGAGCGCGATAACGATCGACGAAATAAACCGCCGAATCGCCGATTCCGTAAATCGCCGGGAAACTATGACTGACGGTGTCCTGCTTGAACTCGATGGGTCGCGCGCCCCGCTGCACGGCCATATCAAACGCGCGTTGAGCGTTTTTAACGCGGAAACCTGTGGCACAAATGGAGGGCCCGTGCTGTTTCGCGAACCTGGCCGCGAAGGTGCTGGGTTCATTATTGATCAGGAAATTCACCTGATTTTGGCGGTAAAGGACCACCTGCTTGCGTTTATGGACCCCAATTTTTTGAAATCCCAGCTTTAAAAAGAGTTGCTCCAGCTCTTGCGGGTTCGGACTGGCGAATTCGATGAACTCGATCCCATCCAGACCGAGGGGGTTTTCCAAAGACAAGGGCTGTGATTCCATGGTTGTTCCTGCCTCCATCACGACCTCCATAAGAAAGCTCAAAAAACCATGTTTCACGGCCTAAGTAAAGGACCGTGACAAACCCCCGGGTCGCCAGTACTTTTAAGGGCATTAAGAGAGGGCTTATATGCCAAGTCAATGGGTTGAATTCGCCAGCAAACAGCCGAGTCCCGACATTCCGGGGGTGCAAGAAATCGAGCCCCACGAGCTTTGGGAGAAAAAAGACCAGGTCGAAATCATCGACGTGCGCCGGCCGGATGAATTCACCGGTGAATTAGGGCACGTTCCCGGGTCCAAGCTGATCGTACTTGATACATTGCCTGACCACATCAGTGATCTTCCGAAGGATCGCCCCGTGGTCTTTGTTTGCCGGAGCGGCGCCCGCTCCGGACGCGCCACGGCCTTCGCTTTACGGGAAGGCTTCACCAATGTATTCAACATGAAGGGCGGCATGTTACTTTGGAACAGCTTGAATCTTGAAGTGGAAGGTCGGTCCGAAGGCTGATGGGTCGAGTTTTTGTCAATCGAACATTGAATCTGAAACGAATCCGGTATCTGGGATTCGATATGGACCACACTCTGGTTCGCTACAACAGCGAGAACTTCGAAGCGCTGGCCCACCGGAAAATGTTGGAGAAGCTGGTCTCCGACAAAGGCTACCCCGAGTCCATTTTAAATCTGAAGTTCATTTACGAACGGGCGATCCGCGGATTGGTGATCGACAAAGTAAAGGGTAACGTTCTGAAGCTCAGCCGCTTTTCCGCCATTCGCGTTTCTTATCACGGTTGCAACCCGATCGATTACCGTGAACAGACCGAAATCTATAAGAGCGTTTACATTGATTTGCGCGATCCCAACTATCTTTCCATCGACACGTCGTTTTCCATCGCCTTCGCCGGTTTGTTCATGCAGCTGGTCGACCTTAAGGACACGACGGAAAAAGAAACGCTGCCTGATTACGTCACCATCGCCGATGATTTGACGGCGGTTCTTGACCGAGCCCATCGTGACGGCAGTCTGAAGCAGGAAGTGGCCCGTGACCTTTCCCGGTTCATTATCAAGGATCCGGAAGTCGTCGCGGGGCTTGAACGCTTCAAAAAGCACAGCAAGAAACTATTTCTGCTGACCAATTCGGACTTCGCTTACACGAAGCTGCTCTTGGACTACACGATCACTCCGTTTCTCAAAGACCACAAAAGTTGGGAAGATCTCTTTGATTATGTGATCACTTCCGCTTCGAAACCCCGTTTCTTCTACGACACCCTTCCCTTCCTGCGCGTGGATCCGGCGACGGGGTCGATGACCAATGTCAGTCAACTGGAAACCGGAATTTATCAGGGTGGATCAGCCAACATTTTCACCCGCGATTTAAATGTGGCGGCGGATGAGATTCTTTATATCGGGGATCATATTTACGGCGATATCCTGCGTTTGAAAAAAGACTGCGCCTGGCGGACAGCGCTCGTCGTCGAAGAGATCGAGGAAGAGATCCGTAAAGAACGCGAGGCCAAGCCGATCGTGGATAAAATCAACGCGTTGATGGAACGCAAGATCCCGCTCGAAATTAAATTGGACAAGTTGATCGGCGAGCAAATCGAAACGGGAACCGACAAAAACGAAGAGGCCATCCGCAAGTATTTGAACGAAATCGCGGAAATCGACAAATCCATATCGCCGTTGATCAAACAGCAACAGCAGCTCTTTAACCCCTATTGGGGCGAAGTGATGCGAACGGGGATCGAGGAAAGCTATTTCGCCTACCAAGTGGAGCGCTTCGCGTGCGTTTACATGGCGAAGCTCGCGGACTTACTGCACGTTTCACCGCGCACCTATTTCCGCTCGCACCGCCGGCCGATGGCCCACGAGTTTGAAACTAAGGTTGATGGATAAATACTAAGTATTCTTTGAGGCCATGGCGCTCCACCACGGCCCAGATTTTATCAACCGCCAGCCTTTTCTTGAGAAACTTACGCGCCACCTTGTAGGCGGCACAATGAAGCCGCCGGAGCTCGCTCGCGTCCGGAGTCGCGTCCAGGCATTGGGGCTGCAAAGTGTCCGCGTCCGCCGGCTGAACCGCGAAGGGCAAAGCGGAAATGGACAGGACCGGATGGCGGACCACCGAATCGAGTTTGCGGCTGAGCGAGTCCTTTACCAAGTGAGTGATCTCATTCGTCCATGAGTGAACGATGACCAACTGCTTACGCTTCAACCTTTGCTTGATTTCATTCAGCAGGTCGCTGGTCGCGGAATCGCCGAAGGTGATGACCTCCGCGCCTTCCAACGGCTTCACTTTGACCCCTTCGCGCACGAAGAAGACGATTTTTTCGCGATCGGCTTTGGCCGATTCCGCCAAGCCGGACCATATTTGTTCGTAATTTTTGATTTCTTCCACTGAGCCCAGGAGCACGATTCGTTCGGCGCGAATGTTTTGATGCAATCGTTTATATATAACGACACCGATTTGTTTCAGCTCTTCAAACTGAGTGGGATTGAGCACCGGAATCGGCTTGGGGCGTAAACCATAACGAATTGTGAAATAAACAGACGTCGAAATGCAAACGGCAAGAATGATCCAGAGCCAGCGAGATTTCCACATAGAGACCTAGACGGTTAACGGTTTTTGCGACGACGGTCAATGCTTTGTGTCATCGCGTGACAACATGCAGGAGTCGCAGTGATTGTGGCGACATTCGGACTTGATCCACTAAAGGACAGGTACCTAGATGAAGACGTTTCGCCAATTCGCGATTTTAGGCTCCGGCCGGCTCGCCCGGCACCTCGCTCATTATTTCAGCACATTAAAACTTCCCTTCGTTCAATGGTCGCGACATGACAGAGATGCCGAGGAGCAGTTGCGCCGCGCTATCTCGGACAGCTCCCATATTCTCCTGGCCGTGGTTGACGATGCTCTGACTTCCGTTATTGAGCGAGTTCACCGCAATTTTGATTCGGATTCGAATCTCCTGGTTCACTTCTCCGGCGCCAAATATTTTCATGACGTACCTTGCGCCCATCCGTTGATGACTTTTGGCGAATCACTGGAGTCGGCGGATTGGTATCAATCGATTCCGTTTGTCATGGACGAGGGTTATCAGCTGGCTGATCTGCTGCCGAACCTGCCCAATCCATGGTTCACCATCAAGGGCGAAGAACGCCCGCTCTATCACGCGCTTTGCGCTCTCGCGGGAAACTCCACCTATCTGCTTTGGCGTCAGATGGGCGAACTTTTTGAACAACGGTTGAAATTACCGCGCCATTTAATGGCGCCCTATCTCCATCAAACGGTTCGTAACGCTCTCGAGGCGACGGGTTCGAATTTCACCGGGCCGATCGCGCGGCGAGACTGGAACACGGTGAGGAAGCATCTTGAGGTCTTGGAAGAAAACAAAGCCTTTCAAAAATTTTACCGCGGCTATTTGGAACTAGCGCGAAACGAAGGGATCACATTACCAGGAGACCTTATATGAATATTATTGAAATCCGCGCCCGCAAAGCCTCTGACAAGCCTCTCACCATGGTCACCTGCTATGACTATTGGTCCGCGCGCCTGCTGGCGTCCACTTCTATCGATATGATTTTGGTGGGTGATAGTGCCGCCATGGTCATGCATGGATACAAAGACACGGTTCCGGCCACGGTGAACTTGCTCGCCACTCACGTGAGCGCGGTTCGTAAAGGCGCGCCGGATAAGTTCCTCATCGCCGACCTGCCCTTTCTTTCTTATCGCGGCGATTTGAACACCACGGTGGCGGCGGTGCATGAGCTTATGCGCCAGGGAGCCAATGCGGTGAAACTCGAAGCCTATGACGGCAATCACGAAGCCATTGTCCATCTGGTGCAATCGGGAGTTCCCGTGATGGGACATATCGGCCTGACTCCCCAGTTCGTGAATCAGTTCGGCGGTTTTCGCGTGCAGGGCCGTGAGCGCGAACAGCAACAAAAAATTCTTGCGGACGCGCGCGGCTTGGAAGCGGCGGGATGTTTCGCCGTGGTTTTGGAATGTATTCCGCAAACGCTGGCTCGTGAAGTGACAGCCGCGGTGAGCATTCCCACCATCGGCATCGGCGCCGGAGTGGAGTGCGACGGTCAAGTGCTGGTGTTGCAGGATCTTTTAGGTGTTTCGGAATTCAAACCACGCTTTGTTCGTCGTTATTTAGACGGTGGGGATTTGATCAAGGATGCGATTGAACGATTTTGCCAGGATGTGCGCACCCGACGATTTCCGTCCGTGGAAGAGGGTTACGAATGAAAATCCTGCGTACCGTTGCGGAATGCCGCGCTTGGCGATCGACGGTTTCCGGCGATTTGGGCTTCGTGCCGACCATGGGCGCTTTGCACACCGGCCATCGCTCTCTGGTTGAGAAATCGAGATCCGAAAATGGGAACACGATTGTCAGCGTCTTTGTGAATCCCACGCAATTCAACGACCCCGAGGACCTGCGCCACTATCCGCGTCCCGTCGACGAGGATCTGGCGAAGTTGGAAGCCTGGGGCACCGACGCCGTTCTTTTACCGGTGGTGGAAGAAATTTATAATGACCAGTACAATTACGAATTAAGTGAAAAGAATTTTTCCAAGCGTCTTTGCGGTGCCCATCGGCCCGGACATTTCAACGGCGTTCTGACCGTTGTGCTGAAACTTTTAAATATCGTGAATCCCCATCGAGCTTACTTCGGTGAAAAAGACTACCAGCAATTGATGTTGATCAAGGGAATGGTGGAGGCGCTTTTTCTGCCGATTGAGATCGTGCCTTGCCCGATCGTGCGAGAGGCGGACGGGTTGGCTTTAAGTTCACGCAATCTCTTGCTTTCTCCGTCGGAGCGCGAACGCGCGCCTTTGCTTTATCGCATCTTGCGCGAAAGCCCGGACTGCGCCGCCGCGCGAGCGCGATTGGAAGAAAACGGTTTCGCCGTGGATTACGTGGAAGACATTGATGGCCGGCGTTTTGCCGCCGCCACTTTGGGAAAAGTGAGGCTGATTGACAATGTCCCGCTCTAAGATCCTTTTTTTTCTGAGCGGCTCGGTGGCGGCGTACAAGGCCGCCCACGTGGTTTCGCGCTTGGTGCAAGCGGGACATGAAGTTCAATGCGTGGCCACGGAATCCGCGTTACGCTTCGTGGGCGCGGCCACCTTTGAAGGATTGACTGGCAAAAAAGTTTTGATCGACCTGTGGGAATCGGGACATGCCATGGACCATATTCATCTTTCGCGCTGGGCGGATTTGGGTGTGGTTTGTCCCGCGAGCGCCAACACGTTGGCCAAATTGGCTTTGGGTTTGGCGTCGGACATGGTGAGCGCCACTTTGCTCGCGTGGCCCAAAGGTAAGCCGCTAATGATTTTTCCGGCCATGAATGCCGAAATGCTGGCGTCGGATCCGGTGCAATCGCATCTGCGGGTGTTGCGCGAGCGTGGATTTTTGATCGGTGAAAGTGAAGAGGGATTTTTGGCCTGCGGCGAAGTTGGCGCCGGTCGGCTCATGGAGCCCGATGAAATTCTTAGGCGCATTCAGGAAAAATTGCATTCACGGCCGGCGTTGGGCTCGATTCTGATCACCTCCGGCGCCACCCGCGAAAGTTTGGACGGCATTCGGTTTATTACCAATCAAAGTACGGGACAGACGGGCGCCGAATTGAGTGAGGCCTTACGCGACCTTGGATGGTCCGTGACTTGTCTGCATGGGCAAGGCGCGAGAACGCCGAAGGGTGTGCGTCTGCTCTCTTACACCAGCCACGCGGATCTTGAATCGCGATTGCGTGAGGAATTGCGGAATTCCCGTTACTCGGCCGTCATCCACTGCGCGGCGGTCAGCGATTACACCGTGGTATCCATTAATGGGGTGCGACCGGATGAGCGGATCAAAATGTCCAGCGGTGAGAACCTGACCGTTGAATTGAAACCGACGTCCAAGATTCTACCCCGATTGAAGTCATTTTCCTCCAACCCGGATCTTATTGTGATCGGTTTCAAGCTGACGCTGAACGCGGAATCCGATGAACTTTTGCGAGCCGCCCACCGGATTTTAGATGCCAATGTGGATGCGGTTGTCGCCAATGACTGGAACCAGGTTCGCGCGGACCGGTCACGTCATCCCGGTGTTGTATGCCAAAAAGGCGGCGCGCGTGATTTTACGACGGTTTCGGAATTGGCTCGCCTATTGGATTCATTGATTCGCGAAGGTTGGAAGCGAGTATTCCTTCCTGAAAAGGAGTTCACATGATTTTGTGTTTGGATGTGGGCAACACGCAGATTTTTGGCGGCGTGTTTGATCAGGGAAAATTACGTTTACGTTTTCGCAGGAACAGTCGGGCGGGCGGTTCGAGCGATGAGATCGGTCTCTTTTTGCGCTCGGTCTTGCGGGAAAACGACATGGATCCCCGCCGCGTGCGGCAGATCGCGCTTTGTACGGTTGTACCTGAAGTACTTCATTCCGTGCGTAACGCCTGCATGAAGTATTTTAATATAAATCCATTCGTACTCCAGGCGGGGGTGAAAACCGGACTGCGCATTCGCTATAAAAATCCACCTGAAGTGGGTACCGACCGGATCGCCAACGCGATCGCCGGAACCCATCTTTACCCGGGCGAGAATTTGCTGATCATAGATTTCGGTACGGCGACCACCTACTGCGCGGTCACGGCGGACAAACAGTATTTAGGCGGTGTGATTACGGCCGGCGTTCGCATCGCGATGGAAGCGCTTGAATCCAAGACGTCTCGTTTGCCTTCAGTGGAAATCGTGGCGCCCACCCAATGTTTATCGCAAACAACCGTGGAAAGCATTCAATCGGGCCTTTATTACGGCACCATTGGGCAGATCAAAGAAATCACTCAGCGGGTGCAAGACGAATGCTTCGGCGGCGTGCGGCCCAAGGTGATCGGCACGGGCGGCATCGCTTCGCTTTTCGCTCGTGCTGGTTTGTTCGACGTGGAAAACCCGGATTTGGTTTTGGATGGTTTGTATTTCGCTTTAAAAATGAATTCCCGTGAGGAGATGGACCATGCGCGTGACCATGCTCAAATCTAAAATCCACCGGGCGACGGTGACCGACGCCAATCTCAATTACGAGGGTTCGATTTCCATCGACCCCAAGTTATGCGAGGCGGCCCGTTTGCTTCCCTTTGAACGGGTGGAAATTTACAACTGCAACAACGGCGAGAGGTTCGCCACCTACGTGATTCATGGCGGACCGGGGGAGATCTGTCTGAACGGAGCGGCGGCGCGCTTGGTCCACAAAGGTGATCTGGTGATTATCGCGTCCTATGTGGATATGGAGCAGGAAGAGGCTTTTGCCCATAAACCCCAGCTGGTGATGGTGGATGCGAAAAACGGAATCCGCGAGATCCACAACGATTATTCGGGTTTCACTAAAATCGGTTGACGCTCGTTTCCTCTAATCCCACGCTATAGATAATTAAGGGGGAGGATACTATGGTTCGCTGTTTCATCTTGTTATTATTCTTCGTTTCCACAAGCGCTTTCGCGGAAGTCGATATCACCAATCTGCGAATGGATACACCGAGCGATGTCGCGGCTGATTATCGGGCGCGAACGGAATTCGGCTGGACGACCAGCTCGATCAACAATGGATCTCAGTTCGCCCTTTTGGGATTCAGTTGGAATATCTCGACCAATTGGGAACTGGGGCTGCGCGGTCTCATCCCTATGGACTTCGAACGCGATGTTCAGATTTATTCGGCACAGGCTTTGGCCCGCTACAACTTCGTTAATGACAAAAACATCATGTATATGGAAGGTCAGGCCATTCAGAGTATGTTCGCTTTCCTTGGCGATAACCGTCTGTTCGCCGGCGTCGGCGCCACCTACGGATATCGGCGCGCCATTACCCATGAACTGAGCGCGGGAGTCAATGTGGGTGTGGATTATCTGTCCGCCTCGATCGTTCGCGACTACATCGCCAACACCAACTGGACATTCTACAATCGCGTGGCGGTTACCGGCGCGTATAACTTCTAATTTTTTCGAATGAATTTTTCGGAGGCGCCCTTCATCTAGTGGGCGCCCTTTGGACATTGCGTAAGCGGCCGACTTTAAAAAGTTGTTCGTCGGGATTACGGCACTTCTTCCACTTCAGAGAAGTAATAATCGTAAAGCAAGATCGCAAACGGGTTGGAAATATCCTGCCAGCCGCGAATGCAAACCGTTGATTCGGATGGAACTTCGCTGCGCAAAGTAGCCACCGACATATGTTTGGTGGAAAAGATCTCAAATCGCCGTGTCTCAGTCGGCGCTTTCGGGGCGTCATCGTTCACACCGGGTGTGAACTTAATCGGTTCAACTCCGAGCACGACCGATGTTTTAACATCCAAGTAAACATTCGGACCCGAATAGGAAATCACCCCGCAAAAATCCGACAGATCCGACGCGTGCGCTGATGGAAGAAAAACAAAGATCCCCAACACCAAGCTGGCCAATTGAAGCATATCTAGTTCTCCTTGAGCTTCAGATATCATTTGTCCGGAATTTTTCAACGCCCAACTAACGCACGCGCCTGTTTGAGCTTCGCATGCCCTCCGAATCCGCCGGCGCGAACTTTAGCTCAAGCGCGCATTCTCCTCGCCGCGCCTGGTCTCATGGTCACGTCCCAAGATATCCCGCCATTTTGACCCACCCCAAGGTCTCAATGGCCGCCCGCAAATTACAAGGCCGGCATAAGAGGCGCAGATTGGAAGCTTCATTCGTTCCGCCTTTGGCGATTGGAACAATGTGGTCGATTTGAAGAGCGTACTGAGAGCCGCAGTTCTGGCACTCGCCATTAGCCCGCCGCCAGACTTCCCGCTTTAATTCGACAGGAAGATACGTGCGCTTTCGTTCCATTGGGTGGAAACTTTCCTTATCGCGAACGCGGAATTCCTTTTGCGCCTTTAGATTCTCTATGGAACTTCGCCCACGAACTGAAATACCACGTTTGCGCTCGCACGGCGAAAGCCGCTCGATCGCGATGTCACAGATTTTTTCAATCAGTTCCCCCAAGCTGCAGTTCGGAGATGAGTGGGCGATCAAGCCACGAATTCTTTCCAGCTTCCGATTCAACTTTTCATCCGCGATGAATTTAAGCTCAATCTTCTCGTTCGCGACCACACGAATGCGATCCGGTTTCAATTCGATCGGATTTGAACTCTTCGCCACAATAATTTTCTCCGCCTCACGCGCGGTTTTGTTTTCAAGCTGACCAATGAGTTCAATTTTCGCTTCACGTGGAAGGGATTCCTTTCGAAATAAAACCTGAGCCAGTCCAATATTGGTCAGACTCAGCGCGCCCGATTCAATTTTCGTTTCAATTTCCGGCAACTCTTTGAGCAGCCTCATGGCCGCGATCCGGCGCATCGCCTGATCGCCGCTATAGCCGAGTCGCTTTACCGCATAGTCAAAAAGAGATTTGAAGCCGAGGGCTGAAAAAAGCTTCCTTCGCTCAATTTCGCGCAAATGATGAAGAATTTTTGTTAACAACTCCCGTTCGTCTCGCGCGAGCTTTTCCGTACTTTCAAGAAGATCTTGATCTGACATTTGGCGCGGATTCATCAACAAGGCACTCCTTCGGTGGTTGCGTCATAAAATTCTTTCTGTTTATTTTTTCTGCGCGATTCCTGCCGCAATGTCCAAAGGGCGCCCTTTGGACATTGCGTAATTCACACTAAAGTGTTCGCCCAAAAATTTCGCGCGACAGCCTTGAACAGAGCCAATCGCTCCTTCGTCCATAGATACTCACTCATTTCTGCTCGGATTCCTCTCCTACAACTCAAATGCCATCTGCGCGGGAGTGCAATGATCCTCCGACGTTGAAGCTTCTTCCGCCGCCATGAACATGCGGCCGATTTCGGTTTCATGCTCCTTCAACCACTGGCGATGCCGCTTGTAATCCGGATCAAATCGCGCCACCAACCGCCAAAACCCCGGTCCGTGATTGCGATGGGGGATGTGAGACAATTCATGAACAATCACGTAATCAATCACATCCGCGGGGCAGGCCATTAACTTCCAGTTCAAACTGATCGCACCTTCACCCGAACAACTGCCCCATAACGTCCGCTGCCCGCGAATCGTCAAACGCGTCGGCGTCAAACCCATCAAACCGGCGAAAAACGACAAGCGTGAACCCAACCATTTCCGCGCCTCCGATCGATAACACTCGATCAACGCATTCAGCCGATCCTCTCCCGAACACCCAACCGGAGCCAGGATTTCGATGACCTCATCACAAAACTTCGCGCGCGCCCGACGATGCCAGCTCCAAATCAGGTCCAGACGCAAGCGGCGGCCTAAAAATAAAAACTCTTCACCCGAGACGAACTTCCGCAACGGATACCGCCGGTTGATCTCCGCCAATTCCGACCGCCGCCGATCAATGAACCGGCCGCAGGAATCGACAAATGAAAGAATCTCCGCGCTCGTTCGGCGCAGGTTACAGGTTACGCGGATGCGCCCGTTCGGTTGGACAGTCAAATGCATATGGCGCTGGCGCGGACGCCGATGGACGTCAATCCAGTCCTCGCCATATTTGACCACTTCCGCCCTCGTCGTTGCGCGTTTCATTGTTGCTGTCCCGTTCCCTCAATCCTTCAAGTCTCAAAAAGGATGTCCCGCCGCGCAGCGGACTTCCATCGCCATCTTGAGTCCACTGTGCTAAAGCAGTGCCGATGGCGCAAGCGACTTCTTTTTATCAACTGACTCCGGATTTCGTACTCAGCGCGGTGGAAAAATCCGGCTGGCGACTCACCGGCGAATTCATTCAACTCAATTCCTATGAAAACCGGGTGTATGCACTCCGCACCGAAGATGAAAAGCGCACGCAGATCATCGCCAAGTTTTATCGCCCGGGCCGATGGACGGAAGCCGCCATTCGCGAAGAACATGAGTTCCTTCTCGAACTTGACGCCAACGGTGTCAGCGCCGTTCCCCCGCTCAGACAAAAAAACGGTGATACGCTTTCTCTGCATAATGGCATCTGGTGCGCTGTCTTCCCCAAAGCCAAAGGCCGCATGCCCCAGGAGTTTCATCTCGATGAACTCACCCAATTGGGACGCGTCCTCGCGCGCCTGCATAACGTCGGCGCCTTGAAGCCATCCCATCACCGCCCGATCATCGACGGCGAACACATGGGAAGAAGCGCGCTCAATGTGATTCGGGATCTCCTCCCTCACAGCCTTAAAGAGCGATATCTACAAACCGCCGAGCGTCTCCTCACTATTCTCGATGAGCAACTCGATCCCTCACGCTTTAAACGAATTCACGGCGACTGCCATCGCGGAAACGTGCTGCAAACCGATGAACCGGGTAAACCCAAAGAATTTTTCCTGATCGACTTCGACGATTTCGGCATGGGCCCCGTCGCCCAGGATCTGTGGATGCTTTTCCGACACGACGAAGAAGACGTGGACGATGAAATCGACGCCTTCCTCACTGGCTATACGGAATTACGCGATTTCGATACAGCGGAACTCAACCTTATGACCCCGCTGCGAGGCTTGCGTATATTGCATTACGCGGCATGGATCGCCCGTCGATGGGAAGATCCCAGTTTTCCCCAGCTCTTTCCACATTTCGGCACCGACAAATACTGGTTCGAAGAACTGAGGGCCCTTGAAGACGTCGTGCAACGCGCTGAGTGAGTAGGAGAGGCGCCTTGACTAGGGGCGCCGTATTCGACACAACTGATGCTGGCCGGGTCCCATACAATAGCGGATCTTGTGAACCCCGCCAGGTCCGGAAGGAAGCAACGGTAACAAGAGCCCTATGTGATATGGACCGCCCGGCCGCTTTTTTCAATCGGCCAGTTAAGGAGTGTGGCTTCAAGTGTCCTACGAAGTGATCGCCCGCCGATGGCGCCCACAAGATTTCACCGGCTTAATCGGCCAGGATCACATTCGCACGACGTTGGTGAATGCCCTCAAAAATAATCGCCTACACCACGCCTTGCTCTTTACCGGACCGCGCGGAACCGGCAAAACTTCAACGGCCCGGATATTGGCGAAAATTCTCCGCTGCCCGAACAAGAAAGACTACGTTCCCTGTAACACCTGTTCCGATTGCCTCGAGATCACCAGCGGCCGTTCGGTGGATGTGGTCGAGATCGATGGCGCTTCCAACAACGGCGTCGATGCGATCCGCGAACTGCGGGACACGGTCGGTTATCTGCCTTCCAGCGGCCAAATTAAAATGTACATCATCGATGAAGTGCACATGCTCTCGACCAGCGCCTTCAATGCGCTCTTAAAGACGCTTGAAGAACCGCCGGCCCATGTCTACTTCGTCATGGCCACGACCGAAGTTCACAAAATCCCGGCCACGATTTTATCCCGCTGCCAGCGGTTTGATTTTCGCCGCATTCCCACTCGCGTGATCGCGCAACATCTGCAAACCATTTGCGAGCGTGACGGCGTGAAATTCGAACCGGACGCCCTTTGGACCATCGCCCGTCAAGGCGACGGTTCCATGCGGGATTCCCAATCACTGCTCGATCAAGTCATTAATTTCACCGCCGGTGATTTGCGGCGGGACCTCGTGATCTCCACTTTGGGGCTCACCGACCGCGGTCTGTTGCAGGAGATGCTGGCCGCCATCATGGCCGGTGACATCCAGAGTCTCGTTCCCAAACTCAAGGATCTGCACACGAGCGGCGGAGATCCCAAATTATTTTTGCTCGAAGTGATGGAGCAGATCCGCAACGCTTTGGTCCTCAAGCTGCGTGAGGATCGCTCACTGGTTGATCTCCCCGACAGCGAAATCGAAGCCCTTGTCAAAATGGCGGCTCCGCTTTCGCAAGAGGATCTGCATTGGCTTTTCGATATGGCCCTTAAGGGCGCGCAAGATCTGGCCCGCGCCTCCGATCCGATTCTGGTGCTGGAAATGGTTCTTATGCGCATGACGACCGCGCCAAGAGTGAGTTTCGCGACGAGAACCGCAGCGGCGGGCCACACGCCTTCACCGAAGATGCCGCAAAGGAAAAGCGCGACGCCCATTGAGACCGCGCCGACACCCGGCACGCCCGCCCACCGCTTTAAGGAGCTGGTGGAAAAAATCAAAGAGGTGAACGGTCTGATCGGCGCGCAACTTGAAAACTGCTTCGTGGCCGGCTTTGAAAACAAAACCATCAATTTGGGCGTGGCCAGCAAACATAAATTTCTTTTTGAAAAACTGAATCAGCCGGAATTCAAAAAGAAAGTGCTCAACTACATGAACAGTTTCTGGGGACCGGGACACTCGTTGACGATCACCATGACCGATCCCGACAACGACAAGGCGGCGAGCCCGAAAGCGCTCGCGCAAAAAGCCGAAGAAGAAAAAAGAGAATCCACCCGACGACAAGTTGAATCGCATCCTCTGGTGCGAACCACGAAAAAAGTTTTTAAAACGGAAATCAAATCCATCACTGATCTTTAAGAGGAGTAGAACATGAAAGGATTCGGCGGCGGCGGAATGCAGGCACTGATGAGACAAGCCAACCAGATGCAGAACCGGATGAAAAAACTGCAGGAAGAGCTGGCGCAAAAGGAATTCGAAGGCACCTCGGGCGGTGGCGCGGTGAAAGTCACCATGATGGGCAACTACCAAGTGAAAAACGTGGAAATTCAGAAGGATGTTTTCGAGGCCGGTGACAAAGAAATGCTCCAGGACCTCGTGGCCACGGCCGTTAACGAGGCCTATCGGGTTGTGAAAACCACCGCCGATCAAGAAATGGCCAAGATCACCGGTGGCGTTTCCATTCCGGGAATGTTTTAATCAGCACCGATGCTGCAGAAGATCCCCTCCCTTAATCAGTTGGTCCACGAACTCAGCCGACTCCCTGGAGTCGGCCCGAAGACCGCTCAACGGCTGGCTTATCACATACTGCGCTCCCCGGCGGATTTCGTGCAAAGCCTGCGGGACGCGCTGAAGGCGGTGAAGGAGCGCATTCACGAGTGTCCCATGTGCTACGCCTTCACTGAAGAAGACGACTATTGCCATTTCTGCAAAGATCCCATGCGATCCAGCGAAGTGCTTTGTGTGGTCGAGGATCCAGCGGATATTGAGCGCATTGAGTCGTCAGGAGTCTTTCGCGGCCGCTATCATGTGCTCCATGGCGCCATCTCGCCCTTGGATGGAGTGAGCCCCCAGGACCTTAAAATCCAAGCGCTTTTGGACCGGCTCACCGAAACCGACAACGGCGAAAGGCCAGTCAAAGAGGTAATTTTGGCCCTGGATGCCGATTTGGAGGGCGACACAACTGTTCTTTACTTGGCAAAGATCCTAAAAGACATGAATATCAAAACATCCCGTATTGCTCATGGGGTTCCCATTGGTGGGGATATCGATTACATCGATCATCGGACCTTGGGCCGGGCTATTGAGAATCGAGTACAGGTTTAGGGATGTCGTTCATTAATTATAACGCCAAAGAGATCCATTGTAAGATCGTGTACTATGGACCGTCGCTCGGCGGGAAAACCACCAACCTTCAGTGGGTTTATCACAAGACCGCTGGACCGGATAAATCCGAGCTTTTCAGCTTGCCCGGCGATGTTGAGCGCACGCTCTTTTTTGATTTTCTTCCTTTGAACTTAGGTGAGATCCGCGGCTTCAAAACGCGCTTTCACCTTTATACCGTTCCCGGCCAGGTGGTTTACGATGCTTCACGGAAACTCATCCTTAAGGGCTTGGACGGCGTGGTGTTCGTCGCCGACTCTCAGGCCGAACGCATGGAAGAAAATCTCCAAAGCATGGAGAACCTGAAAAAGAATCTGGAACAACAGGGTTACGACATCAACGAAGTCCCGCTGGTTTTGCAATATAACAAGCGTGATTTACCGAACGCGCTTCCCGTCAGCGAACTGCGCACGGCTCTGAACAAGTATAATTCCGCCGACTTCGAAGGCACGGCCAGCGAAGGCAAGGGCGTGTTCGAGGCGCTGCGTACGGTTTCGAAAACAATCATCAATGTTTTAAAGGGCGGCGACCTCTAATCGTCCCAGAATCAGACACTAAGGCCGCTGTTTTCGCGTCTTTGGCTTTCTTTTCAATCTATGAGTCTTCAGTCGCCAGACCGGCGATAAGCTGAAATCATGGAACGGAAAGATTTTAAAACGTTGGCGGCAATTGCAGTTCTCATCATCCTACCCGTTTGTTTGATGAGCTGCTCTCCAAAAACCCATTTCGGAAGTGAGGAGAAGTCTTCATCATCGAACAACCCCGGTGGGCCCTCCTCGGGATTCCTTGGACAACCCGGCCCCGGGCCTTCTTGCATTGATCAACCGGGCATTGAAAAAACCGTCTTAGACAAAACCTACACTGAGCGAATCAGATTATCTGAACCGAGCTCACCGGCGATCATCGACGCGCGCTCCGGTCTTTCGCTGACCAGCGGTGAGCGCGCGTTGGAGATTGGATCCAAGAAGCCGGTGAATAACATGTGCATCGTGGGCTGGACGGTGATCGGTCAGCAATCACGTACTCTCACCTGGCGACAGATGCACGATGATCTGGGTGGCAGCGCCCTTCGTGTTTATGGATCGAATTACGTGGTTGATGGTCTCCGGGCGGAAAACGTACAGGACGGATTCGATCCCAGAGAAGGCGACGGTTTTGAACTTCGCAATGTTTGGATGCAATACATTCGGGATGACTGCATTGAGAATGACGAATTCGGCGAGCTGACTGTGAGGGATAGCTTGTTCGACGGATGTTACACCTTCCTCAGCGAACAAGAGTCGGGTTCGGTTGACGGGGAATCACTCATCCTGGAGAACATTCTCGTGCGCTTGCAACCCATGCCGGCTCCCCACGGCGAGGATGATCCCTCGATTCTCGGACACGGCAGCTTCTTCAAAAAATTCGATAAGGGTGGGCGCCATCAGCCGATCATTCGCAACTCCATCTTTTTCCTCGAAAAGGAATGTCACAGCGGCTGCAAGGACTGGCCGCCCGGCACTCAAGCCACCAACGTGACGTTGGTCTGGACAGGAACCGGGAATTTCCCGATGAGCATTTTACCGGGCATGACGCTAACGAAAGATCGCAGTGTATGGGACAATGCGGTACAGCGCTGGAAAGCTCGGCACGGCTGCACCACAATGGACAAACCCTGTACAAAGTTGCACAACCCAGACCCGCTCTAAAAAGTAGGCCGTTCCTTTTCAGGATGCGTGGCATCCTGAAAAGGAACGGCCTACTTTCCGCCGCCGGGCAAGCTTGATACCATTTCTACATATATGCCGAAGCTGAAGGTCTCATCGACGCAGTTCGATTTGCGCCCGTTGAAAGAGCCCGATGAATTCTGGCAGCGCGTGGAGTCACTGATCCGTAAAGCCGGCGACCAAGACTCCCAATTAATTCTTTTCCCCGAATACTTCGTGTTGTCCTGGTTGCTTTCGCTGACGAATCAGAATTTCCAGGCGGCACTGGAGAAGTTCGATGATGTAAGACCTGAGTTTCACGATCGCTTTACATCGTACGCCCAGCAGTTCCAAACCATCATCGTCGCGGGCTCCGTCCCCTTCCCATTGCGCAGCCGGCGCGTGAACCGCTCGTTTACTTATTTGCCGGACGGCCGTCGCTTTGAGCAGGACAAACAGAATATGACCCGCCTGGAAGACGAACAGTGGCTCATCCACGGCGGTCACCACAATATCCGCTTTTGGGAATGGAAGAGCGCGGGACTTGGCGTGGCCATTTGTTACGATATCGAGTTCCCCGCCTACACCCGGGAACTGACCAAAAAAGACGTGGATGTAATCCTCGTGCCTTCCTGCACGACCGATATCCATGGCTATTGGCGCGTTCGTCATTGCGCTCAGGCACGGGCCGTTGAGAGCCAAACCTATGTTGTTGTCAGCTCGTTGGTCGGCGGTCACCCGAATATTCCCGGCCTACAGTCACTTTACGGACGTGCCGGATTCTATACACCTTGTGACACAGATTTCCCCGAAGAGGGCGTCCTGGGGCTGGGCAACCTGAATCAGGAAGACGTGCACACCCATTTATTGGACGTCGCCCTTTTAAATAAAGTCAGGGAGCAGGGAACGGTTCTTAATCGTCGCGACAATTTTTGATTTCCGTGATAGCTTCCCAGACCCATGGAAACCACGCGCGAGCGTATTCTTAAACTAAAGAAGGAGCGAAACGCCGTAATCCTGGCCCACTATTATGAGGACGGGGCCATTCAGGATTTGGCCGATCACGTGGGTGATTCCCTGGCGCTCGCCCAATGGGGCGAAACTATTGAAGCTCCGGTTGTGCTCATGGCGGGCGTGGTCTTCATGGCGGAAAGCGTGAAAATGCTTTCACCATCAAAAACCGTCCTGATTCCCGATCGCGACGCCGGATGCTCTTTGGTGGACCACTCTCCTTATGAGAAATATCTGGCATGGCGGCGGGAACATGAAGACGCCATCTGCGTGACCTACGTGAACAGCAGCGCCGAAGTGAAAGCCATCTCCGATGTCTGCGTCACCTCAAGCAATGCGGAAAAAATCATCGCCGCGATTCCGAGCGACCGACGGATTCTTTTTGGTCCGGATCGCAATCTCGGTCGTTACCTCAGCCGCAAACTGAACCGCGAGATGATCCTTTGGCCGGGTGTCTGCCAGGTGCACGTTCTCTTCTCCGAGCGTAAACTTTTTGAGTTGAAATCGGAACATCCGGACGCCATCGTTCTCGCCCACCCGGAATGCGACGAACCCGTTTTGGAATACGCCGACGTCATTGGTTCGACTTCACGATTATTGGCGGAAGTGACGAACAATCCCAATCGAAAATTCATTGTCGCCACTGAACCCGGAATCTTTCATCAAATGCGAAAAGCGCGTCCCGACGCCGAGTTGATTCAAGCGCCCGCGCAAGGAAGCTGCGCCTGCAATGAGTGCCCTTACATGAAGCTGAACACTCTCGATAAAGTCGAAAAGGCACTGATCACACTTGAGCCCCGAATCGAATTGGAGCCTGACTTGATCGAACGCGCCCGGCGGAGCCTGACCCGAATGCTCGCTATCACACGCGGAGAATCCGTCACATGGCCGGCCCGATTCACGATTTGATGGCCCAATGGCCCGATTTGCGGGGACAAATCGATCCCTCCTTCGGCGCTAACGCCAACAATGAACATCGCCATAAAATCCGCGAATCCATCGCCCGGAATCTGAATCTCCCGATAGCCGAGATCTCCGATCTCAGTCGGCCGCCCGAAACCGCCTCCTGGTCCATCAGCATCAGCCATTGCCCCAACCTCGGCGGTTGGGTCGCCATTCCCCGCCCGGCGACGGTTGGATTGGATATTGAAGAGAAAGACCGGCTTCGTCCGGAGGTGATTCGCCGGGTGAGTTCGGAGAATGAATTAAAGGAGGCGCCCCACCCGGCCTACCTTTGGTGCGCGAAGGAGTCTCATTTTAAGGCGGTACATGCGAACAAGAATCTTACAATCGGGGCCATTCAAATCTCCGAATGGCGCCCCCAATCACATGGATTTCATTTTTCTGGTGAAAGTCGTTCGAGCCGCTCAAACGGCTTTTTAACGGAGTACAACGGCTTCATCATCGCCGTGACCGTTTCAAATTGAGAACCACGGGCCTTCAACGCCCGACGGATTCCGCCTTTTACTTAAACTTTGGTCCAGTCTCACCGATGAGTCATTAAAGACGCAGGAGAGGGAACAGAAATGAGATCTGAACGAAGAGTTGCTGCACGAAAAGTGGTCGACACAATCCACGTGGCTGAGTTGACTTCACTCTCTAGTTACTCGGTCATCGCCCGTGAAGGTGTCATCGTGGATGCTTCACAATCAGGATTCCTGGTGAAAGTGGAGCGATCATCGCTGGTTCCCAAAGAGTATCGTGAAAACTTGAATATGATGAACTTGGTGGGACACCAAGTGGTCATGTACCTTCCCCAAATGAATCTTGATTTGGATGGAACGATCACCCGCGCGGACCATGTCGGTAAAGGCCGGTTCGAGATCGCGGTCAAGTTTTCACCGGACGTTCCTGAATATTGGCGCGGATGTCTGGTTGATTTGCTGCCCGCTCCCGGCGAAATCACTGAAGACTAAAGATTCACCCAGCCCCGTAAAGAACCTTCCGGCGCGAACGCCAGATTGTAATGCATTGGCACGAACCATGAGAGGATTTGCGCCAATGAACCCTGATCCTGCGGCGTCAAATCTCCAAGAGCCTGTTGATTGAAAACCAAATCCGTTTGCGTGTACGTCTTATCCGTTATGACCACGACTTGCGGATCATGAATTCCCTGAGCCGCTAAAAACTCGCGCAAGACCGAACGGACATAGGGCGGCAGATAACTGTCCGACGGCGCGCCGATCATCGCCCCTTCCGGCACGATCAACTCCTCATCCGCACGGGCGGGAGTGGGTTGGGGATGTAAAAAGGAACCGGTTTCGGCGAAATTCCACAACATTCCATAGGTGAACACATAATCCGGAATCATCTTGTGCGCGTTCACAACCATGCCGATTCCCCGGCCGGCAAGCCACCGGGCCACCTTTTCAACCGGCTCCTCGCCCTCGGTTTTCACCCGCAGGTAAGGAAGTCCGTCCGGACCATTGACCGGGCGGCCGTCATCCACGATGCCCACTTTTTCCTGGGCGAAGGTCTGGAGAAACCTTTTCTCCCAGGCTTCATCACGCTTGCTCTCGGGCAATTGAATCAATTGGCGGAAATCCATGACCAAGGTCCTACAGCCCCGACCGGAGGGAAGCAACAGAAACGTCTACATTATGCCGAAGAGACTCGGGGAATAGAGGGAACTATGAAAAAGGTGAAATCGTTTTCCGATGCTTTGGCTGAACTTGAGCGCGCGGCCGACGAGGCCGGTCCCGAATTGCGCCGCCGGCTTGAAGAAGAGTTAAGTAAACTCAAACCCCATGTTGAAGAAATCAAAGCCAAATTGAACGAGGGACTCCACGAAGGAAAGGAGCGGCTGGAGCGTGAAGTTCAGAAGAATCCTCTGGCCGCCTTGGGTGTGGTGGCCATTTTCTTTTTCATCCTTGGACTGATTCTTTCTCCCCGCCGCTCAAGGAGATCCGATTGAACTGGTTGTTCCGCCTGCTCTGGGCTATTTGGGGCCAACATGTATTGATGCGCGAAATGAAGCGCAAAAGTCTCGCGGCTTATCTTCGGGCCGTGCGGGCGGCACGACTCAGTTTGATCGTGGTTTTATTGGCCGGACTCATATTGCAAGCCATGTTGCTGGCGGGATTTGGCGCGGTGGTGACCGGATTTCTCCTTTGGGATTATGAGTTCGCCGCCAAGATTGAAATCTTGTTCTGGATCTTTACCAGCATGTTTTTAATTCCATTTGTCTTGCTTCTTATTCTTTTATCCGAACGGCTTTGGCTCAGACTATCGGGAGCCAAAAGAATGATGGAAAATCTGAAATAAAAAGGGCAGGCACGGGAATCATTCCCGTGCCTGTAGGAGACAGGCTACAGGGCCGCCTTCCGGCGACCCTGCAGTGGAGGGTAAAACAAAGAAGGACTCGCACGATCTGTTTTACTCCACTTCAATGAATCTCTTCTGAAACCTAAATTAAAAGACATTAAGAGTTCGCTGCAGCTCATCATGACGGTGACAGGTTCCATACCACCAATGGAAAATTATTAAATTCGTCAGATTGGGGGAGTTATGAAGGTTTTATTCGTTGTGTGCGCATTTGTTTTCATGATGGGCGCGCAAACCGGATGCGCGGGTGAAAATTCGCCGACGACGGTCACGACACCACCCGACTCGCCTCCCAAACCCATGCCGCCGCCCGACAATGAACCACCTCAAAAAGAGCCCATTCCACCTCCGCCGGATAAGGCTTTCGATGTGAGTGATTTTCCCAACCGCCCCGGAACAATCTACGGCCGCTGGATGGATGATTATTCGGAATTCGATAAAGGCCTGGCCATCGTGACCGAGTTTTACTTCAATCGGAAAAACCAAATTGGAATTCGGCGGTTTTGCGCCGGTTCGGGACTGGCCGCCCACAGAGAAGTCACGGTCTTGATTTCAGGCCGGGTCAAAAACAATCGGATCTACTTTAATGAAAGCGCCGAAGCCGTCCATCATGATTGCATCTTACAGGTGCCGATCGGTTCCTGGCCGTATCATATTCGTAAAAACAAACTCGAAGTCGAGTGGCAAAAGAAACAGTGGCGCGTTTATTCCCGCATATAAAAAAAGCGCGACCGTCAGGCCGCGCTTCATTTCGACTCGAAAAACCTTAAGCGATTAACCGCAAACGTTTTTCAGGTTTTGGTAAAGCTCAACGCCATCTTTCGCCGGAGCCACCACAGTGTCGTACTGCGACTGGATTTTGTCGGCGCTGCCGCAGTTCATGACTTCGATCAAACCGTCAACATATTCGCCTTGGCCCACGGCCAATTGCTGTTTGAGATTCGAATAGTTGTTCACAACGTAGTTCACGGCTTCTTTTTCGTTGGACGCGAACGAAAGTTGCTTACATCCCAAAGTACCAGTGGTCATACCGAAAGCCGGCGGAACGAAAACGTTGGTCGTTCCCCGCGTGGTGGTGGCGATCATGGTTTCGTCGGAAGTGACTTCCCAACCGAGACCGCAGCCGTCCATCGTGTCACGAGCGTGGCTGATCATAGGAAGTGCTAAAACTAAAAGTGCTGTTGCTAAAAGGCGCATGTTTCCTCCGTTAGGATTGCTGTTTCTTCGTTGTCTTCATGGTCAGCTAGATTCTTTAGGGATTCAACGGAAATATGAGATCCATTCCAACCGAAACTCCAACCATGCGGGCCGACCGAAATGGTCATCATGATGAATGTATGAGGTTTGCCGAAGTTCTTGATTGCGGGAAATAGGAGTTGAATGTTCCCACCGGAGTTCATTGGCGATCGAATTCCAAAAACGGCGACCGACCAACCGCATCTTATATTTTTCCTTGGGCTTCCATATCCATCCCAGCTCCAATCCGGGACGCAAGCGATAACCGTGTTGCAATTGGGAATGAACCTCAGCTTTGCCTAAAGCGAAGGCATATAGCCGGTAGGCGTGATCGCCCAACGCCAGCCCGTACGCTGCCTCAAATCCGGGCAGTAAACAATTCTGGCATTCCCGCCCCCGTTCGGTTTCGGCCGCCCAACGCAATCGCCACGACGGCCGCTGGTCAAAATGGGTTAAGGGAAACAACGACGTGGAACTGATCAACCCCAACTCTTGCAACCGCGCCCCTTTTTTATCCGCATGAAATTCCACCCAGGGGAACTCGATTTCAGAAAACGGCGTGAAGCCGTGATCCGGCGCTAAAAGATCATGGTACGCGGACTTCAGTTTCAATCGGAAAAGCGAGGTGGCGCCAATTTCATCCCTCTCCAACCACCCGCCGCTGAAATGCGCGGAGTACGGATCATGCCCCCAATCCGGTCGGCTGGTGAGAAGATGCGCCGGCGGTTCAATCCGCATCGGGGACGTGGGATTTTTGGAACGAAGCTCAAGAACCTGATTTTCGCGAGCCTGATCCTCCGCGCTCCATTTTCGTTTTTTACGAGCTTTCCTGTGGAGAATTCCCGTCAGCAGAGTGTCCATTACGCGAACACTCATTCGTTCGGGCGCGACGGTTTTGCCGTTCATATAATCGCGATAAGTTTTTCGCTCCTCATCGGAGAGATGCGCGAACTGCATTTCAAGCTGGTGGTAAAGCGAGGGGCGAAATCGCACTTCCCGAACCGCTCCCGGCACATCACTCACCCGCTTGATCGTTTCACCGGGAATGACATAAATCCGGTGTTCCGACAGGTTCCAATCCGGTTTGATGGCCTCAATAGCCCGCAGAATTTGATAAGAACAGTTTTCATCAAAAAAGAAATAATCGAAGTGACTGTTCACTTCGAGTTCCCAAATGTGCGCGAGCAGGCGGAGCGTTTCCTGCTGATTGAGCGTGAGTTGATATTCCCAAAGGTCACGGCTTTCGGCATTGATGTAGTCGTTGACCTTTTTGAAATAAGGATCGCGCGACCAAGTGCCCTGATAACCGCCGAACACGCCCAGATACATGAAGGCAAAAATGTTCGCATCCGGAGGCGTAAAGGCGGCGTAATTGATTCCACTGTCCAGCAACTCGTTTTTTCGATCGGATTCGATTTTCAAAAAAGAATGTCCGAACATGCTGGCGGGATTATTCGGATAAGCACTCGAAAAGACCAATGTGGTCGCCTTGGCGCCATGAAAGCCGCTTAAAAATTCCTTAAAAACCGGGCAATCCACTGGTTTGATATCCGCCCGAGTATGCTCCATTAAAAAACGAAACCTCTCCGGAAAGGCGCATTGAGGGTGAAGTTTAAGCCGGCTGACCTTTAGGTCCTGCTTGAATGCCTCCAGCGAAGCTTCAATTTCGGCGCGGGGATTGGTGCGTCCATCGGGCGCGAAATAAAATCCCTTACCATCAAGTTCGCTCTTAAACCCGTTTCCATGGGGTTGATAATGCATGAGCCGCAACCACTCACGCGAGTACGCCAAATCCGGCGCATCGGCGCGAACCGGGTCGATATTCAGGATAACCAGTAGGACCAAAAGAAAATTCAAAACCCGCAAACTCCTTGCGCGAACATTATAGTTAGTGAATTCTTCGATCCAGTGAAACTTCGTTTGTTCTTATTAATCAATTTGCACTTCTTCTTAACGGGCTGCGCTGGACTGCTTTATTACCCCACCCGCACCCTCTACGTTGACCCGCAAAAATTAAATCCCGCGCCCGAACTGGTGAAATTTGAACTGAATAAGAATATCGAAATTCACGGCTGGCGCTTCAAAACCATCAAGCCGCCCGCACGAGCCGTGATTTTGTTTTTTCACGGAAACGGCGGAAACCGCTCGGGACATTTCACCACATTGTATTGGATCATCAAACACGGCTACGACCTCGTCATCTTTGATTACCCGGGCTACGGCCAGACACGGGGAGACCCCACGCCCGAAAGCACGGTCCAAATGGGCAAAGCCGCCCTCCGCTACGTTCATGCGCAATACCCATCCCTACCCTTGGTGGTTTATGGTCAAAGTCTCGGAGGAGCGGTGGCCATGCGTTCGGTTTGGGAGATGCGCCAGGAAATTCCCACCCAATTACTGATCGTCGATTCTTCGTTTCTTTCCTATAAGCGCGCGGCCCGCCGGGTGATGGCCAAATCGTGGCTCACTTGGGCCTTACAACCGCTGGCCTACATCTTGTTCAGTGATCGATGGGCTCCGGGAAAGAAAGTCGCGGAACTTTCAGGAATTCCACTCATAGTGATCCATTCGCGAACGGACGAAATCATTCCTTTCGACCTTGGCGAAGAAATTTACAACACCGCGCGCGAACCCAAAGAGTTTTGGATCAAAGAACGAGGAACGCACAACGAACCGTTCGCGGGTGAGGACGGACCGGCTTTACAAGCTCGCTTGCTGCAGGCTCTTGAGAAATATCTCAGCCGTTAATTATTTTTTGCGCTTTTTACCGGGGCGATAACCCTTGGTGACTAAAATGCGCTTTTTCTTGGCTAAGCGACGGGCGTGATGACGATTCTTTTTCCGTTTACGAGCGGCCATAAAAAATCCCTTTCGATTTCAATTTGCTAAATCATGCCAAGGCATCGGTCAAGCTCAGCAAAGTGAGAAGTTGACCTTCGTGCTTGGCGACGCCGGTTAAAAAGGGGCTATTGGCCGAGCCTTTCGCCGTGGCCTTTCGGTCGATTTCGGAGTCATTAATAACCGCCACGGAATGCACTTTATCAACGATGGCGGCCAAGACTCCTTTTTCCGTGACGACAACCAATTGGCATAAGGGATGATCCGAACCCACGAGACCCAATTTCTCCCGCAGGTCGACCACGCCCATGATTTCTCCGCGAATATTGATAACGCCTTTATGGTGAGGAGCCGCGTTCGGGATGGGCTTAGGCGCATGAAATTCAATCACTTCGCGGACCTCAATCAAAGATGAGGCGAAAAGCTCTTCACCCATCTGATAAATCAAATACTTGTTTGGGGTTTCATTGTCGGTTTCCGTTTCGAACATGATCAGGCTCCCTGTTTCGTTTCAAAGTATTTCCGCGCCATCTCGCCCACATTGAGAATGATAGCCGGTTCACCGTCCGAAAGGATCGTGGAACCGCTGAAAAAACGGCTGATCGCGAGCGATTCGGCCAAGGGGCGCACGAACACCTGTTGCTGACCGACGATTTCATCCACGGAAAGGGCCAGCAATTGGTTTTGATGTTCAACGATGATTCCCGTTCTTGGATTATCTTCGACAAAATCATGTTGAGGCAGCGAAGCGTGCTTGAGGAACTCGGACATTTCTTTGACGGGAATATAATGACCTCGCAGCGAAAGAATGCGACTGGCTCCGGCCTCGGCCACCTGCACGTCCGCCGTTCGCAAGTCCACAAGTTCCGACAAGCCCTGGTTGGGGACGGCGTATTGGCAGCCGTTGACTCGAATCACGAGCGCGTTAGTCACCGACAGATAAGTGGGAAGATGAATGGTGAAACGTGTCCCTTTGCCGACTTCGCTGGAAACGTCAACCCGGCCTCCCATTCGCGTCACCGTTTCCGAGACAACGTCCATGCCGACGCCACGCCCGCTGATATCGCTGATCTTTTCCGCGGTTGAAAGCCCCGGCAGAAAAATCAGCTGAAGTTTAGCGATATCGGACATGTTTTCGTTCACATTCACCAGGCCTTTTTCCACGGCTTTTGCGTAAACCTTGGCGGGATCAATCCCGCCACCGTCGTCTTCAAAGATCAATGTCGCTCCGCTGGCGGTGTTTTCAGCGGAGACCTTCACACTGCCCTCAATGGGTTTGTTACGCGCCTGGCGTTGTTCGGGTGTTTCGATTCCGTGATCGACCGCGTTTCGTGCCAAGTGAATAAGCGGATCAAGGATGCGATCGATAATCAATTTATCAAGTTGAACGTCATCGCCAACACGGTTCACTTTGACCTGCTTGCCAAGGCGTGACGCCGTTTCACGAATCGCCCTTTCGATTTTCTGAAAAAGTCCCTCGACCGGAACCAAACGTAACGCCACGGTCGTATCTTGAAGGTCCTGAGCCAATTTGCTTTGTTGATCGATCACATTGCGAACCAGATTGTTTTCGAGACCACCTTCACGGGCGGCACGTTGGAGAATCGACTGATTCAACGAAATCTCACCCACCAATTGCATTAATTGATCGAGCTTGGCCGCCGACACGCGTACGGTATCTTCCGCCCGCTGACTATGCGAAACCGCCGGCGCCGGTTCGGAAACCGGCGTGGATTCGGCGACCGGCGCGGGCTCGGGACGAGCTTTTTCCTCTCCGGGTTTCGCTTCCAAAAGATTTTTCATGCGCCCTTCGAGCGCACTCGTGTCAATCGTGATCGTTGGCGTATCTTGGAGCTTGGCCGCCCAATCGTGAAGCACGCGTTCCATTTCAAGGAGGATCGTGACAACTGCCGCATCGGGAGCCTTGCCCTTATCTCTCAATTTCACAAGGAAATCTTCAAACAAGTGCAGCTTGGATGCGAGTTCGCTCAATCCGGTCAGGCCGGCCGCGCCTTTCAAATTATGCGCGCAACGAAGCAGGGGCTCATAACCCGCCACGCCATCCGACTCCTGCAGGCGTAAACACACACGTTCCCATTCCAGGAGCGTATCTTTGGCGTCTTGAATGAAATATTGAAGCAAAGAAAGATCTATTTCGCTCACCAGAAGATTTTAACAAAGCTCACCGACTGGCACCATTCCCGAGGCTCCGCCTCGTCTTCAGGCTAGCCTTTACATTATGTTTTCCTGGGCCCATAATGTTGAGCATGTCTCTAAATCAAAAAACTGTATTGATTGTCGACGATATGATGAGCATTCGCGTGAAGTTGCGAAAGCTCTGCACGGATATGGGAATCGGCACCATTTACGAAGCTCCCGATGGTCAACAAGCGCTTGATCTTATCAATTCCCGGCCGGTCGACCTGGTTCTTTCGGACTGGAACATGCCCAACATGAATGGGCTGAGTTTTTTGCAGAAAATGCGGGCCAACGAGAAGTTCAAGCAATTGCCAGTGATTTTCATCACTTCAGAAAACGAAAAAGCCTCGATTCTTCAGGCCCTGGTCCTTGGTGTGACGGATTATATCGTCAAGCCCTTTACCGACGATGCCGTCATCCGAAAAGTGTCTCAAGTGTTAGGGAACGAAAACAAAGGCTGACGTACAGATGCCCATGGCCAACCGAATCTCCTCGACGGTGCTCGAAGGGGTTAATTATATCAGTGTGGGTGCGGGTCTATCCGACGAGGATGTCCGTCAGTTCGAACAGAATCTGCCGCAATGGGCGAACTTACCGGTGGAACTGCACGTTCTCGACATGAAAAACCTAAGCGGGGTGCCTGAGCGTTTTTTTAAGGCCATCAACAACTTCGCGGGACTCCTTTCTTTGCGGCACACCAACCTGATTTCCATTAACGTCAGCGATGTTTTGTTCGGTGAGATCACCCGCCACGGTTTAGCCCACGTCTTCAACCGGGTGGAGTCCGTCACCTCGGCTCTAACTCAAAAGAAGCGTGAACTTTCCGAAACCGAACTTAAGCGGCTCCTGTTCAAATACCTGATTCGCGCCGCTCACCTGGCTCTTGAAGTCACGTGCAATTCAACCGTGACCTGCGACGAAAATTACATGTCAAATCCGGCGCGGGTTCCCTACGAAAAAATTGATTTGATTTCGGTCATCGACGTCCGCGGCGAATTCTTGAACGCGCAATTTCGCTTGTGCGCCTCGTCCGATGTGCTCACCGAACTCGCCAAAGCCATGCTCAGCCTTCCGGTGGTCGAACCGGAGATGGTTGAAAGCATGGCCCAAGAACTATTGAATTTGATTTATGGTAATGCCAAGTCGAACTTGAACGAGAATGAATCGTTTCGCTTGCCTCCGGCCATCCCTAAACTTTATCGACGGCCGGATTTCAAGCAGATCAAACGTTCAACGCCTCCGCAACTCACGGTATTGCCCCTTGTGACCCCGCTCGGATCGTTCTACGTCGAGGTCGATTTCGGGGCGGCCTAGTCCCTGATCTCCAGGACTTTGACTTTTCCCTCGCCTTTAGCGGAAGCGGATCTGGGGATCACGCCCAAACCGCCTTTGGCATCGGCCACGCAGGAAATCAGGTCATCAACCGAATCCCTGGTTTTCGGCGCGCGACCTGAACCGGTGAGCTCCTTTTTAACCCATTCCTGATTGAACTGAGTTTTCGAGGTGCCCAAAACGGTGGCGAAAACGCCTTCACCTTCCTTGGTGCCGAGCAGGCAAGGTTCAACCGTCACGCCCCCTAAAGAGGTTTTATTTCCGAACAATATGGCTTTAAGCTCATTTCTACTCATCGAACCTTGGCCGATCGAGGGGTTGACGATGACCACGTATTCCGCCTGAGCCATTGCGCTCACCCCGATAAAGCCGATAAAAACCAAAAGCTTCGTGAAAATCATGTCCTACGCTCCTTACATCCGCCAGTAATATGAAAACGAAAATCGCACTTCGCCGTAATCCGCGCTCTTGCCGAGCATATCTTGCTCATGCAAGCTGTAATCGGCCTTGATCGCCACCGGGGGAAGCGGACGATAAACCAAACCGGCGGTCCATTTCCGGATCAATCCTTCATCATCGCCTCCGGCTTCGTTGTCACCGCCGAACTTTTTGGATTGGACGGTTTCTTCGTTCAGGTAGTTATCGTATTGGACGTAAGGAGTGAATTCACCAACGTCGTCGGAACGAAGAGTGTAACCGATGCGCGCGTACCACGTGCGGATCGTGTATTCGGCGACCAAATTATTGGTCCCTGTCCCGCATCCGAACCGCTCATATTGTCGGCGATTCAAAGGAGCACCCGTACACAAGTTGGTGACGGCATTATCACTTCGGCGTCCTTTATGCGGTGAAAGAAAATACGAAAGCTGAACCGTCCAGCGATCATCCTGAAATTGGCCGAAAACACCGTAAGCCATGTATTGATCCGCTTCCATCCAGGGGAGAATGCCGCCATTGGGTGAATTGGTCCCTCCGGTCGCCGTGGGCGCCGACGCGGACGAAACGCCATCGCCGCCGGTGGTGTAAAACGAGGCGCCGAATAACCATTTGGCGTCTTGAATGTAGCGAACATCCAGTCCGAACGGGAATTCATCGCTTTTACGCTCGTCATTTCCAGTGGTGAATGAGTAACGGATCATCCCTGGACCCGCTTGCGTCATTCCGTGCAACATCAGATTCGTGGTTCGGGTCAACAGCAAATGGTCGCCGTCGAAAAGCTCCGGCGGCTCAATGCCGATGTAGGTGGGAACCGCATCGAGGATCTCGTTATAGATCTCGAAAGGCCGATAGAATTTACCGATGCGAAACATCAAGTAATCTTCCATGAGCTTGGCTTCAACCCAGGCATTGCTGACTTCAACGCCTTCCGCCTCAGGCGCTTTCAGATTCAGAAAAGTTTTGAACCGGTTGTTCAACGCACTCTGCATCACAAAGTGAATATCGCGTGCGCTGTACTCGGTTACCGCTTTATCATCGCTACGCGTAAAAGTCCCGCCGGTTCCGCTCAGTTGCGGTTGGTCTTGGGACTTCTCAGTGTATCCGTTGATGTAGCCGTAGAACGTGGTTTTCTGCTCTTGCGCGCTCGCCGCCGCGCCTAGACCTAAGGCGAGTGCCAAGACCCAAAGGATTTTCATGTTGAACCCTCCCTAATGATGTCCGCCCTTTGTTCCGAAACAATATTGAAGTTTTCCATATATTTGGGACTCTTTTGTCCACGAATGCAAGAACTATTGGAGTCATCGATGACCCGAGCCCACACATTACAAGGTCGGATATTAAGATCGCTTTTCGCGGTCGGCTTGGCTGTTTGCGCACTGACCGGCGTTTCGCTGTTCACGATATTCAAAGCGCAATCATCCTTTCTCGCCAAAACCGCCGACTTGGAAAAGAATCGCCGGCACTTCCTGGAGCTGCGCCTCTCCCTGGAACAAACCATCAGCGCCTTCGAACTCCTCGGGGTCAGCAAAGGCGAGTCGGGTCTTCAACATCTCGAAGTCATTCGAAAGGCCAAAGCCTCTTTCATTGCGGAAATCGAATCTCTGCAGAAAGACAATGCCGGGCGTGATTGGGCCGATGACCTGAAAACCGTGCAGGAGAAGTTTGAAGCCGCCGACGCAATCGGACGTGAGACCGCGCTCGCCTTCGTGGAGAACAAGATCGAACAAGGCAATGCCAAACGGGAGCTGCTCTACGCCCGACTGAACGAACTGAGGACGGATCTGGACCAGATCCATGCCGCGATTTCGTCATTTCACTCCAACCAACTCCAAAGGCTGCTCAACACCCTTTTGTTTTTGATCATTCCGGTGGCGCTCATCTGCTTGATCGGACCCGGCCTTTATGTGTGGTTAAGTACTCGTAAAATCAACTCCGAAATTTCCAGCTTCGTGGGTACTCTTTTCGGCTTCGCCGAGCAAAACGATCAAACCTCCGAAACACTTAAAGAAGCGGCACAAAGCCTCTCCAGCGCGAGCAACGAACAATCGGCGGCCGTTCAGGAAACCGTGGCCTCGATCGCGGAAATTCGCAGCATGCTGGCGCAAACTTCCAACCACGTGCGCGAAGTCCAAAGTTTAACAGCCACCATGAATGATAAAACGCAGGATGGCAGTTTGATCATGAGTCGGATGGAATCCGCGATGATCGCCATTGAACAAACCAACGCCCAGTTGCAAAGCTTTGAAGAAATCATCGCGGCGATCAAACAAAAGACGCAAGTGATTAACGATATCGTGTTTAAAACCCAGCTCTTGTCCTTCAATGCCTCGATCGAGGCGGCTCGCGCCGGTCAATACGGCCGCGGATTCGCCGTGGTGGCCGAAGAGGTCGGCAAACTCGCGCATCTCAGCGGTAATGCTTCTAAAGAAATCGATCAGTTGCTTACCGACAGTCAGAAACGTGTTTCGCAGATCGTGGAAACCGTGCGCGAACGCGTGACCGAAGGGAAAAATGTCACCAATGACGCCCTTAAGCGGTTCGGAGAGATCGCCACGCAAATCACGAGTGTCACCGAAAAGGTCAACCGCGTCGGTGAGGCCACTTTGGAACAAGAAGGCGGCGTCGAACAAACCGCCCGCGCCATGGATCAGATGGATGAAACCGCGATGGAGAACAAGAAAGCCGCGGATCAGATGATGAAAATCGCCGAGCGAGTCCGTGAGTTGAACACGAGGATCCGCGAAGCCACCGACGGAATCCGCAGTTACATCAATGAAGATTCGCAATCTCCCGTGAGTAAGAAGATCGCCAGGCAAGATCGCCGACCGGACGCGGAAGGCACACCGTCCGAAGAGGTGATCGTGGACTTGGTCCATCGGCTGGCTCAGAAAAAACCAGGCCCGATCAGCCACGATCTCACGGCGGATGATCCGAGCTTCAAAGCCTCAAATGATAAGTCCTAAAGAGCAGGAAATAATCCTTCAGCTCGCGGCGGAGATCACAGGTTTGGTGCCGACGGCCAAGACTCCGCCCACCGCGATTTTCGCGAATGTGGAGCGGCGAATGGCGGAGCTGGGAATTTCCTCGGTCGTGAAATACCTCCAGCACGTGGATAAACATCCCGAGGAACACAGCCATCTCGTTTCGGCCTTGACCATTCACACGACGTCCTGGTTTCGCGAAAATCCCCACTTCGTGATTTTTCAGGAAATGCTACTGGACACCGTCAAAAAGAATGAAACGTTCAAACTTTGGTGCGCCGCCTGTTCCACCGGTGAAGAAGTTTACTCCTTTGGTCTCATTCTTGAGGAATTTCGACGGGTGCATCCCGGATTCGATTACCGGATCCTTGGAACCGATATCGACCCGGTGTCCGTGGCCAGCGCCAAGCGGGCCATTTATCCTAAAAAACAAATCGATTTTCACTTGAGCCGCTACAAACGCCACCTGCTGGAGGGCTCCGGTAAAACCGAAGGGTTGTTCACGGTATCCAAAGCCATTCGTGATCGGTGTCAGTTCCGGATTCATGACTTGCGTTCGCCGCAATTGCTTGAAGAAGGGCCTTTTCACGCCTGTGTTTGCCGAAATGTTTTGATTTATTTCCCCAATGAAACAGTGAACCTGGTGGTGGGCAATTTAGTGCGAAATCTGAAAAGCATGGGCCGGCTGTTATTGGGCCACAGCGAATCCGTTCCCACCAGCGAACACGGACTCACTTCCGAAGGCCATTCCGTCTATATGAAGCGGCCGCCGAACCAAAGGGGTGAATCGAAGCCGACGACCAAGTACCGCATACTCAGTGTGGACGACTCATTAATGGCGAGAAAGTTTTTGGAAAAGACGTTCACCAATATGGGCTTTGAATCTATCACGGTGGCTTCCGGCTCCGAGGCCACCAACTATTTAAATTTCAACGACGTTGACCTGGTCACACTGGATCTGCATATGCCGGATGTTTCCGGAGACAAATGGCTGGCTTCCGAACGGAGCGAAGGACTCCGAACTCCCGTCGTGATCATCAGCGAAACTCGAAGTGGCGAAGCCGCCGATGTGGTGAAGCTTCTCTCCCTTGGCGCCGATCATTTCATCGAGAAAAGTAAATTGTCCGAGAATCCCTTGGCCCTTAAAGAAACTCTTTTGGAGCTGATCCGCTCCGGTTTGAATTCGCGCTCAAAACCAGCGGTGCAAAGAAAAAACGCACCACCCAAGCAGCGTCCGCGGCTGATTATGATTGGTGCCAGTACCGGCGGTCCTCAGGCGTTGGTCAAAGTGCTGCAGAATATGCCCGCGGACGTGCCGCCGATCGTGATTACCCAACATATTTCACCAAAATTCGCTCGTCCTTTGGCCGAGCGACTTTCCGAAGTCTCAGGCTTGAGACTTGGCCCCAGCGAAGATCACACCCGTCTGCTGCCAGGCCATATATATATGAGTTTCGGGGACTATCACTTGGGGATTGAAGAAGAAGACGAGGCTTTGATTTTACGGACTTCCACGGCGCCGCCGTTCAATGGCCATCGTCCCAGCGTGGACCACATGTTCAACTCCGTGATCGGATTGGAAGGGCCGTTGATGGCGATTCTGTTAACTGGCATGGGTCGCGACGGCTCCCTTGGACTTCGCTTTCTCCATAAGGAAGGTGTTTACTGCGTGGCTCAAAGCGAAGAGGATTGCGTGGTGTATGGCATGCCCCGCGAGGCCATTGAGCGTGGAGCGGTCAACTTCGTGGGCAATCTCGACGACATCCGCAATTTAATTATTAACGCCGTGAAACTCACCCGCGCGGCTTCATGATGGGCCCACGCTGAATCGGCCAACGCGAAGCTTGCGAACAATAACGATCGCCAAAATCAAGACGATGATGACCGCGATCACCATTTTGAATTGCTTTATATATTCAAGAATGGCTTCGCCATAAAAGGCCACGAGCAAAATTTGCGTGGGAACGGTCAGAAGAGCCGCGGTGCCATCAACCAGCCAGAATTTCCATTGCGGCAGGCGCGCCAGACCACAAGCGAGGTGACCGGGAAACCGTAAGCCCGGCGTAAAGCGAAAAACTCCCGCCATCCACGCCCCATATTTTTGAATCAGACTTTCGGCCCGTTTGAAGACCGCGCTCTCAACCAAGCGTTTGAGCTTTTCGGACCGGCGCAAATAATACCCGCCGAAACGGCCAAGCCAATAAATAAGCAGATCACTTAAGAACACCGCGAGAAAGCTGACGACCGCCAAAGTGTACGGATTCACCGGTTCAGCGCCGGGATAAGGCGGTGGATAATCCTCGGGGTGCAAAGCAAAATGACCCACGATACCGGCGGCGATCAAAGTCACCTCTTCCGGTATGGGAAGACCGAAACTTGAGGCCGTTAACATGGCGAAGATGAACCCATAAACCAACCATGGTTCATAAGCATAAGCCGTCAAGAGCTCGATGATTTCTTGCTGGGACATGAATTATGAGGTTAGCAGTTGGTGTGTTAGACAGGCCAGTGAATCATTCTCTGATGCGGCTTTTCGCAAGCTTAGGTCCAGATGGCCAAAGGCCACCGCGCGTGGCCATCGACCCAGTTCGAGAAGACTGATCGCTCATTTCGCGGTGAGGCCCCGAGCCAGCCTTGATGTGAACCGCAACAAGTCCCGGGACCAGTTCACTGCGGGCTGATGTGCCTATCGATTGAATAAAACGACTCAATGGCTAGGTTTTTCAAAAACCGCGAGGATTCCAACAAATCCCTTTTCGCGAGCTTCCTCTACTTTTCTGTCGAAGTAGTTTTTAAAAAACGGCTCACGCCGAAAAATCCATTTAGCCACGTACATATTAATTGAACTGGCGATGCTGAATAGGTTCCCGTGAACGACCATCTTTGTCGTGGCAAACCCTGCGGCCGATGACAGGGCTTGGAGCTGATCAAGAGAGTAATGCCGATGTCCGATGAGCCACCATGCGGGATCGCCGACGCAACTCCAAAAACCTTTAAAAGGCGTAGAAAGATAAAGTCGCCCGATCGGTTTAAGAACTCGATGGATCTCCGAGAAAAAGATGTTCTCCGTATTCTTCGGAATATGCTCAATCACTTCCCACGCCGATATCGTGTCAAAGTGATGATCCGGAAACGGAAGTTTTAGAACATTCGCCACCATGAACTCCGCCCGAGGATCTCGAATGTGTTGTTTCGCCGTTTGAATGTCCGCTTCCGTAATATCGAGACCCACAACTCGGCGTGGCTCGAACTCAAGGACCGTTAGAACAAAGCTGCCAAAGCCACAACCGACATCCAAAACCAATTTGTTAGTGAAATCTTCGACCTGGACAAAATCGCGGATCAGACGGGGAAAACCTCGCTGGCTTGTGTAGCTTTCCGGTGTTAGATGCAAAATGTTTCGCATGGATTAATGATAACGAGCCAGCGTCCCCGGGGCAGCCGGTAATTGACATTTTCTACCTTCAATTAAGGTCCACAAGTCCCGGGACCAGTTCTGTTTTCAATCTAAGGGTGCATTTGAGGTTCTCCCAATTACAAGTTGAATGAAAAGTGAGGGCGATTAAGCCTCAGGCTAGGTTTTTGGTAGGGACTGCCGGGATCGAACCGACGACATCCACCTTGTAAGGGTGGCGCTCTACCAGATCACAAGATTTTGAAGGGATTGCGGCGAGATTGGGGCAGTCATTTAAGATGTACGGCATGGTCCTCCCTGCGCTTTGCGAGGAGGACGTGTCTTAGGCCGCCAGGTGGCGGACGACGACTAGGATTAACGGGCAGGTACCCCACACATAGCAGCATCGCTTCGCGTAACCTACCCACCTGTGCTTGGCCGAAGCCACCAGAGACAGCGTGTGGTTGTGCCTCAGGTATTGGACGCTCAGCCCTTTAGCATCTTGCTGAAGCACTTGATGGGCGTGCGCGACCTAGGGCAGCAAGCGAGCAGAAGAATGTGCCTGCCGGGCCCATCATTGCGCCAGCGCCGAGAATGATAGTCACGGTGGTGGCAGGATTCTCGGCCATCTCCTTTAGCGCCGGTTTCAGGGGACCAAAGAAAACCCCAAACGCCACGCTAGTGAGCGTTATCAATCCTGCGATTTTGGCGTCGGCGAGTTTGCCTTCATAGCAGCGCTCGAATGACTGAGAAGTACATCAAGAAGAAGTATCCAAAGAGCCTTATGGCGTGGGCAAAGACGAAAAATCAATCTGGCTGAAGATTTGACACCAAAAATGGCATTCCACATGCAGATGATCTTTGAATGCCAAATGTTCTGGAAACGAGGTAAACGGATATGCGATCAGTCGTCATTTGTCTCCTTTTGACAGTCACCTGCCATGCATATGGTGCCGATAATGGTCACTCCTGGATTGGCTTTAAACAGTCAAATGATCCCGCTATTCCAGAAGCGATTCGGAAGGCCGCTGAATCCGTCTTTCAAATTGTCTATCCGCATGGTGTACCTGAAGTAAAAGATGTTTCTGGAATCGATGTTAAGACAATGTCCACCGCCGATGGCGAGTGGTTTAAAATTGTTCAAGTCAAAGTCTGTCAAAATCAAAAAATTAAGAACTGTCCCATCATGCCGAAGATGTACACGGGCACGGCATTCCTGGTACGTGACGGGCAAACTGTAGCAACAAACCTGCACAACATTCAGTCTTGGCTCTACTACGCCAAAAAACATAATCCTGAAATCTCTGTCGAGGACGTCCAGGCGCCAATTTTACTCCTCGATGAAAATCAAGATCTTGCGTTCAGCCCAATACAAACTGAATTTACGCTGAAGTTATCATACTACAACAAAGCCGCGGCTATTTTCTCACAAGAATATCCATGGAATGGTGGAGACAGCATGGTGCTATTCAGAGTCAGCGATTACGTCGAATTACGTGCAAGTGTCGTCTCTGATCGTACGCCTTTAAAGCTGGGCAAGATCACTGATCGGAATGAACCTCTGTATATGGTTGGTTTTCCCAACCCTACGAATGTGTTCGCACAGCACGGAGGAATAGATTCGCCGGGCTATGGGCGATGGACTTCGGTAGGTAACTTGCTGCCTAGAACTAACCTTATGAACATTAACATCCTGACATCAAATCCAGCAGCACCAGGATCGAGTGGTAGCCCATTGCTCAACCTCAAAGGCGAGGTTGTAGCCATCTTATTTGCGGGTGACAGTACCAACGTGGGCGGTGTATTGCGTACTGAAGCACAGTACCTGCAGGTTGATCCAATTCAGATGCAAAGCGTTTGGCGGCAGTTCCAGTAATTCGACTTCAAGTTAGAATCTAGGCTTATTAGGAGCCTTAGGGCTGAGTAGTAACGAGGCGTTCAAAAAACGCTCATGTTTCGCTTCAGCTTCTACTTTTTGTTTCGCTCGCGCCACTCGTGTCCGGCTCGCTTCGATGACATCAGGCAGATTTAAACATTCATGAATAGAGATCGCCCACTTTAACCCGTCAGGTATATCGGCGTATTTAAGATTGCGTTTGGAGAAGCCAAGGACTTTGCCCATCGCTCTACCAATTTCACATTTCGATTTGTTTTGTGATTTCAAGAAGTTTGGTAGGGACTGCCGGGATCGAACCGACGACATCCACCTTGTAAGGGTGGCGCTCTACCAACTGAGCTAAGTCCCTAAAAAGAGCGCATAAATTACATAAGCGCGCCCTTCTTGTCGACAGGAATATTTTCTATTCTTCCAGCTCTTCGATCGGTTGCCGAACCAGGCGGAACTGGGTCCGGTTCGTGTGATCCGAATACATCTCTTCGATGGTCAGGATGGGCACCAACTGGCTGATTTGGCAGTTGAAATTCTTATTGAAATGAAATTTCAACGAGGCCTTCATCGGCTGCACTTCTTCCGCCCGGGGCCACAGGTAAATGCTGATGTACCGGGACCGGGGCCAAAGAAAGGACCATCCGTCGGAAAGAAGCGTGCCCCGCGGGCTGTAACGGGAGATCTGCATCGTTCCCATTCCGTAGTACTCACCAACCGTGATCTTGATCTCAACGGTGTCTTGATCCGTCCGCCCCTTCAGAACATAGGTTCCATCGAGCGCGGCCCACTCCGCCGGGCACCCTTCAGCCCAAGGAAACGGCCACGGCAGCGGCAATCCTTCCGCATAAGGCCGGAATTCTTCGGCCCAAGCCAATTGGCCCGCCAACACTATGCCAAGAATGCAGATCAGCTTTTTGATCATGTCCGCTCCCTCATTGTTCGATGGATACCTTCGCATTGCGATTCAAGTAGTACCCATTTTTCGCGCGGTAAATGTACTTGGGCTTATCGAAATCCGGCTCAATCAACTGACGCAACCGCTTGATGGTCACGTAAATCTTATTGTCATGAACCGAAGGATCGTACTCCTGTTTCCATACCGCTTTGACTAATGCTTCTTTTGAATAGACTTCGCCGGGGTTTCGCAAAAAGAGCTTTAAGAGATCCAACAGGATGAATTGGTTCTTGAAGTCTATTTTCCCTTTTTTACGTTCAATTAATGAATTTGAAGTTGAATGAAAGACGAGGTCAAAATGATTTTCGCCTTTTCCTGATATTTTTCGGTTAAGTTCATCAATTTTGCGTAAAAGAAAAACAAAATTGTTCGGGTCAGCCATCTGCTGCGCCAATCTCAGGTAAGTTCTCGCCAGATCCGTGTCACCGGCTTCCGCGTACGCATACCCCATGGCGAAAAGTAAACTCACATAGGTGTAAAGGTTCTTCTGGTTTTTAAGAGCCTCAAAGGCTTTCCAGAAAAGCTCCAGCGCCTCGTCATAACGTTTCATGCTGACGAGAATGTAGCCGTTCAAAATCTGCGACGAGACTTCGAGATCGTGAAGTTTCAAAACCTGGAAGAAAACGCGAAGATTGTAGAGCTCTTTTAAAGCATCATCTGTCCGTCCGAGGCTCCAATAAACCGCCGCCAAACCGTGAATCGCGTAACACATGTCCTCTTTCGAGTCCTTGGACAAAGCCAGCGCCAAGGCCCGCTCAAGATGTTCAAGCGCTTTAGCGAACTCACCCCGGTAAGAGGCGACCAAAGCCAATGTGTAGTGCGTTGTACTGTTCAATTCGATGTTTTCTTTGACGACGTATTCGTTCAGCTTGTCCTTGATGGACTGTATGCCTTTCTGGTTCTCCATTTCGGCATACATCCTAAGCATCAGCGTCTGACACTTGATGAAAAGGGTGTGTTCGCGGGCGTCAGCGTAAAGTTTCGCCGCGTCTTCAAGTTTTTCTATGGAACCTTTGAAATCCCCGAGTTCCCATTTGAGCTTACCCAGCTCAAACAGTTCCCCCGCGATTGATTTGGCACGGTCACTCTTGGCGTCCAAATCTGCCCCCCTTTGCTTTTTTTTATTTCACTCCGTCTAAATTTCACAAGAGAATCTCTGGGAGAGCCCGTGGTTGTGGGTTTTACAGGGTTTTACAGTAACACGTGGCGCAAGCTTTACATCGAGGTGTGCTCTGATCATTAGAAGTTTACGTGAGTCTGAGCCGTCGGCCGTACGCCCGCTTATACGTGACATTTTTTTTCTTTCTGCTGATCCGCGCAATGTCAGTGACGACGAAGACAAGAACGAAGCCTTTTTTAAAAAATGGACCGATTATTATCTGACTCGGGAGCCCGAGAACACGCTCCTGGCTTGGATCGGCGACCGCATGGCCGGTTATCTGAGTGCCGGAGATAGCTTTAAAGCCCTACCCTATTACGAATCCGTCAATCCGAGCTTTTCACTTTTCTCCGATCTCTTTGAAAAGTATCCGGTTCATTTGCATATGAATTGCCACCCGGATTTCCGCGGCCAGGGCGTGGGTGGCGCGCTCATCGAACACTTAGTGCGAAAGCTCAAAGAGAAAAACACGCCGGGAGTTCATCTCGTCACTTCGCCCGGCCTTAGAAACGTCGGTTTTTATACGAAAAACGGTTTCGATTTTCAGCTCGTCCGCGAGTGGAAATCGAAACCGCTTTTATTCATGGGTCGCGCGCTAGACTAGTGCGTTTGTTGCGTGTGGCCGGTGTACTGCGCCTTAAGCCCCGAGCCACGATCGTTGCGGAATTTGAAAATCTCTTTGGCATGTTTCACGTCGAGCGCGTTCACCAGCACCTGATCGACATGATCGACCAAGATGATCTTCAAATCCTTGGCGATCTCCTTCGGAATATCCTTGAGATCTTTCTCGTTTTCCTTGGGCACGATCACCGTGCGGATGCCTCCGCGGTGGGCGGCGAGAATTTTCTCTTTAAGCCCGCCGATCGCCAGTACTCGTCCACGTAAAGTCACTTCACCGGTCATCGCCACATGGCGCTTAACCGGTGTGCGCATCAACGACGACACGATACTGGTTGTGATCGCGATTCCCGCCGACGGACCATCTTTGGGAATCGCCCCTTCGGGCACGTGAATGTGCACATCGGTGTTCGCGAAATATTCTTTGTCTATGCCGAAGAGCGGTCCCCGTGAACGCACGTAACTCATGGCCGCGGAGCACGACTCTTTCATCACGTCGCCCAGCTGTCCGGTCACGGTGAACTTGCCTTTACCGGGCACAACCGAGACTTCCACGACCAACAAGTCGCCGCCCACTTCGGTCCAAGCCAAACCGTTGGTGAGACCGATCTCGTTGGCGCCCTCGATCTTACCGAACTTGAATTTGTTCTGACCGAGGTAATCCACCACCTTCTTCGGCGTGATTTGGTACGACGATGATTTAGTGCGCTTCGAGCTGCTCTTCATTTCTTCGCGAACGATATCTTTAGCGAGTTTACGGCAAACGGTCGCGATCTGGCGCTCAAGATTCCTCACTCCCGCCTCACGGGTGTAAGAGCGGATGATTTCCTTGATGGCCGGCTCGGTGAAGGTCACCTTGCGGTCTTTAAGACCATGCATCTCGATCTGCTTGGGAATCAGATAGCGTTTGGCGATATTGAATTTCTCGCTCTCCGTGTATCCCTCAAGTTGAATGACTTCCATCCGGTCGAGAAGCGGACGCGGAATCGGATGCAACGAGTTCGCCGTGGTGATGAACATCACGGGCGAGAGATCGTAATCGACTTCCAGATAGTGGTCTTGGAAGGCGTTGTTTTGTTCCGGATCCAACACCTCAAGCAAAGCCGCCGATGGATCGCCACGGAAATCCATGCTCATCTTATCGACTTCGTCGAGAAGGATCAGCGGATTGCCTTTATCAACCTTCCGCATGGCCTGAATGATTTTACCGGGCATGGCGCCGACGTAGGTTTTGCGGTGACCGCGGATTTCCGCTTCATCACGCACACCGCCCAACGAAATCCGCGTGAACGGACGGTTCAATGAACGCGCCACGGACCGGGCAAGAGAGGTTTTACCGACACCGGGCGGTCCCACCAAACAAAGGATCGGGCCACGCAGCTTATCGGTCAGCGATTGCACGGCCAGGTGTTCGAGGATCCGCTCTTTAACTTTTTCCAATCCCCAGTGGTCTTCGTCGAGAATCCGCTCGGCTTCGGCGATATCGTGCTTTTCTTCCGCATAGTCTTTCCACGGAAGATCCAACATCCAATCGATGTAGTTGCGCACCACCGTGGCTTCGGCGCTCATCGGCGACATCATGCGCAGCTTTTTAATTTCCTTGCGCACGCGCTCGGCGGCTTCTTTGGTCCACTTCTTCTTGGAGGCGCGCTCTTCCAACTCCTGCAGCTCGGCCTGGTAGTCGTCCTTCTCGCCAAGCTCCTTCTGAATCGCCTGCATCTGCTCGTTGAGGTAGTACTCTTTCTGCGATTTCTCCATCTGCTTTTTGACCCGGTTGCGGATCTTTTTCTCGACTTCGAGAATTTCGATCTCACTGGTCATCAAATTGAGCAGCTCCTCAAGGCGCTGGCCCGGATCAAAGATCTCGAGAATTTTCTGTTTGTCTTCGAGCTTCAAGTTGAGTTGGGCAACGATGATGTCGGCCAATTCCCCGATCTCATCGATGGTTGAAACCCGCATCAGGATTTCCGGCGGAATCCGCTTGTTGAGTTTCACATAAGTTTCAAATGTTGATTTCACCGAACGAACCAAAGCTTTGGCTTCGGTTTCATTGCTGATGGTCTCAACGATGTCCTCGCAATCGACCATGAAGAAGCCATCGACTTGCACGAAGTCTTTGATGCGAACCCGGCGTTTGCCTTCGACCAGAACTTTCACCGTGCCGTCGGGAAGACGCAATAACTGGATGATCGTGCCCACGGTGCCCACGGAGTAAATGTCGCGCGGTTCGGGATTATTCGTCTTCGCGTCCCGTTGGGCCGCCAAAACGATATCCGTTTGTTTGCTCATCGCTTCTTCCAAAGCGTTGATGCTTTTTTCACGACCGACGAACAATGGCATCATCATGTGCGGAAAAATGATCAAGTCGCGAAGCGGGAGCAACGGTAACTTTTGTGTACCGGTTGAGCCAGGCGTGGCACTCATTCAGTTCTCCTCGTCTAGGTTTTGATGGATGCTGCAACGGCCGCCCTAGCCGGCCTTTGCCGCATGGACTCCACCCTTGAACTCATTTTGAGGCCAAACCGGAACTCCGTCAAAGTAAGATTTTACTCGGCGATCGGCCGCGAAGGTCGCCCTTTGCGGCGCTCTGGTTACGCGGATTCCGCGGAATCACCCGGAGGTCCTGCCGTAGGCGACTTCGATTCACGCTGACCGAGGACCAGTTGAGGTTTCGCGCCTTTGGTGATGACGTCTTCCGTAATTATGCATTCCTTCACGTTGGGCTTCGAAGGAATCTCGAACATGATGTCGAGCATGGCGTTCTCGATTACGCCACGTAATCCCCGTGCACCGGTATTCCGTTTGATCGCTTCCTGGGCGATAGCCCGGAGCGCGGAATCTTCGAAACGGAGCTCAACGCCCTCGTACGAAAACAGTTTATGGTATTGTTTGGTGAGCGCGTTTTTGGGTTTTACCAGAATTTCAATTAACGCGGCCTCATCCAACGGATCCAAAACGGCGATCGACGGCAAACGGCCGATGAACTCCGGAATGAGTCCGAATTTGACCAGATCATCGGGCTCGATCTTCTGCAGAGTGTTTTCCCGGCTGCTCAACTTTTCTTCTTTGGTCCGGATGTCGGCCTGGAAACCCATTGAACGGCTGGAAATCCGGTTTTCTATCACTTTGTCCAGTCCCACGAACGCGCCACCGACGATGAACAGGATATTGGTCGTGTCGACCTGAATGAATTCCTGTTGTGGATGTTTGCGGCCGCCCTTGGGAGGAAGATTGGCGATGGTACCTTCAAGAATTTTAAGCAACGCTTGCTGCACGCCTTCGCCACTCACATCGCGGGTGATCGACGGATTCTCGCTCTTACGCGAAATCTTGTCGATTTCGTCGATGTAGATCACGCCTTTTTGGCACTTCTCGATGTCGTAATCCGCGGCCTGCAAAAGATTGAGGACCACATTCTCGACATCCTCACCCACATAACCGGCTTCGGTCAGGGCGGTGGCGTCCGCCATCGCGAACGGCACGTTCAAGATTTTGGCGATGGTTTGCGCGAGCAAAGTTTTACCGGAACCGGTGGGACCGATTAAAAGAATGTTCGACTTCGAAATCTCGACGTCATCCTTTTTGCCCCGGCCCTTCATAAAGTTGATTCGTTTATAATGATTGTGGACCGCGACGGACAAAGTCTTCTTCGCCTTCTCCTGGCCGATCACGTAGTCATCAAGAAAGGCCTTGATGTCGACGGGCTTGGGCACGGAAAGCTGCACTTTCGTGCTTTCTTCACGTTCACGTTCTTCGGCGATAATGTCATTGCAGAGCTCGATGCACTCGTCACAGATGTAAACGCCAGGACCGGCAATCAGCTTTTTGACTTCCTTCTGGCTTTTTCCGCAGAAGCTGCAACACAAGGTGCCGTAGTTATTTTTGTCCTTCGTGTTCATTTGGCTTCCTTACTTGCCTTTCTCTTCTCAACCACGTGATCAACGAGCCCGAATTCTTTGGATTCCTCAGCTGATAGATAACGATCCCGATCCATGGCTTTCGTCAGGGTATCGAAGTCGAGACCTGTATGTTTTACGTATAACTCCGTCAGTTTCCGTTTCGTGTTCACCATTTCCCGGGCGTGAATTTCAATGTCACTGACTTGTCCCGAAATTCCTCCACCCGCGATTAAGGGTTGATGAATCATGGTTTTGGAGTGCGGCAGGATGTAACGTTTTCCTTTGGTGCCTGCCGTTAACAACAGTGAGCCCATACTTGCTGCCATTCCGATGCAATAAGTGCTCACATCACATTTCACGAATTGCATTATATCATAAATGGCAAGCCCCGCCGACACACTTCCGCCGGGCGAGTTGATGTACAGATGGATATCCCGATCCGGGTTCTCCATCTCCAGGAAAAACATTTGGGCGATGACCACGTTGGCGACTTCATCAGTGACCGGCGTCCCCAAAAGAATGATGCGCTCCTTTAAAAGCCGGGAATAGATGTCGTAGCTGCGCTCGCCGCGCGCGGTCTGTTCAACCACGATCGGAACTAAGTTCATACTCACAGGCGATCTCCCACTCACACTCATTCCCCCAATATGGACTTTTTCTCAGTTCTGACAAGAACTTCTCGGTGTAACTCGAGGGAAACTGGAGCGGCCATAAAACGCTTTATTCACCTAATACGCTGTGCTAGAACCAGCCCCACGTCCAGTCGGAGTGCACCCAGTTTTTGCCGTGCGTAATCCGGCTCAACAAAGAGGAATAAAATGATCGTTCACCTGAAAAAAGGGCTTAAGTCCGAGCTCAACACTCTGGTCGTGTTCGCGACACACGATAAAAAATCAAGCAAACCTAACTTCGGTAAGTTGCCGGCTGAATTGCAAACCTGGTCACGGCACGCCGAACAAGACGGCCAATTCCGGGGTGAGGCTAAAGAAACCATGTTTTTCCGCCAGGCCAACGTCCTGGGCTACACTAATGTCCTGTTTGTCGGTCTTGGAGCCGCGGGGGCTGAGCCCGTGCGCGTCGGTGCGGCCATGGCTTATATGGCCTTGAAAAACCACAAAATCACCTCGGCCGGCATCTATGGCGATACTCTGCTGAAATTAACCAAAGATCCGGCTCACGCCATTCAAGCCGCGGCTGAAGGTTTCATGCTCTCGGCCTACGAGTTCAAAGACCACAAGGGCAAAAGCAAAACCGACGAGAAAAAAGGCAAAAAAGAAAAACCCGAGTTGCGCGAAGTCACCTTGTTGCTGACAGCCGCGCCCTCGCAGGCCCTGCACAAAGCCGTAAAGCGCGCCACGGTCCTGGCTGAATGCCAGAATTTCGCCCGCTGGCTGGGAGATCAGCCGGGCAACTACATGACGCCGACGATTCTCGCCAATGAAACCGTGAAAGCCGCGAAGGGTACGGGTTTGAAGGTGACCGTTTGGGATTTGGCCCGCATCAAAAAAGAAAAACTGGGCGGTCTGTTGGCGGTCGCACAAGGCAGCGCCGAGGAACCCCGCTTCATCATCATGGAGTACAACGGCGCCGGCAAAGGTAAAAAACCGATTTGCTTCGTGGGCAAGGGACTGACCTTCGATACGGGCGGTATCAGCATCAAACCCAGCGCCTCGATGGAAGAGATGAAGTACGACATGTGCGGCGGCGCCGCCGTGATCGGTACCATGCTCGCCCTGGCGAAGTTGAAAGCCAAGGTGAACGCCGTTGGCTTGGTTCCCTCCACTGAAAACATGCCGGGTCCGTCGGCGTTAAAGCCGGGCGATGTTTATTACGCGCGAAACGGAAAAACGGTTGAAGTCTATAACACGGACGCTGAAGGGCGCCTCATTCTCGGCGAAGCCCTGGCGTACGGAAGTGAACTTAAGCCCGCGGCGATGTTTGATGCCGCCACGTTGACCGGCGCGATTTTGATCGCCCTTGGAAACACCCACACCGGCGTCTTCACGCGCGACAAGAAATTGATGTCCAAAATTCAGGATGCCGCCGATACCACCGGCGAGTTGGTCTGGCCGATGCCGCTGACCGACTTCCACGTGGACGACATGAAGGGCACCCACGCCGATTTATGTAACATCTCGGGCGGGCGAAACGCGGGAAGCTCGACGGCGGCGGCCTTCTTGGAGGCTTTCGTCGACTCGTCGATTCCGTGGGCCCACTTCGATATCGCCGGCACCGCGTGGAACATCAGTAACCGGTTCCCCTATCACCCGCGCAAAAGCGCCACGGGAATCATGGTGCGCACATTTGTGGAGATGGCTGAAAATCTCTAAGAGACCTCACTCAACACTGGTGGGCGATCGAACCTCTTCGCGATCGGAGAGTGCGAAGGAGAGGAGATCGCCCCGGACTTCGAGCATGTGGGCTTCATCCAAGTAAATGGCCTGATCCGGATTATCGAAACGGAAAACCTTCACGCGAGTCAGAACCCAGTTCTCGGGCCACTGATCAGGAATATGTTCAAACTTCACCGTTAACGGGGTTTCACCGTCTATCTTCAATTCCCGATCACCCGGTTTTTCCGCCAACAGTTGTTCGATCGGAATCCAAATGACATCCAACGATCCGGCGTCGGAGCGCGACAGACAAGGCGCTTCGATCGACATTTCCGGCGTTTCGCCCGCGTCGGCGATGCCGATTCCCGCGAACACGATTTCAATCCGATCATAAAGACCCTGCCGGGCGCGGGTTTGACAGGCCAGATCCAAAGCCCTTCCGCCCTTTTTGGTCAAAAACGCATTACCCAAATGAACGCCGAGAAATCCGGCCCGCATCTCCAACTTCGCCCTCGTCAGAATTTGCTCGAAGGGCGTTTGTGAAAAGGCGGCACGGGGAACCGGAGAATAATCCTGCAAGGACCTCACTGAAGCGGGCGCACGCTCTTCTCCGAGATAAACGTAAAGCATTCCGTCCCAGCTTGATGTGACTAAAACGTAGCCAACCAAAAGAGAAATCGAAAAGAGCGTAGGAACTTTCAACATTCGCATGTCACATTTTATCGGCGCACACGGTACCCGAGTAAAGTTTTGTACTTAGCCGTGTCTCAAAATGAGAACGCGTATTGTGACCAAAGTCGTGTGTGCTAAACTGGATTTACCGCGTGGGGCGGCTCCAGCACGTAGACTCCGCAAACAACAATCCCAAAAAGAAAGACGAACGATGAATCAACGCAAGCAACCCATCATGCAAAAGTTCCTTTTGATCTTCACAGGTGTGCTCCTTCTCGCTTTCGTTTTCACTTGGCCGACCCGGGACCGGCGGGGCATGATCGACCGCATCCGCATGCTGGTTGGCGCGGAACATTTGGTTTCGGAACAAACTAAAAAAGAAATCGCCGCCGAGGAAAAAGCCGGTCGCGGTTTGGCTTCAATCATCAAACCCGGACAAAAAATCAGTGGCACCAAGGAAGAGAAAAAGCGGCAACTGGTTCGCAGCATCGCCCGCTACTGCAACGAAGATTACAACGCGAAGGTTTGCAAGCATTACCTCACCCAGTGCGGTGAATCCTGCCGAACCTTGGTTCGCAAAGAAGTCTGGAATAAGCTGATGAGTAAAAAGAAAACCAGCGCGGAGCGAGTGGCTGCCGCCACCCAGAAATCAGCGAAATCCCGCCGCCGCTAAGAACAAGGGCCCTGAGCGCGATAGTTTTTAAATTGCGCGCCAAGCTCGCGAGCCTCGAGCGCCACGGCCAAGAACGCAATCCGCGCCACCCAGCCATAGCTGTTTTCCATCGGGCGCCCCTCTTTGCGGATGGGCAAATCGGACACGCAAAGCCGTTGAAAAACCGCGCCTGGTGAATTCAGGTTATCCTCGTCGCTCTTTTCGCCGTGGGCTCTTAAGAAGCCACCCGCCAATTGGCAGCCGATCATGTAAATCACCGTTTCCGCCGTCTTGCCGTTCTCCGCCAGCACAGTGGTGGGAATTCCTTCCTGAATGATCACTTCGCTGACTTCACGACCGCCCTTGGCCGCTTTCATTTTTTTGCGGGTTTTATAATTCCACTCGCGGATTTCCTCAGGGCGACGCACCTGCACCACGCCCAATCCATAGGTTCCGGCGTTGTTCTTAACGAACAAAAACGGCTCGCGATCGATCTTATGTTCCCGGTATTTGGATTTGATCCGCTCGTACAATTCCTCGGCGTGGGAGGCGAGCTGCAGCCGGCTGTCCTCATCATCCACGTCGAAATTCGAAAACAGCGAGGTTTCCACTTGCAGAGTCCAAGGATCCACTCCAACCCGATCGGCGAATTCGGCGATGAGTTGATTATAAATCTTGAAAAAGCGATCCTTACGTCTCCTGTACCAACCCAACTCCCTGGGCGGATTCATCGGCGTGTCCAATCCCCGGGCCCACTCCTCGTAATCCACACTGAAATCATTGTTCGAGATCAGCAAGTCAGGAACAAAACCATCCATCGAGACGCCGGAGCCGTCGCGCTCCGCCCCGTAGATCGTCAGCTGATGGCCTGAAGCGCTCGTGAGTGTGAGCGGCGCCGAGAGCGCGCGGGGGAACGCCAATCGAACTTCCCGGCCCGCGCCTTCGAGCACCTCTTTAATCACTCGCACATTGTCCCAGTAATAGGGATTTTGCGTGTGCTCCTCGGTGATCAGGCCGATCTTTAGAGTTTGCGGTGAATAGTGTTGATCCAGGAACTCCCGGGCCACTTCCACGGCGCTCTCTTGGTCGGCCTGGCATATGTTATTGAAACCGGCGGGAAAAATATTCGCGTCCACAGGGCCGATCTTGAATCCGGCATCGCGGATGTCAAAACTCGAATAAATGGGAAAACCCAACCCTTTGGCGCGCTCCCTGAACCAGTTCTCTATGTCCTGGTCGCCGCATTCAAGAATCTTGCGATGTAACTGCTGATGGTCCATGGATTCATTTCTTTCCGAGAATTTCTTGCAGAACAAGTGTGCCGCCAACGACGGCACCCGGAGCGATGACGAGGGTAAATCCCGGTATGAACAATGTCAAACCAAGCGCCAACGCCATGCCGGCCCAAGTGGATCTGTTCCGCCAAATCAAACCTAATCGTTCGCGCAATCCATACTCCATGCCCTCAAAGGAATAATCGAGCAAGTCAAACGCCAGAATCATCAAGGTGAGGAAAATCGCGATGATATTCACCACGGGAATGAACGACAAAATGAACAGCAAGACACCCAGTGACAGAAACAATATGGATTTAATGACACTCACGCGCAGCATACGAAGCGATGTCCTCAGCCACACGCCCAACATAAAGCTTCGGTCCACTTTAAGCCCGTTCAAGATCAACGCGCGTTCGGCGAGCAATGAATAAAACGGAATGGCGAGAATGGAATGGGCGAAATAACTGACAAAAACACAGCTCACTAAAAGCAACAGACCGCCGCCGACCACCAAGGGATAATAGAGTAACTGCGACCAAAACCCGCTGGTGGTCCCCAAAATGAATGTGACGAGCATTTCCACCCACGAGGCGAGATGTCCAAAGAGAATCCATGTGAAAACGCCGGCGATCGTGACCGCGATCAAAAACGGTACGATCGCCAACATTAACAGGCGACGCTGAGTTAACAGAAGCCCCCAACCTCGAACCCAAAAAGACAAACCCGCCGCGAATCCGGACATTATCGTTTCGCCTTGGCCTTAGGTTTTTTTTCCGGTGCGTCCACGATCCGGCCCTCGCGTTTGAGTCCCTCTCGTTTTTCAGCTTCTTTGGTGAGCTGATTGAACTCGGCCACTTTGGCCAGTTCCGCTTGAAGCTTGGACTCGACCTTCGCGATGTGAGTAAAAACGTTTTCGACCAATGGATTGGCCTTGGGCAGTTTCAATTTTTTCAGTTCTTGAATGACCTGCAATCCCCGCGTGTAAAACGCCCGCCGCTGGTCCACCGACTCCAATTTGAACTTCCAGATGTTCTCATAACCCATCTGGAGATCATCGGCCGCCTTGCGTGACCAAAGCGGATGGTCGAGTTCCGTGGCTTGCAAAAGATAGGGTTGCTGCATGGAAAGGGATTGCATATAGGAGTCCGCCGACGCGGTCGCATCCCGTTGAGAATAGCTTAGCTGACCCATCAGATACATGGTTCGAGACAAGACTTCTTTACGTTTGTGATCATGGTGCCGGCCCACCATTTTCTTTAGCCCTTCACTGGCCAAGCTGAAATACTCAAGCGCCTTTTTGCGGTTACCGATGCGCGCGTAAGCCGCGGCCAAACGGGCGGGTATCTCCGCGTGCAAAGTTTCATAGGGCAGTGACTTTCCCCGTTTGCGGGCATCGAGCAAAGAGGTGATGGTCTTCGTGTCCTGACCCAAACATTCATACATGAGGCTCAGGCGAAAAAGCGCTTGCGCTTCGATCTGTTCGAATTTGCCCGCGGAACCGCGAACCGCCTCGCGATAGCGCTCCGCCGCCTTGTCACATTGGCCCAGACCTTCATAAGCCGCGCCGGAATTATAGACGATCACCAAGTCCAACTTCGACGCCGGTTTCTCGACCAGGAGCTGATCGAAGGTTTTCGCCGCCTCCGAATAATTTTCGTTTTCCAAAGCCTTCATGCCCCGTTCGAAGGCTGGGTTTTCGCGCCCTTCATCCATCAAAAGCTCATTGATCGATGGCTTCTTCTGACTCGAGCAACCGACCAATGCGCTTAATATTAGAAAGAAACTAAAAAATGCTTTCACGCTAAAGCCCTCCATTTCTCTTCCAAGACGGATGCCATTCGGCCCAAGTCGTCCAAGCCCTGAACGGAGTTATTGAAATCAGGAAGCCGGATCACCGGAACCGTTCCAGCCAGTTGCGAATTCAAACGTTCAAAGGCTTCCTGCCGGTGTTTGAAGTGTTCCGCGAATTGATCATGAATGGTTTTGAGCGTTTGAAAATCCGGATTTTCGCTCCAGGACTCCGGCCACAAGTGTTCACCTTGGGCCCACTCTGGGAACCAACGATTCACGATCACCGCTTTGAGCTTCAGGTTTTCCTGGCTGAGTTCCTGTTGGAACTCCAAAGCTTCTTTCAACTTGGTTTCGTCGAAACCGGTGACCAAGATGAATGCGGAATCTCCGCCATGTAACAATTTTTCCACATCATCGGCGACGGCGGCGATCCGCCCCCTTAAGTGGGACACATGCAGGAAAAAGTCCCGCAGTTCGCAAATGAACTTGCTGCCCGTCACGTTCTCCAAAGCGTTTAAAACCAGACGGGTGCCCTGGTGAAGCGTTCGTTTCATCCAGTTCTCGCCTTCAGTGGGATTGGCGAACCAGCTGATCACACTTTCCTGAAACAACGAATAAAGCCGCTCCGGCGCGCGCAGAAAATCCACCGCGTTTTGCGTGGGCGGCGTATCCAGAATGATAAGATCATAATTTCCCGAGCGGTACGCGGACATCAAGCGAGCCAGCGACGTGAACTCCTGACTTCCGCTCAGATTTGAAACAAGTTGTTTGTATAGCGAGTTTTCAAAAAGCGCTTTGGCCACACCTTTATCCACGGAGCCGAGGACAAATTCATCGAACTCCCGGCGCGCGTTGATCATGGCGGCGAAAAGTCCGGCCTGTCCCGGAACGGCCACATCACGCTCGGTTGATTTCTCGATGCCGAGCGCCTGAGCCAAACGTTGCGCGGGATCGATGGTCAAAGTCAGCGTTTTCAAATTCTCCCGAGCGGCGAGAACACCCAGACTCGCGGATAAGGACGTCTTACCGACACCGCCGGTGCCGCAGCAGATGATCACCTTATGTTGTTTTAAAAAATTGATCACACCGCCTCCCATCGCACCGAAAGCGCTCGAATGCGTTCCGGAATCGAGTCACCGAAAATCCAGGGGAGCTTGATGATCGGATATCCGCGCGGACTGATCTGTTTTTCCACGCTCTCCTGCCGCTCAAGGAGCCGCGTGAGATAGGCGGCGAAGTCGTGGGCCAAGAAAGGTTCGAGCTGCGCGGTCGTCAACGGACATTCGAGCCACCGATTCAAAACCAGAGATGGTGTTTGTTCCAATTCATTTTGAATGTCGCGAGCGAGTTCCAACCCTTCGGTGACCGGCAATTCCTCAGGCGTCACACAAACATAGTACTTCGCGGTTTCAGGGGATTTCATCACCTGCATAATGGAGCGCGAATGTTCACCCATGGGGCCGAACGGTATGGCTTCGGCCATGCCCACGGGAGCGCGCCAAAGCGCCCGGAAGTGACCGGTGGAATAACAATCAATCACCAATTCGTCATAGGGCATGCTCGGGCCGACATTGCGAACCCCGCTGGTGATCTTTCCCAAAAGCGCCAATTCTTTAAGAGCCGGAGCCGCCCGGATCAGCGAACGCATCATCCGATTATCGAAAAACAACGTCACAAGTTTATCGATCTTCAAAAGGTGTTGCAGATATTCCCTCAGACAGGCGTCGCCTTCCCATCGGACCACTGACAAATGGGTATTGATCGATACAGGGTGGGATCCGATTTCCACATGAAAAAAATGCCGGAAATAACTTCTCTCACCCAGCTCCACCAGAAGGGTTTTGCGACCGCGGCTAGCCAATTGCCAGGCCAAGCTTGCGGCCACGGTCGACTTACCGACGCCTCCCTTACCCGAAATAAAATGGATCACCGGCCCACCCCTCTTGCGCTGCATAATTTACTATATATAGGAGTTGGCAATCTGCGGCATAAACGGTACACCGAACCGTCAATCGAAGGAGTGTCCATGAAATCTACGGTCGATAAGATCGATACTTTATCTCGTAAGATCACAGTCGAGATCCCGGCGGAAGTCGTCCAAAAAGCATTCGACAAAGTTTATAAGGCCATCCAAAAAAAGGCCAACATAAAGGGATTTCGCCAAGGAAAAGCACCCCTCTCCAAGATCAAATCACTTTACGGCGAAGAAGTTAAAGGAGATGTGGTTAACGAATTGGTCAACGACGCTTATCGTGAAGCGCTGGATGAACACAATCTCGAGCCGGTCGGCTATCCAAAAGTCACTTTCTCGCCCATCGAAGAATCCAAAGCTTTTTCCTTCTCGGCGGAATTTGAAATCCGCCCGGAAGTGAATTTGAAAAAATACGAAGGCCTGACCGTAGTTAAAGAGAAATTGGAAATTCCGGAAGAGCGGATCAATACCATCCTCGAAAATATCCGCGCCAACCAAGCGGAGTTGAACACCGTTTTTGACGATCGCGCTTTGACAACCGGTGACGTAGCGGTCATCGATTTTGAAGGGCAGATCAACGGCCAACCGTTACCTAATGGATCCGCAACTGACCATCATTTGGAAATCGGATCCAATCAATTCATCGAAGGTTTTGAAGACGGTGTAGTGGGAATGAAGATCGGTGAAGAGCGGGTTTTGAATCTGCGTTTCCCCGAACCGTACCACGAGCCGAGCCTGAGTGGCGCGCCTGTCACTTTCATCGTGAAACTGAAAGGCATCAAAACCAAAGTGTTGCCGGAGCTCAATGACGATCTCGCCAAAAAAGTGGGCGAGTTCAATTCCCTGCAAGAGCTTAAAGATCGAATTCGTCAAGACATCAAAGAAAGCGAAGAGCGCCGGATCAATGATGACTTAAGAAACCGCGTGGTGCGCGCCCTGGTCGAAGCCAATCCGGTGGATGCTCCCAAAACCTTGGTTCATCAGCAAAAAGCCGCCCTTGAGGAAGACTTCAAAGGCCGCCTTAAGCAGCAAGGCATGAGCGACTCGGATTTTGAAGAGTACAAGACCAAGTGGGCCCAAGACTTCGAGGACTCGGCGACTTTCATGGTGAAATCCACGTTCTTGCTCGATGCTTTGGCCGACAAATTGAATCTTCGCGCCACGGCAGAGGAGATCGACCAGAAAATCAACGAATACGCCAGACAGACCGGTATCGAGCTTGAGCGCCTCAAAGAGTTTTATGGCAATCCGGAACGTCGTTCTCGCCTGAGCTTCCAAGTGACGGAAGAAAAGGTGGTTTCGTATTTGGTCGACAAGTCGAATATTTCGGAAGTAACTAAAGACAAATTACCCGGCTAACAGTTTTTAGGAGAGTTTCAAATGATTCGCTTCGCCCTGTTCGTCCTTATGTTGCTGATTGTGTCTTGCGCCCATCACCGTGACGTGCGCCCCGGCGCCGACGGAGTCCACCGCGTGCAGATCCAGACCGATGATGTGGAAAGTTCCACTCGCGACGCGATTTCTCAGGCCAATCATTACTGCAAACAGAAAAACCAGGAAGCCGCGTTCATCCAAGAAGAACAAAAGTACACCGGCGATATGGACGAGCAATCGTATAAGGCCGCCAAACGCGCGACCACTGTCGCCAAGACCGTGGGCGGTGCGGTTTGGGTTTTCGGCGGTCGCAAAGAAAGCACCATCGGTGGCTTGGCCGGATTGGGCGGAATGGTCGGTGACGCCGCCCTCGGCAAAGGCTACACCGTTGAGATGCGGTTCAAGTGCCAATAAGGCTTAATTAGCCGCTGATTTGGCGGCTTCCGGCTTGGCCGGCGTCTCGCCGTTCAACACTAACGCACGCAAGTAATTGTACGCCTGCTGAACCTGGAAATCGTCCTTCAGCAGGCGATCCTTCGGCGAAAGTTCTTTTTGATTTTTGTTATCCGGCTCGGTCCACCAATATTGAACCTTTTTGAACTCGGTCTTTTTGCCGGAATCCTTTTTCTGATTTTTATGGGCGATCGCGTTCGGCCCTTTGTTTTCCGCCTCGTTGTCGCCTTGCAGATGGCCGGCCATATCGCCTTCCCGGCGGACATCGCGCTTGATCCGCGCACGATCCAACACTTCTGGCGAAAAATCCTCAAGTTCTATGTCGGGCACGATGCCATAGGCCTGAATGCTGCGCCCGCTGGGCGTGTAATAACGGCCCACCGTCAATTTCAAGCCGGAACCGTCACCTAGCTTGACCACCGATTGCACCGATCCCTTACCGAAACTCCGCTGGCCCATCACCAACGCGCGCTTATTATCTTGTAAAGCGCCCGCCAAAATTTCCGAAGCGCTGGCGGAATATTCGTCGATCAAAACAATCAAAGGAAAGTAACTAAATGTTCCGTTTTTCTTTTTAGCGTAAATGACTTCCTTTTCTTTTTTATTGCGGCCCATGGTGCTGACGATGATGCCCTTATCCATAAAGAGATTGCTGGCCTGAACCGCCTGATCGAGCAAGCCGCCGGGGTTACGGCGCAAATCGAGAATCAATCCCTTTACGCCCTTATACTTTTTCTCGTGGGCGGCGATGGCCTTTTGCAGATCCGACGCGGAATTTTCGATGAAGCTCGTGATTTTCACATAGCCGTAGCCGTCGCCCAAATCGGTGTACTTCACCGATTTGATCTTCACCGTTCCCCGTTCGATCACGAAGGTTTTCGGCTGATCGAAGCCGTCGCGGAAAATCCCCAGCTTCACTTTCACGCCTTTTTTACCTTTCATGCGCTGGGCGGCCTCGACCAAACTGAATCCCTTGGTGGACTCACCGTCGATTTCCACAATTTTATCCCCAGCTTTAATCCCCGCCTTCCACGCGGGTGTGTCTTCAATCGGTGAAATTACGGTCAAGACTCCGTTTTGCACGGTGATCTCGATGCCAATCCCGCCGAACTCACCGCTCGTTTCCGTCTCGAATTCTTTGTAAATATCGGGCGGCAGAAAATTGGTGTGAGGATCAAGCTCGCGCAACATGCCTTTGATCCCACCGTAGATCAACTTTTTGGTATCCACTTCCTCGACGTAAAACTGTTGAACAAGATTGAGGACTTTCGCGAACAACTGAAGTTCTTGGTAGCGTTCGTCGGCGAAAACCCGAACACTTTTTGATGTCGACGCCAGGAAGACCAGTCCAAGAGTTAATCCCACGACCAAGGTCCATTTATGTCGCTTCACGGTTCCCCCCTTCGCGCCGTCTTGATCACAGATTCCTTGATCCAGGGACGTGGGTCAATGGCATCTGTGAAGTGCCGGATTTCAAAGTAAACTCCTGGCCCAAAGAGAGGCGAACTGTGACCCGAAAGCGCGATCACGTCACCTTCTTTAACAGGCGCGCCCTCTTTGACCCGTAGCCGGGAGTTGTACGCGTAAACCGAATAATAATTCTCGCCGTGATCGATGATGACGGTGTTGCCGAACCCTGGAATCCGAGTGGCCAACTCGACCTTACCGGAGAACACGGCGCGGACAGGTGTAAGTTGCGGTACGGAATAAAAGTTCCCTTTGTGCATAAGTCGAAACCTGAACTGCGGATCCACGTAGGTGCCGTATTCACGACGGAGCTTTCCGTTCACCGGCGGCGGAAGCGAGCCTCTTCGTTCAAAAAAAGCGAGGTCCACACTGGACTCGTCGCTCGCCGTTTGACTTCGGAGGTGGCGCAAGCGGGAAAGGTGACCTTCCTTGCTTTCTCTGAGTTCCGCGAGAATTTTGGATTTGGCGCGCATCTGTTCGGTGAGTTCCTCTTCGCGCGCTTGCATGCTTTTGCGCATGTTCAAGAGTTTCGCGGCGGCGACGGTCAACTGCCGTCTCTTTTTCTTTAGTTCCGCCAAGTGAGCCAGGTAGATCTTTACGTATTCATGATCGCTATCGACCATCCGGCGCAAAAACCTGTGATTGCGCTCAAGCTCAATGGGAGATTGCGCGCTAAACAACCAGGCCCAGGGATTGCGCGAGCGTCCTTGATAAAGCTGGCGCAATCTTTGATTCAGCATCTCTTTCTGCCTCACGGTGCGCGCTTCAAGCTCACCGACTTCGCGGGCCAATTCGCGGGCCGAAGCTTCCTGACTGAGCAACCGGTCGTTTAAAGCCGCTTTTCGTTTCGCGATCTCTTTGATCTTTTGATTCAAAAGGAACAGTTGGCCTTTTTCTTCCCGCTGCTTGCGTTCCGTCTCGGAAATCTGGCTTCGCGCTTTCAAGATGGCGTCGTCTTCCCCGAATACGCCTTGCGCGACGAAGAGAATGGCCAGCCAGTACATATCAACTCACCGCCGCCGACCAGCCCGTGTTGATTTTTCGCACACAATACCATGCGCCCAATACGCCGAAGATGAGCGCCGTGATCAGATTTATAATCACCATCCAGAAGGTCATTGGGCTCAATTGATCAAAGGCCATCCAGAACGCCCAACTTTTCGCGGACCAATTCAAGAGCCACTTGTGCAAACCCCAGCTGAGCGCGATCGAAGCCACCGATGAAAAAAGACCGATCACCGCACCTTCCAATAAGAAGGGAAGCCGAATGAAAGTCTTCGTCGCCCCCACCAGCTCGAGGATCTCGATTTCTTCGCGCCGCTGTGAAAATGATAAGCGAATGCAATTGCCCACGATCAGCAATCCCACAAACACACTTAAGATCCACATCACCAGCACCAGGCCTCGCGCGCTCACCAGAAATTTGGTGAAATTCTCAACCCATCCTTGGCCGTAAAAAACATCTTCAACGTACTCATAAGCCTTAAAACGCGCGCCCCAGGTCTCAAGCGTGGACACGCGGTTCGCCACCGGAACACTTGATTTCAGGCGAAGCTCAAAACTGGCCGGAATCGGTGAACTCCACTTGGGATCTTTCAAAAGTTCCAGTGATTCGGGGCCAAGGGCGGTTAAAAATTTTTGTGTCGCCTCTTCTTTTGCGGTGAAGCGGATGTCTTCGAAATCTCCGCTTTGCTCCACCATGGTTCTAAAACGCTCCAACGTTTCGCCGGCGGCGTTTTCCTTGAGATAAACGATCATTTCCAGACCGCGGCCCCATTGATCAATGGTGTGGTGAAAGGCGGAATAGCCGAGGAACAGGAAATTAAGCATGACCAAAACCAGGGTCATCACCGTGACCGAGGCCATTTGCAATCCCCAGTGCCGCTCCCACGCGCGTGCCAGCTGCTGAATCAAGTAATTCTTCATGCGCGCACCTCACCGGCGTTGATCTGCAACACGCGATAAGATTTACGTCGGATCAAATCGGTATCGTGAGTGGCCACGAACACGGTCGTGCCTTGGCCGTTGATCGCCTCGAGTAGTTTAAAAATTTCTCCACTCATGTGATGGTCAAGGTTTCCCGTCGGCTCGTCGGCCACCAGAACGCCGGGATTATGAACCAAGGCTCGGGCCACCGCGACCCGTTGCTGCTCTCCACCGGAGAGTTCCTCGGGACGCGCATCAAGTTTTTGATCAAGGCCGACTTTACCCAAAACCTCGCGCACGCGGGTGTCGATCACCTTGGCGTCTTGGCCGAGCACGATCAGCGGGACCGCCACATTGTCATACACCGTTCGATCGCGAAGGAGCCGGAAATCCTGGTAAACCACGCCGATGCGGCGGCGAAAAAAAGGAATTTCGGCGGGGCTGATCTCGTTCACATCCTGGCCAAGCACGGTCACTCGCCCCGATGAGGGCCGATCGAAGGCCGAAATCAGGCGAAAGAGCGTGGTTTTACCGGCGCCGCTGGGTCCGGTGAGAAAAACGAATTCACCTTTTTCGATTTCGAACGAAACGTTACGCAAACCATGATAGCCGTTGGAGAAAATTTTGTAGGCGTGAGCGAAAGAGATCATGCCTAAATAGTTTAACGGCGCTCAGAGAAGTTGGCCAGAAAGCAGCAGGTCCAGAATTTGTTGGTGCTGGATCTTCATCGCAAGCCGAATGGCCTTGCTTTCGGTTCTCGCGTTCTCCGGCAGCACCTCGTGATAGGCGGTTTTAACACTCTTGAGCACGGCACCGTTGTGGAACACGCGACTGACTAAATAAGGATTATTTAATCCCCAATCTTCGGTCTGGACATGGTATTGAGCGCCCCGCCAGGAAATGTCTGAATTGAATCCCTTTTCCACATTATTAATATGCGATTGCCCGGGAACGTATTCAAGGCTGTTTCGTAATGAGACGACGGGCTCGGCGCGCTGCCTAAAGATTGGTCGCACTTCCGCCTTAGGTCCGGGTTAATGCCGACTCTGCCATTAGTCCTCAAACGAAAGCCGGGAACGGCCGATCAATCCATTACGTATGGCGGGTCGTGTTTTATCAACTTTGATTCTTCTCCTTTCGATCCTTGGATGTAACAGCGAGGATTCGGCGAGTGTGGCGACCGGTGGGCGAATTGATCCATCTTACAATGGTCCCGCGGAAACGGATTATTGCCCAGGTTCAACCAATTACACAGGTTCGACGGTCACGGTTAGCGGAACGGCCAAGTTCACGCGGCGTAATCCATGGGGAACGGAAGGTGCTGGGAACGGTGGTCTGGGTGGCGCACTCACAACCAGCCCGCATCCGGCCTCGGAACACCCCATTCGTTATGCCGAGGTCCGCATAACCGATCCCGCGGGCAACCTGGTCCAATGCGGAGAAACCGACGGCACGGGCGCTTTTTCCCTCACTGTTCCCACGGGGGCCGTGACCTATACCCTTTCCGTGATCAGCCGGTCCTATAATTCCAAATTGCGCGCTTCCGTTTTGAACCGGCCCGAACAGAACCGATTCTATTCACTTTCGCAAACTTTCACCGCGAGTAGCTCCGTGAATCTCGGCGTGCTGATGGCGAAGGCCTCGGGCGACAACCTCGGCGCCGCGTTTAATATCTTAGATCAGTTTTTGGAAGCGAATGAATACTTGCGCAGTGAGGTCGGAAACTGCAGCGCCACTTTGGCCGGTTGTCTGGATTTTACCGTTGCGCCCAAGGTGGTGGCCTATTGGGAAAACGGTTTCAATCCCAATAGCTATTTCGGCTCTTCCAGCGGATTAAGTTTTTATCTTCCGGGCTATTCACGCCTTTTCATTCTCGGCGGCAACAACGGTGATGTGGACAATTCCGATACCGACCATTTCGACAACTCGGTGATTCTCCACGAATACGCCCATTTTCTCGAAGACAATATCTTCACTTCCGACTCGCCGGGCGGATCACACAATGGCGACCGGGTGATTGATCCCCGTCTCGCGTGGAGTGAAGGCTGGGGTAATTTCTTTCAGGCCGCCGTCCGGAATACCGCGAAGTACACCGACTCGTTGGGCAATGATGATGGAACGACTCGATTGATTTTCGATGCGGATCTTGAAACCGCCGACCGCGACGAACCGACCACGGACGGACAGGGGAACTTCCGCGAGTTTTCGGTCACGAGACTCTTATGGGATGCGGTTGATGCAAATGCGGACGGCCCCACCAACGGTGCGACCGACAATGTGGTTTCCGGCAAATTCAACGAAATCTGGGCCGCGCTGACCAAATCCAGCGATGGTTTCCGCGACGAAGCTTATGCGTTTCGCAATATCGGCCATCTCCATTTGGCACAGGTGGCATTAAACGCAACCGATTGGTCCACGATCCGAACGATGGAAAGGCAGCATCCCGACACTCGCGATTACGCTCAATATGTAACCACAGGCGCCTGCGCCGATGAATCGATCACGCCGATTTCAACAAACACCGCCACCAACGAACATTTTCAAACGAACAACAGATTTTACCATTTCCGCCCAACCAGCTCCGCCACCTACACCATCACTTTGACTTACACGGACAACACCGGGCCTGGCGTCGTCGATCTTGACCTTTACGTCTATAACAAAAACGCCCGGTTCATGGTGGCACAAGACGTTATCGGATACAGCCACTCCCAACCCTCGGGCTTGGGTACCCACACTGAAACTGTCAATGTCTCTCTCACCGCGGGCACGGACTATCTGATCAATGTGAACGCCTATGTCGGTGCGGGGCTCGGCGGAACCGCCACCTTCAATCTTAAAGTTAACGGGAGCCAGTTATGTCCGGCCACTCTTTAAGCGCGATATTTCTATTCATCGCTGTCGCCGCTATCGCTATGGCGACTCATATCGCTGACTTAAGAAAACAAGAACGACGCCCGGCGAGCGTCAAGAAAGAACAGCTCACGACGGCTCCGCCTTTTAAACACACTGAAAAACTTCGCGGTCCATTGAACGCCATGATCGAGCTGATCGGAGCGCATCCGATCGCCGCGGGTGACGTGTTTGTTCTCCGAGGTCTCATTCATTCGACCAAAGATCTTCAGGATGTGGAATTTAAGTGGTCCATTCCCGCCGGACTGGAAGTGGTTAACGGCACAGTGGCCGGCACAATTTCCATCTTGAAGTCTAATCAACCAACCGAGGTGCAAATCACCCTTCGCGCGTTAGGTCCGGAAAACCGTCAAGTTCACCTGATCACCAACGCCGCCGACCGGGGCGCTCGATTCGCCGATTCCGCGCAATACAACACGGTTCTCCAAGCCAAAATCGATCAGCGACTGAAAGCCATGCGCGCTTCCACCGAACGCGCCGGCTTCCGCGCCAAATCTTTACGGAAATCGGGCGCTAAACCGGGTCCCCAACCCGCCGACTCCAATCGCCACGGCTTGAAAATCTACGAGTGACCGCCCGCTTTCTTCACATGAAAGCACGTACTCGCGAACAAGTCCGCATGATCCCGGCAAGTTCCAATGACAAGTCCCGGGACTTGTTCCTCGAAAATGTGCGATCCGCATTCCGAATTAGAACTGCGACATTGCATCCCAATCACGCTCATAAGGCGAGATCGCACCAGGCCGCGCCCGACGGAAAAGTCCCTACTTTGAGTCTTTTGTCTCGTTTCCAAAATTAAGAAAACAGGTCGCCAGCGAGTTCAATGACAAGTCCCGGGACCAGTTCTTATAATATTCTAAAAACTAAGCATCTTGGTGATCTGTGGTGAACGTAAGAATCATTTTTGCCTTCAATGAAAGTGAGTGATTGAAATTTTTGACGAAAGTTTCATCCGGATTCTGGACGCGTTAGAAAATAAAACATATTTATATTTATCCGATTCATTGATATGTTCGATTGCTCTTGAGGGGGCGTGATCATGTCAGAATCTCATATGGATGCTCAATCTCGCGCGATGCGAATCCACCAAAATGCATTGCAAATTGTGAAGCAATATAGAAAATGTGAGGTTAATTTAATCGAAATTCTGCAAGCCGCGGACAAACATAAAGTCTATTTTACTCTCGGGCATAACTCACTTTTTAGATATGCCGTGGACGGCCTGGGACTGTCTGAAGAAGTTGCTTACATATTTATTAACGTGGCTCGCAAAGCGAGGGAAGTACCTGCCCTTAAAGAAGCGATCGCTCACGGTCAGATCACAGTATCGAAGGCGAAAAGAATTACTCCTGTTTTAAATCAACAAAACCAAAAGCAATGGCTGGATTTGGCGAAATCTGAATCCAAACGTGAGATCGAAAGACTGGTTGCGGCCACGTCGCCAAAACTTCAGGTTCGAGATAAAACGGCTTATGTGAATCCATTGAACGAAGTTAAAGAGAGAGTGGCCGTCAAGGAAAGTCGCGTTCAACTTCAGGTGGGAATCGCAGAGGAAGTCATGCTTAAAATCCGCCGGGCACAAGAGGTGCTCAGTCAAAAACGCCAGCGCCCAGTCAGCTTAGAGGAAGTTTTGCACTCGGCCTTTTCAATGTATTTGTCTAAAGAAGATCCTCTCGAAATTGCAAAGCGCCAGAAGATAAAAGGTCGCCTTGGCCCTACGGAGTCGCAGCCGACTGAACAAATGGCGCCACTAAATGAAACTGCAAAGGCTAAATTTACTGAACAAGACCTGGCGGTTGAGAGTCGATTCTCCGCTGAGAGTCGGGTCTCAGCTGAGAGCCGGGCCTCAGAAGGGAACAACCCACAAGTCCCGGGACCAGTTCCTTACATTAAAACACCTGGAACCCGCGAGGACGTAGGGGCACATGAACGCAAGCCTGTAAGCGCGGAACTTCGCCATAAGCTCACGCTCAAATTTCAAGGGCAATGTGCGCACGTTGACCAAAATGGCAACAGATGCTCGGAACGGAAGTTTCTGCATGTCCACCATGTTCATCCGGTGTCAAATGGAGGACGGAATGAGCTCAACAATTTAATCCTATTGTGCGCCGGACATCACCGCATGATCCATTTTCAACTGGAGCAACATCACCGCAAGGGTTTATTCTCCAATGGGGCAACGTAACTACAATATCCATTTCCAAAATGGGGCAACCTCACGCGTAGTCCAATGCAAATGGAGCCATAACCACACAGTGCATTTCCAACGGGAGAATTAGCTCAACGTACGGTGTGGGAAACAAAAGCGGTCAAGGCCAATCGGTTCATAAGTGAAGCTGGAGCGGATGATCTCCACGCAACTGGTCCCGGGACTTTTTCGCGCCCGCCCTAATTTCAATACGTTGATGATGAATGCGCATCCAGCGATCCAACGAGATCGAGTGCAAAGTCGACGTTAAACGGGAGTGACGATCAGGCGGTCGTTTTTGAGTTCGTGGCGGAGAATGCTTTGGATGGCGTCTAATGTGCCCATCATGGCGCTGGGGCAACCGCCGCACGCTCCTTGATAAAGAATGGTTAGTTCATCGTTCGTGAAGCTGATGACTTCGATGTCGCCCCCGTCGGCCTGAAGACCCGGGCGAACGGTGCGATCCAGGATTTCTTCGATCATCTGAATTTGCGGATCGGAAGCCTGCGGACGAGGTTCTTTCTTTTTCTCCTGCTCACCAAAGGCGGGATCATGAACCGGCAACCGGCTGCGAATGACCGCGCACACCGCCGCCGACAATTGGTCGTTATCCAGCTCCCCGCTGTGAGTGACGGTTAAGGTATTCTGAAAGAAGTGGATCTGCTTCACGCCTTCGATCTGCAGGAGATCGCGAGCGAGCGGAAGATTCTCACATTCCGCCACGGAATTGAAGGTAGCCTTGCCCTCGCTCTTCAACGGCGCGTTCACCACGAACTTCCAGGCGAATGGGTTCGGCGTCGGAAGAGTTCGAATCATGATGTCGGATTCAGAGGACGTCATGGCCACATCTCCCTTGCCAAGAAGGCGAGCCGCCCAATTTCGTATTCCCGTACCCAAACCTTTATTGGCAGACTCCATAATCTCTTTCCATCACTCAATAAACTCATACGAGCAATTCCCTCGCCTTGCGCACTCCTTCGGCTAGGGCGTGAATGTCGGATTCACGCGTGTAAACCGAAAATGAAGCGCGGATCGTGCCTGGGATGGAAAATCGCCGCATCAACGGCTGACAGCAGTGATGACCCGCTCGCACGGCAATCCCCTGTTCGTCGAGGATCGCGCCCACGTCCGACGGATGAGTGCCCTCAACTAAAAATGAGAGCACGTGAGCGCGTGAAGGGGCGTTGCCGATAAATTTCACGCCCGGAATACGGCTCAGTTCCGATTCCGCCAGTTTCATGATTTTCTTTTCATGGGCGCGGATGTTTTCAGCTCCGACCGAATTCACAAAATCCAAAGCCGCGGAGAGACCAATGATTTCCGCGATCGGCGGCGTTCCGGCCTCAAAACGAAGCGGCGGCGCGAGATACTCGACCCCGTCTTCACGGACTTCGCTGATCATCGATCCCCCGCCTTGATAAGGCGGCATTTTCGCCAACCACTCTTCACGTCCATAAAGCACGCCGACACCGGTGGGGCCGAAAACCTTGTGACCTGAAAACGCTAAAAAGTCGCAACCCAATTGGGAAACATCGATGTTTCCGGTGGCGGCCGATTGCGCCACATCGGCGATGCAAACCGCGCCCACCCGTCGCGCTTCACGGAAAAAATCCGCCAATGGATTCAAAGTGCCGATCGCGTTTGACAAATGCACCAACGAAACGATCTTGGTCCGCTCCGACAAGAGCCCTTTATAAGCGTCGAAATCCAAGGTGCCATCGTCGCGAACGGGCACGAACCGAACCCGTGCCCGCCGCTCCGAAGCGATCATATGCCAGGGCACGATGTTCGAATGATGCTCCATCTGGCTTAAAACAATTTCGTCGCCTTCATTCAGAATCAAAGATCCCAGGGAGCGCGCCAAAAGATTGAGGCCCTCGGTGGTCCCACGGGTGAAAACAATTTCGTTTTTGGAGCGGGCGCCGACATAGGTCCCCGCCTTTTCGCGCGCTTGTTCATACTTTTCCGTGGCTTCATCGCTTAAAAAATGGGCCGCGCGATGCACGTTGGCCGCGCCTTCGCGCAGATAACGCGAAACCGCGTCCACCACGCTCACCGGCTTCATGGCCGTCGCGGCGCTATCCAGATACACCAGTGGACGCCCACGAACCTGCCGGGTCAGCTGAGGAAACAAGGCTGTCATCTCACGTTCAAAATCCATCAACAGACTCCAACAACCGGCGCAAACCGCTGTCCGGTATCTTCATGATCACGTCCGTAACGAACGCCTGACTCAGTAAGCTCTCCACTTGCTCCGGTGGAATCCCACGGCTGCGCAAGTAAAAGATTTTCTCCTCATCCAGACGGCCCACGCTGGCCCCATGATTCGCCTTCACGTCATCGGCGTAAATTTCAAGTTCCGGTTTTGTATTCACTTCAGCGCCCGGACCCAACAGAAGATTTTGGTTCAATTGTTTGGAATCCACCTTCTGCGCGTCTTGGGCGATATAAATCTTGCCGTTGAAAACGCCACGGGACCGGTCTTTGTAAACACCTTTAAAAAGCTGCGACGAAGCGGTCTCGCCCGAATGATGGGAAACGACCACCCGCTGATCGATCTGCTGTTCACTTGAGCCGAATGTCAACCCTTGCACATTCGCTTCGGCGCCGCGACCCCGCAGCTCACAAAGGATCTGCGAGCGCACCCAACCGGCGCCTTCATTCCACTGCGTGAAATGAAATCCAGAGCCTTCGTTCAACTCAATTTGTGTTTCGCTGAAGTGGTGGGCCTTCAAGCCTTCCTTCTGTATACGCAACCAATGAATTCGCGCCTTATCCGCCACCTTGATCTGGGTGAGGTCGGTCCGTAAATAAGGCACGTTTTCGCCGACCAACAGTTCCGCGACTTGAACCTTCGCTCCGGCATTCACCACCACACGGTGAAACGCCGAACGCCATCCCGCTTCCGCTTGCTGATACTTAACCAGCAAAAGCGGTTTTGAAACTTCAGCTCCGGCCGCGATTTCAATCTCGGTTCCGGGCCAAGCCACCGCCGCGCTCAAATTCGATACCGCGTCCTCGCCCAAGTACTCGCTGGTAAACTCCGCGTCCCGAACCGTAAATTGCGGACTCGACAATTTCGCTCCCGGGCGAATGACGATGAAGTCCGACTCAAGCGAGGTAAGCCGCGACTCAAGCGATGCCGGAAGCTCCGGAACGACGGCCACCGGATCACCGCCATGACGCTCAACCGGCGCCAATGTGGTGTATCGCCAGGTTTCGGATTTCCGGCCCGGCCATCCCAGTTTTTCCATCCGCTCCCAAGCGCGCTCTCGAAACCGTCGCTCCGGCAAGCTGGCTTTGGGAAGAAGATTGTCCAACCGCGATTTCGCGGCCTTCATCAAATTCGTTGTCATGCCTCCGCCTTGACCAACCAGTCGTATCCACGCTCTTCGAGGGTGAGCGCCAGTGTCTTGTCCCCGGATTGGACGATCCGGCCGCGATGGAGCACATGAACAAAATCGGGCACGATGTAGTCCAACAGGCGTTGATAATGGGTGATCAACAGAATCGCGTTGTCCTTGCTGCGCAATTTGTTCACGCCCGAGGCCACGACTTTCAATGAGTCGATGTCCAATCCGGAATCGGTCTCATCAAGAATCGCCAGCCGCGGCGACAACACGGCCATTTGCAAAATTTCATTGCGCTTTTTCTCGCCGCCCGAAAAACCTTCGTTGACCGCCCGGTCAAGAAAACGAGGATCCAGGTCCACAAGCGCGGCTTTCTTTTCCACGAACTTGCGGAATTCGTCTTCGGACATTTCCTGCACGCCTTGATGACGGCAGATTGAATTGAACGCCGTCCTTAGAAAAGTCATGTTCGAAAGCCCCGGCACCTCGATGGGATATTGGAAGGCGAGAAACACGCCTTCGCGCGCTCGCTCGTCGGGCGCCATGGTGAGCAGGTCCCGCGGAGTGAAGTTCACCTCATAAGTGACTTCCCCACGAGTCACCTCATAAGCCGGGTGGCCGGCCAACACCTTGGACAAGGTGCTCTTGCCCGATCCGTTCGGGCCCATGATGGCGTGGACTTCACCGGGATTAATGGTGAGATTAATCCCCCGTAAAACTTCTTTGCCGTCCACGTTACAATGCAGATCTTTGATCTGAAGCATAAATCACCTTATCCGATACTGTTTTCCAGTTTCATTTCGATCAACTTGACCGCCTCGACGGAAAATTCGAGCGGCAGTTGCTTGAACACTTCCTTACAAAATCCATTCACCAGCAGCGAGACACATTCTTCCTGCGACAGACCACGCGACTGCAGATAAAACAGTTGCTCTTCACTGATGCGCGAGGTGGAGGCTTCGTGCTCCACCACCGCCGACGGATTTTTCACCTCAATCACCGGGAATGTATTGGCGCCTGACCGGTTCCCCACCAGCATGGAATCACACTGAGAGAAATTTCGCGCGCCTTCCGCTCCCGGCAAAATCTTTACTAGACCGCGATAGCTGTTCACCGAATGACCGGTCGATATCCCTTTGGAAATGATCGTGCTCTTGGTGTTTTTCCCGATGTGGATCATCTTGGTTCCCGTATCGGCCTGCATTCGATCGTGAGTCAGTGCCACCGAGTAAAACGCACCGACGGAGTTTTCCCCTTGCAGAATACAACTCGGATACTTCCAGGTGATGGCCGAGCCGGCTTCCACCTGGGTCCAGCTGATCTTCGAATTACGACCCTGGCACTTTCCGCGTTTGGTAACGAAGTTGTAAATTCCGCCACGGCCTTCGCGATCGCCCGTGTACCAGTTTTGAACCGTGGAATAACGAATCTCGGCATTTTCCAAAGCGATCAGTTCCACCACCGCCGCGTGAAGTTGATTTTCATCGCGCTGGGGCGCCGTGCAGCCTTCCAGATAATTGACGTAGCTACCTTCATCCGCGATCAAAAGTGTTCGTTCAAACTGACCCGTCTCCTGTGCGTTGATGCGGAAGTAAGTCGAAAGATCCAGCGGACAGCGAACACCTTTGGGAATGTAGCAGAACGAGCCATCCGAAAAGACCGCCGCGTTCAACGCCGCGAAGAAATTGTCGGTGTGAGGAACGACCGTTCCCAAATATTTACGAACCAGCTCCGGATATTTCTGAATGGCTTCGGAGATGGAACAGAAAACCACGCCGTGACGCTCAAGAATTTCCTTATGGGTCGTGCCCAAGGAAACCGAATCAAACACCGCATCGATCGCCACGCCACTGATCCGCTTTTGCTCGGTCAGCGGAATTCCCAGGCGTTCAAAAGTGCGAAGCAATTCCGGATCCAGCTCGTCCAGTGATTTGGGTTTTTCTTTCACCGACTTGGGAGCGGCGTAATAGTAAATATCCTGATAATCGATCGGCTCGTAATCCGCCTTGGCCCAGTGAGGCTCGGTCATGGTGAGCCAGTGCCGGTAGGCCTTCAACCGATAATCCAACATCCAATCCGGCTCGTTCTTGCGCCGAGAAATCGCGCGGATCACGTCCTCGTTCAAACCCTTGGCAATGGTCTCGGTGTCGATTTCCGTGACAAAGCCGTGTTTATATTCACGCACTTCACTCATGAGGTGGCCTCCATCGGGGGCCGATGATGTTCCGTCTTCAAGCGCAAGAGTTCCGAGACATAAATGCTTCGATAAAAATCCTGATACCGACGGTTCAGAACCACGATGGGATTGTGAATATTGCACGTGGGTTCAAGTTCGCACCGTCCGCGACCCAGCAAACATTTGGCCGCGGCCATCGGTCCCAAAATCAATTCCATCAGTTCGTAGAGGGACACCTTTGACAGGTCGCGAACCAGCACGTAGCCGCCATGCGCCCCGTGTTCCGACCGCAAAATCCCCTTCTGTGCCATCTTCTGTAGAACCCGAGCGGTGGCATCGAATGGACAGCCAGTGATTTCAACCACTTCCTTGGCCGAAGTGAGCTCGCCCGGCTTTTTTCCGGCGATAATTTTTAAGGCCATGAGGGCGTATTCAAGTTTTCGGTTGAGCCGTGTCACTGCTTCTATCCTCTTAAAAATCCTAAGCTTTCTTGACTTGCGAAACCCCGCCAATTAAATGCAAGCAAGTCGAAACTCAATTGAGAGTAACTATATACGCCTAAAAAAGACTTATTTAAAGGAAATCCTATTTTTTCGGCAATTCAGAGACTGATTCTCATTAGCCTGGGCTCCATCGCGGTGATCGCGCTGGGGATTGGGTTCATGCGCTGGACAGGCTCCCAGCAAATGTACACTGCGCCATCACATCCTTGGTTCGAATGGCCGCATTGGCGGGTCGAAACCCCCGCTGAAGACATACTTTGCCACTCCCAACAGAGGGTGCGGATTTCGGATCCGGATACCATTTTCCATGTGCGAGTTCGGGCCGTGGACAATCGCTGGATCGTGAACTGTCCTGATAAACCCATGCCGCTGGTGGATTTACTCAACCGCGCTGATGCCAAAAATTGGTTGCTGACAATTGAAGCGAAGGACACCATCGGGCTTGATGATCTGATTAGAGACTTGGCTCCGTTCGATAAAGAATTTCGCTTTGCCATTCATAGTCCGGCGCAACAGGTGGCCCGTTACCTACGTAAAAAATCACCGCAGTGGTTGTTCGCCGCGGATTCCGCGACACTTTTGCGTCTCCATATGTTTACAAGTCTGTGGCTCGAAACGGCATTTGATTTCTGGCCGGATTTCGTGATTCAAAATCCAGACGATCGGAATACGGATCTTTCGCCTCGTGAGTTGGCGGAAATCCGGCGGCGTAACAAGCGAGTTATCTTGTTGCCTAATCCCCGTTAATCGGCTTACGCTTTTCAATTATGTTTTCAACAGCATGGGCCGCATCCGAAACCGTTAAAGTCACCGCGAACGTCGGCGCCTGGCACGCCATCACATCCGCCAGCTTCGTCGTTCAGCTGACACTTCTCTCGTTGATTCTAATGTCCGTCGGCTCCTGGGCCATCATGGCGCAGAAGCGAAAACAGTTTAAAGCCGTCGAAGAGGGCAATATTCCCTTCGAAGAAAAATTCTGGAAAGCCTCGTCCCTTGAGGAAGTGCACGACAACCTCAAGGATTTTCCCGATAGCAATATGGCCGCCGTGTTCCAGTTTGGATACCTGGAGTTAAAGAAAATCGCTGAGAGCCGTCTGCTGGCGTCCGTGCAGGAAGACGGTGAATCGCCGGTTCTCAGCGGTATCGACAATCTTCAACGGGCGCTCCGCAAGGCCATTGACCTTGAAATCTCCCGTTTGGAATCGCGGCTGAATTTTCTCGCCACGGTCGGCAGCGTCGGTCCGTTCGTGGGATTGTTCGGCACCGTCTGGGGGATCATGGGATCCTTTCAAAAAATCGGTGCGACCGGATCGGCCAGCCTCGCTGTTGTGGCGCCCGGGATCGCCGAAGCTTTGATCGCCACCGGTGTCGGCCTGGCCGCCGCCATCCCGGCGACAATCGCCTACAATTTGTTCGTCACCCGCATTCGCAAACAAGAGCTGGCACTCAACAATTTCGCCGCTGACTTTTTGAATTTAGCTAAACGCAACTTCTTCAAAGGGCAGTAAGTATGTCGGCTTCACCCGCGCCCCGAAGCGGTGCTCGCACTGTTTTAAGTGAAATCAACGTGACTCCGCTCGTGGATGTCATGTTGGTTTTGCTGATCATCTTCATGGTCACCGCGCCCATGATGCAGCAAGGGCTTGAGGTGGAACTTCCGGAAACCGCGAACAGCGGTGTTTCCACCACCGATGAGCCCTTTATCCTGGTGATCAAAAAAGATGGTTCCCTGTACGCGGGCCAGTCCCGCCTTCAAATGGAAACGCTCGGAACCAAACTCAAAGCGATATTCGCGACCCGAAAGAATAAACAAATTTATATCCAAGCCGACGCTCGCGTTAATTACGGAACGGTGGCCGAAGCTATGGGCGAGATCCGAGCCGCCGGGATTTACCAGATCGGAATGATCACTGTGCCCAAAGCCGGGGGGAGATGAACGACTCACTTTCCCGAGATTTGATCTATTCGCTGGCCGGACATCTCGTTGTCGTCGTGTTCATTTTCTTTTCGGCGGTATTGATTCCGAGCCAACCGATCGATCTCCGGCAAGCCATCCGCGTGGATGTGGTGGGATTGCCTGATAAACTACCTGAACAGAAACTTGCACCGCCCAAACCAGAGCCCGAATCAATGAAGGCTCCGCCCAAAGTTGAAGAGGCGAAAGCGCCGAAAGTCTCCACCAAGAAAGCCGACCTCTCCAAATCTCAACAAGCGGCCTTGAACCAGATCAAAAGCATGAAGGCTTTGGAGAAAATCAAGAGCCAATTGAACAAGGAAAAAGAGAAGAACGATAATGCCTCAACGGTCGTTAAAGGCAACCAGGTTAATGCCGGAAATTCGTTAACTGGTCTCGAGAAAATTGAATACGACCGCTATTTTGATGATCTCAACGTCCGGATCCGCGAACATTGGAATATACCGCAGTGGCTGGCGGATGCGAATCTCCGAGCTCAAGTTCAGGTTTTAATCGACGAAAGAGGCTATGTGGTCAAAAAAGTGTTCCGCCGCTCCAGCGGAAACACTGTTTTTGATAATAGCGTTCTCGCCGCGATCGATAATAGTTCACCTTTACCGGCGCCACCGGCGCGATTACGAGGACTTTTGGCCACATCTGGGGTAATCTTTAACTTTCCGGAGTAAGATATGAGCATACGATCTATTTTTTTATTGTCGGTCTTGTTGATTTACACCGGGCTCGTTTCGGCTCAATCCGAATCCCACATCTACATCGACGTGGGTCAAGGAAACGTTAAGAAAAGCCTTTTGGCTTTGCCGCCGCTGCTTTATGCGGGAACGCAACCCACGAATAAAAGTCACATTCAGATCGGCCAGGACCTGTTTCGGGTCATTTATAACGATCTCAGTGTTTCGAACTTTTTCACCTTCGTAAAACCTGAAGCCTACCTTGAGGATCCGGCCAAAGTCGGACTGCGCCCGGCCCCTGGCACACCGAACGGATTCAAGTTTGAAAATTGGAAGACGATAGGCACGGAATTCTTGGTTCGCGCCGCCTACTCGGTTCTCGGCAACGACGTTTCCGTCGAGGCGTTCGTTTACCATGTGCCCACGACAAAACAGGTTCTGGGTAAAACCTATAAAGGACCGACAGGAGCCGTACGGCGAATCGCCCACACCTTCTCGAATGATCTTGTTCAGGCTCTCACCGGAAAACGCGGAATGTTTCTCACGAAACTCGTGGCCTCGGGATTGCCGCCCGGCGGACATAAGGAAATTTATATTATGGATTGGGACGGGGCCAATCGGCAGAAAATCACCAGCATGAAGCACATCGCGATTTCACCGGCATGGTCCACCAAAGGTGACAAGATCGCTTACACCGGGTTTCCGCTTCATAAGAAAGAAAAAGTTCGCAATGCCGACTTATTTATTTACGACATCAAAACCGGTAAACGATTCCTGGTTTCGTACCATAAGGGAATTAACTCCGGCGCGGCTTTTCTGCCGGGCGATCAGTTCATCATGTTAACGCTTACAAAATCCGGAAATCCCGATCTTTACAAAATGACCGCGGACGGAAAGTCTTTGCAGCGGATCACCAATGGGCCGAATCGGGCGATGAACGTGGAGCCGGCGATTTCTCCCGACGGAACGAAAGTGGCCTTTTCCTCGGACCGCGCGGGCCAGCCGCACATTTACGTTATGAATATCGACGGAAGTAATGTGAAGCGCCTGACCTTCGCGGGTAAGTACAATTCTTCGCCCTCGTGGTCACCCGATGGCAAAACATTGGCCTTCGCCGGATTTGACAAAAATCACTTTGATATCTTCACCATCAACATCGATGGAACCAATCTGAAGCGATTGACGGATGCGACAAAGCCCAACGGTAAACCGGCGGATAACGAATCACCGACCTGGTCGCCGGATGGACGGCATATCATGTTCAGCAGCAACCGGAGCGGGCGGCATCAGATTTACGTCGTGAGCCCGGACGGCACCAATGAGCGCCGGATCACTCACGACAATATCAGTTGGGAAAAACCCAAGTGGTCACCCTTCCTGGATTAGAGACTTATTCAAGCGAGCAGATTCAAAAGGTCCACGAGGCCAGCCGGGCCTTTACCCATTACGAACGATTTGTTCCAAACCTGATCGATCCGGTCGGCTTTCATCAACAACGTCATCAAGCCTGGATGAAAGCCGCGGCCGCCACCATTCTTGAATCCGCCGCGACCGAAACTATCTGCCGCTTTTGGAGCGATACCGCCGATGAGATATTAAAGCGGGCGTGGTCACATTTCCAGTTGGATCAATTTCCAGCCGCTCTATTCGCTTTAGGTAAGCTCGGAGCTCAGGAACTTAATCTCAGCTCGGATATCGACCTCCTCGTGGTCTGTGAGCCTTCCGTGGCTCGCGAGGTGGAGCGAAAATTCCGGAAATTTCGCAAGTGCCTTCACCACTCCCGCGACTTGGGCCTTTGTTTCCGTCTGGATTTTGATCTGCGCCCCGGCGGGCGCATGGGCCCCCTTCTCACTTCGCCGGATCAGTTCGAGGATTATTATTGGAGCCAAGGAGAAACCTGGGAACGGCTGGCGTTGATCCGGTTGCGCGCCATTTGCGGAGACCAGGAACTGATTCGACGAATCGAAGATTTGGCGCGCCGATTTTCTTTTCGTAAGTATCTGGATTTTACTCTGCTCGAGGATTTGAAGTCGCTTCGATCGCAAGTGCATCAATTCGGATTCCAAAGGCAGAACAATCAGATTCACATCAAATTGGAAGTGGGTGGCATTCGCGATATCGAACTTTTTGTTCATTCCCTGCAAATCCTCAATGGCGGAAAATTGGCGGAACTACGAATCCATTCAACCGGGCTTGCGATCGAGCGGCTCCGCGATGCCGGTCTTATGGAACGGGCGGACGCCGATCGCCTGCTTGAGTCTTATTGGTGGTTTCGCCACATCGAAAATCGAGTGCAGGCCCAAGACGACCGGCAGACCCATTTTGTCGGAATCAATGAATATCCGGATTTAACCGCTCGGATGAATGAAGTGAATCGCATCGTCACCGATCTTTTGGGCGAGCCGGTCCCCGCGTCGCCGCGACTGCCGGCCGACCAGGCGGCTCAAAAGAAATGGCTGAAAAAGCTGGGCTACAGCCAGGAATCGATCCAGGAAACCTGGCCCCGGCTGATCAGCGCCACCGTGCTCTCCCACAAGAACGATCGCGACGAACGCGCCCGCCAGGAGCTGCTCTATGTCTTCGTGGAGGAACTGGCCAAACAAGCCCGGTTCGATCAGGATCTCGGGCTCAAAGTGCTCGAAGATTTCGTGCGCTCCACTCGGGCCAAGGCGACCTTTTTCACCATGTTGCTGCGAACGCCGGGATTGATTCAGGATTTGGCGCGTTTGTTCTCGCTCTCTCCATACCTCAGCACCATTCTCGTGGCCCGACCGGAGCTTCTCGATCATTTTATCTTGCGGACCGATGATCCCTGGTCCACCGAGATGGAAACGCTTCTCCAGCAGATGAATGATCGTAAACTCCTTAATGAAATCTGGTCGGCCAACCGATTCGTCGCGGATCACGACTTGAATGGGTTGTTCGATCGATCGACGGAAACCGCCGATGAAATTTGCCGGCAACTGCTCTTGCAACTGAAAACCGAGTTTCCCGCGTCATCGTTGGAAATCATCGCGCTTGGCAAATGGGGCGGACGCGAGTTGGGTTTGCGATCCGATTTGGATTTTATTTTCGTTTGTCCCAAGTCCCCCGTCGAGGATGACTTTAAAGTCGCCAGGCGTTTCGTATCCCGTTTGACCGATCCGCAAAAGTTTGGCCATTTGTTTGAGGTCGACTTGCGGCTTCGTCCATCGGGACACGGGGCGCTTTTGATCGGCCTTGAGAATTTGCATTCTTTTTGGCGGGATCAGGCCCAAGCTTGGGAGCGCCAGGCGTATTTGCGTTCGCGACCGCTGGACCCCGCGATTCATTTGGACAAATCCCTTTTATTTGAGCGGCCGATCACCGAACGGGACCGGGAAGAGCTGAAAACCATCCGCGAAAAACTTCTCAAACGAAACGCCAATGATGTGATCGACCTAAAATACGCGCCCGGCGGCCTTCTGGATATTGAATTCGTCTGCCAAATCGCGTTCCTTGATTTAGGCGCCAGCCTGGCGAGGGACGATTTCGCCAACACGGATGTCATGATCTCACGACTGGAACAGCTCGATCAAAACTGGCGAAGCACGGGCGCTAGGTTAAGAGACCTTTACCAACGGCAGCGACTGTTCGAGCAAATGTTGCAACTCGCGGCCGAGCGCAAGCAAAACACGATGCAAAAGGGAAAACCCGTCTTTGAACGAACGGCGCGTTTACTGTCCATGGATCCGGATGACGCCTGGCTGGAAATTCAAAACCTGCAAAGCCAGTCGTGTCGATTGCTCAATTCACTGGATCCCACCGGGTTTCACCGGAGTTAATTAAAGTTCGATGTCTTGATGAAGCAAGACGATTTCGATTCGGGAGTTCAGCGGCATCCGCTCACCCTGATAAACCGGACGACTGTCGCCGAACGAGGCCGCCACCAACTGATTGGGCCGTAATTTCTGCTTGGTTTGGACATAACGAAGAAGATTAATCGCGCGAGCGGATGCGAAGTCCCAGGTCGAGCGGGTGTTGCCTTTTTCATCCGGGGCGGCATGCCCTTCAATGAGAACCCGGCGCTTCAAGAGCGGCAAAATCTCGCTCAATTGATCCAAAAACTTGACCGCATCGGGCCTGAATTTCTCGTTTCCGGCCGCGAAGAGCGCCGACGAATTCAGAGTGATTCTCACGCCCCATTGGTCGGCACCCAAATCGGAAATATACTTTTTGCGTTGTTCGGGTGTGAATTTTTCCTCGATGAAACGTTCGGCTCGATCCAGAGTTTCCGCGAGCTCCGGTTTGCTGGGCCGAAAGGTCGGAATCGGTGGTTCTATGAGCTGGTTGTTCTTTTCGCCCTGATTGATCTGCTGACCGGATTCACCAAACGACCCCGCTTTGATCAGGTACCGTTTGATCGATTCCTGAAACTCCTTGGCCTTCTCAAGATCCTTTTCCGACGTGGCGTAAAGAACGGCGAAGAACGCGAACATCAAAGTGATAAAATCCGCGTACGAGACAAGCCAACGCTCATGGTTGGCTTCATGCTCTTCTTTCGTTTCCCGCTTCATGAGGCCGAAACATCCAGTGTGAACGGACGCATTTTCTGTTCAATCAAATAAGGATTCAATCCGCTGACCACGGCCAGCGCGCCTTCTAAAATCATCTGTTCGGTTTCCGAACGGAATTTGATCAGGGCTTTCAGTTTGTTAGCGATGGGAATAAAGACCAAGTTAGCTGAACCCACACCGTAAACCGTCGCCACGAAGGCCACCGCGATACCATGTCCAAGCAAAGCGGTATCGGTTATATTGGCCATGACGCTGATCAATCCCAAAACAGCGCCGATAATGCCGATGGTGGGCGCGAAGCCTCCGGCATCCATCCAAACTTTCGCGGCGGCCAGCTTACGCCGTTCGTTCAATGAGATCTCTTCTTCAAAGATCTTACGTAAAACTTCCGGCTCCACGCCGTCGATGGCGAAGCGGTACACCGTGCGCATGAAGGGGTCGTGCATTTTAGAGAGGTTTTTTTCCAGGGCCAGAATGGTTTCGCGGCGAGCGGTCTGGGCCGATTGAATAATTTCAGCGGCGATGCGATTCCGTTCTTCCACTTCGTTGCTGCGAAAGACCTGACCCAGATATTCCAACGCGAGTTTTAGATCTTCACTGCGATTGGAAACCACAGTGGCGCCGATGGTCCCGCCGAAAACAATGAAAGCCGCGGTCAATTGCAGAAGTGAACCGATACTGCCGCCTTCGAGGAGATTTCCGACGATGATTCCGCCGATGCCTACAATAAGCCCGATAATCGTCGTCATCTGCATGTAACTCTCTCCCCAGCCTTAGAAATGGCTAAGATTCTTCTCTCGCGCGAAATTCAAATCATTGGTGGTCACTCTCAACCGGCCACAAAGGAATTGAGAAAGCTCCCGATAGAATTTAAGAGCCGCGCCCTGGTTCTTTTCCAAAAACAAACGCAGCTTTTCATAGGGAATCTCGATCAGTTCACTGGCTTCGACCGCCTCGGCGGTCGCCGAACGGGGCTGACCATCGACAAATGACATTTCACCGAAATGACTTCCCGTCCCCAATTTGGCCACGACGATCGCATTCTGCTGTATATTCACGGAACCAAATTTGATCAGATAAAGAGCGGTGGCCGGTTCACCTTTGATGAAAATCGTGTCTCCACGATTGTATTGCTTTACAGTTCCCGTTTCGCCGATGGCGTCGAGTTCAGAACCTTCAAAGGTTTTGAAAAGATAGACGTTCTGCAGCAGCGTGCGGCTCATGTTGTCCCCTAAGGTGAGTATCCCAAATCAAAGGTTATCATCAGTTCCAGGATGAATCCAACCGGCTTTCGGTGTAGGAAAGTACCAATGTCGACATTGGTAACGGGCGCGACTGGCTTTGTGGGATCCTGGCTTGTCCGACGATTGGTTGAATCGGGCGAACGAGTCTGTGTGCTTCACCGGTCCACATCCTCTTTAGACGAGTTAGCCGGACTTTCGTACGAGTCGCGAATCGGCGACATCACGGATCCCGAATCCATTGAAAACGCGCTGAAAGGAATAAATACGGTTTACCACCTGGCCGGCCTGGTGGGATACACACGCGCTTTGCGTGGAGCCATGGAGAAAGTGAATGTCGAGGGAACCCGCAACGTCGTTAACGCCGTCAAAAAATCCGACGCCAAACTGGTGTACATGAGTTCGGTCGTGGCCATCGGCGCGAGTTTTGACGGCACACCACTTAACGAAGATAGCCCTTACAATGTCGCCCACCTCGACCTTGGTTATTTTGAGACCAAGAGGCGGGCCGAAGAAATCGTGAAAGAGGCGTGCGATCGCGGGGAAATTCAGGCGGTGATCCTGAATCCCTCGACCATCTATGGTCCAGGCGACGCCAAGAAGGGAAGCCGCAAAACCCAGATCAAAGTGGCCCGAGGGCAACTCCCGTTTTACACTTCCGGAGGAGTTAGCGTGGTTTCCGTGCACGATGTGGTCGACGCTGTTATCAAGGCTCACGACCTAGGTCGAAACGGAGAGCGTTACATCTTGTGCGGAGAAAACATCACCATTCACGATTTATTTGTTCGCATCGCCCGCCAAGCCGGCGTTGCACCGCCACGAATTTATCTGCCCAATTTTTTGGTACACGCTTTGGGCAAAATCGGTGATGGGATGGAAAAATTCGGCCGAAAAGGACCCTTGAACGGTGAGAACGCCTGGACGGCTGTTTTGTATCATTGGTTTGATCATTCCAAGGCCACCCGCGAACTCGACTTTCGGCCGAGGTCGGCCAATGAAGCGATCGCTGAAAGCGTAGAATGGATGAGAGAACACGGTTACCTGAAATGAAGACGGAAAAACGGCCTTCCTTGATCGGCAGCTTCTTCAAAATGATTATCAGCGGCTTCGTTCTATTGGCGGTCGCGGTTCTCGCGCTGGTCCTCACCATTCCCGATGTCACTCAATTGGAACGTTGCTTTACCACATCCATGTTCCAGGTTGAGCTTTGTCCGAATTCTCCAAACTACGTCAAACTGGAAGATATCTCTTCCTATATGATTCACGCCTTGATCGTGGCGGAAGACGGCTCGTTCTATCAGCATAAAGGTTTTGACTGGCACGAAATCCAAGAAAGCTTCGAAGCCAATTTGCGCGCCGGAACCGCCCGCCGGGGCGGCTCAACGTTAACCCAACAATTGGCTAAAAACGCCTTTTTATCAGCGGAAAAAAGTTTGTGGCGTAAAGCCAAAGAAGCTTACCTCGCTTACGCCATCGAGTCCCGATATAAGAAGGATTTCATTTTGGAAAAGTATCTGAACGTGGTGGAGTTTGGTCCGAATCTCTACGGAATCAAAGCGGCGGCTCGCCACTATTTTCAAAAGAGCCCCGCTGATCTTCATCCTTTGGATGCCGCTTATCTCGCGCACCTTTTACCGAATCCAAAGGTTTACTCACAGGGATTCCGTCGAGGCGCCCTGACTCCCTTTTCCAAACGCATGATCTCAACCATTCTCAAGCGAATGAACGCTTATGGGAAACTGAGCGAGCCGACCTATGAGCGCGCCTTGGCTTTGATGGACGAATTTCCCTGGCGAACGGTTTCAATGTCGACGTTTTCGGATGCGCCCTCCTGGAGTCTCGATATGGACGTGCCGATGCCCAACACCGCCGACCTAGAATACGACGACACCACGGTGGAGCATTCCATTGACGCGACAGCAGAAGATCCCACTCCTCAGGAGTTGGAGCGTGAGGTTAACTCCGCTCTAGGCGGGGATTTCGAATAATCAGGTGCGAATTTTCAGAAAGTGGAAAAACTTCGACGGCAAAACATCGATTTCCATCGGTTCGCCTGAATCACCTTTGACGTCAGGAATTTTCAGGTAGGATTCGCCGGGCTTGCAACTGTACTCAATGCCTTCGCGAAACAAGACCGTTTTTTCAGTTCCCGTCTCGGAATTAAAAAACGGCACGTAGAAGCTGGTGATTTGCGCGCGACTCGGAAGAAACCCTTCGACCATATTCACCTGATCGATAAAAAACTTGGGACAATGGGAGAATTCGATGGTCTCGTTCTCCAGGGTTCGGATCCACTTTTGGAACTCGCGAACGCCCACGGAATTGATGGTGCTCAGTTCTTCCAAGTCGATTTCCACGGGTTTGCTTTTCTTGACTCGAACCGGATCCAGATCCGCCACTTCCGTCAAGGGTCCGATAAAACGGATAAGTAATCTTTCTTTTTCGGTGATTAAGGTGCGAAACGTCGATGCGGTCATACCAATATCTAATATCTAAAGCATAATCAGAGGCAATTTTCGAGCGCAATCGACCCCGACGTTAGGGTGTAATACGAGCCCGGCGGGCAACCCATCTGACGGTGGTGAGCACACGTTTGCCGCGGCACCGATTTGCAGTGGGTCTGCATGGAATAGCTCACGATGGCTTCTAGATTTGAAGATATATTCTGCACAACTTGGTTTTCAGCGTATTTGAAGCAGGGAAATTGCATCTTATTGGCATTGCAGGCGGCTTGGGCCTGCATGTCCGCGGCCGCGGCACTGGTGGTCACCGCATAGCCACCTCGACCATCGGCCGTGATATAAATCGCGCCAAAACGATTATTCTGAATCACATTTGGTAAATAATCATTAGTCATTTGCGCTGTAAAAACCTGATCGCGCATTCCCGGAATGTTATTGCCCATGGAAAGTCGCAAATACTCGATCACCGGAACGCGATTCATTTGTTTCGGTTTAAAAACCACCTCATCATTTGTGGCGAACAAGGTGCACGGACTGAACGCCGCCATCATTTCACAACGCTCCATGGCCACACGGGCCGCCTCTTGCGCCGAGAGAATGGGAAATTGCGGCGTATTGGCCACCCAGGAATAGGCTCCGTCCAAGCTGACGGCCAACGCCTTGGGCGATGAAGCGCTCATGTACTCATTCGCCAATTGACTGCGGACACCAATGGGCACGAACGGGATTTGCGTCACATTGGTCGGATCCTGAAGCGTGAACGTGTAGGTGTTCGCCATGGTCGACCGACTGACATTGAAGTTCTCACCCAAAGCGAGCAAGGTGCATGGCTGCCCGCCGGAGATGACATAGCAGGCTTCCAAAGCGGATTGGTTGGCGTCATTTTGCTGACCTATGGCCTTGCGGGTGACAAATCCAAGTCCACTTGCCGTCACCGCGATCGCTTTAGCCCCGATGTGGTTGGAGTAATTGAAAACCTCCACCATTGTTTGCACCATTTGCGACTTATTTGGAACGAAGTCATAGTTGAAAAGTTCCCCGCGCTTGAAATTTTCGGTGCCGACCGGCCCTTTGATCACCGGGTCAAACGGCGCCGTATGCGAGGAACCGTCGCTTGGCTCCAATGGTTTACCCGAGGGAACGTCTCCCCCGCAGTTTTGAAAGACGATAATAGCCCCGACGACCGCGGCGGCTAACAATATAGTGCGCACTGTATGAATTGTATCGGATCGCGACAACCTGGACTTGAGACTTAACCGTGGCCGCCCATTAAAAAGGGCTCGTGACTTGTATCAATTTGAGACGCCGGATCCAGGTTTTTGAAGTAATCCGCGATCGCGGCCATGGTGCTCGCCCGGTCGGCGGACTGGAAAAGGGTCTTACGAAACTGACTGGAACCGGGAAATCCCGCAGAGTACCAGGCGGCGAATTTACGCATTTGAATCAACACGATTCGTTCGGGGTAAAACGCTTCCAGGTGCTCGCGAAGCCGGTCCATGATGGTGACGATCTCGCCTTTGCACGGCTTGGAATCTTGATTTCGAATCGCCAGCGCCTGCGCGAAAATCCAAGGATTCTTCAGACAACCCCGACCAATCATAACGCCGTCGCAACCGCTTTCGTTCAATCTTTCAACCGCTTGCTCGGCATGATGAATATCGCCATTTCCCAGGATGGGAACGGGACTGGATTGTTTCACTTCCCGGATGTAATCCCAATCCGCCGCCCCGGAATACCCGGCCGCGCGCGTGCGACCATGAATGGCCACCCAGGTGACGCCCTCATCATAGGCCAGTCGCGCCACCTCTGGAGTGTTTCGCGTGGATTGATCCCAACCCGTCCGCACTTTGATCGTCACCGGAATCTTGACCGCAGTTCTCACCGCTCGAATCACTTCGCGCATGCGGTTTAAATCTTTGAGACACGCGGAACCCGCGCCCTTGTTCACCACCTTGGGAACCGGGCAACCAAAGTTGATATCGACAAAATCGGCGCCCGCCTGCTCGACCGCCTGCGCGGCGTAGCGGAGATGCTCCAAATTTTCCCCAAACAGCTGAATTCCTACCGGATGCTGAGAGGAATCAAACTCCATTAGTTTTCTGGTTTTCTCCGAAGAAAAACGTAATCCCGTGGCGCTCACCAATTCACTGATGACGATTCCGCAACCCAGCTCACGCATGAAGGAACGAAACGGCCGATCGGTAATTCCAGCCATGGGGGCTAAGACGAAAGGATTTTTCCTGAGGTGCATCAGCAATGGATTTTCGGCCGTCATTGCCTGGCAATTTAAGCAAAGCGGACCACCGTGTCATCGTGGAAAATTTTTCAATCTCATGGTACCGATTCTAGATGGGGAAAACCATGGACCGGTTGCCTTTACTGCTTATCGCGATCTTCGTCATGGAAGGCGCTATGGCGAAACCTTCCTGCTCCGACACGCCCGCAAGCCCCCGCTATGTTCGCGAATTGAATATCAAGACAAGTTCATTTGGTGACACCAAGATCTGCGACCTCGTTCACAGTCTGCAGCTCATCGAAGACGGCGAATTCATCGATTCGGAATCGAGTCCATTCGTACGCGATTTCGTGGATGGCGAACTTTATTACGTTTGGTTGCGAGAGCATATCCGCAGCCTCGAAAGCGGTAACGATTTGCCCGAAACCACGGCTTCCAACTCCGCGGGACACATCACTTTACAAAAGCATTGGCATCGTCTTTCTTCCCTCGCGCGGGCGGGAAGCCTGATCCATGAGGCTCGCCACACGGAAGGTCATTCCCACACCACTTGTGAATCCGGACCTTATAAGGACTCCCCAATTCTGGGCTGTGACGAAAATTTCGACCAAGGCGGCGCGCATGCGGTTGAAACCGAGTACTACGCCCGTGTGGCGGAACAAGGGCGCAATTTCCATCCCGCCTTCAAGGCCATGGCCAAACTCATGCTTCGCCAGCGCTCACAAACCGTCTTCAATCAAGACCCGTTGGCGGAGCGAGAGCAGTTGCTGGTCAGGACCACGGAAGGCTGGATGCGAGTCGATACCAACGGTAAAGAAGTTTTATCCTGGGATTTTACCGACTCCGCGTCGTTACAACTTAAGACCACTTCACTCGGTCCCGCCTTGTTTGATTTGCCGCTCGGCGCTTGGTTGATTCGGCTTCAACCTTTCGCCGTTCCACTCGACGGAAACAGTTTTTTCAAACGCCTCAATCTCGCTCCACCCTCGGGTATGGTCGACGCGGAAGAATTTGAAACCGGATTGCGCCGCTACTTGTACGCCGCTGACGATCAGAATCATCTCTTCGCCTACAATTTCGGCCAAAGCACGTGGACATCGGGCGGCCACCATCACGGTCTCAAGCGGTTGGTGACGATCAATCCACTCGGTCAGACGGGTCTATTCATCGTCTTTGATAACGACACCTACTGTCCCATCAGAGCATCTGATCTCACGTGCGATCGATCGCCGTCCTCATGGCCGACGGGAAGCAAGCGGTTCGTGCATTATCAAAATTCGTTATTGCGGTTAGATGAAAACGGCAAAGTCTACGACTCTCAAGGCCGTATCTGGAATGATCTGGCGAACGAAACCGTCCTCGATCTCATTGTCATTCCTAACTACGAGGTCCAGGAATAATGCGGCCGTCGATTCTTATTTTTCTAAGCTGCGCGTTTCTCCTTTACTGGCATTTCGGTGTGGACTTCGGTGGGCAACGCCTGTTGCCAACGGTGAAACCGTTCCTTTACCAGGTGACCAATCCGCCCTACGAACCGCTTCAATCCTCGGCCAGCTTGCAACCGGATCCGGAAGATAGAAAAGAAGTGAAGCTCCAAGATGATTTCATGCAATGGTTCCGTGCGGAGGCCGAAAAAATCGGTCGGGTGAATCCGGACCCCTCGGGCACGTTGAGCCGGCTCAAGCAAAAAGCATCGACTCTGACTCATCATCAAATGATGCAACTCAAGCGGATGGCGCTCGAACACGATTCAAAAGGTGATGAACGATTCTTGGCGGTTTATCTCCTGGGTCTGGCCGATAACAAGCAAGCCGCCTCACATCTTAGAGAACTCGCGCTCACTAAGATTCCGGCCGTGACCAATGATCGCCAGCATTCGGACGAAGTTCTCCTTCGCGCCCAAGCCATCGAGTCACTGGTGCAAAAACTCTCCATCGAAGATTCCCGACGGTTGCTCAGAGACGTACTCAGCCAAACGTCGGATCCCCTGCTCGCCCGTCACGCGCGATACTGGCTCAATAGACTCGGTTGAGTGGATTTCCCAGTTGACAAAAATCTCCGCAATACTTCACATAACATCTTTTGTCGGGCACTCCCGCCAGGAATTTGTTACAATTCAATAGAAACACCAACAAAGGAGGTTGGATGCTCTCAGAGGACGTGAAAGTTATGTTTACCGGGTTCGAGCCCAACGAGGACGTGCGCTCGAAACTTTATTATTTTTTAAACCGACTTTACTTCAAGTCACCGAGCCAGTCCTTCTTACAAGCCACTTTCACCTTTACGAACGGATTGTTCGAAGGCGTTATCAATATCACTTCATCGGCGGAAAACTTCGTAGTTAAGGCCTCCGATGTACATCTTTCGCAACTCACCGAAAAATTATTTGAAAAAGTCGGTGAGAAACTTGAGGACTGGAAGTCCCTCCGCTTCGACTGAGTGCCTATTGATTCGCCGCATCCTTGCCGGCGATTTACCCCCGTGAAAGACTAGGAACGGTCATCAAAAAGGGGGGTCTAGATGAGAACATTACTTATAGTCTTGGCATTCATGTCGTCGGCGGCATCGGCCAAAGTCGTGGAAGTGACGTGCTCCAAGAAAGCCTACGGCTGCTGGAATTCAACCGAAGGAGTAGTCTGTCGATGGGTGTCGATGGATGACGCGGTTCCTGTGCAGATTCAAATGTACCGCGATCCGAATTTTCCCAAAGAGGATTTGCCCTGGGAAGTTTATCGCGCTGTCTATCAAAACACTTATGACCGGCATTTCCTCACCGTTAATGTGGAATATCGCGTGCTCGAGGGGCTGAGAGATCCCATTTCGGTGAAAGCCAGCTTGAACGCGGGCACTGTAATCGCCGAAGCGTCGGGCCGAGACCGCATTGAAATCGGTTTGCGAAACGCCAATTATGGACGCGGCTTTATCTGCAATTCCATTCGCGTGATTGAATAAGAGAGCCATTCATGCGAAGTTGAGACTCGCATGCATGAGCATCTCAAGAAAACTCTTCTGGAATTGAGCGTCGCGCTCCAAGATCTTCATCGCAATTTGTTGATGCTGGAGGCCCAGGCCGTGGAAGCGGCCTCGGGCCAAAAGTTGAATCCCTACGATCTGCTTCACAAATCGCTACATGATCCGGGATTTTCGTGGCTACGTCTGATGAGCGCGATGATCGTTCATGTGGACACCATTGTGGATGAGACGCCTCAACTCAACGCCCAGCAGGCCAGCATCATCGCCGATGAGGTTTTGAACCTGCTTGAAAAACCGGATGCCCGCGCCAATCAGGAGTTTTGGAACAAATACTCCGCGTACCTTTCACACAATCCGGACATCATCATGAAACATTCGCGGGTCAAAACGCTTCTTGAAAGTTTGCGTCCGCAAATGTGATCAGTATTGGGTGAATACGAGATAATAGGGATCGATAATTCCCGTGGCCCAGGAATAAAACTCGCCTTTATGAGTGACAAGAACAATGCGGGCCGCGCCTTGTTCAACGATATAGATGTTGCCGACCGGATCCACGGCGATCCCCGTGGGGCCGCTCAATGAATCAGCGACCACCTTTGGATTGCCCGGAGAACGCTGATGATAGCGAAGCACGCGCGCGCCGCTCGAGGCGCCTTCGGCCACATAAACCCGTCCGGTGGCATCCGTCGTGATATTCACCGGATCATCGACGGTCGTCGTCGGCCCGGATCCAAGTCCCCATTGAACGAGGTCCTCACTGAAAAGTCCAACGAGAGGAATGTCATTCACGCCGAAGGCGAGCGCCGAAGCGATTGATGTGTATGTCGCGAAAACTTTCTTGTCCGACGCGCGAATAATATTCATTTGACCGTCTTGAGCCACGAACACTTCGCCCACGCTGTTCACCGCGACCACGCTGGGGGTGAATAAATTATCGGCCACAACCGTTCGTTGTCCCGAGGAGATATTGATTTTGGTGAGTTGATTCGCCCCTTGTTCGACCACATAGAGATTGCCGAATCGATCGGCCGCGAGGCCGCGCGGATCATTCAATCCCGACGCGAACACGGATCGGGTGCCGTCGGAATTGAACTGCAAGATCGTTCCCGGGGCTCCGCAGCTGACGTACATCGGGAAATCGTAAACCGGCGCTTGGCCCACGCGCAGAAGTCGGGACGCCGAACGCCCGCAGTTCACGAGTGAGAAGCATAAGAAGACAAATAAAAACGTCCTAGCTAATGTGGTCAAAACCTATACCCCAAACCAAAAACCGGATAACCATCCGTTTGCTCAATGGGTTCATCCAAACTGACGCCATCCTGCTTGCCCAACTTCTGTGTTCGATATTTATAACTGGCTTGAAAATACATGCCGCCGGTTTTTCCACCACCGGAAGCCAAGGCGAATCGCACACCGACACCAAGAAGCATACCATCACCCGTTTGATTGGCGATCGAGCGGTCGGTGAAACTTCTCGCCACGTTGAAGGTGTAACCCAATTCGAAGTAGAACGGCTGGTAAGCCAACTCCAGTTTCGGACCAATCCCCGTGTCCGTTTCGCTGTCACCATGTTTATCGTACTGAAAGTAAATCCCGAATCCCCACCACGACTTGCTGTACATCAATTCGGAATGAGTCAAAATCGTGCTGCCCTCGGGGCCTTGGCCGCCTTGTTTGGTGGAACTGGTGAGAACCATCGCCGCCGCCGACGCGTGAAAACCGCCCGGTCCCGCGGCACCACTGGATCCCTGTGCATATCCCGTCTGACAAAAGAGCAATGCCATCAGCGCAAGCCATTTCATTGAATCACCTCAAAGTCCTAAACACCTTAGTGGCGTAGGTCGTTAAGTTTCCGTTTCCGTCTTTGGAACGGACTTCGTAGTAATAATACTTGTACGGCTGTAAACCGGTCAGTTCGACGGAGTGGAACGTTTTTAGTGTCGCATCGAGCGGTGTGAAGTTGGTGATTTCGCCGATTCCGTAACCCACCTGAGTGTCAGCGCCCTCATCGGTCAGCCACTGGATGGTCGCCGAATTGGACGTGATGTTGATCGCCTGCACTGAAGTGATCAACGGACTGGTTTCGTCACCGACTCCGGGCGGATCAGGATTATCGTCACTGAGCGGAGAGTTGGGATCGTTGGGTACGGCACAGATCTGAGTGAAATAAGTTCCGTTCAAAGTGAATTCAGGACCGTTCACGGATACGCCGTAGGTGCGCGCGGAGGTATCGTTGCTCGCTTGCACCGTATGAATTCCGCCGGCGAAGGCCACATTTAACTTTCCCTGGGCGATCAGTTCCCGAACGGTTCCCGCGCCGAACATCGCCAACAGATCCAACGTGGCGGCTTGATTGGTTTCGTTACCCGTGATGCTTTGAACAAACGTGTCCCAATAAGTGTTGGTGGAAGCGTCATCATTCCAGGTTTCCACCGCCACCGTGGCTTGGTTCCGATCAAATCCCGCTTGGGCGACGCCCATGCCGTTGACGACAATCGCCGCCGGATCTCCTGATTTTCTCTTCACCGTCATCGATAGCGAGGCCGCTGTGATGGTGATGTCTTTCACCGCCGCGACCGAAGGCAATCGCGGGTCATAGTAAAATTCCACCGACCGAAAGCCGCCTGGGGCGTTGTCCACCGATTGTTTGGGTGTCACCGCATTGTTAAACGCGTCTTGCCCGATGGAATTGCCGTCGTTATGCACATAAACATTGCGGAACTGGTAAGTGGGACTTGTGGTGCAGCTCAGCGGGTTCTTCGAGATGGTTACGCCCTTGATAAAAAGTTTCGGCTCATAGCCCGTTCCGCTGAATATCGGCGAATCATCTCCGGTCACGACTTGCACTTTCCCATCATTGATGACATCGACCAGAGTTTTCGTACCGTCCGGCAACAGATCCGCGACATTCAAATCGAATGTGTTCGGTATGTTCGCTTTATAATGGCTCAGCGACCAATCCAGGTAGTAGGCGTTTTCAGGTACATCCGGCACCATCGCCCCTGTGCAATCGGAGCAAAGATAACGGCGAAACTCCACTTTCGTGTTCGCGGGGTTGGTGTTCAAAATCCCCTGGCTCACGCGCCCCGTGAACACGCCGTCGACCATAATACCTTCGGTGTCGGATGTGTCCCGTTGCGTGTCGATCACGAGATGCGCTTCATTCAATTTGAAATTGTTCGGCGGATACGAATAGGAGAAAGTGAACGGCACTTGCCGGTCCGTTTGCGTGTTATTGAATCCGATCCGCGCGCCGGCGAACGGATACTCATTGGTCGCGAATTCGGGAAAATCCCCGGCGGTGGCGGTGATGATTTGCACGACTTCATAGAGATTACCGAGGTTGGCTCCATCGGTTCGGCTGCCATCATCACCGATTTCCGCCGGGCCTAAGTATTCCCCGGTGAACAAAGGCTTAGCCTTTCCACAACCCAGGGAAATTCCCAAAGCCATCGCGAGCGCCGCCAGAACCACGGCCGCATTGGTTCGCCAGTTCAAAAACATAAACTAATTTTATCTTGCAATGGAGTGGCTTGGCCACTGGACTAGGACGATGGTCTAACCGATCTTATTGAGAGTCCCGCAAAACGCGAATGATTTGCTGGAGCCGCAGCGGTTCTCCCGTTGGGGAACAAAGTTCGCCACTTTCCATTTTCCGCGCTAACTTATCGAGAACCGCGGCTTCTTGCCCGCCGGCAATTCCGAGCGCACGAAAGATCGGTTGTGCGGATTGATAAGCCATTGAGATTCCGTTCCGATAGTCAAAGTAAGTGGAATAAATATCGTGAGCCTCTTCCAAAGCCTGGCTCGGATTCCGTGTCATGGAATAACCGATGTAGGCCTGGCGGTAAGCCTGGACGCACGCGGACTCACTCGACCAAGATACAGGCGAATTCAAGAGAAAAACAGCAATAGCCCAGATCAAAATCATATCACCTTAAGGGCATTGCAGAACCAGTGCCATGTTCCACCCGGACTGAATTCGCGTACAGTTGCGAGTTCAGGTGCCCGATAAGTCATCTATGAGGGTTTTTCGTGTATTTTTGAAAATACTCCTGAGCGCATTTTTGGCATTCCCATATTCCGCTCCATTCGCACAGATCACCCCGGTTGCCAAAAATCCTGACTTTCGTGAAAAAATGATTCGGCTCCACTTCGATCATATCGTCCGCCAATCCATGCTCGTTCAGACCCATAAGGACTTCGAAAAAGTCTTCCTCGCCCAGCTGTCGGAGAAGGATCGCAAGGACATCGCCAAAGCCGTTCGAAGCCTAAAAACCTTTCCCACTTTCAAGCGCGTTGATTCGAAGCTTGTTCTCAAGGAATACGGCTTCCCCAAAATTGAGATCACCTGGCCGGAACCCTTGAAAATGGATTTTGTAATTAATGGCGTTTTGTGGAGCTATGACGAGAAAAAACCCCTCATGCCGCAAGTTGAGAAACTCGCGCGACAGCTGGGCACGCAAAAAAGGTCGGCGTTCGTGTTCGACATTCTTCCAGACGCCCACGCCGATGGCGGCCTCATGTCAATTCCGGTTGTGGCCATGGTCGTCGGCAGCTTGATTGGGGTGACTGGCGGCGTGATCTTCAATGACCTATTGATCGTGGCCTGGTGTTGGAGCGCTGAAAAGACGGGTATCGTTAGCCAACGATGCGTGGACCGCGAAAAGGCCAAACAAGAAGTCATTTTCAAGAACGTTCCGTCACTTGACGCTGTTGTCAAACAGACCGGATCGGACAAGAAGAACGTGCTTGCTCGATGGGAAACGGCCAGTGAAATGTCCTGCCCCGCGAACAATGACGGCCAACCCCGACAGTATCGGGCGAAGATTCGGTCCGTGGCCGTCCAAGACGGCAAAAAGGTTCCCATTTCCAAGTGGCATAATGTCTTAGCCAAATTTAACGCCGACGGTTATCCGACCGATGTCATCATTACGGATGAGTCGGTCAACCCGGAAAAATTAAACCCGGCCGACAATTCCAAACTGGTGGTGCACATAGCGTTTGACCCCACGACATCAAAACCGGTCAGCTATCGAATTCCTAACCCGAATTACAATAAGGATAGTCTATTGGCGCGCCCGACAATCTCATTGACTCGCCTCAATGAATTAACGCCCGCTCAACAGGAGTTGATCACCAATGCCGACGATGCCATTATCGTCGTAAACTGGAGCTTGTATCGTTGCGTCGGTGACAAGGTGAAGCGCGAGGTAACGGCCGGTATCGATCCGGGATCGCCCGCCGAGCCCAAGCCCACACCCGATGCGAAAACGACAAAATAGCGAATGGCATTGGAACGGTTCCGTCAGGAAGCCCGAGAAAAATATATCTCTCATTTTTACTCACCTTGGGTCCACACCCTGTTCATTATTCTTTTCACCGTCTGCGGTCTCGTCATTTATTCACAGGCCCTGGAAGTCAGAAATCCATTTTTTATCATCGCGGTTTGCCTTTGCAGTTTGCTGATCGCCAATGTGGTGGAGTATTGGGCGCACCGGTTACCCATGCACCGGCCGTATAAGTGGCTTTACTTCGCCTTCGATCACCACACGCTTCGCCACCACCGTTTTTTCCCCGATACGGATATGGGTTACGAATCAGGAAAAGACGTGGCCTTCGTGCTCTTTTCACCTTTGATGATGGTTTTATTTTTCTTGGGCTTCGCGGCGCCGATTTGCCTTGCGGGCGGGTGGCTCTTTGGCCGAGACACTGGTCTTTTAATGATGATGACCGCGCATGTTTATTATTTCTCTTACGAGTGCCTGCACTTCCTCTATCACTTACCCGAAGCGCACTGGCTTAAAGAGACGGCCTTCTTGCGATGGCTGAGCGCTCATCACCGAATTCACCACGATCCACGATACATGGGAAATTCCAACTTTAACGTGACTCTGCCGCTGGCCGATTGGATTTTCGGCACCTATCGCCGTTAATTTATTTCGATTTAATTCTTAAGTCTTTGCCGATCTCGTACTTGGACTCACCGTCGGTCAACAGCTTCACACCCTTTTGTACCACGGGTTTGAGCGACGGAAGCGCTTCATTGGTCATCACGAAACGCTGATTTTTCGCATCCCAAAGGAAGTAGTAATAAAGAGGACCAAGCTTCATTGAATCCAAACCACTCAAAGCCAAATCGAAGACCTTGGGATCTCTCAGGTTCACCAAATAAAAACCAACCTGATCGTCTTCAGAAAGACCCTGAATTCTTGGAACCCCGTCGACTTGTGGAATCTTGATAATGTCGCGCGATTTTCCGTTGAGGTTTATAAATTCAACCCGTTCAATCAGGCGCAGTTCCGGATAATCCCGATCCGGCTGAGTGTGAAAAATCACATGAAATTGAGCTTTGCCATCCGGAGAGAATCGGCAGGGCGCCTCTTTGGTGCAGGACTTTTTCTGCTCATAAGTGATGTCACGCCAGGTGGAGGAATCAGCGAATCCCGTCACTGGGCTGAGAAGCAACGCCGACAGAAGAAGCACGTGACTTCGCCTTAACACTGGCGATGGCCTGCTCGAAATTGCCATTTAAGCATCCTCCAATTTTATTATACATTTTGGTGCGGCTTTCTAAACCTTTTATTTGCTTTCCGTTAATCGTTCGTGAAACCTCGACGATGCCCTCACTGCCACTGGTCAATGATTTGCGAAATTCGTGCATGTGGAATTTCGCGTTTTCCCACCAGTAAAGCGTGCACGTGGCGGCCAATCGTTTATCGGGCGCGGCGTCACCTAAGAGTTTTTCAGGATCAGTGATGATCGGATGATCCTTAACATCGTCCCTGGGCGGTGGACATTTTTTACGTTCACTTTGCACGACTTCAAACAGCCGGCGAGCCGGCTCACCCGTCTTTAATCGTTCAACGAATCTCGCGCAACCCGCATAGTTGTAACAATGGGTGACCTGGATCGGTCCGCGGCCTTTGTATTTGGGACGACCTTGAACGAATTTGCTTCCGTCGCCGAGCTCGGTCATATATTTGAACCGCATACTTTCGTGCAGGAGTTGCGAATAAAAGTGATGGCGCTCATTATCACTCGGCGTACGTAAACCAATCGCGGCCATTTTCGCCCAAGTATCGGCGAACCCCTCGGCCAATTCTTTGACTTTTTTCTCTGTCGCCTGATCCAACGCTGGGCCGGTTTTATTCGCCGAACAGGTCATCTCTTGATAGAGGATATCACTGAGGCGGGCGATCGGATCCGATTCCTGAGCGGCACCCGCCCATGAAAAAGCGACCAAGCTGACGGCGATTCCCAAGCCATAAACCAAATGTCTGCTCATGGCTTGTCGACGGTGCAATTAACGCATCTATTGAGAGGCAACGAGGGGCGGTTTCAATGTCTAAAACTTAAACACCTGGCACAAGTAAGTTCATGTGATCACTCAATATCCAGCCGCGAGATCACGACCGAAACGCCCATGCCGATGCCGGCCGAGTAGACCCTGGCGGTGGCATTGGTCTGCTCATTATACAAATTAAAATAGGCCGCCGAGGCATAGTAGCCCGCGGAACCTCCGTATCCGTCATACTGGCCGCGCACGCTTTCGCGAAGGTTTTGACGATCAGGAACCTCGATGGTGATGACCATGAGATGTAGCATGGCGTTCGCGGCGACCGCCGGACTGAAATAGGTCACCTTATAAAAGGTTGCCCTGTCATCGACACAAACCGCCCCACCGTATTCGATAATCGCACCCACTTTTAAACTCACACAATAAAGCCATAACTCCAGCGACCGACCACCGACGGGTAGACTTTTGGACAGTTCTCTTTCTTTCGCTTTTTCCGATTCCACCTCTTTGCCGAATCGCTCAGCCTCTTCAAGTTCATCGAAAACTTGCGCACGCTCGAATTCCGGCTGCGTCATGTACCAATCATAAAGGCGTTTTATCGAATCGATAGGAAACGGCCAGCCCGCTTGCTCTTCCGCGCGGCAGATACCAACGTGAACGTTGCATAGAATGAAAATCAGAAAGAATAAATGCGCTTTCACAACCGATATAGCAGCAATTCATGTGCCGCCACGACCAATGGCCAGCGGGATTTTGGTACGGAAATAAATCCTGGATTCTAGATTTTTTCAGAGCGCAAAAGCAGATTGATTCTATCAAGTCTCGTTTCAACCAAGGATTACCTATGAAAGCTATCCGTTCCAAAGCCATCCGCATAGGATCAATGGCGTTTGTTGTTGGAATCATCGCCGCTCAAACCCGTTGTGCCGATGATTCCGAATCTAAAACCTCGCCAAGCTCCTGTACGCAATCGACCGTACCGAAGAATTATGCGTGCACCACCAATTTCGCCTTGGGGATTCCCGATTGGATCAAGGATAATTTCACCTGCGTGCAAGTGACGGACGATGGCACCAATTATGTCTTCGCGACCGAAGACGTGCCGTCTTACAACAGCATGTACTTCGGAACCTGCGACTCACGATATGAAGCCGCTCCGGGGACCAACCGTGCCAATCCGAATCTGATCTCGATTCAAAACTACGTCATCAAAGTTCCCAAGAATCCGGAAGTCGCCGCTAATCCCACCGATGTTTCCCTGACAACCGTAGGTGTGGCCACGAACGGCATCGTTTACTTCGACAATATGGCCGCGCCACCCGACAACCTGGTCAATGAGCTGGCCACGATGGACGCAGGCAACGGACACCCCACGAACACCGGCACCTACCACTATCATGCCGAGCCCTATAAGCTGACCGACACCGATCCGGGCGCGTTCGTTGGTGTGGCCCGCGACGGTTTCCCTGTGTTCGGCCCCAAAGAAGCCGACGGTACAACGAATCCGCAATACGTGGGCGGCGCGAACTGCAACCCAACAAAGGTTAACGAAAGGATGGCCGGCACCAACGACGATGCACCAGACAACTGCCAGCCACTGGCGATTTCAAACTTCCATTGTCATGAAATCGCGGGAGCCACCTTCTTCCCTGATATCTACACTTGCCACTATCATGTCGATAATGGACCGACTTATATGTTGGATAAATTCGCGGGCACTCCGGGAAGTTTCACAAACAATTGATGATTAAAAAATTTGTCATTCTCCTGCTTTTCATCGGTACGACGTCAGCGTCGTACCGATTCGCCTTGAACGAACGAATGATTGAGGCCACTGATTCCCGGCTTTCACTTTCGCCATCGGGTGATCGACTCTTTAAGAATAAACCATTCGATGGAACTCTCATCTATCGCCGGTCGGACGGATCCGTTTGGAGAAAAGAAGGTTACCTCAATGGAAGAAAACACGGCGAGCACATCAGCTGGTTTCCTAACGGCAAGATCGAAGCGAAACGCCAATACAAGAACGGAATAAAAATCGGAACGCACGAAGGCTGGTATCCTAACGGCCAAAAACGTTTTGAAAGCCGGCATGAAAACGGCGTTTATCACGGCATCTTTCAATCCTGGTATGACAACGGACAATTGTTCGAGTTCATAAAGTATGATCGTGGAGAAGAGGTTCACCACAAAAAATGGCGCCGCACCGGACAAATCTACGCGAATTACATTTGGCGCGACGGCCGAACTTACGGCCTTAAAGGAGATAAAGCCTGCTTCAAAACGACGGGAGATGGAATTGCGAAGAATTAGTTGGCTCTTGAGCGTTTTCTACAGTTCTTCACTCTTTGCCAGTGTCAGCCCTCTGCCCTTTTTCACCGCCCATGATTTCACTCCGGTTTTCGAAATAAAGGAAACGCGGGAAGAATTCGCCAAGGTTTCCGCTTTCCAATTCATCAATCAAAATAACCAACCTGTGACCGATGAAAAGCTGAGCGGAAAAATCAGTATTGTGAACTTCTTTTTCACGCAATGTAACGGCATTTGCCCCACACTGATGTCGAATCTCAGGAACTTGCATGAGAAAGTGAAAAATTCGCGAGACGTGCAGATGCTGTCGTTTTCCATCACTCCAACTCATGACACGCCTGAAAAACTCCGTGAATTCGCAAAAACTCGCCGCATAGATCTCATGCGATGGGACTTGATCACTGGTGACCAACAAAACGTGCTTGAGTTCGCAAAGAAAGTTTTCAAGGCTGATAAAGCCACCAACGACAAATCGCCCGATCAGTTTGTACATTCAGACACAGTGTTCTTGATTGACGGTTCAAATCACATTCGGGGCATTTACCGAGGACAGAAGCCAAGCTCACTGCAAGATCTGGTGAAGGACATTCAGCGTCTGCGCTTGGAGCTGCGCGGCTCGTGAAATCATCTCCATTAAAATAAACAAAAGTAATCACACTGAGGCTTGAGACACGCGGGGTTGTCAAACGTGCGCCTTTCTGCTATTCTATAATGGTCGCTTTGACACCATAAGCGCTCCAAAACGAGCCGCTTTCTAAAAACAATCCTTCAGAGAGAGTGGAGGTATCGGTAATCAATCCGGCGCGCGTTTCGCGTCGTTTAATTCTACGTGATCGGAGGTGACGGATGAAAAATCAGAAAATCACGGAACGCGCTTTGATCGTGGGATACAATGGCGGCGTCGGTCAGGCGGTCCTCTCACTTCTGCAACACAGTCAGCCCGGCCGCCAGTTGCGCGACCGTTTTGAAACGATATTTCTCTTGGACAAAAATCCGGCGGCCTCAGTCGACCTTGCCAACGCGAAAATTTTGGAGCCGATGGTCATCGATAGCGCGGAAACGCTAGCTCGATTGATCCGGACACATGGAATCACCCAAGTCGTAGATTTTTCCTCCATCGACACTGTTGATTGCGCCAGCGTTTGTGATCGGGAAGGTGCTGATTTTCTTTGTACCAGTGTTGAAGAATGGCCGGGACATGGAACCATGCCGACTGACGAAGCGATCGCGCGTTTATTTCCTCCCCGCCGGCCCGAACTGAAGCAGCGGAGTCATTTAATCGGAAGCGGTGCCAATCCAGGTATTGTGAACGCAATGGTATACGCGGCCCTTGAGGAATTCGCCCGCCGAACCGGCGCGCAACCGACGACGGAAGACCTTGATTTACACTCGATCCTCATTACCGAAGTGGATACGACCACTGAAATCGGCGCGAAATACCCAGATAACGTATTCGCCATCACCTGGAGCCCCGCGCACTGTCTGGAAGAGCTTTTTGAGCGACGATCATTTTCCGTGCGAAACGGCCGCTCGATCGACCTTGGCCATCGCCCCATTGAATGTTGGTATCAAGCGCGTTGCGGGGATCAGCTGATTGAGGGTATGGCTGTGCCGCACGAAGAAACCGTCACTTTGGCGCGAAAATTTTCAAACGTGGAGATCGCGTTTATTTACCGCGTGCCCGAAGCCGCGCGCGTCGCGCTAGGCGCCCGCTCATATCGAGTCCCTATTGAAAAATGGCCGACCCGCCGACTGCATCCGCCGACCACTTCCAAGATCGAGGGCTTTGATCGCGTCGGCGTGCTCCTTTGCAGCCGCAAATACGGCGAGCTTTGGATGGGGTTTGAAACCAATGTTTCAAAGGGACTGGAGCTGGGCACCAACGCCACTCAACTTCAGGTCGCCGCCGGCGTTCTTGCAGGTTGGCACCAACTTGGTCGGGTGAAGGGCATTCATTTCGTGGAAGATCTCGACTGGCGTGAGTTTCTCGAGATCTCCGCCGAGGTGCTCGGCTCCCCGATCGTGGTGCATGACCCAGACGCGCCGTACCTCCCGTTGTCCGAACGGGCTCAAAGCCGCTCTGGCGCGCAGCCCGTCGCCATCGGCGCGAAATAACGCGGGCTTTTTTCCGCTTTACTCCTGTCCGTAAAAAATTCCGGCCAAGGTCCGATTCTGGACCTTGACAAAATTTTCGCCGGAATCATTTTTCGCCTTAGAAATCAGGGAAACGACATAACCCTTTTCATTTAAGAGAAATTTTGAATGAGGAGGTGTTACTGATGTTTTTCGATGATCTTTTTCTCGCCTTCCATGGGTTTCAACCCTCGGATATCACCCGCTCATATTTGCACGATAAAATGAACGCGCTTCAGAATGAGGCGCCCTACGGTTCAAATTTAAAAGCGACGTTCACCAGACGGGATAACCTCTATCAAGGTGTGATCACCATTTATTCTTCCGCGGGAAGATTCTTCGCCGCGGCCTCCGGGGAAAAAATAAAAGAGGTGACCCGCAAGTTGATTGAGCAGATCAGAACGCAACTCAATCGTTGGAAAAAGCAGAGGTTTCATTGTGAGTATTTTGACTTTACTCCGTTTGGTGGCCGACCCGACTTGACAGATGATTCCGCGACTACAGATTTAGGGTGTAACCAACAAACCTTTAAGGAGGTAAGACAATGAGAATGTTAACGCCGTTTTGGTCAACTCGCAGTCTCGCTTCCGATCTCTTCGATGAAATGGACCGCTTCTTTGACGAATGGAACTTCGCGAATTCACCGGCGAGAGAGCTTGATGGCCGATCCATCTTGCCCGCGTTCGAGACGACGGAAGCCGACGACCACTTTCTGATGAGCGTGGATCTGCCTGGCGTAAAGAAAGAGGACATCAAAATTGAAGTGACCGACAACGTCCTCACCGTTTCAGGCGAACGCAAACGTGAAGTCGCCGAGAAAGGCCAGACCGTTCAGAAGTTCGGCAAGGCTTACGGCTACTTCAAACGGAGCTTCACACTTCCCGCTTCGGTGGATTCGGAAAAGGTTGAAGCCCGGTACGAAGATGGGGTTCTTGAGGTTTACTTGCCCAAGACCCAGGCCGCGAAAACCCGGCAAATCGAAATTCAGTCGGGTAAAGGCGGAATTTTTGGAAAGCTTTTGGGTTCAAGAAAAAACAATCAAGAACTCAAAGACGTCTCGTCACCTAAGGTCTCTTAACACCCTCCGAACCCTACCCACCTTTAACCCTGCGGAATCCCCCTCCGCAGGGTTTCGTTTTTTCAATTCTCAATTTTGCACAAGCCATATGAGATCGAAGTCCACCTGAACACTGGCCACGGATTCTTCCTCATTCGTTTGTCATTAGGACCTTCAGGACATTCTCTTTCATCGCATCACCAAACACATCATAGGCCTTCATCGTCTCCGCCAGGTTGAAGTGGTGGGTGATCAATGATTTGGGTTGAATTTTTCCCGCTTGCACCACCTTCAACAGGAGCGGGATGGTTTCGGTATCCACCAAGCGAGTGGTCATTGTAATGTTCTTGGACCAAAGATCCCGCAGTTTAAGTTCAACACTTGTTCCGTGAACACCAATGTTCGCGATGTGGCCTCCTGGAGCCACGATCTGTTGGCAATAATCAAATGTTTCCGGCACTCCAACGGCCTCGATGGCCACATCCACACCTCGTCCATTGGTGATGGATCGGATTCTTTCAACGATGTTTCCCTGGCGACTGTTCAAAGTCGCCGTGGCTCCCAATTTCTTGGCCACACCTAACCGGTAATCATCAATGTCAGCCATGATGATCTCGGCCGGTGAATAAAACTGGCAGGTCAACAATGCGGCAAGGCCGATCGGGCCGGCTCCGATGATCGCCACGGTATCGCCAGGCTTCACCCTTCCATTCAAAACGCCGCATTCATAACCGGTCGGTAAGATATCACTCAACATCGTTAGGGCTTCTTCATCCGCTCCAATGGGTACGTGATAGAGACTCGTATCGGCGTAGGGAATTCTCACGTATTCAGCTTGAGTCCCGTCGATGAGATGGCCCAAAAGCCAGCCGCCATTTTCGCATTGGGAATACATCGCCCGCCGGCAATATTCGCAGCGCCCATCAGCGGTGATACACGAGATCAGCACTCGGTCTCCCACTTTGAAATTAAATACCGCATCACCGACTTCCTCAACGATCCCGACACCCTCATGACCTAAAACAGTGCCAGGTTTCACATCGGAGACGTCACCCTTCATGATGTGAAGATCCGTGCCACAGATGGTTGTTTTCACTACTTTAAGAACCGCATCCGTCGGTTGTTGAATCGTCGGCTTCGGCTTCTTTTTCCAGCTTCTCTTTCCTGGCCCGTCATAAACAAGTGCCCACATCTCTTCATGAGTTTGAGACCTGACCGTATCAGTTGTTTGAACTTTCTCGTGCTGCATAGTTACCTCACTATTTGGAGCTTAAGGTAGCAATGCCAGTGCCAATCCTGTTATATGCTGACTCATGTCTGAGCAGGTTTTCTCGCTCGATAGAATTCAATGGCCCTTCCGTCTTGATCTCACGGCCTGGGCTCTTCGCCGCAAAGCTGTAAACGAAGTTGATCAATGGGACGGAGAAACTTACTCCAGGGTCATTGTTGAACGCGACGAACCGGTCATGATCAAAATCACCCAATCCGAAAACCGACTTCAAGTTAAGGCGATCAGCGATGGTAAAATCAAAAATATAAAATCCAAAATCGGTCCTATCGTCGAACGTATGCTTGGATTGAATGTCGATCTTCGAAAATTCTACCGGCTGGCGAAAAACGACGAGAAGCTCAGCGCGCTCACATCCCGTTTTCTGGGATTAAAGCCTCCTCGCTTCCCAAGCGTTTTTGAGGCGATTGTCAATGGGATCGCCTGCCAGCAACTGAGTCTCCATGTCGGCCTCATCCTTTTAAACCGCCTGGCCACCAAATGCGGTCTTGCGATCGAAAACTCCCAACACTCTTTTCCCCGGCCGGAATGCCTCAAACACCTCTCACCCGCGCAATTTCGTAAGCTCGGTTTCAGCCATAGCAAAGCCTTGGCGATCAAAAACCTCGCGCGCGTTTATGATCACTCCCTCAAGCCAGACCGCCTTGAGGAACTGAATGACGACAAGGCCCTTGTTCGACTTGAACAGCTCAGAGGTGTCGGCCGATGGACCGCGGAATATGTTCTTCTTCGGGGATTGGGCCGCCTGAATGTTTTTCCCGGCGATGATGTCGGCGCACGATCCAAGCTCAAACGCTGGCTTGGTCTAAGAAAGGATTTGGACTATATACGTGTTAAGAAGGTTCTTGAGCGATGGCAACCGTTCGCCGGCCTTATCTACTTTCACCTCCTGCTCGATGGCCTGGAAAAGGAGGGCTATCTGAATTCCCCGCCCGATAAGTAGCTTTTATAAAACGAAACAAAGGCCTTTTCGGTATAAGTGAGTTTCTTGGAAAGGGGCAGGGCCAGCGTGATTTGATTCATCAGCGGTTTCTTATCAGTCGCAATCTACAGAGATTTGTCTTTCGCAACGCTCATACAAAAGAAAATTCTCCTAACGCAAGCATCAGCGAATACCTAGACACATCAACGGATGGCGAGAATGCGGTATCGATCTCCGATTGTCGAAGGTGTGTACGGTATAAAGTTCTTAGGTCTTCCTTCAATCGTTCTGCATTTTGGGGAGGCAGTCTCAACAAACTAATCTTGATTTCCTTAAAGTCATCGCCAGAAGAAGAGCTTTGGAGCTTATCTAGAAAGGTATGCGCAAGTTTGTAGGTAATTTGTGACTTGAGAATCCCCTCGGTTGCAATATTTAAAAGGCGGCCATGGATTAGCTCGACTCGATTTCCTTCGTGAAGACGAATCAAATCAACATCGTCTAAAGCCTTCAAATACTTCCAAAGCCGGTCTTTTTCGATTCTGAAGTCGGCATTCGCTTTTTGTACATCACCGTTTTCCTCAGAAAGCCTTAGAAAGAAAACGAACAATTCCGGATTCTTGAGAAATAACATCTGCTGCTTTGGGTTTGGTTTAAGCTCTCGAATTGGTCTCGATTTGGCGGCGTCGATTACACTATCAACCGATACACCCAGGACTTCGCAAATCTTTGAAAGGCGATTGAATGAAATGTCTGAGGCTTGAAACTGTTTCTTTATTGCGGCCTCTGTGAGCCCAAGGCGCTGGCCTAATTTCTTGTAGGTAATTTTCTGCTTTTTCAACGCTGCTTTAAGAGTGCGTAAAATGAGAAGGCTATTCACTATCACCTCTATTAAATCACTTGAGATAAATTTGGTAATCTTTCCTAATCGAAATAGACAATGTTTTCAACATTGGGATAACGATATTATCCAATTTAGGGAGGGTTATATGGTTTGGATACTTCCAATCTTCGGTATATTGATTTCTGTGATTTGCATGGCTCAACCAAACGTTCGTAGTGGCACCGGTCCACTAAAGCCAACATGTGAGCAGGACGGCGTAGTTACATACTGCCCGCCATACGATGTTGCTGTGATGGCTATGACTGGCTTCGAGCAGTGGAACTGCTTAAATCAGCTAGAGCAACATTCAGCTTCACCAGACAGCGCAGACCTTCGAAATTGTTTTCTACAACCGAGATTAATCGATTACTTCGATCAACTAGAGTTAATGCGTGTGCCTAAGAGCTGCCTTCACCGGAAGGTTGAAGACTGCTCGAAAACTGGATCCGATGGTTCCTGCAGTCCAGCTCCGTGCGGATTTTTGGGGAATTTTTTGAGTGATTTAAGGGAAAGAGGCTGGGACAGGCTCTTCACAGAACAGGACGGAAAAAATGCCTGTGAGACCCTGATCAGACGAGAGCAGCGCGGAGCTTCGAACGCGGGAAGCATTTGAGAAGCAAAAAAGAAGCATACTCACGAAATTTTGCGAAATTCGGTGAAAGATTCGGCCAGCGGTCCTCAGACCCTGGTTTGTGGTTTCAACTACTTGTCTTGATTGCTCTTCTTGACGACTGGCTTCGGTGGCCTAACGAATAATGGCGGGCACGGATAGATGACTTTATAACCGAGTGCCTCGCCTTGGCTGGTTAGTAGCGATATAATTGAGTTCGAGCCAAGGACGACGAAACAGTATCGAACCATCGAGCAACTTTGAATTCGACCGAGATGGTGCGATTCGCTCAAAGGTAGGAAAAATGGCAACCTTCGGTCCAGAAGAGTTTGGGACAAAAAGCGGAAGATGCGTGGTCTTTCGCCATTGCGAAGTTGAGGACGTCGACGCATTTCTCGCTTTCCAACCCCAAGTCGCCGCAGAGACCTCGAATACTCTTCAGGTAGTAGGGCGCATCCCCGAGCGAGCCAAGATCGAGGCGGCGTGGCAGACCTCGATCCAAGATCCGATTGCCCTTCGAATCGGGGTTTTCGCCGAAAATCGGATGGTGGCACAACTCGGATTTCATCCGGAAGGGCAACCCCCTCACCCCTGGACCCGGCATATTGGGCGGTTCGGGATGATGATCCTGAAAGAATATTGGGGCGAAGGTATTGGTCGTAGATTGCTGGAGATTATGGAAGCACACGCAAAGAACTGTGGCATCACTCGTATTGAGGCGATGGTTCGAACCCAGAACGATCGTGGCGTGAAGCTGTATAGAAGGATGGGCTATCAAATCGAAGGTACACGGAGGCAAGCCGCGCTGATCGAAGGGACGTTTCAGGATGAATATTTCATCTCCAAATTGCTAGATGCCGCCAATGAATGGCGTCCGCCATGTCTTGAGACGGACCGACTGATCCTTCGCGCGCTGGAGCTTCCCGATGCGCCCGCCATTTTTGAATACGCCAGTAACCCTAGGGTGAGGCAGTACACGCTGTGGGAGCCTCATCAAACAGTCAAAGATTCTGAGTCCTATGTGCTGGACTACGCTCATGACTACTATCGAGATCACACTCCCGAGCCCTGGGGTATCGCTCTGAAATCAGATCCCAAAAAGATCATCGGCACTGTTGGACTTTTCTGGGTGTCGAAAAACGCGAAATCCATGGAGCTAGCCTACGCGATTGGCGAACCCCATTGGGGAAAGGGAATCGTGGTCGAAGCCTCCCGCGCTGCCATCGAGTATGTTCAGCGGGAATTCGGTGCCATTCGAATCCAAGCCCGGTGCAAAGTCGAGAATCGCGCGAGTGCCCGAGTGATGGAAAAGCTTGGTATGCAGCATGAAGGAACACTTAAATCCGCGCTCTTTCACCGTGGACGGCATTGGGACATGCATTACTACGCTATTGTTCGATAAGAGTCTAAAGACAGATCAAAATTGGCGGAGAGGGTGAGATTCGAACTCACGAGACTGTTTTGCAGTCTACTCGATTTCGAATCGAGCGCCTTCGGCCACTCGGCCACCTCTCCGTCTCTGAGATCTTAAAGGTTCTGATAGCATCAAATTGCCTGCCGCGACAATTCTAAAATGCGATGCAGCGACAGGCGGTTACCCCTAACGGCAGCCGATAAGTTCGCCCAGGCGGCACTTTATTGTCATTCGTTCAGTTATGCGTTTCCAAATGTCCGTGTGCTGACTGTTGATCTGGGCGGCGACATAGGGCCGGGACCCTCCTAGCCGTCTTCGGCGCGGATCGCGGGATCCGCCTGGCAAGAATCTTCGTAAATCCAAACTATTTGCATCCCCCGCCACCGCACGACGAGTCCCTCGCTGATCCGCACCCAAATCATCAACCGATAAAGAGCCGACGGATGGGCTTTGCGCTCCGGACGGTGAGGCTCCTTGAAAGCCTTTTAAGACATCGGTCGTATACCCCGGCACGCCGAATGAGCCGGTTGTACGTCCGCCGCCACCACCAACACCGGCCTGCACCACTTGCGCGCCCGTACCAGGGATCGCGCCGCCGGTGTTATTGCTCACCGGATTCACCTTGTTTCTACCGTTGGTTTTGTCGGCACCGTCCTTGGCGACGTTGAACTGTGTCTTCGGTTTGTCGCCGGTATCAGGAAGATTGAATGAAACATCTCGCGCGGAACGGGTTCCAGTTTGAAATCCCGCGTGTCCCTTGACTGGTTGGTTCGCTTCCTTAATGGCGACTTGGGCTCGCGAATCAATAACCGGTCCCATGTAGACGGGGTTCGATCGCGTCGGAGAAACACTCCCGCCGCCAGGCGCTCCACCACTGGTTCCAGGATTCGGCGCCGCCGCGGTCGATTGCGTACAGTAAGTGGCATAAGCGGCGTTATATCCCGTGGACACGCCCGACATCGCCGCGTAATTGGCTCTCGATCCGTAATCAGCGCAGGCGTCAGCAAGAACATAAAGTTTGATCGCGGTTTCATCACCCTCGTAATAATTCTCGGCTAAAGCTTCACAAGTCGCCCGACAGGTACTTTGCGCAACCGCGCAAGAAGCGGCGTAGGCCATATTCGTTCGACCAGCCAGATCGGTGAGCTGGTCCATGCGCCGGCAATATTCGTTAAGGCCCATTCCGTTTTGATCCGGAGATGTGCTTGAGAGTCTTCGAAGCTCATTCATGTCGGCTGAACTTGCTCCTGAGGCCATGCAAGCATTAAAGGCGTTCGATTCCAATCGCCGACACGACATCAGATCCGCTTCCGGATCAGCTGCGGTTGCCGATGGGGATGGTAAATCCGTACTTGGTTTTTCAGCGACTTTAGAATCTTTTTTCTCTTCCTTGTCTTTATCCGCCGTTTTGTCTTTATCGGACGCCGGCTTTTTCTTGGGTACAGGAGGTTTTTTATCCGGTGTCACCGGGTCGTCATCGGCGTCATTCCCTCCACCAGCGGTGTAAAGCGTGACTGGTTTATCCAAGCCGGCCTGCTTTCGGCATTTTTCGACCGAGGATTCAGGCAACGGATAATTGGCATTGTCCTGTTCGCAATGTAAAGCCTCCGTCGTCTCCGGCGACCCGTCGTCGATCACTTTATCCGGGCCCTTTTCAGCCAAACTCCAACAGGCATCGGAAATTTTCCGTTGCATCTCGTCCCGCAAATTTTTGAGACATTGCAAATAGACTTGTTGAGCATCGGCGGCCCAGGCTGAAATTGGAAAAACCAGCGCGAACAAAAGCAAGAGCTTATGGGGGGTCATATTGTTCTATCTTAAGACAGCACTAATGAAACACCGCAAAAAATAATGATGATGTCTCAATTTGAGACAAACAAAATTAGTTTTTCACGAGATCTTCATCGCCCGCTCAAGATATCGCGTTGGACACGGCCATCCATGCCGATTGAAACACTCCAGGCGCCGGACGCCTCGTCATAGTGGTCGAAATGGGGAATAAGAGATCCACTACCTATTTGTATGGCCCTGACCTTCAGGGAACCCCGGCTATCTCGAGTCAAGATCGGACCCCCTGAGGCTCCGCGGTTCGCATCGCAGTCGGTCCGATAAGAAGCGGTTCCGTCATGTGGCGAAAAATCCCTTTTTCGAACCTGACACTCTTGAGCGATTGGCTCGTGTCCCCGGAAGACCTCTCGATTCATGCCCCTTTGAACATGAGTTAACATAATGACCGTCTCGCCTTCTTCGAGATGATTGGAATCAAACTCAAAGGGCTTGGAACATTTTTTTATAGGAGACTCCAAGTCGAGGACGATGTAGTCGTTATAATGATCATTCATCAGATCTTTTTCGGCGACCTTCGCTTTGCTTAAGCGAAGTGGAATCTTTTCTCCGGCGTAATTGGCGAAATAACAGTTTTTAAAATCGGACCGGGGAGTATTGGTGTCATGATTATAAAATGTGTGGCGCGCGGTGACGATTCGATCTGGTTTGTCCACGCTGAACCCCGTACTGTAAGTATGTCCTGGGCAGTGGACGTACCCCATGCAAGCCAAGGCTTGTCGGCGCTCTTGACGACTGAAACCTTTGATTTTTTTGGGCTTAAAATTCTGAATCTTGACCCGATCATCTTCACCGATCACCGAGACCAAATGGAACAAATGCGCATAGGGATTGATCCGCTGAGGCGCCGGGCAATTGGTCTTGGGGATAATGGCTTGAACGGGAGTCACAAAAATAATGCACAGTGAAACCAATAAGATCCGCATGAAACTAATGAGATAGCAGGAAATATGCCTGCCTATGAAGCAGCAGACCGGCTGGTCAGCTTGAATACACGGCCGACAATCATGGGGTGACAATTTTGGGTAGTCGACCGGAATCAGGTTAGGCGCCCAGCTTAAATCGCACTATATATTCCAAGTTGAAAATAAGATTCGTCCTTGAAATGCTCTCTGAATTTTGAACGCCATTTTTCCGGCAAATTGAGACCCGTCATGATGAGATAGCTGGACCGCTCCCGCCCTATCGAATGAATTTGATCCAATAATTCATCCAGGAGTCCAGATTTCACCGAATTGCCAACGAAATAAAAATCGGCGGCGGGAAGTTCAAACGCGGGATCATCCAGATCCTGGACCACCGATTTTACAGTGGTCAAATCCAGCCGATCGCTCAATCGGTTGGCCACGCGAACTTTTTCCCGAACGAGATCGAATCCAGTGTACTTTAACTTGGGATGGGTGATTCCCCAAACCACGCCCGGCAATCCGTATCCGCTGCCGATATCGATGACATGTATGGGCCGCTCAGGAAACCATCGCTTAATCACCATAAGAAGTTCAATCGGCGTGTTGAGTTCCAGTCCAGTCATCATTGCCGACAATTCTCCCTTATAAATCCGCGAGTTCTTTTTCACAGCCTGTTCAACCGCTTCGATATCCACGCCCAACAAATCCAGCACCACTTCGGTGAGGGCCAAAACTTTAAGGTCTCGGACATCCTCCATCACATTCGCGCGAGCGATGACCTTTAAAGACAGAATCGAATTCTCGAAAAAGACCCGGAGTGCCTCCTTCTGCTCCCTCGCGGGAAGAGATGTAAATCGCAGCGCGGTCTTTAACGGCTTCCTTGGCAAAACATAGTTATGCTTGAACGTAATCACCTCCCGATACATCTCGCTCCAGAATTTCGGATCATTGTGTCTTTCGGGTTCGCCGACGAAATGGGCCGGCGGAAAGTTATGTAGAAAATATTCACAGATGCGAATCGCGTCCCGAGGGAAAGCAACCGGTCTTTCTTCAGAAATGTCTCTTAATTTCTCAACTTGGAATTTGAGGTACTCATCGCTGAACCTGCGCTGCGCTCCATAGCTGAGGCGTTCAAGTGTCGCATCGTACAACCATTGGAAAGGCCCTTTCTTTTCCGCACCGAACGACGGCGAAAGCGCCAATGACAGGATTAGCCAAAGCCACATGGTTTGCTTTTAGATTCAAAGTTCAAGCCACCGTGATCTAATCGGCCGTCCCTTCTCTCCCCAAATGAAAACACGGCAACTCATTCTCGAATCTGACGGCGGGACAAAATACCCCAGCAACGCACCGTGAATCCATCGCCTATCGTGGAAGAGCAATTGCAAGGCAATTAGAAGTTACGATTTGGAGGGCCAATGCAATCACAAGTGGAACGACTGGCCAACCTTATTCGCGGAATCGATAGCGTGATGTTCTCAGCTCTGGATGTGGACGGCAAAATTCAAAGCCGTCCGATGGTGTCCCAAGAGCGCGAATTTGATGGCCGCCTCTGGTTTTTTACTGAAATGGATACCGAGTCCATACGGACGGATGTAAACGTCAACATAAGTTATATGGAGCCCGCGTCCAACCGGTATATCTCAGTGATGGGTCACGCCGAAATCATCAAGGACGAAAACATCAAACGTGAACTCTGGGATGAATCGACGGAACGATGGTTCCCGTACGGTTTACAGAACCCGGATTTGAATTTGATCTGCGTCGGAGTCACCCGTGCGGAATATTGGGATACGCCGAACGCGCCTTCCGTCGAGACATTCGATTTCACCGGAGAAGGGTATCATCACCGGCCTTATTCACACGATTGTGAGAAGCCGAATCTTGATTCCCTTCAAAGCTGACTTTCGTCATTCAAAAGCGCGCGAACCACATAGCCAGCCATCGCCAGGCCGAACGTGCCCGTGACAAAGCTGGCGGTCCCGTAAATTAAGTTTCGTTTTTCGCAAGAATGAAATTCGTTGGCGCCCTGGGGGCAAACACATTTGAAACCCAATCCTTTATCGTACTTCAATTCCACCGGATGAGTGGGCTCCTCGGAACTGAACACCGCCGGAATTCCGAAGTCCGTATCACTTGGAAAGCCGTATTTTCCACGCAGCACTTTTCGCACTTGCTGAAAAAGCGGATCCGTATGGGTTTTGGCCAGATCAGAAATTTGAATTTTCAATGGATCCATGCGACCGCCCGATCCGCCGGCCGAGATCACGCGAATCGAGTGCTCCTTGCAAGTGGCCAGCAAGTGACATTTCGCCGTGACGTTATCGATGGCGTCAACAATATAGTCCGGTCGGCTGGAAAGGAGTTCATCGGAGGATTCAAAATTGTAGAACTTGGTGATCGCTTCGATTTTCGCGTTGGGATTTATTTTTTGCATCCGCTCGGCCAGCACCGGAGCTTTTTTCTTCCCCACCATTCCAGATAGGGCATGGAGCTGGCGATTGGTGTTCGTGATACAGATATCATCGAAGTCGACCAGCGTAAGCCGGCCGACACCCGAGCGAGCAAGGCTCTCAGCGGTCCACGATCCCACACCCCCCAAACCGATAATCATCACATGGGAGTGAAAAAGTTTGGCCATATTGGCGTCACCGATCAATCGACCGATCCGGTCAAACCGCCGGTGAAGCGTGTACGTATCCATTTCCAGCATGGGGTTTTCATTAAATGGAAATGCCCACTAAGTCAGCGAGATTTTGACGGGTCCGCGAAATGATTTCATTCCGTGGCTTTTGGTGGATGTCCGCGATTCGCGAGGCAATCCGCCATATTGTGGAAGAATCATGAATTTCTTGCCCGGGGGGAGGCTGATCGGGGGCATCGGATTCAATGAGGAGGCGCTCCAGCGGAGCCGTACGCACGGCTTCCCTCAGTGGCTCGGCCTTATCGAACAGGATGGCGGCTCCAATGGAAAGGTGAAGGCCCAATTCTAGATATCGGCGGGCGTTTTCCCTCGACGAATTAAACGCATGAACCATGCCCTTGAGCGGCGCGAATTTGCGCAAGATCTGAATCGCCGGCTCGTGGGCCCGGACAATGTGTAATACGATCGGTTTATTCATTCTTTGAGCGACGGCCATTTGGCGTTCAAACCAGATCTCCTGGTGTTTGGGGCCGGACGCGAGATAAGGTCGACGGAAATCTAAACCCATCTCACCCGCGAGCGCGGCGGCCGGAAGAAGTTTTTCCCATTGCAAAAAGGCTTTTTGCAAAACCGGGTTGTCTGAGTTCGCGACGAAATAAGGGTGGAGGCCGAACGCGGACCAGAAACGACCTGGAAACCGGTCTCTCAATTGGAGTTGTCGACTCCATTCATCCGGGTCGACGCCGCCCAAAACAAATCCACGGATCCCGCCCCGATCCATTTTCGCCAAATAAGCCGGCATCAGATCGAAACACCTCGGATCCGTTAAATGGCAATGAGCATCGATCGTCCACATGGACCTATAAGATAACGATTGGGGCAAATGAGGCAAGATCACGGCCCTTGATTTTCGATCATTTTCTTGCTTGCCTTTACATAGGGAGCGGGGCCATGAAAAGAATTCTATCTCACATCTTCAATCCCTCCCCTTCGCGCGTTGAAATTCCGCCGGAATTCTTTAGCGAAAAACGACGGCGGATCATCGACAAATACGATATCCCGCCGACAAAACTCGAAAAAGTTTTCTCCGATAAGGAATTGGAGGAAATAAAAAAGCTGGCCCTCGAAAACTCAACGCAAACCATTCGCCCCGGCTCAAAAAACTTCTGTGTGGATTGGAGTCATTTAAAGCCGATTGTACTGCCGAAATTTAAACCCTGGATGCCGAAGACTGGACGGGTCAATGAACAGCTGAACGTGACAACGAATGCGTTTCGGCCACATACGGATATGGCGGTCGATCCAGGTCAGCCGAACGTCATTCAATTCATAGTGCCGGTGGACGCTTGGGGAAAAGACCGGCAAGCTTCGATCGTCTTTTTCAAGCAACGGTTTTTAGGCTCCCGCTTATCGCCTCTTTTTCAAAGACCCGAAGGCTCGGTTGAACGATGGCTTGAGAGTCGGAACCGTTATATCGAGGGCTATGAACCAAATCATAAAATTGACGAGTCCCTGCTGAAAGGTCCACTGGCGCATGTTGAGCCATTACTCTTATCCGGCCTTTCCGTTTCCGAAATCCTGACTTATGAGCCGGGTGACCTTATTGTGTTCGGCACCTCTCGTGTCCATTGCTCCGGCGATATGATGTTTCATGGGCTCTTTGCTAAGTTGTTCTTGCTACCCAGGATCCAGATCGGTCTGGATGAGCCTCAGTCACGCCCAGGTTCAGAGTAAAATAAACAGGGTACCAATCAAATCCATGAAATTTTCCTGACCGTTTTTGAACATATTTCCAGTTGAACAGTTAGGCACATTCTGTCAGAAAAACGACTTCTCATCCCAAAATAAAGAAGAGGTGGAGATATGCCATTATTGTTCCTTTTCCTTTTGTTTCCCTTTGTGACGGCCAATGCCACTTCGGGTGTGATTACCGGTATCTCAGTTAACCCAGAGTTATTGCCAAAGGTGAAATGGAGCGGGGATCTCCGCTATAGCCTTTTGAGCTCGAAAGAAAAAGCTGAGGATGCGCGATACTATCAGCAGCTTCGATTGCGAGTGGGATTCGATGCGGATGTAAATGAATCTCTGAAAACCAAAGTACGATTGGCCACGGGAACATCGGCGACTTCGACCAATCAAACTTTAGGAGACCCAAGTGACCCGGGAATGCCACGTCGAAGTTTCGGTATTGATCGCGCTTATATGGATTGGACCGCGAATAAGACCACATCGGTTTGGCTCGGTCGCACAGCCAATCCATTTTGGCGCCCGGAAAATGTTCAAATTCTATATGACAACGATTTGGCGTTTGAAGGTTCGGTCCTGCGCTGGCGGAACAAATGGTCGGATTCGGAAGCTTTTTCCAATTTGGGTGGATTCATAATTTCCGAGAACTACGCCGAGGGAGAGGATTTGGTTGATATCGCCTTAATTGGCATGGACCTCGGTTGGCTCAAAAAAGGTACGGATTGGCGATGGACATCGCGCATCGGACATCATCACTACCTCAACGTCAAGGACCGGACCATCTCCCGCCTCGCTCGAGGGGCCAAGATCGATTCAACCTCTCCATCGGTTCCCCGCTATAAAGGCAACACGGTTTACGCCGAAGATCCTTCTTTGCCGGCGGCAGATCGGGTCTATCGATTCAAAAATGATTACGCTCTTTTTCAAGCGGGTACGGAGTTCGCCTATAATTTCGGATCGGTGGAAGGCCTATTCTTTTTTGAAGGCATTCGGAACACGGCGATCAGCCGGATGCGAGACGCCTTCCAAACCGGCCTTAAAATCGAATGGAAATGGTTCTCATGGACGGAAGCCTATCTTCGCAAAGAGCCGGACTCCGTATTGGGCCAATTCAGTTATTTTGGATCGGATCAAGAAGGGTTTCGCCATGTCATGACTTTTCGCCTGGATAAAAACGTAAAGCTATGGTTGACCCGTTTCGATCTTGATCGACATTATGCCGAATCCAAGAGCAAATACGAGATCACATTCTTAGAACTTGTGGCCGCTTTTTAGAATGAGGGTCTACGCTTTCGTGATGACCGGAGCGTTCATGAGGAGCTTGTCCTCGGGGTGGTCCAAAAACGGCTCTCGCCAAACCTCTCCCTGAGGCAGATATCTCCGGATCGATTTTTGGTAAGCGTGTTCATCAAAGTGAACCACCGTCGCGCCTGATAACTTTGACTTCGCTGAAAAATAGAGGTTCCAACTCTGGGTGAACTCCGGAAGATATCGGTGATCGTAAGGCTTAAAGGGCAGGACCTCAGGCCGAAATTCATTTAGTTTCAATGACAGAAGGCCGAGTTGCAGGAAGTACATCCGATTCATTGATGCATTTTCATAAGATCGAGGTTCAAACAGATAAGTTTGGAAACCGTTCTTTTCCAGAAACTCGACCATTTCATCGAAACCTGTCGGGCGGATCCGAATACTGACGATGTACTTCTCACCGGGTCTTTGTTTCTTCAGTTCAGACTCCAGGAAAGAGACGGATTCATGATTCCGGCGTAGGTCACGCCACTTGCCCACCTGGAAATTGTGTAACATTCTACAAGAACCGTTCACTGAGCCGTATGAGGTGAGCAGATGAGCCGCGGAATGCGCACCGGTGAAATCGAGTCCCACACAAGCGATCCGGTCATTATTAAGCATACGAGGGAGATTGGCAAAAAACTGGCCTTCTCCTGATCTGGATTTGGAGACGAGCGTGAACGAACCCAGTTTGGATCCGATGAAGCACCCCGAACCAAACAGCAGCAACTGTCTTAAAAAGAGACGTCGGTCGCTCTTATTCATTGGTAAGTAAAATTGTATAACGCGCCATTCCCGCGATTCAAGACAGTGGATCAACTCTGGACACTGGCCTGGAATTAACTTGCCTTGAACTGACGTCAGGCCTCTCGGCCGTGCCTCATTCGAGTTGAAGGCCGAATGCCAAGTGGCTATATTCCCTACATGAATAAGATCGACAATAGGCTTGATCGGAGGGGTTCAATGTATCTTTTGACGGTTATCCTTTCTCTTTTCATGGTCCAGGCTCAGGCCCACGATTTAACCACAATCGTTTACGCGGCCCCCACCACGATCACCGCGGGCATCCCCTATGTTGCGCAAGCCAATGGGTATTTCAAAGAGCAGAATATCAAAATCGAAGAGAAGCTTTTCGCTTCAGGGCGCGAATCGCTTGAGGCTCTGCTCGCGGGACACGCCCAACTTCAGTCGGTTTCCGAGACACCGTTCATTCACGCGGTATTGCAGGGTAACAAAATCGTTACAATCGCGACTGTGGCCGTGCACGGCGAAGCGAAGCTCATCGCGCGGAAAGATCGCGGAATAATAAAAGAGACCGACTTAAAAGGAAAAAAGGTGGGGACCGCTCCCGGCACGAATTCGGATTATTTCATGCACGTCTTCTTGAGTGGCCACGGGTTGAAGCCGAATGACATCGCCATATTCAACATGAAGGCGCCGCAAATGAAAACCGCGCTCGTGAAAGGCGACATCGATGCCTATTTCGCCTGGGAGCCTCACATCTATTACGCTAAAAAGGAGCTGGGCGACAAAGCGATTGTGTTTAATCCGGGCCAACGATATAGCGGCCGGCAGACGATCAACATGAATGCGGACTTCGCGGAAAAGAATCCGGATGTAGTCCGGAGCATCGTTAGAGCCCTTTTGCGGGCGGAAGAATTCATCAAGAAGAATCCCGAGAAAGCACGGGAAATCGTCGCGGCCAAATTGGGAGTTAAAATCGAGGACATCGATCCCATGTGGAAAGAAATCGATTTCAAAGTCCAGTTAGATAACGGCATTCTTCCGCTCTTTGAAAAGATCGGTAAGTGGTCCGCCGAGATGAATAAACGAGCGGCGCCGATTCCCGATTTTAAAAAACACATTTATGCGAAGGCGCTGCTAAGGGAAAAAGAAAATGTGGTGGCACCCGAACTTCGTTAAGGTGCGCGACCACGCGATCACAGTCCTGTTCCTCATGGGTGTATTCGGCGCTTGGGAATGGTTATACAGATCCAACCTCTATCCGCCTCACCTCTTCCCCGGCCCGAGCGCGGTGTGGCCGGCCTTGGTGGAAATGGCCAAGTCCGGTGAACTGGCCCAAGATTTTTTGGCTTCCTCATTCAGATGGATAACGGGATTTATTATCGGGACGGTTCTGGGTGTACCGTTTGGCATGATTTGCGGACGCTTGAAATTCATTCGGATGTCAATCGGCGGATTGCTCAACGGTTTAAGTTCCATTCCAAAAATCGTTATGATTCCGATCGCGATACTATGGTTTGGGCTGGGAGAAACGCAGAAGGTCTCGCTGGTGGCCTGGGGCGCCTTTTTTCCCGTCTGGCTCAGCTCCATGGAAGCGGCCCTGCACACGCCCCGGGAACTTGTTTGGGTGGCGCGATCTTATAATCTGACGCCATTGCAGTCGGCGCTCCACATTTTTTGGCCGAGCGCCATTCCTCATATCGTGGCCGGCATACGCATCGCCATCTCGACGGCCACCTTTTCTCTCGCGGCGGCCGAGATGTCGGGCGCGTTCTCCGGATTGGCCTATCGAGTTTTTTATAGTCACGAAATGTTTCAGACCGATAAGATGATGGCCGGAATATTTGTCATTACGGTGCTGTCTTGGTTGGTGAACTATGCGTTTATGAAGCTGGTCAAGTACTTGGCCCCTTGGGCGACTTAACCGGCAGGAGATGGAAGTGCGGTCGGGTTACGAAATACAAGATCTCTGCTTTGGATACACCGACAGGCGGCGCCTATTCGACAATTTCAACTTCCGTGTGCGCAATGGCGAGTTCGTCACCATTACGGGACACTCGGGTTGCGGAAAAAGCACCTTCCTCTATTTGCTCGCTGGTTTATTGAAAGCCAACAGCGGCTCGATTCGGTTTAATCAAAAGGTCAATCCCCCACCGGGTCCGGACCGTTTTACGGTCTTCCAATCAGACAATCTGTTCTTCTGGAAAACCGCCTTGGGAAACGTCGCTCTGGGACCAAGGCTCGTACATCGCCTGACAAAAAAAGAATCGCGGCGCGAAAGTCTAGCGCTGCTTGAACGCGTGGGTTTGAAAGGGTTCGAGAAATACTACCCGCACCAACTGAGCGGCGGCATGCGACAAAGGGTCGGCTTGGCGAGAGCCTTTGCCGTGCGCCCTGATGCCATTCTCATGGATGAGCCCTTCGGGTCATTAGACGCGCAAACTCGCGTAGAAATGCAAAATCTGCTGATCGAAATTTGGGGTGAGTATTCAGGAACCATCGTCTTCATCACGCATGATATCGACGAGGCCATAACGTTATCCGATCGAATTGTGGTGTTCGGCGGTGAACCCGTTCACATCAAAACGGAGATCCGGATACCGGAAGAAAGACTTTTACGGCGTTCGAAAACTTTCTTGCCAAGGCGAGAGGCGATTCGGGACGAAATCATGAACATGTTGGGCGCGGAACAGGGGGCCAGAATAAATCATGAAGATCTTCGCTTATCGTGACCTATCGTCTTCGCATATTGACTTCGAAAAGTTGAATCCGGGATATCGGCCCGTGAAAGTGAGCCAAGACTGCTGGTTTGTTTGCAGCCAGGATTTATATGACGATCATGAACACACTATCGCCTTCCTCGGCGATCTTTTCAATTTGGAAGACCTGAAGCGGAAATACGGACACGAGTCGACGGCTTCTGAGTTCGAATATTTAGTGAAAGCCATTAAAGATGGAACCTTTCGTAATGAAGAACATGAAGGGTCGTTTTGCCTGATCGTTTATGAGAAAGCCTCCGGCCGCTTTTCGGTTCATACGGATCCATTCGGTGATCTGTACCCCTATTACTCGGTGACGGATAAATTCGTTTTGATCTCCACACACATGACGGATTTTTCCGATCCAAGGTATTTCGAACTGAATCCCGACTGGATTCGAAGATACTTCCAAGGCAATGACACTGTTGATTTAATGACCGTCATCAAGGGCGTGAGCCGGCTTCGCAGCGGGCGTTATCTTCAAATTCAAGGGCAACAGGCGGTTGAACATCAATATTTCGATCTTCTCGAGAAGATCCGGACTCAGATGGCGAAACCGCGCCTGGAGATTTCCATTGATGAAGCCGTCGACGAATTCTCCAGAATTACGATCGCGAACCTGCGATCGGTTTTTAAGAAATACAAGAAACCGATTTTGTTCCTTTCCCAAGGCATAGACAGCGTCAGTTTGCTCGCCCTTATGGCCCAAGCCGGGCTGCCGCTCCTGTCGATGACAAGAATTCCGGACAATGACTTCACGGATGAATGCCTTTCGATGCACAGAAGGATTCTTGAAAAAGTTCCCCACGAAAATCATCACCATAAGATTATCGGCGATCGAGTCTTCTTGGAATTGCAGAAGAGCTATTACACTCAGCCGGACAACAACACATGGCAAACTCTCGGCATCAATCATGGTAAGTCCGTGGTGCCGTCTCTTGAGTTGGGCGCGGACTGCGTGATTTCGGCCAGCATGGGTGATTTCTTGTTCATCCACCGGACGCGGTATTTGTTCACGCATTGGCTGGCCCAAACCGGAAGAGGAAAAGGCGACGACTCGAAACTCGAAAACCTAAAGAACGATTTTTTCGCAAGCCTCCCCGGTTTCGAGAACGATTACGCCTACAACCCGCATGAAATCAACGAGCGGCTCTTGCGCCTCTTTCGCGCGGCGGACCATGATTTCTGGCGGTTTTTCGCCGAGAATCTGCACATTTGGAGAGGCGTTTCCCACGACAGGGATAACCGGCTGGCCGGCAAGATCAGCGTTGTCGATCCTTTTAAAGACACAAGACTCTTCGATTTCTTCTATTTGTTACCGGAGGACCACCACCTCTTGTCGATGAAGCAATCGATCTTTCAGGAAAAAATGATCACCCGGACCTTTAATGAAAAGGTCTATTTACAAAAAAAGGCGAATCCATTCGCCTTAGGATTGGTCGCTTACAAATATCAAGATGCAATCGAAGGCGATTTGCAAAATGCGCTTGACTTGCTCAATCAGCTTCAGGTGGAATCATACGACTACTATCAAAACCAATTGTCGGAACAGAAGCGCAGAGGTTCCATGGATCTAGTCCTCTGCCGGATGCTGACTTTTTATTATTGGCATCAGAATTGGCTTGCGGCACGGCGAACCCGGCGCACGTTCTGGCGTGGCGTTTTAAGGCCGGTCATTCAAGCGTTCACGCCCACTCACCCGAGGAGTTAGATGGCGAAAAACACAGGCCGCACGTTTTGGCTTTACGACGGACGCCAGTTTTTTAATAAGAATTCGGCCCTCGAAAGCGCCGGCGACATATCCCGCGTGAGTTTTCATCATCATGATGAGGCCTTTTCCAAAGCCAATTGGCTGGTTGAACCCGAGAAGAGTTGGCCGGATCTTTTATGCGAGCGCGCCTGCCAATTGCGGGACTCGTATGACCATCTTCGGCTTTGGTACAGTGGTGGTGTCGATAGCCATACGGTTTTAATGACTTTTATCGAGAACAAGATTCCACTGGATGAAATTTGTATCATGCGCACCAGTCCCACCGCGGACTATGAAGACCCCGGCAACAGCGAGATCAATTTCGTCGCCTTGCCTTTTCTGCGCCGGATTCAGCCCCTGCTGGGCAAAGCGAAAATCAATCTCCTCGATCTAGGGCCGCGACATTACCAAAAATTTTTCTCCGATCCAGATTGGGCTAAACAGGTCAACACGATCGACTTCCGGCTTTCTTACGTCAGTACCGCGAGCCTTCTCCTACCTGAGTTAATCTCACCGATTGAACGAGGCCGTAAACTGGCCAACGTCACCGGAGGAAACAAGCCCCGGTTGGAAATGGAGAATGGACGATATTACGCCTTCTACTGGGACGAATATCTCAAATGGGACTTGAACGAAGCGACCCGTGAAAGTTTGGAGGAGTTTTACTTTTCGTCCGAACTGCCGGAAGTTCATATCAAACAGTGCCACATGGTCAAAAATCACCTCAAAGCGAAACACCCGGAAATGACTGACCTTAAGGAGTTCTTCAGAAACGACCATCCTGTTTACGTGAACGAACTCAACAGCATTGTCCGGCTCCCCGCCCCTGGCGGCGTTTCATTAGGCAAATCCTCGACACTTCTCACCCCCAAAGCGGCCTATCAACTGCAGCAAGCGCGCGAAGGAAATGAAGAGGTGTTCCTTCTTTACCAACGTCGGCTTGAGGAACTGGAGTCCTTTGATCAATGGAGGTTTAACAATGGACATATCTCGTCTGGATTCATCGGCATCAAATCCCAGCGCTACGATCTCGGAGCGTAGTGACGTGAGGCTCTGGAGCAAGTATGCCCCCATTCTGATGATTGCGGCTGTTATATTATTGTTCACTCTGATTCAACCTGTACACGCGGATTTGAAGCCACAAGGTGAACTCCGCATCGCCGTCGAATCGCTTGGTAACGAAACTCTCGATCCGGTGATGGGACCGGCGACCAACACCAAGATTTACCTTCCACTCATTTACGATTCACTCGTGGGCGCGGATAAGGCCAATTCCGGAATCTCAAAGGAAACTGGCGTGGCCAAAGACTGGAAAATTTCGAAAGACGGCAAGACTTACACATTTTACCTCCGCCAAGGCATCAAGTTTCACAACGGAGATGAACTGACCGCCGAAGACGTCAAATTCTCGTTTGAGCGCGCGATCGGGCCCAAAGCGGTCTCTTCGCTTTCGGGTGTGTTGGCCAAAATTATCGATAAAATCACGGTTGTCGATCCTTACACGGTCACCATCACGCTGAAAGAGCCGAGTTTTTCCTTTTTGCTGGATATCTCGATCCTGGTGGGTTCGGAATCCATGATTGTTCCGAAAAAGTATATCGAAAAAGTGGGTGAGGAAAAATTCGCCCTCGAACCGATCGGCAGCGGCCCTTATCGATTCAAAGCGCGCCATGCCGGCTCGTCGATCGAGTTCGAAGCCATGCCCCACCACTGGTTGGTTGGCGTCCCCCGGTTTGCGAATGTCAGCGTCATGGGGGTTTCCGAGCAAGGGACAAGGCTGACCATGTTACGAAGCGGCCATGCGGATGTGATCACCATCGGCCGGCGATATGTGGACGAGTTAAAGAAACAGGGATTTTTGATCGCGACCAAGCCCGCCAGTCACAACATGCACATGCTCTTCAACAATCAATGGGAAAAGGACAATCCATTAAATAACAAAAAAGTCCGTCAGGCGATCGCACTGGCCATTGATAGCCAGACCATACTTAAAACTATTATGCTCAACGGCGGTCAGTTGACCCGCTGTTGGATCGCGGATGTAGCGTACGATTCGCGCCCTTCCGGCCTCTGCGATCCCCAGAAATACGATCCCAAAGCGGCGAAGAAACTTCTTCAAGAAGCGGGTTATCCGGATGGCATCGACATCACCTTCAAGTCGTTTGCCAAGACGGGTGTGCCTGAAAAATTTGAGATCGACCAGGCCATCGCCGGCTATTTACGTGCCGTTGGAATCCGCGCCAAGATTGAGGTCGGCGAATACGGCGCTTATCGGACCCAATGGCCGAAACCCGAAAGCCATCCGAAGACCATCGCGACCAATCCGACTTCATCGCAGGTGGTGATTGGCTCGCTGCTGCAAGTTTTCTGGGGATCGGACGGCCTCCTCTCCACCACGCGAAACGTAAGTCCGAAAGCGGATAAGGCGATCAAGCACATGCTCGCCTCGCCCGATCTCAAGGCCTACAAAAAGCGCCTGATGGACGCGTGGAAGATTTTGATCGAGGACGCTCACACCGTTATGCTGTTCAGCATAGATGCGAAGTACGCGGCCAATAAGAAAAAGATTTCTAAAGAATGGCCCATGGGTACAAGTACGGCTGATCCCAACTTGCGCGCTCTCGTGAGCCGGTAAGATAATTTTGGTGTCATGCTGAAGTTTCTGATTCGTCGTACAATGCAATCCCTTGTCACGGTCTTCTTGCTCTTTACGATCGTTTTTTTGATGACGCGGGCAACGGGAGATCCCGTGGGCCTTCTCGTGCCGCCTGAGGTTGGTGCTGAAACGGTGGCACATGTCCGCCAGAACCTTGGCCTAAATGAGCCCTATTATGTGCAATACGCTCTCTTTCTAAAAAGTATTCTCACCGCGGACCTGGGCACGTCCTTTCTGGCCCGTCGGCCGGTGATGGATCTGATTCTCGAGCGTTTGCCCGTCTCGATGATTTTGGCCGTTGCCAGTATGTTGCTTGGAGTTCTTTTGGCTTTTCCTCTGGGAATTCTCTCCGCACTTAAACGCGGCCGCAAGATTGACAGTTGCATTCAAATTTTCGGTGCGTTCGGAATCGCGACCCCGCAATTTTGGATCGGCCTTATTCTGATCCAGATTTTTGCCGGCCACTTGGGCCTGCTCCCCGTGGGCGGCGCCGAATCCTGGCGGCATTTTATTTTGCCCACTTGCACATTGGGATTGCTTCAGGCTTGCAGTATGTTGCGAATACTTCGCTCGAACATGATTGAAGCGCTCGGCACTGATTTTGTCGCACTCGCGCGGGCGAAGGGTCTTTCGGAAGCTCGTGTGGTGGGCGTTCACGCCCTTGGCAATGCCGTGCTCCCGGTTCTCACGTTCGGCGGACTTCTGCTCGCTTCTCTTATGACCGGGACAATCGTGGTGGAGTCCGTTTTCGCGCTTCCAGGCCTTGGCCGCCTGGCCTATGACGCCGCTCTTTTTCGGGACTATCCGCTCGTTCAAGGCGTGGTGATCGTCGCCGGCGTCATCATCATTGCCATCAATTTGCTTATTGATGTTTCTTACGCCTTCATTGATCCCCGTATTCAGTTGGATAATTCGTGATTCGATCTCGGCTGCCCTGGGTCTCCATTTTTATACTTTTCGTTTTCCTGATGATGGCGATTTTGGGCGACCTCATCGCACCCCAAGACATGTACGCGCAAAATCTCATGAAACGCCTTGAACCGCCCGTATGGATGGAAGGCGGCAGTTGGGCGCACATTTTCGGCACCGATGCTTTGGGAAGGGACATTTTGAGCCGGTTGATCGGGGGAGTGCGAACCTCACTGGCGATTGGAATCATCGGGCTTTTAATCGGGGGTGGAATCGGTGGTGCGGTCGGCATCATCGCCGGCTATTCGGGCCGGTACGTGGACACCATCATCATGCGATTGGCGGATGCTTCACTCTCCTGTCCCATGATCTTGTTCGCTCTCCTTCTATCGGTCTCTTTGGGCAGCGGCATCACCTCCGCCTTAACCGCGATTTGTATGGTGATTTGGGCGCCGTTCGCGCGCGTAGTCCGCTCCGAAGTGCTGGTCATTCGTGAAATGGATTACGTCAAGGTGGCGCAGATCTCGGGTGCCTCATCCATACGAGTTTTGTTCCGTCATATCTTGCCCAATGTGGCCAACACCTTGATCGCCTTTGCCGGTTTACAAATCGGCTTTATCATTATCCTTGAGGCGACGCTCAGTTTTCTTGGAGTCGGGATTTCTCCCCCAACTCCGGCTTGGGGCTCGATGACCGCCGAAGGAAGAGAATACCTTGCGACCCATTGGTGGGTTTCGGTGATACCTGGAACCGCGATTACGATAACGGTCGTCGCGTTCACTTTGTTTGGTGATTGGCTGCGTGACCGGCTCGACCCTCGCCTTGGCCGAAAAGATTGGCATCCGAGCTAGCCGTCATCTAGAATTATCGGAATATGAGGCAACTGCGAAAGAATTCGGATCTCCTGATTTTGAACATGCCCGTTCTCTTTCCAGTTTGCCCGCCGCTCGGACCCGCCATCATCAAGGGTCAGCTCTCGAAACATGGATACAGCTGTGAAGTCTGGGACTTGAACATCGAGCTTTTTCAGATCGAAAAATTCCGATCCCTGTTCACAACCGAATACGAATTGCTTGTTTTCAAACCTCCGCAGTCGTCTTCGCGCTTTATCGACTATTACGAAAAACAAGGGTTACGCGAGGTCTTTCAAGCCTGGGCGGACAACGTGATCAAGGCCAATCCCAAAACTCTGGGCCTGAGCCTTTATTCGTTTCATTCCGGTCATTTCGGTGAACGGTTGATTTTTGAAGTCAGGGACCGCGGCTATCGCGGCCGTATCGTACTCGGCGGCCCGTTCGCCCACGACCTCCACCGAAAGCCCCATTTAAGGGAATTTTACCCGCAAGACGTGGACGTCATCGCGGGAGAAGGTGAACTGGCCATTCTTAGTTATCTAAAGGGGGATCTCAACTACCCGGGCATTAACTCCGCTCCCGTCCCCTTGAACGACCTGAATGCGATGCCGATTCCCGAATATGAGGACGGCCAATTTGAACCGTTCGACCGAATCGAAGAAGAAGAGGGGCTCAACAAGGTCTATATTACGGCTTCACGCGGGTGTGTGAGGCGGTGCACGTTTTGCGATATTAAAAACATGTGGCCCAAGTATCGATATCGAAGCGCGGAACATATCTTTCGCGAAATCGTTTATCTTCACGAAAAGTTCAATCGCACCGAGTTCAAGTTCACGGACAGTCTCATAAACGGCAACCTGAAGATGTTGTCCGAGCTCAGTGAGCTCATCGTTGACTACAAGGCACGAAAGCAAAAAAAACGTTGGATATTTTTCGGCAAAAAAAGTGATCCCCCGCGAATTCATTGGGGCGGCCATTTTATCTGTCGCACACGCGCTTCCACCCCACCGGAATTCTTTTCGTTGATCGCGAGAGCGGGCTGCTGTTATGTCAGCATCGGCGTGGAATCCGGTAGTGAACGCGTTCGCAAACATATGGGAAAGCCCTTTTCCAACGAAGACCTGTTTTACACTCTTGAACAATTCAACCGGGTCGGCATCAGCGTCACGTTCCTGATGGTGATTGGCTATCTCACCGAAACCGAAGAGGACTTCCAGCAAACACTTCAGCTTTTTAAAGATTGTAAGGATCGGGGGCTTTTGGCCTCGCCGGAGAAATGGGCTTGCGTCCAAGGCATCGAACTCGGCCCGACTCTGACTCTGCCCCCTGACACAGAGGTTCGACACCTCGTTGAAAAAGAGATAGGGGAGACGCCCTCCAATTCACATTGGACCTACAACGGCTTGGATCGCTTTACCCGCTTGGAACGGTTATTCAGAGCCATGGTATTTATTGAGGAAATGGGCTATTCACATCTCCTCAAAGGCCAACTGGGCTCGCGCTACGGACATCTCTGGAATGAATTTATCAACTTTGAAAACTTCCAAAGAGTGGACCGGGATGTGATTGAAGTTCTCGCCAATGCCGGCTATTTCAAAAACGCCTGATCGCGTGCCGGTTCCGGCAGCGTTCGCCGAAGCTTGTCCAACCAGGTGTGCGGATCATCTTGGACGTGTTCAAATTTTTCTTTCAGAAAATGGAAGTCATGGAGAAGTGATCGGGCCTTCTGCTCCTGATCGTCAAAAAAGAATTGGGCGGCCATGGTGGCGCCTAAGAGACAAAAAACTCCATTTGTTTTTTCCAGCCCCTTATTCATCCATGTGATCGCGCGAGACAACGCCTGCTGGTCGCCCTCGCCGGTGAACGCCTGGGATAAGAGCTTGTATGTCTCACGGAACCCGCTTCGCCACGCGTGAAAGGGCGATTTATGAAAATGACAACTGCTCGCGATCTTCTCGATCACGACGTAATGGGAGCCGGCGACTTCAGCGGTAAAGTCGAGCGCCATGGATTTCTTGTGTTCCAATACCCTGGCTTTCGGCCATAACTTCACGGCTCCGTTCCCGTAAACGAGGTCGTTGACTTCGTTTCGGCAGCGCCACACGTATACGGAATTTTCTTCCGGCGGAAAACTTTGCCCCCAACTGAATGTGAAATCCTGTTCAATTATGTTGTCCGCATCGACCGAGAAAAAAAACTCCGCCCCACTAAGTTCAGCGGCTTGGGACCAAGCTTGGGCGATAATGGGGATCCCGTGAATCCGTCTGGCGCGGGGAAACCGCTCGGAAAGCAGCCGCCAATGTTCATCCGCATAAGGCTCGTCCAGTGAGAAAAAGAAAATGTCAAAACGGTCGGGATCCATCTGATTTCTTTCGCACACGGATCATGAACCGAAAATATTGAACGCCACGTGCCAAGCATCATTGGCATTCACTAAGAACTTCACTTTCTCCTTGAGCATGTAGGCGTGGATGTAATCGTTAAACGCCTTGTATTCACCCTCTTTTCGGCTCGGCCCCCCGAGCATCATGACGATGATGTCAGAAGGTCTTACATAAGGGTGCCAAGCCGTGAGTAAAAACAAAGCCGAGCTATACAGATCGGAGTTGATGTAAATCACTTTTCTTCGTGCATTCGGATCATAGGACGCCAAAAAATCCGGTAGCGTGTTTTGAAAGTAGCCGGCGATTAATTTCACTCCCCTGCGGCTCTTTTGCTTCGCCAGATACGCTCTGTCCTCATCGGTTAACAGGTAATCTTCACGCCCCCTATGCACTCGACCATCCACCTGCCAGGCCTCGGGGTACCCTTTGAATGAATCGAAGCCGTAAAGTCTGGCGTCGCGTTCATTCAGTAAGTCGGCCACCAAAGACAAAGACTCGCCACGATAGACACCGAACTCAAAATAATCCAATGGATCGCCGGTCAACGAGAAGACGCTTTCAAAAAAGCGTTTTTTTAAATCGCGTTTGGCGGTGGCCGAATTCAGTTCGCCGTCGACGCGAATGCAGCCGGATTTCCGTAATTCGGTTTGGAGTTCGGCCTGGCTTGACCAATGCAGTTGAACGTTCGGTAAAATCCGTCGGTAGGTCTTTTTTCGTCCGGGAATTCTAGGATCCCACCCAATACGAAAATCGTTTTTAGTTTCCATGGCCTCCGCCCGCCCGGATCTTGACTAATGGCGCACGAGAAAATCATGCGTCTGCAGAATCCCCAACTCTTCCGGCCTAAGCATTCGAGCTATACCATGACCTCGACGTCTATAATAGTAGCTGGTGTTCCGGATAAACGCTTCAAATGGCATTTTATGAGTGTCGGGTAAAGCGCATTGGAAATAAAATTCGGATTTCTTGGGCTCGAGCATCACCCCTGTGTTGATCGTCTTTTGCCAATCATGGTCAAATTCACCGAACACCGGGTATTCGCGGCCATGCTTAATCCAAAGCTTGTCATTTAACTCAAAAAGTTCTTCGTCATTGATATTGAACCGGCTTCGGCAAAATTCCCTTAAAAATCGCTCGAATTCGCTCCGTTGCACTTGAGCGGCGATGGCGACAAATCTTTCGTATCGTGTGTAACGAGCGCCGAGGAACTCAAAATACTTCTTCGTGGTCTCCCGGCTGACATAAATATTAATCCAACCTGAACGCACGCTGTTCATCATTTCCTCGTCGAGCGCCTTGAGAATGCCATTCAGAAAAAAGGAATCATCCCTCCGGACTGCTTCCATAAAAGAGGAATAGAAGTCCCTAACCGGGATCTGATATTTATAATAAAGGCCCATGGCCAAACCATAAGTTCCGCCCAAAAGGTGAAGTCCCGTGGCGATATGGCTTTCCACCCAAGCTTCGCGCCACTTGTCGTTTGGAAGCGTATTGGTGGCGATGACATACTCTGAAGTTTCAATCAGTTCCGGATCCGGAATCAGGCTGAAATTGTCATGCATGCTGCCCGGTAGGGTTTTAAATCCATACCGTTCGCGTGATTCAGGACTCGCCAATTCGGTATTTGGTATCAGAACTAAAATATTCACGTCGATCGACGTGTATCGCGCACGCTCCAGACTATCGTAAATACCGGTTAAGAAGGACTCCTTGGTCTCGTGTGGTAAACCCAAGATCAACTGATTGTAATAGGCGAACTGATTCTGACTGAATTGGCTCGCGATCTCTCGAACCTGAGTCGGGTCGAGATTCTTCCGCTTCACCGCCTTGAGAGTTTCGGGATTCTCCGATTGGGTGGCAAGCGTAATGCCCTCGAGAAGACCGACGTTATGCCGTTTACGAGCGATCGAAACGACTCTTCGAGGGCTGCTCTTCGCCCAGGTGAGCATCAGTTTATGCGGATAACCTGTCTTTTGTTTTATTTCGACGATCCGATCAGCGAGCTTTTCATCCATATCGGAAATTCCAAAGTTGGCGTCGGTGAAATAAAGATGCCGCAGTTTGGTTTTTTCGAACCAGTCTAATTCCTGATAAATTTTATGGCTGAAGGATTTGATTTTCGATTGAGTCAGCGAGCCCCAGTTGCAAAAACCGCATTGGTAAGGGCAACCTCGATTGGATTCAAAGATGGCGGTCCATTGGTCCGAGCCATTGATCATCTCGTCGAACAAACCCATCGTGTAGGGGCTTGGCAGTTGGCTTAAATCTTTGATCCTCGGGCGCGGGCTGTTTTTCTTGATGTCGCCACCTGGTTCCCGGTAAGTGATCCCAAGGACTGAACTCAAACTTTTTTCGCGCGAACGTAAAGTTCGGAGAATCTCAAGAAAGGTCACTTCACCTTCGCCGTGCGCCGCGATATCAACTTGCGGATGGTTTCGAAGAAATTCTACCCCCTCATCGGGAACATCCGGCCCGCCGAAAATGATGGTGCACTTTGGGTATCTCGCTTTGATCAATTCGGCTAATTTGAGATTCCATCGCGTGTTCCAACAGTAAGACGAAAATCCGACAACCGTCGGATTTACGACTTTTTCAATCGCCTCATTCACCGGTTCGCGCAACGCAAAAAGACCGCCCAGATCATAGGTCTCGCGAATATCATCAAACTTATGCGCGTAAGCCCACAATGTCGCGGCTGAGTAGGGCAGGTAATTCACATTCCCCGGAAAGTAGACCTTGAATAGATAAACGGACTTACGCTTTCTCGGCCACAGCCACTTCATATTTACTCACTCTATCTGGGAGGTAATTATTCTATGTTAAACTCTTGCGGACACAAGCAGAATCTAACCGCATGACGGGACCAGATTAACGGAAATTTACCGCCCGCCTCAGCGCGTCCATCCACGGTTGAATTTTCAGTTAATTTACAGGTGATTCAGAACACTCTTTTCGTTACAAAATCGGCATTCGTTAAACAACACAGAAAGGACCAAAGATGAAAGTGGCAACACTTGCGTTTTTCTTATTATTTAATCCTCTCTCTTGGGCCGAACAGTTGGACGAAGAGATCTATCTGGCGGGGGAAGAGGAACTCTCTTGTCTCGAATGCATGTTTCCAAGCTGGGAGAGTTGGATCGAAGAGGCCGGGACGCGCAATAAATGTGTTTATCCAGTCAAGGGCGGCGGCCGTGTGATTTCAAAGCTTGGTGATCCGCGCGGACGGCGCCGGCATATGGGAGTTGATATCAAAGCGCCCATGAATCGCCAGGTGGTGGCCGCATGGGGCGGCAAAGTTGTTTCCGCCGGATATCATCGTCGAGCGGGTTATGCGGTGAAGATCGTGCACCCCAACGGTTACAAAACCTACTACGCTCACCTGAATGGACACCCTCACGTTTCCCGCGGTCAGCACGTGAAGGCCGGCCAGAAAATCGGTTTGGTTGGCATGTCCGGCAATGCCAAAGGAACCGTCCCTCATTTGCACTTCGAAGTGCACTCCCATTCGGGACATGTGCTGAATCCGCTCCATTTCTTTTAAATTGAAAGACCGTTGGCGGCCGCTGGAACTGGGTGGCCCGCCAATTCGGCATACCGCTTGCTTTGCAATGTCCCATTCGCAAGCGGAGTCCGCGAATGTTCCGAATCTGCCCGTTTTTGCCGATCCTCGTCCTTTCTTTGGTCCTTCCCCTCGCTCCCGTTAAAACTCAGGCCTCATTCAAACGCCGATTCACCGAGTACTGCGCTTCATTTCTCGAGCGTTACAAAATCATTCCGATTTTCGGCCGGAGAATTCCGCGGGATTTAAGCGCGGATGAGTTCTGGACAAATGATCCGGGTTTTCTAATTTCCTTTTCCAAATGGTCCAACATGACCCGTAACCGCTGGATGGGTGTGCGCTATTTTCCGGGGACCAAGAGTCCAGGCCTTAGCGTCGTGATCGATTTGGAAGTCCGCCGGTTTAACGTCAAACTTCACGGGGATCACGGAATTTTACCCAATGTCAGAAGGATCGCCTGGAGTTTGGCGGAAGCGAAGAATCTCTATTCCTTCGATCAGACCCCGCAAACCCGCATCACTCGTGAAAATGATGTGGTTGTGGAATCGTTGGAATTCTCACCATCCGCTCTATATTTCGCGCGAATCCTGATCGAGATGCGAGAGATAAACTCTTTTAGTAAACCAATTAAACTCGATCCGGCGGACACCGGTTTTCTAAGGGCATGGTTCGAAACTCACTTTAAGCAAGATGAATTGGTTTGGCAGTCCATCATACGATTCCACGAAATCGTCCACGATTTGAGTCCTTGATTTTTAACCCTATCCCTGCTTGCCTGAATGAGAGGGGGTCTCTCATGAAGGGAATGACTTTACTTTTGATAGGAATCTTTTTGAGTGCCGGTGCCGCCTTCGCCGAGGGCGAATTCTGCACGGTCCAACGCTATATCAAAAATTACACATCTTTATACGCTTGCCGCCAGTATGACCAAGCCAAGTTCGACGAAAGAGCCGCGACGGACGCGCGCGAGCTCGAAACTGAACTGGGCGACGGTTACCGCTGCACCTTCGAACCGATCACTTTGATCACCTGCCGCCAACACTTCAAACGTTTCGTGCAATCCCAAACCTTCGAAATCTGCTGTGACAAATAGCGGGCGCGCTCGGATATGAGCTGTGCCTATGGAATGGACCCGCCCCTTGTCTGACATACATTAATGTCAATTTGCGGTATTCTAGGTACCAAATAAGTTATCGCACTTATTAGCAAGGGGAGGAGTCCGAAATGAAAGTTACAACATTGGGAATAGATTTGGCAAAACGAACATTTCAA
>JAWLHR010000002.1:0-251415 GCA_041690295.1 Bdellovibrionales bacterium
CTCCCCTTGCTAATAAGTGCGATAACTTATTTGGTACCTAGATACCGCAAATTGACATTAATGTATGTCAGACAAGGGGCGGGTCCATTCCATAGGCACGGTTTCCTAACGGCGGCTGCCTCGAGCCCCACTATTTATTAACGTCGAGGCTGATCCAGCTTCGCGCCGAAGGCGATGTTGAGAGCCTGGATGCGCGTCTGTAGGCTAGTGATCCGAGGTAGCAACGGGTTCTCAATATAACATGTAGGTACAACACGGCTTAAGGCGTGCGACCACTGACCTTGGCTCACCATGCTGCCCCTCATCAGAGATATATTGAGTTTCCCCGAAGGCTCCAGTCCTTTGATGGCATTAAAACACTTATCTCCGCCGCCGACAAAGCTCGCCGACAAAAATCCAAGCGCCTCCGCTGTGCGATATTGACCCCATAAGCGCTTGTGTTCGGCTTCTAGGCGAGATGCTAAAGAGGTTAAACTCGTCCAAAACTTAGTACCCTCAAGATAAGTTCCATTGGGGCGCATAAATTCGCCGTTTCGATGCTCCACCAAATGATATTGAAGGAGGTTCGTCACAGTCGCCTCGGCTCTTTTCAACATTTCAGCGGCGAATCTTTTGGTGGTCTCCTCGGGAATCATCGACTGCATTTCATTGATCGGCCAATCCTTAATCGGCACGCCGAGACGAGGATGGAGCCCGTAATCCCACCAATAGCCGCGGAGGACGTCGCCCATTGATGAAAAGCCTTTCTCCCAATACTCTTCCGCCCGCTCGAACCATGAGCGAGTAAAAGCACCTGAGCCTTTCCTGAAAGGACGCTCCTCACCATAAAACCGCTTCACCAAGAAAGTGGTTTTATTCTTATTCACGTCTTCAAAAACGGCGTTCAAATCCATGATCACGCCGCCCGAGGCTGGACGATCCACGCCAATGCGGAACTGGACTTCCCCCAACCCCACGGCTTGAGCCAACCAAACTTCCCGCGGGACCAGTCTTACGAAGGCAAGCGGTAAACTCCATTGTCTTCCGATTTCCGGGTAATTAACCTTAGTATACTTTGCGGGAAGAAGATCGGCTTGTTTGCGAATCTCAGTCAAGATGTTCAAGATCGTAAGGTGCTCTTGCTCATATTGATCACGGATACTTTCAAAGAATGAAAGAAGAAAATTGCGATCCCCGATCGTCACACGAAAGAAGGTTTGAATCTTGTCCGCTTGGACCAGAAGCGTGTTCTGGTTTTCAGAAGTGGCGATACCCGCATTGAAATACTTCAGATTATCGGCCTGAAAATTCACGTAGGCGTGAGCGATTTGCTCCCATCTTAAGATGTTCGGAATATAAAGCAATCGGCCCATGTCGTAGGCACCTACGGCACTGATAAAGGCGTTGGCGTCGGCGATATAGGGCTGTTGCAAGATGTCTTTTTCCAAAGCTGAAATGACACCCAAATCATCGCGGGGCGGAGCTAGGTTCGCCCAATGAGCACCTGATGCTCCATCCAGGGTGGCTCGGAACTTGGCCACGCAACGCTGAAGGTTCGTGCGCGTTAACTGACCGTCGCGCAGGATTTGACGTTCGCCCAAGCAAAGATAAAGAAGTTCATCCGTATCTTCCTGTCGAGTGGCTTGAAAAATATCCCGCACATATTGCCGGTTATAAACCACTTCACGATGGAGCGAGGCGATCCGGCTCAAAGTTTCCTGTTGGATCACACGCAGGGCGACCAAGTCTTCCATGACTCTATTGAAGTAAACGATCATGTTTTGATTCATGAGATCGATCTTTTGATGCAAGGACTGAACGGCGGCTTGCAATGCCTTCAACTGCTCCATGACAGCTGAGCGAAACGCCATTTCCGCATCTCCCTGTCCGCCGAAGGCTTGGGCGAGCAGGGTCACGGCACCAGCCACGTTGCTCATCATCATCAACTTGCTGGGTTCAAAGCCCTTAGCCGGGAAAAATGTCTTATGGAGCGTGAGCGTGGCGGCACCTAAGAGACTTAGACTCTTGGCAAGCCTGGGATCTTGAGGAGCCACCAGCAAAGACAAAAGATGAAAAGTGGTTTGAAGTTCGGTGTGCCGTCTTTCGAATTCGATTCGCGCGACCTCGCCGCCCTGGCGATCGTCGGCCTTCGCGCGGGATTCAGTGAACTTCATCGAGGTGAAACGCATTGTTTCCCGAAAGGCGGATAAATCTTTCTTGATATTTCGTAGATCGCGCTGGATGCCGTTGCGTCGTTTGAATTGATCCAACTCCATGTCGAATTGGGAGTCGGCATAATGAATCCCATATTTTTTTGTCAGATATTGATCATAAATTTCGGCTAGGCCGCGGTTGGGTGGAGGCTTAGAAAACTGAAACTCCGCATTTTTGAGCGCTTCGGTCAGATTTTCTGGTAGCATTTCCGGCTCGTTGAAGGATCGGTAGGGATTGGCGAAGTCAAAGACCTGGGGATTGCGGGCCACCAAAGCTAAAGCGAGATTGGCGGCATCGGAAAACACGCCCACTCCCGGAAGGTGACCGGCAAAATCCGCCATGGCCTGAAGTGGTTCCAAGTCGCGCCGAAAATTCGGTGGTTCATAATTCAAGTAGGCTTCGACGGCTTTGGGGTGTTTTTCACACTCCGGATTGGAGCGGCAGTAGTCCAAGACGTTGAGCAACCGTGAATCGTTCGCCTTCAGGCTGTGATAGGCCACACGCTCCTGCCACGAGTGTGCCACCAAAGTTTGCGCAAAGGCCGGCGAGTTAGTGCTTGCTTGAATGGCGAGAATAATAAAGAGAACATGAGTTTTCATATCGCTAACCTATAGCAATAGGCCTTGCTATTTAAGCTACTAAATTAGATCTATAAATAAATTCCCTTAACTGAACCTTTTTCATTGAATGCATTATAGGTGCCGCGGGTTTTTACGATATGGGCCGATATAGGCAATATTGGGCAACATGAAGGTGCGAGCGGCCAACAAAGACGTGATCGACCTGCCAAAAAACGGCTTAGGTAACGGCGTTCAAACGGTATTTTAAGATGACTTAAACAGTATTTGGTGGATGGGTTGTCGAAGGCTAAGCCAGCCGGAGGGTCGACACCATCTACCGATTGGCGCGTTTCGAGCCGGGGCGGGGGCTGCGGCGGCGCGGACGGGCGGATCCTTTGCGGGAGCGACCGTCGTCTTGACGACGCTTGCGAAAAATGCGAGCCAGGCCCGCCTGATCCAAAAAGCCGAACTCGCCTTTTTGTAGATTGCCCAGGGTGAGCTGACCGATCGCCACGCGTTTTAATTTTTTAACGTCATAGCCAATCTTCGCGAACATGTGGCGGACCTGACGGTTTTTACCTTCGCCGATCACAATCTTGATCCAGTCGTATTTTTTGGAATCGCCGACCTTCGCGCGCTCCACGTGCAAGGCGCGCACGTGACCGCCGGGGATGGTCACACCTTTAAGAAGTTTATCCAGCTCCTTGTCCGACGGTTGGCCATCGAGCTTGGCGAGATAGGTTTTGGGAATCTCCTCGCGTGGATGCATCACTTTTTGCGCGAACTCGCCGTCATTGGTGAGAAGCAACAGCCCTTCCGTGTCCCAATCCAAACGGCCCACGGGAAACACACGAACCGGCAGATCACTGATGTAATCGGCGACGGTCGGGCGTCCTTCGGGGTCTTCCATCGTGGTCAGCACGTTTTCCGGTTTGTTGAAGGCGATGTAGATCTTTTGCGTGGGCGGACGAACCGGTTTGCCTTTAACGGTCACGCGATCCACGCCCGGGATCACGCGAACCCCGAGTTCATAAACCGTTTTGCCGTTCACTTGAACCTGGCCGGACTCGATGATCTCGTCGGCCTTGCGCCGGCTGGCGATTCCACATTCGGCGAGGTATTTATTGAGTCGCGTCCCTTCCTTGCGGAGGTTCACGTCTTTGTTGGATGCCATACTCCAGATGGGTTACCAGAAGGGTGAGGAGCCTGTCATTGGGAAAGATGTTCCGAAGCGCGCTTCTTCCGCGATTCAGGGCCCTTTCAGCCTCTTCCAGCGCCTCAAAGCCCGGATGGCTCAATAGGCGGTTGGCCCGCTCCAGGCGCCCGATCAATTCCTGGTAATAAGGATCCGTCTGGGGATTGATGAAATGCCGCTCGAGCTTCTTCAAAGAGAAAAACAAATCTTGTGTTTCGTTCAATTTGGCACGGATGAAGGTTTCGAATTTCTGAAAACTGGCGCCCCGGGTGATGAGACCTTGAACGCCTTCGGGCGTGAGCTCAAAACAATGAATGGTGAGCAAGGAGCCTTCGAGAATCTGGCGAACATGGGGCATGAGTTCCAGATCGGACGAGTAAAACAGATGGCTCGTCGGCGTCACGGCCTTTAGTCGGGCTCCATTGATGATGGCCATGGCCGGATAGACTTTCACTTCCAATGTTCCGCCCGGCGATAAAATTAAAACCAAACATTGGTTATCGCTGATCTTGATGCATTTGATCTGATCGCCCGACTTTTGTCGGGTTTCGTGCTCGCTCAGCACGAGAGTTTCGAGATCCTGATAAAGTTTGAGCGGCACAATTTGCAAAGTGTCGGGATGGCGTAATTCGCGCCACTGTTCGATTTCGCCTTGGGTGGCGTGGTGTTTTAGGAAACTCGCGATATCGCCGCGTACGGTTTCACTCAAAATCAATGCATCCGTCTGCCACTGGTCGAATTGCAGCACCCGTGCGTAAAAGGCGGCGATGAGTTCCGGAGTGAACGGCTGACTCGGTTCAATGACATGTTTCATATAATTAAACAGAGCCAGTCGGGCGGAATTTCTTTGCGGATCCAAACGCAAAAGATGCTGGGCGAATTGAGTCACGGATGCCATAATTCAACGATAGAGTGGAAATCAGGCGCAAGTCCACTCGAAAAGAGGGGTTATGGCACGAGAATTCAACACGGAACTGCTCAACACATTCAAAGGCACCACCGTCGCCGAGGCGCGGACTGGACCAGAAGCTCCAGCGGCTCCACTCGGTGAAATCCGGGCCTTGCACCTTCACGTTGAAAATCTAAATAAAAAACTGAAAGAGTTTGAATCGCGGCTGGAAAGCATGACCGCTAAGGTGAACGATGTGACGTCGCAAAACCGCCAGCGATTCGAGCGGGTCCAAGGCCACTTCCAGCGGCAAACCGAGATGTTGCAAAAGGGATTCGCCGATGTTCATGGCAAGCTCGCTCAGGTGGTGAGCCGCGTGAACGAGCGTCGGGTCGAGGACGGCGTGGTCAAGGAAATGGTGGAGCGGCACGCGCAAGTGGTGCAGGCCTTTGAAGTGCGATTGCAACAACTTCAGCGAGTGATCAGCGAGCAAGAGCTGCAGCTCATGAACGCGCGTTCCGAACTCAAAGAGGCGATCAAAACCATCGCGCAATTGAAAAAGCTATGAAAATACGGCGTCGGGATTTTCTCGCGTGGTTGATGGCGAGTGGATACGCTTTGCGGTCCCGTCCCGTGTTCGCGGAAGAGCCGCCGGGGGAAGCGCGGTTTTCGGCGTTGCAAGGGATGACCGACGAAACCTCGACACAATTTTCGCTCATTCTTCCCCGCAATGACCGCTGGGTGTATGAGTTTTCGGAAGTCGGTTCGCGGATCCTTCTCCCTTTTCAGTCTTCGGTTCACACCCGCGATCCTTCCGCCTATGCCGTTCATAAAATTTCCCTCAGGGGCTTGCAGCTGGGAAAGCGATATCGCCTTAAGATTCGCAATATCGCCGATACCATCCACGATGAACGGGAATTTTCCACCCTCGATCTTTCCCGTCGATCAGTGAGGTTGGCGTTTGTTTCGTGCGCGATGGATCACCTTCATCGGGCCGACATTTGGCAAAGGCTGGCCGAGCGCGAGCCGGAGCTGATTTTCTTTCTTGGTGACAATATTTATGCCGATCGCAGGAGCTTGTGGGACAAGGTGGATGAGGCGGACCCCGATATGTTATGGAGCCGCTACATGGAAACCCGGCTTCGCGTTTCCTTTTATTTCCAGAAGAAGCTCACACCGGTTCTGGCCATCTGGGATGATCACGATTTCGGGGGCAACGATATCGGCGCTGAGTTTCCTTATGTCAAAGAATCGCAGGAATACTTCAACGTTTTCTTCGCCCAGGATCGGGCCCGTTCGTTGACCAAGGGACCGGGTATCGCCCGACGGTTGACCGCCTTCGGCGCGGACTTCTTTTTGCTGGACGGCCGAAGCTTTCGTCAGGTCGGCCGCTCGCTTTTAGGTGATGAGCAGCGCGCGTGGTTGGAAAGCCAGCTGCAGCCGCGGGCCACGGTGCTTTTGAACGGGTCAATGTTTTTTGGGGCTTACGCCAGTGATGCGGAATCCTATGAAGGACAACACCGTGAAGAGTTCGCTTCGTTGCGAGAGGCCCTAAAAATCCGAGGCTCCCTCGCGGCCTTCGTCTCCGGGGATGTTCATTATTCGGAGATCATGCGAATCGAGGCCGATCAGGTGGGGCATGAAACGTTCGAACTGGTTTCAAGCTCCATTCACAGTTTAACTTTCCCCGGTCATCATGATCGCTACCATAACGAACGCCGGCTGGCCGCCGATAGCAATCACAATTTTCTGATCTGGGAAGGGGAGTTTGGTGAGGACCGTGTTCAAGGTGAAGTCACCTGCGTGAGCTCCACCTTCGAGCCTTTCCGCACCGAGGTGTGGGCGAGGCGATTTTAACGGCAAAAAGCGAATTCGCCGTAGGCGTCCCTGTAGCTGACCGACATCGTGATCATCCACTTGATGTAGGCATTCGCCCGGCCGCCATCGTTGCATTCGTAGTGATTCACATAACCGCTTTTGGCGGGAGAAGAACCAATATAAAAGCACTCAACCGTGGAGCCATACCAATTCGAGACACGCACCACGCTCCGGTCGAAAGAAATGGAGTAGGAGCAGATCAGAGGGGGTAATTCGTTTTCACGAATGAATCTGTCCCATTCCGCGTGAACCGAAAAGCTAAACAACATAACCGCGCCAGCGATAAACAGCCGAATCATTTTTTGCCCTCTTTTGAGATGTCTGGAAGACAAACCGTTTAAACAAGCAAACCGTCGAAATCAAGGACTTACCTCGCCTCAGAGTAAGCCGCCGGCTCAAAACGGCCAAAATCGTGTAACAATTCGACACGAGATTGTGAATATTTCTCCCTTTGGCCGGGAAAGGAGTAACCTATAGGGTAATAACAACCCGAATATGGAACGTTTAATACAAAGGGGGTTAGGAACAACATACATCATCTTAGTCTGTGTCCTAACTCTCTCCATTGCAGGTTGCCTCACTGAAGGAAGCGGTGAGGAAGGGGGCACGGAAGTCGTAGCCAATCCGGACCAGGTGCCGGCTCCGCCTTTGACTCCGCCGGAGCGAACGGTCTGTGACCCATTCAATGCGGGCGTGTCCGCCCGGGATCGCGGTTTAATAGGTAATTTAGTTTATCTGACGGACGACCAACCCCGTTACACGCGGGCGCGCGATTATATAATGAACGGCGTGCCGGTTCAGAGCACGCTCTATTTCGACAGATTGATGATCCCCACGCGTAGCTGGGATCTCGGTTTCTACACTCAGGATGGAACGCTCGTGACCAATCATAGGGACGAGCCGGTTTACGAATACTTCGGCGTCCATATGGAGTCCCAGCTGCAACTGGCTCCCGGCGAGGCGCCGGGCTGGTATCAAATGGCCATTCTTTCCGATGACGGCGCGGTTCTCAGCCTAAAAGATGATGAGAACGTATTGACGACACTCGTGGATAACGACGGCGATCATCCGACGCGGATGGGATGTGCCATGCGCTCGATCTATCTGAATGAGGGCGATCGCCTGCCATTCACTCTGGAATACTATCAGGGACCGCGCTATCACATCTCACTTGTGGTGATGTGGAGACCTTTGCCGGCGGATCAAAATCCCGAGGATCCGGTGTGGGATGAAGAGTGCGGCATGATGGGCAATTCCCGTTACTTCGATTACACTCAAGTGCCTTCACTGCCCACGCCCAGATATTACGAAATGTTGACGCGCGGTTGGAAACCTCTGGAAAACGCCAACTACTTCTTTCCCGAACAGGCTTCCAATCCTTGCGCGGTCGATGATCCGCTGATCATTTCGAACTTCGTGATTGAAACCACGACGCGAACTTCGATCACCGTGAGCTGGCAAACCAATCAACCGGCCACCACCAAGGTCGTGGCCCGGAATGTGGTGACCGGAGAAATTCATGAAACCGAGGTCGACACGACTCTCAAGACTTCGCACGTGGGAACGATCTCCGGACTTTCGTCCGATACGCTTTACGCCATACGCGCGGTTTCCGCCGTTGAAGGCGGAGATCCGGTCTTTAGTAATGAACTCGCGATCCGGACTCCGCGGTAAAACCTAGGCCAGGCGGCTTAAGACTGTCTCATTTTTCTCCGAAGACATAATAAGGAGCAAAAGTGTGCAACTGAAGTGGTCAATCCGCCAAAAGTTTCTCTTCGTGATGTGCCTGATGATGGTGGCCGGGCTGGGCGTGTATTTGTTCATGGCGGTGACCGTATTCAAATCCGATAAAACCCAACTGGTTTTTGACTTGAACCGCTCGCAAGTTTCCAACTTGACCAGCGAGCTCGAAACTCAATTCGGCGGCGTTTCCGAGAAACTGAAAGTGTTCGCGCTATTGCCGAATCACTTGCAAAACAAAGTCGCCGAAGACCTGCTTTCGGACGGTTCGGACGTCGTGGCCATCGCGATTTACAAGACCGACCAATCCCAACCGCTTAAGGTTTTCAGCCAGGATCGCTTTCTTGAAACCTACGGCCTCGACACCGCGGCTTTCGAAAGCACGCTGGCCGGTATGCCGGTCCCGATTAAAGAAATCCTTCGTGGCGGCGAAGACATCTGGAACGCCTCTTTGAACGACGGTCCGCCGCTGATCGGTTACGGCCGTCTGGTGGTCCTGCAAGACGCGAAAGGCATGGCGATCGAGCAATGGGCGGTCGTGGGTTATGTGAAACTGGATCGGTTTTTAAAGTCAGTGTCGACGGTGCGCCTGAATGAAGTCTTCGTGACCAACCGGCGGGGTGAAGTTCTGGTTCACCATGACGCCGCTCAACTGATCAAAAAACCTTCGGTGGTCGATGATCCGCTTTTTCAAGAAGCGGTCAAAGCCAAAACCAAAGTGAGCGTGGTGCAACGGGATAGCGGAGATAACGGGATTCTCGCCGCTTTCGCCAAAGGCTTTAACGAACAGATTTTCGTGGTGGCCAAAACTTCCGAGGCTCAGGTTTTTAAAGTGGTCAAAGATCTTTCGGTGCGAACTCTTTTGTTCGGATCGTTGGTTTTGACGTTGGTGATTTTAGCGTCGTTCTTTATCTCCCGTTCATTGACTGAAAACATTTCGCTTTTGGCGGACCGGATGGAATCCGCCGCGAAAGGCGATCTTTCAACCCAAATTCAACTTCGCGGCGCGGATGAAACCATCACCTTGGCCAACACGTTCAATCAGATGATCCGCGATCTCAAGGAATCACGTGACGCGCTCGAAGAAATGAACCGTGAATTGGATCAGAAAGTTCGTGAACGGACCGCGGAACTCGAAGAGCAGCATAAAAAGGTCAAAGAGGTGCAAGAGGCGCTGGTGCGAACAACGCGCCTGGCTTCGGTGGGTGAATTGGCGGGCCGGACCGCCCATGAAGTTTTGAACCCGCTGACCATCCTGCTCACCCGGTTGGGTCTCATGCAAAAGCGCATTCCAGCCAAGGGTGACTCGCCTCTTAAATTAATCGATGAAATTCGTGCGGCCTGGGTTAAGGACTATAATGACGGCGGATTCGATAAGCTCGTCGGCAACTGGCGTGAACCTTCAAAGGTGATTCCTGATAAGAACCTGTTCCAGGAAGATGTTGAGAACATCGAGCGATGCACGCGCGAGATTGAATCCCAGCACAATAACCTCTCAAAGGACATCCAGTTCGTTAAGGAAGAGGGTGAGCGCATTGGGAAAATCATCAACGGCATGCGCCGGCTCGGACACAGCAAGTCCGACTTTAAAACCCACAGTTTGCATTCCGTTCTGAACGACTGCTGCCAGATCATGAACGATCTCTTCGAGCAGAAGGGTTTCGCCATCGAGCAGGTTTTTGAAGCCAAAGCGGACGCTTGCGTGGTGGATCGGGACGAGATGATTCAGTCGATCACCAACCTGATGCGAAACTCTTTACAGGCGCTCGAGGATGCGAAGAACAGCACTCGAGGCCTAAGTGATCCGCGTTTGCGTTTAAGAACGTTCAATGAAGGCCATCAACTGGTCATCGATTTCGAAGATAACGGTGTCGGTATTCTTCCGGAGCATCAAAGCAAGCTCTTTGAATCCAGTTTCACCACCAAATCGCACGATGAAGGAACCGGTCTTGGACTGGGTATCGCCCGCCGGTTTGTGCGTGGTCACGGAGGGGATATTGAGTTCGTCAGCTCCGAGCCTTACAAGGGCACGGTTTTTAGAATTCGCTTGCCGTTAGAAGCGAATCAGCGTCAGGGGGCCGTGGCATGAGTACCGCCGCCAAGCTGATTCGCGACAAGAAGACTTTTCTACCGAAGGATTCGCCGGTCCCGAATCGGAGAGTTCTGGTGGTGGATGATGAACCGGATATCGGCGAAGGCATCCGGCGCATTCTTTGTCCCACGGGCGCGGCGACTCAAGTGTCCAGCCGCCGTTTGGCCGTTGTGCCGCCGTCGGGAACTCCGCCACCTCAGGCGGGAACGGCACCGGAATTTGAAGTGGTGGTTGTGCAAACCGTGGAAAAAGCCATTGAAGAGGTCACGCACGCCCTGCGCGAAAACAAACCCTTCGCCATGGGATTTTTCGATGTGGTTTTGGGTGGTGAGGTTGATGGTATTCAGCTGGTGAAACAGATTCTCTCGGTCGATCCGAAAATGTACGCGGTGTTCGTGACGGCTTATCATGATCGCAGCGTCGATAATATCGGATCTTTCCTGGGCGAAGAGAACCGCGAGAAATGGGATTATATCAACAAGCCTTTCACCGAGGGCGAAATCCTGCAGAAAGCGCGAAACGCCACCAGCCTTTGGGATTTGCACCGGCTCAAAGAATGGCAGGAAGAACGGCTCAGCGAAGCTCATCAGAAATTGCTTCAGCATGAAAAGCAGACGGCTGTCGCCGCCGTCGGCCGAAGCGTGGCCCACGAGTTCGGAAACCTCTTAACCCACATCATTGGCAATGCCGAACTGGCCATCGAGCGCAACAAGCCGGAAGAAATGAAATCGGCTTTGGAAGTGATTTTAAAAGCGTCCGACACGGCCGCCAATATATTGAAGCGGTTTCGCTCGCTGCACGGAGCGGGCGAGCGGCCAAGCGCGCCGGGTCCGCTGGATGTTTGGCAGATCTTGGAGGAAGCGCTGGAGCTTATGGAGTTTCAGTTCCGCAAGCGATCGATCATGGTGAAAAAGACCAAGCCTGAGTTTGTGATGGTGACGGGCTACAAGCACAGCTTGGTCCAGGTGTTCGTGAACATTTTCATCAATGCCATGCACGCGATGGAGAACAGCGGTGAGATCCACTTGCGGGTGAGTGAATCCGCTGATCATGCGGAGATCTCCATTCGCGATACGGGTCCCGGAATTCCCGAGGACATCCTGCCAAGGGTGATCGAGCCTTTGTTCACGACGAAGGGCGCGGAAGGAAGCGGCTTAGGACTCGCCATCTGCAAAGAGATCGTGGAAATTGAACATCGTGGAAAGCTCATCGTGCAGAATCACCCGGATGGAGGCGCGGAGATTTTAATTCAATTGCCCGCCATGCGGAGGAAATCATGAAAAAACCCGGGGATAAAGGCATGACGACCATTAAAGCCGCGCACCTCACGGTCCTGGTGGTGGATGATGACCAAATGGTTCGCCAAATCATCATTCAAAACCTGCGCACGATCGGTTTTCAGAAGTTCCTTGAGGCGGCCAATGGAACCGACGCGCACAAATACATTCTCGATCCCTTGCAAAGGGTCGACCTTATAATTTGTGACTGGGAAATGCCGAAAACAGATGGTTTGACTTTGTTGCGCGCGGTTCGCGGGCATCGAAGCCGGGGCAAAGTGCCATTCATCATGGTGACCAGCCAACAATCACAGGAGCGCTTGAAAATCACCAAAGCGGCGCAACACGAAGTCAATGCTTACATCGTGAAACCCTTCCGCGCCGAAACTTTGCGCCAGAAAGTGTTTCAAGTTCTGTTCGAGGCCATGGAAAAGAAAACCATCGCATCATGAAACTTCTCGTCGGGCTTGCTCTTTTATTAACTCTTACTCAGGCACATGCCGCCACCATTACGGAGGACTTCACGTCACGGGCTCGACATGGCGGAGGCACCGCCATCTGGAATCACTCTTTGGGTGTGGTCCATCCCACGATGAGTGTGAGGGATTACACCGGCGGCGGACCATTCGACCCTCGGGATGTGGATCCTGGCGATGGTTCCGATGGCGCTTTCGTTCCGTCGCGGTATGCGGAGTTCAGCCAAGGTGGCGATCTCAGCGGCAACATCATTCGTCTTAATAAATCCGAATTGAAGGTCACTGAGTTTTTATTGGAAGAAGGCTGGATCCTTGAGCCGGTCAACAACGATCACTTGATCATTCGTTCACTGGGCAGTGTCACCATCCGTGGTGAAATCTGGTGCCACGGCCGCGACGGTGGTGATGCGGTTGGCGGTCAAGGCGGCGCCGGTGGTGAACCTCGCTGCGGCGGCGCCCGTGGCGGAAATGGTGGAGACACGGGTGCCAATGGCGAGGATGGTGATGACATTTCAGCGCCCGATGTGACTGGCGGACTGGGCGGTGCGAATAATGGCGGTGGAGCTGGTGGCGGCGGTGGTGGCGGTGGCGCTTGGAATGACGCCAGTTTATCCGCGGATGGCGCGGGTCACTCCGGATTTCCCGGCGATCCCGGCGACGGCGGAGCTTCGTTTAACGATCCCTCTTTTGCCACGATCGCCGGTGGAGCCGGTGGAGGCGGCGGAGGCGCCGGCAGCACCGGTGCGGGTGGTGGTGGCGGCGCGGGTGGAGGAGTCGTCATCATCCACTCGGTCGGCGATTTTAACTTGGGCAGTCCGACGAACCCGAATATCGGATTCATCTTCGCGAACGGTGGCAACGGCGGAAGCGGTAGCGGTAACGGCGGCCTCGGCGGTCGCGGCGGTGGCGGCTCCGTTCAGGTGTTTTCGGGCGCGACCATTCGGCTTTATAGCAACTCCGGTGTGGGTGCTTCACAAGCTGTGAGTGGTCATCTCCCGACGGTTGGCGCCTCAGGGGGGATCGGGCGGAACTGGTTCACAAGTATAGCTTATGATTTCACTCTTCTTGGTTTTCCGGATCCGACTGAAAACGTCCCGGTCATTCCGGGTGACAATGTATTCTACAACACCGCTGCGGAAGACGTGATCTCCACGCCGATCGATCTCGGCAATTCCCGAGTTGAAATTTTGGGCATCTCCACCACACCGGAGTCAGGGGATTTCACCTTGGAGTTTGCCGGCAGCTCCGACAACTTCGTCACCGATGACACCGGATGGACCTCGAACCTGGCGGACATCGCCGGTAAGCGCTATGTGCGATTCAAAGTGACCATCACAACGAACGCGACCAATCCCACGCTTCTTGACGCTGTGACCATTCAATATTTGCCCGGACTGGTCAGCGATTTTGAATTCGAATCCGCCGGATGCGGAAGGGTTGATGGAAATCCACCCCATTCAATTATTCTTCTTTTAATCCCTTTGTTGACGCTTCTCATCGCCCGTCGTCGTTTAGCGCGGCGCTAATCTAGCTTTCTCTGGATAAAAACCATGCTAGGCTCATCTCGTTCGGAGGTCATCCGCATGAGTGAAACGATTCAATTTTACACCCATCCCATGAGCCGTGGCCGCATTGTCCACTGGATGCTTGAGGAGCTGAATGTTCCCTACCAAACCCATTTGGTGGATCTCACGGCTGGAGAGCAGAAAAAGCCGGAATATCTTAAGATCAATCCCATGGGGAAAGTCCCCGCGGTCATTCATAAAGGCAATGTGATTACGGAAGCGGCGGCCATTTGTCTTTATCTCGCGGATGCGCATCCCGAAGCGCAACTGGCGCCGAGTCCGACGGATCCGCGTCGGGGAACTTATTATCGCTGGATGTTCTTTTCTTCGAATTGTGTTGAACCCGCGATGGTGGATAAAGCGCTGTCTCGCGCCCCCGGTGATGAGCGTTTTATCGGCTACGGAACTTACGAAAAAACAATTGGAACACTTGAGTCTTTATTGTCGAACGGGCCGTATATCTTGGGCGAGCAATTCTCGGCCGCCGATGTCTATATCGCTTCGCAGATCCGGTACGGATTCGTGACCCGGACTTTGGAGCCGCGAATCGCTTTTGAAAAATACCTCGCTTACTGCGCGGATCGTCCCGCTTACAAGCGGTTCATGGAAAAATCAGAAGAAATGCGGGCCAGCTTAAAAGGGTGAGTAAACCCGATGGACGAATTTGAACATTGAGTGAGGTCAAATGAAAAAACTTAATACCACAGACTATGGTTTACTGATTTTAAGGGTTATCCCGGCGGCATTCATGGCGGCGGGGCATGGGTGGCAGAAGCTTGCCAACTTCTCCGAGTATGCGACTCGATTTCCCGACCCCATTGGTGTTGGGCCTCAGTTCGGTCTAACGCTTGCGACCGGCGCCGAGTTCTTTTGCTCTTTGCTATTGATTCTAGGTATCGGTACGCGAGTGGTTGCGATTCCCATTTTAATCACCATGCTGGTGGCCGGTGGCATCGTTCATGCCGCGGATCCCTGGGGACATAAGGAGCTTCCCTTTTTGTTTGGTACGATCTTTCTGACCTTGATCCTCACGGGCGGTGGGAAGTTCAGTTTAGGCCCACGCTTAATCAAGACCAAGTGGCCGATCCATTGATCAGGGGCAGCTAGCGAAATCCGGCACGGCTTGGGCACAGTCGGCCGATTAAAATCGCGGGTTAAGTTCAGATTCAATTTTCGATTTACCAGCTCAGGCCGAAGGTCAATGTGCCGTGAAGGGTGAGCCCAATCGTAGAGAACCAAACGGTTTCGATACCCGCGCCGACGGAGAAACGTTCGCCAATGGGTTGCCGCCATTCGGGTTGGAGGCGAACGCCCTGATCCGTGGTGGAGAAGAGCGCGCCCATGCGAAAGCGGAATTCGCCTTGCCCGAAGGTGAAGTTCCTTTGCATTGTCGGCCCGAAAACCGGGATAAAGAATCCGCGGATCGACTCGCGGTCTTTGCGCTCGATTCCCATTCGACTCTCGATGGTGACGCCATAGCCCCATAAAGAGCGGAATCTTAAAGCGGAGAACTGGATTTCACTCCAACTTAGATCTTCCTGGACGGCGAACTCTTCTTTATCGACCGGCTTATATCTGTATGAGGCGAATTCTCCGTCAAACAGCCAGATGTTTTCTTGGGCATCCTTCCAGGGAAACTCGAAACCTATGGCCGAAAAGGTGAAGCCATTCATGCTGGCCGAAATATTGTCCTCACCCTTATGGTCCATGTGACTGTAGCGGGGAGACCACAAAACGGATCGCCGCCAGTTTTTGGCGGGGCCGAATTCCGGAGGCGCTGTTTCAGTGGCGACCGGTGCCGGTGCCGGCACTTTCGGTGGCGGCTTCGGTTTTTCCGCCGGTGAATTTGCTTTCGGTTTCGATACTTGTGTGACCTTTGGCGTTTTCCGCCGGATCACGACTCCTGAAATATTTTTTAAATCAGGGTTTTGTTTCAATGGAGTGAAATCAAGTTTCACCACTTGTGAAAACACGCCCATGCGGCCCTTTGAGTGACCGGCGGCCACGCGCCAGTAATATTCTTTGAATCCGAAGTCGCGCCAAACAAATTCCGCTTCGCGCACGGTTTGATTCACCACTGGATCGCGGAAGTTTGGCGACTCGGAGATCTCAATGACATATTGGTCCGCGCCGGGCACGGGCTCCCATGCGAACACGGCCTCGAATTTTTCTTTTTCCGCCGCGTGGGCCACCGGGAAAATTATCCGCCACAGCCAGGCGCCGCGATTGTCTTTTTCTTTCGCGGGGGCGCGAAGCTCAGGCGACTTTAAACGAGGCGGAGCGAATGGGTTTTCCCTGATGTACAAAGGATTTCGATAAAGCGGGGGAATGAGAAAGCCATCCGCATCAAATCCTTCCACGAACCACTGCAGGTCATCTTCCTGCTCAAATTTTTGCGTAAGTTCGTTTTGACTCACATCTTCGGTCAGACGGGTCCGCTCTCCATGGATTTTCACGCGGAACTTGGTGGCTAGCTTATGCTTTTGCCAAACGAAGGGCACTTCGTTGTTCATCTCAACCCTGTCACGTGGAAGGGGAGAGATGAGATGTATGATCGGCGCTTTCCAAACCTGAACGTCCAGGGAACTGGAGGAGCGGTGTTCATCGCGCAGGTAGAGGCGATGATGGCCGGGTTTTAAGTCAACGAGTTGGGTTGTGGTGTTTTCAGGTAACTTGATCGTGCGTTCGGGTTCGCCGAGAGTTTGCACCACGATTTCTCGAGCCTTCCCTTGCCACTCCAAACTCACCGGGACGAGTTCACCATGATAGTAAATACGCTTGGGCGGAGGATTGATCCAGGTCAAGCGGTCATCCACACGCAACCGGTCGGCACCCTCAGTGTCGAGTCGCAGGATTTCGTTTTTCACCAGCGAACTGGATTGATCACCGATTTGCACCACGGCCTCACCGGACTTAAGCTGCACCTCAACACCGTCGGTCCCCACTTCGCGAAGCTCGACCTCGCTGCCGCTTTTGATGTTCAAGCTCATCTGCTTGGCTTCGATCTTTGACGCCTGAAACGGATTTCGCGCCTGGAGGTTGCCGCGCACGAAGCGCAGGCGAATTTCGCCAGTTTGGTGCTGCTCGGGCGGATCGATCGAAATCAGAGTGTTTTCCGAAAGCCGCACTTCCGTGTCGTTATCGAGCTTCAAAGTGGCGGTGCTCTCTTTGAGCGTGAGCAAAGAGTCGTGATAGTAGACGATCTCATCGGGGCCCGAGGTTTCCCATATTAGGCTGTTGATGCTTCGGCGGCGCAGATGATTGTTTGAATGCACGACTTGGCCCGCGCGCTGGCCCTCGTAACCATCGCCGGATCCGATGGGTATGACTCCTGAATGCGCCAACAAGAGCGTGAGCTCGACGATAACGGCGAGAATCAGGATAAAGATGATCTTTCGATCGCGCGACGTCCGTGTCGACATGAGATTTTTATCGGCATTTATATGGAATTCTGGAATGATTCAGGACTTAGGAACGGCTTCACGACTGAAGCAGAGCGCCGATTGGTTTTGTTTCTGGATCAATGGACCGGCGAAGAGGGTGCGTTGCATGACGGCGGATCTTTCTCCAGCGCGTCCATGGCCATTTCCGCAAGGAATCGAGATCCGACGTCGCTCATGTGAACCCCATCCGGCCTCATTTCAAACAGGCCGAACGCTTCACCATTGCGGAGACGAAGTTTTTTTCCACACCTGAGCTCACCGACGGCGGCCTTTAAATCAACCAAATAACACCCGTTCGTGGAGTGACAGAATTGGTGGAGGGTGTCGTTGATCCGCGCGGCACATTTTACCTCGGGCGCATACCAGAGCCCGTGAACTCCGGTGCGAACGCTGGCGATTCGCACAGTGGCCGGGTTTTCAAAAGGAACTGTACCGAGAATCAGAGTTTGGCCGCGCGACTTCGATCGCTCGATGAGTTCGCGGATGATGGATTCAACTCCGGCATCTCCCCCGCAATTGCCATGGATGGCATCCCAGTAGAACGCATCAAAACCAACCAAAAGGGAGGCTTGCTCGTAAAGTGAAACTTTATCTCCGTGAAGGAGCGCTTGAACTTGCGCGGATCCAAGATCGTTTTCACTCTGAGTGAAGTACGCTCCGATGTAATTAATATTTTTTAAACCTTGCCACCCGAGATAATCCTTCACCAAAATCTCCACGGGACTCGGTCCATATCCTCTCGAAGTGTAATTATAAATAGGCGAGTTGCGCGAGCCGGGAAGGCTCCACTCGCCACCGATGGCTTCGTACATCTCGGCGCCCCAAACAAGAGCTTGGTAACCGGGAATCAAGGCCGGCGTGGATTGTGTGACACTCGCGCCAAATCCAACGACGTTCTCGAACACGCAAAGCGGAACTTGGCTTTTCTTAGTGGGGAGATCGCTGGCAAAGGAAGTCGGCGCTCCGAAAACAACCAAAAGCCATGGTAAAAGACGCGACATGAAGCTCCCATTCGCGAAAAAGCAACCAATGATAGCATATCTCGCTCGGGATTCTCACCTGTTATTATTTAGACGTGAGAGACGATTTTCGGCTCTCACGAGCGGACTCTTAACTCAACAATTTCGCGTGCAATCGGCGCACGACCTCGCCGGCCTGGGCGCTGGCCACGACGAAGCTCACGTTCAGTTCGGAAGCGCCCATGGAAATCATGCGCACGTTAATGTCTTGGATCTCATTGAAAATCTTAGCGGCAAGGCCCGGAGTTTCACGAATGCCCCGGCCGATCACCGAGACGATGGCGAGATCACCATTCACTTGCACGTCCGCGATTTCCGCCAGTTCCAGCTGGGCGCGGGCTAGCGCATTTGTGTCGAAGTTCGGATCCAAGGTGAGAGACACGCTCACCTCAGAGGTGGCGATCAGGTCCACTGAAAGTTTATGGCGGGCGAATACATCGAATACGGATTTCAAGAATCCGTAAGCGCCCAGCATGCGGGTGGAAACGATGTTCACGACCGTCACGTTCCGTTTGAAGGCGATACCGCAAACGCCGGGCTTTTCCGGCAAATCCAGAGTGATTTCGGTTCCCGGATCGTTAGGATTTTTCGAGTTCAAAACCCAAACCGGAATTTTTTCTTTCAAGGCCGGGTAAATCGTCGCGGGATGGAGAACTTTGGCGCCGAAATAGGCCATCTCCGCGGCTTCGGAAAAATGAATGCGGCGAATGGTGTGGGCGTTTTCAACCAATCGCGGATCGGTCGATAAGATGCCGTTCACATCCGTCCAGATTTCCACGCGATCGGCTTGCAAGCAGGCGCCGTAAATCGCGGCTGAATAATCGGATCCACCGCGCCCAAGCGTTGTTGTGTGGTTCAAACCATCGGCGCCAATGAAACCTTGGCCAACACAAACATCGCAATCAACTTCGGCGAATCGCTCTCTCACTTTGGCGCGGGTTTTATCCCAATCCACTTGCGCGGACATGAAACTGGAATCGGTGGCGATCAATTGTCGTGAGTCAATCCACTCCGCTGACAATCCGGATTGTGTGAGCGCTCCTTGCACCAATCGCGACGAACACAATTCACCGAATGAAGCCAAAGTGTCGCGCGAGCGGGGCGTGACCTCTTTAAGGGTGGACAGCGCTTGGGCCAGGTTCAACAATTCGGAGAAATATCCGGTGATGGGTTCTAGTTGCGCGGGAGATAAGTTCAACTCGCGGCCGACATGCAGGTGGCGTTCACGCAATTCATTGACCATCCGCTCGGCGGCGGCCCCGTCGCCCGCTTCGCAAAGTTCCGCCAATCGCAGAAGGCCATCGGTCACCTTGGCGAGAGCGGAGACAATGACGAGCCGGCGCCCCGACCTTTGGCCGACGATTTTCACTAACTGGGCTATGGCCGCGGCGTCCTGGACACTGGTCCCGCCGAACTTCATGACCGTCATTCCGGACCTTCTATCAGGGGTTCAGTTAGACGGCAAGAATGCCGAAATCGAACATTGAGGTGAACTATGGGTATAGTCGGTGCCATTGTCGTGCTCGTAGGAGTTTTCGGCGGTTACGTGTTAGCCGGCGGACATCTCCACGTTGTTTGGCAACCCTTTGAAGTCATGATTATTTTCGGTGCCGCGATCGGCGGTTTAATCATCGGTAACCCGATCGGAACGGTGAAGATGGCGGTTAAAAAGATCATCCACGCCATTACCGGCAAGCCGCCTTCTAAAAAAGAATACATAGAAGTTCTTCAGCTCATGTTCCAATTATTTCAAATCTTTCGAAAAGACGGTCCCCAGGCGGTTGAAAAGCACATCGAGGAACCGCATTCCTCGGAGATTTTCAAAGCCTATCCCAACTTTCTGAAGAATCATCACGCCGTGGACTTTCTTTGCGACACGATGAAAATCACTCTCTCCGCGGATCTCTCGCAATATGACGTGGACGATCTTCTCGATCAGGACATCAAAGTGGCCCATGAGGAAGAACATGCCGCGCAACACGCGATTCAGAGTATGGCCGATGCGTTCCCGGGACTGGGGATCGTGGCCGCGGTTTTGGGTATCGTGCACACCATGGGTTACTTGGATCAAGGTCCCCAGGTGATCGGTAGTCACGTGGCCGCCGCGTTGATCGGAACGTTCCTCGGGGTGTTGGCGTGTTACGGATTCGTGGGTCCGATCGCGGTGAAGATGAAAAACGACATTGAGGCCGAAGGCCGGTATCTCTCCGTGATCAAAGCGGCGCTGGTGGCTTTGCAACGGGGCGCGCCTCCGCTGGTTTGTGTTGAGTTCGCCCGCCGGAGCATTTACCCGACCGAGCGCCCGACCTTCGAGGAAATGGACAACGCAACCAAGGAAGCCAAAGGCAAAGCGGCGTAATTCATGGCTGAGAAGAAGACAACGATCGTCATCAAAAAGATCAATGTTCAGGCCGGTGGCGGTCACGGCGGGTCCTGGAAGGTGGCTTTCGCCGACTTCATGACCGCGATGATGGCGTTCTTCTTGTTGATGTGGCTTTTGAATCAAACGCCGGAAGTGAAGCAGAACGTGTCCGACTATTTCTCCACGCCCAGTGTGATCGAATACAACTTTTCCAACTTCGGTGTGGAGCTGACTTTGGAAAAGCTCTTTTTGGATTTGATCAATGAGCCACTTAAGGTTTTGCAGGATTTCATCACGCCGGTGGATTACACGCCGAATTTCCTGCAGATGGGATCCAAAAACATCGTGATGTCGGTGCTCAGTGAGGAGCTTGGCGAGTACTCCGAAGGTTTTCAGGTTTCGGGCGACACCATCGAGATCAAATTCCCGGAAGGAAAACTCTTCGAAGACGGAAGTGCCACGCCGAAAGGCTCCTTCGCGACCATCATGGAGAAGCTGAGCCGTTTCACCGCGGGCATGGAGGATGCGGATATCTATGTGGATTCCCGTGTGTATCTTCACACCATCCGCGGCCAGAATGAAAGCCTGGGGTGGAAGGTGGCCGAACAGCGGTTGGATCTGGTGCTTGGCCAGATCAATTCAAAGCTGGAGCACCAAACTGTCGATCTTCACCAACGGGCCGAAGTGAAACCGCCGGCCCGCCGAAGCGACGGCCGCCCCGAGGAAGGTTACATCCGCGTCGTGATCAAGCAGAAGGAAATCCGCTCCGACGGCAGCAAGCCGCGCAAGCTTCGACAGCTTGGCAAAGACGACGAATCCATGGACGTCTACAACAACTTCGTGAAGAAGATGACCACCCGCCCGTCCGAGCGCGACTAAGCCCTTTTCCGCCAACGAGTGTTTCAATAATAGACATCCTGTCGGCATGAGCTGAAATCTAGCGCCTTTCCGCAAGCCAGAGGGTTGCAATATACCGGGCCGGATAGGTGAGTTATGCGTTCTATTGTTACGTCTATATTAGTTTTGTCGGTGGTGACCACGGCGCAAGCCCAGACTGTTGGGGTCGTGCCACCCAATTCGGGAGGGGTTGCTCCAAGTCAAACGGGCCAGGTCGGGGTTATTCCCCCTCGTCAAAGTCAGACGATTTATCGCCATCAGCGGCCCCATAAAGTGTCCCATCGACATCATCATCACCAGCGCCAGCGTGCGCCTCGGATGATTCCAATTAAAGGCCTTCCGGCCATCGCCGGGCCAGCCCTTTTGGGACCCACACAACCCAACTTTTCACTTCTTGGTAACCGAAGCCTTGCACCCAATCGTCTTCCGTATTTGGCGTCGCCCATGCCCACAGTGCCCACCATGCAAATTGGTCGGGGACTTATGATGCCTAAACTTTCCACCTTGTTCGCACCCAAAGTTTTGCCCCTTCAATCGCCGTTGTTCGGCGCGGGCCTGAGGCCTTATCAGCCGCCGGTTCCCATGTTCGCTCCGTACCCGGTTCGTCGGTCACGATCGAATTCATTTCTCTCTCAATTGTTAACGCAATTTTTGCCGATGCTTGGCTCCTTGTTTAATGGATCGGGATTTGGCTTACAGCCCGGCTTCTCTCCGCTGTTTTCAGACACATCCAATTTGGTTTCAAATGTGAATCCCGCGACGGTTCCGCAGTTCACCAATACCGCTCCGGCGCCCACGCCTGCGCCGCTCTTCCAGAATCCCGTGGAAACACCGGTGGAGGACTCAGTGACCTCACAGTCGGTCGCAAGAGAGATCTCGGCGCCAAGTTCGATCGGCCAACCCGAACCGCTGTTCTCTAACGTCACCGCGGATTCAACTGGGGGCTCCGATGCGTTTAAGACTCAACCGGAAGTTGCGTCACCCAATGGTCTTGATATCAGCGCCTTGACATACCAAACGGCGCTTTCCGTAGGAAAAGACGACATTGGTCTCAATCGTGGTTTCTCGCTCAATCAACCGGTCGGTTGGGCGCAAATTACCCCCGAATGCAATATCGCCGGAGTTTCCGGTCTGAGGAGCCATTGCACTTCCGCGACTCATGCCACCTTTTTGAAAACCGTCTGCGAGTTGGTGAAGCGAGGGGCGATCGAGTTAACGCCGCAGGCCCGTGCGGCTTTGAATTCTCCCCTATTCAGACACACCTGGAACGCCAACGGTCATTCAGTGAACTGGCTCTATCAAAAACTTGGTGGTGAGAGCTTTACGGATCCGTCGGCCGCCCGGCCGGGAGATTTGGTTAAATTGGACACCACGAAAAACGGCCACGTGGGATTCGTGAAGAAGGTGACTCCCACTCAGATCTGCTTTTGGAGCAGCAATCAATCGACCAATGGACCGGGCGAAATTTGTAGGGACCGCTCGCAGTACAAATCCATGGTTTTCTCGCGAATCACGGACTTGTCCAAGCTGCAAGAGGGTCTGAATAACTTGTTTACGACTTTGAACAAGGATCAGGTCTTGGCCAGCGTGCGAGCTCATCAGGGTGGTGGCACAGTTCCAAGGAGCGCGGTCAGCAGCACTTCGGCGCGTGTGCTTTCGCCGCCGGCACCTGTCGCGGGCGCAACTTCGGCCCCCCGCTCAGGACGCACTCGATTCACGGCTCAACCCTCGACCGGCACCCCAGCGGTCGCGCGCTAACGGGTCGACTCGTCGATTTCGCTACCAGGCGTGCTTGGCGAGTGCCATTTCACAATGGTGTTGGGCACATGCTTTTGTTCATAGAATTCCGGCCGCTTTTTCCGGATTCGGAGATTCTCCCGGTCCCATTTTCCATCAAAGTGCAGGTGAATCCCGAGCACATTCAGTTCATCAAGAAGCTGATCCAACATGGTGGGCGAAAAGTTGTGAACCTCGATGAAATCGCGGGCGGAATAGCGTGTGATCTCATAAATATTGCGAATACCGACGGCGTTCAAGTTCGCGATCACCTCCGCGCTCATACCGACTTCTTCCAACGAAGCCAAACTGTCAGCGGCGGTCTCCTCGGATAAAGCTTCACCCCAGCCGTCACGGTTGAATTCGCGATCCCCGGAGACCGCGCCAGGCGCCACTCGGGCGGACATGAAAAGGGGCCACAGTTGATCCGTTTGCCGCACATATGAATCGTACTGATTATTCAATAAGACCACGATTGGTTTGGACCAGAAGAGGGGATGATCGACTTCGAACGCCATGGGGTTGAAGTTGGAATTGCGCGCCGATTGTTCGATCACGTGATACGCTTTTTTCTCCGGTATCGTCAGTTGCCGTTGCAGAACTTCCATATCGACATTTAGAAGCTTTAGTTCCCGTTGCAATTTTCTGGTGGGTTCATGGTAAGCGACTTCGAGACGGTGCCAGTATTCGCGCCACTGATCCACATCCGAAGGACGTTTATTAAGGAATTTCTCTTCGTATTCCCGCCGCCATGACTGTCTGACTTCGTGAAGCTTTTCCCTTAGCTTTTGGCGTTTCTCGAGGAGATTTTGTATTTTTTGTAAGTTTTTACTGTGGCGGAATTCCTGCACGCGGGATTGCGTTTCATTGTAAAGTGCGAAATCCCGGCGAACCAAGTTTAATATTCGTTCGCGGATCTGTTTGACGTAAGTGTCCAGATCGACGGCTTCTTCGGAACCAAGCTTCTTGAAAGTCTCGATCCGCTCTTCCATGAGATGTCGCGCTTCCCATGAGAGATCGCGGTCAAAGATCGAATAGTGAAAAACCGCGCCTTCAAAAATGGAAAGTGAATTGAGCAGGTCCTGGTGCATTCGATTTAGTCGTCTTGTGTAATAGGTCTCATCCGCCTGGATTCCATGGTTCGATAGAAAACGGATGAGCATCTCACGAATGGCTTGAATGCGTTCTGACCGATGAGGGGAGTGAATTGACAAAGCCGCGGCCTCGAAAGGCGTGAGAAATCCCGAATCAAGTAGCTCCACCATTCGTTCCACACGTTCTTTGAGCGTTTGAGGGGCCATCTTCTTAAGCCAAATCAGCTTCGGGGTGTGCGGCATCCCCTCGACCACTCGATCGGCGAAAATTTGACGAACCACCTGGCCGACGAGGGTCAGGAAGTATGGGTCCACATGGAAACGGTTTTCCAATCGAACCTGAATGAGGTCGTGCCCATGTTGGCGATAGGGCGTCGTCACTAAATATATTCTTTGAGGGCCGAACTTGATCGAGACCATGTAGCGGGATAGCGGCTCTTGCCCGGATCCATAAAAATTGCGGATATCGAGAAGTTCCTCGCAAGTATAGTGATCGTATTGACCATTGACCCGATCGTTAGCGACGGCCAACTGCACCGATAAGGCGAGAAGGCCCAAGGCAGATAAACTTTTAATGTTCATATCAAGACTCCCGATGATGCGGTACAGCACAAGCTTTTTAATGTCAACTACCAGGTGTGCCGGGTTACCGCCCAACAGCTTTACAATTGGCTAGGCATCCCCTAAACCCCAGAAATGCACCAAACTTTGTGGTTCGACGCCTCTTTTGTGGCCATTGATTTGGAAACAACGGGGAAATACCCCCTTGAGGCCGAAATCTGCGAAATGGCGGCGATCAAATGGCATAAGGGCGAGGTGGTTGATACCTATCAAACGCTCATTCGGCCGTCACAGCGGATGTCGGACGAGGTGATCGCCATCCATAACATCAGCAACGAGATGGTGGAAAACGCCCCCCGGCTTGAAGAGAAGCTCCCGGAATTTCATCGCTTTATTCAGGATTCATATGTGATCGCCCATCATGCGCCTTTCGATCTGGGCTTCCTCGCCTGGGAGTTTGAAAAAGCGCGCCTTGGTTTACCCGCGCACCCGGCGTTTTGCACCAGCCTTTTAAGCCGGGCGATCAATTTCAATGTGGTGAATCACAAGTTGGCGACTCTGGCGGCTCATTTTTCGATTCCCACGGGACAAGCCCATCGGGCTTTGGATGATGCACAAACCTGCCTCCAGGTGGCTCTTCGTTATTTTGAGAAACTGGGACGAGAGGCCAAAATCTCGGATTTGTTGAGCGTGCAAACGGTGGATTTGCGTTGGTCCCGGTTTTCCATTGAAGCTTTAATGGAGCGGGATCACTTGCGCACCTTGGTGCGGGCTCTGCGGGATCGCCGTGAGGTCATCATCACTTACGACGGCGGAAGTCGGCCGGGAGAACCCCGGCGAATTTTTCCAGTGGGGCTGGTGCGCAGCCTGAACGGAGACTTCATCGTGGCCACCGATGCGGGCGAGAACGCCGACGAACATCCCAAACGCTTTTTTATCGAGAAGATTTCTTCGGTGCAGTTCGCGCCCCAGGGCATCTGATCAAAGAGCTTTCAGCTTCTTTTCTTTCTTACGTTCTTCGGCGACCGCTTCTTTGATGATGGGTTGAAGCCGTGAAGCCAGTTCTTCGAACTGATCGCGGAATTCGTCGCCTTTGCGGAGACGCAGCCTTCGCTCTTTGCCATTGAGCAGATCGTGAATGTATTTTTCAAAGGCATAAATCGGACCTGCGGTGCGATGTGAAAGGATTCGTCCGAGCACGATGAGGGAGCAAATGAAGCCCACGGTGATCACGCTGTAAGTTTGCAAAAAGGGCACGAGAAACCGGTTTTCCATGAAGCGCGCGGGCCCCACGACCAGATCATCAATCGTGATTTTAAGAAAGGTGTAGGCGAAGACACCATTGATCAGCGCGAAGCAAAAGCCAATGGTGACGATCGTGAAGATGTATCTAAACTGGAAGTGAGGATTGACCCAGACGGTCTTTCGCGCATTCACGTCGGGCCAGAATAAGCTTCCATCGCGGATCAACCCGTAAACCACCATCAAATAACCCACCCATTGAATCGCATCGGCGAAGTTGAACGCCGGAGTGGCCATCTGACGGCTGCCGATCAAAAGAAAGTCCACCACTTCCCCGATGACAATCCGATCGGTCACATTGCCGAGGATTCCGCCTAAGAGCAGGGACATTCCGCATCTCAGCGGCATCGAGCGCGAGGGCAGCAGGTATTGAATGGCGGCGTAGATGGAAATCAAGAAAGCTCCGCCCGTGCTGAGCGAGACCACTCGAAGGATGGGTGGCAGATTGGAAAAGGCTCCCAGAATCGCGCCGGGGTTATAGTGCAATACCAGTCCGATCGGACCGTAGAACTCCAAATTGGTCAGTGTTCGAACGGCCCAGGCCTTGCTGATTTGATCGATCGCCCAAGTCGCGATCACGAGACCGATGATAAGCGTCCAATCTCTTTTCTTCATTTAAGGGTTTATCGGCTCTTGGACAGTTTAGTGAAAGGCCAGTAGTCACTGGTCATGACCGGCTCATAGCCCGTGACCGTCGAGCGCACCACGGCCACTTGTACATCGTACCAGAGGGGAATTATTACGAGGTCCGAATGGACGATGGCCTGGACCTCATCGAAAAGACGCTTTCTTTTGACCCGGTCCGGCTCGTTCAAACCTAGATCGAGCAACCTGTCCACTTTGGGATTGACGTAACCGCCGCGATTTCGTCCAGGCGGCATTTCGTCGGAATGAAACGCGGCTCGATAAATGTCCGGGTCGACGATGCCGACCCACTTCATCGTGGCGAGCTGGAAGTTCCCTTTTTTGACGTCATCATAATAAGTCGCCCATTCATAACTTTCATGTTTAATCCTAACGCCGCTTTCCCCCAATTGATTGGCGAGCACGCGGCCGATGTCGATGGCGGCGGGGGTATTCGCCGTTTTCAATATCAATTGGTGGCCGGTGGCTTTGGCTTCTTCGATCAGCCGGCGGGCGGCTTCGCGATTCAACGGCGGATTCCGAATGGCGGAATTGTGGTAATAATTGTTCGGCGTGAGAATCGACGTCGCCGGCGAGGCGAAGCCGTGAAGTTTGTAGCGGATAATTTCTTCGCGATTAATGGTTTGAGCGAAAGCCAGCCTTACGTTTTTCCGCTTAAGAACCGGATCCCGCAAATTGATCAGAAGATAGGTCATGTTCAACCCGGGATAGGTGTAAATCTTGAACCGGTCCGGGTGTTTTTGGAATTCCGCGATCCGCTCGGGCGGCAATTCGTTTTGCGCGATATCCAGTTCGCCTTTGAGCATCTTTTGATAGCGGGTGAAATCGTCACGCACGATTTTAAACACGAGATGATCGATTTTGGCGTTGACCGATTGCAAGCGGATCTCGTTCAGATTCTGGCGCACGAAGCGAAACGGGCCGGTACCAATGAGAACTTGGCTGAAGTCGGCGCCGGCTTTCTCGACTTCGTCTTTGGGTAGAATTTTCACCACTGGTAAATCGCCGATCAGAAATTTATCGGTCTGCTGATGGAGTTCGATATCGACGCGCCATCGACCGTTCTCCTCTTTGACGTCGACGCTTTTGACGTTCTTCAAACCTGTGGCGAACGGGCTTGCCGGGCTTCGGTAAAAGTCCCAGGTGTAAAGCAGGTCTTCCCGAGTCAAAGCGCGGCCGTTATGAAAACGCAAATCCGGTCGGAGATAAAAAGTGTAGGTTTTATTCTTGAAACTCCAACTTTCCGCCGCGTCGGGTTCGACCTGAAAATCGTTTCCGATGCGCACGAAACCGCTAAAGATAAGGTCACCAATCCTGGTGCCCGCCGCATCGGTTGCGAATCTTGGATCCAACGTCGCCGGCTGCGACGCCAGCGCCGCCACCAGCGTGTTCTTCGGCGGCTGAAAACTTCTCGTGCAGGCCGAAGCCATCCCGATGAAGATAAGTAATGTGACCAATCGCCCAACCATGATTCATCACATCACCAAGTCGGAACCGAGTTCAAGATTTCTGTGCGGCGTTTTAGTTAAATGGGGGAATATTGGCAATTGGAGTGTGACTGTCGTGCCCTGACCGAGCGTCGATTCAATACTGAGGCGTCCGCCCCACGATTCAACTGTTTGCCGCGCATGAAATAATCCGAGACCCGTGCCATTTTTTTTGCCATAGGTCCGACCGGGCTGACCCAGTAGCGGCAAAACCTCTTTGGGAATTCCCCGCCCGTTATCTTGAACCTTAATGGTAATGAATGCCTGGTGGATATCCACGATGAGGCGCACACAGCCGTTTTCAACTATGGCTTCGACCGCGTTGTTAATTAAGTTCGAAAGTACACGTTTAAGTTCGACGGGATTCACTTCGGCGAGCGCAGAATTATTGGTGGAGTTGAATTCGATCTTCACGCCTTCTCTAATCTGCAATTGCAATTCGCTAAGGACTTCTTGTGCTAAACGATTGACGGAGCATGGAACTTTCACCGATGGATGTGCGGATTCGCCCTTGTATTTCTTTAGGAGATCAGAGGCGATCTCCTCGATCCGAGTGATCGCCATCTTCACAAGCCGAGCTTTTTCGGAAGGAAGATGATTGAACTCCTTTTCCATGATTTTCAAAGCGCTGAGAGGGGAACGAATGTCGTGCGCTACCTGGGCGGCGAAGGTGGCCGTGGCACTTAGTCTCGCTTTTTCCACTTCCAACTGTTTATGCTCCAAAACTCTGCGCGAAGTTTCATTGAACGCCTGAATCGAGTCGCGAACATCGGCAAAGCGGCTCTTCTTATTCAAGACGAAGCTGCGACCAAGCGCGAGTTCAGAGAGGCCTCGGCTGAACTCCGAAAGAATCATTTGAACATACCGAGTGATCGCGAATGCGATCATTGCCACGGCGATCATGGCGAAAATCAATATGCTGATTATCTGAAACTTAAATTTAGCAGCGGAGTTTTCGAAATAGGAGACGTCGTAACCTACGGTCAAGGTTCCGAGGTCGGATTCCGTGGAGTTAATGCCAATTTTCTCGGTAACAATGATTGATCTATCTTTGTTTTTTGCCAAATCCAGGATCACGTCACCATATTGATTGACAATTTTGACGTACGAGATGATTTCGTCTTTGAAGAGCCGGGACACCACATTAACGGTTTCATTGTAGTCGCCGATTTGCATGGATCCCGTTATGAGGTTGGAGATAATTCGCGTTTTCTTGGTCGCCTCGATGGTCAAATCGCGCTGATTTTGAGTTTCGAACGAGTTATAGACAAGAGTGGCGGCGATAACAGTCGCCACAACGGCCAAAAATGTCGCGAAAAGAATAAGAGTTCTGACCTTAATGCGCATGACTCAACCGTATTCTCAATAGAAAAAAATGGGCGCTACCAACCAGAAAAAGGAAGAGAGCGGCCTGTCCAATCAATGGCAAGGGTACAACAGCGATTGCAGCAAAATAACCAAGGACCAAGAACAAACTGTAGAACATTTTATAGGTTGCGCTCGCGAAATTCGTTTGATCGGAATGTTCCTTCAAGAAATGTCTGAGTAAGTGGACCTCAAGAGTGGAATTGATTAACCCCGCGACGGCAAGTGCGGCCACGAAAACAATAAGGGACTGAGTGGTTATTGCCAAGCCGAGCGAGGCGATCTCAAAGGCCACTAAAGCCGGAGCCGCTTTCATCTTGAAGTTTAATTGTTTCGCGATCTGCGCACCCATGATGGCGCTTAACCCAAGTAAAAAAATGACCAGGCCAAGTGGAAGTCCCCCGCTAAAGCCTTGTTTCTGGAGCGTGACTGGAATGATAGGATTCACGATGCCAAACGCGACAGCGCGGACCGAAATTGCCTTGAGCAAGGGAGAACTCATGAAAAGCTTCAAGGATGATGAGAGACCCTGAAGGGGTACAATCGAATTTGGTTCCGCGACTCCGGGATTTCGAAATCTGAAGTTCGTCCAAATTAAAGTGGATAACAAGAGAAGAAAAGTGCAGAAGTAAAAGACGTTTTGATGGGAGAGATTGTCAATCAATAAGCCGCCCAAAAGCACTGAGCAAATCGAGGCGAAACTTAGAATAATCTGCCAGTTGCCAAGTAGGCGAGCGGAATTCGAATCGGCACGGACTAACATCGCCGGAAACAAACTCTCAACGGCGGAAAAGAAACCACGAAATACCGTGAACAATATCAGAACAAAAAGAACGGAAGATGCCTCTTTACCGGATATTATGGTGAGACCGGCGAAAATAATTGTCGCGAAGATTAACGAGTAGTGTATGGAGCGCGACGTTCCCAATCGATCCGCCGATGAAGCCAGTATCGGGGCCGCAACCACTCCTGGCAACTTCTGTATGGCAAATAAAAACGCCCAAGCCCATTCCGTGGTCATCGCTTTTTCGAAAACCATTCCCATGGGGATCAGTGCGATTGCCGATCCGACAAGCGCGCAAAAATTAGCGATTAACGGAACTAGCACGCGCCGTGTCCTTTTCTTTTAAATTTTCAATTCTGACCTTCGAATAGCCTAAGAGCGGCGAGAGAAACGGATAAAGTTTACCCGATACCCACCTATAAGGCGATTCGCCGAAAAATAGCGGAATGATTCCCATTTGGTCAAAAAGGAGATCATCGGCTTGTTCAAAGTAAACCATTCTTTTGGTACGGTCGTCCGTTTCCAAAGAGGCATTAAGAAACTTTAGAATCTCCTTACGCTTGAGTCCGGGATGGTAAACGGGGCTGGCCAGATATTTTAGAAAGAGTGAAGTGTCCGGATGTCGGCTGGCATTGCCAACAGCCACCATGGTGTAATCACCCGACACGAAGCGCTCATACCATTTTGTGCGCTCTTCTAATTCGACATTCACTTTCACTTCGGGAAAGCGTTCGTTGAATGATTTGAATCCAACTTTGATAGCCTCGTCGAGATTTAGATAAGGATGATAAATTGTGATCACGCAAGGCTGGGTTTTCTCGCACTTTGCTTGTTTCACGACCATTCGATCGTTCAATTTCGCCTTGAACTCGCGTTTCTCCTTGAAACCGAGGAATCCGCGGGGGATCAATCCGTAGGCTCTGAAATGCGCGGGCTTTCCGGCTTTCTCAAGGAAGGCATCGAAATCAAAGTGCTTGTACAACAATTTGCGGAATTCCATTCGATTGACGGGTGGTTTATTTAAATTGAATTGTAAATACCAAGTCATGGCGGAAAATGTCGGAACTTTCAATGCCCCCGTTTTCTGGGCCAGGTCGTCGGGCACCGAGTAGGGGTAGATGTCATGGTATTTGCCTTCCGCGAAACCCTGGAGGGCCTCTTTTTCCGATATTTCCAAGTCGTACTGAATCTCATCGAAATAGACAGAATCTTTCCGGTGGTAGTTAGGGTTCTTCGCAAGAACTATTTTCTTTTCGCTAATCTCCTTGACGAAATAAGGACCAAGCGATGCGAATGCGGCGACTTTTGATTCCCGCAATTTTTGGACATCTTCTTTTTTTAGAACGCCGGCTTCTGTGGCCGAAAGCAAAGAGAGGAACGGGGGAAAAGGTTTTTTTAATGTGATTTCGATGGTCTTGGGGTTAACGACCTGAATGCCTTTAATCGTTTTTGCGCTCCCTCGCGTAAATTCATCCGCTCCTAGAATCACCGACAGTTCTGTTTTAACGACGGAGTCGCCGCGCAAAAGACTTTCAATGCTGGCGAGAAAGTCCTCGGGTTTGAAGTCCGTACCGTCGGAATACTTTAAGTTGTCCCGAATTGTGAATACGTACTTGCGCTTATCGCGGGAGAGAGTCCAGTTGGTGGCGATTCCATTTTCGAGCTTGTTATCATCGCCGATAATCAAAAGGCCCAAGAGGCATTGGCGCATGACCTGCACGGAGTATTCGTCTTCCAATACATGGGGCGAGAAGTTGATAGGTTTATGCGCGAGGATTTTACGAAAGACCTTCTTGGTTTTTGGTTCCGCAACCACCAGGTTCGGAATAATTAGAATGAAAAATAAAATTACAGTTTTCACGCCACAATTCCTTAACTTTTTCGAAGCTCAAAAAACCAATGAACCGAATCCGGGTGAATCGGTCTTAGATCAAAGTCACCGTACGACTGGGATACCGAAAATCCGGCTTCTTCGAATTCGCTCATCAGAGAAGAGAATGGAATGATCGCCGTGGGGTAGCTGTATGTTTCGCGGCGGTTTCCGACTTCCATCGTAAAATCAAAAGTTCTAATGTTGGTGTTAAAATCTTCAGACCAGCGAATATGAAAGGCGAGGGATTGATTTCCATCCAGAGGGATCAAGCTACGGCGTTCATATTCACGGCTTGGTGAATCGGTGCGAACATGGACGAACAAACGTCCGTTTTTACGTAGATAGCAGTGAGCATTTTTTAGCGTTCGTATGCGTTCTTCGCGATCAAGTAGTAATGCGTAAGTGTTAGCCGCGATTGTGACCACACCCGCTTGATCAATTAAATCTTCATACCGATCTTGAAATCGGCCTTTGATAAATGAAATATTCGTCCGGTCCCGCAAACGCGTCTGACCCATCTCGATCATCTCGGCGCTCTCATCGATTCCGATAGCTGGCAGTCCCAAGCGATCGGCGAATTCCAGCACTCGTCCACTGGCGCAACCAAAGTCGACTAAGGGACCGCCTGATTCGCGGAGAAGACCCTCTATGATCCGGTCATCCGGGTAGGAGAAAGCGCAATGGTAATAACGCGAGAGCAGGTCGATGGGGCCCTCCTAATCTAAGGAGATCAGATTAGATTCGCCGCGTTATAATATAGATTGGAGAGGAGGAAAATGTGAATTTTTTCAAAATATAGGGATTTGACGGGGAGGCGGTTAATGGATTATACGCTAGGGGTCATGAAGTCGACGGACAAGTCTAAAAAATCCAGCAAGTTCATTAAGAAGAGCCAAAGGAAGAGCCATTTGGTTGCTCCTAAAACCGTGGAATTACGCGGTTTTTGCTAAGGCCTGCTTGTTTGATGGAGAATAGGGGTCGATGCGGTTTGCTTTGGTATCAATGCCTCTATTCTCGTGCCATAAACCGAGTCTTCAGCTAGCCCGCATTCAAGGCCAGGTGCGAAAGCTCGGGCATGAGGCTCAATGCTTTTACCTCAACGTTCATTTTGCAGTTGAAGTCGGGCCAGGGCTTTACAACGCCATCTATGAAAACAGTGACATTTTGCTTGGGCATTGGCTGTTTTCTCGGGCGGTTCCCGAGGTCAACACCAGTCCAGAATCCGCTCGTGAGTATCTGAAAGAATTTTCCTCACGTTTCAAAGGTCTGGAGGAGCGTCTTTTTGAACTTCATGATCAGGTAGCCCCAAACTTTATTCAAAGATGGGCACGCCAAGAAAATTGGGGTGAATTTGATTTCATCGGGTTCACTTGCACGTTCTCACAGCTTGTCCCTGCTCTGGCGCTCGCCCATGCTATCAAGAAGATACATCCTCATGTGAAAATCGTTCTTGGTGGGGCCGAAGTTCAATCCCACATGGGCGAAGAAGTCTTGCGACAGTGTTCTTATGTCGACTATGTGGTCGATGGAGAAGGTGAAAACGCCGTTGCGCAATTAATCGAAACACCTTCCCGTGGCGTGATTAAGAGTGAGGAACCGGTCCATTTGGACGATCTTGATTTTCCGGACTATGGGGAGTTTTTCGATTTAGTTGAGGGATTGAACGACGAAACCATTTTGGGAAACTCCTACGCTATTCCAATCGAAGGATCCCGCGGTTGTTGGTGGGGCCAAAAACATCATTGCACGTTTTGCGGATTGAATGGCGAGGATCTCAAGTTTCGTCGCCGTTCCGCGGATTCGATTTATAATGAGATCGTCACCCAGTCTCGCGCCTACGAACGATACGAATTCGAATTCGTCGACAATATCCTCGATTATAAGTTGCACGAAACTCTTTTGCCGAAGTTGGCGGCCAACAGGGGAAGCCTTAAATTTTTCGCGGAAACGAAATCCAATTTGAAACTTGAAGATGTATTGCAGTTTAAGAACGCGGGATTTTTTGCGATTCAGCCGGGAATCGAGTCGCTCAGTACAAAAACGCTTCGAATTATGAAAAAAGGAGTTACGGCCTCACAGAACTTGGATTTGCTGAAGTGGGGTACGCAGCATGGAGTTCGCATCATCTGGAACCTGTTATATGGATTCCCGGGCGAAGCGGACCAAGATTACCGCAATTTATCAGAGATTCTTAAGAAGATCGTCCATCTACAACCGCCTCAAGCCGCGGGTCGAATTCGGATCGACCGCTTTAGCCCTTACTTCAATGGTATCAAAGATCGACGATCGTCTGATTTCGATGAGTTGGGCCCGGCGAAGGCGTACAGCTTGATCTATCCTTCCCATTGGAACCTCTGGGATTTGGCTTACTTCTTTGAGGGCCGCGCCAAGAATAACGTTCAAACAGAGACTTACAATGAGATCTCAGAGATCGTGAATCGATGGGTATCAAGTTGGACAGCCTCATCAAAACCTTCCTTGGTTTTTAAAAGGGCGATCGGACATGGTCACGTCATTGACCAGCGCTCGGACCAATCGGATGTTTTTCAGCTGGACGGTCCGGCGTTTCAGATCGCCGTTTGCTTGAGTGAAAGCAGCAAGACTATCGAAACGATTTCTCGCCAAACCGGAATTTACCAGGAAACCGTTGAAGAAATCATCGGCGATCTGTCGGATTTGGGTTTTTGTGTCGAACTCGATGAAAAAATAACTTTTCTTCCATTGCTCGATTAATTCATCGGTTTCGTTTCGCTCCCATGGTTGCTATACTCTGATTTTGGTTTCGAAAGGGGGGCGGGCATGAAATTAATTTTATCTTTGCTTTTCATTTTTGGAACCGCGAACGCGAACAAGCAGAAGGCGGATCTGGCCGCGCGATTCGAAAAGGTGATGAAGGCCCATCCGATCTCGAAAAAAGATCTCGGCCTTGCGGTTTATTCGTTGGATGTGGGGCATAACGGACAAGGCCAAGGGCTCATCTACGGTCTCAACGAAGAGCGCGATATGATTCCGGCTTCACTGACCAAGATCGTGACCGCCTTTGCGGTTTTGCAAAACTTGGGACCCAGCGCGAAACTTCAAACCACGTTGTGGGCCGAAAACGAGCCGGTGAACGGTGTTTTGAAAGGTGATCTGGTTTTGAAAGGCGGCGGCGATTCAGGTTTCGTGTCCGAGACCATGTGGTTTCTAGTGAATGAATTTCTTCGTACGGGCGTTAAACGCATTGAAGGCAATATCGTCGTGGATGATTCGGAGTTCGACGGAATACGCACCGATAAGAGCCGGGATCCGGTCCGCGTGGACCGCGCCTATGACGCTCCCGTCGGCGCCATGTCTTTTAATTGGAATTCCATCAGTATTTTTGTTCGTCCGTCCCAGGCGGGATCTCCACCGACGGTGATTCTGGATCCGATCGACAATGGTTATAAGGTCAAAAACAAAGCTAAAACAGTGGCTGGAAGCGCCAGTAACATTCAGGTGGCTCGCCGTGGACAGAACATTACCGTCACGGGAACAATCGGTGAGTCCGCCACTGAGGCCGTGTCTTATAAAAACATCGACGATCCAGTGGAGTGGTCCGGAAGAAATCTGGTGTTTTTCCTCGGTCAGAGAGGCGTAAAGGTCACGGGGAAGGTCGTCTCGGGCAAGCGTAAGATGAGCATGAAGATGCTCGCCAAGGCGGATTCCAAGCCCATTAGCTTGGCGGTTCTCGACATGATGAAGTTCTCCAACAATTACGTCGCTGAAATGTTGGCCAAAACGCTTTCAGTCCATAGCGGAAAAATTCCCGGCACCTTGGAAGACGGAATGCGTGTCATTCGTGAATCCATCGTCAAAATCGGAATTCCGGAAAACCGATTCACCTTGATTAATCCTTCGGGATTAAACCGGCGCAATCAAATGAAGCCGGTGGATCTCGCCAAAGTGTTGGTGGAAGGTTTCAATCATTTTCCGACATTTTCAGAATTCGTGACTTCGTTTCCGCTGTCGGGCTTGGATGGAACGTTGAAGAGCCGCATGAAAGAACAAGAAGGATGGATTCGCGCCAAAACCGGACTGCTGTCCGGTGTCGTGGGACTCGCGGGATACGCTGGACGCAAGGATGGTTCACATCGTGCTTTCGTCTTCATTTTCAACGGAAAAGCGAATGACGGCTATTCGGCGAGGCGCCTGTTTGACGATTTGGCCATGGAACTGGTCCAATTGTGATAATGGCCAAATCCTTCGTGTACGCCTTAGTCGCAATTGTGAGCCTCGCGGCCCTGGCGTCTCCGTCAGTTCCTCAGCTCTTCGTTTATTACGACAACGCCACGGCTCCCGCGCCTGAAATGGACGAAGAGGTCACGGAAACGCCCGAAGAGGTGATGCCTCCCGAAGCGGAGGCGCCGGAGTTCGCGCCGCTCAATCCGAAATGGACGCCACCGAATTACGCCAATCAGGAAAAAGCGCTGGGTTGGACGCCGGAAACATTTTCCATCCCGAAGGGAATGGAAGAGCGCGTTCAGTTTTGGATGGATATTTACACCAAGTACAATTCCAATCAGGGACTGCTTCACGACAGCCGGTACGTTCACTTGGTTTACGAACGGGTTGATTTCGAAGATATCGACGCCAACACTTCGTTGACCGGACGGCAACGGGAACGCGCGCGAAAAAAACGCGTTGATGCCCGAAAAAAAGATATCGCCAATCGCTTAAAACGGCTGCAAACGCTCTCATCAAAGGACGGGCTGACCGGCGAGGATCTACGTTATTGGGAAATGTTTGAAAGCGTCGACGAACCGAGAAAATTCGCCGAGGCGGCCAAACGCGGTCGGTTACGGTTTCAACTGGGCCAGCGTGATATTTTCATGCGAGGAATCTACCAGTCGGGCCGATACTTGCGCCAAATGGAAGAGATTTTTCGCGAGGAAGGCCTGCCCATCGAACTAACTCGCATGCCGTTCGTCGAAAGCTCCTTCAACCTTCGGGCGCGATCAAAGGTCGGCGCGAGCGGAATCTGGCAGTTCATGCGCTCCACCGCGCGTATGTACATGCGTATGGATCGCTCCGCCGATGAACGAAACGATCCGTTGCGGGCGACACGGGCCGCGGCTAAGAAATTGCGCGAGAACTTCACGATGCTTCAATCCTGGCCGCTCGCGGTCACGGCCTACAATCATGGACCTTATGGGGTGAAGCGCCTGACGGAAAAAGCGGGAACCACGGATATTGTTGAGTTGGTGGATGTGCGAAAGGGCCGGTTTGGATTCGCCTCGGCCAGTTTCTACGCTTCTTTTCTCGCGGCCTTGAAGGTGGAAGCCGAAGCGGAAAAGCACTTCGGACCGCTTGAGATCCTGCCCGAACTGCGAGGAGCGGAAATCAAGCTCACCCGGAACTTGGGCGTTAAAGAAATTCTGAAGTTTTTCGGTGGCGATGAAGCGTTGGCTCGCATGATGAATCCGCATATCAATGAAGTTGTGTGGAAAAATCGAAGCCCGCTCACGCGCCGACATGTCCTGCGCGTACCGATCAAAGAGGAAGCTCAAGCGCGAAGCGCGCTGGAGTAACACCTAGTTAATATTACTCACTTGGGCGATATAGGGAAGATTGCGATAGTAGCCCTGGTAATCCAGGCCGTAGCCGACCACGAAATCACTGGGGATCTTGAATCCCACCAAATCGACTTCACAGGGTTCTTTCAATGAATCGGGTTTCAATAGCAAAGCCGCGGTCATCAAAGTCCGCGGTTTGTGGTTGGCGAAATGGCGCTTGAGGAAGTTCATGGTCAATCCGGTGTCGACGATGTCTTCGACGATCACCACGTCGCGGTTGTGAATGGAGCGGCTTATATCCAAAGTGAGCCGAATTTCGCCCGAGGAGGACATGCCGTCGTTATACGAAGAGACCGCGCAGAAGTCGCATGTCAGATCCGTATCGATGGCGCGAATCAGGTCGGCGTAAAACATGAAGGAGCCTTTTAAGACGCCCACCATGACTAAATCTTTGTTACGGAATTTGTCGGTGATATCCGCGCCCATCTTTTTGACGCGCTCCTGGATTTCTTCCTCGGAGATCAAGGGGGATAACCGCATGCTTTCCATTCCGCACTCCTATGAATCCGTCAAAGTTAATTGATCGGGGTGTTCTGTCAAGAGGCGAACGCTTAAATCCGGGTCAAAATGCGATCGGCAGCGGGCCTCGTAGGCCTCAGTGCTTCCCACGACGATGTCTTCTTCGGATGCGATTAAACGTTGGGTTCGCGTGGCCGGTGCGCCACAGATGCGGCAAATGGCGTGTTGTTTATCGACGATTTCCGCGATGGCCATCAAATGCGGCATGGGGCCAAAAGGGCGTCCGCGCCAGTCCGTGTCGAGCCCCGCTATGATCACTCGCCGACCTTGCTCCGCCAAGATCGAAGCCACGGTTGGAAGTTCGTCGCCGAGAAATTGCCCTTCATCGATTCCCACGACCTGCGTCGCCGGCTCCACCAGCGTCAGGATCTCTTCCACGTCGATAATCGGTTGGGCGCTGAGCCGAGTTTGATCATGGGACGCTATATCGTTCACCGCATAGCGGGCGTCGATGCGAGGTTTGAAGCATTGGACCGGCAACCGGGCGATTTTGGCCCGGCGAAGACGGCGGATCAATTCCTCGGTCTTACCGCTGAACATGCAGCCGGCGATGACTTCGATCCAGCCGGAATCAGGTTGTGGGCGGGTGAATGCGGGTTTCATAGATGCTCCTCGTGTTGCAAATGATGGGGCGGCCGGTTGTAACCGCGAAACACATGAAAACGGTATTCGCTAAACCCCAGTTGAGGGAAGCAAAAAAGCTATGATAGATATTTCCTCGAAATTGGAGGTTTGGTTATGGCTCGAAAAGCAAAAGCGTCGAAATCCCGTAAGACAAAAAAGAAGACCGCCAAGAAAGCCACCACGAAAAAAGCCGCAGTGAAAAAAGCGACCGCGAAGAAAGCGAAAGCGCGCGCAAAAGTTAAAAAAGCGGCGAAGGCCAAAAAGCCCGCCGTGAAAATGGTGGATAGCAAACCTCAGGTGACCGTGGGGCAGGCCATCCCGGATGTGGTCCTGCCGGCGACGGGTGGACGAACGATCGCGTTGAGCGAGCTTCGCGGTAAAAACGTCGTGCTCTATTTTTATCCCAAGGATTCCACTCCGGGCTGCACGATCGAAGGTCATGACTTCACCCGTTTGCATGACGAGTTCAAATCCGCGAATACGGAAGTGTTCGGGATCTCGCGCGACTCGATTCGGTCCCATGAAAATTTCAAGGCCAAGCAAAATTATTCAGTGGATTTATTGAGCGATGAGGACGAAAAAGCGTCGCAACTTTTCGGCGTCATCAAAATGAAGAACATGTATGGCAAAAAAGTTCGCGGCATCGAGCGTTCCACGTTCGTGATCGACCGCGACGGCCGTCTGGTCAAAGAATGGCGCAAAGTCAGCGTTCCCGGCCACGCCGAAGAAGTTCTGAATTTCGTAAAGACATTGTCTTAGTCCGCGGCCCGTACCGATTTGACGAAATGCGGGCCTGATCCTCGCACTCGCGCCCGATGTCCTCTCGTGATGAGGGGGCATCGGCAAGTGTACTCAAAGCTCGTGACTGTATTGGCTAACCGTGCCCGGGCACGGTTGGGTTTGAAACCGAGCTTAACCGAGGGAAAGAAGAGATTGCCAAAAAAATAGTGATTGGCTTGGCCGCTATAGGAACTGCCATTGCTACCACTAGCGTGATATCGCCCTTTCGCGTTTCTACGCCTTACTTCGGAGAGATCCCGCCTCGCTCACCGAATTTGGATCACGACCACCCAGTCGGTGATGCCGGCGCGGAAGACGTCGGAGGCGAAGACCGTCCAAGGTCCTTCACCGGCGCGGGCCACGAAGTCGAGGCGGGGGCTTCGGTTCACGGGCTCCATGACGATCAGGAGCAAAGAATTGGCATTCAATGTGGCGTTGCCGGACATCAGAGTTTCGCTGGCCGCGCGCACGGCGGGTTCCATGGAAGCCGCTTCCTGCGGTGTCTCCACTTGCGGTAACACCATTTGCGATTCCCAGCGCAGCCCCAGATCACGCTCTTCAAGTTTCACAATCTGCACGAACAATCCAAACTGAAAGGCTTCAACTGAAGTGGCGGGCGTGACTTGCGTCATCTGTCCGCCGGGTCCGACCGCGATTGTGCGCGGAAGCGTGAGCCGCTGGGCGTTCATTTGAAGTTGTTCGTTGATCTTGGATGCGCTTGAAAAAAGATACGTCCGGCCCGATTGACTTTCGCCCACCCGCTGCGCGGAGGAGAGAAGTGGCGCAAGAATGTCCCGGGGAATCTCCCAATGGGCGATCTCCACCTTGTTTTCCGTCGAAATCGCGGGGATCGCGGGCTCGGCCGCGGCCACCGATTTTTTGGCGGCATCCGCTTCGCTGGCGGCTTCCGCGGTCATAATCGCCGCCGCCTCAGGAGTCTCATCCGGTTTCGCCTCCCGCGCTGACATCGCTCGGCTGCGCGCGCGTTCCCGTTCCTGAATATCATTGGGATCCGCCGCGTCCCGCGAAGTGAGCGGCAGATCGTTCAGAAACTGATCCATGCGTTTTGAAACCAGCTCACTTTGTGTTTGGATGATGTAGCCGATCACGAGAACGATCAGGATTCCGATCAGGCCCAGGTGCAGGTTTGGATTTTGGATCAGTCGAACCCAAATGGGCTTCGGTCGAGCGAGAAATTGCTCGATATCCACGCCGCAACTGGCGCAGTATTTATCCGCGGGTTGGCTGAAGCCACAGCGTGGGCACTCGATCATCATATGAGTTCAGGCTAACATCTTAATGAAATTTCATGCTACTGATTTCCTATGCATAAACCTGTTCTGCTCAATGAAATCGCGGCGCTGGCGGAGGAATCCCAGCCCAAAAAAATACTCGACGCCACATTTGGCCGGGGAGGACACACGCGCGCCTTTCTTAACCTGTCCAGCGCGCCCCATGTGACCGCGCTCGATCAGGACATCGAGGCCATCCAGCATGGCCAAAAAGAGTTCAAGGAAGAGATTGAGCAAGGACGGCTTCGCCTGATCCACGGCTCATTTCACGGGATTCAAGATCTCCTCAACAAAGAAAGTTTTGATTTGATTTTGCTTGATCTCGGTGTGAGCTCTCCACAGTTGGACGAACCGGAGCGGGGATTCAGTTTTTATCACGAAGGGCCGCTCGATATGCGTATGAATCGTGACCAGAAGCTGACCGCGGCCGATATCGTCAACAGCTGGTCAGAAGTCGAGTTGAATCATCTTTTCTCAACTTATGGCGAGATTCGCCGTCCGCATCGCGTGGTCCGGGCGATCGTCCAGGACAGAAAAACCAAGCCGTTCACCTCAACGCGGCAACTCGCGGGATTGATCGAAAGAGTCGAAGGCTGGCGCCGCAAAGGCCATCATCCGGCGACGACTTACTTTCTGGCGCTGAGAATGGCGGTGAACAATGAACTCGAAGGGCTTAAAGCGGCCTTGCCCGACTTAATGCGGGCTTTGAATCCCGGCGGGCAGTTGATGGTCATCACATTTCACTCTCTCGAGGACCGCATCATCAAGTATGCTTTTAAGGAGAGCCCGGAGCTTGGATCTCCGCGTTTCAAAAAAGTGATCGTGCCCTCGCGTGAGGAGTGTGAACTGAATCCGCGGGCTCGCAGCGCCAAGCTAAGGGTTTTTCAACGGGAGTAAACATCATGAGGTCATACATCGCTCTTCGTGAAATGGTGCCCTTTTTTAGCGTTCTCATTTTCGTCGCCACACTGTTCACGCTGGTTCTTCTCAAAATGGAAGTGCGGCGAATGGGATACTCAGTGCTCAAGGCCACCCAGGAGTATCGCAACCTTCAGGATCAATACCGCCTGCTGAACATGGAATACGCCAAACGCACCCGCCCCGATGTGGTGCGAAAGTACGCGGTGTCGCGGTTGACCCTGATCGATGCGCGTGACGGACAAATCATTCAACTGACCGGTCAAAAGCTGGCGTTCCCGCAGTAAAAATGAAGAATCGCATCCTCTTTCTATTTTCGTGCTTTCTCGCCATGTGGTCCGTGCTCCTGATGCGCGCCATGTTCCTGCAGATTTTTCCCGACGTGCGATTGGAAAAATTGAAACGAAAACAATTCGAGACGTCGCTGCAGATTCGGACCCGCCGTGGCGCCATCGTCGACCGGAACGGGCGGGAATTGGCGGCCAGTGTCCCGGCCTTTTCACTCTTCGCCGATCCCAAGTTAATTAAAAATCCCGAGCAGCTGGCCGATCGCTTGTCGCGTTACTTGAGGCTTTCCAAAAAGCATTTGCGATCCCGTTTGCGTGACCGTGATCGCCGATTCGTCTGGATCCGGCGCCAGTTGGATCAAAAGCAAAGAGATCACATTCGAAAATGGAATGAGCCGGGTCTGGGCTTCGTGGAAGAACCGAAACGCATTTATCCCAACGGCGCATTGCTCTCGCAGGTTTTGGGATTCGTCGGATCCGATGGGATCGGACTTGAGGGTTTGGAGTACGAATTCAACGATCACCTTGAAGGTAAGTTGAAAAAAATCATTCTCCCGCGAGACGCCCGTGGGCGCCCGTTGCTGGCGGATGGTCGCGCGCTCACCGAGGTGCCGGATGGGGCGGATCTGGAACTCACGATCGACCAGGAAATTCAATTCACGCTCGAGCGCGAACTGGCTTCGGTGGTGGATCGCTTTTCCGCCCATTCCGCGGTCGGCGTGGTGATGGACGCGCAAACCTCGGAGATTCTCGCGATGGCGAACTTGCCCGCGATCGACGCCAACTCCGGTCCGCGAAAGGCGACGGCCCGGCGCAACCGCATCGTGACCGACGCGTTCGAACCGGGAAGCACACTTAAAACCTTCGTGATCGCGGCGGGCCTTAAGGAAAATCTCTTGCGGCCGGCGAGCAAATACTTTTGTGAAAACGGCCGCATGAAAATCGGCAACCGCTGGATCACCGAGGCGGACTCCCACCACAAATTCGGAACCCTGACCGCGACGGAAATTTTAGCTTTGTCTTCCAATGTGGGAATCGCCAAAATCGCTTTCGAGTTGGGGGCGGAGCGATTGTACAAAACATTGGCCGACTTCGGCTTCGGCGCCAAAATGGGAATCGCTCTTCCGGGAGAATCGCGGGGGATATTAAACCCGTTGCCCTGGAACCAACATTTACTGAGTAATGTTTCCTTCGGACATGGCGTTTCCGTCACACCGATTCAATTGGTGACCGCTTACACGGCCATCGCCAACGGCGGTGTTTTGAAAAAACCTTTGCTCGTGCGCGCGGTTCGCGAGCCGGGCAAAGAGCCGAGATATTTCGAATCCGAAGAAATCCGCCGGGTGCTCAGCCCCGCGGATGCGGCCACTTTGCGGTTGATGTTGACCGCCGCCACTGGCGAAAAAGCCACCGGTTACAACGCGCGCATTCCGGGCTATTTCGTCGCCGGTAAGACGGGAACCGCTCAGAAGGTGGATTTGAAAAACGGCGGCTATCTGCCGAATTCGTACATTTCCAGTTTCGCCGGCTTCGTGCCCGCTCACACACCAAGGTTCGTCATCTACATCGCGGTTGATGATCCAACGAAGGCCTATTACGGCTCCCAAGTAGCCGCTCCCGTTTTCGCCCGAATGGCCCAATATCTCGTGCGGCGAAGCGGCTTGCCGCCGGTGTTGATTTCCGAGCAAAACGTGATTGAGCGGCACGAGAAAAAAGAAGCACCGAGGGCCGCTCGGGAAGAAAACGTGAAAGTGAATGAAGCCACCATGTCGGTCTTTCCCAACCTCTACGGGATGACATTGCGCGAAGCTCTCAATCAAATCCGCCCCCATGTGAGCAAAATCGAGATTCGTGGTTCTGGTTTCGTGGTTCGCACGGTGCCTCCGCCGGGTGCTGAACTCGGTAAAAGGCGCCACGTGAAAATGGTGCTGGAAAATCCATGAAACTCGCGCAACTGCTATCAGCCTTTGATCAATTGAAATGGGGAAACGCCACCCACGCGGATGTCAAAGACCTCACCCAGGATTCCCGTAAAGTCGGACCGGGGACGGTGTTCGTGGCCATTCGCGGTTCAAGTGGTGACGGTCACCGCTTTTTGGATAAAGCGGCCAAAGCCGGCGCCGTCGCGCTGGTGGTTGAAGACGAAAGCGCCGTACCGAAAGATTTCGCCGGCGCCGTGGTGAAAGTTCCGTCCACCCGCGTGGCTTTGGACCGGCTGGCTCCGAGGTTTTTCGGTAATCCCGCGGAGAATCTTTTTTGCGTCGGTGTGACCGGCACCAATGGCAAAACCACGGTCACTTACATGATCGAGGCGATCTTCAAAAAGTTCGGATGGCCCACCGGCGTAATGGGAACCATCGATCATCACTTGGGCGATCGGCGTTGGGTCAGTTCGCTCACGACTCCTGACCCCATCACCTTGCATGGCCGGCTGAAGGAGTTTAAGGCCTTGGGCGCGCAGGCCGCGGCCTTCGAAGTTTCATCCCACGCTTTGCAACAACACCGGGCCGATTCCTTGCCATTCGCGGTCGGCATATTCACGAACTTCACTCGTGATCATCTGGATTATCATGGTGATATGGATCATTATTTTTCGGCCAAACAACGACTGTTTTCGGAGTTGTTGGGGCGACATCCCGACGTGAAGGTCGCGGTTTTGAATTCGGATGATCCATGGGTGCGTAAGACTCAAGTTCGCGAAGGCGTGTCCACGTGGTGGTACGGCCAAAGTGAAGATGCGGATTTTAAGTTCCGGCCGCTCAAGCAGGATCTGAACGGGACGCTTTTTCATCTGTCCACGCCGCGTGGAAACACGGAAATTTCCGTTCCTTCTCCTGGGCTGCACAATGTGTACAACGCGGTGGCCGCGACCGCCGCCACTCTAAGCGCGGGTGTTTCACTCGAAACCGCCGCTGAAGCTTTGAGTCGTTTCTTCGGTGCCCCGGGGCGACTGGAGAAAGTGCCTAACAATCGGGCAATACATATCTTCGTTGATTACGCGCACACCGATGACGCCCTGGCCTCGGTGCTGAATGCTTTGGCGCAAGCACGGGCGAAGAGTGGGGGATCGGGCCGCATTTTGACCGTGTTCGGCTGTGGTGGCGATCGTGATCGTGGAAAACGCCCGCTGATGGCCAAAGCGGCGGCGAATTTTTCCGACGTGGTCATTATCACTTCGGACAACCCGAGAAGCGAGGAACCGCGATCGATTATTGACGACATTCGTGCCGGAATCCCGTCGGGATGGAAGGGAGAGTTGGCGATCGAGCCGGATCGTCGCCAGGCCCTTTCCCTCTCCTTGCAAATGGCACGGGAAGGTGATGTGATTTTGGTGGCTGGCAAAGGACATGAAGATTATCAAATCATCGGCGAAGAAAAATTGCCGTTTTCCGATGTCCATGTGATGAATGAATTATTGCGATAATTTAATGAGCGAGGCGATTTTTGCGAGCTGAAGACAAAAAGTGGACATGTTCCGTGGCGGATCTCGCGGGGGCCACCGGGGGAAAGATTCTTCAGCCGTCGGTGTCCATGTTTTTGGGCGTGGGCACCGACACGCGAATGGATCTCACGTCCCGGCTTTATGTGGCGCTCAAAGGCGACCGTTTCGATGGACATGACTTTGTCGACCAGGCGATCGAAAAGGGGGCCGCGGCGGTGATGGTCCATGAGTGGCGTGAGGCCTGGAAACCGCTTCTTTCCAGGGCCTCGTTCATCCAGGTCGCGGATACACTACAGGGCTTGCAGGCTTTCGCAAGGCATTGGCGCCATAAGAACAAGTTCAAAGTTTTCGCCATCACCGGCAGCAACGGCAAAACCTCCACCAAAGAATTCACCACTAAAATTCTGCAAAAGAAATTTTCGGTCTTTTCGTCCAAGGGAAGCTTTAACAACCATTGGGGCGTGCCGCTTTCAATCCTGAGCGCGGGGCCTGAGCACACTCACCTGGTTCTTGAATTCGGCATGAACCATTCGGGCGAGATTTGGCGCCTTTGTCAGATCGCGGAACCCGACGTGGTGGTGGTGACTTCGGTCGGCCGCGCCCATATCGGTGAGTTGGGTTCACAGGAGAATGTGGCCAAAGCCAAGGAAGAAATATACATGGCCTGCCCGAACAGCATTCACGTCTTCAACGTGGATAACGAATGGACCATGCGAATGCATGCCAACTCCCAGAGTCCGCAAAAAATCACCTTTTCCGCTTTCAATCCCGATGTGGATGTCCATCTGCGCGCGCAACGCTTTAATTGGGAAGGTCTCGATATCGTGGGACATATCCGGCGCAAGGAAGGTCAGGTGAATGTGCGGGTGTTCGGCCGGCAAAACACGGTGAATCTCATGGCCGCGGCCTCGCTGGCGTTAGCCTCTGGGATGGAGCCCGACGCCATCTGGTCGGCGATGGGAACAATCGCCGATATTTCATGGGGGCGAAATCAGATTATTGAAACCAAAACGGGAGCGAAGATTTTATTCGACGCTTACAACGCGAATCCCGACAGCATGCAGGCGCTGCTTAAGAATTTGTACGAGATGGACGTGCAAGGACGAAAATTCTTCGTCGCCGCGGACATGGGCGAGTTAGGCTCGTTCAGCGAAGCGGCCCACGAGGAAATCGGTGAAAAGGCGGGACGCGTGGGTTTTGAGATGATCTGGTACGTCGGTTCCTTCGGCGACGCCTTCGCCAAAGGACTTAAAAAATCCGGAGCGCCCACGGAATTCCATTACACCAAGGAAATGGATCCGGGCTTGGCGTCGACGATGTGGAATCGGTTGCAGGATGGTGATTTGGTGGCCATGAAAGCTTCGCGCTCCATGGCCCTCGAACGAGTACTAAAACTGTGGGGAATTGATGCTGTATAAGTTTCTAGTTGAAGTTGGAAGCGCGTCGGAAACGTTTTCGGCCTTTAATGTTTTTCGCTACATTACCTTCCGAACGTTCATTTCGTTTTTCACCGCGTTTCTTTTTTGTTATCTGCTCGGTCCTTACTTCATAAGCACGCTGAAAAAACGGCACTTCGGCCAAGCCATCCGCGATGACGGGCCAAAATCCCATCTCAAAAAATCCGGCACGCCAACCATGGGCGGCAGTCTGATCCTGTTCGCCATCTTGATGCCCACCTTGCTCTGGGTGGATTTATCGAATGTTTTTGTTTGGGCGACACTGGCTGTCACCATCGGCTTTGGCATGATCGGTTACTGGGATGACTGGCTGAAAGTCACCAAAAAGAATTCACGGGGCGTGAAGGGGAAAGTTCGTTTGGCCGGTGAGTTTTTGATCTCGGGTCTCGTGCTGTTTTTCCTGGTGCAACAGGGCCATTTGCCCACGGCGATCACCTTTCCGTTTTTCAAGCATCTGAGTTGGGAGCTTGGCTGGTTTTACATTGTTTTCGCCTCTCTGGTGGTGGTGGGCTGCGCCAATGCGGTCAATCTGACCGATGGACTGGATGGATTAGCCATTTTTCCGGTGATTATTTGTGCCGCCACCCTTGGGGTTTTTTCATACGTGGCCGGCCATGCACGCATCGCGGAATATCTGGCCATCCCCTATATTCCGGGGACGGGGGAGCTTTTACCCTTGGCGGGCGCCGTGGTGGCGGCCGGAATGGGCTTTCTTTGGTATAACACCTACCCGGCTCAGGTCTTCATGGGCGATGTGGGAAGCCTTTCTTTGGGCGGCTTTTTGGGAATTACGGCCGTTATAACGCAAAACGAGCTTTTGTTGGTGGTATTGGGCGGTGTTTTTGTGGTAGAAGCCCTGTCAGTGATTACCCAAGTCATATCGTTTAAACTGACCGGCCGGCGCGTGTTCAAGATGGCGCCGATTCACCACCATTATGAACTCAAAGGATTGGATGAAACCAAAATCATTGTGCGATTTTGGATCGTCTCCATTCTGCTGGCCGTCTTATCCCTGGCGACGCTGAAGTTGCGATAATCGAGGTCACCCCATGGAATTGAATGAATTAAGCGGCAAACGGATTCTTATTGTCGGCTTGGCCAAAACGGGCGTGTCGTTGGCCCATTTGCTGACTCGCTATGGCGTTCAGGTCACCATCTCCGATCACAAGTCGAAAGCCGAACTGTCAGGATTCCTTGAACAGTTGGAAGGCCTGAACGTCACTTTGGAGTTGGGCGGGCATACGCCGAAAACCTTTTTGAACCAGGACCTGATCATTCTCAGCCCCGGGGTTCCGCCGCATTTGAAAATTTTCGATTACGCGCGCTCGCAGGGTGTTCAGGTGACCGGCGAGATGGAGTTTTCGGCGCAGTTCGTGAATGAACCGATCGTCGCCGTCACGGGCACCAATGGAAAAACCACGACCACCCATTTGATTCACACCTTCCTCACCGAGTCGGGGATCAAATCCTGGATTGGTGGAAACTTCGGCGAGCCTTTGAGCGAATACCTGAATAAAGGCGAAAAGGCCGATGTGCTCGTGCTTGAAGTTTCCAGCTTCATGCTGGAGCACGTGCAGAAGTTTAAACCGACGAATATCGTTTTCACCAACTTGGCGGAAAATCACCTCGATCGTTACCGCACGATGGAAGAATACGTGAACGCCAAACGGAAGATCTTTCTCAATACGAACGGCAAAACCACAAGCATCTTGAACGCCGATGACAACGCGGTCGTGGAATTGGCCCGGGATCCGATGGTTCAACAAGGCCGGATCTTTTACTTCTCACGTAAACCCATTCTTGAGCCGCAGATCATGGAAATCGGCGGCGCCGTGACGATCAAGAACCAGGTGCGGATGCGCACTCACGCCCGCCCGGAAATCGAGTACTACTCGGTGGAAAATACCAAAATGCGTGGGAAACACTCTCACGAAAACATCATGGCCGCCATCCTGGCCGCCCGCGAACATGGCGCCAAGCACGAAGTCATTCAGCAGGTCATTGAGACTTACAAAGGAATGCCCCATCGCTTGGAGTACGTGCGCAAGGTCGGTGGCGTTGAGTTTTATAACGACTCGAAAGCCACCAATGTGCATGCGGTGATGCGCGCGTTGGATGCGTTTGATGAAAACGTGATTCTCATCATGGGCGGAAAAGACACCAACCTGAACTACGCTCCGCTTCGCGATAAAATTCAACGTAAGGTGAAAACGCTGATTTTGGTGGGTGAGGCGAAAGAACGCATCAACCGCGATATAGGCGATTACGCCGAAACCTTCTTGATCGGAACTTTTGAGGAAGCCGTGTTGATCGCCTACCAGAAATCACGCATCGGCGACACGGTTCTGCTCTCTCCCGGAGCTTCGAGCTTTGACATGTTCGATTCCTATGTGGAGCGCGGGAATTACTTCAAAGAGATCGTGAACAAGTTTAAGTGATCGGATCAGCTTTCCGAGGCGCGAACAATCATGCGCGCCGGAGTTGAATCTGATTCTTCGGTGAAATCTTCATCCGTGTGCTCTTCCATTTCTTTTATGGCGTAGTGCTGGTTGAGTCCTTTGATCGGATTCACCAGAAAAACCAATGGAGTTGAACGCAACGCCGAGCGCCGACCGTTGCGTTCGATGATCGGCTGGCCGCTGAGAGCGTTGATCGAAACGGAATATTCAAACTTTCTCACCAAAACTTCCGCCGGATCAAAGGATTTAACGGTGATAAAGCTATCACCCGCCGAAAGAGTCATCGTTGTGAACTCCTGAAGGCGAAGCCGCACTCCGCCGAATCCCAGTTGAACGTGGTGATTTTTGCGCAAAACCACGAGAGTGTTGGATTCAGTTTCAACTGCTGATCCACCATGGAATTGAAATCCGGCTCGGGAAAACCTTCCGGCGTAAAGCGCCGTTTTGTCCACGATCTGGCTTGACGGCGTGACGGCGGACCAGCGGTCTTTTAAGTGTCTTTTGGCCCGGACGTCATTCTTGGTGAAGGTGATTTCCCCGACTCCGTACTTTAAGGGAGCTGGACTGGAGATGGGTTGAGGCTCCGGCCGGGAAGGAAAATCGTTATAGAGAAGATCCAGACTTATGGCCAAGGCGAAAGCCGCGCCTATTGAGACGACAACTTCAGGAAACGTATATTTTCTAACTGTTTGGATCACGATGTTGATATCGGCGGTGGGGGCCACTCATTTAACTTTATCTGGTCTATCGTTTGATCCAGGTTTATCTAAAAAAGCCATCCGTGGCACGGTGAAACTGTTGAACCCGGTTGCGCAAGCTTGAGGGAACGGCCGGGGTCAACAGAGGTTCACGAATCGATAATTGAGTATCCACATCCACATAAGGCCACTGATCGCGCGGTTGTTGGGCGATATCCGCGAGATGGTTTTCGGCCTCATCCAAAAAGCGCGTCATGGCCCGAATTTCCGATTTCACAAAATGAGACATCGATCGGTCGAGCTGACGGTCAAAACTTTCGCTGAACGGAATCAACGGATAACCACGGCTGCGCGGTGAGCGGACCCGGAAATAGTTTTCACCGCCCCTGAAGACGGTCTGCCGCATCGGGCGCGCGCCCGGCATGGACGTGCCGTTTTGCTCTTCATCCCAGGTTTGACCCAGTTGCTCATTGTCCATCATGAGAACGACAAAATCATAAAGTCCCCATGTGTCCTGTACACGCTTGAACTCTTCGTCCGTGAACAGGAATCTCTTGTGCAAGTGCATGCGCACCCAATCGATCCGGCTGTTATGATTGAGGGTGGCCATCAGTGACTTCTCAAACGGCGTGAATCGCAGATACTCCATGATCCGCTCGTGCAGCTGGAGCACTTTTTCCGTGGTGACTTCCGACTCTCCGTAAAGCTCATGGTCAAGCCTGTAGGTTGAAATCAGGCTTTTTAACAGTTCGGAGTGATTCGATAGCGGGTAAGGTGTGACCAAATCCCAGAAAAGATATTTGGCCCGCTGATAGAAATAAGTTTTAAGCACGGAAGCCACGAACTCATCCTCGGATTCGGTGAACGGAATGAATCTAATGAGGGCGTGGCGTACATGGTTCACATCCACGTCCAGACGTTCACCGAACTCGATTTGCAGGTGGGGCGCCAATTGGTTCATGTAGCGGCTGATCCGAATCCACAAGTCGATATCGCTGACCGTGTATCCGGTTTCGGTGATGCGATCCAGCCCTTTGAAATCGCTCGGCAGTCCGGAGAACCGGATCGAGTTCATGATCTGTTCCCGCTCGACCTCGGAGATCTCGGGCGCGCGCAGTTTTTTGATCGAACGATGAACGCTCCGCAAGTAATCGATTTCCATGCGAAGGGATTTTTCAACGTAATCTTTAATCGACAGTCCAAGCTTGATGTAACAGAAGGCGAATTCGCGATGGGCGTAGTTGGCCAACTTGGAGACCTCTTCGCGCTTGGCCCGGATCTGACGCAGATAGGTTCGGGTCTTGCTCGTTCTTCGCGTGAGTTCCGCGCTTAAACGGGCGCCGCTGAAACCTTCGGCGGGAAGGATGAATTTCTCAAGCATCTCGGAATAGGTGGCGATCATCGCCTCACCCATCCGCTCAAGCGAGCCAAGGTCCAATCGCGCGATCTCGATGACCTCGTTGAAATCCATGTCGGCGTAGCTCAGGCCGAATCTGATCTTGCCATCCGCATCGGCGTTTTTCGTGGCCATGCCGTTGTAGATGTCAAAAGGTAAGGCTCCGTAATAGGGGGTTTGTTTGAGGTCGGCGAAATAAATTTTCCGGCGCGCTTTGGGCCCGCCCGAAAGTTCGCGGCAAAGGTTCACGAAGTCACGGGCTTTGGCCGTTTCTTGCAAGCGCTTCGGTATGCGCGTGAGCGCTTCGTTGACTTGGTTCCACTGACCTTCGATGATACGACGAATCGAATCGGAGATGAAATCATCGACGTCGATCTTCACCGACGCGAAAAGACCCGTGCGCACGGCCATGTCGAAGGAGTGCAGCACGCCGAAATGATTGGGTATGGAGATGTCGTTGGAGTAAGGGAAAAGCGGCGGAAGCCGGCCTTCCAGCAACCAGCGGATCAATTCCGCCGATGAGAACGATTTACCGAAAGCGGGAATGTAGATCTCGAAATTCTTTTTCGATAAAAGATGAAAGAGAATCATCATGTGCGGGTAAGTGGCCGCGCGTGAGATGGTTCGCGGAACGGATTCGAACAAACTCTTGATTTTATCTAGTTCGACGGTGTCCTCGCGGGTGACCAATAAAGCGAAGCCTTTGAGCGGAAGCGCGCGGGACTCGAACTCACTCCAGATATTTCGAACGGTGGCCGTCTCCGACAAAGCATGACGAAGTAAAGCGTCGGTGCCCACGGGCGCCGTGAAGATTTCGCTCGCCTTGCGCGTGCTTTCCATAAGGGCGCGGAGAAACTGGATCCGCAGATAATTCTCGATCCCGTCGCGGGCCCGGCGGGCGTCGATGTTCAAACCTTTGAGCAATATCGCGGCGGATTCGGCATCCAGTGTTTGGGTCATGACGGCATCGAGCACGAACTGCATTTCATCGTAAACCGATGAGATTCGTCCGCTGACCGCCGCCGGAAAAAAGTTCTTCTGGTTTTGCAGCTGTTTGGTCGTGCGCACGATTCCGTGCGGATGATTCTTCATTTTCTCCATCCAGGACGTTAAATCCGGATGTGCGCGGCCACGATCATCCTTGAAATAACCGGCGCGAGCCACGACTTCGAGGATCGATTTTTTGGCTGGATCGTTCAAAGCGAAATTTTCATTGGCCAGCAAATGCCAGGGTTTGACGGAATCCAAAAAACGGCGCGCCTGCTCCTTATCCGTCAACTTTTGCGCAGCCCCCGTGAAAGCGGTTAAAATCAATGAACGCGCCCGATCCAGGTCCTTCTGTTCCTCGGCGGAAGTCGCCTGGGAGGGAAGAGCCAGGAGGAGATCCATCATCTCCTGATCCCAAAGTTTGTTCTTCAGTTCGATGGCGATCAGAAGCAAGCGTAGACGGTGTTCACGGGAGCGGGCCGCGATATTGCGAATCACGGTGGACGAGTTCGCCGCCCGGCTGAAATAGCGAAGTCCCGTGCAACTGTCCCGATAGTCTCCGCAATCCAAGAGCACGGCCCGGGTGTAAAGTTCGCCGATCCGCTGCATTTCGGGCCGCCGCCAATCCGATTCGGAAAGATTAAGCAAAAGCCGGTTGAAAACCAACAACTCGTCACGAGTGGACCGTTCCGTCAGCGAAGCGGCCCGGCGAATGCGATTTTCATCCAGAACCCGCGCGGAGAGAGGGACGATGACTTCTTTTAATGGATCTTTCGCATTTTGAAATTGGGATTCCCAGGCCATGGCTTCGGCGCTCGGTCGGTCGGAGGCCGAAGGTTCAGTGGCTGACGGGGACCCGTCTTGCGCACGGACGTCACCCTCATGCCGATGAATCGGCTTGCCCTTCTCGGTGCACGACACCGAGATCAGGATCGGGATCAGAATGAGTATTCGGGTTAAGCGCAACACAAATTCCCTCAAAACGCGTAATTCATCATCAATCGAAAAATCCGGCGGTACTCATCCACATACCAGAGCCGGATGTAGCCATCGTCCGTGAAACCGCCGTTGTCATAAGACAAGGTGGCGGTGAAATTGTTCCAGGTTTTAGAGATACTGAACGTGCTGGTGTAAGAATAACCGACGAAGTTATCGAGGTAGCGGGTGACTTTGGCGCCGAAAGCGTAAGTCGCCTTGTACGTGCGGGCAAACCGTAAATCATTGCGCCATTTGTAAATGAAGAAATGGTCGGGGTTGGCGGTGCCTTTCGAATTTTCGCGATAAGTGTTGATCAGTTTGGCCGTGTCCAGCGTATGCGACATGCTGTAGCGCTTGTTGAAAAAAAAGAACTGAATGTTCCCGGCGCTGCCGATCAAGGCGCGATGACCTTCAAGCCGCGCATCCTCGTCCCAGAGCGGTTGACCATAGACCGTGAATCCCCAGCTGTGTTTCTCGAAGGCCGGCGCGAGATAGGAGACGTTGGCCGCCGTACTGGGATAGAGCACTTCGGTGTAGCCTTGTTCCTCACCTTTGGGAATTTGGCCGTTGATCGTGTCAGCCTTAAGGTTCAGATTCAAACCGAGACTCCAGTTCTTGGAATATGTGTAGTCCACCGTCGCGCCCAGGACATGCGAGTAAGTGCGGGGCGAACGCGAGTCGGCGAAGTCGCTGGAGACTCCGTAAAGCACCGAACCATTGTAATGGTTCAGGGCCGCGCGTTCCTCGGGCAAAGGGAGGACTCCTTCCCGGGTTTTCGCGCCGGCTGGTGCCGAGGTGGCGGCCAGGATCGCAATTAAGGTGATGAGGCCCACTCGGCTCATGGGACCTTCACTTTCTCCCGGATGCGATAAAAGTCATTGGTCTGAGAAGTAAACTGTTTAATAAAGCTGTTCAGGTCGTCGCGCTTGTAGGAATCCAGGAAATACGTGTCGCCTTTGATATACCAATATTTTTCGATCTGGCCTTCGAGGAAGAACGGGCGGCTGAGTTTCATTTGCAGCTCGCTGGCTTCTTCTTTTCGGGCCAATCCTTTTCCGATTTCACCCAGATGATTGATTTGGCTCAAATGGTTGAAGAGTTCGCTCACGCGGCTCATTCGGCGCAAGACCGGCTCGCGGAACACTTCGCGAACGGCCAGGTTCACATACTTGATATCCTTCTTTTGACCGTTTCGCGCCGCCAGGTCATTCACCGTCCGCGGTTCGAAGACGAAGGTCTGCAGGTTATTCAACTGTTTCGCGAACTCGAGCGCCTCGTACATCGGGCCTTTATCAATAGTCAGCTTGCCCTCGCTGTAAGCTGATTTCATGAGTTCGTGGAAAAGAGGCAAGCGCGTGCGGTAGTCAGGTTCAAAGATGCGGCCTTCAACCTCTTTCTTGTCGTAAATTCCATCGACGCCGAAATCCCGCGCGTTAAGCACGTCGAATTCATCCATCGATTGATCGGCCATGGCGGTCAGGTAGGCGCTGGTCACCTGTTCTTTGGTGACTTCATAGGTTTCCTTGCCGTCCTGAATGGGGCCGAGAAGATAAAATCGAACCAGTGTGTTGGCATAATCCCTCAGCGGATTCGATCTGGAGTAGAAACGGCGCCAGTCGATGTAGGAGCCGGTTTTGCCGTTGAGAGCCACCATGCCCTGGCGGATGAAATCGTCGCGATCTCCGCGGAAATGAAGCGGAATGGACAAACCTTTCGCCACCATATCGTCGCGGACCAATCCTTCCGGCATGAAAATCGATACCGGCCGCGGTTTCACCCGATCCGTGCCGTAAAGCTCAACCTCTCTTGCGGTCGGATTGGCGAAAATGTCGCGTTCAATTCGCGATTTGATTCGCATAAAGAGATCGTATTTCGACATCCGGTAGCTCAAGCCCTCGATGCGGTCGAACCTGAAGCCCTTGCTTTCTCCAAAGTGGGTTTCGTTAATTTCTTTGATCCGGGCTTCCAATTCGTTGGCATCCTGGATCTTGAACAGAGGTTCGATCAGGTCGTAGACCTGGCCCAAATGCAATCGCTCTTCATGGTAGATGCGATTGGCCCGGCGACGCTCAACCTCACGTATGGTTCGCAAGCAATCCGCGTAATATTGGTGCTTGGATAAGAATCGCCGCGCGAGACGCGCTTTGAGTGATTCAAGCTCGCGCAAATTCTCGTAAGCGCGGGCGGTGAATTCATTGGGCTCACCACGTTTTTTGCCGGTTTTCTCCAGTTCATTCTCGAGGATTTCCAGCATGACACGGATGTAGATCGTCCGGCGTTCGAGGCGGTCCTGAATCACATTGGCGATACGGCCCGAAGCGGTGACCGCGTGCTTGAGAACGGCGTGAATGGACGAGTCGTCCAATCCCGCGTAGTTGTACTTGTGCAGATCGAGAAAATTAATTTCGATATTGGGTGCGTAACGGCTGATCCCAAGCTCGTAGTCGCAAATGTTTTTCAATGCCGCGCCCCGGGCGTCACCGGTGGTCTGCCGTTCATAATCAGCGATGTCGGTGCGCAGTTCATCAAGGTCATTATCAACGTACTTGGCGAAAATCAGGTCAAAGAATTTGGCTTGCTCCGAGCCTCCGGTGCTCGTGTTGCCTTCTTTAGAGGTGAAAGAGTGGAGCGCGCCCGTGGTCAGGAGATATTCCCACGCGTAAAGCAGCATGGGTCGGGTCAGCATCTCCGCGTCTTTTCCGAAGCGGAACCAGGGGCTGGCCACCTGGCCGTCGAAGAAAGCGTCAAGAATCTGGTCGGCATCGATTTCAAACCGGCCCCACCACGAATGAACAATGATTTTTCCCTTCATCTTGGCGAGGAAGTAATTCATGACGATCATGTTGGGAAAAACGGACAGGTAATGAATGTTCCGGTTCACCGCCCGGATCAACTGAACCGTTTTATAGTACTCGTCCATTGAAGAAGCCCGACCCGAGCGGAAATAAGTTCCCATCATGCGCTCAAGCAACTCGATCTGGGATTGCATGAAATGCCACTGGCTGGTCAGGTCCCGGCTTCGGGTGACGGCGTGCTCGAAAACCTCGCTGCTGGCGATTCCTGAATGATAAACCTGCTCCGTCATGAAACGATTGGTCTTCACCACCATATAGGCCATGTTGATCCGGATGTAATCGGCCACCATCTTCGGAAGTTCAGTCCTGACGGTTTCGGGATTGGCGTTATTCAACACCATTTCCACATCACTCGAGCCAAGATGTCCGCGATAGAGTTTGTCGACCACGAAGAAGAGTTCGTTAAAGAACTTGCCGTCACGGGCTTCGATGCGAGCGACCAATTCGGAAAGGCCCAAATTCTCCACCAAACGCGGAACCAGTTTGATCTCATCTTTCATTTTAACGAAAGGCAGACCGACGCTGTCGTTTTCTTCCTGTGATGCCAGAATCGCTTCTTTGACGGCCTCACTGAGTTCCTTCTTGCTCGCGTCTTTATAGAGGCAGCATTGGGCGCCAAGGTTGAACATCACACGGGTTCCACGCTGGAAAACATCGGCCTGCTTGTTGGAGTAGGTCCACGGGTTGAAATTTTCAACAAAGGCGCGGAATTCGGGATCGTTGGGATCTTTGGGTTGAAATTTGGCGATGATGGTTTCAAAAATTTTAGCGTGACTGTCGCCGATGTAACTTGAAGCCATCGCGCTTTCGCCCTGGCTGATGAGCGCGGCGAACACTCGGGCGTACTTTAAGTAAGCGAAGGCGAAATCGGGATCGTCATACCGGTTGCGCTTGTAAACCGCCATGGCCAAAAGGCGATAGCGCTCTTCGATATCGGCGCGGCACTGGGCGCTGTTCGCCACGCAGAGGATGGGACTGTTTTTATGAGCCTCGAGTTCGCGTTTGATACGCGAGTCATACTCTTTGGCCAAAAACGTGAGAATCCGCGTGTGTCGGGTGTCGCGGCTGAAGAGTTCGGCGTTATGGCAGTTTTCCTTTAGATCGCGGCTACAGCCGGAGAACAATGTCTGATAATACCGGTTGCGCAGATCTTTGAATTCGCTTGAGCTTTCGCCCGCTTCCAGGAGTGTCAGGAAAGCGGCGTTGAAAATCTGGATCATGTGGGTCATGCGAAGCGTGCGGTATTGAGGATCCTCAATGAACTTGGAGTTGAGAACGTATCCCGAAAGCGGCTTGAGAATGGTCTCCATGAACTGGCTGCGATCGCCGTTCAACTTCGCATAGGCTTCTTTGATATCGAACTTGTTGAATGAACTTTCTTCCACGCTCTCGTCCCGAGGCGTGGCTTGGGGCGTCCATTCGCGTTTGCCTTCGTGTTCAACCTTCGCCCGGTTTTTAACCGGGCATGCGGTGAGGATCGGCGTGATCAGGAGAAGTGATATGTAAAGTCTGATATTCATGATCACTTCTCCAGGTATTCGGGGGTAATCGCGAGCCAGTAACCGTTCAAGAGCGCGGCGGATGCGGCGATCTGTCCGATTCCGCGAATGGCTTCATCGCAAACACGGCGCATGGATTTCACGGGGTATTTGCCGGGGATGCGATCCTGCGCCCATTTTTCATACTTTTCAAAGGCCTGATCGACGGATTTATAGAACTGGCCGATCTTTTCTTTACCGACCTCTTCAGCGATGCCCGGCGGGATGTAAAACCCTTCGAACGCGTCTTGGTTTCCGTCGTTTCCAATATCAAAGTAACTGCTCAAACCATTGCCGGCGAATCCATCCACGCAAAGGCTGGCGATCTCGTTATGTCGCTCCGTCAGCGCGGCCTTAACGCTTTCATCAACAAGCTCGTCGCCTTCTTCGTAATCATAAGCCACCTTGTAAGCGATCACGTAAGCGTCGTTGCCTGAGTAGAAACGGAGTTTGGTGACGGGATAGAGGAACATGCCGTTGGCCCAGACGAAAACTTCACCTTTCGGTAAAATGTAAACATCCCGGGCCGTGGCGCTTTGACCGGTCACGAAATCGAAAACCGTGGCGGTGAACTTCTTGTAATGATCCGCTTTCACATTGGAATTGGCGTCCGGTTTGGTCGGCTTGATCAAAACCGCCACAATGCTCAATTGGAATTCGGTCTGGCTGTTCAAAAGATCATTGAACTCACGAGGCAGCTTTGCGGCGTCGTTGGTTCCCCAACGGCTCAGTCCCATGAAACCACCGGTCATGAGAAGCGTGCGTCCGATATTCGTGGTGTCGTTCAAGCCCGTGGCGGCGAACCGCATGTTCTGCTGAACGGCGTCCGAAATGATCTTGGTGTAAGTGCGCGGATAAAGCGTGCGATAGAGGAAACGGTTTTCCTCATGATCGTAATAAGGATTGGGGAAGAATCCGCGTCCCAGCATCAAGAACGGTTGCGGGAAAGTCAGGTTGAAGAGCGCGGAAATTTTAAACGGCAGGTTGGACATCTGATACCAGCTGCCGAAGATGTGTCCCCAGTTGCGGTCCGCATCACCTTCGAGATAGCCGCCGCTGACATAACGTTTGTTATGATCGATCTTCGTGTAATCGGCATCGGGCAGATTCAGGAAGAAGCGGAACTCCTCAAGAGCCACGCGGTTGGCGCGGCAAAGATCGATCATCCCTTTAACGGCGAAGATTTCCTGTAAAACACTGCCTTTTTTGATCCGCTCGGGATTGAAACAAGCTTGTTCGAATTCCATCAGCGCGTCTTTGTCCATGCGCAAGCGGTTCCAAAGCGGTTTCAATTGCGGATCGCTGCGCAGGCGCCGGCGCATTTCATCGTAAAACAACCGGACGCGGGTGAACGTATCGAGCGAAGAGAGCCACAGACGGCCTTCCGCTTCAAAAGAGTTCGCCCCGCCACCGACCATGGAGTAAAGGTTCGAGAGCAGATTGTCGCTGACCAGTTCGAAGTACGACCGCACGATGTCCTCGGCCTTAGAGCCACGATCCCAGCGGTTACAGAAGGGATCCGCGCCCAAGCTCGCCTCGTAGTCGTTACAAGCGGGGAAGTAGGCGGTCGGCAGATTCTTCACTTGGCCGGACTGAAGGCGAAGTTGCGACATCGTGGGAATCTTTCCGCTCACCGGAACTCGGGCGAAAACGAAGTCATCCGCTTCACGATCGTAAGTGGCGTACTCTCCTTTATATATGTAGCGAAGCACAAGTTCGTCATGGGGGCCGGGGTTCAAATCCTTGGCGGGGATCATCATTTCCACGCGACCGCTCCGATAACCCATCACCGAGGTGTAGTTGGTGAATTCATTCTGGGCCGTAGCCTTCTCGCTCAGTTCCTTCACGAAACGCGAGGGAACCGTGCCTTCTTCGGGGACGATGTTTTCTTTGAACTGGTGTCCAAGTCCCAGGAAGTGACCGATTTCATGGAGACTCAAATCCATGACCACGCTATCGAGCAATTCGGGAAGCGGCCGGGTTTTACGGGCCGGGGAGTTCATCCAGGAGCCCGACTTGTTGGCCACGGTCAGGCCCTCTTCGATGAAGAAGGAGGAAGAGGGTTCTTTTATTTTGGACATCAACTTCGCCAAATTCGGTTTTTGTTCCGAGGCGTGCCCATCGACCGCCGCATGTCTGAGCAGGGAAGAGCCGAAGTGATCGATCAGCTTGCGGGAGGCGAAATAGTTTCTAACGGTTGTCGTCTCGGCGGTGGCTTGGCCGATCAAGTCGTTCAAGATCATCCCCAGTGCGGGATTTTGCGACTGGATGTTTTTCAACTGCTCGTTCAAAGCTTCAACTTGAACGCGAGCCAATGCGGTCGGGTTCGACGACAGTCGCTGAATCTCGCTGCGTAAGAAACTTTGATATTCCGTCATGAGATTGTTCATGAGGGCGGGACGCGTGCTGAAATCGATCTTGGTGAAGTTGTCCGCCACCGAGAACGTCTTCGGCAGGAAGCCGGCGATCACGCCGATCGGAGAAATCGCATCGTCCGCGCGCTCCGCCGTCTTGGCGAAGCCGGAAAGACCTGACTCCAGAGGCGTGTAGCGGTTGATGTAATCTTCAATCATGCCGCCGTAAATATTCACGCTGCCCCAGAGGATTTTTCCGTTACGAACATCGGCGTGAGCCATTCCGATTCCGAGCGGCGAATAGATGGAAAGCCGGCGGTCACTGATCCAATTGAACGAAGGATAGCGCAAGTCAAACGGATGCTTCAGATTTTTCACCACCGGTTGAAACGCCACATGATCTTTGGGAATGGCTCCGATTTTTCTCAAAGTTTCGTTCCACTTTTCAAAGGCCGCTTTCACCGTGGCTTCATGTTCGGTCGGCACGCCGTTAAGGTAAATGGTGTGAGTCTTGGTCAAATCCCAGCGGGCGGCGTAAAGTTCGGGCTCGATGCCCTCGACTTTGCGACCCATGACGTGAAGCACGTTCATGAAGCGCGCATTTTCCTGGTGGTAAGGGATCTTTTTAAAGTTGGGATCATGATCAAAAGCGAGGAAGTTCACCCGGAACTTACCTTGAAGTTCACCGTCGGTCCCTTTCATTTCCGAAACCATATGGGTCGTGAAGCCCAAAAAGTTGCGCTCGAAGTCCCACTCTATTTCCGAAACCGAAGAACTTACATGCGTGCCAAGCGGATAAAAGTTGTGAACCGACATGTTCATCAGATCCAGCTTCATTTTCGGGCGCGCGGACCAGTGGCTGCGTTGATCATTCTCGATCCAGGTGTTGGTGTCGCGACCATGTTCATCTTTTTGGCGCTCGTAGTAGAAGTGCTTCGTGATGGGGATTTTTAAAATTTCAGCCCAGCGGCTGCGATCGTCATAAAACGAAGGGTGAATTCTTCGGGCGATCAGATAGTTCTCGGTGATTTCAAATTCGACGTTGCAATGGAGGGCCGCGTTCACCAGAGCCGTCATCGCCATTTCGCCGTAAAGACCCTGACCGATTTCCGGAGCCCACGCGCATAAAAACGTTTTCGGTTTCCCATCAGGATTCACGAAAAAGCTTTTATCGACGGCCTCTTCGACCGGGGGTGGTGTTTCGGCGGCTCGCTCTTTAAACAATTTGGTGCAAGCCAGCGGGCTGGCGAACAAAAGAACAAATATGGCGGGACCGATGGGGCCTAATTTTATGCGCATAGAATTTCCCTCGCGGTTATTCTGCAGGGGTAGTGCCACCGTTCCCTGAATTTCTTTTAAACATTTAAAACGACTAGGTTTTTTAAGATAAATAAACGGTCTCCACGCGGAAAAATCGGCGTAACTTGTGGGAATCGCCGTGATTTTCCACCTGGACCGTTGACAGGGACCGACAATTTTTGGCTTTCCTAATGATTTAGAGCACTTAGGGTGGACAAAATGGGGCGCTGACCCTACCCTTTAAAGAATGCGGTTGGATCGCGGAATACTGCTGGCGGTGTTCTTTTTAATCGGGCTCGGGCTGGTTCAGGTCTATAGTTCCAGCTACATCTTCGCCACGGAAACCTATGGCGACGGCCTTTATTTTTTCCGCAAGCAAGTGCTTTTCGCCTTTCTCGCCATCGTGGCTTTGTTCACCAGCTGCTATTTGCCGTGGCGGATTTCGGAAAGATTCGGCCTTGTCTGTTGGTTCCTCGCCTTACTTTGCGTGATCGGAACTTTCATTCCCGGCTTGGGCGTCAAAGCCGGCGGAGCGAGCCGCTGGTTGATGCTTCCCTTCGGTTATCGGTTTGAGCCCGGAGAACTTTTGCGAGTGACGTATCCATTCGCCTTGGCCCCTTTGATGGGCGCGTTTTCGCGCGGGCAAATGGATCGTGCCTGGTGGACGCGGTTGGCTTTGGTGTTGTCGCCGATGCTTTTGCTTTATTTGCAGCCCGACTTCGGCAGTTTCGTCATCGTGTTATTGCTCGTGGGTTGTTTGTTCATCGCTTTTGGACTGCGCTGGCGCTGGATTTTGGCCGGACTCGCCGTGACTCTGCCGGCGTTGGCCATCATGATTCTCACTTCACCGTATCGGCGCTCGCGGATCGAAGCGTTTTTGAATCCGTGGGCCGACCCTTCGGAAAAAGGATTTCAAGTCATTCAAAGTTTGGTGAGCTTTTACTCGGGCGGTCTCACCGGCGTGGGCTTGGGGCAGGGCCAGGGAAAACTTTTTTTTCTGCCCGAGGCGCACACGGATTTCACCTTGGCGGTTCTTGGTGAAGAGATGGGATTCGTCGGCTTTTTTATTTTGTTGATGGTGTATGGATTTTTGGTGTTCCGCGGGTTTCAAATCGCGCTTCAATTCAAGCGGCATAAAGAGCGCGCGCTCGTGCTTTCGTTTTCACTGCTTTTGGTGATTTCGGTGTTCATCAATGTGGGAGTGGCGCTGGGACTGTTACCGACCAAAGGGTTGACTCTACCGCTTTTAAGTTATGGCGGGAGTTCGCTGCTCGCCACCGGTTTGATGTTGGGTTGGATCTTGAATCTGGAGAGAGCGAGTGGGCAGCCGCTGACGTTCCGTGAACGAGAGATTGATTAGATGAATGTGAGAATTCTCATCGCCGCCGGTGGGACAGGCGGGCATATTTATCCCGCGTTAGCCGTGGCCGATGCGATTAAAAAAATCCGGCCGGACGCGGTGGTCGAGTTCGTCGGCACCGCCCATGGTTTGGAAAACAAGCTCGTGCCCGCCGCGGGTTACAAAGTTCATCATCTTCCGGTGGGAAGGTTGAATGCGAACGTCGGCTTGGGCGAGCGGATTCGAACTTTGTTTCAACTTCCATTCGCGTTCATTCGCAGTTGGCGCCTTTTGCGCCGGTTTTCTCCCGGTCTGGTTCTCGGTGTGGGGGGACACGCCTCGGGGCCGTTGTTGTTGGTCGCTTCCCTGCTCAAATATCGAACCGCGATTTGGGAGCCGAACGCGATGCCGGGATTGGCCAACCGGTGGCTTTCCCGCTTCGTCGATGAAGCGTGGGTTGTTTTTCGCGAAGCTGAGAAATACCTGCGCACGCGCCAAACTCATTCGGCCGGAATGCCGGTGCGCTCGGTGATCGAACATGCTGGTCGCGCGGTTCAAAACTCAAATCAGCGCTTTCGTGTTCTCGTGTTCGGCGGAAGCCAAGGCGCGCGAGGAGTGAACACCGCGGTGGCGGAGATGATCAAAAGCGGTGGTGATTGGCTGAATGATTACCACTTCGTTCATCAAACGGGTGCCGCCGATTTCGCCAGGGTCACGCAGCTTTATGGATCGGATCGTGAGCGATGGCCGGTGGAAATCCACGAATATCTCTATGACATGGCGGAGCAGTACGCCAAAGCCGACTTGGTGATCTGTCGCTCGGGCACAGGAACTCTCTCTGAACTCGCGGCTTGTGGCAAACCGTCGATTTTAATTCCTTTTCCCTTTGCCTCCGACGATCACCAGCGTAAAAATGCCGAAACCTTCGCGCAGAAAGGCGCCGCCGTGGTGATTCTGCAGAAGGATCTGACGCCCGAGCGGCTGCGGGAAACCATAAGTGGGTTGCGATCCGATGCGAGCCGCTTGGCGATGATGGCCGAACGGGCCCGCGAATTTCATCAACCGGCGGCGGCGGAGAATTTGGCGCGGCAATTCTTGGAAAGGGTGAGTGCGCATGCGGTTAGCTAAAGCCAAAATTCATTTCATCGGGATCGGCGGGATCGGCATGTGCGGTTTGGCGGAACTTCTGCGCAACCTGGGGGCCCGAGTGACTGGGAGTGATGCGGGTGAGAACGCGCAAACCGTAAGGCTCAGGCAGTTGGGCATTCCGGTCGCCCATGGACATAAGCCGGAAAACATCGGCGATTGCGATGTGGTGGTTTATTCCAGCGCGGTCAAAGAAAGCAATGTGGAATACATGGCCGCGAAAGCCGCCGGGATCCCGCTGATTCGTCGGGCCGAAGCGTTGGCGCAAATCATGAGCTTGAAACGCGGGATTGCCATCGCCGGCACCCATGGCAAAACCACCACCACAAGTCTGACGGCCTCGGTGTTTTTGGCCGCCCAAATGGATCCCACCATCATCGTCGGCGGGCGCTTGGATGTGATCAAGTCCACGGCGCAACTTGGGCAAGGGGAGTGGTTGATCGCGGAAGCGGATGAGAGCGACGGCAGCTTCACTCATCTCAGTCCGGAAATCGTGATCATCACCAACATCGATAATGATCATCTCGATCACTACAAGACATTCCCAAATTTGCAGAACGCCTTTTTTGACTTCGCTTCACGCATTCCTTTTTACGGAACTCTGATTGTCTGCGGTGACGACCCGAAGACCAGGGAGCTTTTCTCGAAGTTCGGGAAGAAATGGATTTCTTACGGCACGCAGCCGGGGAATGATTACCTTCTTGAACGCCAGAACGGACAATGGCGGGTCACACGCCATGGAAAACATGTGGTGGATCTCGCGCCGTCCATGCCGGGAACGCATAACGCGCTCAACGCGTTGGCCGCGTGTTTAGCGGCGCAAGAGGCGGGAATTCCGATGGTGACGGCCGCGGCGGCGATTTCCAACTTCCAAGGCGTGGACCGGCGTTTTCAGCACAAAGCCACGGTCCGCGGTATCGATTTCTTCGATGATTACGGACATCATCCAACCGAAATTCGAGCCGTATTGGCGGGATTCAAAGAGAAATTTCCCCATCGGCGTCTGGTGACGGTGTTTCAGCCGCACCGTTATTCACGCACCAAGCTTTGCTGGGATGAATTCTTGAGTTGTTTCAAAGATACGGATGTCCTTTTCCTGTTGGATCTTTATCCGGCCGGTGAAGAGCCGATCGAGGGAATCAATAGCGAAACATTGAGCGCGCAAATCGACCATCCGGATTGCCGGCTTCTGAAACGCAACGAGGACCCGCGCTTGGAGGCGGTGAAACGGGAACTTAAATCCGGTGATCTGTTATTGACCTTGGGGGCGGGTGATATCTCCCGCTTGGGTGAACAATTCATTGAATCTTTCGTGAAGAGTTGAAGTGGATTTTCTCGAGCAAGTTTCATTAAAGGAATACTCATGGTGGAAAATCGGCGGTCCGGCGGATCTTTTCTGCCTGCCCCAATCCATCGAAGAGGTTCAGCAAGCGGTTCGCTACGCTCACGAGAAAAATCTGCCGATCACGGTTCTGGGCGGCGGGACGAACGTTTTGATCAGCGATAAGGGTATCGCGGGATTGGTGATTTGTTTAAGGAAGCTGGTCGGCGTGAATGTTTCCGAAGACGCCGAATCAGTTCGAGTCGACGCGCTCGCGGGAAGCCCGAAATCCGAACTCACGAAAATTTTTCTGAGAAAGAAAATGGCTCCAGCTTTGTTCTTGTGCGGTTTGCCCGGTGATGTGGGTGGCGGCGTGGTGATGAACGCCGGCGTGGGTGAAAATATAAAACCCAGGGAATTTGTTGAAATTGTGGAGTGGGTGGAGTGCGTGAAGATTCCCGACGGCACGGTTCAACGGTTTCAGAAAGATGAGCTGCAGTGGCATTATCGGCATTCGAAAGGCTGGGAGCCTGGCATTATTGTACGTGCGGGCCTGGCGTGGCCGAATGAGCCTGATGACACGATTCCTCGAAAAGTGACCGAAGCGACGAAGAACCGCCGGGGAAGACAGCCTTTGGAATGGCCGAGTTGCGGAAGCACGTTCAAGAATCCGGAAGGGCATAAAGCTGGCGCGCTAATTGAAAAGGCCGGATTGAAAGGATATCGCGTGGGAGGCGCTGAGATTTCGACCAAGCATGCGAACTTCATCATCAATCTTGGACATGCGACAGCGGCGGACGTTGATCGCATCATTCATCATGTACAAGAGGAAGTGAGCAAGCGCTTCGGCGTGAACCTCGAAACCGAAGTGCGATATTTAGGCCGATGGTGACCGCTTTTTTTCTGCTGGCGCTCTTATTTTCGGGATCGGCTTGGGCGGATCAGCGGATATGCGGCAACGTTATTCTCAAAGAAGGCTCGCTTTCACTGAGCGCCAATGAAAAAATACTGATTTGCGGAAGTCCAAAGGGCGGTGAAGCGTGGAAAAGCGTTCCCTTCACCCAAGCCGAATACCATTTGCGGGTCTTTCTGCAGAACGAAGGCTATCCGCATCCGAGATTCGAAAGACACGGCGATGAGCTTTGGGTTTGGCCAGGGCCACGGCTTCGCATTCGTTCATTCCATATCAACTCGGATGTGGAAGTGATTTCGACTCAAACTCGTCGGCACGTGATCGGGCACCCGATGAGTTCCAACAAACTGAATGAGATTCAGCAATGGGTTGAAACCAGCTTGCAATCCGCCGGTTATCCTTGCGCCAAGGTCGAAGTTCGCGCTCAGGCTTGGAATCAGCACGTGGTGGTGAATGTCAAGGCGGGCCCCCGGGCTCGCATACGAAGAATCGATTGGGACGGGCGGGATGGCTTGGATCCTCGGATTTTACAACGGTATCAGGCGTTTCGTACCGGTGAAGTTTACGATTATCGCAAAAGCCAGTTGACCATGAATCGTCTATTCAACGATGGATTGTTCGAAACGGCGCACGTGACACCCGTTTGTGAAGGCGATCATGTGAATTTGCGCCTACGGACATCGGTCGGTAAGCCGCGATTGGTGACGTTCGGGATCGGCGCCTCGACCGAGGAATTTCCCTTCTTGGATGTGGGCTATCGCAACGCCCGTTTGGACGCGATGGCGTCCTCGATCCATATCGGCGCGCATGTTTCGCCGCGGATTCAGAATTTGGCCGTGGGCTCGGAGCTTTATTCGTTCAAGAACTGGCCGACCCTTTTCTGGGGCCCTCGATTCAGTGCCGGCCGCGAATCGGAGCGGGAATTTGAAGTCACGCAAGCCAGAACCGGAGTCGATCTCGGGCGATATTGGGACGCTTGGGATTCACGGTTTCATCTGCGTGGCGGTCCCACATTGAACTTCGTCAATACGGTTAAAGGTATTGGTCCGGAAGAAGCTTCGTTCGTGAGTTGGGAAGCCGCGCTCTCGGCCATGAGTCATGTTTATGAGTTTAATCTGAGGGAACAATATGAAGGCTGGACCGGCCGCTTGGAATATCGCGGACAAAGGGATCGTTTAGGTTCCAAACTCAACGTTGATCGCTTCGATGTGAAGTTAAAGCATCTTTGGAATATGGGTGGATTCGCGCCGCCGCTTTTCGTGCTCGCCAGCCGCGCTCATGCGATCGGAGTGAACGCCAATCCCGTCGATCTCCGCTCGGATCAGGAATTATTGCCTCTGGATTATCGTATATTTTGGGGTGGTGATCAAAATTTACGCGGATTTTCGAGGCAACGCTTGAACAATGGTGAAATCGGTTTTTTAACCGGTGCTTATGCGGGTTTCGAACTCCGCCTTGTTGAGGAATTTCCCTTTCACCTTCAACCGTTCGCGCTCTTTGACGTCGCCCAATTGGGCGCTCGCCGGTTCACGTTGGATCCACCGGTTTATCTCTCGTGGGGTGGCGGGGTTCGCTGGGCTTCGCCCATTGGCACGATTCGATTCTCCGCCGCGAAAGGCGAAATTGAAAACATTGATGAGACAACCTTGGCGTATCCAAAGGAATGGGTGTATTTTTTTAGTTTCGGACAGGAGTTTTGACCAATGCGCCTTCTCGCATGGATAGCGGCCGCGCTCTTTTCGCTCATGGTTCTGGCGGGTGGACTTCTCTATTGGGGAATTCAAAATCCCGCGAAGGTTTGGAACATCGTTAAACACCGCGTGTTGCCGGAAAACACCGAAACCAAGTGGGAATCGGCGGACTTCGTGTTGCGCCGTATTTCGTGGACTGAGTGGCGGGTCGAGTGGTCCATGGTCGGGTTTGAAGTTTCGCGAACTGAACCGCAAATCGCGATTAAAGTGAATTTACAAACCGCCGGTCGGCTTTTTCTCTTTCGCCCGCGGACCTCATTGCACCTTGAAACTTTCGAATTGAGCGGAAACGGCCAGGTGAACGTGGCCGGACCGGATGGTGAGGCGGCCAAACAAAGTCTTTTTCAAGTGGCGGAACACTGGCGCCAACGTTTGGTGGCGCTCACCCATCGTGTGCGAATGGATAAGGCCAAAATCGATTTGACCGATTGGCAAATCAAAACGCCGGATGTGATCACCGCCACATTAAGTTTGCAAAAGCCGAGCGCGACGGACCCAACTGGAATGGACTGGAATTTGACTTTCAAACTGCCGAGTGGGGAAGCGGTATTCAAGGCCAGATCCCGTTTTGACCTTATTGGGCAAACGGAACCCATCATGTGGTTCGAAGGCGAGATGAAAGACACGAAATGGCTGAATCAAATGTCCGGAACCATCTCAGCGCCCGCGGATCATTTCACTGCGCAAGTGAAAGGAAGCGGACGCTATGAGCGTTCCACCGTCCGATATGAGGCGGATATCAAGTTGAACAAGGCGGAATTTCGCGCCGAGATCAAAGGCGACGCGAATCAGCTCTCATCCGTTATCCCCTTTGTTCGGGATGTGAATGGTTCGATTCATGTTCCGCTCGTCGATGGAAGTTTGTTCGAGCGAACTCAAGGCACTGTAAAATTGAACGGTAAAGCCTCGCTCGCCGGATTGGATGCGAAAACCAAAAAGGACCTCGAAAGGCATTGCGAGTGCCAACTGCCCGACGTGATCGGGTTTAACCTCAACGGATCGATTTTTGTGAATAATCTGGTGAATGTCCCGTCCACTGAGAAAGCGGTGGCGGATTTTAAAATCCAGTTTGATCCTCTGGATAATCCGTTGCTGACGTTGAAGTTGAACGGGAATTATCAGGCCATTCATGCGACGAGCGGAGCCTACAAGCATCTGTATTCAATCGACGGTGACTTGCGGGTTAAAAGCTTTCAGAAAATCACACCGATTCTTGAATCCCGTAAGATCATGGTGCCGGCACCCTTTGATCGGCTTGATGGAACCGTTTCGGCCAGTGTGAAAGCCAGCATCGATCAAAATTCGCGAGGTTTTGTGGTTCCCATGGATATCGGGGTGGATCTGAAGTCGCAGGATCAAAAGGTCAATGTACAAATCAAATCCACCATGACCGTGTCGCCGGATTTCAAAACCATGGACCTTCTGGCGACATTAGTGGTGAACGATTTCATCATCGATCTGCCGCCTTTTGATCCCATTCAAGGGTTGCCGAAGCTGACCAAAGACGAGCGGATCGTCACCAAGCCGGATGAAGGCCAGCAGGCAGGCACCAAACTGAGAATCGTTTATGGCATCAAGACCACCCGGCCGGGCGCGATTCGCTTGCGCTCGCCTCTCGCGCGTCCACATATTCCCATGACCATGGATGTGAGTCGCAATTGGACCGGCGATACAGGCGGGACCATCAGTTTGGAACCCTTTGTGCTGGAGTACTTCCATCGAACTGTTCATGTGGATCAGCTGCGGGTGGTTTTGGATGACCGGCAGAATGCCGATTACGTGGTTGATGGCCGACTTCACATGGAACAGGCGCAATACAAAATCACCATGGTGGTCAGCGGAACTCTTCGTCAACCAATGATCAAATTGGCCAGCGAGCCGGATCTGTCGCGCGCGGATATTATTTCGGTTCTGCTTTACGGGCGAACAACGGATAAGCTGTCTCCGGCGGATCGGGAGACCGTTGGCAATTTCGACGCCGCGGTCGCCGATCGCGCCATCGGCTTGATCGGTCTTTGGGTTTTCGCCAGCACGCCCATTCAGAGTTTTTCCTATAATCCGACGACCAAGGTTTACACCGCCACCGTGCAATTGGCGTCGGGGACCACCGCTTCCGTCGGCACCGACTGGGAAGAAGCCGCCCATCTGGAAGTTCGCAAGCGGGTGACCAAGAGCTGGGTCTTAACCGCCACGTGGAATCCCGCGACCGAAGTTAAGCCGGATAGTGGCAAGGTCATCCTGCAATGGGAAAAGCGCTTTTAACCGCGTGAACCTTCACGTAAACTTTATGTGAAATGCGTTGGACACTCGTAATTCTGTTTTTGGTGGCGGGCCTTGGCGCTTTCGTCATCCAGCGGAATCCCAGATGGGTTAAGGTTGAAAATTTCGTCATTGAACTGGCGGAAGATTCTCAGGAAGAGGTTTTGTTTCAACGGATATCGACTTCCTTACGCGCGCAGCTCGCCGCTTATCAGGGAGAATATTTTTGGGATTTGCCGCTTAAAAAATTACATGAGCTGGTCAGTCGCGACAAACGGGTGAAGAGTGTTGAGATTTTCCGCGAATTTCCCTCGCAGGTGCGAATTAAAATCGAGCCGCACACGCCGGTGCTGGCGTACCTCGCGCGCGACGGCCGAATTTATCCGGTGGCGACCGACGGCGCCCTTTTGCCGGCCGTGGCCGTGGCGGATGCGCCGGATTTGCCGGTTCTTCGCGGTGACGCTTTCAAAGATGAACTGGGACTTCGCGAACTCGCGATCGAATTACTGTCTTTGGTTCCGACGGAAGGCAGTTTCACCAAAAAAGATGTTTCGGAAATCGTTTATTCACCCAAGGAAGGTTTCAAGGTTTTCATCAGCGGGGCGCGATCGGAGTTGAAATTCGGTGACTCGGACTTTGGTCCAAAGATTTCGCGCGTACAGAAAGTCTTGTCCTATCTGGAGAGTCAGAGCATTAAAGGTCGCGTCATCGACGCGCGCTTCTCTAAGAAAGTTGTTGTCAGAGTGCGTAACAGTCCCTAGCCTAAAATCAGGGAGACCAAGGAAGTGCTCCTTGAGGGTTATGCGGATGGCAAAGGACGCCAAACAAACGCGAATGATCGCAAGTCTGGATATCGGCACGACCAAAGTGTGCTGTGCGATCGGCCGATTCGATAATGGACAATTAGACATCATCGGCGTGGGCAACGCTCCCAACGTGGGAATGCGACATGGAGTCGTCGTCAATATAGATTCCGTCACCGACGCCATCAAAAAAGCCAAAGACGAAGCTGAACTCATGGCGGGTGTGCGGGTCGAGGGCGTGTGGCTCCCGGTAGGTGGTCAGCACATTCAAAGTTTTTCGTCGAGCGGAATGGTCGCGATCCGCAACAAAGAGGTTCAGCAGGAAGACGTGGACCGCGTGATCGAAGCGGCGAAGGCCGTGGCCATCCCGCAAGATCGTCAAGTGCTTCATGTGTTGCCTCAGGATTTTAAGATCGACGGGCAACTCGGCATATTCGATCCGATTGGCATGGCGGGCGTAAGGCTCGAAGCCAGCGTATTCATCGTGACCGGCTCCACTTCGGTGATTCAAAACGCCATCAAGTGTGCCCAAAGAGCCGGTTTGAAAGTTGAAGGGCTGGTGTTGCAGCCTTTGGCGTCCGCGCTGGCGGTGTTGAGCGCTGACGAGAAGAATCTCGGCACATGTGTGGTCGATATCGGCGGCGGAACCTGTGACATGATCACATTCCACCACGGCAGCGTCATTCACACCGGATTGCTTCCGGTGGGCGGAAACAATTTCACCCATGACGTGGCGATCGGTTTGAAGACCACGCAAAGCTATGCGGACACTTTGAAGCGCAAATACGGTTGCGCCCTTCCGGAAATGGTGAATGAGGACGAAGCCATCGAAGTGGAAAGCGTGGGCGGACGTAAACCACGAACATTGATGCGGCGGGATCTTTGCGAAATTCTGGAAGCCCGGGCGGAAGAAACGCTTGAGCTCATTCATGCCGCGCTGGTGGAAACAGGTCTGCTGGGAAAACTCGGATCAGGTGTGGTGCTCACCGGCGGTGGATCGTTGCTCCACGGTTTGGTGGAGATGGGTGATTTCGTATTGGATGTACCGGTTCGGCGTGGCTGGCCCGAAAAAGTGGGCGGCCTGGTGGATGTGGTTCGGCAGCCGTCGTGTTCGACCGTTGTCGGCGCCATGGTCTATGGGCTTTCCACGCAAGATAAGGACGCCAAGGGACATCTGGATCAGAAGGCCAGCGACTGGACTCAACGAATGAAGAATCTTTTGGGGATTTAAGGGGGAGATATGTTCGAACTCGAAGAGAACGCCAATTACGGAGCCAATATCAAGGTGATCGGAATCGGCGGTGGTGGTGGAAATGCCGTTCAAACCATGATCGAAGGCGGTTTAACCGGCGTTCAATTCGTGGTGGCCAACACGGACAAGCAGGCGCTTGCGGCCAACAAAGCGGAAGGCAAGATTCAACTCGGCCGTGATTTAACCAAAGGCTTGGGTGCCGGCGCCAATCCGGAGATCGGTCGGCGTGCCGCCATCGAATCCTACAACGACATTGTGGCGGCTCTCGAAGGTTCGGACATGGTTTTCGTCACGGCCGGTATGGGCGGTGGTACGGGAACCGGTGGCGCTCCCGTCGTGGCGAAGATCGCCAAAGAATTGGGCGCGCTCACGATCGGTGTGGTGACCAAGCCCTTCATCTTCGAAGGTAAAAAGCGTAAAAAGCAAGCCGACGAAGGGATCAAAGAACTTCAGGAGAACGTCGATACTTTGATCTGCATTCCGAACCAAAAACTTCTCACCGTGGCCAGCGAACGCACTCCGCTTCTTGAGACGTTCCGCCGCGCCGACCAGGTTCTTCTCCATGCGGTGAAGGGAATTTCGGATTTGATCAACATCCGCGGTTTGATCAACTTGGACTTCGCCGACATCCGCACGGTCATGGCCGCCAAAGGTATGGCCATTATGGGTTCGGGTCTGGCGAACGGCGAGAACCGCGCGATCGAAGCCGCGACCGCCGCGATTTCTTCGCCGCTGCTTGAGAACATCTGCATCGACGGCGCGACCGGCATCATTATCAATGTGACCGGCGGCCCCGATCTTACGCTTTGGGAAGTCAACGAGGCGTCCACTCTCATCACCGAAGCCGCTCACCCGGATGCCGAAATCATTTTCGGCGCGGTCATCGACGAGAAAATGGCCGACAACGTCAGCGTTACGGTTATCGCCACTGGTTTTGGTACCACGGTTTCCAAGTCCGCCCACATGGCGGACACGCATAGACTCACTCAGGAGCTGAACGCTCAGTCGTTTGAAACCATCAGCCTGAGTGTGGAATCACCGGCGATGGACGGTGCGCCGGCCGACACACCGGCGGAAAGCGCGCCGGCCGAGGCGCCCAAGCCCCAGTTCGCGTTGAAAAACGAACCCAAGGATAAAGGGTTGCTGCCTCGCGATGTTTTACTGGCTAAAGCTAGGGCCTATCGCGAAAGCCAAGCCCAGCGCGAAGCCTCTCAACCCGAACAGCTCACCATGAACATGGACGACGCTATGCCGCCGCGTCTTTCGCCGGAACCCGCGCGCTCACCGTTTGAAGCGGACGCGCTAGAGGTTCCTTCCTACTTGCGTCGCAAGCGTGGTTTAGGTGCTGATCAAACCGAAGGAATAGAGTAAGACTAGGGCTCTGTGAGTCGAGCCCTTTTCATTTCTGATCTTCATATCCGGTCCCACAAGGATCCGAAATGCGAACTTTTCGCGCGCTTCCTGGAGCGATGCGCGCGTTTGCGTCCGGAACATTTATTCCTTGTGGGTGACATTTTCGATCTTTGGGTCGCCGACCGGGATTACTTCGTCAGCGCCTATGACGAGATTATTTCCCGAATCCGCGCCTTGATTGATTCCGGCGTGGATATTTACTACTTCGAAGGCAATCACGATTTGGATCTTCGCCCGTTCTGGCAGGAGCGTTTGCGTCTCAAAGTTTTTGAAGGGCCGGCCTACTTTGATTTACTGGGGCGGACCGTGCGGGTGGAGCACGGTGATCAAATGGATCCCGATGACAAAGGTTATTTGTTTCTGCGTTGGCTGTTGCGAACTCCGGCGCTCCGTGGCTTGGGCCGCAATCTGCCCAACGCCGCCGTTCGCTGGATCGGCGAACGCGCCAGCCGCTTGAGTCGCGATTACACCTCGCAGGTGAAGGTCATTTCCGAATCGGAGGTGCGGGCGAAGTTCCTCCGCCACATCGATTCCGCTTTCGCTGAGAAGTCCTTCGACGTCTTGGTCTGCGGCCATGTCCATGTGGCCGACGATCTCACCTTGGACCGCGAAGGCCGCACCGTCCGCGCCTTCAACCTCGGCACCTGGCTCAAGGAACCACTGGTCCTGGACCTGACCCCAACCTCGGAAGCCCTTGTCCCCGTCGCTCAGTTTTTGACCGATTGAATTCGCGGGCCTCGCGTTCGGGTTTGTGGGACGAACTTTGGTTTTTTTGCGACTCAGTCTTTCGCGTTTCTGCTAGTGTGATCGCCCTTTCTTCACAGTCACATTGGGCGTAGCTTTGGGTTCGCGGGCGTCAGGTTCAGTCGAGAGGCTCCTTGATTTTCCTTTGTGGTTTCGGTCGCGCCCATGTGAGAGGTTGAACGGCAGATTCCTTTCTGACGATTATAAATCAAGGCTACACCCGCTCATGGGATTCCGAGGAAAAGCGTTTCTAAAATTGTGCTCTGTCACGACCTGTCCGTCCGCTTGGGAGCGATGGGTGAGTGCATGAATGATTCACATCGATCAGACGAATTCTTTTTGTGAGACAGCTGAACTGAAAACCTCTTCGTCTTTATTGAGATGAGCCCCTTTGAAAACGGGAGCGATGGGTGAGTGCATGAATGATTCACATTGATCAGACGAAGTATTTTTGTGAGACACCTGAACTGAAAACCTTTTGGCTATTGCAATGAGTTCCTCCGAACGGTGCGCACTTGAGAGCGGGAGCGATGGATGGCGTTTTCGTATGAGAATCGGTTGTGAGGGCGACGGATGGCGTTTTTATATGAGCATCTGTTGGGGAGCGACGGAGTTTCTTGTTGGTGAAAACTCATCTGCGCGAAAGAGATGGGGCGCAGATAGGGTGTGCCGTCGTTCAATGTTTAAGAGCTTTATTCGTATATTTTTCGCATTTTGTTCGACATTGTAATTCGCCAAATCTTCTCATTCCAAAATCTGAGTGCGACATGAAAAGTCGCAAGGGAAATCCTCACGAAAAAATTCTTCGCGCGGCTTTCGACGAATTGTGACAAACAAAAAAAGTTGACACTTGTCGATTGACTGGGGAGCGATGGGTGGATAAAAAGCATGGCCATGGCGAGACGGCGAGCAAAGCAACTAGAATTCATTGGGCGCGGGTTACAAAGACCGCGAAATGAGTTTGGCGGAAGTCTTCTTAAAGGAAATCCAAAAACCAAGCGGCCGCTCGATTCGAAGCTTCCGATTCATGTTGTTTTGAGGGCGAGCCGAAGTGGGATGCGCTTGCCGAAAACAGTTGGGATCGTGAGCGAAATTCTTAAAGAAGCCAGCCGCAAATATGGTGTGACCGTTTACCGGTTCGCGAATGTCGGGAATCATCTTCACCTACTGATCAAAGTCAGTCGAATTCAAATGTGGGCTCCCTATATTCGGGAGTTATGCGGGCGCATCGCGCAGCAGGTTCGCGCGGTCATCGGGCTCGCGGCCGAAGAGCGTTTTTGGCTCTTTCGCCCATTCACGCGAATCGTACGGGGGTGGCAGAAGGCGTTCAAGAGCGTGTGCGACTATGTTTATCTGAATCGATTAGAAGCGGAAGGCTTCATTTCACGAAAAGAAACGCGGACTCTAAAGGACTTGCGCGCCATCTGGTCTGATGGTGGATAATGGCGAAACGAGTTCGCACTGAACGGGTAATTTCGATCATCGACCCGTTTCGTTCAAGGCGTGATTCGGTCTTAGACAAGTGTTTCAGATGAGTAAAAAGCGCGCGCTACCACGCCAATCTTAGATTTCGACCCAATCGCCGAACAAGAAAAAAACGGAGTGCCCAAAACTCGCCTAACCGAAATTAGGCCCGGCCACCGCGCCCGACCGGCGGCACACACCCACCACGCCAGAACGACCGGCGCCGCGCTATCGCGTCGTCGACGAGTTAGACGTCGCGCCCGCGCCAGAACCAGAATTCAGTCCGGCGGCGGCGACTTGGAGTAAACAGTCCTTGTCCTGGCAGCAAGAACTCATGCGGGTGAAGGGCAGACCGCCGCGGATGGTGTCGATCAGGTCGCCAGGTTCGGATGAACAGTAGTTGTCGTTCTGGTAAATGATCCGGCCTCTGTTGACTTTTCGATTGCAAAGCGGGCTTCCCGCGGACGCATTGACCGCCACGATGCGGCCTTCGCGATCGGTTTTCACGTCGTAGACAATGGAGCTGACCTTAACAGTCTTTAGATCTCCCTTTTCGCCACATTTGAAATCGTCGATGATGCCCGCTTTCTTGGCGAGTTTGATGATGGAAGCGTCTGAATAAAAGGAACAGAAGGCGGCCGGTTGTCCTTGAGCCTTGCACTGTTCGCGGGAAAAATCGGGCACCACAGTGGTCATCACGGCACCGACGATGCCGACATAAGCGGCGACGGCGACCACGACCGGCGCAACGGCCGGCAGCGCGCGGGCTTCAGGCAAAAGGATCGAGAGCGGTCCTCTCGACAGCAGAAATTTTTTAATTATTAACCTCTCGATCTGCTCCACATTTTTGGTGGCGCTGTTCTTTTCAAAATAAATATTTTCGCCACCCAACTTGATCAGGGTGCGGGGCTTGGTACTGACGGTCAGCTCAACCGGCTTAAGGCCGTTCACATGAATCGTGACTTTGTTCTTTTGAGTCACGAACTCAGGCATTTTCGCGTCCACGGCTTTACGTTGACGTGCGATATTGAGCAGTTCCTCACGGTAAGCCGGCAAAAGCCCTTCCGCCTCCGTGATGAAGTTTCCAATCGTGGTGGCGGCCTTGGCATGCAGAGCGGCCAATTGCACCACTTCCGTGTCCGAAATCATGGGTGATCGTGCCTGAGCTTGGAACGCGGTCACGATCAAACAAAGAGTGATTGAGAAAATTCTCTTGGCGGTCACGGCCCCTCCCTGTTTTTTCATTCTAAAGTCATTCCGGATTTTTGCAACCGTCCGCCTTAGGGATAAAAAATGCGCTCCCAACCCGGTCCTTTGACATAGGATCGGGGATGAATCAGGAATTCATCGCGAACACGACTTTGCCACGGCCGCAGGGCCGAGGAATGAACTGGTGGAGGAATGCGGCCAACAGCGAATTGGCGCCAAACGATCTGGCCGTTTAAATTTTCGGCATTTACATTCCATCGGTTGATATCCTGAAAATCCCGATGAAGACGCAAGACCTCGACTTCCCGCCCGCCTTCATACCGGTGGACGTGAATCCCGCCGTTCTCCCAACGGTGAAATTCGGCGAAAGAGAGGTCCGCGGCCCAAGTCACACCAAACCAATCAGCCAATGCCGGTGTCATATGAAAGGCCGCCGTCCAAGCGCGCCTTAAATCCCCAGGATTCTCTCGATCGAACCATTGATAAATTGGAGTCACGATATCCCGATCCGAACGCGCTTCAAATCCCCACTGAAAACGGGGCCAAGAATCGTCAGTGAAATCCCGGGGAACCTCGATCGCCGTTTCCCAATATTGTCTGACCTCCACCGGCCAAGAATCGTCGAATTCGCGCCACTTCTCATCAAAGCGGTGAAGAAACAAAGGAAGGAAATCCGGATTCTCCCCATGACGAATCCGACGAGCGGCATCGGACGGCTCACATTCCGCCTCGGCTTTGTCCTTAAACCGGATGGGAAACAAAACGCTATTTACTTTGCCGGGCGTGGATGACATTTGCTCAAGGGTGGATTGACGCGAAATCAGATTCATCAAAGTTTGATTATCCACGCGGGGAAATAGCGTTCGATAGTCAAAACTCAACTCATGATCGGTGGAAGCGGCGATAAAAAAATCCTCGGTGCCGAAAGCAAAAAGCTTCGCCAACCCTGCGGCTTTTAAGGTCGAAATCAAATGGGGAAGCGGATCGGACGCTGAATCCGGTAAAGGGAAATCCAGCGCAATGATCCCATCGGCGGCCAGCCGCTTTCGAACCCAGGAATAAAACTCCTTGGTGTAAAGCAGGCTGAGCTCGTAAGTCGCCGGGAAAGGGAAATCGATCAGGATCAATTCATAGTTCGGCCCTTCTTCGCGCACGAACTGAGCGGCATCGCCGATATGCACATGAACCCGGGCATCGCTTAATGAACCACCATTCAGCTTTCGCAACTCAAATTGGTTGCGGCCAAGTTCGATCATTCGGGGATCGATCTCCACGAGATCAATGCGTCGGATGTCGTTGTGACGAAGAAGGACCCGCGCGAGAAGTCCATCGCCGCCCCCTAAAATCAAAACCCGCTCCGGCGTTTTTCGTAAAAGATTGATCGCGCCTTCCGCCAGGCTTTCGTGATAACGAAGCCATTGACCGGAGCTGAGCTGGAGTTTGCGATCTAAATAAAGCTGAAAATCCTGGCGGCCCTGAACTAGTGAGCTGAACTCGGGCGGTAAAATGTCTATCCATTGATAAGCGCTTCGCACGCGCAACGGCAAATCCAGCTTGCGCAGTAAATTCACTGCGCCCGTGAAATCCGCGGAGCTGGAAATTTTCGCCGGAAAATAAATCATTCGCAGGTGAACTTGGTTAAGTATCGGACCGACCAAAAAGACTCCAAGCAACGCGAGAGAAAAAAAAGCATGCAGAGTCACCACGAAACGCGTGCGATCGAAAATCAAAAGCCAACAGGAAACGATAAAATTAATTAATCCCAAAGCCAATGCGGTGTTCGTCACATCCATGGCGGGCACCACAACCGCCGGAATCAGTACGGTGGCGGCGAAGGCCCCCAAATAATTGGCGCAAAAGAGGTGACCGGGACGATGACGGTGAGCCAAGCGAAGAAGAAGCGGCAGTTCAAAGCCGGTCAAAGCTCCGATCATCAAGATGACCGATCCAGCCAGAATGTACAAAAGGGGCGTCCAACCCACGAAGGACGCGGTCGCTTCGAACAAGCCGATGGCAAAAACAGAAAGAGCGCCGATAAGACTTAAGATCCATTCGATGAAAATCAAGTTCGTCCAAGTGGAACGAACGCGGTCACTCCAAAGACCGCCCAAACCCATGCCGGTTAGAAAAATTCCCAGCGTGAGCGCCTGACTGAAAACGAAATCACCCGTGGAGTCGCTTAAAGTCAGCGCCAGGATTTGTTGGTATCCCAAGCTGCAAAAGCTCAGAAGAAAGGCTAAAGCGTAAGGCGATAACTGAGCCATTCACGCAAACCTGGTTCTAAGAAAATTCCAGTCATCAAGAGCAAAGGGAGTAAATAATGGGCCGGACCCGCGCGTCCAAGACTCAGCCGAACAAGCGAATTTAAAAATGCGGTGGAAAAAAGTGTGGTTAACACTCCGAAATAGGGGAGGAGCAGGAGCGGAAAAAGAAAGCACGCCATCAACATTCCCGCGTAATCGGCGGAGAGGATCATGGCCGCGCTGGCCCGCGATTTCAATTTCATTAAAAAAGGCAACTCCATTCCGGTCAAAATTCCGATCGTGATCATCGCGGAATAAGCGAGAAGCCGCGCCATGAGCATTTGATTGAAGGCGGCGGCCAGCCACACCCCGATCACCGCGAGCGGAGCCATCACGCTGATCCAAACCTGGCAGCGGCCGAGAATCACGCGCGGGGATTGAAAACGCTCGGATAAATGGGCGCCCAACCCCATGAAACAAAGAAAAAGCCCGATCGTGAGCCCGTACTGGACAACCGAATTGCCGAAGAGAACCGATAAGGTTTGTGCGAAAACAAACTCATAAATGACGCCGCAAAAACCGAGAATCGCGGAAAGAGCTATTGGCATAACTGGCAAAGGTAGGTGTTCTTCAATTCCGGAGTGAATCGACTGTGGCCTTGTTGGGACAAATCGGAAAGAAAGGAATCGCCGAAAATTTTTCCGCACTGTTTTTTGTCGGTGACCGAACCGGCGATTCGGCAATTGGCGACCGGCGTGACCTTTGTGGCTTGGCGGCGAACGGTTCGTAAGGACATCCGGCAACTCATGTGATACGGATCGGTGCCCGGAACGAAATACCCGCCAAGATCGTTACAGAGTGAAGCGGCCGACTGTCGGCCGAAACAAGCGGTGATTTCCTTCGTGTCCTCGACCACCCAGACATAAAACGGAATGCCGGAGCTTTGCCGGCCTTCTTCATCAAAGCGCACATCGCCGGAGGTATCCAGCGCTTCTCCGTTCGGTTTGGCGAAGCCCAGGTGCAAATGGGCGGGATACCGTTCAAGCTGCACCAAGACGCCGTGGGAATCGATGATTTCGGTGCGCATGTCGTGGACCGCGGTGGTTTCGAGTTTTAAGGCGGAGAGATAGAGTGATTGTGTGACAGGCAACCCGGCGCTGAGAAATTTATTTTCCACGCCATCGTCGTAGACATACTTCAAGGCCACATCGGCGGCTTGTCCCGGAGTGATGATTTCACCGCTTAAGGCGGCGGTGCAGGTTTCAGGAATCTCAAGCCGCGTGGCGATGGTGTGACTGACGAGTTCGGATTCGGAAACCAGCGCGGAATCGCGGCTGCGTTTCAAGTTCAGCTGCGAGCGATTCCAGAGTTCCACCGTGACCGCGGCCATTACGGCTAAAAGTCCGAGAGCCAGAATTTTGGTGTTTCCACGTTGTGAAAAAATCATGTCCCTGGACACCGAAAACATTGCACTACAGCATCATACGTGAGGCGATCACAACCTTTCACGCAAACGGTATTGATGTTCACCGCGCCCGCCGACACCGGTGTGTATCCGGCGGGACATGAGCAATCTCCCGTCGCGGGATTGATATCGCCGGGCCCGCAGGTTCCCAAACGGCGCGCGGTGTAGGCTCCACCATAAAGACAGGCGTTGGTCATCACACACTGAGGCGGCACGCTTCCCACATCCCAGCGATATCCCATCGCTTGGCAGGCATCGCCGATATTGATTTCGTTGTTACACATTTCGATCGCTTTGCTTTTCGTGTTGTAGAGCACCGGAACTTCCAGGAATCTGGGCCTGAACCGTGAGTCATCCGACGTGTTCTTCACCACCAGTTTGATCTTGGCGAGATGACGCCGAACCGTTTGCTCGCTCACTCGGCCCGAGGAATCCGCCACACCAATTTTAAATTCGATCGGTTCCGGAGTCTGATCCTCAATGGTGAGCTCGTCGATCTCCATCGAGTCGCCAGCGAATTTGAAGCCTTTTTTAATGGCCACATTCACTTGACCGGCATAGCTGGTGTTGATCTCCAAATCGCCCTTACCGCCGATGGGAAAGGGCAATCCATGAAACGCGGCCGTGCACGTGGAATCGGATGAAATCACACTCTTCAAATAAGAGGTGAACTCACTCAGCGCATCCCGGTCCGTGACTTGGCGCTGTCCGCGAATAACACCACTGATGATTGTCGTGACCATCACGGCGATCAAGCCGCCGATCGCGATGGCGATGAGTGTTCCCGTGAAACTGAAGCCGGAATCGGAAAAAGATCTTCTTTGAATCACTCCACTAGGATATTCTTATCAAGGAGATCAAGTACAGTATGAATTCGTTAAACAAACATGTACCGACAATCGTATTTATCATCGGCTTATCCCTGTTGATCTTCTCGATCCGCACCTTTTTTAATCCTTCAACATTGCCGCACATGACGCCAATCGTAAATCGCTCTCTCCCGGAGAATGCGCCGGCGACGGCACCGACCACTCCAGAGGCCTTGAAGCCGAAGAAGCCGGCCGCGATTGTTTTTCGTCCAAATGTGAAACCTCCGCCGTCAGTGGGGCGTCTGGATCCGCGCGAAGAGTTGATCCGAGCGATGAAAAAGGTCGCGGAAGATTATTTCGGTCAATTCAAGCTACGCGTTAATATTCCCGATGGCTTCGCCTTCGCCGAGGAAAGTGATGGACCGGTGAAGGTGTTGATTGGTGCCAGCGAGCCGGGGAAAAATGATTTTTATTTCTTTTCCGCCAAGGGAAAATATCTTCCGGATCGGGCGGTGGGTTATTTGCGCGAGTACTTTTCCGATCAAGCTTCGGTTTCAATTAAAGGAAAGCCGCAACCCTTCTACAGCCGAAACGAATTCAAGGACCTGCGGCGGATTAACGGCGTGATCGGCAAGGGCACGGAATTCCAAGCGTACTATTTCACCAATGCCAAAACCAATCACACTCACATGCTGGTCTTAACCAATCGGTTGTACCTCAGATCACAAGCGAGGGTGAGGGCGTTGATCGATTCGATCAGCCGGCGCTAGGGTTAGTGGGTCTGTTCTTTTTGTTTCAGGATCTCCGCCAGTTCCCGGAGTTCTTTCATAATGGCGCCGAGTTCGTCATTTTTCCTTAAGCTTCGCTGAATGTCGTAATTGCCTTTTTTTAATTCCTGAATGTAGGAGCAAATCGCCAAAACCGGACCGCCCACGCGCTGCCCAAGCACGATCATGTAAAACACCGTTGAAACCATGAAGGCGGTAAAACAAAGAAAAAATAAAACTCCCACTGTGAGCAGACGGTCTTGAATGCCGTTCACCATTTCCAGATCCGGCAAGGTGGCCACGACGGCCTGAACTTCGTTAAGCAGTCGGGAAACATACACCATGACGATTCCTAAAAAGGCGACGCCGCCGGCGAACATGTGAAGATAATAACTTTTGCTGAGACCCGAGACTTTCAGATAATTCGAAAACTTGCGTTGATCCTTCGCCATAACGCCACCCCAGTTCTTGCTTCATTGTGGTCGATCACGCCCGCGAAGACAACCGGAGTGAAATTCTTAAGCCAATCGATACAGAGCACGCTCATCGCGCGCGAAGATGTTACATAATATTTCAGGTCGATTCCGCGATCAGCTGCCGCGCGTGTTCCAAGCTGGCCGGTGAAATTTTCTCGCCGGAAATCAGGCGCGCGATTTCCCGGACTCGATCTTCGCGGGACAGTTCATGGACGGTCATTTTGACGTTTCCACGCTGAGTGGATTTTTCGATCAGGAAATGTTGATCGGCGAAACTGGCCACCTGCGGAAGATGGGTGATGCAGATGAGTTGTTGGCCTTTGGCGATGGCTTTTAACTTTTTGCCGACTTTTTCCGCGGTGGGGCCGCTCACGCCTGTATCAACTTCGTCGAAAAGATAAGTGCGCGGCCGGTCAGAAGCGCCCACCACACGTTTCAACGCCAAGAGAATCCGGCTCAATTCACCGCCGCTGGCGATTTTGGCCAGTGGTTTGGGGTGATCTTTCTTTGAAGTTTGCAAGAGAAATTCAACGTCACTGCGGCCGCTGGGACCAAGGGATTCTTCGCGGTCCACACGGACGGAGAAAATAACTCCCTTCATGTTGAGATCACTTAACTCGTCATTAACCCCGGACGTCAGAAGCTCAGCGCCGGATTTGCGCCGTTCATGCAGGTCATTGGCGATTTTCATTAAATCGGACTCAAGTTGCGCGCTCTCCTCTTGAAGGGCCCGCAGGTTTTCTTCGGATCGCTCGAGGGAATCGATTTCTTCTTCAATGCGGCGTTTGGTGGCGAGAATTTCTTCGACAGTCGTGCCGTATTTTTTCTGAAGCTTTCGGAACTGGCTCAACCGTTCTTCCATTTGATTGAGCGATTCAGGGTCGATCTCCAGGCCGCGACCGTATTGGCGCAACTCAAAAGTGCCTTCTTCCAAAAGGGCTTTGGCATCGCGAAGACTTTGCAGCCGATTCGGGAGCGAGGGATCAATCGCCGCCAGCTCAGAGCCGCGCTGAAGGACCTGATGTAAAATAACCAGCGCCGCCGCGTCGCTGGCGTAAAGCGAGTTCACACTTTGCTCAACGAACTCGGCCAAGCGAGCCGAGTGCCGAGCCCGCGTGACCATGGATTCCAGATCGGTCTCCTCGCCGGGCTGTAAGCCAAGGCCCGCGATTTCGTCCCGTTGAAAGGTCAAGAAATCCAGGCGCTGTTCCCGTGTGCGATCGGCCTCTTCGCGGTCTTTTATCTCTTTTTGTATTTCCAGATAGCGGGAAAATTTCTTTTCAAACTCGTGGCGCGTGGGCCAGGTGCCCGAGTAATGATCGAGCAAATCCAGATGATACGCTTTGGATTGAAGGTGGCGGTTGTCATGTTGGCCGGTCATTTCGATCAACGGAGTTTGCCGCCCGGTTAACGTGATCAGCGGCGCCACAATCGCCCGCAAAGAAGACAGCGGACTCAAAGCTCCGTTCAGATAAACTTTGCCTTTCCCTTGCTGGGAGATAATCCGCCGAACGACCAGGGATTCGTCGCTGGTTTCCAGTCCCAGCTCATCCATGGATTCAATAACATCCGGGCGTTGGCTCAAATCAAAAAATCCCTCGATCACGGCCTGATCAACACCGCTTCGGACCACGTCGGCCTCGGCTTTTTCACCCATTAAGAGGCTTAGGGTTTTAAGTAAAATGGATTTACCGGCGCCGGTCTCTCCACTCAAAATATTGAGACCGGGTTTGAATGAGAGGGTTAAATTTTCGATGATCGCGAAGTTTTTGACTTTAAGCTCTATGAGCATTCAAGCCCTTTCCCCGAACTTCAACTTTTCTTTCAGCAGATCAAAATAATTGCTTCCCGGTCGCCGTAAAAAGGCATGGTCCGAGGCGTCACGAACCACACTGATTTCATCATCCGCCGACAGAGTCGCCACCTTCACACCATCGACCGTCACTTCCGCTTGCCCTTCGGTGGTTAATTGAATGCGCCGGTCTTCCGGGCAAATGAACGGGCGGCTGGTCAAACTGTGCGGGCAAATGGGCGTGACCACGAGCGCGTTCACTTCTGGATGCAGAATCGGTCCGCCGGCGGCGAGGTTGTACGCGCTGGAACCTGTCGGTGTGGCCACGATCAAACCATCCGCCTTCAGCGAAGTGATCGGTTGATCTTCAACCGCCATATGAATGGAAATCAAGCGGCTCAGTGAACCCCGCTCGAGCACCAGATCGTTCAGCGCCGTCAGGGATTTTTTCACTTTGCCCTTGGAGCGAAGTTCGATGCGGATCATGGATCGGCGCTTGATCTCAAGCTTTCCGGTCAAGGCCATTTCCAGCATCGTGTAAACATCCTTCGACCTGTTAACGGTTAAAAAACCGAGCCCGCCGAGATTGAAACCAAGAAGAGGCACGCGCTCACCCTTCAGCATACGAACCGCTTCGAGGTAGGTTCCATCTCCCCCCAAGACCACGACGAGATCCAAATTCTTGGCGGCGGAGACCTTCTTTGCGCCTTTCAAACTTTGCTCAGGGTGGGAGTAAACTTCGATCTTGCGCTTTTTCAGCCAGTCCGCCACCTGTGAAGCCAGTCTTGCCGCATCCTTCGTGCCGAAGCGATGGACGATCGCGACTCGTTTTACCTTTTCTTTGAAGAGTTCAATTCTTCTAACCGCCATCGTCTCAATCCTTAAGAGATCAATCCGTCGCGCCGGAGCAAAGCTTCAGGGTCCGGCTTGCGTCCGCGGAACTTCTCATAAAGCCGCATCGGGTGATCACTTCCCCCTTTTGACAAAATACATTCTTCGAATCGCCGGGCCGTTTCGCGATCAAAAATTCCCTTTTCTTTGAAATATTCGAACGCATCCGCATCCAGCGCTTCCGCCCACTTGTAGCTGTAGTAACCGGAGGAGTAACCACCGCCGAAAATGTGTTGGAACGCTGTGGATGTGCAGGTTTCCGGGATATCCGGAAGGACGCTTATATCACCTAACACCTTGGCTTCGAACGCGGTGATGTTATTGTCCGCCGGCGGGTTCATGAACCAGTTCATGTCGAGCATGGCGAAGCGAAGTTGACGAAGCGCCAGGTAACCCGCCTGGAATCTTTGCGAGGCTTTCAAGCGTTGCAAAAGGTCACGGGGCAAAACTTCACCCGTTTGGTAATGAACCGCGAAGGTCTTCAACAGTTCTTCTTCCTCGGCCCAATTTTCCATGATTTGCGAGGGCAGCTCCACGAAGTCCAAATACACATTGGTTCCGGCGAGCGAGCGGTATTTCACGTTCGACAAGAGACTGTGAAGGGCATGGCCGAATTCGTGGAAAATGGTTTTGACCTCATCAAAGGTCAAAAGCGAAGGACGCTCCGATGTCGGCTTCGTGAAATTACACACGATACTGACGTGGGGGCGGATGCGCTCGCCACGGAAAGTCCCCTGCTCGAAAAAGTTGGTCATCCAGGCGCCGCTGGACTTGGTCGCGCGAGGGAAGAAGTCGGCGTAAAACAGTCCCATGAACTCGCCGGTTTTTTCGCGCGTGACCTCATAGACCTGGACATCCGGATGATAAACGGGAAGATCTTTGTTCAACGTGAACTTCAGATTGAACAACCGGTTGGCCAGATGGAAAACACCGCTCAGAACGTTTTCCAGTTTGAAGTACGGCCGCAATGACTCCTCGTCAAAAGCGTACTTCTTCTCTTTGAGCTTCTCCGAGTAAAATAAGAAATCATATTGTTGAAGGGGATTGGGCCCACCCATCTCGTCGGCCAATTGCTGAACTTCTCGCACATCTTTTTCAGCGGCCGGTTTCACCACGGTCAACATCTTGTGGAGGAATTCCATGACCGTTTGCGGAGTCTCCGCCATGCGGGTCTGCAACGCCCATTCGGCGAAATTCTTCGACCCCAGAAGATTGGCTTTCTCGGTCATGAGCGCGATGATTTCTTCAATCACCGGCCGGTTATCATATTTTCCGCCGAGGCCGTTTTTGAAGTAAGCCCGATAAAGTTTCTCGCGCAACTCCCGCTTTTCACTGAAGCGCATGAAGGGCTGATAAGAAGGATATTGCAAAGTGAAAAGCCATTTATCCGGATGACCTTTTTCCTTGGCGGCCTCTTTGGCGGCGTCACGCGCGGTTTTCGGAAGGCCCGCGAGATCCGATTCTTGGTCGATCCAGAGTTCAAAATCGTTCACGTACTTGAGCACGTTCTCGCGGAATTTGGGTTGCAGCTGGGAGAGGCGCTCATCGATGGCGCGCAATCGGTTTTTCGCCTCGGGATCGAGGTTCGCGCCGCTGCGACTGAAGTCGAGATAAAGTTTTTCAACCAGATATCGCCCTTCCGGATCGGAGGCGAGTTGATCGCGCTTGTCATAAACTTCCTTCACGCGCGCGAAGATGTCCGGGTCGAGCAGGATATCATTGGTGAACGCGGCCGCCTTCGGTCCCATTTCCATGGAGAGCTTTTGCAGTTCATCATTGCCATGGGCGAGCAGAAGGTTATTGAAGACGAGATTCACGAACTCGACGTCCTCGGTGCTTCGCTCGAGGCCGAGAATCGTGTTTTCAAAACTTGCCGGTTTGGATTTGATCTCTTCGAGAATCCGGCGACCCTTGTTGATCGCTTCATCCATCGCGGGCAAGAAGTGATCCGGTCGGATTTGATCAAAGGGAACAGCATTATATTTTAACGTGGATTTTTCGATGATTGGGTTCATTACTGAGGAGTACCAACTTGCCCTGTGGGACGCAAGATCCCCCGTCGTTGACAATCCGCGTGCACGGCTCCGGTGAGCCCTTGTCGTCCGCCGGTCGGACGGGCGTCTGTTCTGATGGGCAATCTAAACCCTCCTCCGAAACGGTCGCCGCCGTTCATGGGACGAATTCGTCCAGTTCCCAAGCCCCAACGCCGTGGCGGGAGCTATCGATGAGAAATAAATTTGTTCTGGATGGTCAGTGGAATCCCAATTTGAGCTCGGCATCCGAACGCCATCGGGTCCACTTTCGCATCTCTGAAGTCACCCTCACCGCGACACGCCACCTTGTGCCTTCAGCTTGACCGTGGAGCGATGGGGTATTAGGTTGGCGGGAGTCCGAGCAAAGGCGAGGTGAACATGGGCGCGCGGGGGCGAGCCAGACAAATGGAATTCGATGGCGCGGGGTTGGGGAAACTCGGTGACCGGTTTGGGGGGAGTCTTCTTAAAGGCCATCCCAAGCGAGGTCGTCCCCTGGAGTCCAAGCTTCCGATCCATGTTGTGCTTCGAGCCACACGGGGTGGGATGCGCCTGCCGAAATCGTATGCGACGGTGAATGGAATTGTGAACCAAACAGCCAAAAAATACGGCGTCACAGTTTATAAGTTCGCGAACGTGGGCAATCATCTTCACTTGCTGATTAAACTCCCAAAAGTTCAACGATGGGCGGGCTTTATCCGTGAGCTCACGGGCCGGATCGCTCAATTTATGCGTGAATCCGTCGGTGTCCCGAGCGATGAATCTTTTTGGCGGTTTCGGCCCTATACGAGAATCATTCGTGGCTGGAAACAGGCCTTCCGCACCATTCTTGAATACATTCACCTGAATCACCTTGAAGCCGAGGGATTTATTTCGCGAAAAGAAACGAAGACGCTTAAGGACCTTCGCGCGATCTGGGCGGATGGGTGAGAGGCTGTTACGAATAGGCCCGAGCCGCGGCCATCCGAAGCGCGGAAGCTCTATCCGTTGGCTTATGACGTGTTCCGTTCCAGTCCGTGTCGGCTGTTTCAACCGGAGGAGTTCACCACTTCCGGTTGAATGAGCGGGCCGTGCGCATCACGCCGCTCAATCGATTTTCGTTGCGGTCCAAGTAAGAGAATTTCCGGCGTCAAGCCGCCACCCGGCCCATCTCGCAACCCTACTGTCGGAACAAAAGTTTTATCGTGTCCGAATAAGGTTTGGCGAAAAACGCGAGGTAACTTAATAGGACGCCCGCGAGAATGGCGATGGGGAGTCCGCTGGGCGCCATGAAGGCATGAACCAAAAAAATATTGAGAACGATCGGAGCCAACACGACCAGCGCGAGGGGCACGAACCGGCCCGTCAGCAAAAGCAATCCGCAAATGGTTTCCGTTCCCTTCAGCAATGTGAAAAAGTAACCACTGGCGGCCAAACCGTTATTGAACGTCTGCAAGCGCTCCGGCAGATCCGGCGGCGGTGGAATCAGGTTAAATAGTCCAATGAGTCCAAATACGAAAAAGATTAATCCCAATAGGATTCGTGCGATCAAGGGAAGCTTGGCCTTCATGATGTCTCCTTTTCATCAGTTGAGCGGACGATTGGCGATTTGTCCATCGCATCTCACGATAAAAAGGCGCACCAAACAAAAAACCCGGACTTTTTAGTCCGGGTCGAGCTCACGCTCCGTTGAAATTCCGAATCACAATTAGAAGCAGAAGTTACCGCCGAAGGGGAGTCCGTAGCTGGTCAAGTCGATGAAGATCGAGTTGCCGCAGTACCCGCCGTTATCAACGTAAGGCGGATAGTAGTAGTAGTAATCATAGTTGCGGTAGTACGGAGTTCCGTAGGTGTACTGATCGATATTGATCCCGCCGTAACCGATGTTCACGCACTGAAGTTGACCTTGGAAATACATCGGAACATAGAAGGCGCCGAGATGCCAATATTGTTGGTTCCAGGTATCGCAACCTTGCCCGATGAGTTGTCCGTAGGGGTACTGACCCGGATAGTACCAAGTCTGATTGTTAACGGTGACCGTCGTGCCGGGCGTACACTGAACCAGCTGTCCGAACTGATTGGTGTAGTAGTTGTTCGGTGCGGCCGGGCAGGTGATCTGCTGGGCGGCCGGCGTACACGGATTGTTCGTTCCAATCACCGTGTATCCACCAGTGAGCGGATTCAGAACACACTGGCTTCCGGGAGTCGAGGCGGCGGGCGCGCTGGGCGACGAGCTGGTTTTCTTCTTATTACCGCAAGCACCCAAGCTCACCACCACGAAGGCGGCCAGCAATGTCGTTGCTAAATAGTTAAAGGGTCTCATAGGACTCCCTCCAAATTAAAAGTCCAAAACCTTAAAGCCACTAAATGGGGCTATACACAGCCGATATATTCCAAAGCCTGTGCCACCTTTGTAAAAAATATATGGCAGCCTGGCGCCCTCAGGTGCCGGGAATTGTCACTTTAAAGGGGGCTGGGACCGAAAATCGCCAGCCAGCTAGGGGGCCGTCCCTATCTTATATATATTGAGTCCGGAATAGGGGCCTGAATCCGCCTGCTCGCTTAAATACAATTGGCCATCCAGCTCCGTGAGAACCCCCGAATAAGGAAGGGACTTGGCCGGGCGGGCTGAAGCTCGGCGGGGGGCCGTGGGGTAAAACCGCGAACCCTGGCGATCGGAGACGGCCAACCAGGTGGAGGCGCCGGATTCGAAGGGGTGGGGATTGGTGAGGCTCGCTCCCTCAGGTGTGATGGCCTTGAATTGAGGTGATTTCCGGGCTTCGCTTAAGTCGGCGACCTCGATTCGATTTTGAAACTCGGCGAAAATCAATAACCGTCCATCGGCACTTTGAAAAAACAGAGGGGCAACCGAGGGCCTTCGGGGCTCAAGTAAGCTTTTCGAGGGTTGGTCATCCCGGAAGTTTCGGATGGAGAGTCCCACAGCCCTCTGGGAGTACGCCACCCACAATTCACTTTCATCGGTGGCGTACATCGCGGGATGTGTACACTCCCGACAATCGATTTGCCATTTGAGCTGCCATTGACCAGCCCGGTATTTTAAGACTTGAAGCCGATCGCCATCGATTCGAGTAACCCACAATTGAGAACCCCGCCGGGAAAAGTTCGCGGGCGTAAACGCGACGGCTGAGGTCAACGAATTTTGATGATTCAGGTCCGCCAGCCAGAATCGGCCGTCGGCCGACGACCAATGCAAAAACTCCTGATCATGGTCAAAGCTGAGGATGCCTTGGACTCGGCCCTTCGGGGAGAGGTCGAATGTGTCCGAGGAAATCACATCGCTATAGAGTCTTGTCTTCAGCCGGTGGAGTTTCGCGCTTCTGAATATGGGCGTCGGCGGGATCCAGTAAACATTGAGAACAGGCGGTTCCGGATGCTCCACATGCCAGGACATGTGGATAAAGCCCCCGGTTCTGAGATCCTCCAGGTGGATCGGAAGACTCCAGACGTTTTGTTTTCTAAGTAGCGAATGCGCCTCGATGGACCCATCGCCGGTGGCGATCGCGAAAACCGGTTCGGAATTATGGTCCCGGATAAACACCGGGCCGGATTTCACTTCTATTTTCGGCACGCTGTAAATGGGAGTTATTGAGAAATCAGCCGGTGCCTCCTTGGAACCGGACGGCTTGATGCCGCGGGATCCAAGGTGAGTGACCGATATATAAAACTCTTGAAGTTCCAGCGTGATCAGGGGCCACTCACTCCGCAGAGACGGAGATCGAATCATTAAGTTGAAGCTCCGCTCGTAAGATTCCGCCAGGGATCCGGGCCGGCTCATTGAAATCGGGTTCTCCGGCATCGGAGCATGCGCGATCTGATAGATGCGCTCGGCTGAAATCACTTTCGAGGCGTAGGCTTGTTCAACCAGGAGGGTGAAGCGATGACGGGGGTGGAGTGCTTCCTCGCAACCCACGGCCAAGGACGCCTTGCCTTTCCCAACGGTTAGCAAAAAAAGAGCGGAGAACAGCCAGCCTTTAATTTTCTGGTGTGGGTTGTTCGGGAGGAACTTCCGGTTTTTCCGGCTCTTGCGGCGGTGTTTCTGTTTTATCGTGATACTTCTCAAACCATCCCCTCAATTCATCGTATTTTGGACTCTCGATGGGTTTCGGAACTGGAATTTCATAGTTGGTCGGACTGATGAGCAGCGACATCGGGAAAATCAACTCGGTTTCACATTCGTTGATATGAGCCTCGCGATCCGCCACCGCGAGGTTGGGGATCAAAAGGGCGATGATTGTGGCGAAAACGGTCGCTTGAGTACACTGTTGGAAGTGGGATTTAAGATATCGCATTTCGACTGGAGCCGCTGCAAAGTCTGTGCATATAATTGGAAGTTGGGGAGGGATAACATGAAACGGTTGGTATGGGCTTCGATCCTATTGGTTGGACTGGTCCCAAGCACATGGGCGGATTCGCCGTACAAGCGTACGCTCTCGGTTAAAAAGAACAACTTCTCGGATGACGGCGTTTTCATCGGCGGCAAAGCCGGCTCGGGAATTTCTTTACTTAATGTGAGGCGATTTTATTCACCGAAAAAGCATCTTGAACGCGTCGTTATAGAGGTGGGAGATAAGGACGCGAATCCCCATTTGAAAGAATTGGGCTATTTCCAGGTGAGCCTTGATAAACAACATAAGCGGATCGTGGTGGATCTCGCGCAGCTTAAGCTTTCGCGAGTGTCCGAGAGAGCGGTGCAGCGTCTGTTCAAAAAAAGTCCAATCGTATCGGAAGTGAACTTGACTTTGGACCCGGAAGATAAGGCGGCGACCTTGGTGCTGAATTTGAAGCACCCCGTCCGAATGGAGGTCTTTCAAAAAACGAAGGCGAATGAACCTGGACGAATCGTCATCGATTACATGCTCGCCAAGAACGCAGAGGTCGGGGTAAAAAGATAGATGTTTCGGATCGGCTATATCCTGCTCATCCTAGCGCTGGTCCCGGCCGAGGCCCGCGTCTTCAGTTACAAGGATTCCGGAATCGGAATGATGTTGCGGACAACCGGCGGCTTATCAAAAGTGGGCAACGAACCCTACGCCCATTCAAGCGGCACGGACACGGTTTTAGATGACGGGAGTAAATACTTTTATAGTGGTGAGCTGGCCGTCTCCTTTGCCTTATTGAAAGACGTCATTATCCGGATCGGCGCGGAGTTGATACAGCATCGTCCGGTGGAAGTCACGGGGACCAACCCGGCCGGCGACGCCCGCTTTACCCTGAATTCCACAACCGGCGCATGGAATCCCAATGTGGCCTTTGAATTCATACTCAAAGAATCCGGTCACACGCGCTATTTGATGGAAGTCGGCGCGGGCTATGCGGACATCACGGTTGAAAACCGTTACAAAATGGCCGACGGAAACGACCTCGGGGTTGGCGACTTCAATGAGAAGTTATCGGCCACGGGAATTTCAGGTCACCTGGCTTTTGGGGTTGAAACCCATTTTGTTGATACGGTCACGTTCATCGCGCTACTTGGCTACCGCTATATGCCGGTTCCGGAATTAAAATATAAAGGCGATGTGCAAAACATCGTGAATCCCGCGGGCGCGGCGGAGGGCGAACCGGCGTTGAATCACGAGGGCGGTAAGCGAACATTGGACATGGGCGGACCTTTTTTAGGCTTGGCTCTTCGCTTTCATATATAGGTCATCGTCCAATAGGTATCGCGCCCTCTTTAGTAGAGGGCGTCGATTTCCGTTTTAAATTTCTCGTCGCAAACCCGGCGCTTGACTTTCAATGACGGCGTCAATTCGCCTCTTTCAATGGAAAAATCCTGGGGAAGGATCTTGAAATTCTTGATCGTTTCATAACTGGCCAGTTGTGAATTGGCGCGGGCCACTTCCTTGCGCACCAGTTGCACGACTTCCTCGCGTTGAATCAGCGATCGGTAATCCTTGTAGGTCCAATTATTTTCGCGCGCCAATTTCTTGATGTACGGTTCATTGAGCGTGATCAACGCCACGACGTATTTCCGGCGGTCACCATGAATCAAAACCTGTGAAATCAGCGGGCTGAGTTTCAGAAGATTTTCCAGTTTTTGAGGAGCGACGTATTTTCCACCGGCGGTTTTAATCAGATCTTTCTTGCGGTCAATGATGCGTAAGAATCCCCGGGGGGTCCATTCGCCGATGTCACCGGTACGGAAAAATCCATCCCCGTCAAAGGCTTGTTGGGTGGCGCTTTCATCACGGTAATAACCGGTCATGACTTTCTTCGAGCGAACCAGGATCTCACCGTCGGAATCTAGTTTGATCTCGACGTCCGTGAGCGGCCGTCCCACGGTTCCGAATTCATAGGCGGTCGGCGTGTTGGCGCAGATCGCGGCGGTGGTTTCGGTGAGCCCATAACCTTCCAACAGGAGCAAACCCGCGCGATGAAAGAATTCGGCCAACTTGGGTTCGAGGGGAGCGCTGCCGCTCACGACGAAGCGAAGCCGTCCGCCGAGGTGCTCGCGGAGTTGGCGGTAAATCAGCAAGTCCGCCGCCATCTGGGGCAAAAAAGATTCCTTGTCGCTCAGCCAGTGAAACAGGCGTTTGCGAAGCGCGCTTCCTTCGATGGACGTAATAAGTCCGGCGTGGATTTTTTCAAAAATGCGGGGAACGCCGATCATCACCGTGGGTTTGACTTCGCGGATGTTCTCACGAAGACGCTCAATGCTTTGGGCGAAGTTCAGGGTGAAACCCACATGCAGATTCAACCACATCTCCGTTCGCCCAAGGACATGGGCGAAGGGTAGAAAACAAAGACTGGAATCCACCGGCGAGATGGGAAACGCCCGGGTGATATCCTCGACCTCGCTCATGATTTGTTGATGAGTCAGCATGGCGCCTTTGGGTTCGCCGGTCGTGCCGGAGGTGTAAACAACGGTTGCCAGGGTTTCCGGGGTGACTTGATGAATCCGTTCTTCGAAATAAGTTGAACTCGCACCGAACTTTTCAAGGCCCAGATGAAGAAAAGAATCCCAATCCAAAACCGGTTTGGAGCTTTCACCAGCGTCGATGCAAATCACTGATTCAACCGAGTTGATGCGTTTCGCGATCTGCTCCCACTTGCGCAGTTGAGCTTGATTCTCGACCACCAGGACACGGGCGCCGGAGTGATTCAATATCCACTCGACTTCCTCGGACCGGTTCGATTCGTATATCGGAACAATGACAGCACCCAGTCCCATGGTGCCCAGGTCCAGGGCGGCCCATTCCCATCGGGTCGAAGACAAAACGGCCACGCGATCACCGGCTTTCACGCCGAGGGCGGCAAGACTCAAGCCCACGGCTTCGCAAGTGCGGTAATAATCCTGCCAGGAAAGTTCGAGCCACGTGCGATGCCGCTTAAAACGAACCGCCGTCCATTTCGAAGGACGCTGACGCGCGGTTAGCAATTGTTGCACGATGGTTGGCATGAATGGCGAATTAGCATGCGCCCGATTTTGAGTCCAGCGCCTTTATTGTGAAGAGGGGCTGCGGCCGCGACGCGGGTTCAATTGTACGCGCATCCGCTTATCGGCGGGAACGGTCACGACTTTCTCCTCGAAAGAGCCGCCGCTCGCCGTCTCGGCCCGGACTCGAACCGGCGTATTCCCGGGTATCGGCACTTCTTTCACCGCGCTCCGACGCAAGGAGTATTGTTTGCCGTTGATGAAGACCACGGCCGGTTGTGGCGGAAAGATTTCCACGTCTAAATAGGCGATATTTAACTTCTGCAGATTCACGTCCAGCCGGTTGCCCAGGGATTCGCGGGTGGCGTTTCGCATTTTGTACTCGGCGTAGCCTTTTTTTCGGATCTCGATCGCGAAGGGGTGAGCCGGCACATCCACGCGGCTGGGAGTCACCATTCCGGTGGACTTGTCATTGATAATGATTTCCGCGCCCGATGGGTTACTTGTAACCACCAATCCCGTGCTCACCGGGATCTGTGTGCCGGGGATGAAGGGTTGGGAGTCGCCGGTTAAATGACGCGTGGGCTTGACGGCTTCCACGCCGATCATCCGGTGAACCATCGGAATGTAATCGTCCATGACGGCGATCACGGGCTGCATGGACGAAGTGAAATTTTTGGCCACGTAGACGTAAATCAAAGCGCAAACCACGAGGAAGGTGGCCACCGAGGCGATGCGGGCCGGTTTGACCGGAATTTCGCGCCTCGTTTTTCTCCGGCTTTCCACCGCGACGGGAGTGGCGCGGGACTTGCGCGTCGCCACCGGAGCGGGGCGGGTTTCCTCCACCCTTACATCCGACTGAGTCACATCCGGAGCGTCCATTAAATCACCCGCTTTGATTTCAATCGGCTGGATCCGGGTGGTCACGCTGGTCACGGGCGTTTCAAAGTCAGCGGCTTTTTTCAAAGCGCTGTCATCCAAAATGTTGGGGTTATTGGACATGGACGGGTCGGAATCGGGAAATCCCGAAGGCGGACCGTCGCCTTGGCCGAGCGGAGTCTCGGTTTGGGTGATGATGATCCCGCTGTCCGTTGACGAGGGGATGTTGACCGAACTCAAGTTCGGAAGGATGGTCTCGCTGGCCGTCGGGACCGTGTGATCCTTGGACGGGGCGGAAACTTCGGTTACATCCGAGTTCTCGGTGATACCGGAGTTTGTATCCTGGGACTCAGGCATCAAGTCAGCGGCACTGCGGCTGGATCCACCGCGGGAGATATCCATTGACGATGAAGCGATATTCACCTTGGCGTAATCCACCAGGCGTTTGCGCAGCGAGAGGATTTCGTCGGCGAACACGGACTTGACGAAAACCGAGAAGTCGTGAGCGCTGAAATCGGGATACTGCCGGTTAAGAAAGCGGTTGAGATCGCGATGAAGAGCGGCCGCCGTTTGGTAGCGAAGGTTGCGGTCGCGAGCCAGCGCTTTTTGTACGATCCGCTCCAGCTCGGTATGGATGTTCGGGTTGATCTTTCTGAGCGAGGGCACTTGGCAATCGCGGATTTTTCTCAAAGTGTTGATTTCGTTATTGGCGACGAACAAACGATCGTTCGCCAGAAGTTCCCAAAGCACGATGCCCAACGAAAAAATATCGGTTCGCAGATCCACCGGCTGCCCTTCGGCCTGCTCCGGACTCATGTAGCCGAATTTACCTTTAAGCGTGCCGGCGCGGGTGGATTCGATCTGGCTTTCGGCTTTGGCGATTCCGAAGTCGACGATTTTCACTTCGCCTTCGAAGCTCACCATGATGTTCTGCGGGCTCATGTCCCGGTGGGTGATGTTGAGCGGCTTGCCGGTGGAACCGTCAATGCATCGGTGGGCGTGATCAAGTCCCGCCGCGACTTCTTTCACCACGTAGATGATTTGATCGATCGTGAATTGGGTCGAGGATTTTTTCATTTTGTTCAGAATCTGACGAAGATTCCGACCCTCGACGTAGTCCATCACCAGGAAGAATTGGCCTTTTTCAACGCCGAATTCGTGAATGGAAACGATGTTGCTGTGATTCAGGTTGATCGCGATCTTGGCTTCATCCTTGAACATCTCGATGAATTCCACGCTGTCGGCGTATTGCGGAAGAATGCGTTTGATCGCGAAAAATTTGCCGATGCCGCCGGCGCCTGTGCCGCGGCTTAGAAACACTTCGGCCATACCACCGGTGGCTAATTTTTCGAGCAGAATATATTTGCCAAACTGTTCAAAGTGCCCTGACACGTAATTCAAATCGGATTTTGGCCTTAAGACCTTGAATTTTTTGATCTTTGTCCTAGAGTAAGGTCATGCTTTGGATCGGCCTTACCGGCTCAATGGGAAGCGGTAAATCCACCGCGGCCAAAGTCCTGCGCGAACTTGGCTTTCCTGTGTTGGATGCGGATCAAATCGTCCATGAATTGATCGCCCCGAACGGACCGGCGGAAAAAGAAGTGATCGAGGCTTTTGGCGAGCCCGTCAAAGGTCCGGATGGTCATGTGGACCGTCGCGCTTTAGGGCGTATCGCCTTTGCGACATCCGAAAACCTGGCGCGGCTCGAGGAGATTTTACATCCGAAAGTGCGGACCGAAGTGGCCAAACGAAAAAGCCAGCTTTGGGCGCAAGGCGCGGAAGCGGTTTTTTACGATGTGCCGCTGCTCTTTGAGAAAAAAATGGAAGATCAATTCGACTACATTCTCGTGGTGAGCGCGGCTCCGGAAATTCGCCGGGCGCGGATCAAGGCGCGCACGAACTTGAGTGACTCCGAAATCGACGCGCGCCTGAGCTGGCAAATCGCACCGGAAATCAAGGAAGCCAAAGCCACGGCCGTGATTCCCAATAACAGCGATGAAGCCGCGCTGAAGAATGAAATTCTCGCGGTGTTGAAACGCTTGAATATCAAGCTACCATCCGCGGCTCAATCCTAGCGTCAATGAAGTCCGCGTCTTCTCGTGATTGAAGAGAAATGACGGCTCGAAGCGAAGCGAGTAAGGGTTGGAGATGACGAACTCCAACGTGCCGGCCAGGCGAACAAAATAATGTTCGGGATCGGCGAGTGTGGCGAGACCCTTTTTGCCTTCCACCTGGTGATCCAGGGCCAGTTTGAACGATGGCCGGAAATAACCTCTTTCGTTGTGAATCCAGCGCGCGCCCGCATGGATATGTCCTTTGCCATCCTCATGGAGATCCGCTCCTGCTTCCAATTTGGGCGAAAGGAACTTGGGAAAGAGATATTCAAACCCTAAAATCAAGTCTTCCACCGAAATCTTGGGAAAATCGGAGTCGTAGCCGGCGTGAAAGGTGAGCGCCTGCTGGTAGGGATAGTAGCGAGCTGATTCGGTGCGGGAGATTTTCGTTGGGGCTTCCGGCGCGGGACTGATCACCATGGATTCATCGAGGCGCAAAACTTTTTCGTCGCTCTTTTCCGGAGCCGGCGCCGATTCCTTCACTTCGGAATGCGGATTGGCCATTAAACTCAACGAAAACACGACGAACGTCCCACTGACAATGAACCGTAGCTTTGCCATCGTGAAGTAAGGATATCGTGAATCGAACATCGGAAGGTAGGATTTTCATCATGCGTGGATTCTTGGGTTCCGTTCTCGTTGGTTTGGCACTCTCACCACTTTCGGTTCGGGCCCAATCGGTACGCGCACTCGACTTCACCATCCATCAGGAATACACGAGCACGCGCGCGCTCGGCATGGGCAACGCGTTCACGGCGGTTTCCGATGACCATAGCGCGATGTTTTACAATCCGGCGGCTCTCGCGTTTCGCAAAGACGGTCACCTGCGAATGTTCATTCGCGCGGGGGCCTCGCCCGAGTCACTGGATCTGATCGATGAAATCGGCAAGGCTGACGACATCGACGATGAGAGCGCCAAAATCGACGAGTACAGCCGGATCATCCAAAGCCATTACGGTGATCACTTTTACTATCGCGTGCCCACGATCGGCGCGATTTGGGTGCGGCCGAACTGGGGTATCGCGCTTGTTCCCGCGGATCTTTCCCTGGATGTGGCGGTTCATCGTCAGATCGGCCCTTCTCTCGTGGTGAACCTCTACCAGGACACGACTCTGGCCTTTTCCTACGCGCGAAAGCTGAAATGGATGCCGAAAGGGCATCAGTTTTCAATGGGCGCGACGTTAAAAACCATTCACCGGATTCATGTGGCCGAAAGTTTATCCGCGGGGCAGTTGGCCGACGGCAGCTCCTTGTTTGAAACTTCACAGGCCAATGAAGGTTTGACCGCCGATCTTGATCTCGGTTTCATGTGGAAACCGAAGATCGCGGGCTTTTTTAAATACTTCAAATACATGCAACCGACTTTCGCGTTGGTCGGACGAAATTTGGTCGATTACGGTTTTAAAAAGAATTTTCATTTTATCGATGAAAACTCCGGAGAACCGGCGAAGTTACAACGGCGAATCGACTTCGGCAGCCGTTGGGATTTGGGCCGGCTTTGGGTGTTTGAGCCCAAGTTCGCTCTCGATATCCGTGACGTTCTCCACGAAAACTGGACGTGGAAAAAAGGCTTTCACATGGGATTTGAAGCCTACTGGCGGATGTACAACTGGTGGAAAGGTCATTGGTCAGTGGGTTTGAACCAGGGTTATTGGACGGCCGGTTTCGGTGCCCGCATGCTTTGGTTCCAGTTGGATCTTTGCAGTTACGGTGAAGAGGTCGGCACGCCCTCGGCGCCGCAGGAAAGCCGGCGCTACATGGCCGAACTCGCTCTCGACTTCTAAAAGGTAGGCCGTTCCAAATCAGGATGCGTGGCATCCTGATTTGGAACGGCCTACTAAAAGCGGAAAGAGAATTTCACGACATAGCGACGGTCCTCACGGGGCTCATCCGGAGTTCCGATGTCTTCGCCATAGGTGGCCGCTTGGAATTGATAGTTGACGATCGCCAGCTCCAAACCGGCCGTGTACCAGTGTTGGTGCCAGCCGCCACGAATGAAAATCGCGTCGGCATAGTTGAACTCCACGCCGGCGTGCGCCCGGCGCACGTACCCGTCTTCTTCCGCGCTGTTCATCACGTCTTTTAACTCCACCGTCCAAAGGGAGCGCCAACGTTTGCCGAGAATCGGCGAGACCGAAAGCGCGACGTCCAAGGTCGGCGGTGTCGAGTGCGGATCGTCGTCGGTGCGCATGAGCAGACCGTTGCGATAAGTGTAACTCGTGCGTCCCACGTCACGATAAACGGCGCCGATGGAGGGTAGCCAGGCGATCGGCGCGGTCAAGACGATGGCCGTATCGCTGGCGATCCCCACACCGCTCGCGGCCAAATCTTTAAGATCGTTTCCGGTCGATGCGGGATCAATATCGTCGCGGCGGACTTCCGTGCGATTGACCGCCCGAGCGTTCGCGCCCAGTTTGACAATGCCGTTGAACAAGCGAAGGTTAAAACCAAACACCAGGGCGTAGTCGTTGGTGTAGTGGTATTTGAAGGCGCTCTCGTCCTCGTTGGTTTCGGCGTTGATCTCATACTTGCCGAGTACGCCAAAGCCGAAATTGGGGACCACGATCGAGGGGAAGAGCTGGGTGCGAATGTGCAAATGTTTGCCTGGCTTTTTGTTCGTCAGCTCCATCGTGTCTTGGGGATCCATGACATCAAGTATTTTGAGGCCGGCGATCTGCTCGGTTTCCTGGCTGACCGCGCCTTCCGGATCGAAAAGGGTGATGAAGTAATCCCTCAGGCGGCCAAGACCCGCGGGATTATGAAGCAGGGCCGTCTCATCGTTGGCGACGAGCACGGTGGCTCCGCCCATTCCCAGGCTGCGAACACCGTTATAGAATTCATACCGCTCACCGGCCGACGCCGTTGAACAAATGAGAGTTGTAACGAGGTAAAAGAGCCCTTTCCCCATACTGGGTTTTTCGACCTAAGATTGATTCAACTTGAGACAGCCTGACCATTTCAGGACTTTCAAAACACATCCAAAGTCCGGTCCTGAATGAACTTCAATTGCCTTCGGGAAATCCCGAAGAGTTCAATATGAATATGAAAGCTCTCATTCTGACGTTTCTTTTTAGCACGACGGCCTTGGTCTTAGCTTCTTGCGCGGGATCGGACGAGGCGGATGATATAGCCAAAGCGCAAAAATGCCTCGATGAAGTGCCTGAAAGTGATCCGGCGTCGGCTTCGAACTGCATGCAGTACGTGGCCAAATACACTTCCCAGCAGGCGTACATTTTGAAATGTTCCATCGCCATGGCCGCGGGCGGCTTGATGGAATCCAAAACCGTGAACGCCTATAAAATTCTAAAGGGCGATAGCGTGCCTGAGCCCAACCGCAACACGGCTTTCATGGCGGCGCTTGCTCTCGATGTGCCGACCATCGCGGATGGCTACACCAAAGCCAAAGAAGCGGATGTTTTCTGTCAAAAGACGGGGATTTCCGGATTGATGTTTCTCTCCGGCGTGGTGCTGTCCGGTTCTTGGATGGCCAAGACCATGGCTGATCTCACGGGCAATCCCAATCTCGATTTGTCCGATCCGAACGCGGTGAATGCGGGAGTGGACCATCTCTTGAACAGCGCTGGTGGTTGTTTGGACGCCTCTCCGCCACCGACTTGCGATCAGGATTTGGAGGTTTTGGGAACCGCGGTCGCCTCGCTTTCGAACAATTACTGCAATAAAAAAGGCGCGGACGCCAAAGTGTGTGATGAAATCAACGACGCGACGGAAGCCGCGGGCAATAACGCCACGGCCATTGGCCAGGCGCTTCTTTGTTATTTGAAAAAGCGCACTTACAATCCCGACACTCAGACCTGTAACTAATCGATTCTAGACCGGGGGCCGATGTTTCCGGCCCTCAGATTACCTTAAAATTAAATAAATTCTCACTGGAGTTTAGGTGATGCGTCTTCTCGGCCGCGTTCTGCTCGGCTTTTGGTTTCTCGCCGGCAATTTGAGTTGCACGGTGAACATCCTCGAAACCTTCGCGGATAAGAACACGCCGGAAGCTCTTTATGAAACCGCGAAAAAACAAATCAATGACGGTAACTATGCCGGCGCCCTTGAAACGATCGGGAAAATCACCGGTTCACTGGCCAGTCATCGCAAGGTGACGGCGCTCAAAGCGTCCGCTCACGCGGGCCTTTGCGGTTTGGAATTCCTGCCATTGGTGGAAGCGCTTCCCGATTTGTCCAATCAGCGGCTTTTCCCTTTGCTTATGTCGATTTTTCGCTCCGGTGATGACACGGATAAAATCGACAATTGCATAGCGGCCGAAGAAATTTTGGAGTCCATCGGCGACGCCAACGCCCGCACGAGCGATGAAAATCTCTTCCTCGTGCTCGTGGCCTTCGCCAAAATCGGCGTGACTTTGAGTTACTACGCCGACGCGGATCAGGACGGAACCGTCACGAACAACTACGACATTTGCGCCGCGGGTGCGACGCGAACCGCGGGCGGCGATATGCCTGATAGCGACGTGGCGGAAATTGGATGGTCGTTGGTTTCAGCGATCAATAACATCACGGCGGTTTCTTCTTCGGTGGATGTGGGTGATGACTCACTCGATGCGATTCAAGACGCCTGCTCGGTCCTGGGCGGTTTCAACCCGGCTTTTGATTTTTGCGCGGCGGCCAGTAAAGAAGACCTTGCGGCCGACCCGTTCATGCTCCTCGGCATTCGCAGTTTGATTAAAGAAGATAGCGTCATCGGGCTTGATACATTGCAAGCCGGATGTGATGGGGATGTGACCACTTGCCACTGCCCCTGATCGCGCTCACGGCGCTTCTTGTCTGGTGGCCTTTCTCGCTGCAAGCGGCTGAGTACAGCACAATCAACTCATCCATCCGCGCGCTCGGCATGGGCGACGCGCACGTGGCGATCGCCCACGATGATGCCGCCCTTTTCTACAATCCCGCGGGCCTTTCCCGAGTGGAGGGGATCAATTGGAAGGTCTTCAGCTTGCGCGTGGGCGCCAGCGGCTACGAGGCCTATAACAAAATTAAGAATCTGAATTCCGATGACAGCGATGACTTCGCCGATACCGTTCAGGAACTTTATGGCGAACATGTGTGGGGCGGAGCCGGCGGGCAATCGATAATCACCGCGCCCATGATCGGGTTCGGCGTTTACAATCATCTTGATTCGCTCATCAAAATCGATAATCCGGTTTACCCGGAAATTTACACGAGCGTGATCAATGACTACGGATACGTCTTGGGCTTCGGCGCTCCCATTGGTCCGTTTCTAGAAGCCGGCGCGAGTCTCAAATACATCAAGCGCACGGGTTCGCGCGTGCCCTGGGGCGCAAGCTTCATCGCCGATCTGGAACCGTCAACGATCTATGACAATATCACGGGCTGGGGAACGGGTTACGGTGCCGATGCGGGAATGAATGTGGTGGTTCCCGCGGGGATCATCACAGGATCATTTTCCGCTGTCTGGCGAAATATCGGCGGAATTAAATTTCGCTCCAACAATCCCAATGCGGCGCCCGTTCCGTCGGAAGACAATGACATCACGCTCGGCGCGGGCTTGGTGTTTGACTTGCCGCTCGTGACCATAAGACCGGCTCTCGATTTTCGCTATTTGAATCGCACGGATTTGCAGCTCACGCGTAAGATCAATTTCGGAATTGAAATCGGACTTCCCCTGTTGGATATTCGAGGAGGATTTCACGAAGGTTATTACACCGCGGGTGTCGGCGTGAACCTCGGACTTTTCCAAGTGAACGCGGCGACCTATGGTGTTGAGTTGGGGGAATATCCTGGGCAAATCGAAGATCGGCGATACGCATTGGAATTTGTCATGGAAGTTGGGGTCGGCAACTTCTCAGCCAGCGGCTCTTCCTCGAGGGGTGGCAAAGGTTCATCCAACCGATCGATCTGGGGATCGGGACGTCTTAAACAACGTCGGTAAAATTAAGAATCATGCTTGAAGTTATCGCCTGCGATCATCCTGAGCGGAAAAGGGAACACTTTTCCCGAATGAATCCCAAAGAAGTGACTTGGGTGGTGTCCGACTTGCAGTCGAAATGGCATCTGCAGCGTGAATGGCTCTCAAAGTATGGCCTGCTTGATCAAACCAGCGTGCTGCGGGCCAGCGAATTGTGGCGCAAGTTGGCGCTTCAGATCCGTCCGCGGATTAAATGGCTCTCTTTGGAACTCGCGCAAATTTTGATTTGGAAACGAATTGAAGAAAAAAATCTGCCTTGGCTGAAATCACCCGCATCGGTGCGCACCGTCCTGAAACAAATGGAGATGTGGGTGAGCGTTTTCGCCAATCCCGATTACAAATCCGTTATGTCCGAATGGTTCACCGCCAATTCGGAATCTTTCACCCGTTGGGGCCATTGGTTTCTTCTCTGCTCCGAACTGTGGGAGGAAATGTGCGAAAAGGATTGGCTTCTCACGCAATGGACTCCGGGATTGCTCCTCAGCGAGGGAAGTGAGCGCCTCGTGTGGAATAAGAAATTGGTTTTCGATTTGGGTCCCCAGATCTCACAGGCGGAAGGACAGTTGATTCGTGAGTTGGGACGGCGATTCGACGTGCAGGTGCTTTATCCGGACGCGCCTTGGCTGGCCCTGATGCCACAGACCTTGCAACCTTATGCCGACATGGTGGATCGCCCGGATCAGATCGTTTCCCAATGGGAACCGCAGAAAAACGAGCGATGGTCGTTCGGTCGTTTTTCCACCCAGTTGGCGGAAGTGAAAGATGCGGTGGCGCAAGTGCGGATCTGGTTGGAAGAGGGCGTTCAACCTGAAAAAATCGGAATCGTGGCTCCGGACATCGAGACCCATTGGCCGGCGCTTCGCTTGTATTTCGAGCGCGAGGGAATTCCCGTCAACAAAGCGGTGACCGCCAAGATGGGTTCCTTTGTGGATTTGGCTCATTGGACGGCGGCGGTGCGGACAAGACTTAGAAAAGCTCAGGCCAATGATCTGGAAATTTATTTTTACTCTAATGTGGACAAGCCACGTCTCGCGGTCAGCGAGTTTCGCCGGCTCTTCACCCACTTTTATGACGAGCGTGACCTGGCCCGGGGTGAACATTTGTTCACAAGTGAGGATGGGGAGATCCCAGCCACATTGGGCGTTCGCGAATTTCTCGCCTGGGCATTGAAATATTGGCAGGGTCCCGCCACGGAACGCCTGGACACGCTCCTTGGACTGATGGCGCAGGAGGTGCCACCTGATTTGTCACTGCCCGTGGAGGAGTGGCTCACTTATGTTGAAGGCGTCATCGCGCGCCGGGAAGTGACGCTGGCGCCACCAGCTGACAATGGTGTGGCTTGCGTGTCACTGAGCTCGGCGCATTGGCTCCCACTAACGCACGTTGTGCTGGTGAATCTGAGTGAAAGCGCGCTACGCAATGTTGAGCGCTCACCGGTCAGCCCCGCCGAGGCCTCGCGCATTTTCTACGACACCGGCATGGCCTTAGGTTCGGTGGATCGACAACAATTGGAGTTTGAACTTATTTGGTTTTGGCAAAAGCCCCATGAGCAATTGCGGTTGACGTTCGCCGAAACGGACTTTCAAGGTGCGGTTAACAGCGCCTCACGGTTTTGGATGTGGGCCGCCATTCAAAATGAAAAACTGAAACGGGGGCCCGAAGCGCCCCGCCTGACCCGGTGGGATGAGTGGCAGAGAATGCCGTTTTCCCGTTGGCTTGAATTGATGGACCTTGAGGAAAGCGATCGCGCGAACCTCACGCACGCGATCAACCGCGACGTGAATGGAAACGGCTCCTGGCCCGCACAAAACGGTGTTTCGATTTCGGCGTCCAGCTTAAGCGCCTTCTGGGAGTGTCCTTTCGTCTTCGCCATGGAGAAAAGACTTGGTTTTCGCGACGAGCCCGCACTGGATTTGGACGTGGATCACTTTTCGCGCGGGCGTTTGCTCCACGCCCTGCTTGAGGTTTTGGGCTCTGAGCCGGTGCGGTTTGACTGGCGCGATGATGAAATTCTCGATCTCCTGGAAAAATCTCGCGAGAGGGAAAAAATCGAAATTGGCGAAGAAAAACTATGGCCGGCGGTTAAGGCGCAACACCTGCGCCTGGCCCGTAAGTTTCTGGAGTTCGAAAGGGATTGGCGCACGAAGTTTCCAAACACCAAGAACGTGGGCCATGAAATCCCGTTTGAGATTTTCTGGGACGTAAAAACCGGTGAGCCGGTGAAAGAGAAGCGTCCCGTGCGGCTTCGGGGGCGCATCGACCGGATCGATCAAGACTCAAAAGGACGCTACGCCGTTATCGATTACAAGAGCGGTGCGACGAAGCTCACCAGTTGGGGATCCTGGCTGAAAAATCATCAGATCCAACTTCCGTTATATGCCTGGTTGCTTGAGCGTGGATTGTTGAATCTGCCAAGCGGGCCGGTTGTCGCCGCCAATTATTTTGTGGTCCGTGATCAGGATCGTAACCGCGGCTTTTATTTGCGCGATGAAAGCGCGGAACTTTATGACCCAAAGGAAAAGCGGCGCAATTACATTGAGACGGCGGAAAAAGAGGAGTTGTTCGCGCAAATGGGTGAAAACATTAATTCCGCGCTGAACGCGATTCTCTCGGGGCGGCTTGATCCCGTGCCCGAGGATCCGAAGATTTGCGAAAAATGTCATTGGAGAAGGCAGTGTCGGGCACCCCATCTGAACTGAAAGAATTCGTGGTTCGCGCCGGAGCGGGTGCGGGAAAGACTTATGGACTGGTGGAGCGAGTCACGGCGGTTTATCGTGAGTTCGCCAAGGCGAAACGTAGGCCGCGGATTGTGCTCACCACATTCACCCGCAAGGCCACTCAGGAATTGAAAGAGCGTTTGATCCTTAAAGCCTGTGAAACCAAGGACCCGGCTTATTTACAGTTTGTCTCCGACCCGCTTTCGCTGCACATTTCAACGATTCATGGTCTGTTGAATGTTTTTTTAAAACAAGTGGGGCATTTGGCCCAACTCGATAGCGGTTTTCAGATCATGGATGAGCGCGAGGCCACGCGCTTGGCCCGCCGCGCTTGGCGCGAAGTTTTGATCCGCCATCCGAATGGACTGCGCTGGTTTGAAGACTTCGGGCTGAACCGAACTTTAAAAATGGTTCGGGCCTTTGATTTGAAATCCAGGGAGTGGGGACCGCTCTCACCCGCCGTCCTTAAGGATATCGAAGAGGTGGCGAATCAAAGAAAACAGGAATGGCGGACGAAGCTTTATGAACTTTCGGCCCGAGTTCTTGAAGAAGCGGCGGGAAAGAGCTGGGAAAAATTCGGCATGGAACTTCGTCGCTTCGCCGATGAATGGCCCGAGTCATTGCCACGCAAACCAAGTCGGAGTTCGAAAAACCCCGAGTACGAAGATCTGCATAAACTGATTGAAGAAACTCTCAAGCCCTTGCGTAAGGAGCTTGACGAACCCGGTTGGAATCCGGAGCGTTGGCCTCGAATGGCGGAGAGGTGGGAAGAGTTCAGGCCTGTGGCGGAGGAGTTCGCGCGGGAATTCGCCGCTCTTAAAGAACGCCACAGCCGTTTTGAAATGTCCGATCTTGAACTTCTGACTCTCGCGATCCTCAAAGAAAAACCATTTCTCGGTTCCATCTTCGCCGAGAATTGGGACTATTGGATGATCGATGAGTTTCAGGACACAAGCCCCTTGCAGGTGACCTGTTTGAATGCTCTGATCGCCAATCAAAAACGTTACTTGGTGGGGGATCCGCAACAAAGCATTTATCTTTTTCGTGGATCCGATGTGACAGTCTTCGCCAAGGCCGAAAAGGAGATGAAAGGACAAGGGGCGGAGTGCGTTCAACTTCGAGTGAATTACCGTTCCGAGCCGGGCCTTTTACGTTTGATCAATGATTTCATGGCCAGCGTCGATCAAAGTTTCGCGCCGATGGAGCCGAACCGCGCGGACGGGGATAAAAATTCGGCCTGCGCCGTCTTCTTGCGGGCCCGAGATGCGGATCATGAACTCAATGGAATCGTTTCCCGCGTGAGCGAACTCATCAAGCGTGGCGCCAAACTCCAGGATATCTGTGTACTCGGTCGAACTCACAAGAATCTTCTCGACGTGGCCAAAGCGTTGCGCGCCCATGGATTTCCCACCCATGTGCACGCCTCACGAGGGTTCACCGCCCGGCGTGAAGTCATGGATGCGCAAGCCCTTTGGACTTTCCTTCTGAATCCCCACGATTCGGAGAATTTAGTGGCGCTCCTTCGTTCGCCCTGGTTCTTTGTGCCTGACGATCAAATCGAAGCATGGATGGCGAACTCGAAAGGGCAAAAATCTCTCTGGTCGGTGCTGTTGGATCTCGCCGAAGATCAAGCGCCTCGCTCGGTGGCCAAACTTAAGGCAGGCGCGTTTTCCGTGCGGGAGATGGGCGTGACTTACGCCTTTGAATCGCTGATCCGCGAAGGTTATTGCCTTGATTTGGCTTTGCACAATGATCCCGCCGGGCGAAAGGAATCCAATCTTTGGAAAATGATCATGAAGGCCCGCGCTCTCGAGCGCGAAGGCACGCGATCACTGCTGGATTTGCGCGGCGAGGAGCTGATCTTCGACCCGCTCGATATCACGGAAGGGGATGCGGCTTCGGCTCAGGAGCCCAATTGCATCAATCTCATGACCATTCATGCGGCGAAAGGCTTGGAGTTCGCCCATGTGATTATTCCCTTCATGGGTGAGGCGCCCCAATACTCATCCACGGCTGAGTTCAACGCCAGCGAGGGGAAATTTCATTTTCCAATGTGGGATGAAGACAGCGGGGAAAATATTCCTTCGCCTTTGGATATGGAAAGCCGCAAGCGTTTGCGGGCGCGTGAAGCGGAAGAACTGAACCGCTGGCTTTACGTGGCCGTCACTCGCGCCAAACAAACGCTGACGATGTCCTGGTCCGATGTTCATCGTGAGTCATGGGCAACGCGAAGCCCCTGGTTTCGGTCGGCGGCGGGTGTTTACGACAAACCGGAATATATCTTTGACGTTCGTGAAGAATGGCCTGAGCCGTCGCCTTACGATGTGAAGCGGGATGATGAACTTAAACCCCGTCCCTTGTGGTCAACCGTGAAAACGCTTTTGCCGCAATCTTTCGAGCGCCAATCAGTGACGGAAATTTTGAATCGAAAGGCGGCGATGGATCAGCGCGAGCCCACTCGGCCTGATGTTCGCGGATTTGAATCCCGCGCGGTCGGCCAACGCATCCACAGGGCGCTCGAGAATTTGAAATTTCACGCCCAAACGGAAGTCGGCGAGGACCCGGCGGTTAGGTTTGTCCTTGGTCTCAAGTCCCCGCCCATGCGTGAGCTGATCCGCGAAGGCGAGGTGGAATGGGGATTCCAGGTGCAAACCAAGAGTGGCGTGCTCGAGGGCCAAATTGATCTTTGGGGAAAGGCGAATGGACGCCTGTTCATTATTGATTATAAAACCGGATCCATGTCGAGACTCGAGCAGGCGTTCACGCAACTTGAAATTTACGGTTGGGCTCTTAGAAAGTTCGGTCATTCAGAGCCCATGGAATTGTGGGTGATTTATCCGCTCGCGGAAAAGGTGGAGCGCCGCGAGTTCACCGAAGAGTTATTTTCTCGCTGGGAAGTTGAACTCGGCCTGCCCCAAACTTGACGTCAAAATCACTTTGACATCGTTTTGTTCGATGGTCGTCATCGGAACATTAAATGTGATCTCGTAAGGCGTGCTGAAGCGATCCATGTAGGGAAAGATCGAGCGCAGCTCCACGAACTTCTGCGAGACTTTAGTGACCTTTCCTTCAAAGCGATTGCCCTTGTACTCCAAGAACACCTTCCAGATGGATTTTCCCTTGTGAAGATCATCGTACTCATGTTCCGGGGAATAAAAGCGCATAAAAAACTTGGCGTAGGCGTTGGCTTCCTGCACGGCTTTTTCCCGTTCGGTTTGGAAATCTCTTTGCGTCCACTGCAGAAAACTGGCTCTTTGCCTCAGAGTGGCGCTTTGCACTTCGGTGGTGAGCATGGTTACGTGCGCCTGGAACGTCTGGTACAGGCCGGAGTATTGATCGGTGCTCGCCGTGTGCCGCGAAATCAAGCGCTGGTACTCGCCCTGATCCATCGGTTCGACGCTGTCCGGACCCAATATCGGTCGTTGCGCGCAGGCGGTTAACACGAAAATAAGTGCGAGCACACGAACCATGGTTAAGCTCCTAAAAACGGATTGATGAATTTTTTAAGATCCTTGATCGCCTTGGAGCGATCACGGTCATTGAACACTTCATGCAAGCTGTCGGGATACATGATGAGTTCTTTATTTTTAGCTTCGAGTTTTTCAAAGAAATCCCGCGCCGCCTCGGTGCTGACCAGCCGATCCTCGCCGGAAACCTGCATGAGCACCGGTTTTTTTATTTCACCGGTTTGGTCATGAGCCAAGTCGAAGGACTCCACCATGCTTAAAAATAGACCAGGAGAAATCTTGTCATGGCGAAGCGTATCCGACTGGTGGGATTTAAGCATGTCTTCATCGCGGGTCAGATCCTCGTAACGGATTTCATTGTACATGGTCAGTGTCGGCACCCATTTCACGGCGATATGGGCCAGCGCTTCTTTGATGCGCGGAACTTTGACCGTGAGTCCAAGCGCTGGCGAACTCACGCAAAGGGCGGCGTATTCAGGTTTGAAATTCTGGATATACCGGATCGTGACCAAACCACCCATGGAATGTCCGAACAGCACCAGGTTCTCCGGAGTGTCATGGCGGACCACGGTGGTGAGAAGCGTATTCAAATCTTCGATGTAATTGTTCAGGTGTCGAACGTACCCGCGCTTGCCTTCCGAGCGGCCATGTCCTCGCAAGTCCCAACCGAACACCTTCCAACCGTCTTCACAAAGCTCCCGGGCGACATGATGGTAGCATTCACTGTGTTCGGCGAGTCCGTGGGTGATAACGATGGCTCCGCGGATCTTGTCCGGAGTCCAGGTCTGATAAAAGAGTTCAGTGCCGTCGAACCCTTTGAAATACCCTTCATGGCGTTGCAACATGCTTTATTTTTAGTCCAAATGGACAAAGGGTCAAGGACCTCCTAGGATTGAGAAATGACCAGAATTTTTCTGCTGATTTTCTTAATGTCCACTCCGGCGTGGGCGCAAAACGAAGGCGGGGGTGGAGCCGATCAGGATCCGTTTTTCGAAATGGGTTTCCATCTGGGAAACTTGCTCCCCAATCAGATCAATGGCGTCACCGAGATCATGGGACTTGGTGGTATTCGCACCGGCTTAAGAATGAGTGAAGGGTCTTATTTCGAAGCCGGATTCATCGCGGGCAATGGCGAAGGACAGGAGTGGAAGAACCTTCACGCCGATATTCGCATGGACATTCCGATTGAGAATCTGGTGGCGTTGGCTTACATCGGCGCGGACGCCGTTTATTATAGCGGTCATGGAGTTTCCGATAAAGTTGTCTTTGGCGGCCATGCGGGTGGTGGTGTGCAAGCTCAGCTCACCGGCGTCACGTGGTTTCGCGCCGATATGAAATTCGGTTTCAGCCCGGGGACATCGCTTTATATCGGCTGCGGCTTTTCCTGGCGGTTTTGAGACTTGGACGAGCCGCGTTCGGGTTTTTCGGTCGGTTCTTTCACATTGAAAATATCTATTGGATTTCCTCCGGCGCCACCGGTAGTCTAACCGGCATGAAGCGAATCATTATCCTTTTGCTTATGACATTCATTGGAGCGACCGCTTCCGCGCAAGATCATCGCTCTGGGATTTATACCTACCCCATGCTCGAACCGGACCTTCTTGACTACGGGTCGTTTAAAATCACGGATATCGAACTTATACTCGATGAACTTGGGAAAATCGTGCTTCAATTCACTCCGCCTCCACTTCTGACCGGGAGAACAACGTCCATTCAGTTGATTGGGATAAGTGTGGATGGGACAATGCGATTGTCTGGGGCCGATGGAAGCGCGAGATGTTTGCGTCTAAATGACGAAATCGTCTGCCGCATTAGGTACGCGCCATTTTATGCTGACGCGGCGAAAAGAGAAGAACTGATTCGCGGAAGCTCGAATGATCCGCAAGCCATCGCCAATCTGCTTCAAGTCGCTCGCCTGTTTGATGGCGAACCGATCGGCGTTCTCAGATTTCCCGCGCCTTAATTAAATATCGGGTTGCCCTCCCGTGGCCTCGGCGAATGAGCTTCTTTCGGCGCACTAAATCGGATAAATCACGAAACGCGGTCATATTGGATACCTGAAACCATTCGCGGTAATTGGAAATACTGAACCAGGCGGAACTGGGGGGAGAAGTGAGAAGTTGAATTTGACGATAGTTCAGTGACGAATCGAAGATATTTACGTTCTTAAAAGCTTGTTCGAGTCGAACTTCTCCTAAATCCCGCGCGCCAAGCCAAACCACTCGCAATTGAGACGCGAATCGATAGTTCCCTTCTTCAACGGCCAACCACGAAGCGAATGGTCCCAATATTCGCCGAAGCTTCGCCACCAAGCCATGCACGAGCGGATCGTGGCGAAGCGGATCGTACTGGTAGCGCCAGACGGTTTGAATCAGGTCCGACTTCACCGCTGGTCCCATTTCGAGGCGCGAAATCAATTTTCGTAGCAAATCGCTCATGGCTCGCGAATTGTGCCACACCTCGCCCGCATGGCAGGCGGTGAGGGAGCGTGGTGCCAGATCCACGATCAATGTCGGCACTCGCGCATCAAGCTCCAAAATTTCCGGAAGAAGTCCCCAGAGTTCATATTGGACGATCAGTTTTCGGGCCTCGATCGGCTCCGCCGAGCGGATGCGATCGATCGCATCGCCGATGAGATCTTCACCTAATCCGTGAGTGCTCGTCTGCCCTTTGGATCGCGCGATAATCCGGCGATGGACAAAGTCGCCGTTGGGTAAAGCCGCATCTTCCTCGGGATGGCCTAATTCGCGAGCCAGCTTCAGGCGCAAACCATTGATTCGGTTCCAAATAGCGGCGTCGATTGAACGATCCACCGATTGCGCGGCCAAGTTCAGGAGCATCAAGGCCTGTTGCGATAGACCGCGCGACTTAATGAGAGCGGCATATCGGAAATGTAGAGTGGCGGAGTGTCTCTTGTGACCGTAACGGTGTATTTCTTCCGCGCTCGCTTCCAGCTCGCGTTCGGCGGCATTCGCTTTTCCGCGCAAAAGCAGTTGGCGTGCGAGTTCGAGTCGCAAGAGAGTCCTGGAATAGGTATCTGAAGGTTGAAGTTCCGAGATGGCGTTTTTGAGGTCCGTTACTGGGTGAGGCAAGTGACCGAATCGAGCGGAATAGTGTATCAGCGAAACGTGAATGGCGCCGACAAAGGTTGAATTTCCCAAGCGGCGTGCGAGATCTTTGGCTTTCTCCAGCTCGCGCAATCCCCGGATCACCTCACCGTCAAAGATCAGCGCTTGGCCGAGAAGATCGCGCGCTAAAATCTCACCAAAAAGAAAATCCAAGCTCAGTGCCAGTTTGAGCGCGGTCTCGGCCCCCCTCACCACTTCGCGCATGTCGCCGCGAAAGTAATTGAAAAACGCCACGGCCTGATTGGTGAAATACAAAGTCTTTCGGCTCGGCCTCTTCGCGCATTCGGTTCGCATCGAGCGGATCTCAATTCGCGCTTTCGCGTAATCGGAAATCCGAATCCACCCAATGGCTAGGTAAAACCTCGCCTCCACACGAGCATCGGCGGATAAATGCTTTTTATTTTTATCAAAAATGACTTGCGCGAGTTCAAGCCGGCCCGCGAAGCCATAGGCACCGATCGCCGCCACGCAGTCTTTCGGGACATGTTTTTGCCGACGTCGGTCCCACGCCGTCAACGTTTCCTGAATTCGGCCTGAATGGAAAAGCCTTTCTAATTCACTCATTTAGACTGGATTCATATCAAATCATATCAAAAATGCACGAGGGATTTGGTGGGCCCGGAAATGAATTTCCATGAACTTAGCGCATGGGAGGGGACCATGAAAAATTTCGCGATCATATTAAGCGGTTTATATTTGGCCGCATGCAATTACCAAGAGTTCAAGCAATCGCCCCAAGGCATGGCGGCGACGCCTCTGGAAGACGCGATCGTTCGCTTCGCGGATGTTAAGAGTTTCATTTTCGAAAACCATTGCACGCTTTGTCACGCGCGGTACGTCGAATACGAGGCGGTGGTGGCGGATTTGAGTGAAATTCGCGCGCGTGTTGAAAGCGATAATATGCCTAAGAACAGACCGCCGCTCTCGCCCGAGCTAAAAGCTCTCCTCTTCGCCTGGATCGACTCCGGAGCGCCGCTATGAGGGCTGTCATGAAATTCGGCTTTTTACTTTGGATCATCGCTCATTCCGCCCTTAGCCAGGCGGCGACCTACCAAATGCAGCAAGGGCTCGTGGAGTTCGCGGCCTTAGGTAAACCCGCCTTCATCAAAATCAATGGCCGTGGGCAGGGGCTTTCCGGAGCTGTCACGGAAAGCGAATCCACCCTTAGCGGGGTGATTGAATTTCAGCTGGACACTCTGAATACCGGAATCGACCTTCGCGATGAGCATATGAAAAAGCGTTATATGCAAACCCATCTCTATCCGAAAGCGGTGTTGCGTTTGATGGGGTTGAACCTTCCCGCGGATTTGGAAAAACCGTTTCCTTTCCAGGGCCGTCTGGAACTTCGGGATGTCATCAAAGGTATAGAGGGTCTGGCGAGAGTGAAAGCTGAAGGCGACCTTCATCGGATTGAGGCGGAATTTTCCATTAAGATTTCCGAATTCGGAATCGACGTTCCGTCTTTTCAAGGAATCACTGTCACCGAAGATGTTAAAATCAAGGTCCACGCCCAGGCGCGGAGGTCTCCATGATCCACCTATTGATCCTGTTCGTCGCCTCGGCGTCATGGGCCTATCTCGAAAACGTCGTTCATGGATACCAGAATTGTCGAGCCTGTCACATATCTCCTAACGGTGGCGACCTTCTCACCGATTACGGCCGCTCCTTGTCGCGGGAACTTATGAGCACTTGGGGTTGGCGAAACTCGGAACAGGCCCTTTTCGGTGCGCTTCCGGAAAATGAAAAATTTCGCGCCGGTGGTGATTTCCGCGCGATTCAGACCGCGATCGAGAATCGTCGGATGAGACGCGGTGAGTTCTTCCTCATGCAACAGAATCTGGAATTGGCTTATCGGCTAGGCAACACATGGCTGGTTTCCACCTTCGGCACTCAAGAGGGGCCGGGCACCGCTCAAGATAAAGGCCGATTCCTTTCGGAGCGGCACTACGCTTTGATTGAACCTTCGGAACTCACGACCATGAGAGTCGGGAAGTATCGCATCCAATATGGATTGAATGATTCCAATCACACGCGATTCATCAAGTCCGAATTGGGTTTCGGTTCACTCAGTGAGACATACAATCTCGAGGTTGGCTTTTCAGGCGAAAAACACGAGTTGTTCCTGACTTCAGGTTTGGGGCGGTTGGATGAACCGCGGACGGAATCCGAGCGGAGCATAAGCGCGTTTTACGGGTACTCTCTCGGTGGCCAATCGAAAGTCGGGGCCAATGCCTTATTGGGCGAGGGAACGTCCCAAAGGCGTTTTCTCGGCGGGATCTGGGCGATTCTTGCTCCTTGGCCGAAAACATTATTAATTACGGAACTGGACTTCGAGCGTGCGCACCGGGCCGCGAATTCAAAAAAGGCGACCGAACGTGCCGCGGGTCTGGTTAAAATCGCTCAATCTGTTCACCGCGGAATTTCCACGTACCTAGTTTACGAACACTTGCAAGCAGATCTGAAGGATCCTAAGACGGTCGTGACTTCACCGGGAATCGGGGTGCAATGGCTGCCGTTCCCACATTTTGAAGTCCAAGCGGAAATCCAGAATCGAGTCCATGCGGCACGACCTGATCAAGGCACTGAAATCGGGTGGATTTTGCTTCATTTTTATATCTGATCAGCCCGAATTCGGCTCTAGCTTGGGGTCCGACTCATAAAATCGAATCGCGCGCTTCCGGTCCCGGCTCCGGGCAATTGAGATTGAAGTGAATGCCCCGGGATTCCCGGCGCTGAAGCGCGCAACGAACCGTCAATTGGGCCACCAAGGCGACAATCAATTGGCGCGTTTTCACGTCGCTGAAATCTACGTGGTGGTCGTAAAGGATAAGAACAGACTTTTTGTCTTCATTCGCGGGACTATAACGGAATCCCATCAACCTTGTCCATTTGCCAACTCACGATGACTCCTGTCAGGAAAAGTCAGGTTGTCATAAGTTGCGTGAGGGGTTCTCGGGTATGGCGACCCAGCGGAGGATATTTTGTGCCGCTGAGCGAAGCAACAGTTAGAGAGAATAAGAATTTTCAAACTGAGTGAAAATTTAATATATTTTCAGTCCTTTGAAAGACACTCCACGAGCGCTTTTGCTGAATCAAGGTCCACATCTCTAGCGTCGATGGTGGTGTCGTCTAATAAAATATCGAGTGGTGTCTTCTCAGTTCGTTCAACCACTCGATGCCAATCGGGTTTTTCATTCAGGTCGAGTGCTAAAGACGCAAGAGCCGAAAGAACATAAGGGCTATCCTGGAATGCAGTTTGTCTAGCAACATCATTCATTAAATTCTGAATCGTTTCGGATCTAATTTTTTCATCTGGAGCCTCACATCCGAGCTTCATAAGCGCTTGAGTTCTCGCTTCAACAAAATCAGCCGTGCCCTCATCCTTATTGTCGCGAGCGCTCAAAATCATCGGAGCTTCCTTTCTGAACTTGATGTATGCACCTTTGGCCAACTTTAGGTGCTTTAAAGCTTCGTCTTTGTCGCGACCTTGTTTGTTTTCGATGTATTTAAGCAAGTGAAAAATGAGGCGCTCTGTGAGCGCATTCGCCAACGGCAGTTTAGTTTGTTTCTCGAAATTCAGTTTCTCGGAATGTACTTTTCTCTTTGGCCAGTCTCTCTGGTGCAGGTGGAAACTCTCGTGAACACAGAACCCTTCCAGATAGTGGTCCTTCAGTAAGGAGTTCAGTTCAATTTTCTGGAGCGGAATTGATTGAGGGGTTGCGAGAGATGAGCATCGCGTGACTTTCTGATTATGGGAGCTGACCCATGATTGATTTCCTATTCTTGTTTTTCGAGCGAAGTCAGAAGCACTTTTGTTAAGAATAAGAAACTCTTTTCTCTGCTCTCGGGAGTAGAGGGTGGAATATCCTATAAGATCGGCCACCGAACGCTGAAACTCGATGTCGCGTAAGACCTTGGGGGCCGGGCGACATCCCTTATCCTTCTCCCACAAACAAACGGATGATGTTGTGACATCATAGAAATAGGTTGGAAGGGTTCCAAGTTTAGTGTTTTCTGTCTGCCAGATCCGCTCTGGGCAAGAAAGGCTGCGTTCAAAAATTGAAACCATATCGTCCGCTTGCTCAGACTCTTTGAAATGGTTCGCGAGAGCCACGAGGTCCTTAAATTCTGCGAAATGGCCGGACTTGCAACTAGGGGACCTTTCTTGGCCATGCGCAGATGGCATGATCATAAAAGCAATTGAGAAAATGACGAACGCACCTATGAATCTCGCTCTCTGAAAATGGGAGTGGTGTGGAAACCAAATATGAACTGTGGTCACGCGATGGTCACTCCTAGGCACGATGAACTAGATTATACTCGCTCTAACATATTTACATCAAGGCAGTAGACGATGATCTGAAGCGCCCAATAACCTATTTCACGACGTTAGTATGTTTGGTTCGCGCGTTTTAGGGCCTCGATACCAGAAACCCTTAGTTATCACTCTCTATATCACCGGACGGATCCGGATTCGCGGGTTCACTTTGGGACAACTAAAAATGGCCCTTTGAAAGTTAAAATGAGGCGCAAGCGAGGCGGGCAAATCACCGAATCCGTGAAGCCAACTTGTAGCCAGAATGTAGCCAACTTCTGTGATTGCGCGTGATCAAGCGTGATGCGCTTCAACTGCGGGATCTCTAAGTGATTGAAACCTTCTGTCTATGATTTTCAGTTCTTACGATTCTTGTTCCCCAAACTTGGGAAATTAATGGCGGAGAGGATTTTAATTTTACTAAAAAACCATTTTCCGCCTTTATATCAACTGGGTAACAAAAATCGCACACCTAATTATTAAAAATCACTTAAAAACTTACGGGCGGGGAATGTTTAAGCAATAGATTCTTGAGTTGGTTATGATCGCAACTTTCTTTTGAGATTTTATTTCCTCGCCCTTGTTGTTGTAAGTTGTGTAGTTAGAAAGAACATCGCCATTTTCTACTTTCGCGTTACAAAATCCATTATCGCGATCTGGAATTCCGTGTTCATCAGTTGGATAATTGCAGTAAATCGGAGCCTCAGCATTTGGCCCGACCATCAAATCTAAATTGCCGTATTAATGAATAGGACTTATTGTATGCCAACTGGCAAAAAAGTATTTTCCGGCAAATTCATATCCGACTCATAAAATCGAATCGCGCGCTTCCGGTCCCGGCTCCGGGCAATTGAGATTGAAGTGAATGCCCCGGGATTCCCGGCGCTGAAGCGCGCAACGAACCGTCAATTGGGCCACCAAGGCGATGTTTCGAAGTTCCTCGATGTCGGTGTGAGTTTTGAACGAAGAGTAATATTCGCCGATCTCCTGTTGGATCATTTGCAACCGATTGGCGGCGCGCTGGAGCCGCCGGTCGGTGCGCACGATGCCGACGTAATTCCACATCAATCGGCGGATTTCGTCCCAAATGTGGTGAATAACAATCATCTCGTCGGGGTCACTCAACGAGGAATTTCGCCACGGCGGCGGCTCACCGGGTAACTTGAAATCCGAGCGGGTGTTCAGGTAGGTTTCCGCGGCGAGGTGTGACACCGCCAGACATTCCAACAAAGAATTCGAGGCCAATCGGTTCGCGCCGTGCAGGCCGGTGCACGCGGTTTCGCCCAAAGCGAAAAGTCCCGGCACGTCCGTGGCTCCGTTCACATCGGTCAAGACGCCGCCGCAAAGATAATGGGCGGCGGGAACAACAGGTATTGGTTTGGTGGCCATGTCGATTCCGAGATCCAAACATCGTTGATAAATCTGTGGAAATCTCTTTTTCAGGTAATCCCGGCCTTTGTGAGTGATGTCCAGGTAAACGCATTCGGATCCAGTGCGTTTCATTTCCGCGTCGATCGAACGGGCGACAATATCCCGCGGCGCCAGCGAACCCTGTGGAGAATAGTCTTTCATGAAGGCGCGTCCGCGCGAGTCGACCAATTCTCCGCCTTCGCCGCGAACGGCTTCTGAAATCAAAAAGTTCCGTTCGTTGGGGTGATATAAACATGTGGGATGGAACTGCATGAACTCCAAGTTGGCCACCCGGCAGCCGGCCCGGTAAGCCATGGCGATGCCGTCACCGGTGGCCCCGCTCCAGTTGGACGTGTAGAGATAAACTTTTCCCGCTCCACCGGTCGCGAGAAAAGTGGTGTTCGCCAGGATGGTTCGTACGTCACCATCCGGCGTCAGAACGTAAGCGCCCACGCAACGGCCCGGGCCAACCGCGCGCGCGTCCAAGTGCCGGGTCAAAATCAATTCGAGAGCGTAGTGGCGCTCCAAAACGGTAATGTTTTTGTGGGCGAGGACGACTTTTAAAAGATGGGCGTGGATCGCCTCTCCGGTATGATCCGCGACATGTACAATCCGTCGGGCGCTGTGGCCGCCTTCCCGCGTGAGTGAAACGCGATCGCCTTCGACATCGAAGTGCACTCCCCAGGATAAGAGATCTTCAATTCGCGCCGGACCTTGCTCGATGATTCGTCGAACCACCGACTCGTTACACAGTCCCGCTCCGGCATTCAGTGTATCTTGAATGTGACGATCAAAACTGTCGTCTTCGGACATCACCGCGGCGATCCCGCCTTGCGCCAAGGCCGAGTTGGCGTGCTTTAGATCCGTCTTGGTGCAAATCACTACCTTGGCGTGATCCGCGACTTTCAAAGCCAGAACCAACCCAGCCAATCCTGAACCCAAAACGAGAACTTCTGTGTCCATGGTAAGGGGAGTCCTACCATATGCGGCGCGCAGATAAATAGCCCTTTGTCTGAACCGCGGTTGAACTCTTGCAGTTGGACCCTATCAAGCCCTAGAATAAAGTCAGGGTACCCGCTTAAGGTCCAGGGAAGGAAACCATGCGCAATCAATCCTTACGTCTGTTTCTTTACTCTTCTACAGCCCTCGTGGTTTTGACTTTGGTCTGGGGATTCCGAACGATTCCCAAACAAGCGGAGTTGGCCCGCTCGGCGGTGAAGTCCAGCGTGGAGCAGGAAATTCTCAGTCTGACGAGCGCGGTGCAGGCGAGCACGCAGGCTTTGAAGTATCGGCTGCTGGATGTCCTCAAGGCCGAAGGCAATGATTATCCCTCCCGCACCTTCCGGCAATCACCCTTCGTGGCCGTGACGTTGTTGGAGTGGTCCGACACCCAGTGGAAGATGCTTTGGCATTCGAGCAAAACGAAAGCGCAGTTCCAAGCGCAGGATTTTAAAAACTGGATGCTCGAGTGGCCGCTGTCCAAGATCGAACCCGATCAGGTTCACTTCGTGAAAGTGGGTGACTGGCAAGGTCAGCCTTACTTCGCTATCCTCGCTCCGGTTCGCCGTCCTTCAAACATCCCCATGATCGGCGTGGGAGTTTTCCCGGCCAATCAATTCGGATTGACGATCACATCGGATCGAATTCGTGACGTTCATGTTTTTGATGACAAAGGTTACGCAATCGCTTTGCGAGATCCCGCCTATCTGGGTACAGCGCTCAAAGCGGAACCGGCTGTTGAAACCGCGTTGAGTTCCGGTGAGGTTTTCGTCCGTCATGAGTTCAGCGATGGTAAGGGACGCTCATTACTGGCCATGGCGATGCGAATGCCGGGGAGCAACCTGACCGCATCGGTGCAGGCGAATCTTAATCCCACGACGCCGTTCAAATTGAAATCATGGTTATTTCTCATCTTTTCCGCGGCGGCCGCGTGCGCGCTCAATTGGTTGCTTTTTATTTTCCTCAGCCGTCCGGTGAAAATCGAAAACGAGCAATTGCAACGCACCATCGAGAATTTAAAACGGCAACTTCTGGAGCGTAAGCCAGAAGAACCCGTGATTCAGCCGACGCTGCCGCTGGATTTCGTCGAACCGGAATCTCAAGTGGGATTGCCGGCGCCCGAGGCTCTGCGCCAGACTTCGCTGCAACAGGTGGTAACCGCGGCTTTGAAAAGCCTGGATTCGCGAATCAAGGATTCGAATATCCAGGTCGCTGAAAAAGGTTTACAGTCGGTCTTCATTCAAGGCGATATCCTTCAGCTGCAAACCGCGATCGAGGAAATTCTTAAGAACGCCATCGAGTCCATGCAATTCAGTCCCGAGCGCTGGCTGACGATCACGGCCACGCAAGCGGATGGTGAAGTTCGGGTCATCATCGAAGATACGGGCGTGGGGATTTCCAACGAGAACATCGAAAAAGTTTTTGATCCGTTCTTTTCGACCAAAGATTCCGAAGGTGTGGCGCGCGGTCTCGGACTGAATGTGGCCCGCAGAGTGATCGAGGAGATGAACGGCCGGGTCAGCCTTGAGTCTCACCAGAGCGAGAAGTCCTCCGGCACGACGGTCACCATGGTTTGGCCGCAGGAGACGGCGGTGAGTGAGTCCGTTGAAGAGGTGTCCGTATCGGCGGCGCCTGCCGAACAAGAGCCCGCCAAACCCGGCGAGGCTCCTGTCAGGGGCGTTGATGAGATGATTCTTGAGTCGGACGACCAACAAAAGGATGAAATCACCGTCGATAACTCGGCCGAGGAGGCGAGACAGCTTCTGTTCGAAGAGACCATCGCGGCGTCAAAGCCCGTCGGAGCGCCCGAGCCGGTGATTTCCGATCTGGACTTGTTATCTGAAGAGTATGAAAACGAAAGCTTGAAACTGTGGCCGACGGTGCCCATTCGTAAACCCAAAGTGAGGTCGCTTGATTGAAGATTGAGGAGATTCGCCCGTCCTTCACGGTGTATTTGATCGCGAGCGATCTCGATCAGATGGACGGGATCGCCGAATCCCTCGGATTGGCCGGCTATATGGTGGCCAGTTTCAGCGAGGTCACCGCCGCGTTTTCCGAATTTCCTTCCAATCCGCCGCATATGCTGGTCTTCAGCGCCACCGAAGATAAATTTGATCTGGCCAAGGTTTTCCGCCAGGTGGCGAACCAGCTTCCGGAAAGTCACGTTTTTCTCGCCACTCCCGTGGACAACCGTGAAAAAGCCGTGGCGTATTTGGATCACGGTGTCTATGACCTGATTTATCTCCCGGTCAAATCAACCACCGAACTTTTAAAGCCCTTCGACCGTGCGGCCGAGCGGGATTACTTCATGTATCTGAACGAGAGATTGGTCGAAGGCGAAAAGGACGCGATCGCCGCGCAGGTCGGCGGCGCTGTGAATTTGGCCACCATTCGTAAGCTCTTTGATCAGCGAAATCCGGACGACAGTCTCCAGCTTTATTTGCGGGTGGCCTCGGGGCTTTTGGGGAATTGCCCGGCGATTTACTTTAAATTCATCGCCAACCGCCGGGTGATCATGGCCACGCACGCGGAGGGCATCGAAGATAACAGCTGGCGCGGACTGGGTGTGGACTTCAATGCCAGTGGCGATAATTTTCGAACCGCCCATTTGCGCGAACCGGCCGCGGTTCCGGAAATCCAACAATTGGTCACCGATGTTTTTAACAAAGACGATTTTGTGGCCTATTGCCTGGAAGTTTTGGGCGAGATTCAAGGTGTGGCCGTTTTCCTCGGCCCTGAGCCGGACACCGCTCAATCGAAGGTTCTTGAGGACTGGTTGCAATTGGTCACTCGCGCGCTCAGTCAGCAGGAAGCCGAGCGCCGTCTCCATGTCATGACCGTAAAAGATCCGGCCACGGACCTTCTGAATCGGCAGAATTTTTTAACGAGAGTGAGCCAGGAAATCAGCCGCGCGCGGAGAACATCGACCGCCTTATCGCTGGCCTTGATGGCCGTCGATCAGTACGGTCAGATCGTCTCGCAAGTCGGACAGGAAGAAGCGCAAGTCATATTGCGCATGATCGCGAGAATCATCGAGAAGCATTCGCGCATTAACGATCTCCTCGGCCGCACCGGTTCGGACGAATTCGGACTTTTGCTGCCGCACACGGGAAGCCGGGGCGCCTTGATCAAAGTGGAACGCCTGCGCAAGATCATCGAATCGGCGGACTTCAGCCGGGTGCTGAAGAGCTTTCCGCAAATCACGGTTTCCATTGGAGTGGCGGAATATCCCGGCATGGTGAGGGATGCCGACGAGCTGATTCAGCTGGCTGATGAGGCGCTTTTCCAAGTGCGGGAGCAGGGGAATAAGACCTGCGTCGCCAAGCCGCCCGACGGATTCGTGGCGGATTTTCAGGTGCAAGACAAAGGGCTGGCGTAATGGCCCGGCGGACCCGCGTACAGATCGATTGCGAAGCCTTAAGAGAAAACTTACGGCGGCTGATGAAAATCAATGGCACAAGTTTTTTTTGCCCAATGATCAAAGCCAACGCCTATGGACATGGAGTGGGAATTGTCTCGCGCGTATTGCAGGAAATGGGAATCCAGGCCGCCGGTGTCGCGCTCTACGAAGAAGCGGCGGAAATCCGTGACTTGGGTTTTGATTTTCCCCTTTTGGTTTTCGGCCCCACCTCGAATGAAGACGCGAAATTAGCCGCGAAGTTGCGGGTGACACCAGTGGTGGGACGATTCGAAGATTTAGAGGCGCTGGAGTCGGCGGGCTTTAAGGGCGAGGTTCACCTTAAGTTCAACACGGGAATGCACCGTCTTGGGTTTGATGAAACCGATCTTCCCTCGTTGAAATCCAAGTCATTTTCGTTTCGTGTGGCCGGTGTCTGCACTCACTTCACCCATGGTGAAGACGCGGGCGATGAGAACGGCCCCACCGCTCTGCAAGTGCAACGATTCTTGACGATGGCGAAGGATTTTCCCGGAGTGCGACATGCCCATAAAAGCGCCACTTTGGCGACGATGACGGGATTAAAGAATCGTCATCCGGAAATCGGCGCCCGCCCGGGTATTTCAGTTTACGGTTTGCCCTATGAAGGGCGCGCCACCGGACCTGGACTGCAACCGGTGTTACGATGGGTGAGTGAGTTGGTGGATTTGCACACGGTTGAGCGGGGAGAGTCGGTTTCTTATTCGGCGCGCTGGACGGCCGAGCGACGCTCCATCGTGGGTGTCGTGGCCGTGGGCTACGGCGATGGATATGCACGAAGTTTATCCAATCAGGGTGAAATGCTGTTCCGAGGGCAAAAAGTCCCGGTGATCGGAAGCGTCTGTATGGATTATACTTTAGTTGATCTCACCGACGCTTGCGCGGGACAAGACGCCCGTCTCGGTGAGGAAGTCGTGATGATCGGTCGGCAGGGGACGGCGGAAATCGCCGCCGCGGACCTAGCCGAGAAGATGAACACGACGGTTTATGAAGTGGTGGCCGGTATCGGCCCCCGTGTGAGGCGAGAGGAAAAATGATTCAAGCGTGGAAACAACACCGCCAACGCGTGAACGACATGATCGATGAGGCCTTCATCGCCGCATGGAAGGAAATTCACCGCTTCTTTTTCGACTGCGGACGCGCTTGCATCTTTTTCTGGGATTCAGTGAAGCTCATTTTCCATGGCCCGTCCCGTATCGAGGAGATCGTCAAACACATGGAGTTCATCGGGAACCGCTCGGTGATCATCATCGCGCTCACGAGCATTTTCACCGGTATGGCGCTCGCCTATCAGATTTTTCTGGGATTCAAATTGGTGAACGCCACGAATTTAGTGGGGCCGACAGTGGGACTGGCGATCACGCGGGAATTAGGACCCGTGTTAACCGGATTATTGGTGGCCGCGCGCGCCGGCGGGGCGATGGCCGCACGCCTTGGCACCATGCGTGTTTCCGAGCAGATCGATGCTTTGGAAGTGATGGGTGTGGATCCCAAACAATATCTGGTCGCTCCACGAATCGTCGCGGCCTTTTTGGCCATGCCCCTTCTCTGCGGAATTTTTGATTTCACCGCCATGTTGGGAGCACATTTTTTGTGCATTAACGTGTTGGGTCTCGATCGCGCCATTTTCTGGGACAAGATTCAGTTGTGGCTGAATCCCGATGACATCTATCAGGGTATGATCAAAGCGGCGGTGTTCGGCTTGACTTTCGCCGCCGTGTGCACAAACAAGGGTTTCTTCGCCTCGGGCGGCGCCAAGGGCGTCGGTGAGGCGACGAATCAAGGCGTGGTCAACAGCATGGTGCTCATCATCATTATCAATTCGTTCATGACCAACTTCATCCGCTTCTTCTATGTCATGATGGGATGGAAATGAATCAGCGGGAAGAAGCGGCCATTCGCATTCGGGATTTGCGCAAAACCTTCGACGGGCGCGATTACGTTCTGAACGGAATTAATCTCGACATCCCGAAAGGTAAAATCACTTCGATCATCGGCTTCAGCGGAACGGGAAAAAGCGTATTGCTGAAGCATATGTTGGGTCTATTGAAACCCACGTCCGGCAAAGTCGAAGTGTTGGGGCGCGATATTTGGGAAATGTCCATGGAGGAATTGATTCAATTGCGCACGCGATTGGGCGTTTCATTTCAGTATTCGGCGCTTTTTGACGATATGACCGTGATGGAGAATGTGATTTTTCCGCTGAAAGAACATCGTTTCGCTTTGGGACCAAAGAAGTGGGAAGAAATTGCCGTCCGGAAACTCGGCCAGGTCGGGCTCGAAGCGAAACACTTCCACAAACTTCCGTCGGAGCTGAGTGGAGGAATGCGAAAGCGTGTCGCTCTCGCGCGCGCACTGGCTTTGGATCCGGACATTTTGCTTTATGATGAGCCCACGACAGGACTGGATCCCATTCTCACCGAGATGGTGGACGATCTCATCCATGACACGCACAAGAGTCGCGCCGGATCTACGTCGGTGGTGGTCAGCCACGACCTTTTCGCGGCTTTCCGCATAAGCGATTATATAGTTATGCTGGATAAGGGCGGCGTGTTATTGGCCGGCACCCAGGAAGTTTTTCATAAATCCACCAATGAGTTTGTGAAGAAATTCCTGTCTAAAGGTTTCAAGCAGGGATAGGCATCCGGGAAATGACTTGGTTAGGCAGTCCTGAATTGAAAGTTGGCCTTCTGGTCGTGGCGGTGAGTGCGCTCATCGGCGCGATGGCGTTGAAGGTGGCTGAAGGCCCCGGTGTTCTGGCTGGCGCCAAGCGATATCACTTCATCGTCGACAGCGCGGGCGGGTTGGTTCCCAACAGCGCGGTTAAAATGGCGGGAATCAAAGTCGGAATCATCAAGGACATCCGGCTCACCGACGGTCGTGCGAAAATCATAATCCTTCTCGAAAATCACGCCAAGCTCACCGAGAGCGCGCGGGTGAAACTCCTGGCCGACGGTATCTTGGGCGATAAACACGTCGAAATTATTCCTGGCAATCCGGACGATCCGCTGATTCCCTCCGGATCAGAGCTTCTCGTGGCTGAAGACTCCGGTGGCGGACTCGATGACGTGATGGCCGACGTGAGCCGCATGGCGAAGAACCTGAATGAGCTTCTTACCGTCCTGAGAAAAGCCGCGCAGGAAGGCGATGAAACCACTCCCATCGGGCGCATCATTAAAAACATCGAAAACCTCACTGGTGACGTGGCGGAGATCACGGGTGAAAACAAGGAAAAGGTCGGCGAGATCGTCGATCGTGTGCGTAATCTGGCCAAGAACATCGACACCTACATCAACGAAGAAAGTTTGGCTCGGGTCGATCGCTCTTTACGTAACATCGAGGACATCACATCCAAGTTGGCCAAGGGTGAAGGTACGCTCGGCCGCTTGATTAACGACGAAGCCACGGTGGAGGAACTCAATTCGGCGATCTCGAACGTGAACAAGTTTCTGGGCGGCGCCGAAAAACTTGAAACCAGTGTCGACTTTCACAGCGAATTCCTCACCGGGCCGTCGGAAACCAAATCCTTTTTGGGTATAAAAATCCAGCCCGGGCTGGATCGCTATTATGAACTGCAGGTCATTGATGATCCGGAAGGTGTCAAGCGGTCCACTTTGACCACCACATCCACCAACGGCGGACCGGAAAACACCTACGAAGAGACCACGGTTTATCGCAACAAGCTTAAAATCACCGCGTTGTTCGCCAAGAACTTTTGGAATTGGACGATCAAGGGCGGGATGATTGAAAGCGCCGGAGGCTTCGGCGTGGATTATCACTTACTCAATAAAAAACTTCGGATCTCCGCTGAGATGTTTGATTTCAAAGACGCGCAGTTGCGCTTTTTCGCGCGCTACAATTTCTTGAGAGGCGTTTATCTTATCGCCGGCGGTGACAACCTTCTCGGCTCGAATGACGAGGACCCGACGGCCTTTGTCGGCGCCGGGATCTTCATCACCACGGATGACCTGAAAGTTCTCGCGAGCAAATTCGCGTTCTAGTAGCGATAGCTCTGAGAGTACGGTCGGTGCACTCTCGGATAGAGCGCTTGAATGGCATTGATATCGTACGGTGTCAGCTCCGTGTTGTCGGACTCATCGTAGCTCATAATGGACCGTGTTCCATCGAACTTGTGATGGAGACCTAATAAATGGCCAAGTTCATGGGTGACCGTGTTCTGCAATACATCGCGGAGGGACATATGAAAGACTTTGCCGCTGTAGACCACGCTAGAATCAGTGACTTTTTGACCAACCACTTTTTGAATCTCGCCCAAAAAGATGAAGACGTCTGAATCAAAAAACTCACGTCTCGAGAGATCACTTCGGGAAAAATTGACGCCGGCACTCGCCGAGTTTTTGCTATTCGGTCTTTCGAGCCATTCTGTAATGTAATGGAAATTTCTAGAGTTTACGTCGGAGTAGGGAGGACAGGGCTGATTCTTCTGGAGTTTCATCTCGAGACGAGACTCTAGTGCACGACTCCAGTCTTGAACACCCTTTTCAACAAAACGGTCGAACACCGCCGGCAGTCCGCTGGTGCAATATTTCACTGTGAGAACCTTGTTTTGTGGCCATTTCACTTTGACGCCGGTTCCATTCATGTACTCGTAACCGAGACTTTTCAAATCCGGATCGGCCTCAAGTTCGGAGGCGAACGGATCCAGTTTCAGTATGTACAATGTGAGCAAAAGTTTTTCCGCGCCTTCCTCCAAATAAATGAGAATGGAATGGGCGTTGGCGTCCGGTCTGCTGCTGTAATGCATGATTTGAAAGTCCGACTTGGTGGCTTTCGAGTCACCAAACTGGACTTCCTCCAATTCAAGGCGGTTATTGCGGGACTTGAACAACAATTTGCTTTCTTTGTCGGCGCTTACAAAGATGACCGAGTCCCCAAGTATTTCGACCTCAAATTTATTGGCGAGGGCGTTGGCTTTCTGTTCGCCCGGGGACTGTTCCTTCACTATTTCTTCATAAGAAGCTTCTTTTTCCACGACGTTGAGTATGGCGTGTGCCATGACGTCATATGTGCCGCCGGATCGAAAAACGTTCACGTCCAAGGTGGATTGGGTGTTCGAAACGGTACCTTTAAGAAAAGCGCGGGGGTCACCTTTGATGCGAACAATGTCAGCTTGTGGTTTCTTTTTCTTTGCATCAGGGCAGCCGGTCAGCCCAAACAAAGCCGATAACAGAAACACAACTACGTAACCGGTACGGGATCTTTTCATTGGACCTATTCCCTTGTCGTCAGCCTTCTAGTACATGGATTTCTGTGGGTCAGCAATTCCAATGCCCGGTAAGCACAGGTTAAATTGGAGCGGATTTCGGGCAGGCCTAAAATTGTCACCCAGTCCATTGGCAAAAATAGTCCATTGGCGTGGGGCCCCGGCCGTGCTAAACCACGGGCATGTCTAAGCACTTTAAAAATGCGTTGGTCAGCGTCTCCGATAAAAGCGGCCTGGTGGATTTCCTAAAACCTCTCCAGCAAAATGGACTCCGTATCGTCTCCACGGGCGGTACCGCTCGCCTTTTGCGTGAAGCCGGTCTGAAAGTGGTTGATGTCAGCGAGCAGACGGGTTTTCCCGAAATCATGGACGGCCGGGTGAAAACGCTCCACCCCAGGGTCCACATGGCCCTGCTCGCTCGGGCGGATCATCCCGAGGACGAGCGGCTCTTGCTCGAACACGGTCTTGAACCTTTCGACTTAGTGATAGTGAATTTGTATCCGTTTGAACAAACCTTGGCCACCAAGGCGGAACAATCGGAGCTGATTGAAAACATCGACATCGGCGGGCCCAGTTTGTTGCGGGCCGCGGCCAAAAATTTCGAGCGCATGGCCGTGATCGTGGATCCAGAAGATTACAAGAAGTATTCCGAAATGCCGTCGTTGGCGGACCGGCAAACTCTGGCGGCGAAGGCGTTCGCCCATGTGAGTAGCTATGATGCGATGATCAGCCAGACGTTAGCGCCGAGGGAATTATTCACCAACTTCCCGTTGGGCGGAACTCTCCAGCAAACACTCCGGTATGGTGAAAATCCCCATCAAAAAGCCAACTGGTATAAGCGACGGGGAGCGCCGACCGGCTGGCATGACGCCAAAGTCCTCCAAGGCAAAGAACTTTCATTCAACAACCTTCTGGATTTGGAATCGGCCCTTTTACTTTTGCGCGAACTCGATGGGCCGTCAGCGGTCGCGGTGAAGCATAATAATCCTTGCGGTGCCGCCACGGCGGACACACTCGAAGCCGCGGTGGAACGTTGTATTAAAGCCGATCCGGTCAGCGTGTTCGGTGGCATCGTGGCTCTCAATCAACCGGTCAGCGCCCGGGCGGCAGAGGCTTTGAATCAAGTTTTTCTCGAATGTGTGGTGGCGCCGAAGTTCAACGCGGATGCCCTGGCTGTTTTATCCAAAAAGAAGAATCTCCGTTTGTTGGAGTGGCCGGAACTCGCCATCAAGGATGAGTTTTGGCGAATTCAAACCATTCAGGGTGGAATTCTGGTGCAGGAACCGGATCGCATCTTGGCGTGGAGTCCGGAATGGAAAGTGCTTGGCGAAACACCGAGCCCGCATGTTCGGGCGGACTTAAGTTTCGCCTGGGCGGTTTGCGCTCAGCTCAAGAGCAATGCCATCGCTATCGCCGCGAATAAACAAACACTGGGCCTTGGTATGGGTCAGGTGAACCGGGTTGACTCGGTCGAGCTGGCGATTTCGCGAATGCGAAAATTCCATCCCGAAGCCGCGGAGCCCGTCTTGGCCAGTGACGCGTTTTTCCCGTTCCCGGATTCGATTGAATTGATTCACAAGGCGGGAATTCGTTGGATCATTCAGCCGGGCGGATCCGTGCGGGATGAGGAAGTGTTTCAGCGCGCGCGAGACCTCGGTCTAAATATGGTCCTGACCGGTCAGCGACATTTCAGACATTAAGACGATCTGCCCGCGTGACATTGCGCCTATTTTGGGTTCACCATAATAAGGATGGCGGATGATTATTCTTGGCTGGTTAAAAGTAGTGGGCGGGTACTAGGTCCCTTCACCTCTGAAAGAATCGCCGAGCTTCTGCGCACCCGTGAAATTTCGGTTCTCGACGAAATTTCACAGCCGATGAGGCGTTGGCAAACCATCCAGTACCATTCCGAATTTCGCGATGTGGTTGAAAGCCTTCGCAAAGCCACGCTCGGCGAGAAAACGGAAGCCACGTGGACGCCCGCGGGACTTACGGGAATCACGCAAACACTCACCGATCTGAGTGACGGCGACGCCGATCTGACCGAAGAAATCACGATGGATTTGGAAGGATTCAACACCGCCAAAGAAATCGTGATTCATGATGTGAAAGAGCAAAACCTGAATTCATCCTCGCTGTCAGCGGCGCGCTTTCAGCCACAAATGGGGCAGAACACGGCCATTCAACGGCAGGTGGAACGCACGACCAAAGGTCTTTGGTTTATCACCATTTTCGTTTTGGCTCTGGTCAGTGCCTATATCATTCACCGCCGCCAGGCCACGCAAAACCCCGAAGGCTACATGTCGGCGCAGAGCCTGAAACAAGTCGTCGTGAATCTGGTGCAGATCGGGCATTATCACGAGGCGCTCAACAAATTGAAATCGCATATTCCGGATCCCAATCTGGCCGGTGATCTCGCCATCTACTACGGTCCGCTGGTGATTCAGGTGGAGGGCCAAACGGTTCTGGGGCGACGGCTGTTGAATGCCGCCCTGGCCGCCAAGCGGCCGGAAGTGAAACAAGCTTATTCGGGGTTGGGAGTTGCGGATTTGATCGACGGGCAGCTGGATTCCGCCGAGGCGAATTTTGAAAAGGCCATGGCGCTGGATCCGGATTATGTGCCGGCCATCACCAACATGGCGGCGGTCGCTTTGCAAAGAGGCGATTACACGCGCGCCAAAAATTTGGCCCTTCGCGCGCTGACATTAAGTCCCTTCCAAGGCGAAGCGCTGATCATTCTTTGTGAGGCCCAACTTTATTTGTTTAAAGCCAGCGGTCAACTTCGTGATCTCGCGCAAGTGTCGCGCATGATCCGCGAATTTCAGGCGCGCCAGTTTGACTATCACGCCGAGGTCGGATTTTACGGTTTGTATTTTGATTTCCTGAAACGGGAGAGAGGACTTGAGGAGTCCATACGCGCGTATCTGGATGCCGATCCCCGCTTGACCCAGGATCACCGCCATAATGTTTTTATCTATAAGGGCCGCGCGAATTGGAAAATCATGGCCCGGTTCTGTGAACAAATGGTGGAAAAACTCAGCGGAAGCGCGCGGCACACGACGCTTCTGGCATCATGTTATTCCCGCGAAGGCAAGTGGGATATGGCCCGTCGTTTGATCGAAAAGGCGGTGAACCAGGCTCCCAAAGATCCACTGGTGCAAGCGTGGTACTCGCACATTCTTAACGAGAGCGGTGACGCCGATCAGGCCAGTGTTGTTTTCGGTCGGGCCACTGAATTCAACCGGCGAAATGAGTTCGCATTGCCCACGGTATTGCAAGCGCGCTTTTCGCAGGCCAATGACGATATTGAAAACGCTCGCTCTTCCTGGCAGCAGTTGATTGAGAGAGACATCAACTACCTTCCGGCCATCGCGGGTCTGGCTTGGGTGCACACGCGCAAGAAGATTTTCGCTGAGGCCAGCCGCTGGATTGAAAAAGGACTCCGCATTTCGCCCGATTACATTCCTCTCTTGGAGCTCAAACAAAAAGGAGAGTCCGAGGGCTGGTATGCGGTTCGTTAGCCTCTTTTGTATCTTTCTCTTTCATTTTTTGTCTTGGGGGAATGATTTCGTCGATCACAGCGCGAAAACCGGAAGCCGCGATGTGATGATTCCCCGCGCGCTGGTGGCGCGGATCGAGAAAGATTATCAGGAATTTCTCGAGAAAGAAGGGGTTCTCACGCCAGGACCGATTCAGCGTATGTTATTGAACGTTCGCGCGGAACTCTGGCAAGAGCGGCCCGGAGCATTGCATGAGAATGCGAGAATTCTGACTCCGCTTGGCGGCGGAGTGGTGGATCTGGCGGATATCGTGACACCGCTTCGTGGATCTTTTTGGATGAAGATCCATCCTTACTCCGAAAAAAGCGGCGGAAAACTGGATAACGCGCGTTTCTTCTTTGTCAGTCGGGCCAAGGTGAGGTCCATTCAGGGCGAGACTTACGGTGCCGGTTGTGATAGATGGATGGATATCACGTCGTATTTCAACCAAGTTATGGCTGGAAAAGGGTTCCAGCTTTACAGCACTGATCAACGATATTTGTCCGTGGTAGGGGGAACATTCTTGGCTGTGAACTTCACGAAAGAGGCCATCGCCGTGGCCAGTTTGACATTCACTGATTCACGGTACCCGGAAATGTTGTGTGAGTGAGATGAAGACATTTATCAAAGATTTAAAAGAGAAGGACCAGGTCCAATCCATTTTTTTGGTGACGGAAAAGAATTCGGGAACGGACCGTAACGGCAAAACGTTCTTGAGTCTCACGCTGTCGGATGCTTCGGGTCATATCAATGGCCGCATGTTCGAGCGTGCGGCGGAAGCGGGTCAGGGTTTCGATGTGGGCGATCCGGTATGGATCAAGGGATTCGTGCAATTGTTTCAGAACCGGCGACAAATGATTCTGCATGAAATTCGCCGCGCGACGGACGGTGAATTTGAAATGACGGATTTGGTGGCTGAGCTGGGCGGTGACCCGAAAAAACATCTCCAGGAACTTCTGGAGATCGTGGATTCGCTGGACAATTCCTTCGCGCGTGAACTTTTGCGCCGGACTCTCAATGATCCGGAGATAAACGCGTTATTACTTCGGGCGCCGGCGGCGAAAACCATTCATCACGCCTATCGGGGCGGATTGATCGAACACATTCACTCGATCACCAAAATGATGGTGTGGTTATCCGAGCATTACCCGTTCCTGGATAAGAACCTTTTGGTTTTCGGTGCGATTTTCCATGATCTGGGCAAGGTTTTCGAACTGGGAATGGACGACGGAATTCAGTACACACAAAGCGGGCGTTTGATCGGACACATGGTTTTGGCCTGCGAGATCGTGGATCGCATCGCTGGCGGCATTCCTGATTTCCCGGTTGATTTGCGAGATGTGATGAAGCACATCATTCTCTCCCATCACGGAAAACTGGAGTACGGTTCGCCGAAGCTGCCGATGATTTTGGAAGCGGTGGTGGTGTCCATGATCGATGATCTGGACAGCAAGGTGAACACGATCTCCCGCTTCTTAAAGTCGGAAGTGCAGAGTCTTCCCCCGAATGAGAAGTGGAGTCATTACCACGCGGGATTCGAGCGCTATTTCTTCCTCGACTTTTTCCGTAAGCGGGTGGAGTCTTGATGCGCGCCCGCTTCTGCGCGCTCAATCATATTTAGAAGTGGAATCTTGATGCGCTCCTGCTTCCGATTTGGAAGTGGAATCTTGATGCGCTCCTGCTTCCAATCGGGAACTGGAAGCTTGACGCGTGCCCACTTCCGAATCGGAAGTGAACTCTTGATGTGCTCCACCCCGAATCGGAACGTGTGAGGTCTAAATGATCAACACGACCGGTTCCGCGTCGTCCAAATCAGTGACAGCTGTCAAGTCACGACCCTTGCCGCGGATCACCCGCTCATTTTCCTGGGTGAGGTTCAATCCTAAAACGCAATTCCGCTCAGCGAAGTGGGTGGCCAGTTCTTGCGCGAGAATTCCCGCGCGATAAGGTGTTTCAAGAAGAATGATGGGTCGGTTTTCCTTGCGCAACTCACGCCAGCGGCGTTCGCGCTCTTCTTTTTTTGTCGGCAAAAAACCGGCGAAGAAAAAACTTTCCAATCGATGACCGGCCACCGAAAGGAGAGCCATCAAACTCGATGGTCCGGGGAGACCGTAAACCGGAATTCGCGCGCGATGGCAGGCGTCGACCAATTCCGCTCCGGGGTCGCAAAAACCGGGCGTGCCGCAATCGCTGACCAAGACGACATTTTTTTCGCGGCATTCACCGACAAAATACTGCACATCGTCTTGGGTCGAATGTTCATTGAGTTGATCCATGACTTTGGCTTGAACTCCCGCGGCCTTGAGAATTTGGCGCAACGCTTTGAGTTCTTCGCCGATGATCAAATCCGCATTTTTCATCGATTCAATGGCCCGCAAGGTGAAATCCTTGGGGTTTCCAATTGGTGTTGCGACCACGAAAAGCGCCATGGTACTGTCGGTATCACATCTTATGGCGCGGTGGAAAGTCCTCAAATCACAGGATTTATTTAAATCGGGCTTTTTCAGGCTCCGCGTGGACGAATGCGAACTTCCCGACGGCCGTATAATGCCTCGATATTATGTGATCGAGTTCCCTGACTGGGTGAATGTGGTGCCTGTGACCGATGACGGCCAAATGGTTCTGGTGGAGCAGTACCGGCATGGAGTGGTACGGCTAAATCAGAATCCGAACGGCGATCCCGCGCCGGCCTCGGATCAAGACTCCAAATCTCGCGCGCCGGCCTCGAATCAGGCCTCCAATGATCGTGCATCCACCGGTGAGAATCCAGGCCACTTTGGTTCAGTGGCCAACAATGGTTCTACCGCCAATCACAAAGAAATATTCCTCGAGATTCCGGGTGGAAGCACTGATCCGAAAAATCACGAAGACCCGCGTTTGGCGGGCGTGCGCGAATTGCGCGAAGAAACCGGATATGAAGCGCGCGAATGGGTTTATTGCGGTTTTCACTATCCGAATCCCGCACTCCAAACCAACAAGATGCACACCTTCGTGGCGTTCGGTTGCACCAAAGTGGGAGAGCCGATGTTGGATCCCTACGAGGACCTGAAGGTGAGTGTGCTCCCCGTAAAAGAGGTTTATCGCCGTTGGTATGCGGGTGAAATCAAACACTCGTTGATCTTCACATCGCTTGGCCTCGCCATTCCGCACTTGCGTAAGGCGGGCTTTGAGGTTTGATGGATTCCCCATCTGCGTAAGGCGGGCTTTGAGGTGTGATGGACCCATCCGTGTAAGGCGGGGTTGAGCTGTGATTGCGGGCGCTTTGAGCTTTTTAGTGGCGGCGATCGGCGAGATTTTTTGCACTAGACGTACGAGTTCAATGGTTGCGCAGGATCCACTTAAAATATGCCTCGCGCGTTCCAACTATCAAATTGCTTTTCAAGCTCACACTTAAACTTTAATCGATTGTGAACCGCGCACAGCAACTGTAGATTCTCCGGCTCGTTACCGCCTCCCGCGGATACTGACCGAATGTGATCCAATTGTAAGAGAAATCTCGAGCCACACTTCTTACCCGTAACCGGGTCCCGCCATTGGCAGCATCGGTCTCTTTGATAAATTTCGCGCCTCACATGAACCGGAATAGGCTGTCGTTTTCCGGTTAGTTTCACATGAGCAACAATGGATTTCACATTGCCAGCTCTCAAACCTGCAAACGTTGGCATCGGTTTCTTACGTGAGAGCTGATTCCTTGCGACTTCCGATTCGGAAGTGAAGTTCCGCCCTAAGGTTTTCTGGGTTTGGCGCGCTGAGGCCGGTTGCAAAACTTTTTCCTCAGCTTGTATCACCGGAAAGGACTTAACCGTTTTGGACTTCGGACGAGTGGACTTCTTTAATAGCGGATCCTTACGTTTGACAAACTCCTCGGTAAGTGCCGCAAACAGCTCGGCCCAACCGGCTCGGGGAATTTTGTGCGACAAAAGCTCTTTCGCGCGATTGATCTGTTCAATCTGTTCTTTGGTCAAGGTAAACTCAATCCGCACCGACTCATCTTGCTGCACGCGCTTCTTTTCATATTGAATCGGCTTCACGTCGAGAACCCGCGCCAACACCTTTTGCGTCTCATTCACGTCCCGGCCCTTGATTCGTTGTAAGAGCTGACGCTTTTCCTGGTTTGAGAGTGAAACCTCCGGCGATTCTTTTTTCTTTTGCCTAAGACTTTGTGCCATCAATGACATTCGGCTCACGTTAAGCTGGCCAGACTCCAGGTCGTGTTTGGCCTCAGGAACCGCCCGGAGAATGCGAGCGGCATCAATTCGCCTTTGCGCCGAAGCGGGAGTGTAGCCGATCCCGTCTGTGAGATAAGCAAACAAACTCGAATAGCCCAGTTTTAAATATAACTTTCGACGATCGATCTCTTTGATGTGCTCCAGAATCTCGGCAGTCGTTCGTCGCTCGACCTTCACAAGTTCGATCAGGCGTTGAACTAAAGATTGATCGGTTAAATTGGAAATCAAGCAAGCCCCCTTGAAAGCGAATTCACTTATAAAAAATCGGTTTGAAAAATGCGAGCACTTATGCGCCAAGTAAATAAAAATATTTTATCCGAACTTCGGACATTGGGAAGAGAGAAAAGGTTATCAGCGTTGGCTCATATTCGCACTTCCGAATCGGAAGTGAGTAAGAGTAATTCTCACTCGAATCGGAAGTACGGGTGCATCGGCAAGGTAATTACCAATACCAATGCGCGGCTCATGCACTTCCGAACTGAAAGCACGGGTGCATCGGCAAGTTAGCTGCGAATTGAACTCGAATTGGGGCGCGACTCACGCCTTCCTCACTTCCGAATCGGAAGTTCTGTCGCCTCATTCTTCAAAAAGCCGAAGCGGAAACCCATGCGCGTTGATCTTAATCCAAGAGATGCCAGCAAACGGAAGGAGGACCACCGAAACCACAAGCAAAAAAATGCTCTCGAAACCTTATCCCGCCTTCCGCAAGCGCTTGCGGAACCGGTGATCCACGGGCGTGGTCAGGGAATGCGCGCCGATCTTGTACTCGTTCTTGCGATACTTCTCGCGCAGGCGAACGATTAAGTTCAAACAAAACACCAAACTCACCGCCAACGGATCGAACACCGAAACAAACAACACGATCAACCACTTGACGGCGCGGTCCGGGTCCACATCGAAGGCGCGGGCGATGTACATCACCGGACCGACCTTGGCGTTCAAACCGATCATCGACTGGCGCTTCAATTCCACTTCGTGCAAAATCGCATCAGAGCGTGCATGCAGCTCATCGATCTTGGGCTGGTATTCCTTCTGAAACTCAAACTTGCGGGAAATCCGTGAAGGCGGAATCTGATCGATGAACCGCCGGTACTCAGCCGCCTGAGCCAGAACTCGATCGTTTTCACGCAGTAAAGCTTCGATTTCCATTCGGCGTAAATGCAGGTCACCCGCCGCCACGTCATAGGCGTGGGATAAATAGCCGAAGATCCCTATGCTCGTGATGGCCATGAGAACCACCACCGAAAAAATCAAATAACTCCGCAGGGGCCGGTGGATATGACCCCAATAACGATACACGAAGCCCACAATAATGAATTTACTCAACTCCAGCGCGCCCGCCATGACCGCCACGGACTTGGGCGCGCCACCGAAGAGCTGGGCCAATCCGGTGATCGAAAATAAGGCGCCCGTGATTGAGACGATCACCGTGGCGACTAATAGCAGCACCAAATAAACAACACTCATGCACTATATTGATCGGCCCATCTCGGCTCGAAATAAAGCCAGGCTAAGGTCCTGGATTATTGAGTGGTGATGCCCATGCACGTCGGCTCACCAGTGAAATCAGCGAACACGATCGGCGAAATGCCTAGGTGATCGACGGTTCGAGAAACCGCGACGATCTGGTTCTGCCACGGGTCCGAGTGGGCCGTAGAAGGCCTGAGATAAAGGCATCTCTCCTGGTCTGTGATTCTGCCCTTTACGAAGTCCCAAGTGGAGCCTTCCGGTTTTTTAATTTCAACTTTGGCGACAACATTTTGGAATATGAAAACGCCAGCAAAATTCAAGCGCAGACTGGGATCACGAGCTTTGTTAAAATTGGGAGACGGATTGAACTCGAAAATAATCATGGATTGACGATCTCCGATTTTTTTCTCGTGTTTGAAATCCAATTCGGCGAACGTAACCATGAAGTAGTCGCGATTTAAATCGCGCGCGGAAGAAATAGTCACTTTGTCGGGTGTGTGGGCGGCGAACACTTTTGTTTGACCACCCGCTCGCAGCGCGATTTTCAGTTTCTTCATAGGATATTCGTCTACGATTTCGAATTGCGCCTCACAATCCGCGATCTTTTCGCCCGTGGGCGTTCGGCACACGTCAACCTTGCGGCCGAGGCTTTCCTCAACCGTGAGAAGCTTTAAGAAATCGGCGAGAGGCATCTCTTTAATCGAGTCGAAGCCTTCGGGAACGGTGCTTTGCTCATTATCCAAGAATCTTTTGTCGAAATTGTTATAACGAAGGAGATCATCGAACTCCCGCCAGGTCATCGTGCGCCCACGTTCGAACAGAATGTCGGTGACACGTCGAATGGCGAAGTAATCTTGCCGGTTCAGCGGGCGTCGCGGTTCGGCTTTAAGCACAACGTCCATGTGGTTGAGTTCCCCGTCCGCGAAGTCAATTTTGGCTTTCGGATCCACCTGTTTGAACCGCCGCAGGATATCCGAGAATTTTTCGAATCGCAGGAGATAAAGTTGCATCACGATTTCATGCAGGATGAGACGGGCGAATTCGCGGTCGTTGGTGTTATCGGTCTTCTTGGAGTCAATCCAAATTTCTTCGCGATCCTGACAGGCGAGTTGTTCCACGCCGTTTCCGGCGAAGCTTACGCCCAAGGTGTCTTTGTCCACGCAACTCATGTTCAAGGGGATTAGGTACCAGCGCTTTAATTTCAGCCAGATGCCGAGGTCATTCATGCTATCGTTTTCCGACGATTCCTCGGCTTTCTCTGACTTATTCAAATTGTCGATGATCGGCTGAATGTACTCCTTAAAACCCCGGAGCTGGGTGGGGTCCACGATGTAGGATTCGAACGGCTGACCAAGGACTCCATTGCCGCCACCACCATCGGTTGTGCCCTGAAATTTCCCGTTGCCTCCTGGATTCGGCGACTGACCGCCTGGGCCATGGGCGTCCTCTATGGCCGGAGCGACACCCTTCACTTGGCGGCGGTTGTCCCGGTGACAGGCGCCGATAAAGGTCACCATCGCCAATAAAAGGCAAAACAGCGTCCGGCTTGAGAGGTTAATCGCTTGTAAAACCATGGCGGGTTTCTCCTTTCAAATTCCGTGCAAAACTGACCGGTCCGGAGCGTGAGGCGCCGGACCGGCGGTTTTGCAACCTTAGAAGCGGAAGCATGAGACCGAGACTTTATTGGGCTCGGAAATCAAGGTCAAAGCTCTAGAGCCCCACGCGGTCGAATGGGATTGCAGAAGCTCGTCCAAGTTGCTGGCCGTCACCTTGCCGATCGAAACGATCAATTGTTGCGGGTCGTTCTCGGGCTTTGACGTGTAAACCAAGGTGGCGCCGTCGATGGCTTTCCAGTCTTGATAGGCCATGTCGTCGAACTTCTTCAGGGTCACCTTCTTGCCTTGGATGATAATCGCCTGACCGGTCACATCCTGAGCGGACATGACTTCCTGATCATATGAACCCTTCTCGTTGGGGTTCTCACCGTAAACGGCGCACATGATTTTCGCATTGGCGTTCAATCCGGCGATCATGAGAGCGGCTAAGACTAACTTTTTCATTTTCTTCTCCTTTGTTTTTGTTCGCGGCTTCATGCCGCGAGTTCGAAGCCAATATACCGGCTCGACCTTCGTCGAAATAGATGGAGTTTAGTAAAAAGTAATGAAGAACTTTTACCGATAGTAAAAGTATGGTTTCGGTTTTCGACTTCCATGATTACCGGGAATTCTTAAGCGAATGGATTAAATCCGCGAAAATTCGAGGGGTTAAGTCTCGCTTGGCCGCCGCCGCCCAAGTCAGTCCGGCGATGATGAGTCTGATCTTCAAAGGCGAAAAACAAATGTCCATGGAACAAGCGGCTGAGGTGGCGGAGTTCCTTAATCTCAACGACTCGGAAACAGATTATTTCTTACTCTTAGTGGAACTGGGGCGCGCGGGCTCGTTTAAGCTCGAACAAAAGCTCAAGCGCAAAATGCGCGAGATGCAGAAGGAGGCGAGAAAAATCGCCAAACGCGTGCGCAAGGATCGTGATCTCTCCGACGAAGAAAAGGCGATTTATTACTCGAATTGGCTTTACACGGCCGTCCGCAATCTCTGCGCCATCGAGGAGTACGCGAATGTTCATCAAGTGTCGGCGCGCCTGGGATTGCCGGAATCACAAGTGGTGCGTGTGGTGGATTTTCTCCTCGAGCACGGGCTCTTGAAGAACGAAAAAAATCGTCTGACCTACGGCCCCGCGCACCTTCATATCAGTTCCGATTCGCCGTTCGTGAGTCGTCACCATCAGAACTGGCGGCTTCAAGGATTCAAACACATGGACCAACTCACGGAGAGCAATCTCTTCTATACCTGTCCGATGTCGCTTTCCAACGAGGCGGTCGAGAAGGTGAGAAAGCTTTTGCCCACCGTCATCGATCAGGTTTTGAAGATCGTCGGCCCCTCCAAATCGGAGCGCGCGTTTTGCTTTAATATTGATTGGTTTGAGTATTGATCACATCATAACTTCCGATTCGGAAGTCGCTATCACCCGCTCCGCCGCGAATCCAGCCAATCGCCATGAAAGCCCATTCCGATCGTCGGCAAATCCGTGGGCGTCGGCGCCCGGCCCGAATGAACGGAATTCACGAACACGATTCGCACATTCGGGACCGCCGCGCGCACTTCGTTGATGATCACCGGCTCGTTCTCAAAAAACCAGATATGATCGAACTTCGGCGCAAGGCTTTTTAACGTCGTGGTTTTGTAATGCTCATCTGTTTCCACTTCGAGCGGTTTCATGAGAAGTCGCGAATCGGAAACCAGAGGAAAGCCGAACTTCGCCAGGGACGACAAAGTTCCCGAACGCATCAAAGTTTCGGGTCGACCCGTCAGGTAAAAAACGTCGGCTCCCAATTCGTGCAAATGCCGAACATACTCATTGGCCGCCGGGTAAATCTGATCGTGATCGAGAAAATGACTGCTGAAAAACCGACTGCGCCAGTAATCGCGAACCTGCTTAAAAAATTCCTGGGGTCCCTCGGGATGGTAACGCTGCATCAGCGAGCGCAGTCCCCAATCCGTCGGTAACACTTCCACTTCCGCGAGTACCGCGGCCTGCTTCTCAAATTGCGCTTGAAATTTGGGATCGCGGCCCAGCGAGCGAAGGATCGCTTGCGTGCGAAAACTCACACAAAACAAAGTCGAGTCCAAGTCAAAAAAGACTCCCACCCGAGAGTTTCGCGCGTGTATCCGCACGAACTCACTCACCATTTTTAGTGCATCAGTTTGAGACATCCCGGCGTAAGTTTACGAAAATCGTCAAACCCTTGCAAACCGCACTGAAGCGCACTTTGACAGTTTTCGTGAACTTTCCAAAAACTGCCTCAAGATCTGACATCCAGCTGTAATCGTTAGCGTTTTCAGGGCATTGGCCTTGAGACGAGGCCCCGCCCGTCCGAGAAGGAGGGGCAGAAGGGGAGCGGTATGAAATATAAAGTATCCCGCCAGGGTGAAGAACTGGGCTCATTCGATTTGGATCAAATCGCCACGATGATTCGCGCGCGGGAAATCGAGCTTTTCGATTACATCTTCGATGAAGACAAAAACGACTGGATTCTCCTCATGGAGCATCCGGGTGTAACGGCGAAACTGAAAAGCAACAAGCCCGGCAAACCGCCGAAAAAAGAAACCACCGCTGAACCGCGGAAGTCCACCACGGAAACCGTGGTCACAGCCGAGGCTCCGGTTCAGCAGGCTGCCGCCGGTGGTGAATGGTTCGTGTTGAAAGGCGAGCACCGCTTTGGACCTTTTGAATTCGCTGAACTGATTCGCATGCTTCAGCAAAAAGTGGTTTACCCGTTTGATTTCGTTTGGCACGCCGGACTCAGCGATTGGAAACGTCTCGCCGAACTCCCGGAATTCCAGCCGGACGCCATTCGCGGCTTGATGGCGGGCAAAGACAAAAAAACCTCGGAAGTGTTCGTGCCCCGCAAGCACAAGCGCAAAAAACACAACACCCGCGTGATCATTCACGACAATCTCTCGTTGTGGAAAGGACAAAGCTTCGAAGTTTCCAAGGGCGGCCTTGGAGTCACGCTGACCAACGCCTTGGTGGTTCCCGGTCAACAGGTGTTTCTGCACTTCTCCGGCGGCGAAGGTTGGCCGACGTTCAATGCGGTCTGTGAGGTCGTCAGCAAGACCTACGTTGATAAGAATGCTCCTGTTCAATACGGTCTAAAGTTTTTGAGCGTCAGCCAGGAAGCCCTGGCTGAATTCCAGAAGAAGGTGAGTTGATCGTGAAACCGGCGCTGACTTCGATTCTCATTCAGATCCTGCTCGTCGGATCGATGGCTTTATCGGTCACGGCTGAAGCGCGCGCCAAAAAAGACACCAAAAAGGTGGAGCCGCTTTCGGATTTGAAACTGGTCGAGGGCGATGAAAAAGGCAACGAAGTGCGCTCGCTGAAAACCGAGCTGCTCGTGGCCAGCGCCGAAAAGAAAGCCATCGAGCAAGCCCACCGTTTAATCCGTAAATATCGCGGAATGCCGATGGAAGCCGAGCTTCATTTCCGATTGGCCGAACTTTACATGCGTAAGGCGAAAACCGATCGGTTCTTTGAGATTCATCGTCACTCGGAAACCGTGGTGAAGTTCGCTCCGCGGTTGGCGCGTTCAGCCTCATCCAAGGCCACGATCCGCGACGCGATTTCGCGTTATGCGATGATTCAAAAGCGTTTTCCCGGATTCGAGCAGATGGACTTGGTGATTTTCAATCAGGCCTTCGCGTATCAGACCCTGGGTGACGACTCCAAAGCCGAGCCGCTTTATCGCCATCTGGTTAAGAAATACCCCGATTCCCTCCTTGTTCCCGATTCTTATCTGGCGCTTGGTGAAATAGAATTTAACCGCAACCGTTTCTCGGTGGCCTTGGAGCATTTCAACGCCATCCGGAAATATCCCGACAGCCGCGTTTATCCTTATGGTTTATATAAAGCCGCGTGGACACATTATAATCTGAGGGATGCGCTCAAAGGGTTAAAAACCCTTGAAGAGGTTGTGGCCTACGGCAAAATGGTCGCGGAAAAAGGCATCGACGCGCGATTGGATCTTCGCAAAGAAGCTTTGGAAGATATGACGCTCTTTTTCGAGGAAGTCTATCCTTCGAAGAACGCGTACTCTTATTTTCTCAAGCAAGCGGGCAAAACGGAAGTGGGGCCGATCCTCTTGCGTCTCGCCTCGCTTTATGAACGCCATTCGCGATTCAGTGATCAAAGAATCGTTTTGGATCAATTCATCGACGACCTTCCGCACTCGCCGCTTTTGCCGCAGGTTCATAATGATCTCGTCTCCGCGCACGATCATATGCGCGAGAAACCCAAGGCCGTCGCGCGAATGGAAGACTTTTACCGTCTTTGCCAAAAAGACGCCCGTTGGGTGAAGAGCCAAGGTAAGACCGACCAAGAACGCGTCAAGGCGGCCGAGGAATGTATCACCTCGCTCAATACACTGGCTCTGCGTCTGGCGAGAAAATGGCTTTCGGCGTGGAAGAAGATCCCGGCCGATACAACCTACGCGGACTCCTCCGAACAGGCCTTTGAAATCTATCTACGCACTCCCGCGACCACTGAAGAATACGCGACCTCGCGTTTCGCTTATGCCGAACTTCTTTTCGCGCGTAAGAAATTCCGCAAGGCTTCGGATGAGTACGCCAAGGTCACCGAACATGGTAAAGCGCCGAAGCTCAATCATGACGCGTCCTACGCCGCGGTGCTGAGTTTGGAAAAAGCCGTGGGTGACAAGTGGAGCGCGGAGGATGAAGCGCGATTCCATGATCTGGCCAAACGCTACGTGACTCAGAATCCTAAAGGGAAATACCGTCTTGATGTCGAATATAAGATGGCGCTCCTGGCTTATGAGAAAAACCGCTACGATGAAGCCGCGCCCATCTTCCTCAAGCTCGGCTCCGAGTTCGCCGGCCAGGAAAAAGGACTTAAATCCCAGGATCTGTACCTCGATATCCTTAATATAAAGAAGGATTATCAGGGCATCCGCGATTACACCAAAAATCTTCTGAAGTCGGCGAAAAACGGTGATCGCCAGCAGAAACTGAGAAAGCTCACCGAACAGGCGCACTTCCTCCAGGTGCAAGGACTTGAGGAAAAAGGTCAGCTTAAAGAAGCTTTAAATGAGTACCAGGCCTTCACCAAGCAACATCCCAAATCCGAACTTCTCGAGCCGGCCATTTGGAACACCATGCAGTTGCAGTTCAAGTTGAATGAAATCCGGGCTGGATCGGAAACCGCGGTTGAATATGCCACCAAGTTTCCCAAGGCCAAGAACGTGACGGAAGCTCTCCTGAAGGCGGCGCAATCCTTCGAAACCATGGGGCAACTCAAGCGGGCGGCGCAGGTTCTCGAAATGTTGGCCGCCAAGGATGAAAAATCAGCTCGCAAGTGGAAAGAGTTGGCGGCGGATTTTTACGCGCTCGACGGCCAACCGGATTCGGCCCGCAAGATATATACCTCTTTGAATAAAGAAAAAATCGGCTCTGATTTACGCGTGAGTTTGATGACCAAATTGGATGCGCTGGAAAAATCCTATGGTGATAGCAGATCGCAGGCCGCCATCCAGAGACAAATCATTGAAATGAACATCCAGCCCCAGGCGGGACTGGCCAAGGTGGCCCGGGTGGAAAGTCTTTTTGAACAAGGTAAATACGCCGACGCCTTCAATGAGGCTCGCCAAAACCTAAGCTCCAAGCAATTGAACGCCCATCACAAGGCGCGTTTGCGCCTGGTTCAGGCCAAGGTACTCGAAAAAGAATTCATGGATCAAAGCGTGAAGGCCCGGGCCGAAAAAGTGGTCACCGTGCTGGCGATCAAGACCGAAAAACTGCAGAAGGCGCAAGAGGCCCTGCAATCGGCGATCAAGTTCGGCGACCCCAAAGTTTCCATGGATGCCTTCGAGCGGCTCTACCGCATCTATCATCATTACGTGAAAGCACTGAAAGAGATGCCGACGCCCACCGGACTTAGCGCCGAGGACGCTCAGGCGTTTCGCACCGAGATCGACAACCTGGTGATTCCGCTTGAAGAAAAAAGCGTCGAAACTTTGGCGCAGGCGTTTGAGTTCGCCCGTAAGAATTCGGTTTTGGATGATACGGCTATGCGGCTCGAGCGTGAATTGGATCAAGTGAATCATCAGACACCGACGAATTATACGATGCCGTTGTCGCAACCTGAAATCATGTTGCCGGTCGTGGCGGGAGTTGGATCATGAAGCGATTGAGTTGGATCGCGATTTCCATTTTAGTCACCGGTTGCGCCTCGCAATCGATGAAATCGGCGAAGTCCACGGGTTCGGACCACGTCAAGCCGAGCTATGACGAAAAAGCGGGCGTGGTCGAAGCCGATGCCGTGAAACCGCGAGCCTGCCCGGCGGACGGCGCGTGGGAAAAGGTTGAATGGCGCAAGGTCATTCCCATGGCCAATGCCTGTGTCAGCGCGAAAGACTGGCGCAAGGTGGAACTGATCGGCCGCCATCTGGGGCAAAATGCTCCGCTCACGCCTTGGGGAGCTTATTACATGAGTCTCGCGGCCAACGCGCGCAAAGATTATCCGCGGGCGGTGTGGATGATCCAATTGGCTTTGAAAAAGGCGCCGAAAGAGGGGCTCTTCAATTATCAGCTCGGCCGGTTGCATTGGGAAATGGAAGACGACGTGGCGGCTCTGCAGGAGTTGGAAAAAGCCATTGAACTGAATCCCAAACTGACGGACGCCCAATGGATCATCGGTCAGATCGCCTTGAAACGCGGTGATCACAAGAAGGCCGAACGGCATTTGACGATGGCGCTTGAACAGAATTCGAAGCATGCCCAAGCTCTTCTGGCCATGGCCTCATTGCGGGCCAAACAGAAGAACTGGGTGGATGCGGAATCTTTTTTAACTCGAGCCCAGAGGGTTCACCCGCGCGATGCGAACATCCAAGCGGCGCTGAATCATGTGAGGGAAAATCGAGCCAAGATGAAGGCGGCGGAGGCGCCGGTTAAAACGGTGTCCACGCGCGCACCCACGGGCGAGGGAAAGGTGGCGGATTAATGAAATACCTGATCTGTTTAATCATCGCTTTCGTCGCGATCGCGGCGCAGGCGCAGGCGAAAAAAGGCAAGAAGAAAGTCGAGTACCGCAAAACTCAGGAAGTGAACTTCGATGCGGCGGATATCGACGGGCAAGTCCGCTCTCCCGACGGCGCTTATCTTTTGCAAAAGCGCGGAGTGCGGTTCATGCCGATTTATAAAGTGAACAATCAATTTGAGAAAAACATTCTCGAGTCGGTGGAATATCTGAGGTAGTTTGAATGAAGAAGGCGGCCCTTCAAGTTGAACATAGGATCAAGAACCGGTTCGTCGGTTCCTGCCTGCTCTCCGCGGAGAGCGGACTGACGACGATTGGTTCTGCGCAGACCGCGAAGATCCGCGTGCTGGGCGAGGAGATCGCCGGACTCCACGCCGCCCTTGAATTTCACGAGGGCGAATGGCACATCTGCGACTTGGGGAGCAAGACCGGGACCTGGATAAACAAACAATCGATTATCGAGGAAAAAATATCCGAACCGACCACCATTCAGGTGGGTGCTCACGTATTGAAAGTGACGCCTCTGGAAATGGAGCGGAATCTTTTTGAAAAGAACGACGAAGTTAAATCCGCGCAGGGCCCGGTTTACCATCAAGTGGTGGTGCTGAAGAACGGTGTCCTGATCGAGTCTTCGCTGCTTCCGCAAACCGAAAACTTCGAATTCAACGGCCAGGTTTATCCGGCGCCGAAAGACCACGATTGGGTGGTGACCGAAGCGGCACCGTTCGTTTTGAAACAACGGCTGGTGAACGCGGAAGTCCTTCCCGAGACGCGCTTCAAAGAAACCATCGGTGAAGGATGGAATCGTCCGGCGCCGCTGATTGCCTTGGGCTTGTTCGTGATCGTCATGCTGGCTTTCATGCTCGCGCCCCATAAGCCCGACGACGAGCTGAAGACGCTTAAACCTACCATGCAGAACCAATACACGCGCATGATTTTCGACGGCAAAAAACTGCGCGAGAAAAAAGTGGCGGCCGAGAAAATGCGTAAATCTCTGCAAGGTCAGACCCGCCAGGGCGTTCCCAAACCCACGCCGGGTGGTGACGCCGGGGCGAAGCTCGCCGGCGGAAAAGGAAAACCAGCTCCCAAAGTCGTAACTAACATTCGCGCCGCGGGCCTTGGAGCCTTGATCGGTAAAGTGGCCGCGCGCGCCAGCAAGAACGCGCAGCTGGTCCAAGCCGCGGGTCTTGCCGCGGACAACGCCCGCTCCGGTCGCGCGTTGGCGCTGGGCGGAGGTTCTTCTTTGGATAAGCTCGGTGGCGGCACGTCCGGTGGTGACACCAAGAAAATCGGTGGTCTGGGAACGGCCGGTAAAGGCGGCGGTACGACCGGTTATAAGGGCACGGGCAGTTTGAGTTTAGGTAACACGGGAAGCGCGGAAGTCGGTATTCTTGACGAGGAAACGGAAGTGGCCGGCGGTCTGGATAAAGAAGTGATCGCCCGCGTGATCAAATCCCAATTGGGTCAGATCCGCTATTGTTATGAGCGCCAACTGAGCGCGAACCCGGATTTGTACGGAAAGATTTTAGTTAAATTTACGATTGGTGCGACGGGAAGTGTGGTCGCCCAATCGATAGGCACAACGTCATTAAATAACGCCATGGTTGAAGGATGTATTCTGAGGCGTATCGCGGGATGGAAGTTCCCCACTCCGAAAGGTGGAACGAACGTCCTGGTGACTTACCCGTTCTTGTTTAAGAGCAACCGGTAAGTCGCACGATACGTAAAACCCACGGCAGATCCTAAAGGAGGGATCTATGGGAACTCGGAATGCAACAATGATCGGCATCGCGGTTATTGCCTTCTTCGCCACTTTGCCCGCCGCCCATGCTCAAGCCAAAGGCGCGGCGGCCAAAAAAGGGGCCGCGGCCAAGCCGGCGGATGACGGCAAAGTCGATATTTCCGATCTCGAAAATAAATACTGGGCTCCGAAAGACACGGACTTTTCCGTGGTTCAAAATCGGACTTACGCGAAAGAGAAGAAATTCACCATCACGCCGCAATGGGGAACATTGATTAACGATCCTTACAGCGACGGTACCATCTTCGGACTGACCGGCAACTATTTCTGGTCGGAGCGGATGGGCGTTCAGGTTTCCTATTACAACGCTGACCTGCGAAATAACAACGCGGTTAAGGACCTTGCGGAATTGGCGACCACCACGGGCGCCCGTCCGGACCACGGTAAAATCACTGGCTACTACGGCATTGGTTATAACTTCGTGCCGTTTTACGCCAAGATGAGCGTGATGAGTTCGAAGATCATTTACTTCGACATGGCCTTTACTCCCACGATCGGTATGACCACTTATGATCAACAAATCGAGTCGGGGAATAAGTCCAAAACGGCGTTCACCTACGGGCTTGATGTGACCCAGTTTTTCTTTTTTTCCAAGTGGTTCGCCGTCAGGGCGGATTTGAGAAACCAATGGCGTTCAGAGGAAGTCGTTAAATACCGTGGAACTTCGATCGGCCGAAAGGTCAAAGACAAGTTCCAGCACGACACCATGTTCTTCATCGGCGCGACTTTCTATTTTGGAACTTAAAGGTTTGGAACCAAAAGGAGCGGGGACATGAAAACTCGCATTTTAACCATACTGATTCTGGTGGCCGTGAGTCTCTCGGGCGCTCAAGCGCTCGCGGACGAACCCCAGGGTTTCGTCGCTCGGTTGAAACAAAAATGGACCGAAGTTTCAACCGAAGTGAAAGCGAAGGTGAAAGCCAAAGTCGACGAGTGGATCGATTATTGGCAAGGCGGTGATAAAACCAAAACCGCTCAGCAGCAGCAACAGCCACAGGCTCCCGGCCAGTGGACACCGCCGCCGGTGAAGATCACGGAAACCAATGAGCAGGCTCAGTTGCGCGCTCAACCGATTTATGAGGAAAAAGCGCCGAACAGCACCCTCGACGATGTGAAGCGGGTGCAACAGACGGTGAAGGATACGCCTGTTCTCTCGGTCGCGACACCCGCGGTGCCGGGCACGAGCAATCTGCCCAAAACCAAGGCGGGCGTGCCCAAGGCGGACTTCAAACAGTTTAAAGTGACGAAAAAAATTCCGCGTCTGGATATCGGAACCGAGCCCACGATTTCGGCGAAAGATTTCAACTACGGCCACTTGAACTGGAATCCACACACGGGCGCTGAGTTTCAACGCCTGCCGCCCGTGCCGGAAATCAAAAGCCAGGAATTGACAGCCGCTTTAACCATGAAAGTGGCGCCGGCCAAAGATCCCAAGGAACCCCCGATCCAAAAACAGGTGATGAAAGCGGTGAACCAGGGAACCATCGACGCCATCACGTATAACCTCGAAGTGGGTGAGGAAGCCAATCCCTTGCCCTACCAGGCGCTCACGCCTGACGAACTCAAGATGGTGGCGGCTTTGATCCTTTATGAAAAGGGCAATAATTGCCCCGTGGTGATGGGTCATTTTCATGAGTTGGCGCAAAAAGCGAAGACCAAACTTGAGGCGACCTTTCACTTGGGCGCCTGCGCCCGCGAACTTAAAATGCACCAGGCGGCCTTTGATTACTTAAGCGAAGTCATCCGCGCCAACGACAGTGAATACTCAGCGGCCGCGTTGGAAATGCTCGCGCGGGATTTGCAGCCGATTTACGAGCGTGATTTTTATAATCTCGCTAAGTCCGTTCCCAATTTCAAATCGTTGATTGGTGAGAAATCCAGGGATCTGATCACTTATCGGATGGCCAAAGGGGCTTACCGCGCGAAAGATTACAAAACTTCGATTCTTTACGCGGATCAGGTTTCGGAAAAGTCGGATCTTCACGACGACGCCCGCGTTCTTTCGGCCATGAACAGTTTCGCCATGGGTGAAAAGTCAAAAGCCCTCAAGAAACTTGAGACCACCTGGGCTTCATTGCAGGCCCGAAAAGGCCCCACGAGCAACATCAGAGCTCTGGTGGCCGTGAATCTGGCGCGGATGTATTTCTCGCAAAAGAAATATCCGAAAGCGCTGGAATCGTACATGCAAGTGCCCAAAGATCACGCGCTCTGGGTTCAGGCTTTGATTGAACAAGGTTGGACTCAAATCGCGATCGAGGACTATCCGGGCGCCATCGGAAACATGTACTCACTGCATTCACCGTACTTCAAAGCGGTCTATCAGCCCGAGTCTTTCGTGGTGCGCACGATCGGCTACCTGAACATCTGCCAATACGGTGACGCCTATAAGACTCTGACCTGGCTCGAGAAGGATTATCGCAAATGGTATGATCATCTTGACGCCTATTTGAAAACCAAGTCGCAAGGTCCTTTGGTTTACGAATCGGTTAAATCGTACATTCGCGGTAAAAGTACGGAGAGCGTGGATGGAGTTCCCTTCCAGCTCTGGCGTGAAATGGCTCGAGGTAAGGAGTTCCTGAACCTTCAATCCGCCATGAATGACAAACTGGATGAAGTGAGACGCTTTTCGGAAGCTCATGAACGGATGAACAAAGCCAAAGCCAGCCTCTTGAACCGCGTGGCCCAGGCGAACCGCCGGATGGCTGAACTTCGCGCCAAAATCGCGCAGGTGAAAGTGGATAAGACGCTCGCCAAGGAAGTTCCCGGATGGAGGAACAGCTTGAAACTGGAGCAGGATCTGGTGACCGGTCTCCGGTATCAGGCCGCCATGATCGATGAGAATCGCAAGACGTTCAGCCGATTCGAACGCCAAAGCCGGAGCAAGATCGACGGCATGGTTTCAAGGCTTTCCAAGCAGGCGGGATCGGTGTTGCTCGCGCGCGCTAAAGAAATGCGGCAGGAAATGGCTCGCGTGCTCGAGAACAACGAGCTTCTTCGCTATGAGGTTTTCGCCGGCAGCGGTGAAAACATCCGTTATCAAGTGGCGGGCGGTGAAGCGGCGGGTTCCAATCGCGTTCCGGCCCACATCAAACCCACGAAGATGATGAATTGGTCGTTCGACGGTGAGTTCTGGGAAGACGAAATTGGAAGTTATCGGTCATCGCTTCAGAACAACTGCCCCAAAACGGCAAAGCGATAATTTGGTGAAGAATTATGAATTTTAAAAAAGGGAGAATGCCCATGTGTAAAAAAACAATAGCCGTAATGACAGGCTTCCTGCTGTTGAGCTTGTCGGCCGCGGCCAAAACCAATGTGAAAAGTTCGTTGGAACAGCTCAAGACCAACGAGGAGAATTCCAAGGCGAATCTGAAACAATATCAGACGAACGCCGAGATCTCCGATAAAAACGTCAAAGAGGTCGATAAGGCGATTAAAGAAATCAAAACCCAGAAAAAGAATCTGAACCAGAACGCTCAGAATCTGGAAAAGAATCGCCAGACGCTCGACAAAATGAAAGCCAAGCTGGAGGAGTATAAGAACGACGAAATGAAGCTCCTTCAAAAAGAAGAGGAGCAGATCAAACAACTTCGCAAAATGCTGACGATTCTCGAAGAGAATAAAATAAAGCGTCAGGCCAATATCTCCGCTTACGATCAGAAGATCGCCGAGGTGGAGCAGGAAAAATCCGACTGGGATTCGCAAAAACAAGCTTTCGCGACCTTGCAAGCCGAGCTGGACAAAAAGGAAAAGGCCGCGACGGCTGAGCGCGCCCGCTGGATTGAAAAACGAAACGGCTACCGCACTGAGGCCAACAAATGGGCCAAAGAGGCCAAACTCGCTGAACAAACGCGGATCCGCTTCGATAAGCTTAAAGATTAGTTTTTTCGAGTTCCCGTTCGCGCGTGAGCGCGAACTGGGAGCGATAGAGGTCGTGGTATATCCCTTTTAGGGCGAGCAGTTCCTCATGCCGCCCTTTTTCCATGATACGCCCCTCACTCAGCACCACAATCAAATCACAATGAAGAATGGTGGATAACCGGTGCGCGATGATGATGCTGGTTCGGTCTTTGGTCACGATTTCAGTGGCCTTTTGAATGGCTCGTTCGCTCACCGAATCGATATTCGCGGTGGCTTCATCCAGGATCAAAATGTCGGGGTCGAAAGCCAGGACCCGGGCAAAGGCGAGAAGCTGCCGTTCTCCCGAACTGAGATTGGCTCCGCGCTCCTGAATTAAACCTTCAAGTCCGCCATGCAATTTAAGTATTTCGTGGCATTGGGCCTGGTGAGCCGCCCAAAGGGCGCGATCACGCGTGATGTTGGGATCAAAGAGAGCGATGTTGTTGAAAATGGTTCCACTGAACACGAATCCATCCTGCTGAACTACGCCCACTCGAGGTCTGAGCGAGCGTGGTGAGATTTCTTGCAATGGGACTCCATCAATCAGAATGCGGCCTTCTTCGACGTCATAAAATCGTTGCAGCAATGACACCATGGTGCTTTTACCGCTTCCGGTTCTTCCGACGAGGGCCACGGACTGACCCGGTTCAATGGATAAATTGATCCCGCGCAATGCGTAGGGAGCGTTTTCGTGATACCGGAAATGAACGTCTTTGAACTCGATTCGTCCCGCGAGTCTCGGTTGCTCCAGCGAGCGGCCTTCGGTGTTTTCGGGAGCCTCATCCAAAAGATGAAAAACGCGATCGGCGCTCGCCAAGCTGTTTTGCAATTGGTTGTAGCGTTCAAGAATGGTTTTTAACGGTTTGAAAAAGCTTTGCAGCAAGAGCAAGTAGGCGACCAGCGAGCCCATCGATAGCCCGGCGTTCTTGTGCAGATAGGCGCCGACAAAAAGGGCCACGGCCAAAGTGAAAATATTGAAACCTTCGATCACCGGCCAGAGTGTGGCGAAGAGTTTAACCGTTGAGAGTTGCAAATCGCGATAATCCCGCGAAATTTTCTGGAAGAACTCGCGCGATTCATCAGTGCGATTAAAGAGCTGCAGGATTTTTATCCCGCCGAATGACTCCGCGCTAAAGGCGTTGATCATCGACAGTTTCCGTTTCGTGGCGCCGAATTGAAAGCGAATGCGACGGCTGATCTTCATGCAAATCCAAACCAGAGGCGGAAGAACCAACGTGGTGATGCCCGTCATCTGCCAGCTGATCAGAGTCAAGGCCACGAAAATGGAGATCATCTCCACCAAATTCACGAAAATGGCGGCGAATCCATGGGAGAAAAGCTCACCCAGAGCGAAGACATCATTCGTCACACGAGTGACAATGCGGCCTGCTGGATTTATTTCGAAGAAACGCACCGGCAGGCGTTGCGCATGGCTGATTAGCCGCTCGCGCATTTCAAAAAGAACTTGGTTGCCGAAGCACTGGATGTACCGGCTTTGCATGAAGGCGAGATAGGCGCGCACGGTTTCAAGCAGCAAATAAGCGATCGCCACCTGCCAGATCACCGACCACTCGTTTTGCTGAACTCCCTGGTCGATGGCGTAACCGAAGAGAAAGGGGAGAAGGCGCCCGACGCCCACGAAAGCGCCCACCAGCAACAGCGAATAAATGACCCGGGATTTATGCCGCCACAGATACGGCCAGATTTTTAAAAATAATTTTTTGAACGTAAGTTCGAGAGCGACATTGTCCTCGGTGAAAAAGTGATGGGTCATCAGCCGTTCTCCCGGGTTTGCATGTCCTGCAGTATGCGGTAACTGGCGGATTCGCGGAGAAGAGTTTGGTGATTGCCCATCGACTCGATTCGCCCTTTGTTCAAAACCAGAATCTGATCGGCTTCGCGCACGCTGGCCAGCCGGTGCGAGACCACGATCGACGTGGTTTTCTTCAGCTCTCTTCGTAATCTATGAAGGATGGCTTCTTCCGTCTTGGCGTCGACGGCGCTCAAAGCGTCATCCAAAATCACCAAAGGATACTCACAGATAATGGCGCGGGCGAGGGTAAGGCGCTGTTTTTGTCCGCCCGAAAGATTCACACCGCGTTCCCCCACCAGCGCGTCGTAAGCGCCCGGCCAAGAATCGATTTCATGATTCATGTCCACGCTTTCGGCCGCCATACGAACGTCTTCCAGCTCCCACTGATTCAGCCCGAGAGCCACATTCTCACTGACCTTGCGGGAAAAGAGAAAGGCTTCCTGTGGAACCACGCCGATCAGACGGCGAAGCGATGAGGTTTTGATTTTCTCGATGGGAACGCCGTTGATCAGAATGGAACCGCTCGGGACAGCGTATTGGCGCGTGAGCAATTCAATCAGGGTGGATTTTCCCGATCCGGTCATCCCCACGATGCCCAGACATTGCCCCCGTTCCAGCCGGAATGAAATGTTTTTCAAAGCCGGCTGATTGGCATCGGGATAAGTGAACGAGAGATTTCGCACTTCCAAACTTTCAAGTTCGGAGATTTCGATTTCGCCTTCGTCCGGCACGTCGGGACGGGCTTCCAGAACGTCGCGAATCCGGCGAAAGGCCGCGTGGCCTTCTTGCATATGGCTGAGCCCGATTCCGATCGCGGACATCGGCCAGATCATGCGCTGGATGTATTGGTAAAACGCGATGAATTGCCCGAGCGAAACTTCATTTGACATCACCAAAGGTGTGCCAAGTAAAAGAAGGATCACGCTTCCCAGCGCCACCGGCAACTCCAGTGACGGACCGAATAGGGCATCCCAAAACGCCACCTTGTCGCAAGCGGCGCGAAAAGCGCCGGAGTGTTTATTGAATTGAACGGTTTGGTTGTGCTCTTGGGCGAAACTTTTGATCACCCGTATGCCCGAGATGATTTCTTGCGCAGAACCCGAGAAGTCCGCGAACCGTTCCTGCCGGGTGTGGTAGGCTCCATGGATCCGGTCGAGGATTTTTCGCACCATGAATGGCACGAAGGGCATCAGGATGAGCGTTTGCCAGGTCCACGTCGGCGAAATGTAAATCATCTGCGGCAACACCAGCAGGATAAGAAAAATTCCATCGAAGAGAATCAGATGTCCCGGTCCAATTCCCATGCGAAAGGAATTGACGTCGTTGGAAATCAACGAAATCAGTTGACCCACTTTGCGCGGCCGGAAAAACGACGGTCCGAGATCCATCATTTTATCGAAAAGCCGGTTGCGCAGATCATCGGCGGTGGAGTGATGAAAGGTCGCCCAGAACAGCCGCCACAAGAATCGGAAAATCGAAATGACAATGATCACGCCGAAAATCCAGCCCACCATCTCGGCCACGTCGGTGAGCGGACGTCCTTCGGCGATGCGGTCGATGGTCAGGCCTGTCAGCATCGGCACGAGCGAATCCATCAAATTGGTGAAGAATAGGCAGGTGAGTCCCAGGATCACGAGGCGCAAATGCCGCTTCATGTAGTACCCGTAGGGTCTCTCCAGTAGCTCCCTTGGATTTTCCGGCATTCCACTACACTAGGATGAGGACCGGGGAATTGCAATTCACACTGTCGTGCGATGATTTAGACAAAAAAAGCCCGCCATCATGGCGGGCTAAAAGATAACAACCGAGCTTTGGGAGAAGACTAGTAACGAATCAAGCTTTGGACGTCCAATTGGCCGCCCGAAACTGTCTTACCGTTCAAAACGCTGGTCTTTTTAACGCTCATCAAGATGGCGTTTTTCACTTCCTGCCAAGTTTTGGTCGGATGCAAGCTCCAGTACAGAGCCGCGGCACCGGCCACATGGGGAGTCGCCATCGAAGTTCCATCCCAAGTGGCGGTGATCAATCCGGGAATGTCGATCACCGTGTCGGTGTACTTCACCGACTGAGTGACCGTGCTGAACACCTTCACGCCGGGAGCGCCAAGGTCCACCGATCGCGCGCCCCAGTTAGAAAAGCTGCCAAGCTGCCCGGCCTCGTTGATCGCGGCCACGCTGATGATGTTTTCATGCGGATAGCTCGCGGGATAAGCGGGTTTGGAGTCACGGTCATTGTCGTAGCCCACGCCTTGGTGTCCGTTACCGGCGGCGGCGATGAAGAGCACGCCTTTCGACTGCGCATAAGAGATCGCGTCTTTGAGAGCGCCGGAGTCGGGGTCATTCGGATCTTCGCCTTCCGAACCCCAGGAGTTTGAAGTGACTAAAGCGCCGTTATCAACAGCGTACTTAATGGCCTTGATCGCGTCGGCGGTCGTGCCCTGGCCTTTTTCACTGATGAACCGCAGAGCCATGATTTTCACGTTCGGTGCGACGCCGGCGATGCCTTTGCCGTTGTCGCCACGAGCGGCCACGTTACCCGCGCAGTGCGTGCCGTGACCGGGATTGCCGCCGCTGAAGAGCATTTCAAAGAGGTTGGCGGTGAGGTCATAAGGCTTGTTGTCGTTGGAAACAAAGTCCCAACCGACGATATCATCGACATAACCGTTATTATCGTCATCGATGCCGTTTCCGGGAATTTCGCCGGGGTTACGCCACATATTGTCCACCAAGTCTTCGTGAGTGTAGTCGACTCCGGTGTCGATCACCGCGACCACCACTTCGGGGTTTCCTTTGGTGTAGTTCCATGCGTCCTTAACGCCCATTTGGTTCATACCCCATTGATTGCTGAACAAGGGGTCGGGGCCCGAGCCACCGCTACCGTTGCTGGGAATTTCCGGATTGTCCGGAGCGGGAGTTTCACCGAAGCCGGGGAATCCGCCGTCATCCATGATTTTGCTTAGAATCTCGGCGCGAACCTTCGGGTTCGAAAGCGCGGGATTATCGAACAGCCGGATCGTGTAGTTGGGCTGCACTTTTAAAACGCCCGGCATCTGCTTAATTCGCGCCTGGGTGAAATTCGCCGCCACGCTCGGGGGAAACTTGACGTGAGTCCAACCGTCCACGCCCAAGTTCTCCATCTGAACTCCGGCCGGCAGTTTGGCGGAAAACGCCACCGCAGCCGCTGGGCTGGACTTAAGTTTCACCAGGTAATCGCCGGGTTCGGCTTTGGCGAAGAGACTGCCTGAAAATAGGGCAGCCATAAGAACGGTAATGAATTTCATAAAGGACCCCTCCTTGGTTGACGGGATTGCACAAAGCGTTACCCGCCCAGTTCACACTCCATAGGGAACTGTGAAGACAATTTTATTAGCCCATTGGCTGGTTTCAATTTGTAACCGGAAAACTGGACCTTTTAGTGCTCGGCAGCATTGAAGCGCTCCTTATATTTTGCTAAGCACTTGATGAATGCTCATTGATAAAGGAGTTCCAGTTGGCTGAGGCTCTCAGGCAAGTGGACCGCGAACTCGTCGAGAGTACTCGTACGTTTGCGTTCACCACAAAATTAGAAAAGATCGTGGCTTGGGGAAGGAAGAATTCCCTGTGGCCTTTACCTTACGGTACGGCTTGTTGCGGAATTGAGATGATGTCGGTTATGGGACCGCGCTACGATCTCGCGCGATTCGGCGCCGAAGTCGTCCGCTTTTCTCCGCGCCAAGCGGACATGATGATTGTCGCCGGCACCATCACCGAAAAAATGGCGCCAGTGATTTTGCGAATCTATCAGCAAATGCTTGAACCGAAGTACGTGATCGCCATGGGCGCTTGCGCGAGCTCCGGAGGCTTCTACAGATCATACCACGTTCTTCAAGGTGTGGATAAAGTGGTGCCCGTGGACGTTTACGTTCCCGGATGTCCGCCGACACCCGAAGCGGTTTTGGATGGGGTCATGCGAGTGCAGAAGATGATTGAGGACGGATCACCCCGTCCGTGGAAAGAACACTGGCAACCAGGCGTTTATCGATGAGCGCGAATACGATTGAGTCGGTTCGTACCGACCTGAAAACCAAATTCCCGAACGTCAACTTTGATTACGCTTATGAGAATCACGCCAACATCCTTCATATTCCCAAAGAATATGTGGTGTTGGTGATGAAGCATTTCAAAGACAGCGGCCGCTTCGATTTCCTGATGAATATTTCAGGTGTCGATTATCCCGAACGCGAGAAGCGCTTTGAAGTCGTCTACGAACTTTTCTCCTCGCGAACCATGGAGCGCCTGCGGGTCAAAACCAAAGTCGGCGAAGACGAAGAAGTCCCGACCATCATTCATTTGTGGCGGGGAGCGGATTGGTTTGAGCGTGAAACCTGGGACATGTTCGGCATCAAATTCGCCGGTCATCCGAATTTACGGCGCCTGCTGGTGCATCACCAGTTTCAAGGATTTCCCCTGCGCAAGGATTATCCGGCGGATTTGCAGCAACACTGCACTGAAGCCACGCCCATTCATTTCGACGTGGATCCCGAGTACACGGCGCCTCCCGATAAGGATTTGGTCCCGCTGAATATCGGTCCGTCCCATCCGGCCACGCACGGAACTTTGCGGGTGATGGTGCAACTTGATGGCGAAAAAGTTCATCGCGCGACGGTTGAAATGGGTTACCTGCACCGCTGTTTTGAAAAAATGGCGGAAACCCATCCTTACAATCAGGTGATTCCGTACACGGATCGTTTGAACTACTGCTCGGCGCCGATGAACAACGTGGGCTACTGCAAAGCCGTCGAGAAACTGCTCGGCGTGGAAATCCCGCCGAAGGCGCAGGCGATCCGGGTGATTTTGTGCGAGCTTTCGCGCATCATCGATCACATTGTTTGTATCGGCGCCAACGCGGTGGACCTCGGTGCTTTGACGGGATTTTTCCATCTCTTCACTTATCGCGAAAAAGTCTATTCGCTTTTCGAACAACTCTGCGGGGCGCGTTTGACGGTTTCACTCACGCGCGTGGGCGGAATGGCCAATAATCCTCCCGAGGGTTGGTATAAGAACGTCCTTCAGTTCGTGAAGGAAATGCGCAAGGGCGTTGACGAACTCGATCTTCTTCTCACCGAGAATAAAATCTGGATTCAACGGACACGGGATGTCGGCAAGATTTCCCCGCAAGAGGCGATTGAATGGGGATATACGGGTCCGTGCTTGCGGGCCGCCGGTGTGGGATTGGATTTGCGTAAAGCCCAGCCCTATTACGGCTACGATCAACTCGACTTCGACGTTCCCGTGGGAACCACCGGTGACGTTTACGATCGCTATCTCGTGCGGGTCGCCGAAATGCGCGAGTCATTGAAGATCATTGAGCAGGTGGCGAAAAACATTCCCGAGGGCGATTACACGATTCGCGACAAGAACATCGTCTTACCGGAAAAGAAGGACGTCTACGGCAACATCGAGGGCTTGATGAACCACTTCATGCTGGTGATCAAAGGCCTTAGGCCGCCGGCCGGCGAAGTCTATGACGCCACCGAAGCCGCCAACGGGGAACTTGGATTTTACCTGGTCAGTGACAACAGCGCGCGTCCCTACCGTTTGAAAGTGCGCGCGCCCTGCTTTGCCATTTACCAATCGTTCGCCAAACAAATCACCGGCGGGCTTGTGGCTGATGTGATTTCCATTTTAGGCAGTATGAATATCATCGCCGGGGAATTGGAGCGCTAATGTTTACTTTGTCGCCTGAAGGTCAGGAATTCGTAAAAAAAGAGCTTAAACGCTATGAAACGCCCTATTCGGCGATCATCCCGGCGCTTTATCGCGTGCAAAAGGAACATGGCTGGGTACCGCCCGAGGCCGTGGATTATTTAAGCGAGCTGATGCAACTGCCGGCCGCCCATATTAAAGAAGTTCTGTCGTTCTACACGATGTTCAACAAAAAGCCCGTCGGTCATTTGCACGTTCAGGTCTGCACCAATATTTCGTGTTCAATGAACGGCGGTCGCGAGTTGGCGGACGCTTTATGTAAGGCGTTTAAGGTCAACTACGACGAAATCAGCCCTGATAAGAAAATCACCATCTCCAGGGTGGAATGCCTGGGTTCATGTGGAACCGCGCCGATGATGCAGGTGAATGATAAGTATTATGAAAACCTGACACCTGAAACGGCCATTCAAAAGCTCAAAGAGCTGGGGGCCTGAGAATCATGCAAACGAAACTTCTCACTGAACATTACGACAAGCCGGAATTTCAGACTCTGGAAGGCTACAAAAAATACGGGGGCTATTCCGTTCTTCCCAAGGCCTTGAAGATGGATCCCAAAGCCATCATCGAGGAAGTTAAAGCTTCGGGGCTTCGCGGCCGCGGTGGCGCGGGATTTCCGACTGGCACCAAATGGAGTTTCTTGCCGGCGAACGGCGAACCTCGCTATCTGCTTTGCAATGCGGACGAAGGCGAGCCCGGGACATTCAAAGACCGCTTGATGATGGAGCGGGCGCCGCACCAGTTGATCGAAGGCATGCTGATCTCCGCCTTCGCGATCGGTTCGAAAAAATCCTACATCTACATTCGCGGTGAATACAATTATCCCACCGAGTGCGTGCGTAAGGCGATCGATGAGGCTTACAAGGCCGGTTATCTGGGAAAAAACATTCTTGGTTCGGGTTTTGACCACGATATGGACGTTTACTCCGGAGCGGGTGCGTACATTTGTGGTGAGGAAACGGGAATGATTTCCTCGCTCGAAGGTTTGAAGGGTCAGCCCAAACTGAAACCTCCGTTTCCGGCCGTTCAGGGTTACTTGCGTAAACCCACCATCGTGAACAATGTGGAAACGTTGGCGGCGGTGAAATACATCATCCGCGACGGAGCGGCGGCTTATCGTAAATATGGAACCGAAAAATCACCGGGGACCAAATTGTTCTCGGTGAGTGGCAATGTGATGAAACCCGGAAACTATGAAGTCCCGCTCGGAACTCCGCTCAAAGACATTATCTTCGATCTTTGCGGGGGATTGAAACCCGGTCGCAAGTTGAAAGCCGTGATTCCCGGTGGTTCCAGCGCGCCGGTATTGACTGCGGACGAGGCCATGCGCGCCACCATGGATTACGAATGTCTCGCGCAAATGGGTTCCATGTTGGGTTCGGGCGCGATCATTGTCATTGATGACTCCAACAGCATGGTCGATCTCCTTGATGTGATCATGCATTTCTACCATCACGAATCCTGCGGTCAGTGCACGCCCTGCCGCGAAGGTACCGGCTGGCTTTCGAAAATCGTTCATCGCATCCACCATGGACGCGCGGAAGCCAAGGACTTGGATCTGATCAAGAAAGTTTCGGAACAAATGATGGGCAAAACGATCTGCGCGCTGTCTGACGCCGCGGCCATGCCCGCCATTTCATTTGTGACGAAGTTCCGCGACGAATTCGAGCGGCATATCGAGAGAAATCCGTCGCGCACGCAAGAGGAAGCTCATGCCTAAAATCAAGATCAACGGCAAAGAATACGAAGTTCCACAGGGCTCAACCGTGATGCAGGCCTTTCATGAGGCCGGAATCAGCATAGCGCACTATTGCTGGCACCCGGGCCTGAGCGTGGCCGGCGTCTGCCGCCTCTGCATGGTGCAAATCGAAGGCATGCCCAAGCTGCAAATCGCCTGTAACACCGAAGTCAAAGACGGCATGGTGATCAACAACACATCCGATGTGGTGAAAGAAACGGTGAAATGGATTTTGGATTTTCACCTGATCAATCATCCGCTGGATTGCCCGATTTGCGACCAAGCGGGAGAGTGCGGCTTACAAGATCACTATATGGAGTTCGGCGCGTACAATCCCGAGATGGCCGAGGATAAAGTCAAAAAGTCCAAAGTGGTCGATTTGGGTCCAACGGTGGTTTTGGATTCCGAACGTTGCATCTTGTGCGCGCGCTGTGTTCGCTTCACCGACGAAGTGTCGAAAACCCATGAATTAGGAATTTTCAATCGCGGTGATCGCAGTGAAATCGGCATTGTTGATGGTAAGCCGCTCAATAACAACTACTCATTGAACACGGTTGATATCTGTCCGGTGGGCGCGTTGACCTCCAAGGACTTCCGTTTCCGCCAGCGTGTTTGGTACCTCAAAGAGGCCGATTCGATCTGCCCCGGATGCTCAACCGGATGTAACGTGAAGGTCCATTACAACGAGGAAGGTCTCTGGCGGATCAAGCCTCGGGTGAATATGGAAGTGAACGGCCATTGGATGTGCGATGTGGGCCGTAGCACCTATAAGTATGTGAACATCAAAAACCGTTTGCTTAGCGGACGGGTGGGCCGTCGCGATTCGTGGAAAGAAATGTCTCCCGCCTCGACCGCGCGCATGGCGGGACTGAAGCTCAAAGAAATCGTCGAGGCCCATGGGCCGGATTCAGTGGCGTTGGTGCTGACCGGACAATATACCAATGAAGAGTACAAAGACCTTCTGGTGTATTTCGTGACCGGATTGAAATCCAAGAACGTTTATCACTGGATCAATAACCCTGAAAAAATAAACGACTTCGACGGACTTCTCTTCCGCGGCGATCGCAACCCGAACACCAAGGGTGTGGAAGCGGCTCTCAAACGCGCGGGCGTACAGGGCAAATGGGAAGACCTGCAGGCGGCGCTCTCTGGCGGAAAAATCAAAGCCGTGGTTGTGGCCGGGCCTGAGGACCAAAGCGTGTTTCCGGACATGGAAGAAAAGCACGCCATGTTCTCGCAGGCCGAAAATCTGATCTGGTTCACGGCTTGTCCGTCGGCCGTGCTTGAGAAATCCGGCTGCGAAACTTTTCAGATTCCAGTAAAAACCCATGCGGAAAAAGCGGGAACATTCACCAATTATCAAGGTCGGGAACAGAAATTTCCGCTCGTGACCACCATCGTGCCGCAAGCGCTGACATTGTCCGAAGTCGCCGAAATATTCAGTGGCAAGGAATTGAACTGGAATTTGCGGCCGAAGAGCTTGGGTGGCACTAAAAACAACTACGCCACGACCGAACGGGGTGCGCTATGAGTCTCGTGAAACGTCCAAGTCCGGTGGCCGCCTGGTATTTGCCCGGCATTCTCGCGGGAATGTGGTTCACCTTACGGAAAATGTTCTACAACCTCTTCAACCGCAAAAAGATGCCGACGCTCAATTATCCCGAGGAGAAGTACGAGTATTCGCCCCGGTTTAAAGGCAATCACATCTTAACGGTGAAAAAAGACGGCAGCATCCGCTGTACGGCGTGCATGCTCTGCGCGACCAATTGTCCCGCTCAATGTATCAAGATTATCGCGGCGGAGCATGATGACCCGACGGTTGAAAAATATCCGATTTCCTATGAGATCGACGTTCTCCGCTGTGTTTATTGCGGTTTCTGCGAGGAAGCCTGCCCGGTGGATGCGATCCGCATGGGACCGGAATGGCAAGCCGCTGGTTTGAACGGCTCCAAGTTCACCTACGACATTCAACAATTGGCCTACAGACCGCAACTCAAAGGCGGAATCCAGAGCGTTCTCGACGACACCGAACGCCACCGCGCCGGCATTTAGTAGGCCGTTCCAAATCAGGATGCATAGCAGCTTTTCTTGATCCTGTCCGCCCCTCACCCTGAAATGGAATCGGGGAAAAGGGGATGTCGATGAAGCAAATCAGAGCGGGCATCGCCAATGCGGTGACTGCGATTTGCGATCCCCATAACTTCGACCATGACGAACGCCCGCTCAGTTATTTCCGGCACCCGTCAACGTTAGAGCGGGTTACGAAAATCCTGCTCGTGAATCCCACCATCCGCGAACGGTTGGCGTGCCGAAAACAACCGGCCTTTCCCTATTGCGGAGAATGAGGTGCTCTTGAATAGAGCTCTTTCCAAGGGTTCCGGTGAGTTCCCTTTGAGGTCAGCCTGTGTTTCGCGCGGGGCAACGGGGCCTGATGAGTTCGCCTGATGGCATATAGATTAAATTTATTTATTCCGAATCGGAAGTCACTCACGGCGCTATTCCAAACGGAAGTCACGGCGAGCAAAAGTGAAGATCGGAAACCACGTGAGTCGAATCAGCCCGCGACCTCACTCCGCTCGCACTTGGCGGCCGATGCCGTAGTATTCGACGCCGGCGGATTTCATCTTGGCGGGGTCGAAAAGGTTACGGCCGTCAAACACAAGGGGTTGCTTCATTTTTGATTTCAGTGAGGTCCAATCCGCCGAGCGGAATTCCGGCCACTCGGTCACTATCAAGAGCGCATCCGCGCCTTCAATCGCCGTCACCGCTGAATCGCAGGCTTCAAAGGGAACACGACTCGACTCAATCGCGTTTTGCGTCGCCACCGGATCAAACGCGCGCACCTTGGCGCCGTTTAGGAACAGCTCTTCCATGATTTTCAAAGAGGGCGCCCGGCGCACGTCATCGGTTCGCGGCTTGAAGGCCAGTCCCCACAAGGCGATCGTGCGGCCTTTCAATGAGCCCAGGCGATCCATCAACCGATTGGTCAAAATGGTTTTTTGCCGCTCATTCACGTCATCGACAGCGCGCAGGAGTTTCAGTTCCAAATCATTGGCTTTTCCGGTGTGCAAGAGCGCGCGCACATCTTTAGGGAAACACGAACCGCCGTAACCGATCCCAGGATTGAAAAAGGAAGGGTTGATGCGGTTATCTGACGTGAAGCCGGCTTTCACTTCCTCGATATCAGCGCCGAGCTTATCGGCGAGCAGGGCCAGTTCGTTGATAAATGAAATCTTCAATGCCAAAAACGAGTTGGCGGCGTATTTCGTCATTTCCGCCGAGACATTAGCCATGAACAAAATGGGCTTTCGGCCGTTACGGGAAACGAAAGGCTCATAAAGTTCCTGCATCAGATGTTTGGCTTTTTCACTTTGGCAACCGATCACTACCCTGTCGGGCTTTAAGAAATCCTCAAGGGCGGCTCCTTGGCGCAAAAATTCCGGATTGTTGATGATCTCGATCGGATGGGCGCAGTGTTCCTTGCAGAACGCGGCTGCTCGTCTGGCGGTGCCCACCGGAACCGTGCTCTTTAACACCACGTATTTCGGTTCCGTCGCGGCCTTACAAATCTCACCCAAAGCCTTGAACGTGGGCTCCATATCGGCCGAACCGTCGGTCAGTTCCGGCGTTCCAACAGCGATAAAAATTATCGGCGCCCGTTCAACGGCCTCTTTCACATTCATCGTGAAAGACATACGTTTGCGATTCAATGTGAACAGATCGTCCAATCCAGGCTCATAAAAGGGGACCTTACCATCGAGAAGTGAGTTGATTTTGCTCTCATTGGAATCAACGCAAATCACTTCATGACCGGCGTCGGCGAAGCAGACTCCCGCCACCAGCCCCACATATCCGGTACCCAAAATGGCGATATTCATCAGAAATCTCCTTTGGCTTTGGACAGGCTGCCAAATTAACGGTAATTTGGTCCCAAGTAAAAGCGATATGGCGTCAAAAACCAAGGAATTTATTAAAGTTGGCTTAAAGATCGCGATAGCGGCGGCCCTGGTGACCTTTATGGTTAAGTCCGGCCATCTCGATCTAAAAGGCCTCTGGCAGCTCATGACGCCCATGAATATCGCCCTGGCTTTGACCCTTTGCGGCCTTAACGTGGCGATGGCGGCCTGGCGTTGGATTTTGCTCCTAAAAGCGCGCGGTTTTCAAATTGGATTCGGCTACGGCTTTTCCCTTTATCTGATCGGACTCTTTTTCAACCATGCCCTGCCTGGGGCGGTCGGGGGCGATCTGATCCGGGGCTACTATCTGGTGGTCGATAATCCCGAGCGCAAGGTGGATTCCGTCTTATCGATCATTATCGATCGCGTGCTCGGGCTTTACTCGTTTTTTCTGTTGAGTCTCATCGCGGTGGCTTTTGATTTCCAATTCGTGATCGCCAACGAGAAGATCCGCTTGGTGGCTCTTCTTTGTTTCATAATCTTTGTCGGATTGACCATCTTATTCACCATCACGTTTTCGAAACGCCTCACCAAGGCTTCGGGGCTTCATTTTTTCATGAGCCGGATTTCCGCGTTGAATAAATTGGTGGAAGCCTTCCAACGTTTCGGGCGGGATCGCAAAGTGATCGCCGCCTCGGTGTTGGTCAGTGTTCTGGCGCAGCTGATTACAATGCTGTTTTTCTATCAGGTGGGAATCGTAACGGGTGAAACCGGAATGACCTGGAAAGCGGTGATGTTCGCCGTGCCCATGGGATTTGTGGTCACGGCGGTCCCGATTTCTCCCGCTGGTATCGGTGTGGGGCAGGTGGCCTTTCACTATCTTTTTCAGATTTATCTTGATAAGCCGACTTCCGTGGGATCAATGGCCATAACGGCTTTTCAGCTTTGTCTCGCCGCCTGGGCCCTTTTAGGCGCGTTCTTCTATTTGCGCCGGGGTAAACCCCGAGAGCTTTCCGCGGTCGGTGCGGCCATGGAAAGCTCGGCTTCATGACACTTAAAGAACGAATCCTCGTACTTAAGGTTTTCAAGCACGGCGAAGCGGATTTGATCGTGCACGGGTTGAATCCATTGGGCGCGCGCATGAACTTTTTCGCCCGAGGAGCCGCGAAGAGCCGCAAACGCTTTGCCGGTGGGATTTTGGAACCCACCCATTATCTTGAGGTGACCTATCGCCAAAGCACCCGGCAGGATGAAGATCCTTTGCACTCACTGCTCGAGGCGCAGTTGATTCGCGAATTCCCTAAGCTGCGCAGTGATTATGAGCGCCTGGATGTGGCCTTGCACTTGTGCAAGATCGTGCACAAGCTCAGCCGGCAGGGCGTGGTGGATTCGCCGGAACTGTTTAACCTTCTTGGCAATGCGCTGGCCGCGGCCGAGGTGAGCCGGGATCTTCCCAAACTGAAATCGCACTTCGAACTCAAACTTTTGGCCACGCAAGGCGTTTTACCGGACGAGCCGCAGTTTCAACCATGGCTGGCGGCAAGTCTTGCGCAGCATGAACAAATCCACATGAATGGCGAGGAACGGCGCCGGGTGGAGCAGCAGGTTCATGAGCATCTTCGCCAGTATTTGGGCTTGCTCTAAAAATTCGTCGTGAATGTCGCGGTCGTCATGATCGTGTACTTGCTGTACTCGTAGGACGCTTCTTCAGTGGAATCATTTTTGGTGTAACTGGCGGTAACGCCCCAGCTGACCCATTCACGTATGGGTTTATCCACACCGGTTGTGATGGTTATGTTGAAGTCTTTTCGGCTGTCATCGGAGTCGGCGTAGTTCAAGTCATAAGCCGACAGACCGAAGTTCCATGAATAACCCCATTTCATCGGGCGGATATAAGTGGCCCCGATATCGATACGATTGAACTTCTTGTTCTTTCCGCTGGCATTGTTCATGGTGTAGCCGAGGTTCGCCACCAAAGCTTCTTTTCGCGCTTTATCCATGTAAAAGCTCTGCGTGGTCTTGAGCGTGTATTTCATCGCATCGTAGTTGTTATCGCCCACGGAATCGCCCAATTCGAAGTCGTCCCGGCGCACTTCCAGTGAATAAATGGCGAACCAGTTGTTCCGCATGACGAACAGGTTATCAAAACTCACCAACTGCGAAGCCAAAGTGCGCGACTTGGTCCCTTCCTTATTCGCATCCATGAACAGGAGTTCGTAGGCCGGTTTCACGGTGAAAACGTAGCCTTTGCCCCAGACCACGGTCTTATAGCTGTACGGAGCGTTGAAATTGTAGAGAAAGGGGTCGGCGTGGGCGACCTCGGATTTCGAAGAGTTGGTGAGGCTGGCCGTGCCTTTCAATGAAAATTCATGGTGTTGATTGTAGACCGCGCGGTAAGTGAGATCGCCGACCGTGATCAGACGGGCGTCGGCCTCTTTGGTGGCCGTGGAGCTGACGGTATCAGGCGTCAGCAAAACGTTCGAGTCGTAACTCAATCCCAGAACGCCGTTGGCGGTCCAACGCTTTTCCTGGAGTTTCTTGAACATCAGAGCTTGCGCGATCCGATCCAGATATTCTTCCGCCTGTTGATCCATGCGGGCGTCGCGGGATGTATCGATCACGCGTTCAAAACTCTTCTTCGCCGCCTCGAAATCGGATTGCGAATACTGAACCACTCCCAAATAAAAGGCGGCTGAAGGACCCATTATGGGGTCGCTGGATTCAGCGGCCTTGGCCAGCGCGGCCCGTGCGTTATCCAGCTCGTTCAAGCGGTAATGGGTCAAGCCGATGAAATATTGCCGTTCGGTTTCGAGCTTTGGTTCCACGGTCGCCAGCTTCAGGATCACCAAAGCTTCATTGAACTTGTTTCTCCGATAAAGCGTCACGCCGTAACGGAAATAAAAAGTTTTGTTTTCAGGATCGAGTTCAACGGCTTCGCGAAACTTGGCTTCGGCTTTTTCGAATTCACCTTGCGTGTAAAAAGCCATGGCCGCATCGGCCGCCGCCACCGCTTTTCTCCGCCGGGCCGCGCGTTCACGCTCGGAAGCTAATTTGGCTTGGCGCGCGCGTTCCTCGGCTTTTTGACGCTCGATTTGCTCCAGGCGAATGCGCTCGGCCTCCCGTTCGGCGGCCTCGATGGCCAATTTCGCCAATGCGGCTTTATGGGCGGCATCCTGTGCGGCCGCCACGGCGTCTTTGTCGGGGACTTGCTTCAGCAGTTTTTGTTTTTTGGCTTCCGCTTCAAGCCGCTGCTTTTCCTGATAGGCTTTGAGCGCGGCTTCGGCCTGTTCTTTGGTGTCATAGACATCAATCAGCGCGCGCCCACTGGGATCCTTTTTGATGATCAGGGGTTTGCGGGGAAGCTGCTTACTTTGAATCAGCTGGTGGACTTTTCTGTAGTCCTTTTCCGAGCGAAGGTGCTTGGGCGGAATATAAACCTCAGGCTGCAAAGGCTGGCCGCCGAGGCTCACACTGAACTGACCGGTGAAGTTTGAAGAATCCGGTTCCGTCTCCTCCAGCTGGATCTGAACGATTTTTCCAGTGGATTTATCCTTCACGACCATGAAGGCGGAATCGATCTTGCGGCTGTCCGTATTCCAAGATGGTGATCCATAATTAATGTTGATCGGGTGATGATCGACGAGAATTTTCTCGTTTGCCCCTGCGGAAGGGGAAAACGCACCTAGCCAGAATGCGAGAAGAATAACCAAGATGTCGACTCCTTAGCGCGCTCAAAAAATTGATTCTCTACCGAATAGGATAGCCAATTCCGACACAGCAAGGAACGGTTTTATTCCTTATTGGGTATTGACATGAATGATCAGGCGGCTGTTGCCCTGTTCGATTCCCGAGCGGCATCCGTCGCCACAGACGGGAATCACACCGCCGATGGGCGGGAGTACAGGAACCGGAGCCGGAGGCTCGGGTGGTTTAGGCATCGCACCAGTGCCTGGACCTGCGTCGGGCACATTGCACATCGTACAAGCCGATTCCGAAGCTGGAGCGTTGGCCGGTGAACGACCACCTTCGCCTCCAGAAGAACCACCAGCACCACCGGCGCCGCCAGGACCACCGGTTCCGGCGGATTGACCTTCACCGCCGCCGCCACTGGAGCCCGTGCCTCCGCTTTCACCTTCGTTAGCGCCGCCGGTTCCCGCTTGCTTATCGGGAGCACCGGATTGTTCGTTCTTTGCTCCACCTTCCTCTTTCTTACCTGAATCGTCTTGCGTGTTACTTGCGGTGTTCTGAGTGTTAGAGCCGCCGGTAGGCGCGTCGGCCTGAGTCTCCGAATCCAAGCTGTTCAACTGTTCTTTGGGTACCGGAGCTGGAGGCGTGGGCGCCGAACCAGGCGAGTTGGTCGCGGACATACCGGGAGTCACAATGACCGGATTGGCGATGGTGCCGCCGGGGCCGGGCAATCCGAATTCGACCTTACCGGAAAAGGTCACGACCTGACTTTGATTGTTCTGGAAGCCGACCATGAAGTCGGTTCCGCGCACGCCCGCCACCGCGGAGGGCGTCTTGATCTGGAACTTGCTGCTCTTCGTGCCGTCGTATTTTTGTTCCACTTTGGAACGCACTTTTCCGTAGATCACATTGAGAAGAACGTCTTTCTTGTTGGCTGACGGATTGTACTCGTAGTGCTGGATCTCAATTTGAGAATCGGGGGAAACGTTGATTTCGTTATTGTCGATCATAACGATTTTGGCGCGGGAGTCTTTGCCGGTGATCACGGTGTCTTTGGGAAAAACCTTGGCGCCGACGCGGGCTCGTGATTGCTGTCCGTTTTTGCCGGATTTAATCTGGACATCGCCCTTCACAACCCGCAACACGCCATGCACGTTTTGCGCGTAAGCGTCGGGAATTGAGAAAGCGACAAAGAAAATCGCACAAACCCACGCGTAACATACGTTCATAATTTCACCCCGGTTTGGATTGTCCGCGCCAACAGCGGATCCATCTTCTTTTCGGAATATATTGAAGAAAGCTCAACAGTTGCGCCAATTTGAGAACGAGTGTCTCAGTCCCGTAAAATGATCTCTTCCGCGACGGACAAGAGATTGGTGGAATGGACTTCCGGCGGAAGAAACGGGGAGTTTTCCGGGGATTCCATCGTTCCGACCAAAGCCGAGCGGCATCCCGCCCGGTGACCGGCCTCGACATCGGTCATACGATCACCGATCATCCAACTCCGCTTGAGATCCAAGTTATGCCACCTGGCCGCCTCGAGCAGCATTCCCGGATTCGGTTTTCGCATGGGATGATTGAAATCCGTCATGTAAGGCGCACTGTGAAAGGTGAGAAAATCAACGCCTTCACTGCTGAATTTTTCGCGAATGCGGCGGTGAATTTCATCCAAGTTTCGCACGTCCACGATTCCGCGGGCTACGCCGGATTGATTGGTGGCCACGCAAAACACGAAATTGTGATCGCGTAAAAGTCTGAGCGCTTCAAAAACTCCGGGTAGATATTCGATTTTGTCGGGTTCATTCAGATACACCATATCCACGATTAAGGTGCCGTCCCGATCCAACAAAATCGCTTTTTTTGCCGACATGAAGGCACCTTATCCGAGTTCTTCATCCTTTTTGAGCTTTGACACAAGGGCGCCCTTGGACTTTGAGAGCGGATGATGTTTTTCGATTTTTTCCGCGAGTAAATCCAGACTGAGATGAGTGTACTTTTGGGTCGCGGCCAGTGATCGATGTCCAAGCAACTCCTGAATCACTCGCAGATCAGCGCCTGAAGTGAGCAGGTGAGTGGCATAGCTATGACGTAGAGCATGTGGATTCAACGGACGGAGTAGACCCGCGCGGGCGCCCGCGGCTCGCACCCAGCCATAGGCTTTGCGTGGCGAGAGTGGCTGATCGGTATCGGTGAGCACATAGGGCCCGCTCCGCGAAGATTCCAATTTCCTTAAAGCCTCCCAACAAAGCTCGGGAAGAGTCACCAATCGCTGCCGATCACCCTTACCGTGCACGAGAAGGGTTCGATTCGATGGTTTTAAATCAGACCACTTTAGCCGGCAGGCCTCGCTCACGCGCAGCCCACCGCCGTAAAGGAGCAGCACCAAGGCGGTGACCCGGGGCTCGTCGAGCGCTTTCAAAAGCGCCAGCGCTTCGTCGACGGAAATGAAGTGGGCCAATTGCTGCGGCCGTTTCGGTGAATGAATTTGGAGAGCCAGCGGTTCATCGATCCATTTCTTTTCATAGAGCCATTTGAGAAAGCCGCTGACCACGGCCCACTTGCGATTTCGTGAGCTGGCTTTAAGATCGGCCCACCGGAATTTGGCTTTTTGCAGAAGGTCTTTTAACGATTTTTCATCCCACGTGGGGCAAATACTTTGATTTTCTTTCTCGATGATTTGGTAAGAAGTAACTGGGGTTACCGAGGTGTATAAAATCTTTTGTACCCCTATTGGAGCCAGGAATTGAGCCAAATCATTGGCATAAGACTTGGATGTATGATCGCTTGCAGTCCGCTGTACACTTAAGTATTTCAGGTACTTAAGTGCAAGAATGGCCAAATTTGGTCGCTCTTGAGGTGACAATGTGGGGCGCTCCGAAAGGATTAAATTTCCTACATTTCCCTTGCAAAAAAGACTTGCACAAACGCTCAGCATCTGTTAGAACACCGTGTCGACTTAAGACGCGCTGAGTTGTAACGGCGGGGGGAGCTGAAGCAACACTTAGGAAGGGGTTGTACGTATGTCGGGTATGGATAAATCTTCTCACTTTCCCTCCGCTGGAACAGGTGAGAGCACTTCACTTCCCACCGCGAATCCATCCGCGGTCGCCTCGGGTTCAAATACCAATGTTAATGAGAATCGACGCATTGTCTACAAGTCCGAGGTCATGCGCCAGCTCATGCGCATGGTGGATCGTGTGGCTCCCAGTAACGCCACGGTCCTGATTTTGGGTGAAAGTGGAACAGGAAAAGAGCTGGTGGCGAACGCCATTCACGAGCGTTCCAATCGCCGGCATAAGCCGTTCGTCGCGATCAATTGCGGCGCTCTCCGCGAGACGCTTTTGGAGAGCGAGCTCTTCGGACACGAAAAAGGCGCTTTCACCGGCGCGTATTCGCGCAAAATCGGATTGGCTGAAGTGGCCAATGGCGGAACTTTGTTCCTCGACGAGATCGGTGAGTTGAGCCCTGGCATTCAAGCCAAGTTGCTCCGCTTTCTGCAAGAAGGCGAAATCTATCGCGTGGGCGGCAAAGATCCGATTCGCGTCGACATCCGCTTGATCAGCGCGACCAATAAAGAATTGGATAAAGAAGTTCTGCGCGGCAATTTCCGCGAGGACCTCTTCTACCGCATCAACACCATCATGGTTCATTCACCTCCGCTCCGTCGCCGCAAGGAAGACATTCCGGCGTTGATCGAGCACTTCCTGAGCACGAACACCGCGGGTTTCTTGAACCGCGGCCGTCAGATGTCGGAAGAAGCGATGAAGATCATGATGAAATACGACTGGCCGGGCAACATCCGTGAACTGCAAAACGTTTGCGAGCGTTTGCAGATTCTCTCCGAAGGCCACGTGATCATGCCGGGTGATCTGCCGGATCATATTCGAAATCCCGATCACAAAGTGGTGATCGATGATTACGATCCGACGATGACTCTGCACGAATTGGAAAAGCGCTACATCTTGAAGGCGCTCAATTACTTTGACGGCAACAAAACTCAAGCCGCCAACGCTTTGGGCATCACCATCAAGACGCTTTACAATAAGCTTCACGAGTACGGCGAGTTCGAAAAGTACGCCGTTCACTCCAAGCCGGCCGTTAAATAACAGCGGGTTTTAGAGCCTAAAAGAACTTGGAACCCACTTCCGAATCGGAAGTGGGTTTTGTTTTTGCCCGGTAAGAAGCCAAAAAACTATTGGTGGATCACGACAAAAATTCTTTCGGAATATCGCGATTCTTTCGGGCCACGATTCCGACGTAATAAATCGGTTGGCCGAGCGTGTTCAGACGGTGCTGATAACGCTTGAGCAGATCAACTTCGATGACATCTTGATCCATCATATTCGTGATCAATTTGGCGAAAGGACTTCCGGACGATCGCTTCATGAATTCATCGCGGATATTAAATGCCAACAATCCGCCCGTTTGCAGCAGATTAAAAACATTAAAAAACGCGAGAGGCGGAATATCGCCGAAGCCAAGCGCGGCAACGGTCGTCAATAGATTGATCTTGTACCCACGAAGAAACTCGATGGTTTCCTGGCTGGGTGAGGTCAAATCTTCAACGAGATACTCGTCATAGACCCAAGGCCGGTCTCTCATGACGGCCATTTTGGCTTCGGGGAGTAAATCGATTCCCACGATCTTTCGAATCCCTAAATTTTGCAGAGCCTCTCCCGACATGCCGTTGCCCGCGCCCACATCGATGGCGCGAATGCTCTCCGGCTTTATTTCCCTTTCAACCATCACATCATTTAAGAAATTAGAAACTCGGTTAGGGGAATTGCAGCGCAGAGTGCGATAGAAAAGGGTTTCGTAAAGTCCGGGGACTTTATAAACATCGTGATAATCGTGAAAGCGGATTTTTTTCCACTGTGAATCGATCTGAACTTCGCACCACTCTTCATCCTGAGGCAATCCCTTGGGTGGGAACCGGATGGGAAAAGGACCGTTTTTTATGATTTCCTGTAGCTGTGAAACTAAATCCGTGACCTCTGATTTGAATGGGCTCACTACCGAGTGACTCCTTTGAACCTCGTTATTGAATTAAGGAAACTCACACTTTTCGTTAACGCACATGCCTTGCATCGAGCGGCAGTCCGAGCGGAAGCGGCAGGATTCGCCGGTCAGTTTACATGTTCCGCTGACACAGGAATTTTGCGCCCGGCAATCGGCATCGAACTTACATTTAATAACAGGTATGGAAATGTCTTTCACTTCTTTCTTTCGACTCTTCATCGTGTCGCTCGAATCGGCTTTTTTGGTTTGAGTCGCCGTCGGCGATTGAGTGCTGGTTGTACCGCAACTCAATAAACCCAATGCGAATGTGATCAATATCAGAATTCGCATAATTTCCTCCTTGATGTATCAAATCCGGAAAGAACAGAACCGTCGTAAACAATTTAATACTTTCGTCCGAAAAAGATGCAAGCAACCCGGCGTCGAAAGTTCGTTCTGGAGGCAGAGAGTGCGGCTCGGAAATCGGGGTAACGTCCTCATGATGGTTTTGATCGCGATACCGATTGCAGGGGTTCTTACGGCCGCCATCAGCACCATACTTCACCAGTATCAATCACAAGTCGCCTCATTAAGCCGAAAGCTGGAAGCGACTCAAGCTGAGATGTTCCTCACCCAAGTGCTGGCCGATAGTGCTAAGTGCGCAGAGATCTTCAGCACGACCACAGTGAACCTTTCGGGACTTACGGTGGGCGTTCCAAGTTCACAGCCGGTTTCGATTCCGGAGTTAAAAACCGCCAATGGGATGTCTTATTTAAAATAAAACGCCGCCGTTAACGCGAGCTCCACTCTTAAAGTGAAGGCGATTGAGCTTGCGGATATCACGCTCTCCGGTCAGCCGAGTGAGTTCAAAGCCCTTCTCCGAGTTTCATGGGAGGATCCCTCTCAAGGTCAAATCCCCATCCAGCCGATTGTGTTTGAGCGGATTTTCCTAGTTAACGCGACTGATCCACCCAACGCCGCGAGAATCGCATCATGTGGGGGCGGTGGCGGCATAGCTCCTGGGGGCGGAATAACCGCATGCCCGAGCGGCTGGACGATGATCGGGGATGCGGGTAAATGGGCGACGTTTTGTATCGAAACTGACCAGCGACCCTCCCGGCCTTGGAAGACGGCGGCATCCACGTGTAGCGGAATTAATGACCAGAATTTGGGCCGCGCCCATTTATGCTATTACAATGAATGGATAACCGCGTGTCTCCGAGGATCAGGCCTTTCAAGAATGACGAACGACTCTGAATGGGTCACCATGGTGGTGGATTTTCCCAATACGGGTGGAATCGATGGAATCACCGTAGGGCATGGAAGCTGTAGTTCCATGGGTTACACATACCATGGCAATAGTCGCGCTTTTCGCTGCTGCCTGCCTTGATCACATGAAATCCTTCTTGATGTTTCAAATCCGAAAAGAACGGGAGCTTTCGAATATCACGTTGACCGGTCAGCCGAGTGAGTTCATAAGCCTACTCAGTGTCTCGTGGGAAAATCCATCCGAGGGTCAACTAGCCATCCGACCGCTTGCGTTTTAGCGGATTTTCCTGCTCAATCCGGCTGATCCCCCAATGCCGCGCGAATCGCTGCGTGTAATGCCGGGTCGGGAGCCGCGGCTACAGGTGGCATAACTAGTTGCCCGAGTGGCTGGACAATGATGGGTGATTCGGGGAAATTTGCGGTGTTGTCTCCGATGAAGGTCAGCCGTTAACAAATAACCCCGCCTTGTGAGCGGGGTTATTTTATGTTCGAAATCAACTGATCAGACGAGCTTAGAAGTAACCTTCGTCGTCGTCATCATCCGAATCCAGATCGGTGTCGTCCTCATAGCTATCCTCGGGTTCACCGAAGGTTTCGTCCTCCAGTGACTCCATATCATCATCTCCGACCATGGTTTCACTCATGCCTTCGAAATCCATGGATTCTTCGTTCGTGCCGAAATCTTCATTGTAGGGATTCAGATCCGTCGTGCTACCCATAGTTCCAGCGCCAAATCCTGTCACCGCGGCTTCAGCCACCGGTGCTTTTTTCTTGGGTTCGGCTTTTTTTGTGGCTACTTTCTTGGGTGCCGCCTTCTTAGTTGCGGCCTTCTTTTTGGTGGTTTTTTTCTTGGCGCTCGCGCGTTTGGCGGTCGACTTGCGGGCGGCCGATTTTTTGGTTGCTTTCTTAGTGGCTTTTTTCGCGGTTTTCTTTTTCGCGGCCTTTTTCGTGGCGGACTTTTTGGTTGCTTTTTTCTTTTTCGATTTTGCCTTAGCCATGAGAACTCCCGTTTTGAATTCGGTTAAAGCGTCATTACAAATTCGCTTTATGACCTTTTCAGTTATGCCATGAATTCACGAGGAGTGAAGAAAAAAGCTTTTCTTGCAAAGCGTCAAAAAGGGAAACCCGGCTGAGAGGAGCCGGGTTTCGAACGAACGAGATCGAGTGCAGTACACTCGACCTCAACGAATCACTAACCGATGAGTTTCAGTGCCACGGAGTTGGACTGATTGGCCTGAGTCAACGCCGCGGTCGAAGCCTGCAACATGATGGTGTTGCGGGTCAGTTCGGACGAAGCGTGGGCCATGTCCGTATCGCGGATACGGCTGTTGGCGGCGGACTGGTTCTCTTCGAAGACGCCCAAGTTTTGAACAGTCGAAACCAGGCGGTTCTGAAGGGCACCGAGGTTCGCACGCATTCCGTTGACTCTCTCTTGAGCGGCGTCGAGGAGGGCCATCGCTTCTTGCGCGCTTTCTTTTTGCGTGTAATCCAAACCTTCCAGGCCGAGCGCGTCCAAAGTGGCCACGTTAACCGACGAGTCGAACGAGATACGGTCTTCGAAGTCGTCGTTGTAAATACCAACTTGGAAGTCGAAAACGGGTGTCGAACCGTCTAATAGTTTGGTTTTACCCCAAGTCGTCACTGAAGCGATCCGCTGCATTTCAGACTTGAGCTGTTGGATTTCTTTGTCGATGAAGCCGCGCTCAACGTCGGAAACAGTGTCGGAAGAAGCCTGGATACCCAGTTCGCGCATACGTACGATGATGTTTCCGATTTCGTTCAATCCACCTTCCGCGGTTTGCACCATCGAGATACCGTCGTTGGCGTTGCGGTTGGCTTGACGGGTCGAGCGGATCTGCGCTTTCAAGTTTTCACTGATCGCGAGTCCGGCGGCGTCGTCGGCGGCTTTATTGATTCGGGATCCTGAAGACAACTTAGCTAAGCTGTCCTGAATGTTTGATTGGCTGCCGAACAGATTTCTTTGAGCATTGACGGCAGCGATATTTGTCGAAATTCGCATTCCCATTGTAATTTTCCTCCAAAATAAATTTCTTTTTCGATTTACCTCCTTGTTCGTTGCTCTTCTCTGGAAGAGTGGCATCCCGCCAAAGTTTAAGGGTACGTATAAAACTTACCTCTCACTCAGTTTTCCTTGTACGACTTTGTCGTCCCTGATCCTCCTTTCACTCGTTATCCAGAGGTTCAATGCTCTCTGTTTATTCCATTCACTTTATTCTTTTCGTGAAGCCGGTAGGTGAATGTGTACAACCGTCCTCACTCACGCATAACAATTCGGGTTCGCTATCGGATTCTTGACGGGTCCCAAGTCTAAATTGGACTAGAGTCAATGAAGATTGGTCCTTCGATGGAGTGCCCATCGTCGGGAAAAGGATGAAAGTTATAGGGAGTTTCGTCGGGTTTGCGAGGGGAATCTGGCCTTAGTGTCTGGCAAAAAATCGGCTGATGTGGTGGCTCACCCACTCCGGATCATCCTCCTGAAGATGGTGTCCACCGCTTTCGTGAATGTGTGTCTCCGAGGCCACCAGAGCGGCTTTCAGCTGATCGATAACTTTCCTTGGAACGAGCCGGTCGTTCTTTCCCCACAAGATCAAAACTTTGAAGCCGATGCTCTTCAGCGCTTCGGGCAAGCGGGAATCGCGAATGGCTTCCGTGGCGCGGATGAATGACTTGACCGCTTCCGGGTCTTGATAAGTCCTGTAACTTTCTTCGACTCGCTCTTCCGACACGACTTCCTTATGGCTGACGGTCCGGCGGTGGGCCCAGGAGATCGCGCGCCGGGAGAGGAGCAGAGAAAACGGCCGGGCAAGAAAAGCCAGGTTGGCCACATTGACCGGGACCAGCGTCGGACTCGTCGCGGGAGCGATCGCGCACACTCCAAGAATCCGCTCGGGCGAACATCGAGCCAGCCATAGGGCGATATTGCCGCCCATCGAATTCCCGACCAAATAAGTTTTATCAATTTTCATCCGGTCCATGAACTGAACCAGCCGTTCGCATTGCTCATCCAGTCCGTAACGTTCGGAGTTGAGTTTCGAGCTGCCGCCGAATCCGGGCAAGTCCAAGGCCCAAACGCGGAAGTAAATGGAAAGATGTGGGATGAGGGATCGCCAACAATAAAGGTCGGCGCCGATGCCATGGATGAGCACCAGGTCGGGGCCCCGCCCTGAAACATGGTAGCGATAGGTCCAGTCGCCTATGTTTACCGTCTCGGTCCACAGGCCCAGTGAAGCCACAGCCTTCCGTCCACGGCGGAACCAGAAGAACAGAAAAAGTCCCAGGGCAAGGGCTGCGGCCACCACCCAGAAGGCAATGAGAATCGGGGTCATCGGGATTTGATTCTAATCGATTTCACAGAAGCGGCAAAAGGCGACTTTCCCATAAAGCCGGTAATTTCGATCCTGAGCCTCTTTCACATGTTTGGAAGCGTCATATCCAATCGTGCAAGTGCCGTTTTTCGGCGCGAAATGGGAGCACTGCTCGCAATAATAAATCACATTGAGTTCGCGATAGTCCCTGGGATGAATCGGATCGAGAATCAAACTGCGTCGAATTAAGGGTTTAGTGGGTGCCGGCATTGACTTTCCTCAATTGAGCTTCACATTTAGAACAAGATCAAATGAGGTCAAGGCAAAGATGAGTGAAATCGACAGAATGACACAGAAATCGCAGGAAGCTATGCAGGCGGCCGCCACCAGCGCGGAAAGCCAGCGCCACGCCGCCGTTGAGCCGGAGCACCTGATTGTACAGATCCTCAGTCAAACCGACGGAATCGTTCCTCGCGTGCTCGAACGCATGAACGTTGCGGTTAAGCCGATTATCGATGATTTGGACCGGAGAATGAATTCCTTTCCCACCGTCACCGGCGGTGGTGTTCGCGTGGTGCCTTCGCAGGGTTTGCAGCGTTTGTTCCAGGACGCGGAAAAGCTCGCCCGCGAAATGGGTGACACGTTTATTTCCACTGAACACTTCATGTTGGCGGCGTTGCGCGGTTCCGCCCCGGAAGTCCGCCGGATTTGCGAACGCAATGGGGTGAACGCGGAATCTTTTAATCAAATGCTCAGCGAGATCCGGGGCACGCAGAAAGTCACGGATGACAATCCGGAGAGCAAATTCGATGTTCTCAAAAAATACGCCCGTGACCTGACCGAACTTGCCGAACAAGGAAAATTAGATCCGGTGATCGGCCGCGAGGATGAAATCCGGCGCGTGATTCAGGTCCTATCCCGGCGAACCAAAAACAATCCCGTGTTGATCGGCGAACCCGGCGTCGGGAAAACCGCCATCGCTGAGGGGCTCGCGTTAAGAATCATCACTCGTGACGTGCCTGAGGTTTTGCAAGGCAAAAAGCTCATGGCCCTGGATATGGGCGCCTTGGTCGCGGGCTCCAAATATCGTGGCGAGTTCGAGGACCGCTTGAAGGCCGTGGTCAAGGAAGTGACCTCCAGCAACGGCCAGATCATTTTGTTCATCGACGAAATTCACACGCTGGTGGGCGCCGGTAAAACCGACGGCGCCATGGACGCGAGCCAAATCCTGAAGCCGGCTTTGGCCCGTGGAGAACTGCGCTGTATCGGCGCGACCACTTTGGATGAGTATCGCGAATACATTGAAAAAGACAAAGCTCTCGAGCGTCGCTTTCAAACCGTTTTGGTGGACGAACCGTCGGTGAATGACGCCATCATGATTCTGCGCGGGCTGAAAGAAAAATACGAAGTTCACCATGGCGTGCGCATCACCGATTCCGCCCTGGTCGCGGCGGTTAAACTTTCACACCGCTATATCACCAATCGGTTTCTTCCCGATAAAGCCATCGACTTGATGGATGAGGCGGCGGCTCGCCTCAGCATCGAAATCAACAGCGTGCCGTCCGTCATCGATGAACTGCAGCGCAAGATCATGCAGCTTCAGATCGAACGCGAAGCCCTTTTAAAAGAAGAGGATGTGCACGCGCGCGAACGCCTGGGTGAGGTCGAGCGCGAGATTGACGAGATGGAAGGCCAGGTTAAAAAATTGCGCGCCCAGTGGGACGAAGAAAAAAGTGAAATCACCGGCTTGAAGCAAACCAAGCAGGAGATCGAGCAAACCCGCATTGAAATTGAGCGCGCGGAGCGCGAGGGGAATTACGGTCGCGCCGCCGAGTTGAAATACGGCAAATTACCTGAGCTTGAGAAAAAGCTCGCGGCATTGAACGAAAGCGTCCTCAAACGCAAAGACCGCATGCTGAAAGAAGAGGTCGGACCCGAGGAGATCGCCGAAGTGGTGGCGAAGTGGACGGGAATTCCGGTCAGCAAAATGCTCGAGTCCGAAAGCGAAAAACTGCTCCATCTCGAGGATCATTTGGAAAAACGGGTGAAAGGTCAATCCCATGCCTTGCGGGCCGTCGCGGATGCGATCCGCCGGGCCCGGGCGGAGATCTCGGATCCCAACCGGCCTATCGGAAGTTTTATTTTCCTCGGCCCCACGGGTGTCGGAAAAACGGAAACCGCCAAAGCGCTGGCCGAGTTCCTCTTCGATTCCGAAGAGGCCGTGGTTCGCATCGACATGAGCGAGTACATGGAAAAGCATTCAGTGAGCCGTTTGATCGGAGCCCCTCCCGGATATGTCGGCTATGAAGAAGGAGGGCAATTGACCGAACGAGTCCGTCGGCGCCCGTACAGCGTCATTTTGCTGGATGAAATCGAAAAGGCCCATCCTGATGTGTTCAACATTCTTTTGCAGGTTTTGGATGACGGCCGTTTGACCGACGGTCAGGGACGCACGGTGGATTTCAAGAACACGGTGTTGATCATGACGTCGAACGTGGGATCCGTGGCGATCATCGATGAAAAGATGTCGCAGAAAGAAAAAGAAACCGCCGTGATGGACGCGCTTCGCGCGACCTTCCGTCCGGAGTTTTTAAATCGCATCGACGAAACAGTGATCTTCAATCCGTTGGGACAAGAGCAGTTGCATGAAATCGTGCTGGTGCAGCTCGAAGCTGTGCAACGCCGCTTGGCTGAAAAGCGCATTCAACTGGATGTGGACAAATCCGCGATCCGCTGGTTGGGCGAAAAAGGATTTGATCCTGTCTACGGGGCTCGTCCCTTGAAACGGGTCATCCAGAATGAGCTATTAAACCCGCTGGCCAAGAAGATTCTGGATCAGTCGGTGAAGTCCGGAGACACGGTTCGGGTCACGTTGAGCGGCGATCATCTGGAATTCGCAGCCTGATTCGCGCGCAAGTCCTATAAATACGCGAACTATTACTTGACGCGTTAATGGGATCCCTATAGCTTGCCACCATCTCAGGCGGTAGGGCGCAATGTTTTCAGGAATTATTGAAACCGTCAGTTCCATCATTGGCCAGAGCGAGGGCCCGGGCACACTCACAATTTCAGTTCGTAAACCAAGTGAATTCAATGACTTATCTGTGGGCGACAGCATCGCCGTGGACGGGGTTTGTCTGACTTTGGAGGCTTTTGACGACGAACGGATGGTTTTCACCTGTGGGCCGGAAACTTTACGAATAACCGGTTGGACCCCGCAAAACGTCCTTCATAGGGCAGTTAATCTGGAACGTTCCCTGCGCTTCAACGGGCGGATTCATGGGCATATCGTCACCGGACATGCCGATGCCCGGTCACGTGTGCTGGCGGTTGAAAGACAGGGTGAAACCATCACCTTGACGATTGAAATCCCGGAAAAGCTCGCCCCGTTTATTTGGGCCAAGGGCAGTGTGGCGCTCAACGGTGTCAGTCTCACGGTCAACCGTTGTGAAGCGCGTGAGTTCACCGTCGGGTTGATTCCCGAAACCACCAAACGCACCAATCTCGGTGAGTTGAAGGCGGGAGATCCGGTGAATCTTGAAGTGGATAACATGGCCAGGGCGTTTGTTCGCCAGAGGGAATTGGAAGCATGAGTCTCAACTCGATTCCAGAACTGATCGAAGACATTAAATCCGGACGTCCGGTGATTTTGGTGGATGACGAAGATCGCGAGAACGAAGGCGATCTGGTCGTCGCCGCCGACTACATCACGCCGCAAATGGTGAACTTCATGGCCACGGAAGCGCGCGGCCTGATTTGTTTGTCACTCACCTCGGCGCAGATCGAGCGGCTCGGCCTTCCGATGATGACCAAAGAGGAAGGCAACCGTTCGCCCCATCGCACGGCCTTCACCGTGAGCATCGAAGCGGCGAAAGGAGTTTCCACCGGAATTTCCGCCGCGGACCGCGCTTTGACCATCAAAGTGGCCGCGAATCCTTCGGCCACGCCTGAGGACATCATCGTCCCGGGTCACGTTTTTCCCATTCGCGCGCAAGAGGGCGGTGTGTTGAAGCGCGCCGGCCACACCGAAGCCAGCGTTGATCTGGCCCGCATGGCGGGTTTGAATCCGGCGGCGGTGATTTGCGAAATCATGAACCCCGACGGCACCATGGCGCGCATGGGTCAGCTGGTTGAATTCGCCCAAAGACACAATATCAAAATCGGCACCATTGAATCTCTAATCCGATACCGGATTCAAAACGAATCTTTCTTGATCGAACGGGCGCAAGCGAGACTGCCTTGCCGCTACGGCAAGGACTTCCATATTCATGTTTTTGAAAACACATTGGATGGACGGGAACACGTGGCCGTGGTCAAAGGCGATATCAGCGGGGATGAGCCGATTCTGGTCCGTGTGCATTCCGAATGTCTGATGGGCGACGTTTTCGGAAGCCTGCGAACGCGCACCGGAGATTACCTGGACGCTTCATTCAAAAAAATCAACGAGGCCGGTCGCGGCGTCGTGGTTTACCTGAGGCTCGAAGACATGGGCCAGCGTTTGCGCCAGCGGGTTCAGCGCTACCACCAGATCGACCAGGGCGAAACACTCAATGAAGAAAGCAAAAAAGTTTTCCACTCCGATGATCGCGATTACGGCGTCGGTGCTCAGATCTTGCGGGCTCTCGGGGTGAGGAAATTGCGTCTGATCACGAACAGTCATGCCAAACGCGTGGGTCTTCGCGGTTACGGACTCGAAATCGTCGAGGAAGTCGCGCTACCCATCGAAACGGAACCGCTACTGGGATTGGGGGATTGAACCGTGTTACCGCTGCAAGGTTCTTTGCAAATTCAGTCTCGCTGGAAAATCGCTCTTGTGACATCGAGATTCAATCAGGAGATCACCGAGCTTCTTGAAAAAGGCGCCTATGAAAGATTGTTGGAGCTTGGGGTAAGTCCCGAACGAATCATTCGTGTTCGCGTGCCCGGCGCGGTTGAGATTCCCCTTGCCGCTTTGCAACTTTTGGATTCCGATTGTGACGCGGTGATCGCATTGGGCGCGGTGATTCGCGGCGAAACCAGCCATTATGATTATGTGTGCAACTCGGTTGAACGCGGTTGCTCACAAGTTATGCTGCAAACTAAAAAACCAGTGGTCTTTGGCGTCTTAACCACCGACAATGAAGAACAGGCTCTGGCGCGCGTCGGAGGCGCGCACGGACACAAAGGTCGTGAGGCGGCCGAGGTGGCGGTGGAAATGTTAAACCTGGCGGATCTGATCTAAATGGACAACAAGCGGGACGAGATCGTCAATGAACCGCTCAAGCGGCGGCGTGAGCTGGCCACGGTTTTTTTCTTGGCCGTTCTTTTTCTCGTTCTGACGGCGATTGAATACAAGCTGTTCGGCATGAGCCAGCAGCTGCCGTTCGCCCACTCGATCTTCTTTCTCGGACTGGTCAACTTCAACATCATTCTCTTTCTGCTTCTCTTCTTCCTGATCTTCAGGAACGTGGTCAAAATCTTCTCCGAGCGCCAGACCGGTCTCGCGGGAAAAACGTTGAAAGCCAAACTGATCGTCGCGTTCGTGGCCTTCAGTTTCATTCCCACGACACTCATGTCGTTGGTTTCGGTTTTTTACATCAACAACAGCTTCGATAAATGGTTCTCGGAAAAGATGGCGGGCGTTTTAAAAAGTTCGCTTGAAGTCACGAACGCCTATTACCTGACGGCGAAGCGTAAGAACTATCATTTCGCTGAACGGGTGGCCAAAGAGCTTCGTGAGACGCCGAAACCCGACTGGGAGAAAAAGCTGGTTGAGCTCCGCTCCCGCTACAGCCTAGACGCGGTCGAATATTACCCGTCACTTTTCGGCAAACGGGTGGTGAGTGTCAGCTCCGATGAGGCCTTGCCCGAAGTTCCTCCGCTTTCACTGGAACTTCTTGAACGGGGGATCGAGGACCGCAATGAAGCTTCCACCATCCACCAGTTTGAAAATGGTAATCTGGTTCGCGTGATCTTTCCGGTCGGGCGCACGAAGAATTCCGGTGCGGTGGTGGTTTCCACGTTTATTCCACTTTCGTTGATCGCCAAAATGGACGACATCGCGTCAGCCTATGAGGACTTTCGCGATGTGAACCCGCTCGAATATCCAATCAAGTCCATTTACCTGATCATTCTGCTCTTAATGACACTGACCATTCTTCTCGGCGCCACCTGGTTCGGGTTTTACTTGGCCCGCCAGCTTTCCATTCCGCTTGAAGAATTGGGTCAGGCGGCGCAACGGGTGGCGAACCATGATTATAGCCCGGTGCTCGCCACTAGCGGTTCCGTCGAGATCAATGAACTGGTCCGACACTTCAATCAGATGACGCAGAATCTCGCCAGCTCCGAGCGCGAAGTGAGTGAAGCCAACCGTTCTCTCCGTGAAACATTAAGCCGACTGGACGAACATTCGCGCTACATGGAAGTGGTGCTCTCAACGGTCAGTACGGGCGTGATCACGCTGGATCCCGAGGGCCGGGTCACCATGATCAACCGGCACGCCTGCAAGCTTCTTGAACTTAAACCCGATCGGGTTTTGAACCAGAAGCTTTCCAAAGTTTTGCAAAAGGAATTTTACAACGTGGTTGAAAACATGATCGAGCAGATGCGGGAATTGCGCGCCGAGAGCATCCAGCGCGAGGTGCGGGTGCAAATTCGTAATCGCTCCATTCCCTTGCAGACCACATTGTCGTTTTTGACCGATGAGCGACAGACCGTGATCGGTAAAGTTTTGGTTTTCGACGACTTAACGGCGGTGCTCGGGGCGCAACGGGCGGCCGCATGGACCGAAGTGGCCCGCCGGATCGCCCATGAAATTAAAAATCCGCTCACACCGATTAAGCTGTCCGCCGAGCGCCTGGAGAAAAAGTTCGGCGGTCAAATTCAAGACTCCGCTTTTCACGAATCCATCCGTCGCATCATCGACCAGGTGGAAAGCCTTAAGAATCTGGTGAATGAATTCAATCAATTCGCCCGGTTACCGAAATCGAATCCGGTGCCCGGCGATCTGAATAAGGTCATCAGTGAATCCTTGGGGTTGTTTGAACGTGAGGATGACGACGCCCTTCGGGTCGAATTCACTCCGGATATGGAGCTTCCGGCGTTTGTCTTCGATCCGGATCAAATCCGCCGGATTATCAACAATCTCGTCGACAACGCGGTGGCGGCCGTGAACGGCAAGCCCGACGGGCGTATTGTGATCCGCACCTCGTATGATAATGTACTGAGAATCGCTCGCATCGAGGTTGAGGATAACGGCCCGGGCATCCCGGTCCATATGCGTGAGCGGATATTCGAACCCTATATGACGACGAAAGAGCACGGAACCGGACTGGGGCTCGCCATCGTGAAACGTATGGTCGAAGATCATCATGGATTCATTCGCGCGTTTTCCGATGGACAAAGCGAGACCAAAATCGTTATCGAACTTCCCGTGGTGGAGAGTACGGAGCGCCCGAACATCGTTCGCCAGGGCGGGCGGATAGGAGAAACTCAGGTATGAAAACCAAAATTCTCGTGATTGATGACGAAAAGCCGATCGTTGAGGTTTTATCCGCGGCTCTGATCGACGAGGGCCACATCGTTGATGTCGCCTACAGTGGCCGGCAGGGATTGGAAAAAATCCGTGAGTTCGCACCGGACATCATTCTTCAGGACATCTGGATGCCGGGCGATATGGATGGCCTGCAGGTCCTCGAAGAGGCCAAGAAAGGCGGGTATCCGGATGGGCAATTCATCATCATGTCCGGTCACGGAACGATTGAAACGGCGGTTCGCGCGGTTAAAAACGGCGCGTGGGATTTTGTGGAAAAGCCGCTGTCCATGGACAAGATCAATATTCTCATCGCCAACATTTTGAATTTCAAAAAAGAACAAAGCGAAAAGAACGCCTTGCTCAACCGCTTGCGTAAGAACATCGCGCTCATCGGCGAAAGTCCGGTCATGGTGAATCTGAAGCAGATGATCGCGCGCGTGGCGGGGTCCAACGCGTGGATTTTGATTTCGGGAGAAAACGGCACGGGCAAGGAGCTGGTGGCGCAAAACATCCATTATCTCAGTCACCGTGCCGGCCGTCCCCTGGTCGAAGTCAATTGCGCGGCCATCCCCAAGGACCTCATCGAGGCGGAACTTTTCGGCTATGAGAAGGGCGCGTTCACCGGGGCCGAACGGGCGAAAAAAGGGAAATTCGAGATGGCCAGCGGTGGAACTCTTTTTCTCGATGAAATTGGCGATATGAGCCTTGATGCTCAAGCGAAAATCCTGCGAATTCTGCAAGAGGGTCAGTTTTACCGGTTGGGTGGTGAGGACCCGATTGAATGTGATGTGCGCGTGATCGCCGCCACCAATAAGAATCTCGAGGAGGAAATCAAACAGGGTCGCTTCCGCGAGGACCTTTATTACCGTTTGAACGTCGTGCCTCTGACGGTCGCGCCTCTCAGACAGCGCAAGGAAGATATTCCGCTTCTGGCGGAGTATTTCGGCGACCAATTCCTGCGCAATAACGGTTACAAGAGAAAAGTTTTTTCCGAGGACGCCATCGCGCGAATGCAGAATCACAGCTGGCCCGGAAACGTGCGTGAGTTGCGCAACTTTATCGAGCGGGTCTACATCCTCACGCCGGGGGATTACGTGGATGTGCACGACTTGAAATTCGCCGGTCTCACCGAACCCGCCGAGTCCGGCACCGAAGGCGTTATGACCTTCCGAGAAGCCCGGGCGCGGTTTGAGCGGGAGTTTTTGATTCAGAAAATCGAAGAAAATCAGGGTAACATCTCAAAAACGGCGGAGAACATCGGACTGGAGCGCAGTTATCTGCACCGGAAAATCAAATCTTACGGCATCGAGGTTTAAGGACATCTCATGAAATGGTCTTCAGGTTATTTGTTCACACTCAAGGAAGCGCCCGCGGACGCGGAAATTCCCAGTCACATTTTGCTTGTTCGAGGCGGTTACGTCCGTAAGTTGGCGCCCGGTATTTTCACCTACGGTCCGCTGCTTTTGCGCAGCATTCGAAAGTTTGAGAATATCGTCCGCGAGGAGCTGAATAAGCGCGGCTGCATTGAATTGCTGATGCCCATTGTTCATCCCCGAGAGCTTTGGGAAGAGACGAACCGATGGGCGGAAATGGGCGAAGGCCTGCAGAAGTTCAAAAACCGGAATGGCCATGAATTCTGTCTGGGAGCGACCCATGAAGAGGTCATCACGGATTTCGTCCGGCGTGACGTCAAAAGTTACCGGGACCTTCCGGTGAATCTTTACCAGATTCAAACTAAGTATCGTGACGAGATTCGCCCCCGATTCGGTCTCTTACGCGGGCGTGAGTTCATCATGAAGGACGCTTACAGCTTCGATATTGATCAAGCCGGGGCCGAGCGCTCTTACCAACTGATGTTTGAAGCTTACACCGCCATCTTTAAACGCTTGGGCGCGCGTTTTCGCGTGGTCCAGGCCGATAGCGGAAATATCGGCGGCAATAAATCCCAAGAGTTTCACATTCTGGCGGATAGCGGTGAGGACCAGTTGCTGGTTTCCGAGGACAGCGACTTCGCCGCCAATATCGAGGTGGCCCCCGCGATCGACGCTGAACCCGAGGTGAGTCAAGCGGAAATGGCGCCTCTCGAGGAGTTCGCGACTCCGGGGTTGAAAACGATCGACGATTTATCCAAAGCGTTAAAGATTCCCGCCCGGCAATTGGTGAAGACCATGTTCTTTTCCGCCAGTGATGATCCGGCTAAAAATCTGAATCCCGTGGCGGTTCTCCTCAGGGGCAGCGATGAAGTGAACCCCATCAAGCTCAAAAATCACTTCGGTCTGGCCAATCCGCCCCAGCTTTTGAATGATACGGAAGTGCGCGAGATCACCGGCGCCTCGCCCGGCAGCTGCGGACCGGTGGGTCTTCGCATTCCTATATTGATGGATAAAGGCGTTGAAGGCCTTCGTAATTTTATTGTTGGGGCGAACAAAGACGATTTCCACCTGAAAAACGTCAACCACGGGAGGGATTTCAAAGTCACCACGGTCGGAGATTTTCGCATGGCCCGCGAGGGGGACCTGAGCCCCGACTGCAAAGGAAAGCTGAAATCCTACAGGGGCATTGAAGTCGGTCACATTTTCTATTTGGGAACCAAGTACTCCCAGAAAATGGAAGCCAACTACCTCAGTCAGGAAGCCGTATTGAAGCCCATTGAAATGGGTTGTTATGGAATTGGTATCACCCGCACGGTGCAGGCCGTGATTGAACAAAACCACGACAAAGATGGAATCATTTGGCCGGTGTCGATCGCGCCTTACACCGTTCACATCGCCTTGCTGGATCCGGACAACGCGGAAGCGCGGGCTTTGGCCGATCAATATTACGATCAGCTGAATGCCAAGGGCATTGATGTGTTGATGGATGATCGCGCTGAACGGCCTGGCGTGAAATTCAAGGATGCCGATCTGCTGGGAATGCCCTTACGCCTCAACATCGGCGCGCGCGGTTTGGCCGCCGGTGAAATTGAAATGATCGAAAGAAAAACCAAAACGGTCACAAAAATTCCGCCCAATGCGGTGGTCGAAAAAATCCAAGCCTGGCTGAGGGAACAATGAACTCACGCGCCCAGCTGTCCAATCCGCTGTTCGTGGCTCTCGATGTTGATGACGCCGAAGCCGCGCTCCATCTGGCGACTCAATGCCGGGCCTTCGTGGGTGGTTTTAAGGTCGGCCCCCGTCTGGCCATCCGCTACGGGGAAAGCCTGCTTAAAGAGGTCGCCCGCCACGGCAGTTTGTTCGTCGATAATAAATACTTCGATATTCCCTCCACCATGGAATCCGCTGTCCGCGCTTCGTTTGAAATGGGCGCGAGTTTTTGTACGGTGCATGCCCATGCCGGCCGCGAGGCTTTATCGTTACTGGCCAAGGTGGAAGAAGAGCTTTGCCAAAAGCGGCCGTTTCGAATTCTCGCGGTCACCGTGTTGACCAGTTTCAAGCAGGAGACCTTGCCGCCGATGCTTCGCCAGCAACCCATTGCCGAACAAGTGCGGACCTTGGCGAAACTGGCCATCGAAAGCGGAATTTCTGGATTGGTTTGCTCACCCGAGGAAGTCGAGATGCTGCGCCAGCTTTTTCCCGACGCTTATCTGGTCACGCCGGGTGTGCGCTTAAGCCATGAAGATCGTGGCGATCAAATCCGGGTTTCCGATCCTCTGACGGCGCTCCGCCGAGGGGCATCCGCCCTGGTGGTCGGGCGTCCCATTTACGATTCCCTTGAACCGGCTTTAGCCGCCAAAACCTATTATGAAGAAATTCAAAAGCGCTAGACGGGGACCTCAGGATCGGCCGTCACGTGGGCCGCAGGTGCCGCGCGGCCGGTGTGTCGTGGGAATTCACGCCGTGAACGAAGCTTTGAAGGTTCGCCCGCGCGCCATCGAGGCTGTATGGCTGCGTGAACGTCACACCGATCATCCCGAGCTCAAGCGTCTTGGTGAGCTGGCTCAGAGGCTCAATGTTAAGGTGGAGATCAAACCGCCCGGCGTTCTGGATAAAATCATCGGTTCAAATCAAGGCATCGTGGCGTTCGTCTCCGAGAGGCCCGAAATCGATTGGCCGGCCATCGAAAAAGCCGAGCGCGCCGTGCTTTTGGCTTTGGATGAAGTCGAAGATCCGCACAACCTGGGAGCCGTGCTCAGGACCGCCTGGCTGCTCAATGCCCAAGGCGTTCTGGTGCCGGAGCATCGAAGCGCCGACCTGTCCCCGGCGGCATCGAAGGTGGCGCAAGGGGCCACCGAGCACGTGCCGGTGGAAAAAGATCACGCCCTCCCGCAGCGCCTCGAACGGCTCAAAGAGCATGGATTTTGGATCCTCGGACTCGCTCACAACAGTCGGCAAAATTTATTTACTCTGGACATTCCCCCAAAGGTGGTTTGGGTGTTGGGCTCGGAATCGGGCGGTTTGCGCAAATCTGTGGCCGCGGTCTGTGATGACCTGATCGCGATCCCCCAATCCAACCCGGACGCCAGCTATAACGTCTCCGTCGCCGCCGCCATCGCCCTGTCCGAAACCTTCCGCCAGGCCCAGGCGAAGACCTGAGTCATCGGTTCGAATTCGGTCGCCGACGCCAAAGTTCCCTCAAGTAATGCGTTTTAATCCCTCAGTTCGAATATATGCGAGTTGAGTGATTGACAGCGCGCTGCACGATCACCTATTTTAAACCCTCAACGCAACCGGCTCTGAAAACCATAACCTCTCAATTTTCCGTGGAAATATATTTTGACTGCAATTGTGATGCTTGAGTAGAAGAGTTGTTTGCAAATCGACTTAGGAGCATTTTTTTGCCTTTTTCCGGCAGAGAAGTGTTTTCTTCGGCGAGACGCTGGCTTAGCTCAATTGGTAGAGCAGCTGATTTGTAATCAGCAGGTTGCGGGTTCGAGTCCCATAGCCAGCTCCAATGGCACGGAGAGGTGCCCGAGTGGCTAAAGGGGACGGACTGTAAATCCGTTGGCTTATGCCTACGTAGGTTCGAATCCTACCCTCTCCACCAGGTTGTTTGCGAAGGAGCATGAGCGGGAGTAGCTCAATTGGCTAGAGTATCAGCCTTCCAAGCTGAGGGTTGCGGGTTCGAGACCCGTCTCCCGCTCCAAATTGGGTGTGAAGTGACGCCCATGTGGCTCAGGGGTAGAGCACACCCTTGGTAAGGGTGAGGTCGTGAGTTCGAGTCTCACCATGGGCTCCAGTAATTTGAGTTAGTTTAGTAAAGGTGTTTTTAAAAGCGAATCAGGAGGAGATTCAAAATGGCAAAAGAGACCTTTAAGCGGGACAAGCCGCACGTCAACATCGGGACCATCGGACACGTGGACCACGGGAAAACCACATTGACCGCGGCCATCACAACTGTCCTTGCGAAAAAAGGTGGCGCGAGCGCTATGGCTTACGATCAGATCGATAAAGCGCCCGAAGAAAAAGAGCGCGGAATTACGATCTCCACCTCGCACGTGGAATATGAAACTGAAAAACGTCACTATGCTCACGTGGATTGCCCCGGTCACGCCGACTACGTGAAAAACATGATCACCGGTGCCGCTCAGATGGACGGCGCGATTCTCGTCGTTTCCGCCGCTGACGGTCCGATGCCGCAAACTCGCGAGCACATTCTTCTCGCTCGTCAGGTCGGCGTTCCCGCGATCGTTGTGTTCATGAACAAAGTGGACATGGTCGACGACAAAGAACTTCTCGACCTCGTTGAACTTGAAATTCGTGAACTTCTCAGCAAGTACGAATTCCCCGGCGACAGCATTCCCATCGTGAAGGGTTCCGCCCTCAAAGCTTTGGAAGGTGACACCGGTGATATCGGCGAAGGCGCCATCATGAAATTGATGGAAGCTTGCGATACTTACATTCCGGAACCTCAGCGCGCCATCGACAAGCCGTTCTTGATGCCGATCGAAGACGTGTTCTCGATCTCGGGTCGTGGAACCGTGGTCACTGGCCGTATCGAGCGTGGAACGATCAAAGTCGGTCAAGAGATCGAAATCGTGGGTCTGCGCCCGACGCAAAAAACGACCGTTACCGGTATCGAAATGTTCCGTAAGCTTCTCGAAGAAGGCCGCGCGGGTGACAACGCCGGCGTGCTCCTCCGCGGAACTAAGAAAGAAGAAGTTGAGCGTGGACAGGTTGTGGCCGCTCCGGGTTCGATTACGCCGCACAAGAAATTCAAGTGCGAAGCGTACATCCTCACCAAGGAAGAAGGCGGACGTCACACTCCGTTCTTCAACGGCTATCGTCCTCAGTTCTACTTCCGTACAACTGACGTGACCGGTGTGGTGACGCTCAAGCAAGGCACCGAGATGGTGATGCCGGGCGACCGTGTGGAAATGGATGTGGAATTGATCTCTCCGATCGCCATGGAAAAAGAGCTCCGCTTCGCGATTCGTGAAGGTGGACGCACCGTGGGAGCCGGAGTGGTTACGGCCATCATCGAGTAATGTTTGAAGTTGTATTAACCGCTTTTAGGGACCCTGTTTTGATGGGGTCCCTTTGGCGTTTAAGGGCGATAGGGCAGTAGCTCTAATGGTAGAGCGAACGACTCCAAATCGTTAGGTTGTGGGTTCGAATCCCTCCTGCCCTGCCAAAGTTGAGAGTTGGAAATGGACACTGAGAACAGCAATCAAAGCATAATCAACGCCGCCTTCGTGGCTTGTGGATTCCTGGCCTATCTGGTCGTCGCCATGCTTTTCGAAACTTTGGCGTCGGCGTTCGGTCCGGTGGCGCGAGTCTACGGCGACCCATCGATCAAGCATGGTGTTCCCGTGGTGGCGGGTTTCGCGACGTTTTTGGCTTTGATGTTCAACTCGAAAGTAAAGGTGTTCGCCGACGAAGCGATCACAGAGGTCCGTAAAGTAGTTTGGCCCTCCCGCAAGGACACGACCGCCATGACGATCGTTTGTTGCGTGATGGTGTTGGCGGCGGGAATTTTATTGGGCGGATTTGATTTCATTGCCAGCCAGTTGATTAAAATTTTCGTCAACTGAGGAAGGTGAACGTGGCTAACGAAACAACGAACAATCCTGAGTCTCAAAAGGCCTCAGGCGGCGACAAAAAGATGAAATGGTACATCGTCAACACTCAGACGAGCTGTGAAGCGGTCGCCAAGAGATCCATCGAGGAGCGCATTCGTTCGCTCAAGATGGAAGACAAGTTCGGGCAGATTCTGATCCCGTCGGAAAACGTGGTGGAGCTGGTTAAAGGAAAAAAAGCCACTCGCGCCCGCAAGTTTTTCCCGGGCTATATTTTCGTGCAGATGGTGATGGACGATGAAACCTGGCACTTGGTGCGAAACTGCTCCAAGGTCACGGGCTTCGTGGGCGGAAAAACCAAACCGCCTGAAGTTCCAGAAGAAGAAGTGATGCGAGTCACCCGCCAAATGGAAATGGGCGCTGAGAAAGTGCAGCCGAAAGTGAAATTCTCGGTGGGCGACAGTGTGGTTGTGATCGACGGTCCGTTCAGCAATTTCAACGGCACCGTGGAAGAGATCAATCAGGAGAAAGGAAAGGTGAAAGTGCTGGTGAGCATTTTCGGCCGTCCGACTCCCGTTGAATTGGATTTTGTTCAGGTCGAAAAGGCCTGATTTGAAAAGTTTGAGCGGAATCAGGATGGGCCTGATTTCGCGAGTTAACCCCTAAGTCAAAGTGGGAAGAAATTATGGCAAGAAAGGTCTCTGGCCTTATCAAGCTTCAGATACCGGCAGGGAAAGCCAATCCGGCTCCGCCCGTTGGACCGGCGCTGGGACAACATGGGGTAAACATCATGGAATTCTGTAAACAGTTTAACGCCCGCACACAAAAAGAGGGCGATATGATCATTCCGGTGATCATCACTGTTTACTCGGATCGATCGTTTACCTTCATTACCAAGACGCCTCCGGTTTCAGTGTTGCTGAAAAAGGCCGCGAAAATCGAAAGCGGCTCCAAGATGCCGCAAAAAGATAAAGTCGGCAAAGTCACCATGGCTCAAGTCACGGACATCGCCAAATTGAAGATGCCGGATTTGAACTGCACGGAGCTTGACGCTGCCATCAGCCAGGTCATCGGCACGTGCAATAGCATGGGCTTGGAAGTCAAGTAGGAGGTCGGAACATGGGAAAACGATATACAGCGGCCTTCCAAAAGGTTGATCGAAACACTCGTTATAAACTGAATGACGGCATCAAACTTGTGGTCGACACCGCCACCGCCAAATTCGACGAGGCCATTGATGTGGCTGTGATCTTGGGCGTGGATCCTAAACAATCGGACCAACAGGTTCGTGGAGCGGTGAGCCTGCCCCATGGACTCGGTAAACCGGTTCGCGTTGTGGTGTTCGCCAAGGGTCCCAAAGAAGAAGAAGCCAAGAAAGCCGGTGCGGATTACGTCGGCGCCGATGATTTGGTGGCCAAGATTCAAGGCGGTTGGCTGGATTTTGATAAGGCCATCGCCACGCCGGACATGATGGCGACCGTCAGTAAAGTGGCCAAGATCCTCGGTCCCCGTGGATTGATGCCGAACCCGAAAGTGGGAACGGTGACCATGAACGTGGCTGACGCCGTGGCGGCGGAGAAAAAAGGGAAACTCGACTTTCGCGTTGACAAGGCGGGAATCGTTCACGCCGTGATCGGGCGCAAGAGCATGGGTCCTGAAAAGCTCCGTGAAAATTTCGCGGCCTTCATGTCGGCCCTGCTCAAGGCGAAGCCGGCCACCAGCAAGGGTAATTACCTTCGCGGCGTGACGGTTTCTTCCACCATGGGACCTGGCGTGAAAATGGATTTGTCGGAATTGGAGAGCCAACTCTCTTAATTGAATGATTCGAGCGTTCGTTGGCGGGCGCTCATAACGTATCGCGATCAGAGACAGTGGGTGCGTTTAATTTAAGCGCTTAATTTCCCACCGAGATCCGTTCGCGGTCCAAACTAAGAATAAGGAGGATATCTTGCCCATATCGACTCGCGAGCAGAAGCAGCAAGAGATCACTTCACTTTCCGAAAAGTTTGGCCGTTCGAAAGCCGCATTCCTCGTCGACTTCAAAGGCATGGACGTGGAAAGCGTAACCAAGCTTCGAAAAACGCTCAAACCGATTCAGTCGGAAATGAAAGTGGTGCGCAACACACTCGCAATCCGGGCACTCAATGATCATCCGACGGTAAAACCGGTTCTTGAGGACAAGCTGGTGGGCACCAACGCCGTGGTCTTCGCTTTCGAAGATCCCAGCGCCGTGGCCAAAGCCATCACCAAATTCGGTGATGAGGTCGAAGCTTTCCAATTGAAATACGGTGTGATGGACGGAACCGCACTTGATGCCAAAGGCATCAAAGCGCTGGCCACGTTGCCGTCGAAAGATGAATTGCGGGCCCAATTGCTCGGCGTCTTAAGTGCTCCGATGACGAAGTTCCTCGGAACCTTGCAGGCCGTACCGGGTGGTTTTGTCCGTGTGTTGAACGCTTATAAAGATACGAAAAACGCTTAATTTTGTTTATTTTTGGAGGAAAAAATGTCTTTAGATAAGAACCAAGTGATTGATTATTTGTCCAATATGCCGGTGATGGAATTGGCCGGTTTGATCAAGGACCTCGAAGAAAAATGGGGTGTCAGCGCCGCCGCTCCCGTGGCCGTTGCCGCTATGCCTGGTGCCGCTGGTGCCGGTGCCGGTGCCGCTCCCGCTGAAGAGAAAACCGCTTTTGACGTCATTCTCGTCGATGGTGGTGCCAACAAGATCAACGTCATTAAAGAAGTTCGCGCTTTGACCGGTCTCGGCTTGAAAGAAGCCAAAGACCTCGTTGAAGGCGCTCCGAAGCCCGTGAAAGAAGGCGTGAGCAAGGATGAGGCCGCTAAGATCAAAGACGTCCTCACCAAAGCCGGCGCCAAAGTGGATGTGAAGTAACATCCGCGGGCGTATTCCTTAATATATGGCGGGTGCCTCGAGCATCCGCCAGTTTAACTGGCTGCCGAGAGCAGCTAAAAAAAGGCCAGACGGCCTAATATTGTGATCGAGATCGTAAGTGAGGAGAGAGGATGAAGACAAATCCGGTGACCGCTTCGAACCTGCGCGTGCGCAGGAGTTTTGCCAAAACCAAACATTTAATCGACATTCCCAACCTGATTGAGCTGCAGAAGAAGTCGTACGAGGCCTTCCTGCAGAAGGATGTCGACCCTGATCGCCGCGGTGACACGGGACTTCAGGGCGTATTCAAGTCCGTGTTCCCCATTTCGGACTTCAATAACACCGCTAGCCTCGAATTCGTCAGCTACACATTAGAACCGGCCAAATACGACGTGGACGAGTGCCGCCAGCGCGGTATGACCTTCGCCGCTCCGATCAAAGTGACCCTTCGCTTGATCGTTTTCGACGTCGATGAAGAAACCGAAGCGCGGAGCATTCGCGATGTGAAAGAGCAGGAAGTCTATCTCGGTGAAATTCCGCTGATGACGTCCAATGGTTCTTTCATCATCAACGGCACCGAACGCGTGGTGGTTAGCCAATTGCACCGTTCTCCGGGTGTGTTCTTTGACCACGACGGCGGCAAAAACAACGCCAGCGGAAAGCTGATCTACTCCGCCCGCGTGATTCCCTATCGTGGATCATGGCTGGACTTTGAATTTGACCAAAAAGATTTGATTTATGTCCGCATCGACCGTCGCCGTAAATTCCCGGTGACGATTCTTCTTAAAGCTCTTGGTTACACCACTGAGCAGTTGCTGCAGCAATTCTATCACCTCGATGTGGTACGCCTCAAAAAAGACGGCAAGGTCACCCGCTCGATCGATATCGAGCGCATGGCCGGTCAGCGCGCGCTCTCCGATATCGTGGATCCCAAAACCGGCGAAGCCATCGTTAAGGCTGGCCGCCGGATCACTCGCGCCGCTGTGAAACGGGTGAAACAGCTGAACTTGACTGAAATTGAAATCAACCCGTCGGACTTGGAAGGCAAAGTGATCGCCAAGCCCGTGATCGATGAGACCACGGGTGAAATTATCGCCGACGTGAACTCGGAAGTGACTCCGAGCGTGCTCGATAAGGCCCGTCAGGCGGGAATCACCGAATTGTCGGTGATCTTCTTCGACGGTCTGGCCGTTGGACCTTATCTCCGTAACACTCTGTTGATCGATAAAGTCTCAACCAAAGAAGAAGCGTTGATTGAAATTTACAAACGTCTTCGTCCGGGTGAGCCGCCGACCATCGAGGCGGCCACGGGATTCTTCCATCGCCTCTTCTTTGATCCTGAAACCTACGACTTATCGGAAGTGGGTCGGTTGAAGATCAATCATCGCTTCAACATCCCCTTCGAAGAAACACCGGTTGAACACCGCACTTTGACTGAGCGAGACATTCTCTCGGTGGTCAAAACCCTGATCGACCTTAAGAACGGCCAAGGTCAGATCGATGACATCGACCACCTTGGTAACCGCCGCGTCCGTTCCGTGGGTGAGTTGCTCGAAAATCAATACCGCATCGGTTTGGTGCGGATGGAGCGCGCGATCCGCGAGCGAATGAGCTTGCAGGACGTGGAAACAATGATGCCGCATGATTTGGTTAACGCCAAACCGGTGAACGCCGTGGTGAAGGAGTTCTTCGGCTCCTCCCAGCTGTCACAGTTCATGGATCAGACCAATCCGCTGTCCGAGATCACTCACAAGCGTCGCTTGAGCGCGCTCGGCCCCGGTGGTTTGACTCGCGATCGTGCCGGTTTCGAAGTGCGTGACGTGCACCCGACCCACTACGGCCGGATCTGTCCGATTGAAACTCCGGAAGGACCGAACATCGGCTTGATTGCGTCGCTAGCGACTTTCGCCCGCATTAACCAGTACGGTTTTATCGAAACGCCGTATCGTAAGGTTGAGGGCGGACAGGTTAAAGACGATATCCTCTACCTCTCGGCTTTGGAGGAAAGCGGTCACTACATCGCCCAGGCCGGTAAGGACGTTGAAGGCAATAAGCTCGTCCAAGACAATATGACCTCACGGTTCAACGGCGAGTACGAGATCATTGAAAAGGACAAAGTTTCTTTGATGGACGTTTCGCCCTCCCAGTTGGTGTCCATCGCCGCGAGCCTCATTCCGTTCCTCGAGCACGACGACGCGAACCGCGCGTTGATGGGCTCGAACATGCAACGTCAGGCCGTGCCGCTGTTGAAATCGCGCGCGCCGTTGATTGGAACCGGCGTTGAACGCTTGGTGGCCCGTGACTCGGGAACCTCGGTGGTTTGTCAGAACGACGGCGTGGTCGAGGAAGTGGACGCTTCCCGTATCGTGGTTCGCCGTTTCGCCAAAGGCGGTGAACTGGGCGCCAACGTCGACATTTACAATTTGATTAAATACCAGCGCACGAACCAGAATACCTGCTTCAACCAGAAACCGATCGTGAATGTCGGTGACCGGGTGAAGAAGGGTGATGTGATCGCCGACGGTCCCTCGACGGAACTTGGGGAATTGGCTCTCGGCCAGAACATCCTGGTCGCGTTCACCCCGTGGATGGGCTACAACTTCGAGGACTCGATCCTCATTTCCGAACGCCTGATCCGCGAGGACGTCTACACGTCGGTGCACATCGAAGAGTTCGAATGTGTGGCGCGTGACACGAAACTTGGAAAAGAAGAGATCACCCGCGATATCGCCAATGTCGGTGAGGAAGCCCTTAAGGATCTCGACAACTCCGGTATCATCCGCATCGGCGCGGAAGTGAAGCCCGGCGATATTCTCGTCGGTAAAGTGACTCCGAAAGGTGAAACCCAGCTTTCGCCTGAAGAAAAACTTCTCCGCGCGATTTTCGGTGAGAAAGCCGGCGATGTTCGCGACACTTCGTTGCGGGTTCCGTCGGGTGTCTATGGAACGGTGATCGACGCTCAAGTTTACTCGCGTGAAAGCTCCGATCGCGATGAGCGTCTGCAATCGATCATCGAGGCCAAGCGCAAAAAGCTCGAGAAGGACTTCGCGGTTGAGCAGAACGTCATTAAGAACAACGCTCTCGATAAACTTAAAGAAATGTTGGTCGGTAAAACCACCACCGGAGTGCTCTTGAGCGAGGACGGATCGGAGAAGCTTCTCTCCAAAGGTCAAACCATCAAAGGTGAAGACCTTGAAACGATCCCGTTCGAACTTTTGAGTTACGTGCCTCTGGATTCGGAACTCGAATTCCAAGTGCAACGTGTGGTTGACGGCGCCCGCAATCAGCTCGACGCCGTGAAGATGGTTTTCAATGAAAAAATCGAACGCCTGACCAAAGGTGATGAACTGCCCCCGGGTGTGATCAAGATGGTGAAGGTTTACATCGCCATCAAGCGCAAGCTTCAGGTGGGTGACAAGTTCGCCGGCCGTCACGGGAACAAAGGTGTGATCTCGAAGGTGCTCCCGATCGAAGACATGCCGTACCTCGCCGACGGAACTCCGGTGGACATGGTGTTGAATCCGCTGGGCGTGCCTTCTCGTATGAACATCGGACAGATTCTCGAGGTTCACTTGGGATGGGCCGCGCACGGTCTCGGCAAACAACTGGAAAAACACATTGAGAATTTCAAAGCGGAAGAAGCGCGCAAGGAGCTCAAGGAAATCTTCAGTGAAGATGAAGACATCCAGAAGCATTTCGACGGCGCCGATGACGAATCATTGAAGAAGATGATTCGCCGGATGAAAGACGGAATTCACCTGGCGACGCCGGTTTTCGACGGTGCCAAGGAAAGAGACGTCAAAGATCTTCTCCGTCGCGCGAAGCTCCCGCTCTCCGGTCAAACCGTGCTCTTCGACGGACGAACGGGTGAACCCTTCCAGACGCCGGTGACAGTCGGCATTATGTACATGCTGAAACTGCATCACCTGGTCGAGGAGAAGATTCACGCCCGTTCGATCGGTCCTTACTCCCTCGTTTCGCAACAGCCTCTGGGTGGTAAAGCTCAGTTCGGTGGTCAGCGTCTGGGAGAGATGGAGGTTTGGGCGATCGAGGCCTACGGTGCGGCGTACTCTCTGCAGGAATTCCTCACGGTCAAGTCGGATGACGTGGCCGGAAGGACCCGCATGTACGAAAGCATCGTGAAAGGCGAGAACGTTCTCGAACCGGGACTTCCTGAATCCTTCAACGTGTTGGTGAAAGAGCTGCAAAGCTTGGCACTGAACGTGGAGCTGATGGAGTCGGATATTTTAACTGAACCCGCAAACCTGCCTGCTGAAGAACAACAGGCCGGAACGACGATTTAAGCGAGGTGCAATTTGAAAGACTTATTGAATTTTTTCGACAAGCCCAAAGATCCCCTCTCATTTGATGCTGTTCGGATTTCATTGGCGTCACCGGAGATGATCCGGGAGTGGTCGTTCGGCGAAGTCAAAAAACCGGAGACCATTAACTACAGAACATTCAAGCCCGAACGTGACGGCTTGTTCTGCGCCAAGATTTTCGGACCGATCAAAGACTACGAATGCTTGTGCGGAAAATACAAACGCATGAAGTATCGCGGTGTGATCTGCGAAAAGTGCGGTGTGGAAGTCACTCAAACCAAAGTTCGTCGTGAACGTCTCGGTCACATTGAATTGGCGACGCCCGTCGCGCACATCTGGTTCTTGCGCTCGTTGCCCAGCCGTATCGGTAACCTGCTCGATATGTCGCTGAAAGACGTCGAACGGGTGCTGTACTGTGAGGCTTACATCGTGACCGACCCGATGGATACGCCTTTGCAAGAAGGCCAGATCCTCGCGGAAGAGGCTTATCAGAACGCTCTTAGTGAGTACGGACCGAACTTCAAAGCGCAAATGGGCGGTGAGGCGATCCGCGATATCTTGCGCAAGGTGGATCCTGAGTTCTTGTCCCGCAAGCTCCGTTTGGAACTTAAAGAAACCAAGTCGGATGCTCAGATTAAGAAACTCACAAAGCGCTTAAAAGTGGTCGAAGCTTTCAAAAATTCGGTGAACAAGCCGGATTGGATGATGCTCGAGGTGGTTCCGGTGATTCCGCCGGATCTGCGTCCTCTGGTTCCGCTGGATGGCGGCCGGTTCGCGACCTCCGACTTGAACGACCTCTATCGCCGCGTGATCAACCGAAACAACCGTTTGAAGCGTTTGCAGGAGCTGAATGCGCCTGACATCATCATCCGCAACGAAAAACGCATGTTGCAAGAAGCGGTCGATGCTCTCTTGGACAACGGCCGTCGCGGTAAGACCTTCACCGGTCCGAACAAACGTCCGCTGCGTTCTTTGAGCGATATGCTCAAAGGTAAGCAGGGCCGTTTCCGTCAGAACCTGCTCGGTAAACGGGTGGACTACTCCGGTCGTTCCGTGATCGTTGTGGGCCCGAATCTTCGTCTCCACCAGTGCGGTCTGCCGAAGAAAATGGCGCTCGAGCTCTTTAAGCCGTTTGTTTACAACAAACTTGAAGAGCGTGGTTTCGCGACCACAATTAAACAAGCCAAGAAACTGGTTGAAAGTGAAACCGTTGAGGTCTGGGATATTCTCTCCGACGTGGTGAAAGAGCACCCCGTGCTCCTCAACCGCGCGCCCACACTTCACCGTTTGGGTATCCAGGCGTTCGAGCCGGTGCTTCACGAAGGTAAAGCGATTCAGCTTCACCCGCTTGTCTGTACGGCCTTCAACGCGGACTTCGACGGTGACCAGATGGCCGTTCACGTTCCGCTGTCCATCGAAGCTCAGGTGGAAGCGCGCGTGCTCATGATGTCGACCAACAACATCTTGAGCCCGGCGAACGGAAAACCGATCATTAACCCCACTCAGGACATCGTGCTCGGTATTTACTGGATGACTCGCATTCGTCCTGGCGCCAAAGGCACCGGCCGCGTTTTCCCGAACGTGCAGGAAGTCTTGTACGCTTATGAGAACGGACATTTGGACATCCAGGCCGCCATCCGCTGCCGCATTAACGGTAAGCTGGAGCAAACCAGTGTGGGTCGTGCGATCTTGAGCGATATCGTGCCGACGGAAGTTCCCTTCGAAACCATCAACAAAGTGATGAACAAGAAAGGCTTGGCCGATTTGATCGACCGCACGTTCCGATTGGCCGGCGCGAAGGCCACGGTCATTCTCGCCGACAAGTTGATGGAACTCGGATTCAAATACTCGACTCAAGCGGGTATTTCGATTTGCTTGGATGACCTGGTCATTCCTCAGCAAAAATCCAAATTGCTCCAGGACGCGGAAAAACAAGTTCAGGAAATCCGCGCCCAGTACGACGAGGGTCTGATCACCGATGGTGAGCGCTACAATAAAGTCGTCGACATTTGGGCTCAGTGCGCCGACAAAGTCGCCAAAGAGATGATGGCGCAATTGGAGAAGCAGACGTTCATGGTGGACGGCAAACCGGTTGAAAGCGCCAGCTTCAACCCGATCTTCATCATGGCCGACTCCGGTGCGCGGGGTTCCGCGGCTCAGATTCGTCAGCTGGCCGGTATGCGCGGTTTGATGGCGAAACCGTCCGGTGAAATTATCGAAACTCCGATCACCGCGAACTTCCGTGAAGGTCTTTCGGTGTTGGAATACTTCATTTCCACTCACGGTGCGCGTAAAGGTTTGGCGGATACCGCTCTCAAGACAGCGAACTCCGGTTACCTCACCCGCCGTCTGGTCGACGTGGCTCAAGATATCGTGGTCACGGAAATCGATTGCGGTACCACCGAAGGTATGGAAATCCGTCCGCTGCTTGAAGGCGGCGAAGTCATTCAACCGCTCGGCGATCGCGTGCTCGGTCGTACGGCGTTGGAAGACATTCTCGATCCCTACACTAACGAAGTGGTTTGCCGAGCGAATGAGGAAATCAACGAGCGCGTCGTTCGTAAGATCGACGAACTTGGAATTGAAAAAGTCCTCATCCGCTCAACTCTCACTTGTAAAACCCGCCGTGGCGTTTGCGTGAAGTGTTACGGCCGCGACCTCGCTCGCGGTAACACCGTGAACCTCGGCGAAGCGGTGGGAATTATCGCCGCTCAGTCGATCGGTGAACCGGGAACCCAGCTCACCATGCGGACCTTCCACTTGGGTGGTATGGCTTCGCGCGCGGTTGAACAATCCGTTCACACCGCCCGCCACGATGGAACGCTTAAGTTCTCCGGCGTGCAGACCGTTACCAACCGTCAGGGCAAGCTGACCGTCATGAACCGCAACGGTGAAATGATGATCATCGACTCCTCCGGTCGCGAACGCGATCGCATGAAGCTGGTTTACGGCTCGATCCTGCGATTCAAAGAAGGCGACGAGGTTAAAAAAGGCGACGTTTTGGCCGATTGGGATCCTTACTCGAACCCGATCGTGGCCGATGTCAGCGGTGTGATCCAGTTCCAGGATATTGAAGAAGGTGTCTCGATGACCGAGCAGGTTGACCCTGTGACGGGATTCGCCACCAAAGTGATCACCGAAACCAAATCGTCCGAAAGCAAGCCGACGATTTTGATCACCGACGGAGCCGGCAAAGTGCTTGATCTGCCGAATCGGAACGTGCCCTGCCGTTATGTTCTGCCGGTCGGTGCGCAACTTCTGGTGAACGATACTCAAGAAGTGCACGCCGGTGACGTGATCGCGAAGATCCACCGTGAAACCACGAAGACTCGTGACATCACCGGTGGTCTCCCGCGTGTGGCCGAGCTCTTTGAAGCTCGTAAGCCGAAGGAAGCCGCCATCATTTCTGAAATCGACGGTTATGTGACGTTCGGAAAAGACGTGAAAGGTAAACAGCGTGTGATCGTGACTCCGGAAGTGGGCGAGCAGCGTGAATACCTGATTCCCAAAGGTAAACACGTGGCCGTTCGCGAAGGTGAGTTCGTCCGTGCCGGTGAGGCGCTGATGGATGGACCGAGCAACCCGCACGATATCCTGCGCGTTTTGGGTGATAAGGCTCTTTCCGCTTACCTTGTGAACGAAATCCAAGAGGTTTACCGCTTGCAGGGTGTGAGCATTAACGACAAGCACATCGAAGTGATCGTGCGGAACATGCTCCGCAAGGTGGAAATCACGGATCCGGGCGATACCCGTTTCTTGGCGGGCGAACAGGTCGAGAAGTTCGAGATGTTGGATGAGAATGAAAAGGTGACCAAAGAAGGCGGACGGCCGGCCACGTACCAGCCCCTGCTCTTGGGTATCACCAAAGTTTCGCTCAGTACTGACAGCTGGATCTCGGCGGCTTCGTTCCAGGAGACCACGAAAGTGTTGACGGAAGCGGCGGTGAACTCCAAAACGGACACCCTCCGCGGCCTGAAAGAGAACATCATCATGGGTCGTCTGGTACCGGCCGGAACGGGCTTAAGTTCGTATAAACGTTGGAAGGTTGTGGTTGAAGAGGAAGCGGCTCAGCCGGCTTCGTTCCTGCCCGGCCAGACAACGGCGGGATATCCCTTGAATTAGGTTGACGAAAGCACAAGGCTGCCGATAATTTGGCGGCCTTGTGATTGGAAAGGAACTATGCCGACTATTAATCAATTGATTCGTCGTTCGCGACGTGCATCGAAGGACAAGACTAAATCACCGGCTTTGACCGCTTGCCCTCAACGCCGCGGCGTCTGTACTCGCGTTTACACCACCACGCCTAAAAAGCCGAATTCGGCTCTTCGGAAGGTGGCCAAGGTCCGTTTGAGCAATGGATTTGAAGTGATTTCGTATATTCCCGGAATCGGCCATAACTTGCAGGAGCACAGTGTGGTGTTGATTCGCGGTGGTCGGGTGAAGGATCTTCCTGGTGTTCGTTACCACATCGTTCGTGGCGTTTTGGATACCCAAGGCGTGGCCAATCGTTTTAGCTCGCGCTCGAAATATGGCGCTAAGAAGCCGAAAAAGTAAGAGGAATTAAAGGTTTATGTCTCGTCGTAAAGCCGCAGAAAAAAGAGAAATTCTTCCCGATCCCGTTTACAACGACGTGATCGTGGCCAAGTTCGTTAACAAGATGATGTGGAAGGGTAAAAAATCTTTATCGCAAAAGATGCTTTACTCGGCCCTTGATGAGCTGCGGACCAAAGTTTCCGGTGAAGAGCCTCTGACCGTTTTCAAAAAAGCCATCGAAAACTGCAAGCCCAGCTTGGAAGTGCGGTCCCGCCGGGTTGGCGGTGCCACTTACCAGGTGCCGGTGGATGTTCGCCCCTCGCGCCGATTGGCCTTGGCCATGGTTTGGTTGATCACCTATGCCCGTGAGCGCGGTGAAAAGACCATGGCGTCCCGTCTGGCCGGTGAATTGGCCGATGCGTACGCCAACCGCGGGAATGCGATTAAGAAAAAAGAAGACGTTCATCGCATGGCGGAAGCCAATAAGGCCTTCTCCCACTACAACTGGTAAGCCTCGGCCGTCGAGCACGGCCCCATTGGCGGATTCAGTTATGGCGCCAGCGGTAACAATTGGCTACAGTTGCATCCAATGAGTATAGAAGACCCACAAAAACTGGAAGAACTTCGTTTCACCCGCAACATCGGCATCATGGCCCACATCGATGCCGGTAAGACCACGACCACGGAACGCATCCTTTACTACACCGGAAAGTCCCACCGCATGGGCGAAGTCCATGAGGGAAATACCGCAATGGACTGGATGGAGCAGGAGCAGGAGCGGGGAATCACCATCACGGCCGCGGCCACCACCACCTTCTGGCGCGATCATCGCATCAACATCATCGATACTCCGGGACATGTGGATTTCACCATCGAGGTGGAACGCTCGCTGCGAGTCCTCGACGGCGCCATCGCGGTCTTTGACGGTGTCAACGGCGTTGAACCGCAATCTGAAACCGTTTGGCGTCAGGCCAATAAATATAAGGTTCCACGAATCTGCTTTATCAACAAAATGGATAGGGTGGGCGCGGATTTCGACATGAGTGTGGACAGCATCCGCGAGAAGCTCGGAGCCCGGCCCATTCCCGTGCAAATTCCCATCGGCGCCGAAGATAACTTCAAAGGTGTTGTGGATTTGATCGAGAACACGGTTCTCACCTGGACGGATGAGATGGGCGAGAAAATCGATCGGTTGCCGATCCCAGAGGATTTGGCGGAGCGCGCGGCCCAACTCAGGGAGCAAATGATTGAGGCGGCCTGTGAGCAAGACGACGCCTTAATGGAAAAATACCTGGGCGGCGAAGAATTGACCGTCGATGAAATCCGCATGGGTTTGCGTAAAGGTACGCTGAGCCTCGCTATCACCCCTGTTTACTGTGGAAGCGCGTTCAAAAAGAAAGGCGTGCAGCCGCTCTTGGACGGAGTGGTTCACTTCTTGCCCAGCCCGCTCGATATTCCTCCGGTTGTGGGGAAAGATCCCAAGAACGAAGAGCGCACGATTGAAGTCCCCACGGACTTCAACGAGCCCACCGCGGCTTTAGCTTTTAAGATCGCGTCCGACGCCTTCGCCGGTACGCTCACATTCATTCGTGTTTACTCCGGCCAGGTGAAGGCGGGAGAAACTTTGTTGAACCCGCGCACGAACAAGCGTGAACGCATTCAGCGACTCGTCCGGATGCACGCTAATTCCCGTCAGGAGTTGAGTGTTCTGAAAGCCGGCGATATCGGAGCGGCGATAGGTCTCAAATTCACGGGCACCGGCGATACCCTTTGTGATGCCAAACGGCCGGTGGTTTTAGAATCCATCACTTTCCCTGAACCGGTGATTTCGGTGGCCATTGAGGCCAAGTCCTCAGCGGATCAGGACAAAATGATCGCCGGGCTTGAGCGTCTTCAACACGAGGATCCTTCGTGCCGAGTCCGCATTGATCAGGAAACCGGCCAGATGCTTCTTTCCGGCATGGGTGAACTCCATGTGGAAATTTTAGTGGATCGCTTACTTCGCGAGTACAAGGCCAAGGCCAATGTGGGTAAACCTCAGGTCTCCTACCGCGAGGCGATCACCGGCACGGCCACAGGCCATGGCCATTTCGAGCGCGAAGTGGCCGGCGAAAAGCAGTATGCCGAGGTGACCGTACAAATCGAGCCGCGGCAACAGACCGGGCTCACCTTTGAAAACAAAGCCGGCCAATTGGATCCGGATTTTCTCTCAGCCATTCGGAGCGGCGTGTTGGAAGCTGGCGACGTGGGTGTTTTGGCTGGTTACCCCTTAATGGGCGTGCACATCACTCTCACCGATTTTAAGACTCGGGACAAAGAAAGTTCCGAGATGGCCTTTAAAGTGGCGGCCGCGCAGGCCTTCCGTGAGGCGCTGAAAGCCGTGAAATCTCAGCTCCTTGAGCCGATTTTCCGGGTTGAAATTTTCACCCCGGATGACTTTATGGGGGCGGTGATCGGCGATTTGAACGCCCGCCGTGGCAAAGTGCACTCAATGGATCCGAAACCCGGTGGTCAAGTCATACATGCCGAGGCCCCTTTGGCGACGCTTTTCGGTTACGCCACCGATCTCCGCTCCTTGAGCCAGGGGCGCGCCACCTTCAGCATGGAGTTTCAGGAATACGCTCCCGTGCCCCCCAAGGTGGAGGCCGAAATCCTTAACCGGCTCGGCCGGTAAGGCGCGGAAACCAGCTAAAATTTCAGCCATTTTCCTTTTGACAAGTCCAACGGGGGTCTAGCATACTCGCCGACTTACGACTTCCGATTCTTCGGCCTACATGTTCCCAAGTTGATAAAAGGACTACGTTTTATCGAAACTGGGCGCTGATGGTCGGTTAGAAAAGGGTATCCTTTTGCTCGGACGTCGGCGGTGACAAGGAATTAGAAGAACAAAAAAGCGAGAAAGTCTGTATGCAGAGCCAAAAAATTCGCATTCGATTGCGCGCCTTCGATCATAAACTTTTAGATCAATCGACGAAAGAAATCGTCGAAACCGCACGTCGTACCGGCGCGCGCGTGGCCGGACCGATTCCACTTCCCACTCGAATCAACAGATACACGGTTTTGCGTTCGCCTCACGTTGATAAAAAATCCCGCGAGCAATTCGAAGTGCGTACACACAAGCGTCTGCTCGACATTCTCGAGCCCACTCAGCAGACGATCGACCAATTGATGAAGCTCGATCTGTCGGCCGGTGTGGATGTCGAAATCAAGTTATCCGTGGTTTAAGAAAGCTGAGGAAACATGTCTGACACTGAAACCAAAACAGAAACTCAAGCGGCCTCCGGCGATCTGCAATTGAACGGTTTGTTCGCCTTCAAAGTGGGAATGTCGGCGGTTTACGAAGACGGTGAGCGGATTCCGGTCACCGTTTTGAAATATGAACCGATGGTCGTCAGTCAGGTGAAACAAAAAGAAAAAGACGGTTACGAAGCCGTGCAAGTGGCTTTTGTTCCGGATCGCGCTTCGCAAACCAATTCCGCCATCAAAGGCCATTTGCAGAAGGCCGGCTTTGAAAACGGCGCGAAGTTCGTTCGGGAATTCCGTATGACTCCGCCGGAAGGTGTGGCGGTTGGACAAAAAATCGCTCTGAATTCGCTTAAAAAAGGTGATGTCGTGAAAGTCACCGGACTTTCCCGCGGTCGTGGATTCCAAGGCGCTGTTCGCCGTTGGAACTTTGGCGGCGGTCCGGCTTCGCACGGTTCCGGTTTCCATCGTAAACCGGGTTCCGTCGGTAACCGGACTTGGCCGGGTCGGGTTATGCCCGGTAAGCGCATGGCGGGTCAGTGGGGTAATGAAACCACCACGATCCGGAACATCACTGTGGTTGACGTCATTCCGGAAGAAAACGTGGTTCTGGTTAAAGGAGCCGTGCCCGGTTCCCGCAACAGTTTGGTCCGCTTAACGAAGGTTTAAGATATGTCCAGCGTAGATGTTTTAAATTGGGATAAGAAGAAAGTGGGAAGTGTCGAGCTGGAGGATTCCGTTTTCGCCATTCCCGTTAAAGAAGAGATTCTGCAAACGGTTGTTCGTTGGCAGCTCGCGTGCCGTCGGCAGGGCACCCACAAAGCTAAAACCCGCGGTGAAGTGAGCGGTGGTGGAAAGAAACCGTTCAAACAAAAAGGCACCGGTAACGCCCGTCAGGGTTCGAGCCGTTCGCCGTTGATGCCCGGTGGTGGTATCACCTTCGGTCCTCAGCCGCGCGATTACAGCTACGTTCTTCCGAAAAAAGTGCGCCGGTTAGGTCTTCGCACGGCCTTGTCCCGCTTGAACAAAGAAGGACGTTTGTTCGTGATCGACAACATGACGTCCGAAGGAAAAACCAAAGAGCTGGCCAAGCGCTTGAAAAGCTTCGGCGTGGAAAAAGCGGTTTTGGTTGATGTTAAGCCGGACGACAAATTTTCGCGGGCTTCGCGCAATCTAAAAAGTTTCCGTTATTACGGCGTGGAAGGCCTGAACGTCTACGATCTGATGAAATATGATTCTTTGCTTTTGACCAAGGATTCCATCGCCAAGGTCGTCGAACGTTGCGGAGAAGGGAAGTAAATCATGTACTACGTGATTAAACGGCCGTTGGTGACAGAGAAGAACAGCATTTTGGCGGAAAAGAACGTTTACGTTTTTGAAGTGGATCCGCGTGCGAACAAACAAGACATCAAAACCGCGGTGGAGAAATTCTTCCGAGTGAAGGTGGCCTCCGTGAATACGGCGATTTGCCGGGGACGGTCCAAGCGGACCCGCTTCGGCGTGAGCCAGCCGGCGAAGTGGAAGAAGGCGATGGTTCGCCTCCAGGCCGGTGAGAAAATCAAGCTGTTTGAGGGAGCTTAATCATGGGTATCAAGACGTTTCGTCCCCGCAGTCCTGGCCGTCGCACGATGACGGGATATGATTTCGCGGAAATCACAAAGAAAAGACCCGAGCGCAGTTTAACGGTTTGGAGTCATCGAGTCGCTGGTCGTAGCAACACCGGTATGAAGTCCATCCGCTACAAAGGCGGCGGACACAAGCGGCTCTATCGCATTATCGATTTCAAGCGGGATAAGTTCGACGTTCCGGCCACCGTGGCGGCGATCGAGTACGATCCCAATCGCACCTGCCGGATCGCGCTCCTTCACTATAGAGACGGTGAAAAGCGTTACATCATCGCCCCGATCGGACTGAAAGTCGGTGACACTGTGGTGTCCGGCGACGGCGCCGACATCAAGCCGGGTAACTCTCTTCCGTTGGGATTAATTCCCGCGGGTACAGTGATCCACAATATTGAAATGCGCCCGGGTAAAGGCGGACAAATCGGCCGCGGCGCCGGTGCTGAAGCCACGCTCGTTGGTAAAGTCGGTAAGTACTGTCAGGTGAAATTGCCCTCGGGCGAAGTTCGCCAGATTCTTTCTATCTGCCGGGCCACGATCGGTCAGGTGGGCAACACCGATAATGAGAACATCAGCTTGGGTAAAGCGGGTCGGTCTCGCTGGCGTGGAATTCGCCCGCACGTTCGAGGCCAAGCCATGAACCCGATCGATCACCCTCTTGGTGGTGGTGAAGGTGTCGGTAAAGGTCATCACCCGGTGACTCCTTGGGGTCAGCCGAGCAAGGGCTTTAAGACCCGACACAACAAGCGTACGGACAAAATGATCATCAAACGCCGGGCGAAGCGTAAACAAAGGAAATAGGAGCCAGTTGTGGGACGTTCAGTAAAAAAAGGTCCGTTTATCGACCACCACTTGTTGAAGAAAATCGAGCACGCGAAGTCCACCGGTGACAAAAAAGTCATCAAGACTTGGTCGCGGCGCTCGACGATTTTGCCCGAAGCGGTGGGATTGACTTTCGCCGTTCACAACGGTCGCAAGTTCATCCCGGTTTACGTGACGGAAAACATGATTGGCCACAAGTTGGGTGAATTCGCACCCTCGAGAACTTTTAACGGTCACTCGGAAAAGAAAGCTCAGGCTGGGGCAGCTGCGGCGCCGGCTAAGAAGTAAAGGATTTAAGTCATGGAAGTGAAAGCCAGTTTAAATTATGCCCGCATCGGAGCCCAGAAGGCCCGCTTAGTGGCTGATCTGATCCGCGGCAAAGACGTGAACGAGGCGATCCGTTCGTTGACCTTCATGAAAAAGAAGGGCGCAGGCCTCATCAAGAAGCTTGTCGAGTCCGCCGTGGCCAATGCGGAAAACAAAAAAACGATCGATGTCGATAACCTTTATGTGAAATCAATTTGGGTGGACATGGGGCCGAGCCTTAAGCGGTATCGCCCGCGCGCCCAGGGACGTGCTTTTATGGTTAAGAAGAAACTCAGTCACATCAACGTCGTTTTGGACGAAAGATAAGGAAGGAATCACGTGGGACAGAAGGTTAATCCAATTGGTTTACGAGTTGGTGTGATTCGGACATGGGATTCGCGCTGGTACGCCAAAGGCAAGCAATATCAGGTGAACTTTCAAGAGGATCACCGCTTGCGCAAGTTCATCAAAGACAAGCTTAAGCATGCCGGCGTGGCCAAAATCGAAATCGAAAGAGCGGCGAACAAGGTTAAGATCATTATTTCGACCGCCCGTCCGGGCGTTGTGATCGGCAAAAAGGGCACGGGAATCGATGCTCTTAAAGCCGAGGTTCAAAAGCTCACCACCAACGAAGTTTTCGTGAACATCCAGGAAGTTCGTAAACCCGATCTGGATGCCCAATTGGTGGCCGAAAATATCGCATTGCAATTGGAAAAACGGATTTCGTGGCGTCGCGCTTTGAAAAAGGCTTTGGCGTCGGCCGTGAAAGGCGGCGTTCGTGGAATTAAAATCCGAGTGAGCGGCCGTTTGGACGGTGCCGAGATCGCCCGTTCCGAGTGGTACAACGAAAAGAGCATTCCGCTGCACACTCTGCGCGCGGATATCGACTACGGAACGGCCGAAGCGCAGACCACTTATGGAAAGATTGGTTTGAAAGTTTGGATCTATCGCGGCGATGTTTATTCCGCTCGCGAGATCGAGGAGGCGGGTCGTGTTAAGTCCTAAGCGAGTTAAATGGCGTCGTCAGCATCGCGGTACCTGGAAAGGTATGGCGTTTCGCGGAAGCAAACTGGCTTTCGGAGATTATGGTTTGGCGGCGATCGAATCCGGAGTTTTGACCGCTCGCCAATTGGAAGCCGGTCGTATCGCGATCAGCCGCTCGGTGAAACGTGGCGGTAAACTTTGGTTGCGCGTTTTCCCCGATCTTCCGTTGACCCGGAAGCCGGCGGAAACTCGTATGGGATCCGGTAAAGGAAGCCCGGAATTATGGGTGATGAAGATCCTTCCGGGCCGGATGTTGTTTGAAATGAACGGCGTCACCAAGGAACAGGCTGAGCAGGCATTCCGCCTGGCGGCTCATAAACTGCCGTTTAAAACCCGCTTTGTGGCACGGGAGTAGACATGAAGTTCGAAGATGTAAAGGAATTGACCAGTACGGAATTGCGCAAGCGGATTTTGTTGCTTCGTGGGGAGCTGTTCGAGGCCCGGATGAAACACTCTATCGGGCAATTGGGTAACCCCATTGAATTGCGCGACAAGCGCCGGGATTTGGCGCGCCTCAAAACCGCGTTGCATATGAAACTGGGAACAAAATAGGCAGGGAATGAACAATGGCTAACGAGACCAAAAATCCGACTCCCCGAAAACGTCGCCTTGAAGTGGTCGGTGAAGTGATCAGTGACAAAATGAACAAAACGATTTCAGTTTTGTATTACCGTCGTGTCCGTCATCCGAAGTACGGAAAGTACGTGAAGAAAACTTCCGTGTTCAAGGCCCACGACGAAAAGAATGAGGCCAAAAAGGGCGATATCGTGCGGATTCAGATGACTCGTCCGTTGAGCGCGACCAAGCGTTGGCGCCTGATGGAAGTCATCGAGCGGGCCGAAAAAGAGCTCGAAGGAGTGCAGATATGATTCAGATGCAGTCCCGCTTGCGGGTGGCGGATAACTCCGGCGCGCGCGAAGTTCAGTGCTTGAAAGTGCTTGGCGGATCCAAGCGGCGTTATGCCGGGATCGGCGACATCGTTGTCGTTTCGATCAAGGACGCCATGCCCAACTCCAAAGTTAAAAAAGGTGATGTGGCGAAAGCTGTGATCGTTCGGACCACGCATAAACTGCGCCGGCCGGACGGAAGCTATATCCGTTTTGATGATAATTCCGCGGTGCTGATCAATGCGGCTAAAGAACCGATCGGCACTCGTATTTTCGGACCGGTCGCACGGGAATTGCGGGCCAAGCAATTCGTGAAGATCGTGTCGCTGGCTCCTGAGGTGATTTAAATGGCGATGAAGATCCAACTTCAAGAAAAGTATAAGAAAGAGTTGGTTCCGGCGCTGATGAAAGAGCTTGGATTGAAAAATCCGATGCAAGTGCCGAACATCAAGAAAATCGTGGTGAATCTTTCCACCGCCGAAGCGGTGAAGAATCCCAAGGTTTTGAACAACGCCGTTGACGAGCTGACCGCCATCACCGGTCAGAAAGCGGTCATCACGAAAGCGAAGAAGTCCATCTCGAACTTCAAACTTCGTGAAGGGATGCCGATCGGCGCGATGGTGACATTGAGAAAAGAGCGCATGTGGGCTTTTCTTGAGCGCTTGATCCACATTTCTCTTCCGCGTGTGCGTGACTTCCGTGGTGTTTCGTCCCGTGGTTTTGACGGCCGTGGAAACTTCAACATGGGACTTAAAGAGCAGATTATTTTCCCGGAGATCGATTACGACAAAGTCGATCTGGTGCGGGGTATGAACATCACAATCTGCACGTCGGCCGCGAATGACAATCAGGGACGGGCTTTGCTTGAAGCATTGGGCATGCCCTTCAGAAAGCGATAAGAGGAAGTAGGTCGTATGGATACTATCGGTGAATTTTTGACGAGAATTCGCAATGCCGGAGCCGCCCGCCATGAGAAGGTGGATATTCCCTCTTCAAATGTGCGCGTTGGCATCGCCAAGATTCTTTTGGATCAGGGTTACATCCGTTCCTTCAAAGTGGTCCGTGATGGCAAGCAAGGCGTGATGCGGGTTTATTTGAAATACAACGAAAAAGGCCGCCCGATCATCACGGGTATTCAACGTGTGAGCCGTCCGGGTCGCCGGGTTTATGTGAAATCGGACAAGATCCCTCTCGTTCGCGATGGATTCGGAATCTCGATTCTGAGCACCAATCGCGGCGTGGTGGATGGCGAGACCGCTAAGCGCGAGAAGCTCGGCGGTGAACTCATTTGCAGTGTTTGGTAGGTGAAGCATGTCACGGATAGGAAAATCTCCGGTATTTTTTGACAAGGCCGTTCAGGTCTCGGTCACACCTAAAAACGAAGTGGTCGTTAAGGGCGCGAAACACACCATGACCGTTCCCATGCGGCCGGAAATCACCGCGAAAGTTGAGGATGGCAAGGTTATCCTCACTCGCAAAGGAAACGAACCGAGCGTCCGTGCCTATCACGGGCTGTATCGGTCTTTGATTCAAAACGCGGTGACCGGAGTCTCCAAAGGTTGGACGCGCGAGCTTGAATTGAACGGCGTGGGCTTTCGGGCCGCGGTGAGCGGCAAAAAACTGGAGCTCACTTTGGGCTTCAGCCACCCGGTGGTCTACATGATTCCCGATGGAATCGAGATCAAGGTGGATAAGCAAACCCGTATTTCGGTGAGCGGCCCCAGCCGTGAGCAGGTGGGACAAGTGGCGGCCAAAATCCGCAGCTTCCGTCCGCCGGAGCCCTATCTTGGTAAAGGTGTTAAGTACGTTGATGAAGTGATTCGTCGTAAAGCCGGTAAATCGGCTGCGAAGTAAGGTCAGGTGAGACGTGATTCGGATTAAATTAAAAAACAAAACATCGTCCAAGGTGACCAAGAGACTGAAAAACAAGGCGCGCATCCGCAAAAAAGTGGATGGCACCATGGAACGCCCGCGATTGTGCGTGTTCCGTTCGGGACGTCATATTTACGCTCAGGTGATTGATGACAGCACCGGACGCACGATGGTGGCCTATTCGACTTTGGAAGGCGATTTGAAAAAGAAAAACATCGAAGCCGCCAAACAGGTGGGAGCCGAAATCGCGAAACGAGCTTTGAGCAAAAATATTAAACAAGTGGTTTTTGATCGCAGCGGCTATGTGTTTCATGGTCGAATCAAGGCCGTCGCTGACGGCGCCCGCGAAGCGGGATTGAGCTTCTAAAGGAGCAATGCAAGTGGACAATATCCAGGGTGAATTGCAGGAAAGAGTGGTGGCCATCAATCGCGTGGCCAAAGTCGTCAAGGGTGGTCGACGGTTTTCATTTTCCGCTTTGGTTGTCGCGGGGTCAGGCCAAGGTGAAGTGGGTTTCGGCACAGGTAAAGCCGGCGAGGTTCCCGAAGCTATCGGTAAGGCGGGACGGATCGCGAAGAAATCCATGCGTAAGATGGTTCTCAAAGAGAACCGCACGATTCCCCACCAGGTGATCGGCCGTTTCGGCGCCGCTAAAGTGATTATGATCCCCGCCTCTCCGGGAACGGGAGTTATCGCGGGCGGTCCCGTGCGAGCCGTCTTGGAAGCCGTGGGGATTAAGGATATTTTAACCAAATGCGTGGGCACCACCAATCCCCACAACGCGGTTCGGGCGACAATGGATGGTCTCAGCCAGTTGATCGATCAGCGCCCGACAAAAGCGGCAGAGTGAATCTGAGGTAGTGATATGGCGAAAAGTTTTAGAGTCACATTGAAACGCGGATTGATCGGCACCACGAAAGATCAGCAGGATGCGGCCCGCTGCTTGGGGCTGCGCCGCCGTCATGACACCAAAGTTGTGGCGGATAATCCGGCCAATCGCGGTCAAATTTTCAAGATCCAGCACTTGGTCGATGTGCAAGTGGAGAAATAATCATGAGCGCTCTGTCTAGCTTAAAAAAATTCCCGGGCTCAACACACAATTCAAAAGCTTTGGGTCGTGGCCGTGGCTCCGGAAAGGGCGGAACATCCACTAAAGGCGGCAAAGGGCAGAAGGCGCGCAAAGGCGCACCCATTCGCCGCGGCTTCGAAGGCGGACAAACGCCTTTGATTCGTCGTATGCCGAAGGTGGGATTTAGTAATCGAGTTTTCGCCAACAGGTACGAAATCCTCAATCTCGAGCAACTTTCCAAATTCACAGGAACCGTGGGGCCGGAAGAGCTGGTGAAAGCCGGTCTGGTCCCGGCAGATTCGCGGATCAAGGTTCTCGGACGTGGCGAGGCCCCGAAGGGCTTAACCGTGCGGGCTCACAAGTTCAGCGAAAGTGCGAAAGCCGCGCTTGAAAAGGCCGGAGGAAAAGTAGAGGTCATTTAATGGCAGCACCCGGATTCAGCATCCCAGAGGAACTACGCAAACGGATTTTCTTCACATTAGGCATTTTGGCGATTTACCGACTGGGCGTGCACGTTCCGGTCCCTGGAGTTGACGCGGCCGTCATGCTCCAGTTCTTCCAGGCGCAATCGGGCAGTATCTTCGGGTTGTTCAACACCTTTACCGGTGGAGCGCTCGAGCGATTCAGCGTTTTCGCTCTGGGGATTATGCCCTACATCTCGGCGTCCATTATCTTCCAGCTGCTTCAATCGGCGGTGCCGTACTTGGAGCAACTTAAAAAAGAAGGCGAGCCGGGACGAAAAAAAATCAATCAATACACACGATACGCAACGATCGTTTTGGCGATCGTACAAGGCTGGGCCATGGCCTCCTATCTGGCCAATGCCGATCACCAGGGTCAGCCTCTTGTGGTGAATCGTTCCTTCGGCCCGGGATTGAGCTTCCACTTAGTCACCGTGCTCACGCTCGTCGCGGGAACTTGCTTTGTGATGTGGCTCGGTGAGCAGATCACTGAACGCGGAATCGGCAATGGATCCAGCTTGATCATTTTCACCGGTATCGCCGCGGGACTTCCGAGTGGTGCGATTCAGCTCTGGCAATTGGTGGACTCCGGTGAGATCAACGGTTTGGTGGCCATGTTGCTTTTGGCGTTCATGGTCGTGGTCATCGGTATCATCGTGTTTTTGGAGGTCGGGCAGCGCCGGATTCCCATTCAATACTCGCAGCGGGCAGCGACCCGCGAAGGTATGTCGCAGGCTCAGTCGTCCCATTTGCCGTTGAAAATTAATTTCGCCAACGTGATCCCGCCGATCTTCGCGAGCTCATTGTTGATGTTTCCGGCGACGATGACTCAGTTCGTGCAGAATCCGACGCTGCAAGCCCTGAGTTCAGCGTTGAATCCGGGGGCGACTCTTTACAACGTGCTTTTCGTCGCGCTCATCGTCTTCTTCTGCTTCTTCTATACGGAGATCGTGTTTAATCCGAACGAAGTGGCTGATAACCTGAAGAAGTACGGTGGTTTTATTCCAGGCATTCGGGCGGGAAAGAGCACCGCTGACTATATTAAGAAAGTTTTGGATCGTTTGACCGTTTCTGGTGCGATCTACCTCAGCGTGATTTGCGTGATTCCCACTTTGTTGATCAATCAGTTCAAAGTGCCGTTTTATTTCGGTGGTACGAGCCTTTTGATTCTTGTGGGTGTGGCTCTGGATACAGCCCAGCAGATCCAATCTCATCTTCTGACGGCTCGTTATGAAGGCATGCTTAAGGGCGTTAGGCTCCGCAGCCGGAGGATTCAATATTGAACCTCATATTTTTTGGACCGCCAGGTGCGGGAAAAGGGACCCAGTCGCAGCTTTTGATTGAGCGCTTAAAAATGCGCCATCTGAGCACCGGGGACCTTTTTCGCGCGGCCATTAAGAACGAAACTCCGCTTGGCCGTGAAGCCAAAGGTTATTTGGATGCCGGGAAGCTGGTTCCGGATTCGGTGACCATCGGTCTCGTTGAGGAAGAACTCGGCAAACTGAGCGGCCAGAGCTTCATTCTGGACGGGTTTCCACGGAACGTGGCCCAGGCGGATGCACTGGAAGAGCTTTTGAAACGCATGAACTTGCGGATCGATAAGGTCGTCTTTTTGGAAGTTCCTATGGAGCTTCTTTTAGGGCGGCTGACCGGACGGCGGGTATGTAAAAACTGCGGTGCTGTCTACCACGTCGAAAGCAAACCTCCCCGCAAGGAAGGGGTTTGCGATGTGTGTGGCGGCCCCGTGATTCAGCGGCCGGACGACAAGGCCGAGGTGATTCGTACCCGGCTTGAGGCCTACGAGCAGAGCACGCGTCCCCTGAAGGACTACTACAAGAACAAGGGGAACTACGTGGAGATTGACGGCGTGGGCACGACTGAAGAGGTTTTTGAAAGGCTGACAAAGGCCTTGCAAGTCAAGGCTCATTGAGTTAGCGTCCCGCTTTTGGTCTGAAGAAGTGGGATATTGGGTCCCTGGGATAGACTGGAGTTTATATGAAAGTCAGAGCTTCCGTTAAACGCATTTGCAATAAATGTAAGGTCATTCGCCGTCGCGGCGTTCTGCGCGTGATCTGCGAAAATAAAAAACACAAACAGCGACAAGGATAATCGAAGATGGCTCGTATTGCGGGCGTAGACTTGCCCAGAAACAAACGAATCGAAGTGGCTCTTCAATATATCTACGGGATCGGAAAGACCCGGGCTGCGATGATCGTGAAGGAAACCGGATTCTCACCGACTCTCCGGACCGACGATCTGACCGACGAAAACATCGCGCAACTTCGCGCGGTGATCGAGCGGAACTTCAAAGTTGAAGGTGATTTGCGGCGGGAAGTCGGTTTGTCGATCAAGCGCTTAATGGACCTAGGATGTTATCGCGGCCTTCGCCACAAAAAAGGTTTGCCGGTTCGCGGTCAGAGAACGCGTTCGAACGCGCGTACACGAAAAGGTCCTCGTAAAACAATCGCGAACAAGAAAAAAGCAGTTTAAGGAGTGAGTGGGAATGGCTGACGCAAAAACCACCGACGATAAGCCCAAGGCATCGAAAAAGAAAATTAAGCGCAATGTTCCGATTGGCCGTTGTTTCATTCAGTCCGGTTTCGGCAATACGATTGTGACCTTCACCGACCTCAACGGCAACGCCGTTTGCTGGTCGAGCGCGGGCATGTTGGGTTTCAAGGGAAGCCGTAAAGGAACTCCCTTCGCCGCCCAAGTCGCCGCCGAAGACGCCGGTAAGAAAGCTCTTGAAGCTGGAATGAAAACAATTGACGTGGTCGTTCGCGGACCGGGCGCGGGTCGTGAACCCGCCATTCGTGCGTTGGCGTCGCTTGGTTTCCGAGTGACCGCCCTTCGCGATTTGACTCCGGTTCCGCACAACGGATGCCGGCCGCCGAAACGTAGACGCATCTAATTTTTTGAACGGGAATTGAACGGGAGTAAGAATGGGACAATTGAACATGCAACCGCATTATTACAAATTTTGGCGCGAACTCATTAAACCGAAAGGTTTTGAGGTCGAGCGTGAGACTCTCACCTCGCGCTATGGAAAGTTCCACGTTCGCCCGCTCGAGCGCGGATTCGGAGTGACTCTCGGAAACTCTCTGCGCCGGGTGCTCCTGAGCTCGATGATGGGCTCCGCGGTTTCGGCCGTGAAATTTGAAGGTGTGTTGCACGAGTTCAGCACGATTCCGGACGTTCTCGAAGACGTGACGGATATCATTTTGAACTTGAAAGAAGTCCGTTTCCGTCAGCACGATCCCGAAACCAAAACTTTGCGCATTTCCAAAACCGGACCGGGCAAAGTGACGGCCGCTGACATTCAGTTGATCGACGGCATTGAAGTTTTGAATCCGGATCAGCACATCGCCACTCTCGGCAAAGACGCCCGTTTCGAAGCTGAGCTGATCGTGACTTTCGGCCGCGGTTACGTGGAAGCCGAAGGCCGCTCCAAAGATCTGCCGGTCGGTTACATCGCCGTGGACTCTTTGCACAGCCCGATTCGCCGGGTGAACTATGTGGTGAACGCGGCTCGCGTGGGTCAGCGTACCGACTACGATGCTTTGACTTTGGAAGTTTGGACGGACGGTTCTTTGAAACCGGAAGAGTCCGTGGCTTTGGGTTCGAAGATCTTGAAAGAGCAACTTCAGATCTTCTTAACCTTCGACGAAAACATGGAGCCAGTGGCGGAAGAAGAAGAAACACGTTCTCCGCAATTCAACGAAAACCTGTTCCGCTCTGTGGATGATCTTGAACTTTCGGTTCGTTCAGCGAACTGCTTGAAGAATGCCAATATCCGTTTCATCGGTGAATTGGTGAGCAAAACCGAAGCGGAAATGCTTAAGACCAAGAACTTTGGACGCAAGTCTTTGAATGAAATCAAAGAAATCCTGTCCAATATGGGATTGTCCTTGGGCATGAAAGTGGACGGATGGCCGCCTCCGGGATGGGATCCGAACAATCCGGTTAAACCGCAAGCTCCGACTGCCGCGCCTGGTGCCGTTGCACCCGCCGGTACGCCGGGCACGGCCGTTCGCGGGAACGGTACACCTCAATAATTTTTTGATCAGGCACGGAGTGGAGCCATGAGACATAGAGCGAAAAGACATAACTTTCATAGACGGCCGGGGCCGCGAGTCGCTTTGATTCGGGGGCTTGTCTATTCACTGGTTGAAAACGGCCGAATTAAGACCACTCTGGCGCGCGCTAAAGAAGTGCGTCGTCATGTGGAGCGGGCGGTGACCCTTGGAAAAGAGGGTTCGCTCCATGCTCGCCGTTTGCTCCTCTCCCGTTATCCCAATGACAATGTGGTTTCGATTCTCTGTGGGGATTTGAAAAAGCGCATGGCTAAGCGTCCGGGCGGTTACACTCGCATTATCAAAATCGGCGCTCGGGCCGGCGATCAGGCGGATCTCGCTTTCTTGGAATTTGTTGATTATGAGCCGGCGAAAGCCTCGGGCGAAGAAACCGTTAAAGGTGATGCGGGAGCTGAACTTCGCGCTCGCCGTAGAGCTGTGGCCAAGGCCCGCGCCCGCAAACGCGTGAAGCGCCTTCAAGCTGAGTCACGCCGCGAAGCCCGCGCATAATTTGCGCGGCGATCGGACTCGCAATGTTCGCGCGTGGTTTGTGCCAAAATCGCGCGAAGCTCGCACTCAATTTGTGGGGATAATGGCTCACGAAACTGGCGCTAAATTTTGCGGATCGCCCGCAACTTTCGCGCCAGAGTTATGCCAAGGTAGTGAAGGCTGTTCGTTAGAGAATTTAAAAAATAAAAAGGGACCCTGAAGCGGTCCCTTTTTATTTCCCAAAAACCTTAACGAAATTTGATGCACATTTACCAGTTACTTTGACGCCCCTTTACTTAGTCAGACTATGTGCAAAAGCGATACAGAAACTGATCGTGAGTGAAGCGAGGCCATTCACTTAGCCTGCGCCAGAGTGAGGGACGTAATTTCACATCATCTGCACCAATCCAGTGAAGGTCGCGACGCCTACACCAGTGCTATGATGCGCTTAAATACTGATGACATCTCGTACTCGGTGAGGGCCTTCTCACGGGCTTTTTGGCCGAGGGCGTGGCGGCGTTGGGGGTTCGATAAGAGAGTGAGCATGGACTCGGCCAGCGAGTCACTCGATTGCGGTTGGCAGAGCAGGCCGCAATCTCCGTAACTTAATATTTCCGGCGTTCCTCCCGAATCCGTGCCGATGCAGGGCAGGCCCGAGGCCATGGCTTCGAGCATGACGTTGGCGAAGTTTTCCTCATAAGAGGGCATGACGAAAACGTCCAATGCGTTCATCACGTCGGGGATGTCCGAGCGGAAATCGGTCAGGATCACCTGCGATCCGAGATTCAGCTCGGCGATGCGGGTCTTAACTTCGCGGTCGAACTCGGGTTCGCCACCGATGGTGTTGCCACCAACCATCACGAACCGGGCTTGGGGATAAGAGCGTAGGACCTGAGCCGCGGCATTGACGAACTCCATCGAACCTTTCAAGCGGTCCAAACGGCCGATCAATCCGAAGAGAACGTGCTCGGGGCTTACATTCCATTCGGCGCGGATATCATCGCGGCGATCGCGTGGCGAAAACCGTTTGGTGTCGACCCCGTTGGGAATCACCACGAATCGATCAGCGGGAATGGGGAGAAGCCGCTCCAAATAGCTTTTTTGGATCTTGCTAAGAGTGATCATGGAATTCAGGCGCGAATACACCAGGCGGTGGCCGAAATCTTTTTTGGAGACATCCTTTACGAACATCCGCGCGAAAGCGATCAACTTGGTTTCGGGCAATCCGAAAAGAGCGGGTGTAATGAGCCAGATGTCGCGCGTGGAATGCATGAACACGGCCCGAGGTTTGATGGTTTCCAAAACTTTGTGGATCCGCCAGGTCGAGCGGGGAGAGAAATAATCGCGGGGGGTGAAGCTATGATGTGCGAGCCCTTGGGTTTTCAGCGCCTTTTCGATCGGTGAATCAGAGCGGCAAATGGCGGTTGAGTGAAATCCGGCCTCATGGAAAAGCCGGGTCATCTTGACGGTGGACATTTCCAAACCGCCCCACGCACCTGAGAAACAAATGTTAATAACGGATGGCTGCGCCATTATGGTTAAATGTTTAAATCGGTAAGCGCGGTATGTTAAGAGAAATACATGTGGAGCTTAAAAGGCCTCGGGGTCGTGATTGTCATCGCGGCGATCCTCGCCGTCCCGCTTTATAAATATTGGGAATTTCTAACCCAAGGAATGCGACCTCCCAAATCCACGCTGATCTTGAATGAACTTGAGAAAAACGGCGTGCCTGATTTCACTTTGCCCGATCTACAAGATCGCCCGGTCGCTCTCAAGGACTTCAAAGGCAAGGTCACTTTGGTGAATATTTGGGCCACATGGTGCGCGCCATGCATCAAGGAGTTTCCGTCCCTCAAAGGGTTGGTCGAACATTTTAAGGGCGATCTGGTGGTGTTGGCGATCTCACAGGATAAAGACAAGGAAGATATCATCAGCTTTGTGCGCGCCTTCGGCGATCTCCCCGAGGGATTCGTCATCGTGTGGGATAAAGATAAATCCATGAATCAGATTTTTCATACCCAAGCGTTACCGGAAACCTACATTCTTTCCACCGAACACAAGCTTCTGCGCAAAATCGCGGGCGAAACGATCTGGGACGATAAGATGGCGATCAGTTTCTTCAACACGCTCATCAACGGAACCAACATCAGTCCCCACGCTCCAATGGGCAGTGAAAATCCCCACGTAAAGACGCCTGAAAAATCCGAAGGCATTAAAACCCACTAAAGCGTACAAGCCCGATGATTCTTAACACCGTACATGCGTGATGAAATCATCGGGCTCATTATCAAGCTTCGTCGGGGCCGACTTCGCGTTGAGCCGGAGCTTCCTTCGGGGCTGGTAAAGGCTTTTGATCGATTTCCGGAGCCGGCATGCCGAAGCCGTAGGGATTCGTGCTCGGTTTCATCGATTTGCAGGCCACCATTATGGCCACTGTGTCCATGACCCGGCCCGATCGGACCTCGGCTAAATCGGATGCGATAGAACCGTTAAATCCAAGGTTATACGTGTAATAGCCGAGCTTCAGCTTTTGTGAGCTGAACTTTTTGCTGAATTCATTGATCACATCGTCATACTTCGAAAGAATGGTGGCGCAAAGTTGCGCTTGGGCCAGATCACGGTCCAAGGAATGGGTCTCATCGAGTCGCGCGCAGAGGTCGCGATCATAGGTCACGAAGGTGTCGCTCTTTCGGCCTTTGTTTATTTTTACCGTCGTGCGATTGAGCGCAGTTAACGGATTAAACGCTTCCGAGTTGTAAGTGTAGGTTGTGACGGTGGGAGCTTTATTGAGATCGGATCCTTCGCCGATAATCAGTGAACTGATCTTGTTGCCGGTTTTCACGGTTCGCATGGTGGTCGTCGTCACCTTCGGCTGGGGTTTGGTGGGATTGCTGTAATCAATCGCCGTCATTTGAAAGGTCACCAATTCGCCATCCTTAAGGGATTTCCGGGATTTTTCCGTGCATCCGGGAACGTTCGAGATGAAATCGAGTCGCCCTTGGGAATTCGGGTACACACATCCGGCGACCCCATACATCATGGCTCGGGCTTGCGGGATGATAAGGTTCGCGGTGAAAAAGAAGATGATTAATTTCACGACGCCTCCGATTTTTTGAGTGGAATAGATAATTGTGCGCACGACGGCGCCGTCGATTCAAGAGAAAGCCGCGTTGCGGTGAATATTCCGCAACTAGCCGCCAAAAATCCCTTTTAAGAGCTTTTTGCCTTCTTGCTCAAGCTTTTTGGTTTGGCTTTTGCTTTTTGAGCCCTCGATGCTGTTCTTCGCGGATTTAACCGCGTTGTCGGCTTCCGCTTTTTTCTCGTCGAGGTCCTTGGTGAGGCCGCCGATGGTTTTATCCATCTCGGCTTTCAACTTATCGCGTTCCGAACCGATCCGTTGATCGACGAATTTACGCAGTTGAGCTTTGGCCTCTTCGATTTTCGCCTGAATTTGCTTTTGAAAGCCTTTAGCCAGCTCATCACCCAGATTTGAATTGATGCGAATATCGAAACTGGAGAACGAACCGGTGACGTGCGCGTTCAAGGTCACATTGGGGATGCCCTTCAGGATGTTATCGATGATCTCGTGCACCATTTTGTTTTTAGCCTGAAGGTCATACTTCAGGTTGTTGAAAGAGTTTTTGATGTCGATCCGGAGTTTCTCGTCAGCCAATTCCGCGTTCATCGTGGTGCTGCCCGTGGCCTCGGCCAGCGCCAGTCGCACGTCGGAGCTGTCCGACAATCGGGTGTCGGTGACCGGAAAACTCGCGATGTTCACCACCATCGTCTCACGAGCTTCTTCCTTGGTGTGATCAATTGTGATTTTGGCATCAAGTCCATGGATCTTCTGGTCGGGAAAATCACCGGCCAGCGTGATCAAGGTCGGTTTTTGAATGTAAACGGGATCACTGGTGAGATCGGTCATTTGGCCTTTGATATCACCGCTCAACTCGCTCTTACCAAGCGCGGAACTGATCTCCGCCTTTTTCAACCAGAACAGCGGATATCCCGCGGTGATCGGAAAGCGGTAATTGGTTCCCTCGCCGCGTTTGCGGGGAACAAGCCTTTCGGCTTTTTGCTCGGCCTTTTCTTCGGCGCTCTTCTTGGGCGGCATATACTCTCTGGCCACTTCCACGTACTTACGAACGCCGACCAGCTTGCTTTCGATCAAGCCCATGAAAAGCTGTTGCGAGAATTCCTTGCCGTCCACATTGGGAAGGCCCAACCGGTTTTGCAGGTCGCGGATGTCTTCATTGATCATATTCTCAAGCTCTTTGAAAGCTTGGGCGTAGCTGTTGGCTTCGCCTTTCACATCCTTGGAGGTTTTCTCAATGAGCTTTACTTTCTGATCCACCTCTTTGATGATCTTTTCCGCTTCTTTCACGCTGGCCGCGAATTCCGCGGGCTTATTGATATCGAATTTAAGCGCCTTAACCCGAGCTTCGTACTGTTTGAGTTCCTGCGCTTGCGGCAGCTCCTTGATCCGTTGTTCCCACTTGGCGCTTTTTTCCTTAAGCTCTTGTTCCAGTTGTTTGATCCGAGCGTCGGATTTCAGTTCACCCTGGATATTTTTGAGCTGTTCCTTGGGATCCACGCCTCCCAGAATCGCGGCAATGTCGCCCAGGAAATTCTTGTTCAGCTTCTTTTGTGTTTGGCTTAAAACCTGATCCTGCGCTTTTTGTAATAGGCTTGGCCCTTGTGAGGGCGGTGGAGGCGGTACGACGTAACCGGGTTTCGCCCGCTTGGTTAAAGCCGCGATATCCAAGATTGAAGCTTCGTTGATCAGAACCTTCGCGCGCAAAAGCGCATCCCAAGACATTTGAAACCGGATTTGACCGATTTGGACGAGGTTTCGCTCCGGTTTATTCTTGTCGGTGACTTGCACATTGTCGATTTCCAGGCGGGCTTTAAGGAAGCTTGTCGAGAGGCGGCCGATATTGACTTCGGCTCCATTCACCTGTGTTCCCACGTACTCAAGGGCACGGCGAACATGGCCGTCGAAAAACAAAGTGAAGTACGCCGCCACCAATGCCGTGAGTATCGTTGCGGGTATGACCGCTTCCCAGCGGATCGGACCTTTGGATTTCTTCTTTTTGTTCTTATCCGTAGAGGTTGTCATAGGTGTAATACCATCTGTAAAGAGAGGTTGCCTGAACTGCTTTCCAAAACTTTGATTCACGAAAACGCGCGACGACAGTGTCCCGGTATTTGGCCACAAGGGCGCGGCTGATCAAAAAGACAACCGGGCTTAAGGCGATCGTGACCACCGCTGAACCCATGACGATCGAATTATTGAATCGGGTGAGCGGCACTAGCGGCATGTTGTACATGGCCGTGAAAAGGCCTTGCAGGGACGGCATCTCCAAAACCGCCGAACCCACGGAATGAAAAATCGGATCCAGCAAATATCCCGCGAAGGCGAAGAAAAAGGCCGCGATAAAAGCCGCTCCCGCTTGGATTCGGAAAAAGAAAATACAGATGAACACGAGAAAGCTTTGCAGACTCAAAAACGGAGTCATGCCGAGAATGAATCCCGCGGCGATTCCGGCGGCGATCTGGTTTTGGCCGGTTTCCGAATTTAGAAGTTTCAACAAACCGAAAATTTGTTTGAGTAAGAAGGTCATAGATAATCCCTCTTGATTTTAAGCTTTAAGTACCTGTTCGATGACTTGATCTTGAATAGAATCGGTCATGTCCGGATACATCGGCAAGCTGATCACACAGTCCGCCATCTTCCGGCTGACCGAGATATCAAGCACGCGTCCGTTTTTCGTGTACGCGGGTTGGTCCGCCATGGTTCGGGGATAATGAATCGCGGTGGGAATTCCCTTGGCCTGCAACCGGCTTTGGAATTCATCACGATTCGGCACCTGCAAAGTGTATTGCGCCCAAGCGCTGGTGCGATCGGGAGCCAGGGTCGGCGTGCGCACGCCCTTTCCTTCAAGCTCTTTGAAGGCTTTATTGTAGCGTTCCGCAAGGCGTGAGCGCTGTTCGAGCTCCCAAGGGAAGCGCTCGAGCTTGGGAATTAAAATCGCGCACTGGAGAGTGTCCAGACGGCCGTTCACGCCGATGCGAGTATGATAGTAGCGGCTTTTTTGGCCATGAACGCGGATCTCCTTGATGGCTTCCGCCAAAGCATCATCGTTGGTGAAAATCGCACCGCCGTCGCCATAACAACCGAGTGGCTTGGCCGGGAAAAACGAGGTGACGCCGACTGTGCTCAAATTGCAGCTGCGGCGGCCCTTGTAAGTGGCGCCAAAGCTCTGTGCGGCGTCTTCGATCACGGCCAAATCGTGCTTCTTCGCGAAGGCGTTGATCTCATCCATGTCGGCCGGTTGGCCGTAAAGCGAGACCGGTTGAATGGCCTTGGTTTTCGGGCTTAACGCCGACTCCAGGTGGCGCACGTCCAGATTGTAGGTTCGAGGATCAATATCGACATAAACGGGTGTGGCGCCCGTGAGCAAAACCACTTCCGCGGTGGCGACAAAGGAAAAAGCCGGGACGATGACTTCGTCGCCGGGGCCGATTCCCAGGGCCATCAGCGTGATCAGCGCCGCGTCCGTTCCACTGGAAACGGCGATGGCATGTTTGGCGCCCGTGAACGCCGCGAGCTTTTGTTCCAGTTCGCCCACTTCGGGGCCCATGATGAACTGGCCGTGTTCGAGGACGTTTTGAATACGCTGCTGGATGGGGTCACGGAGCGCTTGATATTGCGCTTTTAGGTCAATAAATGGGATATTCGGCATTTATATTGTTGTGCACGAGGTAGGTCCTCGTCGTCAACCGGGGAGTGCTTAGATGATTCCAGTGATCTTGTCCGGCGGAAGCGGAACTCGATTGTGGCCTGTTTCACGCGCCTCATACCCCAAGCAGTTTTGTGACTTCTTTGACGGGTCGTTTTTAGATAACACCATTCGCCGGCTTAAGTCCTTGGGCGATATTCACATTTTGACCACTAAATCCATGGAGTCTCTGACTCACAGAGCCGTAAAGCGGGAATCGCTGAATCCTGAAGATGTCATTTTTGAACCCATGGGAATGAATACGGCTCCAGCGATTGCCTTGTTGTGTCAGATTCTTTCGTTACGCGGAAAAGGCGAAGAGATCGTCGGTGTGTTTCCCTCGGACCACTTGGTGGCCGATGAAAAGAAATTTTTGGCGGCGGTGAGCCTGGCGCAAAAAGCGGCGGCTGACGGTTATGTGGCCACCCTCGGCATCCAGCCACTGAATCCGGCGACTGGCTATGGCTATATTGAGGTCAGCGATGAAGTGACCGTGCAGGAAGGTGATCTTCGCGCCTTAAAGGTTCGCGGCTTTCGTGAAAAGCCGAACCAGGAAACCGCCCAAGCTTATCTGGAATCAGGCCGGCATTTTTGGAACGCCGGAATGTTCGTGTTTCGCGTGAACGACATGATTTCTCATTTCAAAAAGTTCCAGCCGGAAATGTGGTCCAAGATCGGCGCCATCTCGGCGGACCTCAGCAACCTGAGTTACAATTATTCATTGGTTGATAGTATCAGTCTGGATTACGCCATCATGGAAAAGTTGGACCGCCAAGTTTGTGTTCCCTGTGATATCGGGTGGAGCGACGTGGGGTCTTGGGATGAAATGGCGCGGATCGCCGAGGAGTCGGTGGGCCTTTCTTCCAAATCACGGGCTGAAGTGTTCAACATACATTCCGAAAACAATTTTGTTTTTTCCGTTCACAACAAAGTCATCGGCCTGATTGACGTTAAAAATCTTCTCGTGGTGGATACACCCGACGCCTTGATGATTTCGCAGAAAGGTTCGGCGCAAAAAGTAAAAAACCTGGTTGAGCTTTTGCGTGAGGCCGGCCAACCCGAGGCGACCGAGCATCCGTTTGAAACCCGCCCCTGGGGACGCTTCGAAATTCTGGCCGATGAAAAATCGTTTAAATCGAAAAAAGTGACGGTGGACCCGGGCGGACAACTCTCCTACCAGAGTCACCTGCATCGGAGTGAGCATTGGGTGATCATTTCGGGCCAGGGTCAAGTGGTTCTCAATGAAAAGACCATCGACGTTAAGGCCGGGGAATACATTCATATTCCGGCCGGTGCCAAACACCGCATTCGCAACTCGTCGACCGAACCGCTGGTCTTCGTTGAGGTGCAAACGGGGACTTACTTTGGCGAGGACGATATCACTCGTTATAAAGATGATTACAATCGCCAGTAGTAGGTGGTGCTTGCCTACGGAACCGAAGTCCTCTTAACCTGTAGTTATGTTGGATTTGGATCATATCGCGGCTCAGCGGGCGAAACGGTTAAATCAGACACTCGATGCTTGGAAAGAGGCCGTCTGGAGCCCGGAGTTTCAGAAATTTTCGGCCAGTCTGAGCGATGGGGAAGTGGAACAGGTTTTGTCCTGGTGTCCGTCCGTCGAACATTTAAGGGCGCTGATTGAGTATCTGGAAAAGAACGGGGATTCTTCGTTAACGCCTTATCCGCGTCTGTTGAGTTTGGCGAAGTCGGACCGATTGACTCCGCAAAAATGGATTGAAACCAAATTACCGATCGGCCTCAAAGCCAATGACGTTCCTGCAAAAAAGTCTCGTTGATTTTGTTCAAACACTGGAAAGCTGGAATATCACCAAGCAGACGGTATCGTCTTTGGTGCTCCTGCTGGCGGTTTTCATATTCCGCTGGATCGTTATTATTACCATCCGTAACTGGAAGGCGCCGTCGGGAGATGAAAAGCGGCGCTGGATTCTCCACATCAAAAATATCAGCTTCTTTATTCTCGCCGCGGGTCTTTTCGGTATCTGGGCGACGGAACTTCGAGCGTTCGCGATCTCTTTAGTCGCCGTGGCCGCGGCGCTGGCGATCGCGACCAAGGAAATGATTCAAAGTTTTCTCGGCGGAATTTACATCTCCAGCGCAAGGCCGTTCCATTTGGGCGACCGCATAGAAGTGAACGGATTTCGCGGTGAAGTCATCGATCACGACCTTCTTAGCACCACTTTGTTGGAGATTGGGCCAGATAAGGAAATGCACTCGCTCTCCGGCCGACAGCTCATCATTCCCAATTCGCTTTTTCTAAGCCATCCCGTGCACAATCAATCTTTGCAGCAAGAGTATGTTTTGCAAACCCTTCGGTTCGTTGTCTGGCCGGGAGAAGACTGGACTCAGCTTGAGCGCTGTCTTTTACAGGCGGCGGAGAAGGAGTGCAGAAGCTACATCGAGCCCGCTGCCCATGCCATGCGCCGATTGGCGCAAAGAGAGGGTTTGGATTTACCGAAGGTGGATCCGCGGGTCACCGTACACTATGACGACGACGGAAGGTTAATCGTGTCCCTTCGATTTCCGGCGCCGATGGGCTCCGTCTCGCGGGTCAATCAGGCCATTCTTCGTTCCGTGGCTACGGAACGAAAAATGGTCCCGCAGGTTCAAGCTTAGGCTCCGCCGGCCGCCTTGTAGAGCGGCATCACCTTGGGAATCAAGGATTGAATGCGCCGGATCCGGGTTGTATCCGCCGGGTGAGTGCTTAAAATTTCAGGCGGTTTGCCGCCACCGCTGGCCGAGGCCATCTTTTTCCACAGGCTAACGGCTTCTTCGGGATTGAATCCCGCGCGCGCCATCAACTCAATGCCAATGTCATCCGCTTCGGCTTCTTGTCCGCGACTGTGAGGCAGTGTGATCACGATGTTCGTTAACAGACCTAAGGCTCCGGCGTATTTTGGATCCACCGTGCCTGTCGCCACGAGAATCTGCAGTCCGGTCTGTTGTAAGATGGCCTCGGACATTCGTTCGCGGCCGTGCTCTCGAAGGGCGTGGGCCATCTCATGTCCCATGATCGCGGCGATCTCACCGTCGGTGAGATTCAACTTTTCGATGATCCCGGTGTAGAACATGATCTTTCCGCCGGGCATGCAATAGGCATTGATATCAGGTTGTGTGATGACATTAACTTCCCAAGCCCAGTTCACGGCGTCTTTGCGAAAAACAGCGGTGTGCGGAATCAAGCGCTTGGAGATCGCCTGCAGACGGCGTAACTGCTCGGGGTTGCGATTCAACGCACCCTTCTTTTTGGCTTCCGCTTTGGTCTGTTCATAGGCCTGCGCCGAGGCTTGGATAATTTCGGAACTTGGCACCAACATTAGCTGGCGACGACCGGCTTTGACTGTTCCCCGCTCGGTGGTGCTGGCACAGCCAATGAGAATGAACGGAATAATTAACAGGCGTTTCATGCCCCCGATATTAAATCCGGGGGACGCGAGGGGTCATCAAAAAATTCCTTAACCGGAAATTACTTTTTGGGTTTTTTCGCGGGTGTCTTATTCGGTGCGCGTTCCGCCTCTGGATCAGGGTCATTGCCGTACTTTACGAGATTGCTGATGACATCGTAGCTGGTACGAACGCCCTCAATGTGCGCGCGGGGGAACGTCTTTTGTGATTCAAATTTCTGCAATATTTTTTCAATCGCCGCCCAGTGCTTCTCGATATCGTCGTAGTTTTCTTCCATCACCTGATGCTGTTGTTCGTAGGGGCTGATTTTTACCATGATCCGGGTGGCCAACTCCAATTCACTTGGCGTCGGGTTTCGGCCGGAAATGACGCTCTTAACGAAGTCCGAACTTTTATCGATGAGCTTTAACTGGCGATCGATGGTCTTCTGATTGAAGAAATCCGGTTTAACTTGCTTCATTTCGGCTTCAATAGCCCGGGCTTCACGTACGAAGTCCGTCGTTTGGGCGTAACCCGTGATGCTTGCAACAGCCATGGAAAGGATCAAAACCTTAAGTAATTTCACTTTAAACTCCCTTCAGCTTGTAGGCGACCCGACTATGATATCGTCGCGCATTGCATACAGGTCGAGAAGTGCAAAAATCACTGCAATAGAGACGGCCCCGTTTTTTGTCGTGAACAACGATTTCAACGTGGCCATATCCATGTTTTCCACCGCCACAGGTCAAAACTGACCCAACCGGAGCTTTTTCCATGGGTCCAGTGAACCTTTCAAACATGTGATGGCGGGCGAGGCGGGCGCCTTGGGCCGACCCGTGCCCACGTCCCCAGGGTATTCCCGCTTCTTCCATGGCCTCACGAACTCCGGTGGCGCACAATCCTTTTGAAACGCTGTCGCCACACATCCAGCGTCCACCTTTAAAGCGGGCGGATTTGCGACATTTCCCGGCGGCTTTGAGAGAGGCCGCTGTCAAGCGTTGAACCAAGGACTTTCCTCTTGCGGCTTGTGCGTCCATTTCCGCTTTCATTTCCGAGCGGCGTGGGTTCGCCTCTGGTAAAGGAATTTGGTCGAGCGAGGCGAGGGGATTGAACGTGTTGTTATTACAAGCCTCACAAGTTCCGGCCTCTGTTTCGGCTAAATCCAAGGCGACGGGAGCGATATCGGACTCGATGACAAATGCACCCTGAGATTCGGGAACGGCAACGACAGGTTTGGTGGTTCTTTTTTTCGAGACTTTTCGAGTGGCCTTCTTTTTAGTGCCGCGCTTGGCTCGCTTAGTGCGTTTGAAGCGAGACTTTTGTGCCGGCTGGTCAGCGATGACTCGTAAACCGTTCCCGTCTGTCCACCTGAATTCGGTGGCTTCCGCTTCCGCCGCTGTTCCAACAATAAAGATGAACAAACCGGCAAAAAGCAGCCAAGTTTTCCATTTGTTGCTGTTCAGTTTCATTATCCTGATTCCCTTCACCCTTTGCGTTGCTATCGATTGTAAAAATTGCAATGCGGGGACCCTAAAAATTTATCTAGTAATTTCAAGTAGTTACGTAATTGACCTGTTTTATTTTGAGATGAGCTGTCCAGACCCGTTTACAGCTGTCAGGGTGAAAATGACAAAAAAGGGCAGGTTTATCGCTTTCCTATGGATTGAACGGGGCAGATTTTGAGGGCGCGTTCGCAGGCCTCTCGCTCGCTCGCCGTCCGAGGCTGCCGGCTGAAATAAGCATAGGTCTCGATGGCATGGCTGCTAATATTGGCCGGAGCCTCTTTCCAGCAGGCGGCGCACCGGATGCAATTGAGATCGACATAAAACTCACCCGGTACATTTTCCGGGCTAATCAAGTTCGGATCAGCCATTCCTCTCAGCCCGCGGCGGACAATGGGGACTTACGGCGGCTGGCCCTTCGCTTTTTTTGCGAAGTCAGTTGGCGCAAAAGCCGCGTGCGCGCGTTGAGCACGACCGTCACTAAATTCGGCCCGCGTTCCTCGCAGATGATGTCACGATGATTGAAGTGAACGAGAATCTTGGCTTCGAACTGATTTTTATTTTCACGTTTTAGAAACAGCTTCAGATGGGTCACCTTGGGTGCGAGTTCGAAGATTTTTTTGAGTTTCCGTTCAAGCTGGGCTCGCAGTTCGGGACTGAGTTCAAAATGTTCGGACATGATCGACAGCGACATCTCTCCTCCTTAATTCCCAAGTTGATACGAAAATAAAACAGCAAGATCCGCGCCGCTGAACCCTCGATCGAATTGGAGTTTTGTTTGCATAAGTCTCACCACATGGAACAACGCGATCTGACCAAAGTGGCCAAATTTTCGGCCTTTTTAGGGTTTCCTGTGGATGAAATTGAAGGTTTATTCGCGGGTGCGACAATACAGAATTTGAAGCACCGCGAATGCGCCTATGTGGCTGGTGATACGGCGCAATCTTTCGCGCTGCTTTTAGAGGGCGCACTGAAGCTGGTTAAATCGCTCCCTTCAGGCGAAGACGTGATTCTCTCGTTCGTCACTCCCGGCGAATTCGTGGCTCTCTTGCTTATGTCCCGTGAAATCAGCACCTATCCGGTGTCCGTCATCTCCATGGGAGAGTCCCGGGTTATTAAAATTCCAAAGAGAACCTACGCCGAGGTGTGGACCAAGAATCCCACAATGATTCAAAGGGTGAATAATTTGATTTTCGCGCGTGTCGCGGAGCTGCAGCAAAACAAGCTTATGGAAAAGGCCAGCTTACCGCAAAGGATCGCGAGACAGCTTGTCTCATTGGTCGAACGATTCGGTAATGGAAATGGGACAAATCTTCCCATGCCGCTGACGCGACAGGAGATTGCGGACGCGGTTGGGGCCAGCGTCGAATCCGTGATTCGGGTGATGAGCCAATGGTCCCAGCAAGGTGTTCTCCACACCGAAGACCAAAGAATTGAAGTCAATCGCATGGATATTCTCGAGCAAATCATGCGAGGCCAAGACTAAGCATGAGTGATTGTGATCCGCGTGATATCGCCATCAAGAGCTTCTTTCTTGGTCCGCAAAGTGAAAATCGTGAATGGCTGCGACGCAAGTGGATCGAGATTCTCGACAATTGGATCACCTGGCGAGCTTCCCGCTTTCCGCAAGACGGTAAGTCCATTCCGCTCAAAGATCGCGAATCACCGGCCTTTCAACAGTCCTTGCGGCGCTTGGATGCCGCCGTGAACGAAGTGCTGAAGGACCTAGAAGATGAAACTCCCAAGTTCACGCCCCGCTATATCGGACACATGGTTTCGGAGATCAGCCTACCGGCCTTGCTCGGGCATGTCTGTGCCTTAATGCATAATCCGAACAACACGTCACGGGAAGTGAGCCGAGTCACGTCCCGGTTGGAAGACGAAGCCATCGCCGACCTCGGCGTGATGCTGGGTTTTGGGCCGGAAGCGCGCGGGCACTTCACTTCAGGCGGCACGATGGCCAATTTCGAAGCGCTCTGGCGCGCGATTGTTCGAATGGATCGCGAAATCAAAGACCAAACCGGACTGAGTTTTCTCGCACTGGGTCCTTGGACGTTCGGTCGCGAGTTCGAGCGAATCTCGGGCCAACCCTTCAACGGTCCGGTGGTGCTGGTGCCCAACAACAAACATTTTTCGTGGGTGAAAGCGGTGAGTCTGATGGGACTGGGCGATGAAGCGTTTTGGCCCGTGGCTTTGGACCACGAAGGCCGGCTTTGTCCGCGCGATCTGCGTGCGAAAATCGAGCAAGCTCAAAAAGAGAACAGGCCCATTCTCATGGTGGTGTCCGTGGCCGGTACCACGGAAATGGGCGAAGTCGACCCGGTGAACGAGGTTCAGGATCTGCTTGATGAGCAAGGGAAAAACAAAATCTGGCATCACGTGGATGCCGCGTACGGAGCGTATTACGCGAGCCTTCTTGATGGCGGTGAGTTGGAGTCCCGCTTGTCCAAACCCGTGGCGAAGGCGTTGCGGGCGATTCGCCGCGCGGATTCGGTGACATTGGATCCACACAAGCTCGGGTATGTCCCTTATGCTTGCGGCGCCTTTATCGCGCGCGATGAGGAACATTATCGCACACGTCATTTTTTCGCGGATTATCTACACGATAAAAACCGCAGCCGCTGGGCTTTTACCTTGGAAGGATCCCGGTCCGGCGCCGGCGTCACCGCCACGTGGCTGGCGAATCGGGCGTTGGGCTTGAACCCCGGCGGTTACGGACGACTTTTGGCGAAAGGACTTGAAGCGCGTGAGGCCATGGTGGCGGAGCTTCGGGAAAACGTTCCCGAGTTTCATCCGATCGAGCCGACGGACTTGAACATTCTTTGTTTCAATTTGTCTTACCCCGGCGGCAAACTGAGCGAAGCCAACGAACTTACGGAACGGGTGTTTCATCAATTTGAATCCAGTCCGAATTTTTCAGTTTCGAAAACCATTCTCAGCCGGCCGGCCTACAAATTGTTGATTGATCGATTGGCCGCCGAGCGGTCGCTGGAAATCGATACGGATAAATGGTTCTTGTTGCGTTTGGTGTTGATGAATCCTTTTATCGTCTCAAGAGAATCCAACACGAATTTCGTGCGGGAATTTGTCCGCGAACTGAAGAGCTTTCTTAAGTCGAGATGAGGCCAAATCGCCCGCGCGAACATCAAACCTCCCGTGAGCGCCGCCAATCCTCCGATCGCCATGAACATGAATCCCCAACTTTGTCCCCAGTTCGTCAGATGATGTTCGGATCCGTAGGTTTTTCGGCCCATGCCGAAACTTCCGGCGATAAACATCCCGCTCGCGAACAACGTTTGGCCAAGACCATAGGTCCAAACCATCCGGGTCATCCAGCGACTCGTTTGATCGCCGGCCAGGATCTTAAAAGCCATGGTCATAAAACCCAGCGTCACCGCGCCGATCCCGGCGTGATAATGTCCAGGCACGCGCATATCCGGTCCCCGTATCAAGGCGCCGAAAGTGAATCCAAGGACCAGCAGGAATGCGCTGAGAACGACCGCGGCCACCTTGTGTGAGGACCAACACCGGCGCCAAAGATCAAACCGGCGGATAAGAAGAAAGATCATGATTATAGAGACGGGCGCGATTCCCCATTGCATGAGCCTGGTGAAACCTGTCCGATACTCGTTACTCGTCACCGGATATCGCATGATAACGGCGGCCGCGAAAATCGGGAGAGAGTACGCGGCGAAAAGGGGAAAGAGTTCGGCCCGAGAAAACAAAGGCCGCCTGGCTTCGCTCGACAAAAGAAGAATCCAAATGCAAAGCAGAAACGCCACGCTGGCGTGCTGTAAAAGGTGGCCGCCGCCCCACATGCCAAGTTCAAATAGAGATTGAGTCGAAATCAGTTTAATCCGCGAAAGTTCCATATAGGATTTAGCGAGGGCGATGACCGCCAGGATAAGAAAGCCCGCGCCGATGGCCAATCCGAATCGAATTTGTTCGAATTCGGAAGCGCACGTCCTCAGCAAACGGGGCGAAAGGCAATTTAAAATGACGCCCATAAAAAAGAGAGCGAGCGCGAGCAAATAACGCCAATGAGTGAGGACGGGAATGTAATTGGAAAGAACGATTTCAACGTCGCTCCCTGGAAGTACGGTGAACATAAGAAGCACTCCTCCGACGGTGAACCAAAACCCCGCCCGGGCCAGCCAGTTCGACGGGGAGGTCCGCCGACCGGAATTCGCCGCCAGATGAAGAAGCCCGAGCGGGAGCGCGATGAACCAAACCAGTGTCGCGAGATTCACGTGAAGGACAAGGCACCAGCGCACCAGATCCAAGTTCGAAATACTGTCCTTGATCAAAGGCATTTTGGCGACCGTGACGATCAAAGCGAGCGCGCCGCTGATTAAAAGCGAAACGCTGGCCAAGCGCACCCAATTGCGCGCGAACGGATCCGTCATCCCCCATCTCCTTTCACTTGGAGTGTTTTTTGATCCGGGGAAAGGTGAACCAAAACGATCTTGCCTTCTTCAATACGAATTTCATCGTCCAGCTTCAGCGAGATCGCCGACGTGTTTTCCGCATCCGCGGGCGAGAATTCCAAATGAACCCGGTAATCGCCAGGTTCAAAAGCCAAGTCGCGATTGAAGTAAATCGGGCGATCGGCGTGAAGGCCACCGGGGCTCACGGTTTGCTCCAAATGGAGCTTCTCGTTGATGAACAAGCGCAGGCGGTAACTGAGCATTCTTTGTTCGCATAATTCCGGTGTGCGCATGTGCAACGGCAGTTGATTCAGTTCCGCTTCCGTGCGGGGCCGGCAGGTCCGTACGGACTGGCCGGAAAGACGAAAGCTGAGCCGGAGAATTCCGTTTTCCGCCTTCTCACCGAAGGGGATCCGGGTCGCGGCCGCGAGGCCCAGCGCCAAAGCGATGGCGGCAGTGAGGGAAATCAGGCGCGTGCTGGTTTTCCGCGCTTGCTCGGAGAATCGCATGAACCGGATTTGTCCGAGCAACTTGTGCTCTTCGCCTTCGCCGACGGTCATCAGGTGGATCGCCCGGCGGTTCACCTCGTTCACGATCGTGGGTTCGCGCTGGCCGCCGAGCCGTTCGGTGAGTAAGCGGTGGCCATCCTTGTTAATGCATCGGCGCTCCGGACAGGCGGCGATCACGACGGACTGGAAGTTTCTGGCGAAATGTTCAAACACGGTCGCGTGCACCCTGCCGGCGCAAGGAACCGGGTAAAATGCGTAACCAAGATTTCTATTGGCGAAGTCGGCGATCGTCGCCGCCACTCCGGTCTGCGTTTCACAGGCCATGATCAGCGCCGTTTGTTTCAGATCCTTAGAGCGGGCCCGCAGGGAGGAGATGAACGACCGGGCCGCGGCGAATTGATCTCCGCCCCGGTAACCGGGCAAACCCATCGTGAACGGGGCGCAAGAGGCGGAACACAACCCGCAACTCACGCAAAGGTCCGGGTTCACTTTCGCGACAAACTCCGAACCGCCGCCTTTGGTGCGTGGAACCATTGCGATCGCTTCATAGGGACAATCTTGAACGCATTGAGTGCAACCGACGCACTTAAGTTCGTCGTTGGACGCTTTCTCCGGACGACTGGCGGGTTTTAACCAGAAAGGAATCGAAACCATGAATGAAACGGCCGCCACCCAGGCGAGAAAAGTGAAAAGCGGCGCCTTCTGGCCCGCCGGCAACCAGAAACTGAAAAACCAATCGGTGGGATAGTCGAATGGTATCCGGAGAAGATCGGCCTTTTCACCAAGAGGCGCGGGCCAAAAGGCCGCGACCACAAAGAGAGCACCGGCCATTCCGAATATGAGTCGTCTTTCCGGAAACCAACTCGCGTTTTTCATTTTCGCCGTGTGCAGCCAGATGCCGAAGATCATCGCCAGGGGAATCACGATGTGCAGAAAGAGATTCAAAAAGAAAAACGAAGCGGGAGGAGGTACCGAGCCATCGAACGACCGGCTGATCGGATCGGAAAAAATTCCGATCGCGTCCATGATTCGCGCTCCAGTGACGGCGATCGTTTGTCCGTGCTGGTCCCAAACCAGCACGAGTCCGGTCCAGCCGGATATGAACATAAGAACAACGAGAAGCACTCCGGTGATCCAGGCCAGCGCTCTCGGTCCCCAGTGCTTGCGTTGAATAAACATCCGCAGCACATGAAAGGCGACCGCGATCACCATCGCGTCCGAAGCGTAACGATGAAGCCCTCGAATCCAGCGGCCCAGCCAAGGATCTTGTTGAAGGGCGGAAACCGATTCATACGGCGCGCCCAAGCGATAAAAAAAGCAAAGGTAAAGTCCGGTGATCGTGACGATCGCCAAGAGGGCCACGGCGATCGTGCCGCTACTGTAAAGTGGATTGAAGCGCGATGTGAACAGCCGGTTAAAAAGATTATCGAGCCGCCGTATGGTTTTTTCCATGGGTGATCCGTTCGACGGCTTGGCTCAGCCATTTAGCCGGAGCATTATTAAAGGTGTACGCGATGCGGCCGTCAGCGGAGATCAGGTAAACGAGAGCGGGATGGATCACATCGCCGGTTTTTTCATCGCGTTCGCGGGGAACATTGAAGTCGGAAAGAACCGAGTTCACGGTTTCGACCTTGCCTGACAATACGTGAGCCCCCATGGGAAGATTCCATTTCTCGGCTAAGAAGGGAAGAGAGCTAGGAGTGTCCCGCCAGGGATCAAGCGTGACGATCAATAGTCGCACCGGCACGTTCTTGACCGATTTCATCGCCTCCATCGTCTCGCGCACGAGAACCGGGCAGACGGTTTGGCAATGGGCAAAGGCGAAGGTCAGAATGACGTTCTCACCTTTCAATGTCTGCAACGAAACCGTTTTTCCCGATTGGTCGACCAACTCGAAATCCGGAGCGGGTTTGTTCTGGCGGGGATAGTTCTCAGGAAAGTCCTCGTTCGTGTGCGTTTGAAAATCAACCTTTCCGGTTTCCACCGCGGCTTTGATTTTTTGTCCCACCCAAACCGCCTCCAGCAAAACCACGGCGAACGCCAGGTAAAGAAAATGCCGCCCGCCCGAGGAGGAGAAGGCTCCATGCAGTGTGCGCATCAACTCCCCGGGCCAGGCGACAAGGAAGAATAATAGGAACGATAAGGGACCAAGAGTCAAAATCATCCAACCGGCGGCCGACGGCAGGCCGTTTTCCATTGATCCGAAACAGACATTGCGGGCGACGCTTAGCCATTCGGGTGAGGAGTCGGGCACCGGTAGAAACGCGAGAGCCCACCATAAAAGAGTCGCCAATAGCCAGAGTGAAAGAATGATCTGCGGCGCGCGTTTCATCTTCATCCCACCTTCCACAAGAAGGAAAGGATCTTCCAATTCACGAAGTAGTAAAGAACGAAGCAGGCGAAGAAAATGAACACCAGCACCATCGTGCCTTGGGCGCCTTTGAGGTGCACTTTGGCCACGTGGGCGCCCTGGTGGATCTGAGCCGGCGGTTTGAGGATGCCTTGCGGGAGACCGCTTAAGCGCTTGGCGATCGCTTCTTCATTGACCGGTTTGCCGAAAAAGACCGTGGTCACGGCGATCAACACGAAGGAGAGAGCCGCGAAAGCGGCAAGAACGCCACCGATACCCATCGTGGTTTGGACAATCCACACGGCCGGATGGAACTCGACCGTGAAAGGCGCATTGGAAAATGAAATGTCCCAATGCCTTCGCGGAACGCCGAAGATCCCCTGGTAGATCATGGACATGCACATCAAACTGATGCCGAAACCGAAGAGATAGGGTTGAATTTGAGCCAGTTTCCAAAAGGTCACGCGTTTTTGGAAAATCAGGGGTAAGACGTAGTAGGTGACGGCCATGAAGGCCAGCGCCGTGCCGCCCACGACGGTGGCGTGAAAATGTCCGGGTAATCGCATGGTATTGTGGGCGATGATATTGATTTGTTCGGTTCCGATCGTGACACCGGTGATTCCACCCAGAAATCCGAAGATCACCACAGACAGGGCCAGGCCCGCGAAACCCGGATCACCCCAGGGCGCCTTTCTCAACCATTCGAAACGGCCAGACGTGAATCCGCGAAGTCGCTGCCCCATTTCGATGCCCGCGGGAACAGTGAAACCGTGGACCATGCTGGCGAGCACCGCCAAGTACATCGCGTAGCTCGTGTTCCACACCTTCCACGCCGGACCGAACCCCGGGTCCACCAACAGGTGGTGCGCGGAGGCCATTGAGATGAACAGAATGTAAAGGACAAACGCGGCTCGACTGACTTTTTCATTCAGCACAACCCCGCCGACCGTCACCGCGCCGAGGAAATACCAAATCGAAACCATGGCGGCGACGTTGATTTGTTGCGAGGAATGCCCAAGCGCCCAGAACAATAAACGGTAAAGTTGAGCGTCAAGTTGAATGAGGTCCATCGACCATAACCATGTCGGAATGTAAGTGGCGGCGCCATGAACCAGCGTGATCACGGCAATGATCGCGGCGGTGAGGGCGCCGAACGTCACAAGCGGCATGCTGCCCTTGTAAGACTTTTCTTTTTTGGCCACCACAAGGGACGCGAAGAAAAGCGCGGTGGCGAGAAGCGCGCCGACGGCGAAGAAAATGATTCCCAGATAATAGTATGGATCCGCCCGTAACGGAGGATAGGACGTGAAAAGAACGTCGGCCTTCCCCTGTAAGACCATGATGTCGGTTAAAATGGTCCCCACAACCATCAACAAGAACGCCAGCCAGCCGAGCTTGGGCGCCGGTTGACGGGCGTTCAAAAGGACCGGTCCCGCGAAATAAAGCACCGCCATTTCAAAAAAGATGATGAAGAAGATCAGCATGTTCAGCGCGTGAAGTGTCAGAATACGGTAAAACCAATGCGCGGGAAGAAGGTGAATCGACTGCCAGCGGGTCAGCACGAGGCCAACCGCGGCGAGGGCTCCCACCAGCAAACAGACCACCGCAGCGACAGCGTTGGCCTTGATCAGGTTTTCCGAATCACGGTTAACTTTCAAACCTGTCACGGCACAGGTTCTGAATCGGCTTGCCAAAGATTGTACGGCCCCACTCATGTTCCTTCTCCTTCTATTCCGTCACTAAAACTTTGCCGACCATAATGTGATGGCCGATACCGCAGAACTCATTGCAGATGATGCGAAAATCCCCCGCCGAATTCGGCGTGATTTTCAAAGCGTAGTCGTAACCGGGAATCACTTGAAAATTGAGATTGACCGGGAAAAGGCTGAAGCCGTGATTGATGTCGATCGCGGACAAATGCAAGGTGTACTGCGCGCCCTTTTTTAATTTGAGCACGGGATACCATTGCCACATTCGCGCCAGAAGATAAACGTCCGCTCCGGGCGGCGGTTCAACGACGGGAATTCCGGATTCCTCTCCGATTTTATAGTCGGCAACGAAACGTTCGGTGCGCGCCATGAAATCGGCGGGCTCAACTTTCGATCGAATTCCCGAGGGATTCTGTCCTCCCCGAATGTGCCAGAGCGGCATCATGGCGAAAAGAATCAAACACCATATGAAGGCGATGGTGATCCATAGTTTTTCCTGTTTCGGCACATCCTTCCACCAAATCCCCGTCGGGGGAACGATCGAGGAATGCATACTTTCGTGATCGCTCATCGCGGAATCCTCCTTGGATCGTCTCGGTTAAGGGAGAGGCGCTTTCGGCAGACTGAGGATCTCGAAAATCCCCCACACCGTATAAAAAATCAGCATGGTGAGAAATCCGACGATCAACCAAAGAAACGGCCGGTCGAAAAGTTTTTGTCCGGCTGGAATATTTTCGGCGTGCGGGTGTCGAGTTTGATCATTCATGCGGTGTGCCCTCTTTTTTTTATTCCGGCTTTTGCAAGATCGCTGCCTCGATTCCATTTCGAATGAGTTATGGAATTCGAGACATATTGTCCCTTGGCGGAGACATAACGTCTTCGTTGATTAAATGCTTATGATTTATATCATATCGCGCACGATTTAAAACTCGACCATGAGCTTCTTGACGGTTGAGTGAGATTCCTGGTCTCGTTTTCTCATCATCAAGGAGACTCTTCATGCCCACTTTAGAAATCCAAAAAAATTCAGATCGACGAATCCGCGCCAGACGCGGATTGAAAGTCGAACGCAAGTTCGTGCCCGTGGATGTGTCGCCCTACGATCAAGTCGAGTGGGTGAAGCGTGAGAGTAAGGTGAAAGACGCCGATGGCTCCGATGTTTTCTCAATGAACGATCTCGAGGCGCCAAAGAGTTGGAGTCAACTGGCCGTGGACATCGCCGCGAGCAAATATCTTCGACGCTCGGGCGTGCCCGGTACGGGTCATGAGACTTCCATTCGTCAGCTGGTTTATCGAGTGGCTCACACGATTCGCAAGGCCGGCGTGGACCTTGGATATTTTAAAAGCTCGGAAGACGCGCGGAACTTTGAAGATGAATTGACTCACATTTTGCTTCAGCAAAAAGGCGCGTTCAACAGTCCGGTTTGGTTCAATTGTGGCTTGCACCACGAATATGGAATCGGCGGCTCAGGGGGAAGTTTCTTTTGGAACTTCCGCACCGGTCAGATCGAGCGAACCTCGGAAGCCTATAAGAATCCTCAATGTTCGGCCTGTTTCATCCAAAGCGTGGATGATGACTTGATGAGTATTTATAATCTCATCAAAAATGAAGCGCGCTTATTCAAGTACGGTTCAGGTTCGGGAACGAATTTCTCAAGATTGCGCAGTCGGTTCGAGCGTCTTTCGGGCGGCGGATCCAGTTCCGGTGTGATGAGCTTCCTGGAAGTTTTGGATCGCAGCGCGGGCGCCACCAAATCGGGCGGGACCACCCGGCGGGCCGCCAAGATGGTTTGCCTTGATATGGATCATCCCGAAATCGAGGATTTCATCACGTGGAAAATGCGCGAGGAGAAAAAGGTCAAAGCCCTGGTGGACGGCGGTTTCAGCCCGGATTTCAATGGTGAGGCCTATCGAACCGTGTCCGGGCAAAACTCCAATAACTCCGTTCGCGTCAGCGATGAATTCATGCGAGCGGTTGAGAACGATGACGTCTGGCGCACCACCGCGCGAACCACCGGCGAAGTTGTGCAAACGTACAGGGCCCGTGAACTTTGGCGCAAGATCGCCGAGGCGGCCTGGCACTGCGCGGATCCGGGGCTTCAGTTTCATAGCACCATCAATGCATGGCATACCTGTCCGGAGTCAGGGCCGATTGAAGCCAGCAATCCCTGCTCGGAGTACATGTTTTTGAATGATTCGGCTTGTAACCTTTCGTCGATCAATCTGACCAAATTTTTGGATGACGAAGGCCGATTCGATGTTGAGAGTTTCCGTCACTGTGTACGGATACTGATTCTCGCTCAGGACATTCTGGTGGATTTTTCGAGTTATCCCACCGCCGCGATCGCGGCCAATAGCCACGATTTTCGGCCGCTTGGACTGGGCTACGCGAACCTTGGCACTTTGTTGATGATCAAAGGATTACCTTATGACAGTGAGGCCGGTCGCGAGTGGGCGGGAGCGATCACCGCGCTCATCAGCGGCGAAGCCTATCGCATGAGCGCGTTGCTTGCGGCGGAAAAAGGTGCGTTCGCCGGATTTGCGAAGAACGCGCAACCGATGTTGCGGGTGATCGAGCGTCACTTGGAAAAGGCCAATGCGCTTTCCGATCGCTATGTGGACAAAAATTTACGGGCGGAGGCCGGGCGGGCGTGGCTCGAAGCTTTGGCCTTGGGGCGCCGGCATGGGTTTCGAAACTCTCAAGTGACGGTTCTCGCCCCGACCGGCACGATCGGGTTGCTCATGGACTGCGACACCACCGGCGTCGAACCCGATTTCGCATTGGTGAAGTTTAAAAAACTCAGTGGCGGCGGTTATCTGAAAATCGTGAACCAGTCCGTACCTCTTGCGTTGCGTTCACTCGGATATTCCGATCATGAGATTGATGCGATCGTCACTTATGCCACCGGCACGCAAACGCTGAAGAATGCGCCTCACATCAACGAGCCATCGCTTCTCGATCGCGGTCTGACCAAAGCGGATATCCAAGCCATCGAAGCGGCTTTGCCCTCGGCCACGGACCTTAACGCCGCGGTTTCGGCGTGGGTGCTCGGTCAGGAAACTCTGTCACGCTTGGGAGTTTCGGGGGAAAAGTCAATCCTTCGAGCCCTGGGATTCACTGCGGAACAAATTGAGGAGGCGTCGGATGTGATTTGCGGTCGCATGACTGTTGAGGGCGCGCCTTATCTTAAGTCCGAACATTTGCCGGTTTTCGATTGCGCCAGCCGGTGTGGGAGAAAGGGAACACGACACATTTCGCCCATGGGACATTTGCGAATGATGGCGGCGGCGCAACCGTTTCTGAGCGGCGCGATTTCAAAGACGGTGAATCTCCCCAATGAGATCGCCGTCGAGGAAATCGAGGATCTGTATTTTCAGGCGTGGAAGCTCGGTTTGAAAGCGGTCGCCGTGTACCGCGATGGATGTAAACTGAGCCAGCCTTTGAACAGCGCCAAGAAAGAAAAAGCCGAAGCGTCAGCGGAGTTGACGCCCGGAAGACGACGAAAGTTACCGTACAAGAGAAACGGCCGAACGATCGAGGCTCGGGTCGGTGGTCATCAGGTCTATGTCCGTACGGGTGAGTTCGCGGACGGTACGCTGGGTGAAGTTTTCATCGATATGCATAAAGAAGGCGCAACGTTCCGAAGCTTGCTCAATTGCTTCGCGATTTCGGTTTCGCTTGGACTGCAGTATGGCGTTCCCTTGGAGCAATTTGTTGAAAAGTTCGTATTCACGAGGTTTGAGCCGGCGGGTTTTGTTGATCATCCCCATCTCAAACAAGCCACGAGTATTTTGGATTATATATTCCGGCTGTTGGCCTTTGAGTACTTGGGGAAAACGGAATTGGTCCATGTGAAACCGGATTCCGCGGGCCACCCCACGGAACCGAACGCCACGGCTCTCGCGACCGTCATGAGTGACGCGCCACTATGCAATGAATGCGGCCACGTCACGGTTCGAAATGGAACTTGTTACCGGTGCCTAAATTGTGGAAACTCGATGGGATGCTCTTAGGAGGGAAAATGAATCGAGCGATTTGGATTTTTTTGGTGTTGGCGGGCGGTCCGGTCTGGGCTGTCACGGATCGGATTGAAATCGGTGGGTCAGCGCGTGTGCGAGCGGAATTTCGCGATAACGCGGACTTCAATCAAGCCACCAAAGATTACTCCGATAATATTGGCTCGCGTCTTCGGATCGACGCCAAATTCAAAGCCAATGAAAAGGCCAGTTTGTTCTTTCAACCCCAGTTCACCAAAATCTGGGGGGAGCCGGAGTTTGTTCCCACCGGCGCCGGCGCCAACACGGCTATGAACACAAGTGGCGCGACTCATGACACCGGCCTTGATATCCATCAGGGTTTTCTCTCCTATTCGACCTCGGAAGAGTTATCGATTCTGCTGGGTCGAAAGGAATTAAATTACGGAGACGAGTTGCTTGTCGGCGGTGTGGGCTGGAGTCATGTTGGGCGATCATTTGACCTTGTTCTGGCGGAGTACAAGCATCAGTGGGGACGGATTGATGGATTTTACTCAATGGTGGTGGACCGTAACGTCAGCTCGGCGGCCGCAGGAGATCGCGATTTCTCCGGTTTGTATTTCGCCAATCGGTTTTCTGATTATTTGAGTCATGCGGATTTTTATGTTTTTCACCTCAACGATAGCGGTGTGAATCCCAAAACAAGTACGACCGCCTATGGACTGCGGCTTAAGTCGCCGGTGGAGCGCTTTGATTATCGGGTGGAAGCCACACTTGAGAACGTTAAAGGTGTGGGCAGTCAGGATGAACATCAATTCGATGTGGAGTTGGGTTACACGTTTCTCGAGGCCGCGAAGCTTCGCTTGGCGGTTGAATATTTTTACGCCACGGCGAATTTCGATCAGCTCTTTCCGACGGGACATAAGTGGTTGGGATACGCGGATTTGTTTTCGCGACGGAACATCAAGGGCTACCATGCGCGCCTTTCGGGTCAACCCACCGATAGTTTGACGCTGGCCCTGGACTATCATGTCTTTGAACGGCAAGAGACGAGCCAACCGGCATATAAATTCAATGGCACGGCTTACGGAACGACGGGCGAATCCTCGGCGATCGCCACCGAGATTGATTTTGTGGTGGCTTATAAAGTGGATGATAATCTGACTCTTGAAGGCGGCGCCGCCCGGGTGCAACCGGAAGACTATTTAAAAGATAACGGTGGGCCCGATCAGGCCTACTTTTATTACTTGCAAACGACGCTAATGTTTTGATGATGAGTTAGTGAACTCGTCCATCCACACGTGGTTGCCAAAGGAAGGGGGCGATTCGGGTGCCGATGATCAGGAATCCGAGCGCCCATCCGATGGCCGACAGGAGAATCCACTTCATGTAATACTGCGGCCAGACTTGAGTGAGAATCAGTCTGGCGATCGCGCCGAGGAAAATACTTAAAAAGCCGAGGCGATCGCTTGTGGTGAAGCGAATGGTTCGCCCGGTGTGGCCGTGGGAGATGCGAAGGAGCATGCCCGGGATGATGAGACCCATACAAATAAAAGTGAATACGTGCAGGGACAAAGTGCCCACGCCGGCATAAACTCCACCGACCTTCACGGCCTCGAAGAGGAAGTGAAAAATCAATCCCAGATGACCGATGTACATGATCGCGATTCCAAAATTGCTAAGACCCGCGAGCGGCGACCAGGTCAAATACCGTGCGAACATCAGTGTTCCCGTGGCCCCAAGCAGGAGGGCCGAGGGAAGGCTTGGCAAAAAGCTTGAGAACGCCGATGCCAAGACCAAAAATTTAATTGCCGTATCCAACCGGGCGTTTCGCGTGAGGTGCACACTCAGGGCGTTCTTCATGAATTGGGTCGTGGTTCGCTCCAGCATCACGGCAAAGGCGAGGCGATAAAGGCCAACGCTGAGAGCGACGCCATCGGCGTAGGTTTCTTGAAAAAGGATCATGTTTTTGGCGATCAGAAAAATCGGAAGTCCGATCATGAAAAAATAATTGTCTTTAAAACTGTCCTGCTTGCGGTAGCGGATCAGGGAGTAAAGGACGTAGTCGGCGCAGGCGAGGATGAAGACGTTGAGCAAAATCAGCCGGAGCGGTTCGGGAAATCGAGCGGCCTGAAGCACAACAAGCCGTTCTAAAATCCACGCGGCAGTGATCAAGGCCAGCGGAGGTCCGTGGATGCCGCGGATTTTGACCCAATTTTTACTGGCGGTGAGTAAAAACCCGCCCAGAACGGCCCAACCGAATCCATAAAGCATTTCGTGCGCGTGCCATTGGGTGAGCGGGAGTGAGGCCGCCGGCAATTGCAAGCGGCCGGAATAGATCAGACCCCAAGCAATGGGAAATCCAACACCGGAAATCAAAGCGAGTAAAAACAAAGGACGGAAACCGGCCAGCCATAGAGCAGAGGTCATTGACCAATCTATTTGACCAAGGCCAGATATTTGGCAAGGCGATCTTTGTTCATGGCGAAATTCTTCGCCATTTTCTCGGCTTCTTTTTTGGCCGCGTCAAGATTTGTAGGTTTTCCGACTTGAATCACGCCGGCCATGCCCATGGGCAGATGGGGATCGCATTTAAAAATGTAAACACCTTCTTTGTCCAATTTGACGGTTAATTTCTCATCCATTTTCCCCGTCCAACCTTTCGCACCGGATGGGACCACGGCGGATGTGGAATTATGAGTTTTATCGGTCGGCACAAAGGTGACAGTGTCTCCCGGTTGCACTTGTATAAATCCGGGCTCAAAGGTCATCATTCCATCGGCACCGTTGTTTTTCATTTGAATTTCAACATTCTTCCCATGAGCGGTCAGGCTAAGGAAAATGAATGCAAATAAGGTGATTTGTTTCATAGGGGTATTTCCTTTGTGAAGGGTGAATTCAGCCCGCAAGCGCATCTCTCGCGGCCTCAGCGGAAATCTATCTGCCATAGCAAAATCGGCCGTGGTTATGACTTACGTCATGCGAAGCGATCCAGATCGAGTGGTCGAACATAAGTTATTCGGTGAATTGTGTGGGGTGAACCGTGCCCGGGCACGGTTCCCGAGCAGTATCTTGACGTGGAACACGCTTTCATTTTCCTACAATGACAATGGGGAGATGATTTCGCGAACTAATAGTTCAACCAGCATTACGACTAATTACACTTACGATGTATTTGGCCATATGCTATCCGCCTCGATATCAGGTGGAATGGATGTGGATTATGTTGTCGATCTGCTGGGGCGACGAGTGATGCGATCGTCCTCGAATACTGAAACTGGGAGATATCTTTATAACGGTCAGTATCAGGTTATCGGTGAGATGAATCCGGACAATACCGTAAAGCGTATGTTTGTGTACGGTTCTCGAACTCACGTGCCAGACTATTACACTGATGGCACGAATAGTTATCAATTTTTAACGGATCACCGTGGATCAGTACGACTAATCGTCAAGGTTTCTGATGGAAGTGTTCAGCTTCGTCGAGACTACGATGAATTTGGGACAATCACTTTTAGCTCAGGATCTTTGGATCAGCCCTTCGGCTTCGCAGGAGGGGTCTATGATAGCGAAACCAACCTTGTGCAATTCGGCGAACGGGATTATGATGCTGAGACCGGGCGGTGGACGAGTAAGGACCCGATTCTGTTCGCGGGTGGGGATACGAATCTGTATGGGTATGTGTTGTCAGATCCGATTAATTTTATTGATCCAAGCGGTTTGTACCAGGTTTGCACTAGGCCAGTTCAAGGTTTGCCCATGTTTGATCACTCCTACATCAGGTTTCCAGAAGGTGATACCATTTCATGGGGACCAGAAAGCGGTTTCTGGGGACCTGGTAGAAATAATCCAAATGATTCAGGTGGAACGTGTGGACCAAACCAGGATTCTACACCAGAACAAGACCAGCGCATGAGGGATTGGGCGCGGCAGAACGAAAGAAGGTTCTATGATCCAATTTTCAACAATTGTCATAGCTTCGTTCGAGACACAATTAGAAATAGGTAGGTTTTAGATGTCGCTACATTTGATATTAACTTTTCTTTACTGGATCGCAGGGGCTGGGCTTTTGATATGGGCAAATATTGGTTATATGCGGTTTGGCCCTGAAGGCGGAATTGGTCCGATTACTTTGCTGAACTTCTTGGCCATGCCCATCGCGTTGCCTTAAAACTATTTACTTACAGTGATCGGCCCATATGTTTGGCCTGAGAAGGGTTCGCTGATCGCAAGCAATTTCGTTGCATTTGTTGTCCTAGTTGCAGGGTACCTCCAGTGGTTTTATTTGTTTCCTTGGATCTTTAACAAGATCCGAGGAATGCTCTAGTCTTTTCATCATGGAATCCGTTTTTATGCCAACAGTGCCAAACCAGTGCCATAAAAATTCAGAAAATTCGGAAAATCTGATCAAAAACGGCCATCGGGTCCTTACACTCACACAAAAATCGCTGCAACTTGCAGTCGATGTTTACGATGAAGGACTCAATAAAAATTGAGGGAGGTATTAATGCATTACGACGATCAACAGTTTTTTAAAGATGTCTATGATGAACTGGCAAACAAAGTGAGGGTCGTTATTGAGTGGGATGGTTACCAGTCAGGCAATGACGAAGAGAAGAAAAAATATTTCGAGGATCTTGTAGAAACTGAAGGCGTCACGGCAAGCAAGTTCCTTGGCGCTGATCCGTGGACAGGCAATCAGCCCTTATTGGAAGAGGCAAAAAAACAAATAAAGGATTTGCTTACGGAGCGGACAAAATATGTCGTTGCGAAAATGCCCAAACAGATTTTTGATCACTGCAAAAACTCTAAGTACTTTGACCGTCTTTCAAGGCAAATTGAAACGAACAACAAGGAAAAGCTCACCGTGTTGGTTGAAGACCTGTGGTTTCCGTATTGATGCCGCCATATAGTCGTCGTGTCTCGAATACATTTGAGTGGCCCATGAGCAACTGCAATTCCTGCATGCTGCCGCCGCTAGCCAGAAAGTTGACGGCGAATGAGTGGCGCAGATCAAGGAGGTTCCATGGGCGCTTGTAGTGGCTCCGCGCTTTAAACTCGTTGATGGCGATGCTGAGTTTCGTGCGTGTGAACGGTTCACGGTAGTAAGTTTTAAACACGTGGCCAGTTTCTTTGCGCTTCTTTGAAAGGATATCGGCCAACTCTTCTGAGATCGGCAAAAGGCGCCCTTGGCTTTTCTCTGTACCCATGAAGTGGACCGTGCGTTTGATGCAATCAACTTGGCTCCATTTCAGATCCACGACTTCAGTCACCTTCGCGCCAGTCTCCACGAATAGCTTAAGAATCGGATAAAGGTAACCTGGAGAGTATTTCTTCGCAGCGTCGAGCAGTTTTTCAATTTCGTGCGGCGATAGGTGGTTCCGTGTGATAGCATCAGGCGGAGTTCTTCTGTAATAAATTTCTCTGAGCGGTGACTCCGAGATGATTTCCTTTTCGATCAAGAACTCGAAGAGTCGGTCCAGTGTGCATTTAAGGCTGGAGTGCGGGCGCCGGACTGGATAGTTTAGACGTCTCAGTTTGAAACAATTCGGCAGGATTTCCGATAAGAGAAATAGGAGATTCTGTCATGACAAG
>JAWLHR010000003.1:0-222304 GCA_041690295.1 Bdellovibrionales bacterium
GACGCTACACTCCCTCCAGGGCATAGACCTTCCTCCTATGCCCAAAAAGTGTAAACTATGTGTCCGGTACAAAATGTAAGCTATGTGTCGGAACGTTCAACTTACAATCGATAAACGCAGCGGAAGCCGATGGTATTGGACGAGCCTGTGGGTTCCGAATGCAAATAGAGGGTGAATATTCCAAAATTCTCTTTATCTTCGGGATCTTCAGGCCCGCCCCAATTGCCGCCCCGGCGGGCGGCACCTCCGGTGGTGCTCTTACCCGCCATATACTTACCTATACCTTGAGTACTATCGTAGTTAGGATTGGTCGGCCGCCAGGAATTGGGGAACATTTCATCGGCGAGCCCAATGAGAGTGTCTAGAACATTAAATTCTAAAAAATGTGCGTTCGTCGGTCCCCCATCACCTGAAAAATAGGCTTTATTGGCGGGAGTCACGAACCAGTCCAGCCACTCATAAACATTACCGGAAAGGTCCCAGATTTCTTTGCCATTGCTAAGAACGTGTCGGGCTTTGGTGTCGCGTCCCGTACCACCTTCAGGATTCGCGCCGTTATAGCTACTGTCCGAGGTCACTCCAATATTGCCCTGGAAAAGAGATCCGTTACCGATCGTGCCACCGGTCCAATTGATGTCTTGGTTTTCGATGTTTCGAGCTATGGTCATCCATTCCGGATTGGAAATGAGCGCATATCGGCTTTCACCTTCATGGTTCAAAGCCTCACAAGCCTCGCGGGCTTTAATCTGTGAAATTCGTCGCCAAGGTTTCTCATCCGCAATTGAAACCGGTTTAAAGGTCGGAATAGTCGCCCAATCATCAGTCGAGCAATCTCCGCAACCATTGACATCGATTTCGCCGGCGTCGATCACCCCGTCTTCATTGGCGTCGTTCCACGCTTTGGCTTCGAACTGCATCACGCAAAAATCGCTCGTCCCCAATTCCGCATTACCTGGAACGAGGATGTATCCGTCCGGACAGAATCTCGGCCAACGATATTCGCCTGGATTCGCGGGCTTTCTGAGAGCTCCCACATCCGGGTGACGTTCGTGCCAGTCCGCGACTTTTTCTTTCCAAAGGGCAAGACCTTCTTCGCGATCGGTGATGAGTTGAAAGCAACCTGGGAAATCGGTCAGTAGATGGGTGGGCGCGGTCGCCGGACCATCAAGCCAAATGATTATGTTGTTCTCGCATTGAGCGACATTTTCTTTCGGAGGAAAAAATCTTTTCTCCGCATCATATTCCTGCAAAAAGACCGAGTTGGTAATTGAATACATGGGTAGCTTATCTTCATCGGCCTTAAAGACGCTACCGTGGCCAAACGGCATTGAGAAGCCGGGTACGTTCACCACTGGATCGTCCTTCTCGTCCCATTTGTAGGGATACGGCATGGGTTCCATGCGCAAAAGAACGCGATCCATCTTGATTGTCTGACCGGCTCCATCGCCACCTTTGACACTGATTCCGGTGTAACAACCATCTAAGAGCACATCGTAAACGGTACCGGAGTAGGCGTTGTCATTTTCAATGCAGTCGTCCCGAATATACTCAAACCAGACATGTTGAACCGTCCAGTTAGGTGAATTTGTAGTACGAATTCCATCGTGCATGTTGTAAACGTGGATTCCACTCCAGACCATTCCTTCATGGTAAGTCGTGGCCGAGGTCGTATTGTTCATTTCGCCACGATCTTCTTCCGTATCGTCGGGTCCCTTTTTGCTTACCTCCCAGGAAACATCGAGCCCGTGCCAGCTCAAAGAAGACGTGAAATAGCCGCCGACCCAACACATGTTGGGGCTCGGATCTTGACCTTTTCCGAGGGTCACCATGGCGTGAGAAAAGATTTCGGGATAAATGAAGGTGGCCTCGCGGGCATCGAATTTCAAATTGGGTTCGACGTCGGGCGCATACTTTTGGGAATCATAAACACCTGAAACGGTGATCAGTTTTTCGGCGCCCTCTAAACAACTGGCGATATTCGGCACCTGATCGATCGGAGTCGGCTCTGAAGAGCCGGCCTTGCGGCCCTTTCCTACGCTTCCCGTGCATCCCACGAGAAAAAACACCAATATAGTGAGCGCGAAACCTCGCCACCTTCCACCAACGTCCATATATTTGATTTTGTTTTGAGTTACGTGGGATTACCAGCCAATTTAAAATGCCTCTCACAATGAGATCGCCCGTGTCTCAAACTTAACCGGAGCCATTTCAAAGCCGGAAAACGCCTGAATGATTTGAATGAAAAGTGCCAATCAATTTGTCCGCACGGTGCCGCCACGGCGGGCACGGACAAACTCGAAAACAATTGGCAGAACCGAGACGATAATGATGGCCATTATCACGTATTGGAAATTGGACTTCACGGCCGGAATGTTACCGAAGAAATATCCAAGAATCGTAAACGAAGAGATCCAGGCGATTCCACCGAACACATTAAAAAAGAAGAACTTTCGCCGATCCATTGCGCCCACTCCCGCCACGAACGGAGCATAGGTCCGCACGATCGGAACGAAGCGAGCCAAAACAATGGTTTTACCGCCATGCTTTTCGTAAAACTCCTGAGTCCGAAGCAAGTGCTTGCGATTCAGCCAACGGACTTCCCGACTAAAAATCATCGGACCCACCCAGCGGCCGATATGATAATTCACAAAGTCACCAAGAACGGCGGCTACGATCAACAGCGGGACCATCACCCAAATATCAACACCCGGTAAGTTCAAGGACATCAGCGCGCCAGTCGCGAACAATAAAGAATCGCCCGGCAAAATCGGCGTCACCACCAATCCGGTCTCGGCGAATATGATCAAGAACAAAATTATGTATAGGCCCGATCCATAATCGAGGGCCCACATGTGCAAATAGGTTGGAAGATTATGAAAGAAATCCAAAAGTAGACTGAACATGTTCTTTAATTGCTACCGTGGGCATCAACTAATAGCAAATGAAAATGCTCTTAGGGGCAGGCCGGAAGATCAATGGCGAATTTTCGGCCGAAGCGGCGGCGCGGATGGTCTTGCTCGTGAATCAGTGGGCCAAAACCGTTGGACCAATCCGCCTGTAATGACAGGCGATCTCCGTGCCGGGATTGAACTCGCGCGGTGGAAGTTTTCTGACCCAGCTCACGAACTGTTAGTTCAGCCCATTCATCAAAAGCCAGTTCGATCCATTCACTGACAAATTCCACGGAATCCAATGTTTTTGAAGCTGTCCGACAAATCGGCAGATGGAAAACTTCAAACCGAAGGTGTCCCTCATCCGAATTTTTCATCTGATAAACGAAAGCCTTGTACCGAACACCTTCGGTGCCGCCCTTTTCCAACTGTCGCTCGCGAAGGTTTTCCGCCGCGATCTGCTGAAATCTCGCGAACCGTTGTGGTGCGACGGTGGATTCATTCGCCACGCACTGAGCCGGATTGACCGGATGAAAACATCGCGCGTTCGTGGCCGTAACCGTTTGATGATCTTCATAGCGAAAGAGCGATCGGCCATGCTTACGCCGGACCTGCTCAGCGAAAGCTTTGCGATCGCCGGATCCTTGCAATATCGCCTGGACGCGCCAACTTCCCGGCGCGAAAAGCGGCGCCCCCGAATTCCCTTGCCGGGACGTACATCCGAACCCCGTGATCACGTCCGGATTCTCACTGAGATCAAACGGAAAAAGCGCGCGGTGCTTGCGGACGCGGCATTCGATGGTTTCGATTGTGTAGTGAGCAAAGTTATCCGCATCGCTTGACCGGTTAACCACATAGCCGATCAGTTTCGAAAAATCAGTGCTCGTTGAGGCCTCGGCGAACTCAAAAGGCCGGATGTTCAATATCGGTGATTCAAGATCGTAGAGTCCGATGTCCGGTCGCCCCGATTCAAATTCGCCGTGACCGGCGCTGAATTTTTTAAAGGCCACACCCATAACCTTGCGGACGTGACGACCACCGCTGGATGAAGTGATGAAATAACCCGTGAAAGTCCGTGATCGGTCACAATGGCCCACGCTGGCAATTCGGTTGGGGGCGACCAAAAAAGCCGTGCAACGGCGAATGGGGATCAAGCCATTTTCCTGTTGAGGACCCACGAAGACCAGCATCCCGACGGCTTCGGGACATTGCTTTTCACCGCAATCCAAGCGGACGGATTCAACCGACCATGCTCCGCTCGCGAACTCAACGGACGGTGGCAAGGTTTCCGCGGCGGGTGCGCTCTTTTTGTCGTTTCCGCATGACGCTTGAAACAGCAAAAGAGTCAGAACCAAGAATGTCGAAAATATGGACCGACCCATACGGGCAGACCCTAAAGCAAAACCAGGACCCGGGTGGGGTAAAACTCAAGCCAGCTGGACGGTTAGGAAGTGCCCAATCTTGTCACTGAAATTGGAATTATTTCTGAGCGACGGCCAGTTTGACTTCGGCGTAACCAGCCATCATCGAGGTGTACATGATCTTTTGCAGTACCTCATAGGAAAGTTCACGGTCCGCCTGCAAGAGGATTTGTCCATCGAATTCAAAGGCGTCGTTCACTTCCTGAATGCTCTTCGCATGCTTGGCGCGGGCATCAAGTTCCTCGAATAAAGAACGGATGAAAGAAGAGTCATTCTTATCAACTTGCGCGGCGGGAACCTGTCCGCCTTCCAGTTCAAGAACTTTCTTTTCCTCGACGAAGACACCATCCTGCGCCACCACCATTTTCACCACGTCAACCGGGTCGGTGGTGGAAGTGGATTCGGGAATCCGCAGTCCGTCTTTTAATGTAATATTCACGGGGCTGGTGGAGTAGCTTTTCAGCAAAAACACGAGAAGAATAACGAACATATCGACCAGAGACGTGATCTGAATCTTGAACGTCGCGGATCTTCTATCCTGATATTTGGCGAATCCTCTGCGTCTCATTTCTTCAATCCCCGATCACATTGGCGAACAGAATATTCGGAAACATCAATTCCGTTTCAATCTGTTGCCCATTCGCCGGATCAACGAACTTGATCTTACGTGAATCCGGAGTCCGGCGGATTTTATCCATGACCTGCACAAGCTCGTTCAGGTTCACGTCCGTAGCTGGAGCGAAGTCGATCCGGAAGACTTCCGGGTTCTGCTCTTTCACCTGAAATGCCACGGCTTGGAGTTTCTCCAAATCCCATCCGGAGGCGCTGTTAGCCACCGGAAGTGGCGTGACCTTTCCATTTTTGTTCACTTCAAAAACGAATCCTTTTTGCTTGGAGATCTTCAAACCGACGGTTGTTTCCGATTTTTCATTGGCCCGTTGCATGGCTTCCGCCACGACTTGCGGAACGTTGGCGTCGATCATTTTCACCTGCACGAAAGCCACGCTGAGCAGCAGCAGGGGAACAATCGCGACAATAATGTCGAGGATCGGCGCCAGATTGAGGTCGAATGTGGCGTCGCCCGCTCGGGTCCGTTGCAATCTCATTAGGAAGCCTTCGCCGGCGGCGGAACAGCTTTCTTACCGCCAGTCATCCCATCCATATTCAAATTGCTCGGATAAGCCGTAAGCCCCTTATAAGGCATGTAAATCCGGCTCTTCAGAGCTTCGATCACTTTTTGCGAACACTGATCGATTTCGTTGAACAGCACGCTCTGCTTGGATTGCAGGAACGAGTAACAAATCATAACCGGAATCGCGAACATCAAACCCAGCATGGTCGCGGTCATCGCGATCGAAATACCTTCCGCCAGCAGGGTTTGTTTTTGAGCGACGTCGGCGAAACTGACCGCGCGGAACGCGGTGATCAGACCGACAACGGTTCCCAAAAGACCGATCAACGTCACGACGTTAGCGACCATCTGCAAGTGCCCAAGGCCTTTTTGCAGACGGGGCGCCACTTCGGCCGCGGCGATGTCCAGCGAGCTTTCGATCGCGGAATCATCCCGGTCGGAACGCTCAAGAATCCGCTTGGTCACATAGGCCAGCGGCTTCTTTTCATTGGCGCTACAAAAGGTGATCGCTTCTTCGATTTTGTCCTGTTCAATTAGGCTCATGACCTGTTTCATGAACGGGCCCGTGGGCAGAGCATAGTCGATATAAAGCGCTCTGTACCGCTCGAACACCAGGTACAAGCCGAACATACCGACGGCCACAATAAATCCGTCGATGATCTTATAGTTATTCAGGAAGCTGAGTACAGCATCCATATGGTTCCCCCCATATTTCGACAAAGATCTTATCGTCGTTTCGACCGGCCCCTAAAATCTCGGAAAAATCGCAAAAATCTTCTACAGGTTTTGGCGTCCCGTATGAATGTGAGACAAGCGCAAAAACGTCACCGGACTGCAATTAGTACATGGGGGCGCCGCCATCGGCGAACTAATGGGATTAGAAACTGGTCCCACCCTTGCTCACTTGGTGGCCCATCATGGATGACCTTTTGAGACGGATCTCACTTCTTTTTATCGCGACCTTTTCGATCGCAACCGCGCGGGCCAATGAGATCTCGTTGGAGTACGTCAGCCCCCAGCGAAAACTTGACCTTGAGCGCGACTTTGCAAACGCCCGTTTTTCCCAATCCGACCGGGATTCAGCCCAAAACCGAGTTTGGAACTGTGAAATGGTGGGTGTGCGTTCCCGGATGCAAGTTCAACGTGACCTAAAACTCTACAAATTAGTCATGTTGCCGGGATCAAACGCGTTAAACAACTCCGGTTCTCATATCATACGAAAGTATGAGTTCAAAGATAACGCGCTCATCGGCCAAAACGAACGTTTTGAAGACCAAGTGCGTATGACCTCTGACGGGCGATTAATCGCGAAACTGACCGCGCTTAAACCCCAGACCATGGTCATTTCCTATTCCGTATGCCGCTCCTTGTGAGCCGCGTGTTGACTCTTAGCGATTCATATCCATTAATTAAAACTTCATGGAATGGCTGATTGTAGCGGTCTGTTTGTTCCTTAACGCGATCTTGGCCGCCGCTGAAATTGCATTTGTCACCCTTACTCGACCTCAAATCCGCGAGCTGCTGAAAACCGGTAAAAAGTCGGCGGAAACTCTCTTTGAACTGCGCGCGAACCCTGAACGAACCCTCTCCGTGATCCAGGTGGGCATAAGTTTAGTGGGGATGTTGGGCGCCGCGGTCGGCGGAGTTGAAGCCACAAACACATTGAGCCCTTATTTTCAGTCCACCTTGGGCGTGGGCGCCGCCACCGCGAAAGCGATTTCCATCACCGCCATCATCGTGCCTCTCACTTTTTTGAGCGTTATTTTCGGCGAACTGGTTCCAAAAACCCTGGCCCTTCGCAACCCCGTTCGAATCGCCCTTTGGACCGCCAAATGGTTACGCTTTCTGGATCGCATTTTTCTCCCGATCGTGGATTTTCTCGAATGGGCGACGAAAAAGGTTTTAAAAGTCCTGTTTCCCCGTAGCCGCGCGCAAGTCACGGCACCCAGTGACACGGTGGAGCTTGATCAACTTTCATCGCAAGCGCGCCAATACATTCTGAACCTGGTGGGGATCGAAAAGAAAAGGGTTCGTGATGTCATGCTCCCCTGGGGAAAAGTGGACTACGTCAGCTTTTCTCAAAGCGTGGAAGAAGTTGAATCCGTCGCGCTTCGCTCGGGGCACACGCGACTACCTGTGATGGCCGAGGACGGCCAACTTTTTGGGATCATCAACACCAAGGAATTATTAGCCCTGGTGAAGTCCGGAAGTGATCAGTGGACCCATATCGTGCGTCCGATGTCCCGGGTTTCGGAAAGCGATTCACTCTTTAAAGCCTTACGGCAGATGCAGGAAAAACGCAGTCACCTCTCCGCCGTATTCAGTGGCACGAATCTGGTCGGCATTGTCACCATGGAAGACATCATTGAAGAAGTGATCGGTGAGATTTATGACGAGGACGACGACGGCGCGCTTCGACGTATTTTAAGTTCGGCGGGTCGTATGCGTGGAAGTTCTAGCCAAAACGTCCCGTGATGTAAGACTCAGTGCGGGTATCCTTCGGCTTCGTGAATATCTGATCGGTCAAACCAAACTCCACCAGCTCGCCCAAATACATGAACGCGGTGTAATCGGAAATTCGCGCCGCCTGGTGAAGGTTGTGGGTCACCATCACGATGGTCACGGATTTCTTAAGTTCGGTGGCGAGTTCTTCGATATGCCCGGTGGAAATTGGATCCAGCGCACTGGTGGGCTCATCGAGCAAAACAATTTCCGGTTCGGTCGCGAGCGCCCGGGCGATGCAGAGTCGCTGCTGCTGTCCACCGGAAAGAGCCAGGGCATTGGCATCCAGACGATCCTTAACCTCGTTCCAGAGTCCGGCTTGGCGAAGGGCGACTTCCACGCTCTGTTCGATCACCGTCCTGCGTTTCACACCTCGCACACGTAAACCATAGGCGACGTTTTCAAAAATGGATTTGGGGAATGGATTGGGCTTTTGAAAAACCATTCCGATCCGCATGCGCACTTCAATGGGATCGATTTCCTTATCCAAAATGTTTTGATTTTCAGGATAAAGCCAGATCTCCCCTTGATAGCGATTGCCCGGGTAAAGATCATGCATGCGATTAAAACAGCGGAGCAAAGTGGTTTTGCCACAACCCGACGGCCCGATTAAGGCCGTGATGGAGTTCTTGTAAATGGGAATGGAAACAGAGTTTACGACCTGTTTTTCGCCGTAAAAGAAACTGAGCTGTTTCACGTTGGCCGAAAGATTCTGTTCCATGCTCACCACCGTATCCTCTTCCGAAAGCGATGCCTAATATAAATGGCGATCGCATTCATGACGAGTGTCATGCATAACAAAATAAGCCCCGTGGCCGCGGCGTTAACGTGAAATTCAGTCTGGGGCCGCGAAATCCAGTTGAACATCTGAATGGGCATGACCGTGAACGGATCCATGAGCCACTCGAACGAGACAAATGGAAAGTCCGCTTTGACTGGCGGCGTGGGCAAAAAGGCTATGAACGTCAAAGCCCCGATGGTGATCAGCGGCGCGGTTTCGCCAATCGCACGGCTGAGCGAGATGATCACACCGGTCAGCACTCCGCCGGTTGAATAAGGCAAAAGGTGGTGCTGAATCACCTGCCATTTGGTGGCCCCCACCGCATAGGCGGCCTCGCGAATATGATTCGGGATGGTCCTTAAAGCTTCGCGCGTGGCCACGATGACAATGGGTAAAACCAAAAGTCCAAGGGTCAACCCCGCGGTAAAAATACTTTGCCCAAGACCAAACCGATAGACGAAAAGCCCTAAGGCCATCAGCCCGAAAGTGATCGAGGGAATTCCAGCCAAGTTGACAATGTTCAATTCGATAAACGCCGTCAGCGGGTTCTTGGGAGCGTATTCTTCCAGATAAATTCCCGCGGCCACGCCAAGAGGAATCGCGCAAAGTGCGGTGACGAGCATAATACAAAGCGTTCCCACCCAGGCCGAAAGGATCCCCGCGCGCTCGGGAATCCGCGAGGGAAAATGAGTTAAAAAATCAATCGAGATCCGGGGGGCGCCACTTAGGGCCATGTCCACCAAAAGGGCCAGCAATGTGCAAAGCGAGAAGAAAAGTAAAAGTAAAGCCACGCACTTAAAGATGAAATCTTTGATCTTACGGCGGTAGAGATAAGAGTCGCGAGTTTTCATCAATAAGCCTCACGGAACCGGCGTCGAAGCGCGAATCCAACCAGGTTGAACCCTAAGGTCAAAAGCATGAGAGTTAAACCCGCCACATAAATGGATTGGTAACCAATCGATCCGTGGGGAACGTCACCAAGGCTCACTTGCACGATAAAGGCGGTGATCGTGGCCACAGGTTCCACTGGATTGGCGGTGAAATTCGGTTGAAGTCCCGCCGCCACCGCCACCACCATGGTTTCGCCAAGGGCCCGGGAGATACCCAGGATGTACGCGGACATGACTCCCGAAAACGCGGCCGGCATGACCACTCGGAATGATGTCTGAAGGCGCGTGGCTCCCACGGCGAATGAACCTTCACGCAAATAAGCGGGCACCGCGCGCATGGCATCTTCGCTGAGCGAAGATACGTAGGGCACGATCATCAATCCCATGACCAAGCCCGCGCTCAAGGCATTGAATCCCGACATTTCAGTAAAAATTTTCTGCAAGAGCGGGGTCACGAATAAAAGAGCGAAGTAACCGTACACCACCGTTGGGACCGCGGCGAGAAGTTCAAGAATGGGCTTTAAGGTTTCACGCAAACGTGCGGGAGCGTATTCGCTTAAAAAAATCGCGATGATTGTTCCAACCGGGATCGCCACGATCAATGCGATCACGGTGGTGAGTAAAGTTCCGGCGAGCAAGGGAAGAATCCCAAACTTCGGCTCGGCAAAAAGCGGTGTCCACTCCGTTCCCGTCAGGAACTCCCCGACCGAAACGGATTTGAAGAACGGGATCGATTCAACCACGAGAATGGTTAATATCGAAGCGGTGATCAAAACGCTGGAAGCCGCAGCCAAGAAAAGCAATGCCTCGATTCCACGTTCTTTCCAAATGCGCGTACGACGCACGTTCAGCCGTGTTTGTTGCAAGGCTGATAACTTGTTCAGCCCGATGGCTTCTATGGAATCGGCGTCTCGCGCGCTCATACTAAAACTTTTTTTCCTTTTTCATCAGATCTTGGATACTCATGCCCACTTCAGAATGCCCGTCAAAGGCCGTCCCCAGCTTCCCCTTTTCCAAGTGTTCACGAGCGGCGGCATAACCTTCGGGGGGAAGCGGTACATACTTCACCTCAGGTACCAGGGTGGGAGCGTTTTGCAAATAAAACTCGACAAATTCCTTAACCTCAGCCCGTTGAATCGATTTTTCGCTGATATAAAGAAAAAGGGGCCGGGAAAGCGGTGAGTAGGAACCATCTTCCACGGTTTGGCGCGACGGCAGCACCGGCTTGTTCTTAGGCGAAATCACGGGGATCGCTTTGAGGCTTTTGCTGTTCGTTTCAAAGTAAGCGAACGGTAAATAGCCGATCGCGTTTTTATCACTGGAAATGCCTTTAACCAGCACATTGTCATCCTCACTGGCGCTGTAATCTCCGCGGCTGGATTTGGATTTTCCGACCACGGCCTCCGTGAAGTAGTCAAATGTCCCTGAATCAGCTCCCGCGCCATAAAGCTTAAGCGGCTGGTCCGGCCACGCGGGATTCACATCTTTCCACTTCATGACCTTTTTTTCCGCGGCTGGCTCCCACATCTTTTTGAGCTCGGCGACCGTGATTTGTTTAAGGAAATCGTTTTCCGGGCTGACCACAATGACCGTGGCGTCGAACGCGATGGGAAGTTCAAAGAACTTGATCCCCGCCTTTTTGCAATTTTCAATTTCGGATTTTTGAATGGGCCGGGACGCACTTTGAACGTCTATTTCGCCACGGCAAAACTTTTTAAAGCCGCCGCCGGTGCCCGATATTCCCACCGTCACCCGGATCTTGCCGCGCTTACTATTTTGAAATTCTTCAGAGACGGCTTCAGTGATTGGGAAAACGGTGCTGGATCCATCGACTCTGACAACTTGGACTTTCGCTAGCGCGGGAAGGCCCAAAGCCAGTGCGAACAACAAGAATACCGAGCGCATTCAGACTCCTGAATTATTGATCTGATGCGCAATATAACCAATGCCCCTTTTTTTTGCATGTTAAGGAAAGGTTAAGACTTCGATTAAGGGGACACTGAATCAATAATATTTTTCAAAGCCTGCTTATTTTTTACACCGTGAAACTCAATCTGCACCCGCCGGTTCTTTTGCATCGCCACGGGCGTGTCGAATTGGCTGAGCAGATCCATCTTACCCCTTCCATAAGCTTCTAGCCGTTTGGCGCTCAACCCGGCGGAGGCCAGGATGTTCAACACCGCATAGGCTCGTCTGTGGGAAAGGCGGAGGTTGTACTCATCCGTTCCCCGTTGATCGGTGTGACCGATGATCGCAATGCGATCGAAGAGATGGCGATTTTCCGCGATCACGCGGGCCAAGCGGCGCAGATACCTCTCGGATGAGGGGATCAGACGCGTGGAATCGGTTTCAAAGTGAACCGGACCGGGGTCAGTGAACTCGAACGTTTGAATGGCCCGTTTGGCGAGATGAGGCGCCACCGGTTTGGGTGCGGGAGCCTTGGCGATCGGTCTCGAATGATTGCCAAAACTCACCTGGATTTCCGCCATGAACGTGTCCAGCGTTTCTCCGCTGATGCCCACGTCGGTCATGACTCTTCCGCCGGCCCGAACCAGGTAGTTATCGGAAACTATGAATTCTTTGAGAGCTTGAAGCCCGATAAAGGAAGCCAGATTGTTGGTGTTCGAGCGGTAACGATCGGGGTTATCCACCAAGGTGTTCCAGATGGCCCCGAACTGCCAGCGATTGGCGAATTTATAACGGGCGGCGACTTCCGTGTACAACGATTGGATGGAATCGGAGTCTTTACCCCTTTGTGTGAGGACATGATTGTGAAGACCAATCCCGGCGTCCGCCACCCACGGCGCCTCATCGAAGTTGTAACTTCCAATCACCTTCACATGCGATGTCACCCCGCCGGTTCGCACGCGGTCATTGTGATCCATTGCACCCAAACTCAGGCCAAGGAGCGGCCACAATCCCTGAGGTTTGCTGAGATCGCCCCGTTGAATTTCAGGTTTAAAGGAGATCACCTGGCTTTCGGCCGTCCAGCCAGAAAGCAATATGATTATGGCCAATACTAAACACGATCTTGGATTCATCGTGACCCCCTTCGCCCCGTAAGGATCCGTTTTATATTGATGACCAAGTCTTGGGCAAGGTCTTATAATTTGCAAATGAATAAGAAAATTCGTGTGGGATTGATTTTTGGCGGCCGTTCGGGAGAGCACGAAGTGAGCCTCGCGTCGGCGGTTTCGGTTTACAAAGCTCTCGACAAATCGCGATACGATGTCACTTTGATCGCCATAGACAAAAGCGGACGATGGTTGCTTCCCGATATCACACCGCTGCTCGCCCAATCGGATAATCCCATGTTGGTGAAGCTCAACAAATCCGCGGAGGGCTATAGCTTAGTCCCTTATCCGAGCTCCAAACAATTGGTGCCTGTCGACACGGTCTCTTCGCCGTCACCACAAGTGGATGTGATGCTGCCCATCCTTCACGGAACCTACGGCGAGGATGGAACGATCCAAGGATTGCTTGAACTCGCGCAGATCCCTTATGTCGGCTCAGGTGTTTTGGGTTCGGCGATCGGAATGGATAAAGACGTCACGCAAAGGCTCCTCGCGCAGGCGGGAATTCCCACGGTCCCCACGATTTGCCTGCGTAAATCGGATTGGGTGCAAAATCCGCAAGCCGTGGAAAAAACCATTCTTCAGTCTTTTGCGTTTCCGTTTTTCATTAAACCGGCCAATGCCGGCTCTTCCGTTGGCGTGCACAAGGTTAAAGAGGCAAACCACCTGCGTGGCGCGCTTGAAGACGCCTTCTCCTTCGATTTGAAGGTGCTGGTGCAAAAAGGGATTAATGCGCGGGAATTGGAAGTGTCCGTTCTCGGCAATCAAAATCCAAAAGCCAGTATCGTGGGTGAGATCGCCCCTAAACACGAATTTTACAGCTATGAAGCCAAGTACATCGATGAAAACGGGGCGGAACTGATCATCCCCGCGAAAATCGACGACGATGTGGCGGAAAAAATCCGAGCTTGGGCGGTCACCGCTTTTCAGACCTTGGAATTGCGCGGTCTCGCTAGGGTGGATTTCTTTTTAGACCGGGATACCGGTGAAGTTTTCTTGAACGAAGTGAACACGATCCCCGGCTTCACCAAGATCAGTATGTACCCCAAGCTGTGGGAAGCCACAGGCCTGGGCTATAGCGAGCTCCTTGATGAACTGATCCGGCACGCGATGGAGCACCACCAGGAACGTCTCTCTCTTAAGACCGATTACGACGTCAAAGACTTCAAGAAATAAACTGTCTGTTGTTTAGCGTCTCAATTTAGGATTTTGACACTTCAGCCTAAAGTCCAGGTCTATGTGGACCGATGAACTAATCAGCTGTGCGTAAAATGCTGAGGAGCGTTTAAATGTCCCAATACGATACATACGTCCTATACGATTTTCTTTTCCATACGCCCGAGTCTGGGCTCCGGAAAATGCTCATAGACAGAAACCGAATCACCGACGTGCATTGCAATCTTCTTTTTAAAATTGTGAAGAACTGCACTCCGGAACAATTCGGCGAGCATTTCGATAATCAGACCTTCCCGAAGATCCGGACCAGCCCGGCGGAAGACAAGGTGAAAGAGAAATTCTGGGAAAATGTAACCGCGGTACTCGCGGAACGGGGCGTGTTGCAACCGGCACAAGCCCAGAAGGCGGCAGCGTAACATGCGTAAAATCATTTTCCTCGCCTTCATAATCTTTTTGTTTGGTGGCCGCGCGATCGCTTATGACTTCCTGATTGCGCCCGTAACCCAACAAGAAGAAGCCAGACCTTAAGTCGGTTGATCCTGCCGTCGAACCTGCCACACTGTGAACATGCGCCTATGTTTCGTGGTCGGTACGGCGGCTGAACTCATAAAAATCTATCCACTCACGGTGGAAGCCGACGAGCGCGGCTTCCAATGGTGGATCCTCTCTTCGGGACAAAGCCCGGTCAATCTCATCAAACAATACGAAGACTTTAAGCTCCCGCCCGATCGATTGATTCGTTGTACACGGACTTCCAAAGACTTATCCACATCCTCACAAGCGTTTGGTTGGTTTGTTAAAGCTTGGCTGGCCCGTCCCCGTAAATTTGTTCCAGCGGAAGCCAACACCATGATCGTGCATGGAGACACACTTTCCACTGTCATCGGCGCGATCTGGGGACGACGCCTTCACCTGCCCATCGTGCACGTGGAAGCCGGTCTGCGCTCAGGCAAACTCTTTTCGCCGTTCCCTGAGGAGATCAACCGCCGGTGGGTGTCCCGATTGGCGTCGATTCATATGGCTCAGGACGATTCCGCGGCGGAAAATTTGCGCCGGTTAGGCTACGAACAAAGTGTCTTTTCAACCGGGGGAAACACCCTCGCGGATTCCGTTCGTTTGGTTCTGCAGAAACACCCGCTGGGAGAAGCGGCGGAGCCCTACGTGGTCGCCAACCTTCACCGATATGAAAACTTGAACAGCCGGAGTCGCTGGCGCTTCATTCTCGAAACTCTTTTGAAGGTGGCGCAAAATCGAAAAGTGTATTTCGTCATGCATCCTCAGACCCAGCATAAGCTTTCAAAAGAGCCGCTCCTTCGCGAAAAACTCCGCTCCGCTGGAATTGTGTTGGAGCCTCGGATGACCTTCACTCAGTTCATTCGGTTGCTGGCTCAAGCGGAATATGTGGTTTCGGATGGTGGGTCCAATCAGGAAGAATGCCACTACTTAGGCGTTCCCTGCCTGCTCTTACGCGACACCACCGAGCGCACTGAAGGACTTCATTCCAATTGCGTATTGTCGCGCTTCGATACCGAGTTGGTGGATGAATTCATCGCCGATCCCAATCGCTGGCGCCGACAGCCGGCCACCCCGTCATGGAGCCCCAGCGGGTTGATTCTGGACTCGTTGACCCGCACACTGACAAGCTCACCCGCCGAACTGGTCACAGGCGCGGTGTAGGACCTTCGTATGGCTGAATGATTTCGCCGAATCCGCCGATAAATGATTCGTTGTGAAGCGTTGGTTGAAGGATCTCCATAAGTCCAGATTGAGTATTGTCGTGCCCGTTTTTAACGAGGCTCCGAATTTACTTTCCAATTTGGACCTGCTGCTCGACGAAGTGGAAAATTACTTCTCGAATTTCGAAGTGATTGTCGTTAGCGACGGCAGCACCGATGAGACGAATTTGCAGCTCCGCTCGTTTAAACACCCTGATGTAAGGCCCATCTTCATTGAAAAAAACGAAGGCAAGGGTCACGCCGTGCGAGCCGGCTTCACAGCGGCTAGCGGGGATTACATTTTGTTTATCGACGGTGGCATGGAAATTCATCCTAAAGAGATTCGAATATTCATGGGCCTTATGGCGCTCTATGAATCCGATATGGTCATCGGTTCCAAACGTCATCCACAATCGCGTGTGAAATACCCTTGGTACCGGAGATTCTTAAGTTGGATTTTCCAATTACTCGTGCGAAGACTTTTTCAGGTAGATGTTACGGACACACAAGTTGGAATCAAATTATTTCGCCGGGAAGTTATTGAAGAAATTCTTCCCCATTTAGAGATCAATCGCTATGGCTTTGATTTGGAAATCCTGTCACTGGCGAAGGTTTTTGGATATGGACGAGTCCTTGAAGCTCCCATACGGCTGGATTACTTTTTAAAGAATAAGCGATCGGTCTTTAAAGAAGCCGCGCATATTTTTCATGTCGGCACATCACTTCTAAAAGACACGCTGATATTATATCGCCGGGTCAAAAACCTACGCCGTCAGAAACCAGAACAGCGAAGGCTTTTAAACAAGAAAGCCAGCTGATTTTTTAAAGACATTTCTCAAGAGAATTTAAAACCGGATGATTCCTCGTCGGTGATACGCAGACCTCACCTGACAATGTCCATCCGAGGTTCCGGCAAATATCCAATGCCCAATTGATGGGAACCTGTGGATGAAAGACGATCCAATTCAGAGGCATACATCGAGCGAGCCGCTCAAGATCGATCGCCACCGCCGGCTGAGCATTCAGGAGCGAAACAAACCGCGCATTGGGTGGAAACCTACGAATTAAACTTTGCACTTTCTGTGAATCCGACATCTGATTAAGTATTACGCAATCACTTCCTCGCATGCGTTGGAGAAGTTCGTAATGTTCCTGAGCGCTTGTCCATGGGTTTATGAAAGGAAAGAAGAGACCTGGTCCGCAACGGCCGTGCTCCCGATGGAGTTCAGCGTAAGCCGGATGTACTGGAGCCATCGGCATGCCTTGCAACGGAAAATAGTCAATCAGTACGAGCGCGGCAAAGACCCAAGGAATCCACCGCTTTTTCCACACACCTGATTTGGCCAGAAAGAATCCAACTGTCATTAAAAAAGCAAAGTGAACGTTAATTCCCGCGCGTGCGGGAACACGGACTCGAGGGACCAAAGAATATAACCAATAAGACGGGCTAAGTTCGGGGATGGGTGCGTAGGGCCCCAAAGACATCCAAAACGTAAACCCGGCGAAAAGAAGAAAGAACAAAAGATTCCGCCGTAATCCCAGCTCGCCGAAGATTCGGCCACTCAACAGCATGATCATTATTAGAACGACCACAACAAGTATCGTCCAACGAATCCCATTGGTCCGTTCGTGGGAATTACTTCTTTCGAGATTATTCAAGATGTAATCGTTAACCCACTGGCGAGCCGGATTCAGATCGCCCTCTTGACCAAGGCTGATATCTCCACCCAAATAATCGATCGCGTAGGCACGATAAACTTCCATGAAGGGCGAAAGTTTAGACCCGTCACCCGTCCATTCCTGATGAGTCGCTTGCTCCGGGCCGATCTTCGCGTCAGGGGGCAAAGCCATCCATCGGCTATAACCGAGCAAACAAAGCGCGGGCAAAACGGCCACAACTAAACGAACGCTTGTTCTTAATTTTTGGCGCCAAAACTCGGGTTGAATGATCGCGAACACCAAGAAAAAACCGCTCAGAAAGATCATAGTCACCAAGTAGTAGTGCGCGGCCGTCGACGCCAAAAGGAAGCAAGCCATCGCCCCGATCAAAGATCGCCACGATTTCCCGCGCAAAACCAGAAAAAGCCCGAGAAAAATGAGTGGCAGATGATAAATTCCGGAAAGCGATGGATGAACTTTCGCGCGAGCTCGAACATAGGCATTAAACGCCCAAGCAAACCCTAATGATCCCGAAAGTAAGATCGGCCAGCGCAAGTATCGGCCAAGCCAAAACATGGCCAAGCCATTGAGAATAATCAGCACAAATGAAACCACAGTTGAAATCTGTTCCACGGGAGTGAAGTAGGATGTGAACACCGCGATCATTTTCTCCAGCCACGAAAACCACATGACGACCCCACGGTCGCCATCCGCATCGCTCAAGTAAAGCGTTCCATAAAACAGAAGTTCCGGTTTTGAACGCCAGGTTTGAATGAGTTGATCGTAAAGGTAGGGCATTGCAGTGATATCAGTGCCATCGCTAAGAACTTGATCCGTTTGTCCTCGAATCATAGCGAGACTGCCGGGATAGAGATAGATAAGCCCCGAACAGACTAAGCAAACAAGCATGGCAAGTGTCGATCGCATTTCGACTCGCCCCCAAGATCCCAGGACTTTTATCCTGACCCTGATTGATAGGATTATTCACCCGATTATTGACGTGTAGAATTAAAAGGTCAAATGAACCAGCGGGCGATGTCTTCTTCACAAGTTAGATCCGGAATTCTATTTACAATCGGTAGCATCGGCGCCGGTCTCCTCAACTATCTGTTTCATGTCGTGGCCGCCCGATACTTGGACGCGGCAGCCTTCGCAAAATTCAGTGGTTGGTTCGCTAATACGGCAATGCTTTTCGTCTTTGGCGGGATCGCACAGTACTTCGCCAATTTTTGGCCCGTTTCGAAATCTCTTCGTGCAGTTATCATCTCGGCAAACCTCATTACATTTCTTCTCCTTTTCATTTGGAAGTTCATTTCCTCGGGGCTCACAATAGAGAGCAGCGTTTTGATCGTGCTCGCCGCCACGATCTTCGGCTGGTTATCAGGGCAATCGCAGATCAGGTGGCTTTACGGGTGCCTGGCGGGCGCGGGTTTATTAGTCGCCTTCACGAAAATTTTGCTCCTTGTTTTACCGGTCACTAATGCCGCCTCGCTTGATACATATGCATGGGTATTGCTTGTCTCCTATATTCCAGGGCTTTGGCTTTTGAGTGCATTCTTGTGGAACTCCTCACCAGTTCCAAAAAGCGAGAATCCTCCTTCTCTTATCGCCCCCATTTTTCTCGCCATTGCTGCCGCTGTACTTCCACATTTCGACTTAGCGATACTCAGTCACACTTTGGATAGCACCGATTTCTCAGAGTTCGCCCGTGCAAGCGTTTTTTTTAAAGCTGTGTTCTATTTGGTGTCGATCCTGGCTCAGTGGATTCTTCCCTATCAGATCCGAGGACGCAGTTTCAATATCTCGACGTGGTTGCCAGTTCTTATTCTCGGTGGATTCGCATCTTCCGCCGTTCTCGCTTTTACCGCACCTTTTGTCACATCAATAATTCTTCATTGGCCGACAACCCCTGATTTCAGTTTGCTCCTTCTATCTGGAATGCACGTTTCCATTCTTTCCATCTTCCTAATGACTGTCCAAGAGGCATGCGCCCGAGGACAAATTAGGGTTGCCGCTCTAATGTTTGTTATTCTGCTTGCCGAAGCTGCGACACAGTTTCTACTGAACTTAAAAAGTCTGAACTATCTTTATGCCGTGATCACCGTTAACGGCGCCTTGATCATCTTTATTTGGATTCGACAACTTAAACTAAATTCCAAGCTTAAACCATGAGTATAAAATTTCTCGAGCGCTTGGTGTGGGCCAAAGTCGGCCTTCATTAGATTGTGGTTCGAACTTAAGCTCGCCTCGTTTAAACTTCGCCAACGCTTCAACCGCCAACTCAGCAGCCAATATCAAGTTGTTGAGCTTTATCCGCGGAAGCGTCCGAAGGCTTTCCATTTTCAATCTTCTCTGCAGGACTATGTCACCACCATCCACAGACTCGTTAAGCCGCATGATAGTTGAACCTATTTGGTCTAAATCACCTTCAAGGCGCGCCCAAAACTCAGAGTGCACATTTCTATATTTTGGCACGATCCCCGTATGAATATTGAGAAACACGGGACACAGTCTAAGAGTGGTTGGTTCAATAATCGCCGTTCCGAATACAACCACCACATCAAAAGTCTCTTTCTGCAAGAGTTGCCGGACCTCATCGTCATTGACATCGTCGCACCTATAATCGGGTTTAAATCCCGAATGCGAGCCAAGGCGTTTCTGTAGATACCTTTCGTCAAGGAAGCTCATTAAACCCAAGAACAAAAGGTCGATCACCCTTAAAGGCCATTTCCAGATGGGTGAAGCACCGAAAATTCGTTTTAACTTTCTTTGTTTGGCTTTGCGACCGGACTCGAAAATACAAATCGGACTGAAGCCATTTTGTCGAATGTGATTTCCAATATATCGTGAGGCGAGAGTGTCCCTTGCAATATATGCGATCTTCATTTGCGGGTTAACTCCCCTAAAGGAACGATTTTGAATCCGCGGTCCTGAACGATTTTTATCAGCCGTTCAATCAACGGTATTTCAAATACTCCGGCGTAATAAGGGTGATCGTAAGCTATTGCACAACTACCGATGTTTTCCAGGCGCCGGGTAAAATCGGCTAAAATTTCGTCGTCAGACAGGTTCCGAGCACGCATGTGTTCTAGGAACGCAACGCCACCCGGTTCCCCAACGATATTCGTCGGAATGTTTAATAATCGGTTTCCTTCAGTTACAACTTCCGTTTCCTTCTCTCCGTGACGATCCGCCCTGTATTGAAACCCCAAATTCTCAAGAATTGGCACCAGATGAGGAGTATCGGTCCAGCCAGGGCTGGAAAAGCCCTGAACCTTTATTCCCAGATCGGCCAACCAAGCCAATGAACTTTTGATATCTTGCTCAATCTTCTCACGCGACCACTGATCCGCTCCGTGATGCCAAAGATCGTGGTTCGTGCCCCCATGAAGTCCAAGCTCTTGGGATTCAAAAATTCTTTTCACGATTTCGGGCGCTGTAGGCCCAATCTTTGGATTTATCAAAGCTGTGTAAAGAAACTGCTTAAATCCCAATTTTTTTCGCGCCGGCAATGAGGCCGCGCAATTTGGAATTGTCTTCTTCTTTCCGAACAGCTGATGACGAAGTGAAATACTCCGCCCGACGTGCAAGAAAAACGTGAACTTAATATCGAGCCGCTCCGCCAAATCAATAAGCGGCGGAACACCTTCCATCAGACACTTTGGCGTATCGATATCAAATCGAAATGAAAAAGTTTTTGCCGTCGGCACACTGCAATTCTAATCCGCTACGGCGAAAAAAATGAACTAGTAAATAATGCCGACCAGGTCGTAAACCTTGGACATGGTCTGGCCGGCCAGGGCCCGGGCGCGCTCAGCGCCCTTCTTCATTATTGCGTGAAGTTGCGCGCGGTCCGCCATGAGCTCTTTGTGGCGTGCTTGCACGGGCTTTAAGGTTTCGATCACTACCTCGGCCAATGCGACTTTCAGGTGACCATAAAGTTTGCCGGCGAATTCAGCCTCAACTTCAGGAATGGTTTTTTTGGTGAGCACCGAGTAGATGGTCATGAGGTTGGCGATGCCATGATTTTCAGGGTTGTAAACGATTTCCGTTCCTGAATCCGTGACCGCCCTCTTGATCTTCTTTTCGATCACTTTCGGTTCATCGAGAATAAATACCGAACCGCCGCTTTCGGTGTCTGACTTCGACATTTTCTTTGTGGGATCCGATAACGACATGATCCGCGCACCCTGCTTGGCAATGAGCGGCTGGGGCATGGTGAAAGCGGGGCCATATTTGGCATGAAAGTACTCGACCAAATCCCGACAGAGCTCGAGGTGCTGCTTTTGATCCTCACCGACAGGAACATACTTCGCCTGGTAAAGCAGGATATCGGCGGCCATGAGCACGGGATACATCAGCAGTCCCGCCATGATACTTTTTTGTTTCTCGGCTTTTTCTTTGAACTGAGTCATGCGCTGGAGATTCCCCAGCGGAGTGACGCAAGAAAGGACCCACTGCAGTTGGGAATGCTCAGGCACATGGCTCTGAACGAATAAAGTGCATTTATCAGGATCCAATCCCAGGGCGATGTATTGGGCGAAGAAGCTATCGGTTCGCTCCCGTAAGACCTTCGGGTCCTGGTACGTGGTCAACGAATGGAGATTAGCCGCCATGAAGTAGGCGTCGTAGTCTTCCACCATTTGGGTCCAATTGGTGATGGCGCCAATGTAATTGCCGATGGTCAGGTCACCTGACGTCGTTGAGCCGCTCAGGACGATATCTTTTTTCATGGATAATAGTTACAGTCTGGATGCGCGAGATGTCAAAGCTGGAGGGGGCCCGAGGCCCCCTTTTTTGAACCCTTATTCAGTGGTTTTTCCGTCAAAATGCTGGTGGGAAGCGTCCGCTTCGGCCTTCGTCTTATGAACAGTCCCGTCGATATGCTCGGGCGGCCCGTAGATGGTGTAAAGACGCAAGGGCTTTTGACCGGTATTAATCACATTGTGTTCAGCTCCCGCAGGAACCACGATGGCGTCATCACTTTTAACCGGATGACTAACGCCGTCGATGAGGACCTCGCCGTTACCTTTTTCGATGCGGAAGAATTGGTCCCGATCATCATGAACTTCGAGTCCGATTTCTTCGCCAGGGTTCAACGACATGAGGACCAGCTGAAGGTTTTTGCCGGTATATAACACCCGACGGAAATCCGTGTTCTCTTCAGTCATTTTCTCGATATCGCCTACAAAGCCTTTCATATTCTCCCTTTCGGTTTTCTGATTTTGAATTCGTATCATTGCAATTTAGCAGCCAACCATAGGCACAAAGGACCAATACTTGCAAAGACTACAATCAATTATGATTTTCAACGTTTTTCATCCTGTCAAAATAGAAAGGCCCCTGACCTCGACCCACTGGGAGCAAAGGATTGATATGGAATGGCAAGAATTTCACCAATTTTGGTTTGGCGACACGCTCACTGGGGGGCCACTTGAGCCTCAGGTCAAACGCTGGTTCGAAAAGGATGAACGGAACGATCAAGAAATCCGAACAAAGTTTGCGCCGCTTTTAACGCAGCCTGAACAATTGCGTCCCTGGAAACAGGAACCTCGGGGCATTTTGTCCCTTGTCATTCTTTATGATCAGGTCCCCCGTAATTCGTTTCGCGGTACAAAGGAAGCCTATGCCTATGATGATAAAGCATTGGCGCTGGCGCGGGAATTGGTCCCTGAAAGCACCCAATTCCATCTTCTAGAACAGCTTTTTCTTTTTCTACCCTTTCAACACAGCGAGAGCCTGGAAGATCAAGAAATCTCGCTCTCAGCTTATCGAAGGCTAAAAAAAGAAGCGGAACTCTCCGGCTCGGACGAGCTAAAAAACTTCATGACTTTGTCTGAAGACTTCGCCCTCAAACACTTTGAGGCCATAAAAAAATTTGGCCGCTTTCCCCATCGAAACAGAATTCTCGGAAGAGAATCCACATCCGAAGAAATCGAATACCTGAAAAACCCTCAGCCCTGGTTTTAACTCGCCTTCTTCAACAATGTTTTAATCGCTCGCCAGCCGACGAATACAAGGCCCCAGATCACACCAATTCCAAAAGAAAAAACGACCAGAATATGTAAAGACCAAATTCGCAGCCATTCTTTGATTCCCTTGGCGAAGGCGAATGCGGAAAGAGCCAATAAGACAATTGAAATGCCCAGAACTTTTAATGCCAAACTGGGTTGATAAACAGCTAACAGAATCCAAGCGAACAGAAACACCAATCCGGTCATGACCACCCAGAAAAAAAGTCCTTTTCTTTCAATGATGTGGTACTCGACGAATCCGGGCCCGCGATCAATTAAACGCCACAAAAAACTCACCAGATCCGATCTCGGTTCCCAGCGAAATCGAAGTGCGGTATCGATCAAGATCGGCTCAGTTTTGACCATCTCCTTCATCAGCAAGGTATCATCACTTTTAAGATCGGACTGTTCGAACTTCTTACATGCCTCAATAAAAGCTCGTGTCCGACAAAGAAAAAGAGTTGTCCCCTTCAGATACTGATCATAGTTCTCGAACGTTAAGGTCAGAGTGTTCGGTTCTTCCGGTCCGCGATCAATCGAGAAATGTCTTGCGAAAATTCGCTCGTGGGATCTTTGCCAATACAGGCAATAAATATTTTTATGAATATCTATGTCGACCCAACCCACGGCCGCATGACCGCGCCCCAATGCTTGCTTAAGTGCCGAATCAAATCCTGGAAGTAGAGCTATTCGCGTATCCACCATCAGCGTCCACTCAGTGGATATTTCCTTCGCTCCCAGGTAGCGAGCCCAGAAGCGTCCTTGATTCGTAGGAAGGTTCAATTCTTTTATTTTTCCGCCAAACTGCGGGTTGTCTTTTAAGCTATCGATTGTCTCAGAAGTTTGATCGTTCGAACCGTCATTGACGATCAATATCTTTTCGACAAGCTGATAAACGCCCGACTTGTGAACGGACTCAATCAAAGGCGGCAAATAGCCGGCCATATTGTACGTCGGAATTAAAATAGAGGCCGATGAGGGGTAATAAACCTTCTCAGAAACACCAGACAAACGAGACCTCACGAACGGCGGTCAGAACTAAAGCCCGACGATGCGCCGGGCTTCTTCGCGGTCGAAGTAGGTGAATTCTTCGTCGATCATGGCACCGAGATTTTGCCGATCGCTGACGTAAACATGCAGCTTCCGCAAAACCTCGAATTTATCTCCACGACTGAGGAATTCACTGATGACCATGCCAAGCTGCCGGGACGTCAAACTGGGCTGCTTTCCCGTATCGGTATAGGAGTTTAAATAGTCATCGATGATCTTAAACTTTTCTTTTGGAAATGGCGCGCGATCCACCTCTTTCAAAAATTTTTCCGTGCTCATCGGATTGAAGCGTTTGGTGAGCAAGTTTCCGACATTGTAAACTTCGACTTTGGCGCCAACGGGCAAGTAAATTTGTAACCTAACGTAACAGCCGCCCTTAAGATTTGTGATCCGTCCGTTCTCCGTGCGAATCGAGCAGCGATATTCACCATAAGCACTGATCTCAACTTCCGTACCGCTCTTGTTGGTGGTCAATGACCCGAACGAGGCCGACTCGTACCAAACCGTATAGGTTCTTAGAACACCTGTATGATGGGGAACATCGGGCGAGTACACCACTTCAACATCCCGGTTGAACCCAAAGAGGTTGATGTCGACCCTCTCCACTCCGGCAATCGGAAATTCGATATCCCGAATTTCCGGATGGTATTCGCTAGGGATCGTTGACCACTGAACGCGATTTGATGGTTCTTTGCCTTTTTCCGATTCCGAGTTTTTTCCACAGCCTAAAAAGATGATTGAAGCCAGTAATCCTACGGCGAGCGTGCGCAATTTCATATGAATTCCCCCCAAAGTAATTGTCAGAGCCTTAAAATTGGTTATATGCCAACACACCATGCCGGCAAGTTCTTTTGATCTTCAACCGACGCTGATTGGCGAGCTCCTTCAACTTCGACCTATTCGACCGGAAGATTTTGATGCGCTTTTCGCTTGCGCTTCGGATCCATTGATCTGGGAGCAACATCCAAAGCCCGATCGCTATAAGAAAGATATTTTCCAAACCTATTTTGACAGTGCGATCAATTCAGGTGGTGGATTGATCGTCATTGATCGGGCGACAGGAACTGTCATTGGCTCCTCGCGATTTTATGATTTCAGGCCTGACAAAAGTCAGATCTCGATTGGGTACACTTTTTTAAGCCGACGCTACTGGGGCGGCCGGTACAATGGTGAAATGAAATCCTGATGTTGAGCCACGCATTTCAGTTCGTGGACAAAGTGATTTTTGAAATCGGCGCGACCAATCTACGCTCGCGCCGGGCCATCGAGAAAGTCGGGGCCAAGCTGATTCTTGAAACCGAACTACATGGCAAGCCATATACGATCTACATGATTCAGAAAGTTAACGAATAGCCAAGTAATCTAACGCGCGGTGATCAAAGCCTTTGCCCAATCGGCAAATTTTCATAAAATATTTCGAGGGGCGGGCCACTATGATTTCCAAGTCGCGCGAACATCTGCAAGAGGTGAATCAAACCTACCGCGAACACGGTTGGTTCGCGGTGAAATGGGGCCTTTTTTTGATTTGGACCGGAGTCGTGTCGATCATCCACGGAATTTGCCCGGCATTTTTTAAATTCAGAGCTCCTCGAAACGTCATGCGCGTGGCGCGACTGATCAAGGAACGAGGGATTCCGGGAGAACTAGAGTAACGAATGCCCTTTGATTCCATCAACTTTTGGTCCATTTTCCTTTTCGCATTCACGTCTTATTGGATTCTACCCTCGCGATTGCGGAATCTTCATCTCCTCGGCTTCAGCTATTTTTTTTATGGATATTGGGATTATCGCTTTCTCCTTATTTTATTGGTATCAACCGTCATTGATTACTGCGTGGCCTTTTTCGTCCAACCCGGGCGGACATCTCGGGTCAGATTCACCGCCCTCGCGATCAGTCTCATCACGAACCTGGGAATGCTTGCCTTTTTCAAGTATTTCAACTTTTTCATCGAATCTTTCCGCACCCAGTTTCTTTCGAGCCACGAAATCGCTTCCAATTTTCTCGTGAACTTCGGGGTTCCCATCGGCATCAGCTTCTATACCTTCCAGACGATCAGCTACGTGCTCGACGTTTTCAAGGGGCGTGTCCCGCCCGCGCGAAGTTTCATAGATTTCGCCCTTTACGTGGCGTTCTTTCCGCAGCTCGTAGCCGGGCCGATCGAACGTGCCCGCCGGCTCCTTCCCCAAATCCAAAAGGCGCGCCCTTTTGAAATGGAAAGATTGAAACTTGGCGGATCTTTGATTCTCCTCGGCTTGTGCAAGAAAGTGTTCATGGCGGAGAGTTTGCGACATCCCATTGAGACAATCGCGATCTATCCCGAGCACAACCTTTGGATTACACTCGCGATCGGGCTTATGACGACCTTTCAAGTCTACTTGGATTTCGCGGGTTACAGTGACATCGCCCGGGGTTTAGCTCAACTCTTCGGAATTGAAATCGTTATAAATTTCAAACCGTTCATGTTCGTCACCAACCCTTCCCAGTTCTGGCAACGCTGGCACATCAGTCTAACCAGTTGGATTCGGGAGTACCTGATTATTTCCTTTCGCGATCGCACCTGGCCCCGACTCGTTCAATATCTTCATATCCTAATGGTTTTGATGCTGGTGGGTCTTTGGCATGATGCCACATGGAACTGGATTTTGTTCGGACTTTTCCACGGTGTGGCGCTTATCGGCTATGACTGGCTCCGACGCTCGGGGGCGATCAATTTCATCCATCCGGTTTTCGCCACGAGCGGCGGATTTGTTTTTATGATTTTCGTGTACATCGTCAGCGGACTTTTGCATTTTTCCTATTATCATTCCATTCCTTGGTCGCAAGAGACGGATCTCGGAGCGGCCCTACCAACGCTAAAGGCACTGGGATATTATTGCCTTCCGTTGCTCGTTCCGCTCGTGACCTTCGAATATTTCCAAAACAAAAAGGAAGATTACGAATACATCGTTAAAGCACCCATGTGGGCCCGTATCGTCTTCGTGGCATTCACTCTGGCTTCTGTTTTCTTTTTTGAACGCGCGTCTCAGACCGGGTTCATCTATTTCGATTTTTAGTTTTTCTCTGAGCGGATTTTTTCGATGATCGGACGAAGTTCCTTGCTCATGAATTCGGCAACTACCTCGTGGCCTACATAGCTGAGGTGAAATTCATTGTTATAAAGGTTGGGATTGGATTTCAGCATCGGTTTCAGGTACTCGCTGTAATCGATCACGACGACCTCTGGATGCTTCTCATTGATGACCTTTTTCGCCGCGTCTCTTCGGTTGGTAAAAGACTCATACACCACACGCGGATCTTTGAAGTAGTGACCCTCCACCTCCCAAAACGGCTCGATCATTAAGAATTTTTTAAAGTACTCGGGATGCATGTCGGGAGCATACAAAGTCACTTCGGGAATCCAGACTTGAAACTTGGAAATTTCCTTGGCATGAGTCATGGCTATATCCGCGTCAATCTCAACACGTTTACGGATGACCGGATCCAAAGGGACCTTTTTATAAATCATTCGCTCCTGTACGTATCGACTTTGATAGAAAGCGCGGTTGTAAACGAATTCCCGGTTCTCAGATCGACGGATCAATTCGTCATATCCGTTGGATGAAGGTTTCGCGAAGGCCAGCGAAAAAATCCAGGGATCATACATCAGTCTTCGAGCCCACCATTTTTTGAGGAGTACGGGCGTACGCCAAATCGTCCCTGGCGGAGTCATCCACCGGTAGCTATACGAGAATTGGCGCTCGGCGTACAAACTGTGCTCTTTGCCGAACACGTGCTGGACAATGACAAGGTCGTAGTAACGCCCTTCTCCGCGCAACTCCTCCATTTTCTGTACTGTCGCTTTACGGTCCGCCCACCCGATACTGAAATTATCGACATGAATATCGGAGCCGAGACGCTTTTTCATGATCTCCGGCCACGTCTGATCTAGGGCCACGTCTTCCGCGGCCAACACGCTCGATCCAAAAAGCGCGATTCGGATGGGTTGACCCTTGTAAAAAAGCCCTCGCGCCCCATCCTCATTGCCAAACCTGCCAAACGAATGGCCTAACCCTTTCCACTTCTCCGCATAAAAACGCTGGTGAACTTCGGTTTTCCAGTAAAGAAGAGGAAAATAGGAAAAGATCTCGATCAACCCTAAGACCGAAACAAAAAAAACAAGTAAGTAAAAAAACTTTTTAGCCCGCATTTTTCTTGAAGAGGTTCGGGTAGTCGACTTTGCCGATCTGGGTTCGTGGCAATTCTTTCACGAACCGATAGTGGCGCGGATTCTTATAGGAAGCCAGTCGTTGACGAAGGTGGTTCCGGATGGAACCTTCAAGCGAGGGACGACCAACGATAACCGCGACTGGAACTTCACCCCAAAGCGGATGGACTTCGCCGATAACGGCGCAGTCGTGCACGCCGGGAATTTCACTGATCGCCTTCTCCACTTCCAATGGATTGACTTTGAATCCGGACACATTGATCGTGCGGGCTTCACGACCTCGAAAATAAATGAGACCACCATCCATGACTCCGCGGTCCCCCGTCTTTAGCCATCCCGAATCCGCGGGCTGCCCGAAGGCTCGGGCCCGGCAAGGTCCCCGCATTTGAATTTCTTCGTTTTCGATCCTTATTAAATAGGGATCGACCGGCTGACCAAGACAACTGAGTGTCTCTTCGCGGGGTGAAATGTAGGACTCGGTCGTGCAGACATACGGTCCCATTTCCGTCAGGCCATAAACGCCGATCACGCGAGAGAACACGGCCGCAAGGCGTCGCCAGACGACTTCGTCCACGACGGCCGATCCAGTTACGACCGTTCTTAGGCTGGGAGAAATCAACCGGTGAAAATTCGAACGCCGCCAAAACAAACGGACCTGGCTCGGCACCAAGATCGTGTGTGTCGGGTTTTTCTTTTGAAGAGCGATGAATTCCGAAGCCTCAAGATTCGCGCTGATCAAAACCCGCGCGCCTTGGATTAGGGCCGGAAGAAGCTGCATGTTCAATCCGCCCGTATGGGCCATGGTGAGCGAGCAAAGAATGGTACTTCGCCGATCGATGGATTGCCCCGAGGCCGCGATTGAAGCATTCGTCACAAGATTGCGCCATGAGTGAATCACGGGCTTCGGGTTGCCCGTTGATCCGGACGTCATAAGAACGACTCCGCCCCCCTCGGACCGGGAAATTTCATCCAAAATCTGTTCACCACGATGGAATTTCATGATTTCATCGGATTCATCGGTGACAAGCGCGGCGGCATTCACCGAATCCCGCACCCGCTCGAGTTCCACGCGGGTGGTTTTGCGACTCAACGGAACAAAGACCGCGCCCACACTCTCACAGGCGTAAAGTAACGCCAAACAGTTCGGGTGGTTTCGCCCCCAATAAATTACCGGATCCCCTTCGTGAATCCCACTCCTGTGAAGTGATTTTGCCCAGGCGTCCTTAAGGTTTCGAAGTTCAGCGTATGAGATCTCGCGGTTATCGTAAGAGATCGAGATATTGCTCTGGGCGTCTTCATGAAAGGTGGACTCGCTGAGCGAGTCCGAACTACCCTCGAATTCCGCCATTAAGAAATTATAAGGGAATGGGTTTGGTTCCGTCGACCTGACCCAGACTTAGATCTCGGACGACTAGTGAATTCCCGCGGAACCCGGATCTCTCTACTGTCCTGAGCCGTGGCGGTTAAAGAGGTCACAAAGAGTCCTAAAATAATGCTGGTCATGCGATTGAGTTTTGCAAAGGCTAAACCGTTTAACTGAGTTTTTTGGGGGATTTAGGGGCGATTACTGTCAAAAATTAAGACACCTTACAAACGAAAAACGTGACTGGATCAAGGGGTGGGGAGCGGCGGGTGGTTTTCCTTCTTTCCTTAGGTCGGGAAATAAACTATCAGTTGAATATGTTCAGTTTTCTCCGACGCGCGCACCCCTCGTACACACGACTGGAACATGCCGATCCGGCGCACAAAGATTTTTTCGTTGTGAACTGGTGTCTGGGAAACACTTGTAATTATTCGTGCAGTTATTGTCCTGAAAGTTTGCACAACGGATCGAAGGACTGGATCGATCTCGAATCAATCAAAAGTTTCGTGAGCCAAGTTCAACGCCATTATGGAAAAAAGTGGCGCTATTATTTCGTTTTCACCGGCGGTGAGATCACCTTGTACCGTGATTTCATTCCCATGCTGGAACATCTGCATGAACGGAATTGCAAAGTCGGAATTATTTCAAACGGATCAAGATCCCTGGATTTTTGGCAAAAGATTCGACCGCTGCTCGATCATGTTTGCCTGAGCTTTCATCCGGAATCCGCTAAAGCGGATCACTTTTTCGCCGTCGCCAAATTGCTAAGCGAAAGCGTGCGTGTCCATCTGAATTTCATGATGACACCGGAGCACTTTTACGAATGTTACGAGTTGGCGGTGAAAGCTAAAGAGATGCCGAACATCAGCATCGCCTTGCAACCCTTGCTCGTTGAATTTTCGAATCAGATGTATCGCTACACGGACACGCAAAAGAAAATCTTCGATGAGCAAGACGCCCTTATCGTGAAACACATCAAACGCACTCGCACTTTGGAAAGCTATCGTGGCCGGATGGCCATGGTGAAGAAAACCGGCGAACGAACTTTAAGATCGGCGCACCAGTTCATCTCCGCCCGTGAAAACCGCTGGGACGGTTGGCGATGTCACATCGGACTAGAGCAACTCGTGGTCAACATGGACGGAAAAATTTATCGCGGTTGGTGCGCGGAAGGCGGAGAAATCGGCCATGTCGCTGACGCCAAGATCAAGTTTCCCCGCAAGCCGGTTCTCTGCGCCCGGGATCATTGCCATTGCAACTTCGATATCACGGCCACCAAGGAGTTCCGATGAATTCCGACACAACGCCTGGGCGTCCTTTGCGCGTTTACGACAGCGAAGGAAACTGGAAGGACTTCAGCACCGAGGAATTTGAAGGTCATCAGCTGAACCAGTTCCAGGGCTGGTCTTGCGCCGGCGGGACCCGTAGTTTGGCGATCCGGCCGGACGGAACAATGCATGTGGGCACCTGCAGGGTGGGCGGTTCTATCGGAAATGTTTTTGGTGAGTGGAATTTGCCTCAGCAGTGGATTGTATGCACGATGAAAACCTGTTCGTGCGGAGCGGACTTATTCATTCCCAAGGCGAAATCTCCGGAGCGCATCTCACTTTTGCGAAAAACCCATGAGTTGCCGGTCGATCTCGAAAAGAAGCGGAATGAAATAAACGAAATCTGCGGATTGGAGCGGGTTTACGAATCCGCGCAGAAACAGATTTTCTGGGAAATTACTTCCCGTTGCAATTTTGATTGCAGCTACTGTTCGCCAGATGTGCACAATAAGACCGAATCTTTTCAACCGTTCCCCAAAGTTCTGCGCGCGACCGAACGGCTTTGCGAGGATTTCGCTAAGGGTGAAAAAACCAATTTCATTATTTCCGGAGGCGAACCCACCTTATATCCTCAATTTCTGGATTGGGTCCGCTTGATCTCGGTTTTAGGCCATCATGTCAGTGTGCATTCGAATGGTTCCAGACATCAGGATTATTACCTGGAGCTGATTAATCACTGTGATCTCAATCTCAGTCTTCATTTTGATTTCGTGCGGATCGAAAAGTTTTTCCGCGTTGTCGAAGAGCTGACCCGCGTGAAAATCGCCCGGAACAACAAAAACATCGGACACCTGGAAGTGAAAGTTATGATGCTTCCGGGTCAATACGAAATGGCTCAGGAAGCCAGTGAACGGCTTCGAAAAATAGAAGGCTTTGTTGAATACTGCGGGTGGAGCATCGCGCCCATCCGGGTTAAGCGCATCGTGCGGTCCGACTACGACCCGCGGGAAAAATCGATTTTCGGCACCCGCGAGTGGTGGTGATCACCTTAGCGCCAATTTTCCAGTTCGCTTAAACGTTGCCTATAGACGGAATCCAGGCAGTCGACGTCATTGGAACACGCATCTCTTTTTCGCAGCCACGCGCGCTGCTCCTGGAGCAGTCGGTTTTGTAAATTCCGCGGCAGAGCGTGTCGGAGTCTACCCAGCTCCAAAGCCATTCTATTGTCTTGAATCGTTAACATCACGTCGTCACAAATCGCTTTTTCAGCAAGTTTGTTGGCTGTCCGGCAATCAAAGCTCGGTGAAGAGTAGTACGAGTATGTTTCGAAAACTTCGGCATCTTTCGTGTAAGGCGCGGTGACTCCTTTGACGAAATCAATGTGCGCCGCCAAGTTCACGAAGTAACCTTCGAGTAGCGAGCCATAGCTGGTGATCCCAAGAAGAACTGGATTCCCCTTACGATCGAAGACGAATACCGGACCACCACTATCGCCGCCTCGCGTGTCATGCACGGTGACTGTCCGGTCGAGAATTGGAGTCGTGGTCTCATCCGCCGCGGAGCGGACGCAAAACAGCTCCTTGGGCTCAAGAAAGCTGGCGCTCTCTTTCGTGCACCGGCCCCATTTATGACCCTTTTCCCCATTGTAGATGTATTTTCCAATGTATTTGGCGTCACCGTAGAGTTCGCTGCAACCTTCTCGCCGGCAATCACCCAGTCCGAAACCAGCGATGAGCGCGCTAACTCTTCCGTCCTCGTGCCTGTAAAGGACTTTATGGAAGACCTGCAGGAGCGATCCGTTATCCACGGAGTCGATGAAGTCCGGGAACCACACCCGCTGGTTATTCTTCTTCGCCCGCCATTTGTAGATCTGCCACATATACTCAACCGCGGTGAGCGCGACGTATGGATTGTCCCGATCCCTCTCATCATCAAAAACCAAGGCGGCTAAATCGTATTCCGTCCAATTGTTCTTACCGTCGACGCGCCTGGCGTAACCTTTATGAACATAGGCGAGGCTGGCATTGATCGGATTCGGGTCGCCTTTATAGAGTTTGATTTTAACTTTCTGGACACGACCATTGTCGTCGATCACGCAGTGGGCGGCGGTCAGGATTACATCTTTCAAAATCCGCACGCCCGTGCAGGCTCCAGTTTTGGTCTGGAGAAACCTCAGAAATCCGAACTTTGACCCCTGGACAAATTCAATGGGAACCCCGCCGCTGATCGCACTGGCGGGCAATGGAGCCATCGATATCATGAAAGAAAGGCAGGCCAATTTCATGCAGTCATAGAAGATTTTCATCTGGAGTCCTCTAAATTTATTGGTAATTATCGAGATACGGAAACCTTGCGAATTTTATGCCTTTCAAGCAACCGACGGCACGGTGGAATAGTCCGTGGAAGGTCTTTGGCGAATTTGCGTTTTGTTTCATATATCCGTACAATTTGACCGACACGTTAGAACTCAGATTGGGGGGCCGATGAAATTGTTTTTGGCGCTGAACTTTTTTTCCGGGTTAAATTGTTTCGCCGCCACTCCTAACGAGTGCTTGGACGGGAATTTCGCCGCGGCAAAGAGATTTTCAATAAATACGGAAGCACTTCAGATAAAACCGGCGCCGTCGAGCTCTTTACGAAGGCTTGCGCGTCCCAAAGGCTCCGAGTTGTTTGTCAAATTACTTCAACCGAAAAAGCTGAGACCCTGAAAAAGAGTCTCGATTTAGCGAAGCCTGAAATGGCGCTTTTCGTGATCAACGGTAAGGACCTCGACAAAATCTATCAAATCAGCCAAGCAAGGTAGGGTTCGCGGATTTTCGTTTTTCCTCCCCAAGTTACCTTTCGCTCGCGCCGAAATCGCATCCTGCGATTTCGGTCGAACTCCGCGATGCACGCCGGTCGTTCTCAATTCCCCCCCTCGTCGCCAAATAAAAAAGGACCCGTTTGGGTCCTTTTTTATTTGGCGGAGAGGGGGAGATTCGAACTCCCGAGGGCCTTACGACCCTGCCGGTTTTCAAGACCGGTGCAATCGACCACTCTGCCACCTCTCCAATGTGGCTTAACGCTTATAGCGAATCAAAATACTTCTTGAGCGCTCCCGGGACAACCACAGAGCCGTCTTCCTGCTGATAATTTTCTAAAATGGCGATCAAAGTACGGCCAATCGCCAGCCCAGAGCCATTTAAGGTGTGGACAAATTGCGGCTTTTCTTTAGGTCCTTCACCCTTGAACCGGATATTGGCCCGTCGAGCTTGGAAATCCTCGAAGTTCGAACAGGAGCTGATCTCCCGATAGGCGTTCTGCCCGGGCAGCCAAACCTCTAAATCATGACACTTGGCCGCAGCAAAGCCGATATCGCGGGAGCACAAACTCACCACACGATAGGGCAGCTCCAATAACTGTAAAACCCTTTCCGCGTGATTGGTTAATTGCTCATGAAGCTCGTAGGATTTGTCCGGATGAGCGAAGATCACCAATTCCACTTTGTTAAACTGATGCTGGCGGATCAAACCTCGCGTGTCTTTACCGTAACTTCCCGCTTCGGAACGAAAACAAGGTGAATAGGCCACGAACTTCACCGGCAAATCACTTTCTTTCAAAATTTCGCCGGCATAATAGTTGGTCACCGGAACTTCGGCGGTCGGGATCATGTGGTAATCCGTTCCTTCCAGATGAAAAACATCGTCGCGGAATTTTGGAAATTGACCCGTACCGAAAAAGGTTTTCGAGTTGGCGATGAACGGCGGAATCATTTCCTCGTATCCGTGTTCACGGGAATGAAGATCCATCATGAATTGAATCAATGCCCGCTCAAGTCGCGCGGCGAATCCGCGCAAGAAGGCGAAACGCGCGCCAGCCACCTTTCCGGCCCGCTCGAAATCCAGAATTCCCAATTTTTCGCCGATTTCAAAATGCTCTTTGGGTTTAAATGAAAAACTGCGTTTCACTCCTTCAGCACGAAGAACAACGTTGTCTTCAGCGCTTTCACCCACCGGCACGGACGAGTGAAGTTTGTTCGGCAATTTCGCGACGACTTCTTTCAGTTCTTCCTCGGCCTCGGAAACTTTTTGATCCAGTTGCTTCACCTCGGCGGCCAGCCCCTGCATCTGCTTGAGCAGTTCCGAGGCGTCCTCTTTATTGCGTTTTAACCGTGCGATCTCCTCGCCGACTTTGTTTTGATTGGATCGCAAAGATTCTTGCTGGGTGATGATCTGCCGGCGCTTTTGGTTAAGCGCCAGGATCTTATCGACCCAAGCGGGATCCTCACCTCGGTTTTTAAGGGATCGACGGTATTCGTCGGCAAATTCAGGTTTTTCGAGAGCTCGGACATCAATCATGTACGCTTCTACCTTTGACCCGGAGCGGTTAGCCCGGGGCGATCAGAATGTACATGCGAAGCAAGAGCCCGATCAAGACACAAATCAGGTTGAAAATGAGGACCTGAGCCCAACTCCAGGCTCTCATGATACGCAACAGGGCGCCGCAGACCGCGACAATCACGAAAATGAAGGAAAACCATCCATAATCGATGATTTCATCGCCGATCAACGCCAGCGTGAGCCCCAAAAACAGGCCCGTAAAGATCTTTAGACTTAATAACCCCATCGCATTGGTTGAGGTTTTCATCTTGTCTTGAAGAGTGCCGATCATATTGGACATAAGGACATTTTAAAGCCTGCGCCCGCTCTGTAAAGCTGAAATTCGATCTTCGATCTGCTGGCGGTCCGGCGCATCCGGATCCAACGCGAAATACTGGCGATAGGCTTCGATCGCGTGAGCCGTGTCGCCTTTCACCTCGTAAATCGCACCCTGTTCTTTATAGATTTCCGCCAAACCCGACTCTTTGGTGGCGGCCACATTCAACATCGCCATTGCGGCATCCAAGTTACCCGCTTTCCGGTAACATTGGGCGAGCTTTACGTAAATATTCGCCTGCTGGGGACGAAGTTTGATGGCCTTTTGATACTCGGAGGCGCAATGGCTGTACTGTTGCATCAGCGAGTGCGCCTCGGCCGCGAGGAGATAGGCATCGGCCAGGTTCGGATTGGCCTTTTTCTCCTGCTCCGTGTAGGTTAACGCCGCCTTGGGATCGTTTTCCAGGAGAGCCGCCCGGCCCAATTGGTAATGCACGCGGGGATAAAGCTTATTGATGGTTAACACCCGTTGAAACTGAACGGCCGCTTCCCTCGGGCGCTTCAAGTCCAGGTAAATCGCGCCGGCCATGAACAACGGTTCCGCATCCGCCGGATCAAGCACGGCGGCTTTCAATAAAAGGTCCAAGGCTTCTTCAATCTGACCCTGGGCACGAAGCACCTTGGAGAGCTCCACGTAAGCTTCTTTGGGTTTTTCTTCGAGTTTAATGATTTGCCGGAAGATTTCCTCAGCCTGAGCGTATCGTTCATCCGCCAAATGCATTTTTCCGAGAGCCAAACGATATTCCGTCACGAGCGAATAGTTGTTCACGAGGCGCAAAAGATAATCGATGCCCACATCAACGCCTTGAAGCCCGGCTAGTGCCTCGGCATAGGCCACTTGGGCTTTACGATGATTCACGTCCATCTCAACGGCTTTGGATGCGTAATTGAACGCCATCTTGAAATCGCGCAAAATGATCGAGGCTTGCGCCATCAAGATTAAAGTTTCCACATCGTTTTCGAAAAGCTGCAAAGCTCTCTTGCCAAAGGAAATCACGCCTTTCGCGTTATTGCGCTTGAGTTCAAGCATGGCGTAGCCGCGATACACTTCATGGCTTCGCGGATTCACTCTTTTGGCGGATTCAAGAACCCGGGCCGCGGCCAAGAAGTTATAGCGTTGAGCCTGATAATCGGCCAGAGTCACATAGGCTTCGATCAATTTGGGATCGGTCTTGATGGCCCGGTTTAACCATTCGATGGCTTCCGTACTGAAACTCAGCTTCCATAAACATTGCGCGGCTTTCAGCGCGGCGAGAGGATTGTTTTCCTGTTCGAAAGCGGCTTTATAGTGAGCTTGAGCCGCGTGATAGTCTCCCTCGCGAAAAAACTGATCCCCTTCATGCATCAACTGACCGGTTTTTGTTTTTTGTTTTTTAAGCGTTTTCACGCCACCGATCTGAACGATCAGGTTCTTGGCCATGTTGTTCGAGGAGTTCAATGAATACGCCTTTTCGGCATATCTGAGCGCGGTGGCATTATCTCCGCGATTCAGCGCGATCTCGGCCAAACCAAAAAATCCACGGGAGAGTACGCTTCTTGGCGCGTTGTCGTTTTCCAACGCCTGCTTAAGGTAGCTTTCTCCTTGTTCGTTGCGGTTGAACTGCTTGTATTCGAGCAGACCCAGTTCAATTCGAGCCACCGTGTGCGCCGGATTGTTTCTTAGAATATTGCGATAGAGGTTTCCCGCATCATTGTAGCGTTCAAGCTTGGTGAGCGCCTGAGCTTCGAGCACGAAGGGCAAAATCCACTGAGGCCAGAGTTTCTGCGCCGATTTTAAGTATCCTATCGCCGGCATGTGCTCGTTGGTGTTCTCAAGCAGCTGACCTTTCAAATAGTAAAACAAGATCGGCGGTTGGCGGGTGTGGGACCAGGAATCGAGCACGGACTCCACCAAACTTTTCGCCTCTTGATAACGATTGCGAACAGCGAGGTCGACGGCACGGCACGCGGCGGAGTTGGCGCCGCCGGGATCCACGGCCGAACTCATCTGCACGACGGACGCGATCACCTTCGAGTCCGAAGTGTCCTGATAAGCGTAGGGCCAAAGTTGCAGATAAGTGACGCACAACAAGGCCATCGCTTCGGAATTTTTGCTGTCCCGTTCGATAATATAAACAAAATCGTTTTGAGCCTTGAGATAACCGTCCAGAGTGTCTTTGAGGAATTCCGTAAAACCACGATGCACGCGGCCCCGTAAAGTTTCCGGAGCCACTTGCGCTTGATTCCTTTGCGGGGCGATCAAACGGATGCGACCCTTCTCTTGAGTGGCTGAAAAGAACACGCCGGCTCCGACGGCCAGACCCACCATGATCACCAGCAAAGGAAGTCTCGCGCGACGAAGAACGGCTTTCATCACCTGCGGCCGCACGTCGACAAGTTCAATGTCCTCGGGGCGCTTCTTTCGTTTCTTGCGCTTTGGTTTCGCCTCTTCGATGGTTTCAGAAACCGGGCCGGGCTGGGTGGTGGCTTGATCGGGTGGAACCACATTCATGGAGCTGGTGACCGGCCGAGTGAACTCCAGCACGCTTGTTTCCTCACTCATTTCACGATTTGGATCTTTCGAAAGGACTTCGAGCAACTTGTCGTAGAATTGAGGATCCTGTGAAATCGGAATCCACTTCCCATCCGGGTAAAGAGCGATGTACTCCTCACCCGAGAATTCCCCACGACCGATTTTGTAAAGGACCTTTTCGGTCGTGAACGGGCCTTCCAGCTGGCCCGCTGCATCGCGAATGATCCACCGTCTGTTGCCTTGTTCCATCCCCACTCATTATTTTATATAGATTCACTGACACGAGATACCCCTTTTATGGAGCGCCGCGCGCCCAGTTCCACATTGGGTCTTTGGTCTCAGTTTGGTTCCCATCTTATAAATTGTTGAAATTTCAACGGTAATGAACACCCTCTCGATGTTCGTCTCAATTTGAGACCGACTGACCAGCCTTAGGCTCAATTGAATGGCTGCTCACGATGGCACCTCGCTTGCTCTAGTGGTTTGTCATGTCTGCACGCCGGGGGGCTTTAATGAAAACCATTCTTTTCACAATCTACGTTGTAACTGTTCTTCTTTTTTCGGGTCTTGCTCGCGCCAACACGATCATGAGCGTCTTGCCGGTTCAAAAACCGAATTTCAACTCAGCCGTGATGGTTCAACATGTGGCCATTGATCAATTCCGTCTGGCCTTGCTTGTTGACGGCCGGATGCCGAATCCGTGTTACCAGGATCCGTCGGCGGTTCTTGTTTTGGATAAAAATGCTCCCAACACTTTGATCCTCCGCCTGATCTCTCCGTCCCCCTCCACAAACTGCATTGCGAAAATCAAAGAGTTCCGCACTTTGGTTGATCTTCGCCAATTGGCCCAAGCCTCGGAACTTCCGCTGGACAATAAGTCCATGTACGTGATCAAGACCGAAGGTTTTGACTTCGCGATGGAAGTTTCCGGCCAAGATTTGATGATGTAGTTGTTGTAATGACCTTTAGCCCGAGTTCGGCCCCCTCCGACTCGGGTTTATTTTTTTTTTCGGCCTTGTTTAATTCACTCTGCGGATGTCGGCGCCAAGTTTTGAGAGCTTGGCTTCCATGTTTTCGTAACCGCGATCCAGATGGTAAATCCGATTCACCACGGTTTCGCCTTTCGCCACGAGACCGGCCAAAACCAGACAAGCACTGGCCCGTAAATCGGTGGCCATGACGGGAGCGCCTTGCAAACGCCCCGGAGTGCCGCGCACAACCGCCACTCGCGTTTTGGGCGTGATGTCCGCATTGAGTCGCACCAATTCCTGAACATGCATAAAGCGGTTTTCGAACACGGTTTCCGTGATCACGCTGGTTCCCTGCGCTTGGCACATGAGGGCCATGAACTGAGCTTGAAGATCGGTGGGAAAGGCCGGGTGCGGTGAAGTGGTTATGTCCACACCTTTCCAACCCGAACAGGAGTGCACGGTCACCGCATTTTTCTCCTGCGTGATTTGAAATCCGCTCTCACGCATTTTACTAATCAAAGCGTCCACATCCTCGGGCTGACAGTCAGTCACGGTCACTTCACCACCCGTGATCGCACCGGCGATCATCAGTGTTCCCGTTTCAATGCGATCAGGGATCACCGTGTGCTCGGCCGGGCGCAAACGATCAACACCTTGAATGTGAATGATACTTGAACCCGCGCCGCTGATTTTAGCGCCCATTTTGTTCAGATAATTCGCAAGATCGACGATCTCAGGTTCTTTGGCGGCGTTCTCGATCCAAGTTTCGCCATCCGCGAGTGTCGCCGCCATCATCAGATTTTCAGTTCCGCCCACGGTGGGCGATTCAAAGAGAATCTTCGTTCCACTTAAACGCGAAGTTTTGCCGAGAACGTAACCGGAATCCACGTTGATCTCGGCGCCCATCGACCTTAAGCCTTCGATATGCAAATCAATCGGTCGCGTTCCAATGGCGCAACCGCCGGGCAAACTGACTTTGGCTTCCTTGTAGCGCGCCATAAGCGGTCCTAAGCAAAGAATACTGGCGCGCATTTTTCGAACGATGTCGTAAGGCGCCTCGATATTTCGTTGACCGCTTACAAACACCCGTAATGTGTTTTGCTGGTGGGACACTTCGCAGCCAAGAACTTGCAAAAGCTGCGCGGCGGAGCTGACGTCCGCGAGGCGAGGAACATTATGAAAAACGTGCTCACCCTCGGCCAGGAGGGTGGCGAACATCAACGGCAAGGTTGAGTTTTTCGCCCCACTGGCTCTCACTTCACCGGACAACTTTTTTCCGCCTCGCACCGCCATTTTATCCATGAAGTCACCTCTCTTTAAAACCCGATATGACACGGACGATTCCCGAAAGATCTTGATGGGATTCCACCCGTGTGAACCCGGCTTCCGACATTATCGCCGTCACTTTCCCGCTTTGACCAGCCCCGATTTCCATCACCATTAATCCACCCGTCTCGAGCCAGGAGAAAGCCTTTGGGATCCAGCGCCGAATGGCTTCCAAGCCATCTTGCCCGGCGAAGAGCGCCGCACGCGGTTCGTATTTTTTAACCGCGCGCTCAACTCGCGGATCGCCTTTGGCGATATAGGGCGGATTCGCCACGATCAAATCAAATTTCACCTTGGGTTCATATCGTTCAACGCTGGCATTCACGACTTTTGTACGGCTCGAGATTCCCAACTGCCGGGCATTGACCCGAGTTAAAGCGCAGGCGGTCTTCGATTTATCAATGGCGATCAAACGGCTGTTGGGCCATTCGAAGGCGAGAGACAAACCGATGCATCCGCTTCCACAACCGAGATCAGCGATATGGCGAACGTGAAGGCCCGCGTGCGCGGCCCGCCTGATCGCCACTTCGACTACAAGTTCCGTCTCGGGCCGCGGAACCAAAACTCCAGGTTTGACTCGAAAAACGTGTTTGAAAAATCCCTTTTGTCCGCTCAGATACGCCAGGGGCATGCCCTGCTTTCGCTTACGTAACCAAGAGCGAAATTTCCGGATTTGCGCTGGAGTCAGTTTTTTTGACTCACGCAATATCAGATCGGCACTGGATAAACCTAAAAGTGCTTCGACCAATTGGCGGGCTTCATACAAAGGCTGGTCGAATCCGACGGATCGTAATTCGGCGGCGGCCACATTGATGGATTCACCAATCGTCACGAGGCCGTGCCATTCGCGCTCTTCTTCAGCGCTTCGGTTTGATAGTGGGTGACCAAGGCGTCAATGATCGGATTGAATTCGCCGTTCATTACCGCATCGATCGAGTGCAAGGTCAGACCGATCCGATGATCGGTGACGCGTGATTGAGGAAAATTATAGGTGCGAATGCGTTCGGAGCGGTCCCCGGTCCCGATTTGCGCCAGACGGGCGTCCGACGCTTCTTTCATCGCCTTTTCTTCCTCCATCTGCTTGAGCCGCGAATATAAAATCTTAAGAGCTTTTTCGCGGTTGGAGTGCTGCGACTTTCCTTCCTGACAGTAAACCACGATGCCCGTCGGAATATGCGTAACCCTCACGGCGGATTCAGTCCGGTTCACCGATTGTCCGCCGGATCCACTCGCCCGCATCACGTCTATTCGTAATTCCGCCGGATTCACTTTCACTTCCGCTTCTTCAGCTTCCGGAATAATCGCCACCGTCACGGTGGATGTGTGAATGCGGCCCGAAGCTTCCGTCTTCGGTACACGCTGAACCCGGTGAACGCCGCTTTCGTACTTCAACAAAGAGTAAACTTTGTCGCCGCTGATTGAAGCGATGACTTCCTTGTATCCGCCCACATTTCCCTCGGAAATCGACATGATTTCCACGTTCCAACCTTTTGAGGCGGCGTAATGGGTGTAAGCGCGAAAGAGCTCCTGCGCGAACAAACTGGCCTCATCCCCGCCCGCACCGGCGCGGATTTCCATAATGATGTTCTTGTCGTCATTCGGATCCTTGGGCAGTAGCAGGATCTTCAACTGCTTTTCAAGCGCCGCGACCTTTTCTTCCAGGGCGCCGATTTCCTCTTTGGCCATCTCACGCAAATCCGGATCACTCTCGGTTTCCAAAATTTGCTTATTGCCTTCGAGATCCGATTTCGCCTTCTTGTACTCGCGAAAAACGTCGACAACCTCCTTGAGGTCCGACATCTCTTTCATCATCGAACGATAGCGTTTCTGATCATTCGCGATACCGGGTTCCATCAAGGACTGCTGGATCTGTTCGTATCGCTTTTCGACTTCAGTGAGTTTGTTAAGCATGGCGGGGCGGCAGCTAACCGCCCATGGACGCTAAGAATTCCGAGTTGGTCTTGGTGTGTTGGAGTTTATCCAGCAAAAACTCCATGCTATCGACCACGTTCATCGGTGCGAGAACTTTTCTCAGAATCCACAAGCGGTTCAATTCGTTTTTGTCGATCAAAAGGTCTTCTTTACGGGTTCCCGATTTGTTGATGTCCATACACGGGAAGATCCGTTTTTCCATGAGCTTGCGATCCAAATGGATTTCGGAGTTACCGGTTCCTTTGAACTCTTCGAAAATAACTTCATCCATTCGCGAACCGGTATCGATCAAGGCGGTGGCGATGATGGTCAAGCTTCCGCCTTCTTCGATATTCCGGGCGGCACCGAAGAATCGTTTTGGTTTATGAAGCGCGTTTGAGTCCACACCACCGGAGAGAATCTTGCCCGAGGGCGGAACCACCGTGTTGTAGGCGCGGGCCAGACGTGTAATCGAGTCAAGCAAAATCACCACGTCGTGCTTGTGCTCAACCAAACGTTTGGCTTTTTCAATCACCATCTCAGCCACTTGCACGTGTCGAGTGGGCGGTTCATCGAAGGTTGACGAAATAACCTCGCCCTTCACCGTGCGCATCATATCGGTCACTTCTTCGGGCCGTTCATCGATCAGCAACACGATGAGAATGACTTCCGGGTGGTTCTTGGCGATGGCATTGGCGATGTTTTGCATCAGCACCGTTTTACCGGTGCGCGGAGGAGCAACGATCAATGCCCGTTGTCCTTTCCCAAGCGGAGCCATGAGATCCACAACCCGAGTTGTGAATTCTTTAGGATCGTATTCCAACTTCAGGCGCTCGTTCGGATAAAGCGGCGTCAAGTTATCAAAAAGAATCTTGTCCCGCGCTTTTTCCAGCGGCTCGTGATTGAGCGTATCGACTTTCAATAAAGCAAAGTAGCGCTCACCTTCTTTAGGGGGGCGAACCGTACCACTGACCGTGTCACCGGTGCGAAGCCCGAAGCGGCGGATTTGCGAAGGGCTGACGTAAATATCGTCGGGCCCGGGTAGATAGTTGTAATCCGGAGAGCGCAAAAAGCCGTATCCATCCGGCAAAATCTCCAAAACACCATTACCGTAAATGTCGCCCAACTGAGCGGCGCGCTTGAGAATTTCGAAAACCATATCCTGGCGACGAAGCCCGGCGGCGTTTTCGATCTTCAGTTTCAACGCCAACTGCGTCAGTTCGCGAATGTCTTTGGATTTAAGGTTTTTCGAATTGAGTTCTTTACGCTCTTCCTCGGTCAGGTTGATCTCGGAAAGATCAACTGGCTTGGTTTCCTCATGATTTTGCTCATCCCCATTTAAATCGGGGCGATGGTCCATTCCGTTCATAGGCGGTTGCGCGTTCTGATATCCTCCCCGGTCACCGTTACGATCGCGGTGTCGGTGGTTTTGGTACTGCTTTTTCCCCCCACGGTGATCATTCCGGTCACGGTGGTGGCGTGACTTGAACTGTCTGCGTCCCCCTCCGTCCTCTCTCTCGGTTTGCGCGGGTTCAGCGGTGGCTTCCACCGTGGCCGTTCCTGAGGCCTTAGGTTTTTCATCCGCGGTAGGTACTTCTATCACTTCACTTTTGGTTTTCGGGTTTTGGTTATCCAAAGGATCTCTTTTGTAAGGGTTAGGTTTATTTTATTTAAAACGTCTGATTTGACCTATTTGACCTGAAACTGATGTTTCGAGGATTTACGCAGATCTATTGTTAGTGAACACCTTCTATTTATGAAGCATAGGGTGATTTTGTCAACCCAGTGCCTTAATCAGGCACGTTTTGCGTCGCACAATGAGACTGTTTTAAAACCGAACAGTATTTTCTCAAAACCGTTCAATTGGTTGACGCTCAAAGCCGTAAATTGGGGAGATCCCTCAACTTTTTACAAATCAAGCCGATCTATTAAGAACGGAGACGGAGGACCTATGGACACCAAGCAAGATAAGGTACCGGCACCGCGGATTCCTCTGCAAATGACTGTTGAGTTCCGCAAGAGTTACGGCCGTCAAAATTCAAAGGGCATCCTTAAGAATATCAGTCTCACCGGCGCTTTCCTTGAAACCAACAACGCCGAGTTGGCGCCGACCGATAAAGTTGTTTTGGAAATCGTCGTCAGCGAACGTCGCCGTAAAATGCCCGCCACGATCATTTGGAAAAATTCTTCAGGATGCGGCGTACAGTTTCATCCCTTTAACCGTCGTGATGTGCAGATTGTGGATGACCTGATGTATTTCGTCCAGAACCGCCGGGAGTTCCGGCGAAACATTCTGGACGATATCTTTAAACAAGCGGCTTAATTGATCATTCAATCTGGGTCTGCGTCGTCGTATTGAAATCGATTTGGCGACGCGCCCGTTTCTTGCGAATCGAGATAAAGAGCGCGGCGGCCATCAATAACAGAATCGCGCCTAATCCCAGCATCATTGTTTGATCTTCCTGCGATTCCATCATTCCCATTTCACCGCCCGTCGCGCCTGTGTCAGTTGGCGGCGGTGGTGGCGGTGGAGGAGGAGGCGGTGGCGGCGGCGGTTCAACCGAGCCCGCCATGGCCGGATCCGGAGATGGCGGAAGATCATTTTGCGCCATCTGATCAGGTGCGGGTGGTGGTGGTGGAGGCGCATTCATATCATCCATTGGTGGAGCCGCGCCATCCTGGAGCATTTGATCCGGCATTTCCGGCATTGGTGGTGGCGGTGGAGCCGCGGCGGCCATATCGGGCGCGGGTGGAGTTTCCTCGGCTTGCGCGATCGGAGGAGCCGCCACGCTCGAATTCGGCCAGTATCTCAGTTGTGTTCCTTCTTCGAGTTCCTGCTTGGACTCCACATCGTTGGTGGCCCAAATTTCCATCCAACTTCGATCATGACCCAAAAGTTCCTTGGCGACCGTGCGGATATTATCACCGGCTTTGGCGGTGTAAATTTCCGGCGGGATCCCTTGGTCTTCGTAATATGTCCTTACAGTCTGATCGTCGTCGGGACGCTGCGGGGAATTGTAATAGTATTTGTCGCCGACTTTGATCCCACGCGAGCAATTGTATTTGTTGATCGTACAGATCTGATCCACCGTGGAGCCGACTTTTTGGGCGATGCTTTCAACGGTATCACCCTCGCGCGCGATGTAAATCGCGTTCACCAGGATCTTTCCATGTCTGTAAGGCGTGCTGTTGACTTTCTTCAATGATCCGACCGGAGTCGAAACACCCGTATCTCCCGAGGGTTCAGGAACGATTGGCGGCATCGATTCCGCCATGGACGCTGGTTCAGGTTCGGGAATCGGTTCAGAAGCGCCCGTATCACCGGCGTCAGAGTCGGCCGCATCACTCATCGCGAATTCGTCGCCACCCGTATCGGCCATTCCCGAATCCAAACCGGCGTCACCGCTGGGCTCGGGCGTGGGCGATCCCGCATCGGCAAAATCGCCGGCGTCATTGGGCGTGACCTCACCGCCGCCCTCCGCGACCGCGGCATCGGATTCCAAATCACCGCCAAGATCATCTCCGAAGTCAGCGGCCAGAGAACCATCGCCTCCTTCGCTACTGGCTTCTAAATCGGTGCTTCCACCATCCTCGAATGATCCCGAGTCATCTAGAGAGGCGTCGCCCGCCACTTCAACATCGGCGCCTGCTTCTTCTTCACTGGGTTTGGAGCTGCAGCCGGCTAAGGCAAGGCCCATGACGGCGAGGGTGAGAATCACATACTTCCTGAACATGACGTTACCTCAATGGAGTTAGACTTCCAGATTTAATTACAGCACACACTCGAAATCAGAGAAAAGATTTATTCGAGCGAGCCGGACGTAGGTTGGACCGACTATTGTCGGGCGTCTTTGGCCGGTTTCAAGCTTTTCATCAAGAGCTTCGAACCGGTTTTCGAGATCAGCTTAAGCTCGGCGCCCAGCTTGATCTTTCGGCGGCTAAACCAACCTTTATTCATCTCCAGGGCGAAAAGCGCGGGCTTTCGGCTTACGTAAGAAGGCAGAGTCACTCCGGTTGCCACTTTCATTTCCTGGATGTCGACCAACTCGCCTTTGGCATTGATAAAGCCGATGCTGAGCGGGATCAATGTGTTTTTCATCCAGAAAGAAAGATGGTGTTCCTCTTCAAAAACAAAGAGCATTCCGGTGTCCTCAGGTAATTCCCGGATGAACATCAAACCTTTCGCGCGACGATCATCCGTGTCCGCGATGTACGCGTGGAACTTTTGCTCACCTAATTTGAACTCGGCCTTTTCATAGTTGGACGATAGATCCCGCGCGAAAACCCGCGGAAGACTGATCAGGATTAACGCGATAAGAATTCTTGCCATGCTAATGCCACCCCATAACGAACTCCGCGCGTGGACACCGTCAACTCTTCCCGCCGCAACGCCCGCAGCGCGCTCGCCAGAATCAGCGATCCCGCCACGATAACATCGGCGCGCTTCGGTTCCATTCCGCGCAAGGACTCCCTCTCTGCCACCGACATACCAGCCAATTTCTCGATCCACCGCTCAATGCGCTCGAGCCGCAGTTTATACCCGTTCACTTTTTCTTCACTGAAATCGCAAGCCTGGTCCAGCATCGCCAGCGTTGTGGGCGTGCCCGCCACGGCGATCACTTCTCCGGTTTCGATTTGACCAAGGCCGGCCTCGGAAAATTTCTGAGCGCTGTATTCCCTGGTCCTTTGAAGTTCATTCGCTTTTACTGGATGCGCACTGATGAACATTTCCGTGAGCCGCACGCTCCCCACATCGACACTGACTCCATTCACGCGATTCCGATCTCCATGAATGATTTCCGTCGAGCCGCCGCCCACATCGATCACGGCCATTTGACCCCATGAAGCGCGATCCGATAGAGCGCCCGCGAATGTGAGCCGGGCTTCACGCTCTCCATCGATAATGTGAATGGGAATAGAGAACTCGCGCGCGAGATCGATCAATTCTTGGGAATTGGAAGCATCACGCGCGGCACTGGTGGCCACGGCAATCACATGTTCACACGCGAATTTTTTAATGAACCGGCTGTATTCTTCGAAACAGGAGCGCATTCGGGCCAAGGCTTCGGGATGAAACCGGCGGTTGGCGTGCACACCCTGACCTAAACGAGTCACACGCGATTCATCGGCCAATACATTCGTTACACGGTTGCCGTTCACATCCGCAATCAGCATTAAGGATGTATTGGAGCCTAAATCCAGTGCGGCAACCCGCATGTCACCCCTTGAGCTTGGCTTGTAGAATTTGATTCACGATCTCCGGATTCGCTTGCCCCTTGGACGCCTTCATCACTTGTCCAACAAAGAATCCAAACAACTTCTGCTTTCCGCCCCGATATTCAGCCACCGCGCTGGCGTTTTTTGCCAAAACTTCGTCGACGATTTTTTCAATGGCGCCTTGATCCGTGATCTGGGCCATCCCTTTTTCTTTGACGATGTCTTTGGGCGGCTTTCCTGATTTCCACATCTCAGTGAAAACCTCTTTGGCCATTTTTCCGGAAATCTCCTTGGAGTCGATCATCACGATCAACTGAGCTAAATTTTCAGCCGAGATCGGAGATTGATCCACTTCCAGTTTGGCTTCGTTCAATTCCCTCAGCAGCTCCACCATGATCCAATTGGACGCCGCCTTGGGATTCTTCGCGCCGGCCGCCACCTTTTCAAAGTAATCCGCCAATGACTTCTCCGCGGTCAGCACGAAGGAATCGTAGGCGGGGAGACCGAATTGCTCTTGAAACCTTCGCGCCCTTGCCAGAGGAAGCTCGGGCAAGTCGGAGCGCAGGCGTTCGATAAAACTTTTTTCCAAACGTAACGGCAACAAGTCGGGATCCGGAAAGTAGCGGTAATCGTGCGCTTCTTCTTTGGACCGCATCGAGAAGGTCCGATTTTTGGTGGAATCGTAAAGCCGAGTTTCCTGAATCAGTTTTTCACCGCTTTCCACCGCATCAATTTGTCGTTGAATTTCGTATTCCAATGCTTTTTCGATGAAGCGAAACGAGTTGATGTTCTTTAATTCAACTTTGGTTCCGAATTTATCCGTACCTTTCTTGCGCACACTCACATTGCAATCGCAACGCATGGAACCTTCTTCCAGGTTCCCGTCGCAAACACCGAGGTAGCGCAAAATCTTACGAACGGTGCGCGCGTATTCCGCGGCTTCCGCGGGTGAACGCATATCCGGTCCCGAAACGATTTCGAGAAGCGGGATTCCGGCGCGGTTCAGGTTGATCAAAGTGAAATCACCCGAATGCAACGACTTGCCCGCATCCTCTTCCAAGTGGGCGCGTTCAATACGAACACGCTTGATTTCCCCATCCAAAAAGTAATCCACGTATCCGTTTTCACAGATGGGCTCGTCGTATTGGGATATTTGATAGCCCTTGGGCAGATCCGGGTAAAAATAATTCTTTCGTGCGAACACCGACTTTTCGCGGATTTGACAATTCAACGCCATGCCGGTCCGAATCGCGAACTCAACCGCGCGGGCATTTAATGTCGGCAAAGCTCCGGGCATTCCAAGACTCACGGGATTCGTATTTTCATTGTCACCGCCGCCAAACGCGGTCGAATCCGAGGAAAACATTTTGCTCTCGGTCAACAACTGCGCGTGGATTTCAAGACCGATCACCGCTTCCCAATCACTGTAAGACATGCGGACGCTCCTTGATGGCCATGGCTTCTTCGATCACCGCGGCGACGTCGAACATCATCTGCTCATTGAAATGAGCGGTCAGGATCTGCACGCCGAGTGGGAGGCCTTCAGCGGAAAGGCCGCCAGGCACACTGATTCCCGGAATTCCAACGAGATTCGCACTCGTGGTGTAAATGTCATTCAAATACATTTTGAGCGGATCATTGATCCGAGCGCCCAGTTTAAAGGCGGGTTCGGTGGTCACGGGGCCGATCAGAAAATCACATTGCTTGAAAACGTCGATGAACTGCTGTCGCAACAATCGCCGAACCTGACACGCTTTCTTGTAGTACGCATCGTAATATCCGCTTGAGAGCGCATAGGTCCCAAGAATAACCCGCCGTTTGACTTCCGTGCCGAAACCTTCGCCCCGGGTTCGACTGTAAAATTCAGCCAGATCTTCCGCCGGCCGTTTCGTAAAGTCCGCCCGGTAACCGTAGCGAACGCCGTCGTAACGGGCGAGATTGCTTGAAGCCTCACTGGTGGCGACCAGGTAATAAATCGGAACCGCCATGTCAGTGAGAGGTAAAGACACTTCCACAATTTCAACACCCGCGCCTCGCACCACTTCAATGGCGCGCTCAACGACTTTACGCATCTCAGGGCTCAAAGCATCCGAAAAGTATTCTTTCGGCAAGCCCGCTTTCTTGCCTTTCAAATTTTTGTTGATGTTCGAACTCCAGCGCGGCACCGGAACATTGGCGCTGGTGGAATCCAAAGGATCACGGCCGGCGATTGTTTCTAAAACAAGGGCCGCATCCTCAACGGTTCGGGTGATCGGACCCGCTTGATCCAAACTTGAAGCAAAGGCCACAATGCCATACCGGCTCACGCGTCCATAAGTCGGCTTGACGCCCACTAAACCACAAAAACTCGCCGGCTGGCGAATCGAGCCACCGGTGTCCGTACCGATCGCGGCACTCGCCATACCCGCGGCTACGGCCGCCGCCGAACCCCCACTGGAGCCGCCGGGAACGTATTCTAAATTCCACGGATTGCGAGTGGTTCCGAAATAGGAAGTTTCATTACTGGAACCCATGGCGAACTCGTCTTGATTGGCCTTACCAAGGGTGATCGATCCCGCGGCTTCCAATCGCTCCACCACCGTGGCGGAATAGGGTGGGATGAAATTTTCCAAAATTCTGGAGCCGGCGGTCGTACGAAGACCTTTCGTACAGAGCATGTCCTTGATGGCCAACGGCACACCCGCGAGCGGCCCGGGATTTTCTCCGCGAGCGATTTTCTGATCGACTTCTTCCGCCGCGGCCATCGCTTTTTCATTCAAAGTGATGTACGCGTTGATCTTACCGTTCCATTTTTCACTTTGCGCGAGGAAAGCTTTCGTCACTTCAGTGGCGGAAACTTTCTTACTTTGAACCGCGTTCACAATGGCTTTTAAACTGGATGTCAGGAGTTCCATTATCCCACCACCGGCGGAACTTTAAACAAATGCCCAACGGCTTCGGGGGCGTTTTCAACCGCCGCTTCGGCGGCACCCGGCCAGGTTTCAACTTTGTCTTCGCGCCAAATAAATTCCATGTCCGTGGGAGTCACCAAAGGCTCAACGCCCGTGGTGTCGATTTTGGCGACCTGCTCGAAATGGTTCAACACCGTTGATAACTGGGCGGCGAGAGTTTTGGATTCCTCTTCACTCAACGACAAACGTGCCAAATGGGCGACACGGGCCACTTCTTTCTCGGAAATCATAATAGCTTTTCCTGTCTCATAGACGATGCTATTTTGCAAGACGATGTCATCCAAAAAGACGGCTGTAGAAAAGCGTTTGGAAGAGCTGAAACAACTGATTCGGGAGCACGATTATTACTACTACGTCCTGGATCGCCCAAAGATCTCCGATTACGAGTACGATCAGTTATTTCAAGAGCTCCAAAAGATCGAAAAAGAACATCCCGAACTGATCACGCCGGACTCGCCCACTCAACGGATCGGCGGGGCGCCGCTCGAGCTTTTTGAAAAGGATTCCCACCGTAAACCGATGCTGTCCTTGGCGAACACTTATTCGGTGGATGAAGTCCGGGAATTCGACGACCGGATTAAGAAATTTCTCGGTAACCACCGTGAAATCACCTATTTCTGCGAGCCTAAGTTCGATGGTTTGGCGGTGGAATTGATCTATGAGAAAGGCCACCTGACCGGCGCTCTTACGCGAGGGGACGGAATCATCGGTGAAAACGTTTTAAGTAATATCCGCACCGTGCGTACCGTGCCTTTATTTCTTAAAGGCGACGCTCCCCCGTTACTGGAAGTGCGGGGTGAAATCCTGATGCTCAAAAAAGACTTCGCGCGCCTGAACGAGGCCCAACAAGAAGCGGGCGAGCTGATGTTTGCCAATCCCCGAAACGCGGCCGCGGGATCGCTCCGGCAGCTGGATCCGCGGGTGACCGCCAAGCGGCCGCTTCGATTTTACGCGTACGCGCCCGGAGTGGTCGAAGGCCTGACGATCCGAAGTCAATCCGAGTGGTTTGAAATCCTCCGTAATTTCGGTCTGCCGGTTTTATCTTCCGGCGAATGGAAAACCGCGAAAAAGCTTCTGGAAGGGAAACTGTCCAAGGACGCGCCCCTGGCGGTCACGGTTGAAGGCGTGAATGAGGCCATTGAGTATTATGAAACGATTCTCCGCCACCGGCACGATTTGCCGTTTGATATCGACGGTGTGGTGATCAAAGTGAATTCTTATAGTCTTCAAGATCAGCTCGGCACGATCGCGCGAAGCCCCCGTTGGGCGACGGCGGCGAAGTTTCCGCCGGAGCAAGCCACGACTGTAATTGAAAACATTATCGTGAACGTCGGGCGAACGGGTGCGATGACCCCGGTCGCGATTATGAAACCCGTGCGGGTCGGCGGCGTCACGATCACCAATGCGACCCTTCACAATCAATCCGAAGTCGAACGTAAAGATGTTCGTATCGGCGATACGGTTGTGGTTCAGCGCGCGGGCGACGTGATTCCCGAAGTTGTCAGTGTGGTTTTGGAGAAACGGCCGCCGAACGCGAAGAAATTCAAAATGCCGTCCAACTGCCCGGTTTGCGGTAAAGAAGCCGTATTGCCCGAGGGTGAAGTCGTCTGCCGCTGTGTGAACACGTTTTGTCCCGCCATTATCAACGAGTCGTTAAAACATTTCGCTTCCCGGCGGGCCATGAATATTGAAAAACTGGGCGACAAAATCATCGAGCAAATGACGGCGGCCGGTCTTGTCAAACGCTTTTCGGATCTTTATCGGCTTAAGAAAGAAGACATTCTTTCCTTGGAACGCCAAGGGGAAAAGTCGGCTGAAAATTTAATGGAAAGCATAAACGCCAGCCGTAAAACCACACTGGCGCGGTTTATTTATGCGCTCGGGATTCGCTTCGTCGGCGAGCAAACCGCCAAGTCGCTGGCCGCGCATTTTGGAACCATCGATCGCTTCATGGAAGCCACCAAAGAGGAGCTGCTTGAAATTGAAGATATCGGTCCCAAAGTCGCCGATTCGATCATGAAACGCCTCTCTGACGCCAGTTTTCGCGAAGAAGTCGAGCGGCTTTTGAAAAGCGGTATTGAAATCGAAAAACCGAAAAAACCTCGCGGACACCAGCCGTTGAAGGGGTTGAATATTGTCATTACGGGCACGCTCCCGCGCCCCCGTGACGAAATCAAAGATCAGATCGTGGCTTTGGGTGGAAAGAGCTCAGGTTCAGTGAGCAAAAACACCAATTATGTCTTGGCCGGTGAAGAAGCGGGCTCGAAATTAGATAAAGCCCAACAACTCGGTATCCCCATTCTCGATTGGGAAGGATTCCAAAAATTAATCGGTGAGACGCATTAAGGCCGGTCAATTAGGCCGACGCTTCAGGGAAAAATGATATCCGATCGCGATGCCCGAGAACGCGGATTTTATATCTTCCACGTTAAGTCCGTTGTCACCTGCGACTTCCCGTATGGCTTTCTGCGGATAAAGCAGCTCTATTTCAGGACGTGATCTTCTGCGGACACGCACGAAACCCGGCGTGTGCCCCACAAGTTCACAGCGGCGCCAAAAGCAAGGGAGCCCATAAGGCTCCCTTTTTGAAGTCGCGATTCAAAGTTCGAACATCAATCAAAGGTGATCGATTACGATATCCCGAGCCATCACGGTTTTGCGACCATCGGCTTTTGCGGAATCAATGCCTTTTTGGCACAGCCGTTCCACGGCTTTACTCAAAATATCGATGGTTTCGGCCGAAGTGTTGCAACCGCCCTTTTCTTTAATGAACTTCTTAACTTTGCTGGTAACTACCAGAACGTCTGCCATGTGTTCTCCTCCACGCGGAATTCGAAACAAGATTAGCGTCATCTCAAATTAAAGGGAACGCCATTTGAAATTAGACACTGTGCCCAACAGCGGCGATGGGCCGTGGGAAGTGACAATAAAGGGCTCTTCAAACTAGCTAACTCATTGATTTGGGACATTAAATCCACATTTGGCCGGGCCTACATATTGCTCAGCGTTACGGCATGTCAAAAAGAAAGCAGCTTGTTGGCCAATTCGGTCTTATGGCCCTGATTGCCTTAAGTGCGGGCATTCCCCAGGTTTTCGGGGCCACGCCCAAGCGGGCCACACCAACTGAATATTTCCCTTTGCTGCAGTTGCCCTTGGATGAACCCCAGGTCCAACCGCCTCGCACGGACCCACCCTCCGCGGAGGACCAGCGCCGCTGGCTGGAATTAAAAAAGTATATCTTAAACGATTCACAACAACGAATTTCCCCCCAGTTTTCCATTCCCCATGGACTTTATCAGCGCACCTCTTTTTGGTTCGACATCTATACCCGGTACGGTGAAAACCATCATGTCATTCATCACGTGCGCTATCCGTGGATCATCTATCAAGTTTTCGATACAACCCGCACCTTGCAAAACGGTCTCGGACCTCTTTGGCTCAGGCGCGACCGCGCGGAAAAGCTCGCCAGGAAGCAAACGGAAAAAATCCGATTAGCGCTCAAGCGGCTCGCACGAAAACGGAATTACCGCCGACTGAAAGGTTTGGAGAAATCTCTTTACGACAAGCTGGCTCATCTTCCAGGGCCGCGCCAAAAAGTATTTCGGGAAGCCGCGGAAAACGTGCGCTCCCAACTGGGACAAAAAGACTTCTTTTTGCGGGGACTCGCCAATTCCACTCGCTATTTACCGCATATGGAAGCCGAGTTCAGACGAGCCCAGCTTCCCGTGGAGCTGACTCGACTTCCATTCGTGGAAAGCAGTTTCAATGAGAACGCATATTCAAAGGTTGGCGCCAGCGGTATATGGCAGATCATGCCGGAGACCGGTAAGTCCTATTTGATTGTGAATAAATATGTGGATGAACGAAATTCTCCGCTGAAGGCCACGCAAGCCGCGGCGAAAATTTTGCGTTCCTACTCGCGAGCGCTTGGCGATTGGGCGCTCGCTGTAACGGCCTATAACAACGGAATCGGTAATATCCAAAAAGCCATAAAGCACGCCGGCTCTAGGGATTTGGCCACCATTATCGCTCGCTACCATCGCGGCGACTTCAAATTCGCGTCAGGGAATTTCTACACCTGCTTTCTCGCGGCACTGCACGCGGAACGCTATCACGAATTGCTTTTTAGAAACTTGCTGCGAAATCCCGTGATCAAACGAGACATCATCCGGTTGGGCAAGAAAACCCGTGCGCGAAAATTGCCTTCACTTGTGGGTGTGAGCAAAGACGAACTTCTGGAATACAACCGTGATTTGAAAGCGGCTTACCGCCATAATGCCGTGTTGCCGAAGGGATTTAGACTTTTCGTGCCACCGGCTTCCGATTTGAACCGGACCCGGGCGGTCGGAACTCAAGCCAACCGCCGAGATTCGAAATCCTGATCGGCCTTATAAGCCCGCGGACCAGGTGAGAACCTGAACGTACTCGGGTTCCGCGACCACAATCTGAGCATGTGAATTTTTGGAATTGAGCGGGTGAATATAAACTGTTTGTAATCCTTTGGGGGCATTGAAAATCACGAATCCACCGCCCGCAATTCCGTGGCGCGATTCCACCACCGCGCCCTGTGCATCAAAGAACACGATCTGCAACGGTTCGTTGGGAGCCAGACCGGTCATCTCGACTTCATAATCCTGATCATCAACGAAACCCACGACGATTCCGCGGCCGGGAAGGGCCATTATATTATGTTGATTAAATAGATTCGCCAGCCAATCGCGACGAATCACCGGCACAATAAGGTTCTGGGGTCGACCTGTTAATGTCATGCGGGTGACTTCGTATTCGTATCCCGCTTCCGCCTCGACCATAAAAGGATTGGCGCCATTCGCGTACTGGACCAGTCCCTCATTTTGAATGGATACGATGTCATCCGTGCCCACTAAACGGATTCGCGCTTCGGGGATTTGCGCGGAGCCCAGAAGATCAACCACTTTGAAATGGGTGACATTATTCTCTTCAAGTTCAATATCCACGTAAGACACGTGTTTCTTTTCCGTCGGGAAAATCTGCGCCGGATAGATCCGGTTGTTCGCGCGCACTCTTAACGCTTGAACGCCCGCTCGCACGTTAACGAACGCGAACAAGCCGTTGTTCGAGGTGGTTTTTAGTGAAGAGTCGGGGAGATAGAGTTCATTAAAGTAAACCGGTTTGTAATCGCCCGCCATTTCAACACTCACGCCAGCCAAGACTTTACCGTTTCGGCGAACCTGCCCCCAGACAACGGCCGCTTGCGCCGCTTCCTTGCGATCGGTCATCGTCGGCGATTCCAAATTGATCAAAGCATCGACCAGTTTATTGGAGAACAGGCGGATATCCTGTGATTGATCAGTGTGGCCAACCACCAACGAAGCCCAATGCTTAGGGGCCGTCGCCCTGGCCACGAAGCTGGACCTCGCGCTTAAGGCGGAGTTGTTATAAAAACCCTCATCATTCACTTTTTGCGGCTTGGTAAAATTCTCGATTTCAACCTTTGCCGTACGAACCGGAATTTTGTGTTCGCCATGCGAGTAGCCCGAGATCGCGCGGAAGTTGGCACCCTCGGCGGTTGGCCGTAGGGCTAAACGGATATCCGCGATCCGGTTATCTTTCGTGGGGATCGTCTGCAATTGGACAAGATTCAATTCACCGCGACCGAGCACTCGACCATCGCGAGTGGTTAATTCCGCGACCAATTGTCCCAGCGCACTCTTCACATAGATCTCGAATCGGCCCTCACTGACCCAAATTTTTCCTTTCTCATGGGTCTCGCCGTTCAACACACGTTTCACCACGATTTCGCTTTCAGGTCCGATGAACGCCAATCCACCGGTCATCTCCACGTGTCCCTGTAACCATAACGGTCGCATAGCATCGGGATTGGGGCGAAAGCTCATCACACTGGCGATTGGGTTCGGACTCGTGTCTTCAACGGGTTCCTCAACCGGTGGTGGTTCCTCCTTATGATTATCCGCTTTGGCCACAATGATTTTCGTTCCCGTGACGGACGGGATGACCTTTTGATCCGGTTTCAAAATCGCTTCCTGGACGAGTTTTTTAGCCCGCGCGGCCGGAGTTTCGAAACTTTCGCGCTCCCGCGCCAATTGTTGAGCCAGAATTTCTTTGCGCTGTGCGAGAGGGAGTAAGTTTCCTTTTGAATCGGTTAAAGATAATGATGGTGCTGATCGAGTTTTGAATTCAGTTTGTCCCGCGACATAAAAAGGTTGCGGCGAATCGGCCTCTTGTTTTCGAATCGTCAAACCAGCCATGCGGATCATTCGGTATCCGCTATCCATCTTGAACGGAACGAACTTTTCCCCGGCGGTGAGTAATTCGCTTTCTTTCGGCCAATTCCGGTCGGGCGGATTGTAATCCTTATTAATATCTTCGAAGGCCGCGTAAGCCGGTGAGGCCTTATAAGCGGAGACGGAAAGTCCTCCGAAGGTTCCGCGGAAATCAACTTTGTGAATAGTTAAGGGAAAGAGTGTGACCAGCAACGCGGCTAATCGAGGTGTCCAATAAAAGCGAGCCGGATGGCGAACGTCGTCCCTGATCATTCTTGGATAGTCTGTTAGAATACTCGAAAATCGTCAATGATGTTGCGATCTTCGCGACGTTTGGCAAGTTCGTCCTCAATAATCCGGGCGATGTCCTTGGCTAGCATATGGTCGTAATAATCAATCACGTAACGAAAACTATCTCCGCGCAAAACGCGCTTTTCATGTGCCACCAAGACTTCGATCGAGTAAGGACGGCGATCTCCCAGTATGAGAATTTTCACGAAATATCGCTCAAGTGCGTGGCCCGCCGGCTTAATGCTGTTATCACGGCGGTTAACTAAAAAATGTTTGGAGAGAATTTCCCGGCCATTTCCGCTGATGGACCGGTAACCCATGCGCAAAGCCGCCAATACAGCTGAACGAACGTCTGATAAGGGTGCTTCTACATCGTTGATGTAGACCGTTTCTCTTGGCTTCCCAATGTTACTGAACGTCGAGCAACCAACCAACAAGCCGAGCGATAGGATAGCAAGATGTTTAAACATCTCGCTATTTTGGCACGTTTTGAGCGTCTTTCAAGAATTGCGCGATGCCTTTATCAGTTAATGGATGATTCACCAACTGCTGCATGACTTTATAGGGGCAGGTCACAATGTCCGCGCCAACCATTGCCGCTTCCAGAACATGAATCGGATGTCTGACACTCGCGACTAAGATCTGAGTATTCAGTGAGTAGTTATGGAAAATCTGAGTAATCTGAGTAATCAAATTCATTCCATTGCTGGAAATATCGTCCAAGCGCCCGACGAAAGGACTGCAAAGAGTCGCTCCCGCTTTGGCCACCAAGAGTGCTTGCAGAGGTGAGAAGATCAACGTGACATTGGTCTTAATGCCTTCCGCTGCTAAGCGACGTACCGCGATCAGTCCGTCTTCACTCATGGGAATTTTAACCACGACGTTGTCAGCGATCTTGGCCAGCTCCATGCCTTCACGAACCATCTCTTCCGCTTGCAATGAAACCACCTCGGCGGAAACCAGACCTTTGACCTCTTTGCAGATGTCTTTGATCACATCTTCGTGACGACGACCGGTCTTGGCGACAAGCGTTGGATTGGTGGTGACGCCATCCACCCAACCTCGACGATTGGCTTGGCGAATTTCTTCTATGTCCGCGGAATCGATATAAAACTGCATGGCCTAAGGGCTCCTATATATTCAATCAACTTGGTAAAGGTCGCTTAATTCATAGAGTCCGGGTTTACCTTTGTCAAATAACCACCATGCGGCCTGGATCGCTCCACGGGCAAAGACCCGCCGATGATGGGCTGTATGCCGCAACAATAACGACTCTTCCGGGCCCTCAGCTTCGATCTGATGAACCCCCGGGGAATTTCCGATGCGGTAACTTCGAATCTTGGGTATGGGTCGATTCAACTGTCTGGCCAGTTCTTCTCCCAGTAACTTAGCGGTTCCGCTAGGTTTATCTTTCTTGTGGCGGTGATGGGTTTCTTCCATGTGGAAACGCCAATCCCTGATCCTTTTGAACTGCCGAAGCATCGCGGCCATCACCGCAATACCAAGACTCATGTTGGCGGAATAGAGGAGCGGAATTTGCCGCGCCGCTTTTTTCATTAAGCTCCGGTCACTCGGCTTCAGTCCAGTGGTTCCGGAAACGAGAGGGACTTTATTCCGTCGGCACCATTCAACGGCGGCGCGAAAACCCTCCGGCGTGGAGAAGTCGACAACCAAATCCAATTCCCGCGATCGCCCTTTCGGCCAATCTTCCGGCGCATCCACTTTCTTTATGATTTGGATTCGCGATTTGGAGGCCAAGCGCGTGATCTCACGCCCCATCCTTCCTTTCGCTCCAACCAAAATGATTTTCAGAGTTTTCCGATGGCGGCGAGGCACGTTCTAAAATCCTTATGATAACGCTCATCCAATGCCACGAGCGGCGGGCGCAGTTCCGGACTGTTGAAGATCCCCATCCAATGAAGCGCCATTTTGAGGGGAATCGGATTGGCTTCGATGTAGAGCAGTCGGAAAAACTCCGCATATTTCTTTTGGTAATCAGCGGAAGAACGGGCGGCGATATGCTCCTTCATTTCCGCGCCGATAATGTGCGAACTCACGGAAATCACTCCATGACCGCCAAGTCGGCAAAACTCCACGGAGCTGGCGTCGTCACCTGATAACAAAATAAATTCCTCGCTCACCAGGCTTTTGATTTTGGCGAGGAGATCCATATTCCCCGTGGCTTCCTTGATGCCCACGATATTCTTGTTCCGAGCTAATTCAGCGATCGTTTCCGCTTCAAGTCCCGCCACCGTTCGCGAAGGCACGTTGTAGAGAATGACCGGAACGGATGAAGCCTCGGCCACCGCTTGAAAATGACGGAGCAATCCGCGCTGTGGGGGCCGATTGTAATAAGGAACCACCGAAAGCACCGCGTCCGCTTGCAAACGGCTCGCGCGGGCTGAAAGTTCACAGGCGTTTTGGGTGTTGTTGGATCCGGTCCCAATGATCAATGGCACTTGTCCGGCCACTTCATTCTTAGCCAAATTAAAAAGATCTTCGACTTCATTCCACGTAAGCGTGGGACTTTCCCCCGTCGTGCCGTTGATGACGAAACCGTCGACACCTTGATCCAATTGTGACTTGATCAAACGAACGAATGAATTCTTATCGACCTGGCCTTCCTTAAAAGGAGTGGCGAGAGCCGTGATCACACCAGTGAATTTGGTCATCTCTCATCTTCCTCGGGTTCGGTTTCATTGACCTCTTCTTCGTCGTGGATGGAGCGATGTTGCTGGATTTGAATCCCCTCGGTGGCACGCCGGTAAGTCGGACGACCCCGACCCAATTCGACGGGCCGTTCAGGCGGGAGCGGATCACCTTTAACGCCACAGCCGATCAACAACAGACTCCACAGAAGCGGAAGCCGTTTAAATATCGCTTTTGTTCGCGGCCAATTCATCGTCCACTTCTTTCACCCGAGTGCAAAGATCGGGCTCATAGGAGAAACGCTTCCGTTCACGCAACGTCAGACTTTTGCAAATCATCGAGTATTTCTGTAACCACGGCGTGGTTTCTCGTTCCAAGACCCGGGCCGCCGACGCCAGATGATAGTAAGCCTCGGGAAACTGGGGAAACTCGTCCACGATTTTTGTCAAAGCGTCGAAGGCTTTGCCGCTTGAGTTCTGGCGGATCTGTTCTTGCGCCATCAAGTATTGAACGAACGATTGATCCCACTTCTCACTGAGATTCAAGCTTTTCACTTTCTCCCGGAAAAGATCATATTTTTTCGCGCAGAGAAGACCGCGCAATTCCAGAACCGCCAACTCCGGCGCATGAGGGTTTAGTCCACGGGCCATTTCCAAATTCACCAAGGCCGCATCGCAATCACGCTTGATCATCTGCGCGCGAGCCAAATTCGCGAGAATCAGTACGTTTTCATCTTCCAGATTTTTCGCCTCGCGAAGTTGCGTGAGCGCCATGTCGGGGTTTTCAAACAAAAGGACCTGACCCGATTCAAAAAGCTTTTGCCCTTTGTCGGTGAAAAAAACTTTTGAAACCTGATTGAGACTTTCGATCAACTTGGAGCGTCCGCGCACCTGAGGTGCGGTGGATTTGTAAGCGCGATTCAAAACGGCGCAAGCTTCCTTGCGGTTCTTTTTCAAGGCGAGAGCCTGGGCTTGCTCGATCGCGGCTGTAATGGAGTCGCTGGGCATCGCCGGCAGGTGCAGCGACATCATCAATATCATCCAGATCATGACCGATTAATTGACCAGCTTCGTCGTAAGAAGGCAACTATTTCGGCATTTCACGCACTAAGACCTGACGCGGCTTGGATCCATTGGCTGGTCCCACCACGCCTTCGGCCTCAAAAATTTCGATCATGCGCGCGGCGCGGGGATATCCCAGCCGGAACTTTCGTTGCAAAAGAGAGGCGCTGACTTCGCGCTGCGATGCCACCCAGGCGAGGACTTCATCGTAACGCTCATCCTTGATTTCATCGTCGTCAAAACCATCGGCACCGTCTCCACCCACCGAGGGATCCAGATCATAGCCGCCGCCTGAACCCTCGATCGCACGCATGGCGAGCGGATCATATTCCGGTTCTCCCTGGCGCTTCCATTCGCGCACCACCTGGGCGATCTCGAACTCACTTAAGAACGGTCCGTGATGACGTTCCGGTTTTGAAACACCTGGTGCAAGAAAGAGCATGTCACCACGCGCCAGCAAACGTTCCGCGCCACTCTCATCAAGAATAATGCGCGAATCCATTTTGCTCGCCACCTTGAAGCTGATCCGGCCTGGAATATTGGTTTTGATCAAACCCGTAACCACATCCTTGCGCGGACTCTGCATCGCCAACACCAAATGAATTCCACAGGCGCGCGCCATCTGGGCCAAGCGAACAACCGCTTGTTCCACATTGACCTTGTCCACCGCCATCAGATCACCGAACTCTTCCACGACGATGACAATGTAGGGGAGCGGCTGAAAGTAGTAGGACTCGGGGTGGTACGCTCCTTCCAAAGAGGCGGTGAACTCGGAGTGAAGCGCCACTTGTTCGGCGGATAAATTTTCCACGAGTTCGTTGAATGATTCCAATCCCCGCGCGCCGAACTTGGACATGGATCTGTACCGCTTTTCCATTTCGCGAATCGCCCAACGAAGCGCGCCCACCGCTTTTTTCGGTTCGCGAATCGGGGGCATGACAAGATGGGGAATATCATTGAAGGCGGCCAGATCCACCTGCTTGGGATCAACCAGAATGAATTTCAGTGTCCGAGGCGAATGACGGAACAACAGTCCCGTGATCATTGAAACAACGAAGACCGATTTACCGGATCCCGTGGAACCCGCCACAAGCAAGTGCGGCATTTTTCGTAAATCCACGATGCGCGGTTCTCCGTCCGCTTTTCTTCCTAAGGCCACGGGAAGTTTAACGTCATCGTTCCAAAAGGGCTCTTGCGAGATGATGTCCTTGAGATAAACCGATTCTCTTTGGGAGTTCGAAGTTTCTATACCCACGACATCACGCCCCGGAATGGGCGCGATGATACGCACGGATTCACTGCTTAACGCCAATGACAAATCATCCGCCAGTTCCGTGATCTTGCTGATTTTCACGTCGGCGGCGGGTTTGAATTCGAACATCGTCACGGCGGGACCCGGCTTAATTCCCACGACTTCCCCGCGCACGGAAAATTGCGCGAGCTTTTCAACCAGGAGCCGGGCCTTCATCTTGATTTCACGTTCATCCAAACGGGTGCCCGAGTGGGGCGGATCCTCAAGAAGAGAAATCTTGGGCAATTCCCAATTGGCCACCCGGCGGGAAATCCGACCGAGAGAAATCCGTTTCGATTTCTCCTTCCGCTTACTGATTTGCTCGGTTAAAAATCCGCTCAGCGGCGCTTTGAAATCTTCTTCGGGTTCATCGATTTCATCGTCCTTTTCCGCGGACTTCGTTTGCGTGATTTTAAAGAATGTCTTGTTGGGAGCGGGCGTGGCCGGCGGTTGAACACGAACCTTGACCGGGGGCGAACTGAACCAGGCCGCCAGTTTTCTCACCTTCGCGGTCAAGACGTGAATCGCGTCTTGGATTGTCCGGACCGGGCGGCTGAGAAGTTCCAACCAGGATTGTTCAGTGTAGATGACGATCATGGCGGCCAACCACGACCACAGGATGATCGCCAGCCCCACTTTGTTGACCCCTTTGACCAGCACCGAAGACAGCATGGCACCGATCCAACCTCCCACACGCACATGGCCATTGAAAAATCGCCATTCACCCCAATGGAGCGCGAGGAGCGCGGTCACGTTGATGATTAACAAAAGTTCAAACCACCATCGCGAGGACATGTTCCGGCTACGGGTGCGGCGAAGCGCGCCCCATACAAGCAGCCACGCGGGAAGTCCGAAAGCTTGATAAAAAAGGTCGGCCATGAATGAGCCGAAGTAACCGCACCAATTTTTTGGTCGCACGCTTGAGATCAAGGAATTAAACGATGGATCTTCAGGTGTGTAACTGGCCAGGGACGCACCTATGAACACCGCTACCGCGAGCCAGAAAAGAGCCTTCAAATCATTGTGAAATTTTTCGAATATACGTTTCATTACGACAGTTTATGAGAGCCTCTCCAGTAATGAAAGTCTGGATTTCGGACCGGCTCTAGTGTAAGTCTCAAGGCCAACGTATGGCCGGCGAACCCCGAATCAAGATCAATGAGATTTTCTTTAGTATTCAAGGTGAATCCTCATGGGTGGGGCGTCCGACCGTTTTCGTTCGCACTTCGGGTTGTCATCTGCGTTGCACCTACTGCGACACGACTTACGCCTATCATGAAGGCGAATACATGACGCTAGATCAAATCATCGAGAAGGTCAGAAGTTACTCGGCCGAATATGTTTGTGTCACGGGCGGTGAACCGCTTTTACAAACGGGCGTCATGCAACTGATGTCGAAACTTTGTGATTTGGGGTTCCATGTTTCTTTGGAAACAAGCGGCGATAAGGACTGCACGAATGTCGATTCCCGTGTCAAAAAAATAATTGACGTGAAAACTCCTGATAGCGGCGAGGCCGGAAAGTTTGACTTCAATAATTTACGCTTTGCCGACACCGACACGGAATTCAAGTTCGTGATTTGTTCGCCGGCCGATTTCGATTGGGCGGAAGAGTTCGCGCATAAAAATAAACTTTTTGAAAAATCAAATGTTTTATACAGCCCATCATTCAAAAATACCGATCCCCGGTGGCTTGCTGAAAAAATATTAGCGTCCAAGTCAAGGGCTCGTTTGCAATTGCAGCTTCATAAATTTATTTGGCCGAATGAAGCGCGCGGTGTTTGACCGCACTGTTCTTTTCCTTTAGATACATTGTCTCTCAAAAACAATGGGGGACATAAGAACAATGAACCCGGTGGCAAACAACAACTCTGATAATCTTCTCGTAGCTAACCTGCAGACCGTGAGTCTTGAAAAGCTCGTACGCAGCAAGCTGGAGGTCTTGTTTCAGCAACAGCAAGAAGCTCAAGTGGAACTGGACGGCCTCCATAAAATCGTTCTTGAGCAAGTGGAAAAGCCTCTGATCGAGCTGGCCCTTCGCGTTTACAACGGTAATCAGGTCAAAACAGCCAGGATGCTAGGTATCAATCGGAATACATTAAAGAAGAAGATCGATACCTACAAAATTCGCCCCCGAAACAAACCTCAGTAATAGCCTTTAAAAATTCAAGCTCCGTGACAAGCGCTGTGGCAATTTCAAAGAGTGCTAGGATCGGAGCCGATTTTGTGGTGTGATTCAGGTATAGTTACGGCATCGGCGGGTCATCGTAGTTCTACAGCTTGTCTAAGACCCGCTTTTTATTTGGGTGCACATGGATAATCGGTTACCTCCTCAGAATATTGACGCCGAGAAGTCTATTCTTGGCGGATTGATGTTGGAACAGGAGGCTTGGGATGAAGTTTCCGAGCTCCTGATCGAGGATGATTTCTATAAACCAGCGCATAAAAAGATTTTCGCCGCCATACGGGAACTTCACCGGCGTGAAATGCCATCCGACCTGGTCACCGTTTCCAACCTTTTAATGGAAAAGGGTGAACTCGAAAGTGTCGGCGGAGCCGTTTATCTGGCTGAAATGATCGATCAAACACCGTCCACGGCGAACATCGGTTCTTACGCCAAGATCGTTCAAGAAAAGTCCCTGCTTCGCAAAGTGATCCAGGCCGGCCAGGAGTTCGTTGAGAAAGCTTACAATCAAGATTTCGAGAACATGGATTCCTTTCTGGATGGAATCGAAGCCAGGGTCTTTCAACTGGCGGAAAACAAATCCTCGGTGGGTTTGGTGGACGCCAGCGAATTGGTGAAGGTGAGTCTGGAAAAAATCGAAAGCCTTTATTCCAATCAACTCGCGGTGACCGGGGTCCCATCTGGCTTTACCGAACTGGATGAATTGACGGCCGGTTTTCACCCGGGAGAGCTGATCATCCTCGCGGCCCGTCCCTCAATGGGGAAAACCGCTTTATCATTGAACATCGCCATGCACGCCGCTTTGAAAGAAAAGAAGAAAGTGGCTTACTTCTCGGTGGAGATGGGTAAAGAGCAGGTGATGATTCGGATGCTGGCCAGTACGGCGAAGATCCGATTGAGTGATCTGCGAATCGGTAAGATCGATGATCAGGCCTGGCCGCGATTGATTAACACCGCGGCCGCCGTGAGTGAATCCGGGCTTTTCATTGACGATACATCCGGCATTTCACCGTTTGATATCCGCGCGAAAGTGCGGCGGATGAAAGCCAAACACGGCCTGGATATGATCATGATCGACTATCTTCAGTTGATGTCGATGAAACAGAAATTCGAAAACCGCGAGCGCGAAGTTTCGGAGATTTCAAAATTGCTCAAATCGGTGGCGAAGGAGCTTGAGGTTCCGGTCATCGCTCTGGCCCAGTTGAATCGCGGCGTGGAAGGCCGGTCCGATCGCCGACCCATGCTTTCCGACCTGCGCGAATCGGGCTCCATCGAACAGGACGCCGACGTGATTATGATGATCTATCGGGAAGATTATTACGATCGCGACAATCCGGAAATTAAAGGCATCGCCGAAGTCATCGTCGCCAAGCAACGGAACGGGCCGACCGACACGGTTAAACTTCGCTGGGTTCCGGAATATGGCTTATTTGATAACTTGATCCGCGGACCTGAAGCACCCATGCCCGACGGTCCCCATCCGCCGCCTGTTCGCCGCCCCTCAGGCAAACCCATGAATTTCGCGCCCGGCGCCGGTAATGCTTAAGATCACGACGTTAGACCAATTCCGTCTCAATGAACCTTACATTCCTCTAACCGATTTGATGCAATTTTACTGTCTAAGAACACGATCCAGGAGGGATCATGGACGGCTTGAGTCTATTACGTCTATTGATTGAAGCCACGGGACTTCCACCTGAGTCCATGGAACGTGAACTCAGGCGGGTGATTGAAGAAAACGGTCTCGATGTAAAAACGCTGACGCTGGATCAGGTGCGTGAGGTGATGGCGACTTACCTGCAGGATGTCCTGGTCGAGGCCAAAGACAACCTGCGGGTGGTTTAATTAAGCTTTCTCAACAACGATCGTCAGCTCGGCCTCGAGTCCTTCACCCATGCGAACGAAGGCCTTATGTTGGCCGAGAATTTTGATCTGCTCTTCCAAATAGATATCTCTTTTGTCCACTTCAAAACCATGGGTTTCAAGCGCCTTGGAGATGTCCATGGTTGTCACCGAACCGAATAATTTTTCTGAATCGGCGGCCGCTTCCATTTTGAAGTTCAGAGTCAGGCCTTGCATCTTCTGGATCAATTCCTGGCGTCCCGCCATGGCCTTTTTCTTTTTAATCTCGGCCACCTTTTTAAGGTGATTCCACTCACTCACTCTGTTTTCCGTCGCGAGCACCGCAAGCCGGCGCGGAAACAGAAAATTGCGTGCATATCCCTGCTTCACATTGACCAGGTCGCCAACCTTTCCCAGATTCTTGACGTCCTTTTGTAAAATCACCTTCATAACACCCTCTCTTTCTTCAAACTTCGCTATTAAATTCCTGAGGACGCTTGTCCAAGCGCGCCCTAAAATTAAACCAATAATCGATCAAGCCCAGCAGGCTGACGAATAAAAACAAGTGAACGATCACCAGAACCATGAAAATGAGCTGCCAAAAAGGACCCATTTTCAAGCGCTCAAAAAATCGCGCCACCACGGCTATTCCTTGGAAAAAGAACAGGACGAAGCTCACGTTCAGCACATTTATGCTAACCGGCTCAACGATGTTCTTATCAAAGCCGCCAAAGGCTCCGAGCAACGCGAGAATAAAACCCCAGACCACAACATCGGGCATCCTGAGCTGCATGAGCTGGGCACGCATAGTCGGCCGCTCGGCATTTTCCGTGGCCGTCTTTTTTGCCGGCTCCAAGCGTCCTTCAAGGAGAACCGCAAGGTATAAAGACGACATCCAGAGAATCAGCGCGATCGATGGGATCTGAAGGACCAAATCCATCGCCTGAATTTGCATATTGTTTCCCATCTGTGGGAGCAACTTCAACAAACTGTCGATCCCCGCCAATATCTGCGATAACCATTTCGGTCCCACGCGGGAAACCCAAAGCGCGAAGGCACCACCACTGATCAACGAACTGATGAGCAGGGTGAAAAAAGCGCTCCAGAGGAAATTCAGGCCCAACTCTTCGAGCTCGCAAAAAACTCCAACGAGAATCACCAAACTTAAAAAGGCGATCCCCAGAGGAAGGGTTTTCGCGCTCAAGCAGAAGGCGAGCGCGATCAAGCCGCTCCATGCCCAGTAAATCGCACGGCCATGTTTGGCGCGCAAAATTCTAAGCGACACCGAACCTAACACGTAGGTCAGAGCCGTCATGAAAACGGCCCAAAACGTGTAGAAAATGAAGCGTGTGACCCGTTGGCTTTGTGACATCGTCCGTCTTATGCGCGAGCGCGAGCCGCTTCACTGCGGGCGGCTTTGCGCTGTTGGCTTTTGATTTCACGTTCACGTTCGCGATTCGCCGTCTCAGCCAAAGCATCTTTGAATTTCTCAACAAACTTGGGAAGGCTGATCCGGTCATCCAATCGGGTGTGTTGGAAACGCAGGACCTTGTCATTGATCCGCATCGTGCGCTCCAACTCGTGAATCGAGTCACCAGTGGCTTCAAAAGTCATATGGAAATAATTGCCGCGAGCCAGACGTTTAATGGGATTACCCAACTTACGTTTGCCCCACGTATCCAGGTGATTGATCTTTCCGTTAAAAGACTGAATGGTTTCGCGAGTTTTACGGAAAAACGCCTTTTGCTCTTCTTCAGAAGCATCCGGGTGTAAAATCACGACCAATTCGTATTTACGCAGTACTTTTGAGCTGGTTCCAGCCATTCGGACATCCTTTCGGTTAAAAGCCCCGGCCTTTGGGCGGAGCAAGGAATTTACTAAAGACTAAGCGTTTAGCATGGGAGGCTCCCGCCGGACAAGCGAAAGCCGGACTTTCTCCTCTACCGGAATGTATGGGAAAATCGAATGGTTATGAAAATTGCTCTAAAGGCGGTTGAAGGGCCCTTGGCCGGTCAGATTTTCCCCATTGAGAAGCCCATGACGATCGGTCGCCAGGGCGATATCGCCCTCGATGATATAAAGATCTCCAGCCTCCATGCCCGAATCGAGCCAGCGAAAGACGGTCAATTTTTGCTGATCGACAATGATTCGAAGAACGGAATTACCGTCAATAATCAAAAAATCCAGTCAATTCAGTTGGATCCCGGCCTGGTGTTCACTATCGGCAGCTCAAGCTTTGAGGTCATCAAAGTCGCTACAGCCGCGGCCCCCGCGGCCTCTTCCCCCGCGAAACCGCGATCTGAGCGCAAATCCTGGTATCAGATTTTGGCTGACTTTCTAACCACCCATCAAAACGTATTCGAAGACCGAGCCCTGCCCTTGGTTCCGCTCCGGCCCGCGCTGGTCCTTGAGTTCGTGCGCGGCTTACAAATGAATTCCAAATGGGTCATCGGCTATGGACCGCGCAAGCTGGGCTCCGCGAGCATTGATCTTCCCATCTGGGAACCGGATGCCCCCAAGGTGTGCTTCGAAATTCATCCCACGGCCGACGGCATTCTGTTCAAAACCGCCCACCCCGACATCGTGCAGTTGAACCAGCAATCGGTGGACAGCCGTATTCTCCGTATGGGAGACACAATTACAATCAATGAAACATTGATCGAGGTGGATTTCACGGAATGAGTCTTGTGCCGAAAACAACCGGTTCCTTCCGCAGCTTCGATGGAACCCGGATTTATTACGAAGTGCGCGGCGAGGGCTTGCCGATCGTGCTCAACTACGGGATCGGCTGTCTGTTGAACCACTGGCGCCATCAGATCAAATACTTTTCTCAGAACTACAAAGTGATCGCCTATGATTACCGGGCCCACCACCGCTCGGAAATTCCCGAGGACCGGGGCCAGCTCACAATCGATGCGCTGGCCGAAGACTTAAAAGCGCTTCTTGATCATCTTGAGATTCAAAAAGCCAGCCTCTGGGGTCACAGCTTCGGCGTGCAAATGCTCGTGCGGCATTACGATCTTTTTTCCACTTTCGCGCACAGTTTGGTCTTCATTAACGGATTCGTGAGAAATCCATTGCAGGGAATGTTCGGCAGCGAGATCACCAGTTCCATTTTCAATGTGATCAAGTCGGGATATCAGGTTTTGCCTGAGACGATTTCCTATGTTTTTCGGCAATCCGTGCAAAACCCGCTGGCCATTCAATTGAGCGCGCTGGCCGGCGGATTCAATTTACAGTTAACAAGTCTTAAAGACATTGAGATTTACGCTCGCGGCATGGCTTCAATGGACTTGAATTCCTTTTTGCAACTTTTCGAATCCATGCTCAATTACGACGGCCGGCCCGTCTTGAACCGCATTCAGGTGCCCACGATCATCATCGGCGGAATGAAAGATTCCGTGACGCCGCAAAAGCATCAAGAGGACCTTCACCACGCCATCAAAGGCAGTGAGTTCTTTATGGTTCCCTACGGATCCCATTGCACTCAGCTCGATATGCCGGAATTGGTGAATTTGAAAATCGAGCGCTTTTTGCAGTCGGTGAAACAAAAAAACCCCGCCGATGAGGCGGGGTCTTAGATTACTAATTTTAATCTCAATTACTTGTAAGCGATGCCACTGATGTCAAAGCCGTATCGTTGCACGCTGCCATCGGTGCGGAAAGTGATCACAACCGTGTCACCATCAATCGTCGGGCCAAAAGTTTCGCCTTGGTTGCCGCTCAGAGTGCCGTAAACTTTTCCGTCGGCATCGGTGAAGGTCACCACGTCATAACCACGTTCCGTCTCGAACTTCGAGAAGTAAACCGCCACTTTGGTCGCACCGGGTACCGTGAACGTCCAAGTTTGCGTGAAGTTGTCCTCGTACGGATGGTCGGTGGAAACTTCCTCAGTCATCTTTTGCCAATAGAACGGATCGTCGAGATCGATCGGCGCCACTTGGTTGGTCAACGCGTAGTAAGCGTTGAGCAATCCCGATTGGACTTTGTTACGCAAAGTCGCCATCGGACGAGCGGACGCCATCATTCGATTCTTCAGCACGTCATAGGTTTGCTCCATATCTTGCGAAAGCAAGAGAGCCGCCACGCCGGACACATGGGGTGCGGCCATCGAGGTACCAGACCAGCTTTCAAGACCGTTTTTGGTGTAGCTCAAAATGTTCGCGCCGGGGGCCGCGATATGCGCGCCGACTCTTCCATAGTTGGAAAAGCTGGCCAGGGCACCGGTGGGTTCGATCGCCGCCACGGCCATGACATTTTCAACCTCATAGCTCGCCGGATAAGTGGGAGTCTGATCAAGGTTCGAACCGTTGTTACCGGCCGCCGCGACAAAGAGAATTCCCGCGTCGCGAGCCCGCACGATCGATTCATACAGAGCCTGCGAGTAACCGCCGCCGCCCCATGAGTTGTTCATGATGTGCGCGCCCATGGTTGTCGCGTAGTCGATCGCTTTGATCGCATCGGCGAGGCTACCGCCACCGCTGTTACCCAAGAAACGAACCGGAAGGATTCTCACATTCCAAGCGACACCAACTACGCCGAGTCCGTTATTGGCCGAGGCGCCGATCGTTCCCGAAACGTGGGTTCCATGACCGTGTCCATCTTGCGGATCACCATCGTTGGCCGAGAAGTCACAACCATGGATGTCGTCAATGCAACCATTCCCGTCATCGTCAACACCAGGCTCACCATTCAATTCCGCTTCATTGACGAAAATGTTGGCGGCGAGATCGGGATTTTCATAATCAACACCCGTGTCGATCACGGCCACGATAACTTCTTTGGAACCGGTTTCCACGGCCCAAGCTTTATCGGCATCGATGTCGACATCGGCCTTACCGGTGATATCGCCCATGTCGCCGTTGGTGCCCTGACCATCATTGATGAGGCCCCAGAGGCGTCCCAATTCCGGATCGTTCGGAAGCTGATCGGCGCTACCGATGATGTGATAGATGAAGTTGGGTTCGGCGTACTCGATGAGCGGGTTGTTATTCAGTGTCTGAAGCGCGTTGGATCGCGTTTCGATCACCGGGCGTTGCGCGAGTACCAACCCGTGTTTCGCGTTAATCACACTCACCTTACCCAAGCTGTTGAGTGAGGAGGGATTCGAAGCGAGCACTGCCGCATTTTTCAGCTTCACGACATACTCGCCCGGAACCGCGGGGAATTCATTCGCAACAGCCGAAGAAGAAAACAACATGAGGGCGATGACCGCCCCTAAGAGTCGTCCATGAGTCATTGGGCCTCCGCTCATCTTTGAGCAAAAAATTTTTGTGACTTTGGTCAGTCGTGCTAACCAGTTCCAAAATGGTACCAAGGCCTAGCAACTAAGCAAGTTATTTTTACAGACTGAAGTCGCTCGACTTACGTCTAATGTGGATAAGTCTGTGGGTTGATGTTCATAACTATCTACTGGTGGTACGAGACTAAGGGCGTAACCCTAGATCTAGGGATGGTAATGCTTAATCAAGCAGCAGATGTTAAATCGATGATTTTAGATAATCCCGATTCATCAAAGCGATGACATCCTGTCCTATTTCTTTTGGACACACCGCCGAACAAGCTCCGGTGTTGGTGCAGCCACCAAAACCTTCCGCATCCATTTGCGCCACCATACGCTGAGCCCGCTGATCACGTTCAGCTTGTCCCTGAGGAAGCATTGCCAGATGCGCGATCTTGGCGCCGACAAAAAGCGAAGCTGAAGCATTTTTGCAAACGGCCACACAAGCGCCGCAGCCGATGCATGCAGCGGCACCGAAGGCTTTATCCGCATTTGGTTTGGGTACGGGCAATGTATTCGCATCCGGCGCGGCACCCGTATTCACACTGATGAATCCGCCCGCTTGCTGAATGCGATCAAACGCTGAACGATCAACGACCAAGTCTTTAATCACCGGAAAGGCGCGCGCACGGAACGGTTCAATGATGATCGTGTCGCCATCCTTAAAACGGCGCATGTACAATTCACATGTGGTGGTGGCGCGATCCGGTCCGTGGGGATTACCGTTGATCACCATTGAACAGGACCCGCAAATTCCTTCGCGACAATCGTGATCAAATTCAACCGGCTCCTGACCTTGATGAATCAACTGCTCATTCACAACATCCATCATTTCAAGAAAAGACATATCCGGACTCACATCTTTGACGTCGAAGTCCATGAAATGTCCTTTGTCCTGAGGTCCGGCCTGGCGCCAAATTTTTAAATGAAAATTCATCTTCCTTACACCTATTTGTAACTGCGTTGAGTCGGTTTCACATATTCGAATTCCAGAGGTTCCTTATACGCTTTCCACTCCGGCGTATCCCCGTTGCCGACAAAGCTCCAAGCCGTCACGTGACAGAAATTTTCATCATCACGCTTCGCCTCGTTGTCCGGCGTCTGATGTTCCTCGCGGAAATGACCGCCGCAGGATTCTTCGCGCTGTAAAGCATCCATCGCCATCAACTCACCAAGTTCAAGGAAGTCCGCGACCCGGCCGGCTTTCTCAAGCTCACTGTTCTTGAAGTTTCTTTCTCCCGTCACCTTCACTTCGTTCCAGAATTTGGCGCGCAGGTTTCGGATATCATCAATCGCTGATTTGAGTCCGGCCGCATTTCGTGACATGCCCACTTTGTTCCACATGATCTCGCCCAATTGCTTATGCAATTCATCGACCGAGTACTGACCTTTGATGGAGAGAAGTTTGTTCAACCGGTTCGTCACTTCTTCACGGCTGGCCTTGAAGGCGTCGTGATTGGTGTCGACTTTCGGCAGTGGATGGGACGCGAGATAATCGCCGATCGTGTAAGGAATGATGAAGTATCCGTCGGCCAAACCCTGCATCAGAGCCGAAGCGCCCAAACGATTGGCTCCGTGATCGGAGAAATTCGCCTCACCCAAAACATGCAGCCCCGGAACCGTGCTCATCAGGTTGTAATCCACCCATAAGCCACCCATAGTGTAGTGCACCGCCGGATAGATCCGCATGGGAACTTCATAGGGGTTTTCACCGGTGATCTTGTGATACATGTCGAAGAGGTTGCCGTACTTTTCTTCGATTGCTTTCCGACCCAACCGCTTAATGGCATCGGCGAAATCGAGGTAGACCGCCTCACCGGTGGGACCTACGCCACGGCCTTCATCCACTCGAAACTTCGCCTGGCGGGAAGCCACATCGCGCGGAACCAAGTTCCCGAAGCTGGGGTAAATTCTCTCAAGGTAGTAGTCCCGTTCAGATTCAGGGATTTCCTGAGGCTTGCGCTTATCACCTTTGTTCTTGGGAACCCATACCCGTCCGTCGTTGCGCAGCGACTCGGACATGAGAGTCAATTTCGATTGGTATGATCCCGATCGGGGAATACACGTCGGGTGAATTTGAGTGAAGCAGGGGTTACCGAAGTAAGCGCCGCGACGGTGACAACGCCATGAGGCGGTCACGTTGGAGTTCATCGCGTTGGTCGAAAGAAAGTAAACATTTCCGTAACCGCCGGTGCAAAGCAGAACGGCGTCACCGGCATGGGATTCAATCTCACCGGTGATCAGATTCCGAACGGTGATCCCACAGGCCACGCCATCAATCACCACTAAGTCCAACATCTCGCGCCGTGGATACATTTCCACCTGTTTGCGATCAATTTGTCGATTCAAGCTGGCATAGGCGCCGAGAAGGAGCTGCTGACCGGTTTGACCCCGAGCATAAAAAGTTCGCGAAACCTGAGCGCCGCCAAATGAACGGTTATCCAGAAGCCCGCCATATTCACGAGCAAAGGGCACACCGAGCGCCACGCAATGATCGATGATGTCGACCGACACTTGCGCCAGTCGATAAACGTTGCTTTCACGAGCCCGGAAATCGCCACCTTTCACGGTGTCATAGAACAAACGGTAAACCGAATCGCCGTCGTTGGAATAATTCTTCGCGGCGTTAATTCCCCCTTGAGCGGCAATGGAATGGGCCCGTCTCGGTGAGTCATGGATGCAGAACGCCTTCACCTTGTAACCCAGTTCACCCAAGCTGCTCGCGGCCGACGCGCCAGCCAATCCGGTGCCCACAACAATGATCGTGTGCTTGCGCTTATTCGCCGGATTCACCAGCTTCATATTGAATTTGTGTCGCTCCCAGCGAGTTTCAATCGGTCCGGTTGGACAACGGGAATTGAGCTTAGAATTAACTTCCGACATGAATCAGCCTCGGTAGATAAAATAAACGTAGAGCGGTTGAATAATGAATCCTATGCCGACCACCAACGCGTAGACCCAACTCGCTCGACGAACAGTTTTTTGATGGCGCGGAAAATGGACTCCGAAAGTCTGAAACGAGGACGCGATTCCATGGCTCAGGTGCAGAAGCAATGCGATGAGCGCCACGACATACCACATGACGTATCCCGGCTTCTGAAAGACCTCGATCACCAGCCGGTGGAGATCCCGGATTTCACCTTTGCCATAGTCGACCGTGTAGTAGGTGCCGTACTTGAACGTGGCCAAATGAAGCACCAAAAACACGAAAATTAATAGCCCCTGCGGCCATAATGTTCTTTGAATCCAGGAAGTGCCTTTTTCGCCATGGGGAAGCACCGCATACCGAGTCGTGCGGGCACGAATGTTCTCGATCGAGATTTTGCTGGCCACCACCAAATGGCCGAGGAAGAACACCACCAAACCCGCTTCGGCCAGGTAAATCAGTGGATTGCTGATCAGCGCATGGGAGTATTCATTGTAAACCTGCGGACCGACCAGAATCAGGAGATTTCCCGCCATGTGCATGAGAACGAAAAAGCTTAATCCTAATCCCGTCAGTCCGATTATCTGCTTGCGACCGATGTTGGACGTGATCCATCGGTGCGATTGATTTTGTCTATTCACCTTGTTGCCCCAACGATTGACTTTCTTCTGATTACCCCACAAAAACACAAGGTGTCCAGCCTACATCTCGAGGGATTAAATGAAGATTTTTGTGTGTTTAAAGCAGGTTCCCGACACCGAGACAAGGATTCAGATCAAGTCTGACCGCTCCGGAATCGAGGAAACCGGAATTAAGTGGGTGATGAATCCATATGATGAGTTCGCGGTCGAAGAGGCCCTGAAACTGAAAGAGGCCAAAGGTGCCGGAACCATCACTGTGGTTTCGGTGGGTCCGAAAGCGCGAGTGACTGAAGCGATCCGGACCGCGTTGGCGATGGGGGCTGATGACGGGCTTGTGATCGACACAACGGAGTATCTGGACACGTTCCAAACGGCGCAGGCTTTAGCCGGAGCGATCAAGAAGGAAGGTTCGTTCGATTACGTCTTCACCGGCAAGCTCGCGATTGATGACAATGCGGCGAGCGTTCCCCAAATCCTCGCCGAATTCTTGAATGTTCCGCACGTGACGGTTGTTTCCAAATTCACTCCCGGTTCACCGACAGTGGTGGAGCGCGAAACCGAAGGCGGTACCCGCGAAGTTTTTACCATCGAAGGCCCGTGTGTCGTGGCCTGTAACAAAGGTTTGAATACGCCTCGCTACGCCAGCCTGCCCGGCATTATGAAAGCCAAAAAGAAACCGATTAAAGAGATGACTCTGGCGGACGCGGGTGTCGCACCCTCGCAAATCAAAGTGCGACTTAAAGATTTCCAACTTCCGCCGGAGAAGCCGCAAGTGAAGATGATCAGCGGCGATGCGGCCACACAAGCCAAGGAGTTGGTGCGGTTGCTAATGGAAGAAGCCAAGGTTTTATAAAGGAAACCACCATGTCGAAAGTCTTTGTTTTTATTGAAGGTCAAAATGAAATCAAAAAAGGTGGCCTTGAGCTCCTCACCGCCGGCAAAAATTCCGGCCGCGAAGTCGTCGCCGGCGCGGTAGGGGCGAGTGCGAAAGCTCTCGCCGCGCAAGCGGGGAAATACGGCGCCTCGTCTGTTTTCGTCTGCGAAGCGGCAGGTCTGGCGGATTACAATCCGGCTCAGTACGCCGACGTGCTGACCGCGATGATTAAAGAGTCGGGAGCGGAAGTGGTATTAGCGTCGGCGACCGCCTTGGCCCGCGATCTTTTCCCTCGCGTGGCCGCCCGATTAAATTCCGGTTTGGCCAGCGATTGCACCACGCTTGAAATGACGGCTTCTGAATTAAAAGTGCGTCGCCCGCTTTATGCCGGCAAGTGCACGGCGGAAGTGGAGTTCGTGGACAGCCCGATTAAATTCGTTTTGATGCGCGCCAATCAGTTGCCGGTGGGAACTCCGGATGAGGCGAAGTCGGCAAGCGTTCGTGAATTCCCTGCGCCCGCGGAAAGCGCCGCGATTAAAACCAAAGAAGTGGTGAAAGGCGCGTCCAGTAAAGCTGACCTCACGGAAGCTAACGTCATCGTGTCCGGCGGCCGGGGCATGCAAGGTCCGGAGCATTTCAAGCTCCTTGACGATTTAGCCTCAGTCATCGGCGCGACAGTGGGTGCCTCTCGCGCGGTCGCGGATGCCGGTTGGGTACCCCATAGCATGCAGGTCGGCCAGACTGGAAAAACCGTCGCACCGAGTTTGTATATCGCCGTGGGTATTTCCGGCGCCATTCAACACTTGGCGGGAATGAGTGGAAGTAAGGTGATCGTGGCCATTAACAAAGACCCGGACGCGCCGATTTTCCAAAAGTCGACCTATGGTTTGGTCGGTGATTTATTTGAGATCGTTCCCAAACTGACTGAAGAGTTTAAGAAAGCTCTGCACAAGTAATTTGAATGATCCGTCGCTACATTTTGCCCCGGATCGCTTGGGCCTTCTATCGTATCTGGACCGCCACATGGCGAGTGAAGTTGATTGAATCTCCGGGGCTCGTCGCCGCGAAAAATGCCGGTGAAAGATTGATTTTCGCCCATTGGCATGGCCACGAGCTGGCCATTTTGCCTCTTGTCAGACCTTATCGAATCGCCACCATGACTTCGACGAGTAAGGATGGAGAAATCATCGATTTTGCGATTCGTCGTTTCGGTGGAGCTACCAGTCGTGGCTCCAGTACACGAGGTGGAATCAGTGCGTTGAAAGGACTCATTCGTCTGATGGGCGAAGGCTATCGCGCTTCAATGGCCGTTGATGGACCAAAGGGCCCTTTGCATGTGGTGAAACCCGGCGTGTTTGAAGTTTCCCGTTTGGGTGGAGCGCGCATTGTTCCCATGGCCGTGGCGACAGATCGAGCCATCGTGTTCACCAAGTCGTGGAATAAAGCGATCTTGCCAAAACCCTTCGCGCGCGTGACGGTCTTTTTCTCCGAACCTTGGCCCGCGATCGATAAATCGACATCACCCAAGGATCCACAACTCGCGCAACGCTTGGCCAATGAGATTGCAAGCGCTTGCCAGACCGCATCAGGTCACCTACGATAATCTCCATGAAAAATTTAATATGGATTGGCCTGCTGTCGATATATTCCGCTCAAGCTCAAACCCTGGCCACCGTTGGCAATGCCAAAATCACCGCCAGTGAATTCAAACGAAAATTGCAAGAGATAGAAAGTCAGGCGATCAACCCACCGAGCGCCGAACAATTCCTGGAAGATTTGATCCGGTTTGAAATCGGCGTGCAGGAAGCCGAGAAACTCAAATTGCAAAACGACCCGCAGGTAAAAGAGCGAATTCGCCAAGTGCTGTACAACGCGCTTCTTGAAAAACAAGTGGGCGCGAAAGTGAATAATATCAAAATCACCGAAAGGGAAATGCGCGAGTTTTACAAAAAGAACCCAGAGATTCGGCTCGCGCACATCTTGATTGATGTTAAAGAGAACGCCAAGCCGGAAGAGCGGGAGTTGGTGCGCAAAAGGGCACTGGAAATCCTCGGTGAAGTCAAAAAATCCAAACGACCGTTCGAGGATTTAGTGAAACTGTACAGTGATGACGTCGCCACCAAGGAAACGGGCGGCGATATCGGATTTCAGTCGCGTGTGACTCTGGCACCGATGATTTACGAAGAAGCCGTGGCCATGAAGCCGGGGGAAATCAAGGGGCTCATCGAAACCCGTTTCGGTTTTCATATCATCAAGGTTCTCGACCGGCGTTCCTATGATCTCGCCGATAAGCATCAAGTCAGGGCCGCGCTCTTTGATGAGAAGCGCGCTCAAGCCTTTAACAACTATTTTGAACAAGTTAAGAAGAATTACAATATCAGTATCAACAAAGACAGTTTGAACTCTTTGGCCAAGTGAACTTGAAACTCGCTTACCTCATCCCTATTTTTGTTGTGAGCGCCTGTACGTGGAACAAGCCTTCGTTGAAAAACAAGGTGATTGTGGACATCAATGGCCACCAGCTGACCGCCGAAGCGTTCTCACGTGAGCTGGCCTTCCGTCTCCGCGATCAAGACGCCCTGTCGGTCAAGAATCCCAAGAACCTGGCTCGTGTGAAGGCCAGCATCGTTGAAGATTTCATTGTTCAGGCGATCAATGAGGAATGGGCCCGTGAAAATAACATCATCGTTAAAGCCGAAGATTTAGAGAAAGAAATCAGGCTTGTACAAAACAGTTATCCGGATGACTTATCATTCCGGCAGGCGTTAGCCGAACAAGGCCTGACCTTCCGCGAGTGGAAAGAACGTCTGCACCAAACCGTTTTACAAAAGCTGGTCTCCTATCAGGTAAGTAATGACCTCACGCCGCCGACGGAAGCGGAGATGCAGAACTATTACAAAGAAAACACGATGAAGTTCGCGGTGCGCGAGATGGCGCAAATCCGGCAGGTCGTGGTGGCGACGGAAAGTGACGCCACCGCCATCGAAGCGGAATTGAAGCGCGGAAAGCGCATGACCGATCTGGCGAAAAAATACTCGATATCACCCGAGGGCCCGAAGGGCGGAGTCGTCGGCTGGGTCGAAAAAGGCCTCACGGAAATTTTCGAACTGGCGTTTCGCATGCGTCCGGGACAACGCAGCCCGATCGTAAAAAGTTCTTTCGGTTACCATATTTTCGAAGTGATCGGCCGCAAACCCGCGCACACACAGCCCTACAACGAGGCCAAAAACGAAATTAAACGCATTTTGATGGAAAAAAAGAAGCAATCCCTTTATCTTTCGTGGCTGGAAGAGCGGGTTCGCAAGGCTCGCGTGTTCAAGGATCAAGCGTTTATTGACGCCATAAAAGTGGAGACGAAGATCCAGTGATAAAACGCTTATTAATTTTAGCGATGCTTGCCCCCTGGTGGCTTCATGCGCGCACCGTGGACAAAATCGTCGCGATCGTGAATGAACAGATCATAACGTTGTCGGACGTGGAGAAATACCGAAAGCGCCTCGCGGGTGGTGGATTGGTCGACGATGCCCTTATCCGATTGAGCGACGCGAATCAGCTCCAACGGGACCGGAACGCCTTATTGAATCACTTGATCGACGAAAAGCTGCTTGATTCGGAAGTGAAGCGAAAGAATCTCGAGGTGACGATTGAGCGGGTTGAACAGGAGATCCGTAATATCGCCAAGAACAATCAGGTTTCGCGCCAACAGCTTGTGAGCGCGCTCCGCGCGCGTGGCGTTTCCATGTCGGAGTATCAGGATTTCATTAAAACCAGTCTTGAGCGGCAAGCTTTGATCGAGCGGGAAGTGACCAGCAAGATCCGCATCACCGATGAGGATATCACAACTCATTATCTGGCCAAGAAGGGCGCTTCGGGCGCGCAGGTTTTTGAGTACACTCTCGCCCACATTCTCTTTTCGCCCAAAACCGGCGGTGAAGCCGCCGCCTTGGATCGCGCCAAGAAAGTGGAAGAAAAGCTTAAAGCGGGAAACACATTTGAAAAATTGGCCGAACAGTTCAGCGAAGATCCCAATTTTACCAAGGGCGGAATTCTCGGAACGTTCAAAGCGGGAGAGATGCTGAAGGAGTTCGAGGACACTGTCCGCAAAATGGGACCCGGAGATGTTTCACCAATCATCAAAACCGCCAATGGTTATCACATTTTGAAGGTCGTAAAACGCACTCTCATTTCCGATCCCAAACTCGAGGAAGAGCGGCCGCGAATCCATGCCCAAATCTATGCGGCGGAATTCAAGCGGCAATTCCGGCTGTGGTTGAATCAAAAACGTGATGAATCCTTCATCAAAATCAACGGCTTCTAAACCGATACGAATCGCCATCACCACGGGCGATCCCGATGGCATTGGTTGGGAGGTCACGGCCAAGGCGCTCAACCAAATCGGGCCGCGCCGGGGAATTCATTATACGGTTTTTTGCCCTCGCGATCAGAACTTGCGGCCGAAGCTCTCGAAGGACTTGAAGAAAGTCATTTCTCTAGAAGAGGAGACCGAATCCGCGGCGCGATGGGTGGAGCGGGCGGCCGAAGGCTGTCTCGCAGGTGAGTTCGACGCGCTTGTCACGGCCCCGCTTTCCAAAACTTCGATTATTGAGTCCGGGTTGCGGGATATCGGTCACACCGAAATCTTGGCGCGCATCAGCGGTCGCCATGATCTGTTCATGGCTTTTATGGGCGCCAAATTCAATGTGATCTTGGCCACTGGCCATTTACCGCTCTCGGAAGCGCTAAAGCGAATCGATTCGGATTTGATGGAGAAAGCCCTTCATGCCGCCCGTGATTTTAAGAACGCTTTGTCCAAATCCAGACAAGCTCTTCCTTTTGCGCTTGTTGGCGTGAATCCGCATTCCGGTGAAAACGGTTTGATCGGATCCGAGGAAATCGCGCTGCGAGAATGGGTGTCCCGAACCAACGGGGAAGTGGTTGGCCCGCTTGTCCCTGACGCCGCTTTTCTACCAAAGAATTGGCCATTGTACGCCGGTTACATTTCGCTCTATCATGACCAGGGACTGATCCCATTTAAAATGGCGCACGGATTTAGCGATGGCGTGCATTTGACTCTGGGTTTGCCCTTTGTCAGAACGAGCGTGGATCATGGAACAGCCAAAGAGCTGTTCGGTAAAAACAAAGCGGATCCAGGTTCAATGAAAAAAGCGATCTTAGCCGCTGTTCGCCTTGCGAGTCATCCGCGACACTGAAAGGAGCGAAACGATGAAAATGAACCCAGTGATTTTCCGCGAGTATGACATCCGTGGCGTATACAATACCGACTTCGACCGCGAATTCGCCTTCAATCTGGGTCGCGCTTTCGTGACATATGTTCGCGTCCGCTCCAGCGTGCGCGAACCCCGATTGACCTTGGGACATGATGCGCGCTTGTCATCACCGGAAATCGCCGGCGCTCTTAGCGAAGGCATCCGCTCTTCCGGCGGGCACGTGATCTTATTGGGATTGGTTACATCTCCGATCAGCTATTTTTCCACGTTCACGGTTGAAAACGTGCAAGGCGGAATCATGGTAACGGGTTCGCACAATCCTCCGGAATACAATGGCTTTAAAATTTCATACAATCGTTCCACCATTTTCGGTGATGAGATCAAACAACTTGAGAAGATCATTAACAGCGACGATTTCAGCAGCGGCTCCGGGAGCGAGGAATCCATCGATATTCTGACCCCCTATGTTGAGCGGTACAAAAAAGAGTTCGGCCAGATGACGCCGGTTCCACTCGTGCTCGACTGCGGAAACGGTGCCGCCGGTTGCATCGCTCGACGCCTTTACGAGGCGGTCGGACTTTCCCCCACGATTTTGTTTGAAGAACCGGACGGCCGCTTTCCCAATCATCATCCGGATCCCACAGTGGAGTCCAATCTCGCCGATTTAAAGAAAGAGGTTCAGCGTACCGGCGCGAAGCTCGGCATCGGATTCGACGGCGATGCCGATCGAATCGGACTGGTCGATCACAACGGAAAGTATGTTCTTGGCGATGAAATGATGGTCTTGATCGCGCAGGATATTCTGAAAACGAATAAAGGCGCGAAGATCATCGGTGATGTGAAATGTTCGGACCGCATGTTTGAGTTCATCCGTCAGCATAACGGAAAGCCGATCATGTGGAAAACCGGGCACTCACTGATTAAAGAAAAAGTGAGAGTCGAAAAGGCGCCGTTCGGCGGGGAACTGAGTGGTCATATCTTTTTCGCCGATCGCAACTACGGTTATGACGATGCTCTTTACGCGGGCTTAAGGGTGGTCGAAATTCTGGGTCGAACCGGTTCAGATATCCCCAGCCTGCTGTCTTCTTTGCCACCATCTTATAACACTCCCGAAATCCGCATCGACACGACGGAGGAGAAGAAGCACTTGATCGTGAATCGATTGAAGGAAGCGTTCTCACGTCCATCCACCGACTACTCGGTCAATTTGATCGACGGCATCCGGGTCAGCTTCGCTGATGGATGGGCCCTGGCACGCGCTTCAAACACACAACCGGTTTTGGTCCTGCGATTTGAATCCACTTCTGAAGAGGGATTGGCTCGGATTCGCGGACTGTTCGAATCGGTGGTGAATCCGCTTTTAAAATAAATTAAGCCGCGCGCTTGAACTCAATGATCAAGCCGGACAAGTAGCTCGTGGCAAGGTACTGGCGAAGGTTCTCCAGCTCCACACTTTTCGTGTAAAGCTTTTCAATGTGCTTTTTAATCAAGCGCTCTTTTTGTTCAGGCTGGAGCTGACGTCCGTTTCGTAAGTAAAGAAAGTAACGACCGGTGTGCGGCAGTTTTATGTGGGCTTTAAATGAAACCGGTACTTCCGTTGAAACTTGATTTATGCTGATGGAGTACATTCCACTTCCGTCTTCGGTGGCCGCCGGATCGGGCAGAGGGCCCGGACTCTGGAAGAACGCCACACCGACGGTTCGTTTTTGATGTGCCGTCACGAAGTTGAACTTGGCCTTGTCATCCGCCCACGCCACGAAATCAACCGCGGGTAACATTGTCCAAAAACCTGATCCCAATTCTCCATCCACATTCATCGATTCAAACGCGCTTTGGATCTCCGCTTCGCAGCCGCGCAGAAAAGCTTCGCGCGCGCCAAGATCCGGCGCCTGCCAAACGACAACCAGATAACCCGGCATTCGCTTGGAATTGACCGGAAACACACCCACATACGTGATTTCTTCGAGGGGAATCGGCAAAACACCCGGTACGGTTTTACAGTAGCGGCTCATTGCCGCGAAAACGGCGCGTTCAAAAACATCTTTTTCACCACCGCCGGCCTCACCCGAATCATCGCCTCCATCGGCACCTGAAGATTGTGATTTCATTTCCGGACTGTATTCCACGTTTGGATTCGGTGCCTTGCCGGGACCCTCACTTGAATCGGAGTATTCCACATTGGCCGACTTTTTCGCGAATTCCACGATGTTGTCCACATCGTCGGAAGAAGACTGTCCGCCGGCGGCGCCACTTATTTCTCCACTCGCGGCTTTTTCCACATCCGCGAAGTTTTCGGTTTCATCTTCAAAGAGCGACTTTTTAAGTTTGTCGACCAAATCCGGTGAAGGCGGCAGCGTCACGTTTTTACCCGTGCTTTTTTCGAGAGTTTTACCGAACAACATGTCACCTGAAGTGGAGGCGGGATCGTGACCTTCTCCGGTGAGCTCTTTCAAACTCACTTTCTTTTTGGTCGAACTGAATGATGCGTCTTCATCCGAGTCCGTTTCCAGATGAAGTTCATCTTCAGCGCCTTCTCCTTTCTTCGAGCCTTTCGATGAAAACAACGATTTTGGACCTTCAGGTCCGGACTGAAAATGGACGTTGCCACCACCGTCTTTCGCATTTCCGGCCACAATGTGAGCCTTGTCATCGGTAAAACGAGTGCTTCCTTCGATTTTCACGATATTCGAACCCGTGCTGGTGGATGAACTTACTCCTTTCGACCGCTCCGTGGTTTCAACCGCCACATTGAATCTTTCCGCCAGGATTTTACGAATTGTCCTGTGGATATTGGGTCCGCTCGGTAATCCCTGAAGTTTGTATCGAAGCCGCATTTGGTGAAGTCGAGCCGACGCAGTGGGATCCGTCGTTTCGACAAATCCGATACACGCGAGATTAAAAGTTTGCGTGATCAGATCCGGCAGCCTCGTAATCGCTGAGCTTTGATGGCTCAAACTCACCAGAACGTAATCGGGCCTGTGTTCCGCTATGAATTCTATCGCTTTACTTAGATCGGTTAAGACCGTGGTCGGCCATCCGCGTTTGGTCAGGAATAAAGCAGCGTTGTTTAGTTCCGGGGCGTAGCGGCCGATGATGACAAGTTCGACCTCGATTTCATCGATATCAACCTGCTTGGGGTCGATGTCTTTGACTGCGCCTTCGGACATTAAAAAACCTCAGGCCGGGCTGGACGTTGGATTCAGCCCGGATTTTCCCAAGGTTCTTATCGGTTTACGTTTGAAGGCACTATATAAAAAGAACTCGAACTAGATCAAACCAGCCGCGACGATCAACCAGGTCAAGATGAAGAGCGATTCGATCAGCGCCAAGACGACCATCATAGGGGCAAACATGCTGCCGCGGGCTTGCGGGTTACGGGCAAGACCATCCATTGCGGAGCTTCCAACTCGACCTTGTGCCATGGTCGCGCCAAAAACGCCTAAACCAACCATCAGACCAAGGCCAATTGTGTACAGACCTTTGTCTCCGGTCGCGGTAGCCGCCGCAGCCGCTTCTTGTGCGAAGGCCGGCAATGATGCGAACAATGCTGCCAATGAAACAAATAATGCTTTTCTCATGTCACTTTCTCCCTTTTTTCTTTTTCAATGGTCGTGAGCTATAGCCATGGATACGTAAATCATCGACAGCAACGTGAAAACAAATGCTTGCATCGATGCGACGAAAATTCCCATCCCATAAAAGACCGCTGGGATTGGAATAAACCACATATTCTCGAACATTCCAATAAAGACGCTTAAGACCGTGTGGTCGGCAAGAATATTACCTTGCAAGCGCAAGCCCAAAGTCAGCGGGCGAACAATGTGAGAAATAAGTTCAATGATCAACATGAGAGGCGCGAGCAAAAGAACCGGTCCCAAGAAATGTTTCAGGTAAGGCAGTCCGTGCTCTTTCAAACCGTAGTAGTTGTAAGCAAAAAAAGAAAACAATCCGACGGCCAAAGTGGTGTTCAGATTGTCCGTGGCGGGTGTCATGCCGGGCAAGAGACCTATCAAGTTGTTCACCCAAATGAAAAAGAAGATCGTGGCGAAGACGGGCACGAATTTGCGCCCTTCCTCTCCGATCACCATGTCCACCAGGCCGACGATGAACTCCAAAATCAGTTCGTATATGCCTTTGATGGAAAATTTGGAGGCGGGAGCGATCGCCTGCGGGCCTTTCCCCAAAGCGAGACGACCGGCAATCGCGCCACCAACTAAAAGCACACCCACCGCTCCAGCCGTCGCGACGTGTACATTGTCGTGAGTGACACCGGGAATGAGCTGCAACCAATTAAAGTGCGCTTGAGCCAATTGAATCCACTCCTCGTTGGTAAAAGGCGACTTGCACAAGCGAGCCACCCGCGAATGCGGCCATGCCCAGGCCAGCACTCACGACGTGAAACCACGCAGCTTGTGACATTAAGTAAATAGCGCCTAGTAAAACCGTGTACTTGATTACAATGATCATGACGGTCCAAGCAATGGGTTTTTTCGAAAGAATACGCCCCCAAATCCAAGCCAGAAGCACCAAATTCGCCAACATCATACCGTAGCCAAGAACGAATGATGCACTAGGTCTAAGGCCCCAAATCGCGTGAACGAACAGGGTCAAAGCCAATGCACAAAGACATTGCCCTATAAAGAGGGACTTAAGAGTGAGGACCTGGGCCGGTTTTAGGATCTTCATCTTGTTCGAACTTCCGTATGAGATAGAACAAGTGAACGAACCAGCCAATGAGTAAAATTAACACGAGAAAAACGGAAGCCCGCGAATTCCAACCCATGTATTCATCGATTTGGCGACCAAGAAAATAGCCGCCCACACACATCGCCACGAGTTCAAAGCCGATTCCCAGGAATAACAGTCCTCTATCCATCATCGTTTCCACCCCTGAGCGCCGGGCTGATTGATCTTACGGTCGCGGAGCCGTGATATCCGCATATTGAGAAAATCCGGATCCGGATAGTCATCTTTCATGCCTTCCAGGATCTCGATGGCCTTGGCGAAATCCTTAAGCTCTTCGTAACAGACAACCAGGTTCAACGCGATTTTCTCCCGTTTGGATTGCTCCGGGAACTCCCGCAAAAGTTCTTCCCAGCTTTGCGCGGCCTGGGTCAGCTTTTTATCCGCCATGAAAATGCTGGCCTTAACCACTTTGGCGTCAAAGACCTGTTCCGGTTCAAGTTGCTCTTGGAGCAAAACATCGATTTCGTTGGCGGCCTGTTCAAGATTGTTCAATTGAAAGTGGCTTTTCGCCAGGTTCAGCCGGTAACGGAATTTTTCGGCGGGGAGCGAATCGAGTTTCAATAGCTTTTCGTATTCGATGACCGCGCGGTTGAAGTCTTGCAGATGCTCAAAATAGATTTGCGCCACTAAAGTTTGCGCGTTCTTTCGTTCTGAAGAGCTGGAAGACCTGATCACCAAATGCTTGTAAAAATCCACGGCGGCGGCGTAATCCTTGGCTTCCATGTGCGCCACCCGCGCGCCCCACCGGGCCCACTGAATGGAGCGCTGGTCGTCTGGATCTCGATCTTTGATTTCCCGGATGATTTGAATCGCGCGACCGTAATCACCTTGTCCGATCGCGCGGCGGGCGCGAAATTTGTGATACCAATCAAGGCCCAGGGTGCATCCGCTTAAAACGATGGCCATCAAGGCCCAACAGATCGCGTTCCTCACGCCGAGCCGTTAGCACCGCTTCCATTGGCGTGGCTGGGATCCTGACCGTCGCCGTTGTCATTTTCTTCTTCGATCAGAGCCACGCTGGTTACAAATTCGCCTTCTTTGAGTTCCATCAGCTTAACGCCTTGGGTGTTTCGGCTGATGACGGAAATATCCGAACAACGGATCCGGATCGCCTGGCCTTTGTTCGTGGTGATCAGAATCTGATCCTTATCCGTGACCAATCGGGCGGAGACGACCGAACCCACTTTGTCCGTGGTCTTTTGAGTGATGATGCCGACGCCGCCCCGGTTCTGCGACCGGTACTCATCCATGCTCGTCCGTTTTCCAAAACCTTTTTCAGTGACGATAAGAATCGTTTCCTTGCTGTCCTTGGCGATGATTTCCATTCCCACGACTTTGTCGTTTTCGGCGAGGCTGACGCCCTTCACACCGCGCGCGGCGCGACCCATGGGTCTTACGTCCTCTTCGTCAAAGCGGATCGACATTCCCTCTTTGGTGACGATGAAAATGTCATCCTTGCCGGTGGAAATTTTGGCGTCGATCAGATTGTCTTCAAGCTCAATGGTCAAAGCGATCAAACCGCTCGGGCGCGGTCTTGAAAACGCCTCCAGAGAGGTCTTCTTGATAATACCTTTTTCGGTGAGCATGACGACGTAGTGTTCGGGTTTGAACTCCTCAACCGGCAAGAGCGCGCGAACACTTTCACCCGGTGAAAGCTGAACCACATTGTTGATGGCTTTACCACGGCTCGTGCGCGAACCGAGGGGAAGCTCATGAACCTTGGTCCAATAAAGTTTTCCACGATCGGAAAACGACAAGAGCATGGTGTGTGTGTTGGCGGAAAACAGGCGGGACACATAGTCCTCTTCGCGCTGCTCGGCGCCTTTCAAGCCTTTACCGCCACGTTTTTGCAAACGATACTCGTCGACCGGAATCCGTTTGATGTATCCCGCCTGAGTCATTGAGATCACCATATCTTCTTTGGCGATCAGGTCCTCGATCTGAAGTTCCTCACTGGTGCGTTCGATCTTGGTTCGGCGGGGATCGCTGTATTTCTTTTTGATCTCTTCCAGTTCGGAAATGATGATCTTGTAGATTTCGTCGACACTGCCCAAGACTTGCTTCAACCAGGCAATGAACTTTTGCACCTCGGCCAGTTCGTCGAGGATTTTCTGCCGCTCAAGGCCTGTTAAACGCTGCAAGCGCATCTCGAGGATGGCCTGCGCCTGCTTTTCCGAAAAACCGAATTGGCTCATCAAAGCTTCGCGGGCCACTTCGGCTTCTTTGCTGGCGCGAATGGTGGCGATCACCGCGTCGATTTGATCCAAAGCCTTTTTGAGACCTTCGAGGATATGCGCGCGCGCTTCCGCTTTCTTGAGATCGAAGATGCAACGTCGGGTCACCACATCTTTACGATGGGCGATGAACGCCTCAAGCATCTGCTTGAGATTGAAAACCACCGGTTGGTTGCGCGAATCGAGCGCCAGCATGATGATCCCGAAACTCATCTGCAGCTGGGTGAATTTATACAAGCGATTCAGGATCACTTGGGCGTTTTCACCGCGCTTGACCAAAATCACGATGCGCATGCCTTCACGCGACGATTCGTCACGGATATCGGCGATGCCTTCGACTTTCTTATCACGAACCAAGTCAGCGATGCTTTCGATCAACTTGGCTTTATTCACCTGATAGGGAATTTCGGTGATGACGATTTCTTCGCGGTCTTTTTTGGGAACGATTTCCGCCACCGCTTTGAGCGTGATGATCCCTCTTCCGGTCTTATAAGCCTGTATGATTCCAGCCGCGCCCGCGATCACGCCCGCGGTCGGGAAGTCCGGTCCCGGAATCATGCGGATCAAATCTTCAATGGCGAGGTTCGGATTCTTGATCAGGGCGATACAACCATCAATCACTTCGCCCATGTTATGGGGCGGAATATTGGTGGCCATACCCACGGCGATACCCGCGCTACCGTTGACCAGAAGGTTGGGAAATTTCGCCGGCAAAACCGTCGGAATCAAGAGCGAGTCGTCATAGTTCCAGCCAAAGGGAACGGTGTCCTTTTCGATGTCGGCGAGAAGCTCCTCGGCTAGCTCGGTCATCCGCACTTCCGTGTAACGGGGAGCCGCGGGAGCGTCGCCGTCGATCGAACCGAAGTTTCCTTGGCCATCCACCAGCGGATAGCGCAAAGAAAAATCCTGCGCCATGCGCACGATCGTGTCGTAAACCGCCATGTCCCCGTGAGGATGGTATTTACCGATCACGTCACCGACGATACGGGCGGATTTTTTGTACGGCTTATCGTGCGTGTTCCCCAGGTCGTTCATCGCGTAAAGCACGCGTCGGTGCACCGGCTTCAAACCGTCGCGAACATCGGGCAAAGCGCGCCCGACAATCACACTCATCGAGTACTGGAGGTAAGCCTCCCGCATCTCTTTGTTGATATCGACGTTTGATATTCGTGAAACTTCTTCCATTAAATATCCAATTCTTTAGCTAAGAGCGCGTTCTCGTGAATGAACTTGCGACGAGGTTCGACTTGCTCACCCATGAGGATGCTGAAGGTTTCATCCGCCGCCATGGCGTCTTCAATGGTCACGCGCAAAAGGTTTCGATTTTCGGGATTCAACGTGGTTTCCCAAAGCTGTTCGGGATTCATTTCACCCAAACCTTTGTAACGTTGAACGTAGATTCCCTTTTTACCGAGTTCCATCACGAAATTGTAAAACTCCACAAGGTCCGCGAACTCTTTCGGCTCCTGCTGCTCGACTTTCACCACCACCGGCATTGACGTGACTTGCTGGAATCCAATCCACAATTCACGCAACTCTTTCCACTCGGAGGAATCCGCCATTTGACGATTGAAAATCGAATTCTGCATGTAACCGAATTTCGTGGTGCGGATCACGAAGGAGAATTCATCGAATTCCGAATTGCTCTCGACGAGAAGCTGGCTCTCGGTGATTCCACAAAGCGGGTTATTGGCCACCCAGTTTTTGAAATCCGCGAAGACCCGTTCGATTTCCGACTTTGACTTCAGGATCTCGGAAAGATCGCGCGGCTGCCGCAAGAGATGCGTCAGCACATCCCGGTCATAGCGATGGGCCAGAGTCTTGAGCAGCTGATCATATTTCTGAATGTTCAGAATGAACTTTTTCAATTCAGCTTCGGTGGTTCCGGGTCGCAAGCTCGTGATGTTGATCTTGGCCAAGCTCAGATCCATGAGGTGCTGGGACAACGCCTTTTCGTCTTTGAGGTATTTTTCCGAGTTGCCTTTTTTCACGCGATAAAGCGGCGGCTGGGCGATGTAAACATAGCCTTTCTCGATGACCTCGGGAAGCTGACGGTAAAAGAACGTGAGCAACAGCGTGCGGATGTGAGAACCGTCCACGTCGGCATCGGTCATGATGATGATTTTGTGGTAACGGATCTTATCCGCATTGACGTTATCACGGCCGATCCCGGTTCCCAGCGCGGCGATCATCATCTTGATCTCTTCGTTGGACAGCATCTTGTCGAAACGCGCTTTTTCCACGTTTAGGATCTTACCACGCAAGGGGAGCACGGCTTGGGTACGGCGGTCGCGGGCCTGTTTGGCCGAACCACCCGCCGAATCTCCCTCCACCAGGTACAATTCACATTTCGCCGGATCACGTTCCTGGCAATCCGCCATTTTTCCCGGAAGAGAACCGCTGTCGAGCGCCGTCTTGCGACGGGCGAGATCCCGCGCTTTGCGGGCGGCGAGCCGCGCCCGGGCGGCTTCCACGCATTTGGTGATGATCAGTTTGGCGTGACCGGGATTACGGTCGAACCAATCGGAAATTTTCTCATTCACCAAGGTTTCGACGATCCCTTTGACTTCGGTGTTGCCGAGTTTGGTCTTGGTTTGTCCTTCGAACTGCGGCTCGCGCACCTTTACGCTGATCACCGCCGCCAAACCTTCGCGGATATCTTCACCTTCAAGGTTGGCATCCAAGTCCTTCAACAGATTCTTTTGGCTGGCATAGTTATTCGCGGAACGGGTCAGCGCCGTACGGAATCCAACCAAGTGAGTTCCGCCTTCCACCGTGTTGATGTTATTGCAGTACGTGTAAATTGATTCCGTGTACGAATCATTCCACTGCATGGCCACTTCCACGTCCACATCGTCGCGGTTACCACGGAAGTAGATGACCTCCGGATGAACGGGCTTTTTCGTTTCGTTCATGTGGGAAACGAATTCCTGAATCCCGTTCGAAAACTGAAACTCCTGCTTTTTACCGGTGCGCTCGTCAGTCAATGTGATTTTCAATCCGGCGTTCAGGAAAGCCAATTCACGAAACCGGTTGGCCAGAATGTTGAAATCGAAGGTGATGCTTTCATCTTTGAAAATTTCGCGATCGGGCTTGAACGTGGTCGTGGTTCCGGTTTTTTCGGTTTCACCTTCTTTTTTCACCGGGCCAAGCGGAACGCCCTTTTCGTAGGATTGTTTCCAAACGAATCCATCACGGCGGACCACCACCTGACATCTCGAAGACAAGGCATTCACCACGGACGCGCCCACGCCATGGAGACCGCCCGAGACCTTGTAAGATTCACTGTTAAACTTTCCACCGGCGTGGAGCACGGTCATGACAACTTCCAGCGCCGATCGGCCGTCACGATGACTGCCAACCGGAATTCCCCGGCCGTTGTCTTCGATGGTGATGGAGTCATCCGCGTGGATGGTCACGTTGATGTTCGTGCAATAGCCCGCCAATGCTTCATCCACGGAGTTATCCACGACTTCGTAGACCAAGTGGTGATAACCACGTGAGGTGGTGTCGCCGATGTACATACCCGGACGCTTGCGGACCGCCTCCAGTCCTTCCAAAACCTGAATTGATGATGCATCGTAAGCTTTTTGATTCTCTTGCACTACTTACCTCTTAAAGGCGTTAATCGGGACTGACGTTCCCCTCGTTCACTCGGAAAACGCTCATCCTGAGATCGCCAAAATCCCTGGAAAATGACAGATCCGTCGTGGTTAAAAAGATCTGTGCCGGGATGTCTTTTAAAAAACTCACCAGACTTCCCCGGCGGATGGGGTCTAATTCCGATAAGACGTCATCCAGAAGCATGAGCGGGTAAATCTTGTGAGCTTTGTAATGATATAATATTTGGGCCATTTTGAAAGATAAAATTAGTGCTCTTTGCTGCCCCTGCGAACAAAAAAACCGTGAATCTTTTCCGCTAAATAGAACGCGAATGTCGTGCTTCTGAGGACCCACCAAAGAGGTGCCCGCTTGAATCTCGGCCCGGCGCAATTCCTGACTCCGTTTGTGCAATGCAGAAAGGACGTCCCCGCGACTCCAATCCTGAGCCGGTTGAGAGGAAATCAGGTACTCCACTGAAATATCCACAGACTCGTCGTTCAACACGAACTTCGACGTGCGATTAAAATCCTCCTGGAGGTCCCTCAGCGCCTGAATCCGCGCGAAGGTGAGTTCGGCGGCCAAAGGGAGATAATTGGGGTCTAAACTCTCGAGAACGAGCAAATTTTCACGCTCCGGCCGAACTTGATCCCGAAGGTCCTTTAAAACCTTGTTCCTCGCCCTCAGGATTTTGCGAAAATCCTTATAGACCTTGAAGCTTCCGGCTGTGTGGGTGGTGATTAAGTCGTCCAGAAGACGCCGGCGTTGCTCAGGGCCGCTTTTGATGGCGGCGAGACTTTCCGGTGAAAAATGCACCACCGGAAACTCCTTCGCCAAAGAACTGACCGCGATTTTTCGATGGTTCCAACGCGATGTCTTTTTTCCATCGGCCCAGGTGAGGGCCAGGTCGTTTTGCAAGCCGCTCCGGGTGACCGACGCCGAGATCGACATGGGCTCGGAGCGCCCGTCCTGGGTTTCCATGGTGGCGAAACTGGCCGGACGAAAACTTTCACCGCGGATTAGCACGTAGAGAGATTCAATGAGATTGGTTTTTCCCTGGCCGTTCGAGCCGTAAAAAACCACCACTCCCCCCGGCAGACTCAACTCGAGCTGCCGATAGTTACGAAAACGATGGAGTTTCAGGCGGTCAAATTTCAGAGCTCTTAAATCCTCATGGGCATGACGACACAGGTAAGACTGTTGTCGTCGTGCGGACGAATAATGCCCGGTGAAAGCTGATCATTGAGTTCAATGCGGACGATGTCGTCCTGCATGCTGTTCAAGACATCAATCACGTAACGGGCGTTGAAACCGATGCGAAGATCCCGGCCCTTGTAATCAATTTCGATTTCCTCTTTAGCGTCACCTAACTCGGGGTTGTTGGAAGTGATTTCCATTTTGCCCGAGCCAAGAGTGAAAGTGACGCCTTTGGATTTCGCATTGGACAAAAGCGAGACGCGCTTCAACGAACTGAGCAAAGCCTCTCTTTGAACAAGCAGGTGCTCTTTCAGATTCTGTGGAATAAGTTGTTGATAATTGGGATATTTGCCTTCGATGAGGCGGACCATCAGCATGGTTGAGTTATGCCGGACTACCAGTTGCGCTCCTTCAATCGCGATTTCCACAGAGTCTTCCACGGAATCAAGTAGTTTGCGAATTTCGTGCAAACCTTTTCGCGGCACAATCACGCCCTGGGATGTTTTAAGTTTTACGGAATTGACCTTGCGATCCACCATGGCCAAGCGGTGTCCGTCGGTGGCGACCATACGATACATGGCCGCATCATTGTCCGGACGCATTTCCAGATAAACACCGTTCAGATGATAGCGTGTTTCATCGTTGGAAACCGAGTAGATGGTCTTTTCGATCATCTCGGCGAAAACCTGTCCATCGATGGCGACGAATTCCTGACTGGTGAACGCCGGAAACACGGGATACTCGTCCGGGCTGATCCCCACCATATTGAAAACCGCCCGGTTCTGCGTGATCTTGAGCCAGTTGTTTTCTCGTCGCTCCAGTTCAACTTTGCCTTCAGGTAATTCTTTGATGATTTCAAAAAGGCTTTTGGCATTCACAGCCACTTTGCCTTCCTGTTTCACGGAAGCTTTGATCTCATCCGTTAAGCTGACTTCCAAATCCGTGGCGAATGCCCTGAGCCCATCCTTGTTGGCTTCCAACAAAACGTTGATCAGGATCGGCATGGTGTTGCGCTTTTCGACAATGTTCTGTGCTCGGGCGATCACATTGAGCAAATCTTTCTTTTCGACCGAGAGCTTCATTTTTCCTCCAACGTTGGGGCCTATAATTAACTTCTTTCTATATAGAAATACCTAGTAATAGTGGTAGGCGTGTTGATTTCTATGATTTCGACCTAAGCTTCTGAAATCCCAAATCAAAACCTGTGGATTGTGGCCTGTAGAAGTGGGGGTGTAAAGCACGCGTTTTCGGGGGTAAATCGAATCCCCAAAACTATCCCAGGATAAATCCACACGGTTATACACAGTCCCCATTCACACCCCTGTGATATTGTGGATTCGGCTCTCCAAATCCTCGATATCACGTTTGATTTCTGAATCTTTATTCAGTTGATCTTCAATTCGACGCAAGGCGTTCATTACCGTGGTGTGGTCCTTTCCACCGAAGGATCGCCCGATGTCCACCAGGGATTTATCGAGGTGTTTCTTCACCAGGTACATGGCCACTTGACGCGCAACCACCAAAGGTTTTGTACGTGTCTTGGATTTCAAATCGGGAATCCGAACTTTGTAGTGATCGGCGACAAGCTTTTGAATGTCGTCGATGGTGATCGTGGCGACGTCGTCATGGGTGGAGAGCACCCGCTTCACCAAGTCGAGATCGATGGGCACGCCCTGAAGTTCGGAGAACATTTTGATCTTATTCAAGTTCCCTTCAAGTTCCCGAATGGATCGCTTGGAAATGCGGGCCACATAGGCCACGACGTCATTACTCAAATAAATATTCTTACGCTCGGCTTTGTACTTAAGAATCGCCACCCGTGTCTCGATATCGGGCATTTGGATGTCGGCGATTAAGCCCCATTCCAGCCGGGTACGGATGCGATCTTCCAAACCTTTAATGTCTTTGGGCATACGGTCGGAGGCCACAATGACTTGTTGATCCTTCTCGAAGAAGTCGTTGAGCGTATGGAAGAATTCCTCTTGAACCGCTTCACCACGCCCCAAAATTTGGATGTCGTCCATCAGCAACACGTCACATTGGTGACGGTATCGCTGCCGAAATCGATCCATTTCATTGCGCCGAATGCTCGAAATACATTCATTGAGAAAACGCTCCGCCGAGACGTAAAGAATGCGGGAATGTGGGTAATGCTCCCGGATGTGGTTTCCTACGGCGTTAAGGAGGTGTGTCTTCCCCATCCCCGTCGGACCGCAGATGAAAAGCGGGTTGTAGTTTTCCTGACCGGGTCTTTGCGCAATGCTGAAGGATGCGGCATGTGCGAATTCATTATTCCGGCCGACCACGAAGGTGGAAAATGTATAGTCCGCATTGAGCATGTCCCGGTGGGATCCTGAACTCGAACCCGACACACCTGAATCTATAACCGGAACCGTGATTTCGGGTTCCGGCGTGGAATCCGGCGTCGTCGAGGCTCCTTGGCCGGTGACGACCAGCTCGATCTGAAAGGGATTCTGATAAAGCGCTGAAATTTCCGAGCAGATTCTCTCGAGTAAATTTTGCGAGATCCAAAATTTGTGCAATTCCGTGGGTACACCGAGAGTGAAACAACGTCCGGAACTACGGTCCTCCACACTCACCAGAGAGGTGGGCTCAAACCACATCTGCAAAGGCTTATTATTTTGATTCTTCGCCTTTAAGCTGGATTTAATTTGATGCCAGAATTCCTGCTGAGAATTCACTCGATGCCCCCACCTGAATTTTGTGGATAAGAGTTCAACTAGGTAGCATTGGTGGAAAAAACTTTCAATGATTTGAAAGGTCTAGACGGTCGTGATGAAGTTTGGGGCAGTGCCAAAATATCCAGCAATTGAGTCAAGCTGTTAACTTGACTCGAAAATTGGCCTTGTGCTTTATTGGCGCGTCAGGTCGTTAACTCAATGGAGTCCGCATAATGTCTAAACGTACGTATCAGCCGAGCCGTCGCCGGCGTAAAAAAACCCATGGTTTTCGTTCTCGAATGGCCGACAAAAACGGCCGTAAGGTTCTTTCACGTCGCCGCGCCAAGGGACGCAAACGTTTAACCGTGGATATTGGTGGCAAGTAGTTCTCGCTTTCGATCCCTCACGCGCCGGAGGGATTTTCTTGAATTAAGAGAAAAAGGCAAAGTCATGCATGTGAATGCGTGGATGCGAGTGGATTGGCGGCGCAGCCCTAACACTTATGTGCGGTGCGGGTGGACCGTGCCTGGTTACGTGGGATCAGCGGTTCTGCGAAATCGATTTAAGCGTTGGGGACGTGAATATATGAGGAAGTGGGCTCGTTCCCACTCCGTGGGATTGGATATGAACGTGGTATTAAAGCGCAAAGATCCCGAGTTTTATCGGTCTTTACGCCATAAGGAGTTCGTTCGTGCACTGGAGACAATGGTGGGAAAGCTGCAACGATCGATGGGCTCGTAGCGTGCGCGCAGCCGCTTTGTTCCTCATTCAAGTCTACCGCGTGAATTTTTCTGGTTTGCTGGGCGGCATTTGCCGGTTTCAGCCGACTTGCTCCACTTACGCTAAGGAATGTTTTGAAACCCACCCGCCTTTAAGGGCCTTTTGGCTTACTCTGCGTCGTCTCGCGAAATGTCATCCGCTTGGACCATTTGGTTTTGATCCCGTGCCGGAAAGGAAATCGAAGTGAACAACCAAGAGCAGCAGAATTTCTTTGATTTGCGCACCATCCTGGCGGTGTTGCTCGTGGCCGTTACATTTGTTGGTTGGCAGTATTACATGCAAATGAAGTATCCCAACCTGGGTAAGAAAACGGCCCCGGTCACGACCGAATCAAAAACGGAAACCCCGGCGCCCTCTGTGGAGACCCAAGCCACCACGGAATCCATCTCCGAAGCCAAACCCGAATCCGCTCGGCCGGTCGATGTTCCGGAAACCACGTTGACCTATGAGAATCCGAATTTCAGCTTTGAAATTTTGTCCCAGGGAATGGGGGTTCGGAACTTCAAAATTCCGCAATACAAAGATCGCAAGGGCGAGGTGATTGAACTCGCTCATCCCACGTCGATGCTCGCGTTGGAAACACGCTTGTTGGGCACCGCTGAACCGCTCCCGTTTAAAATCGAAAAAATCAGCGACAATCACTTTGTCGGTAAAGCGCAGGTCGGCGGATTACAGATCACAAAAACCATGGAAGTGATCCCCGAGCGGTATTTGTTGAACTTCAAAGTCGCCGTCTCCGGAACGGAAAATAAATTCATCGGCCTGACGACCGCGATGACCGACAGGGTTGAAAAGATCGAAGGTGGAAGTTTTCTTCTTCCTCAGTTTGAACGCCACGAATTTTTTGTTGAAACGGCCGAGACCGATGACCGTGTGATCTTCAGTAAAGAAGATCTTCAAGAATCATGGAATCGCACCCGAATCGCCTCGATTGGGACGCAATACTTCACTCAGGCGGTGATCGATAATTCGTCCGTCATGCCGGAAGCCAAAGCGCGTGTGGACCACAAAGCTCAGGAAGCGGACATTTTACTGAATTATTCGGCCTTGAACTCATCCGGTGAATTCAAACTGGAATATTCGGCGTTCATCGGACCCAAATCTTACACGATCCTCAGTGAAGTGGATCAAGGGCTCGCTCGCGTGGTGGACTTCGGCTTTTTCGAGTCCATCGCCCGGCAGATTCTTTTGATGCTGAAATGGTTTTACGGTTTGGTCGGAAACTGGGGCGTGGCGATCATTCTGCTGACGATCCTCGTTCGATTCCTGGTGCTTCCGTTCAATATATATTCTTACAAATCCATGAAGGCCATGCAGGTCATTCAACCCCAAATGCAAGCCATCCGCGAGAAATACAAGAATGACCAGGCTAAACAGCAGCAGGAAATCATGGCTTTAATGCGGGAACATAAGGTCAATCCACTTGGTGGATGTTTACCGGTACTACTCCAATTCCCTATATTTATTGCATTATACCAGGTCCTCGGAAACAGTATTGAGCTGTATCAAGCCCCTTTTGGCCTCTGGATTCACGATCTTTCCTTGAAAGATCCCTATTACATCTTGCCCGTGTTAATGGGGCTCACTATCTTCATCCAGCAAAAGATCACGCCGAATACGATGGATCCGGCGCAGGCTAAAATTATGATGATGATGCCGATACTTTTTACATTTTTCATGCTTTCGCTCCCCAGCGGTTTAACTCTCTATATGTTCGTTGGGGCGGTGTTTAGCGTACTTCAACAACTGTATTTCATGCGGGATTCGAAACCGCTTTTGAAACCAAGGGGATAAATAGGAGAATTGTCTATGACGGGACTGTTAGGGAAGCTCTTCGGAAAGAAGACGAAAAAGGGTGAGGGACCTGAGGGATTGGTGGAAGAAATTCTCGGCCGCGTGATTGAATTGGGCCGTTTTGATCTTGGCTTTGAGGTAAAGACTCTCGCTGATGGCACGATTCACGCGGATATTTTCGGAAAAGACGAAGAGCTTTTAACTTCCAAAGAAGGTCAGCTGTTGGATGCTTTCCAACTTTATGTCCGGCGCGCGGTTCAACACCAGCTGCCCGATGACCCGATCACCGTGAATTTGGATTGCTCCAATTTCCGTGAAGAAGCCAATGAGGCGCTGATCGCTTTGGCCGAGAAATTGAAAGGCATTGCGCTTGAGAAAGGAAAGTCGGTTTACTTCCGGGCGTTGCCTCCCAAGGATCGTAAGGTCATTCACCAATACCTTGCGGAAGATGGCCGAGTAAAAAGCCGCTCGATAGGCGAAGGCCATTTCAAGAAGATAAAAATATATCCGGCGAAGGAATCCGCTGAGCAACAAGATGAGGTCTTTGAACAGAGATAAAGACACAATTTGCGCCACGGCCACGGCGCACGGGATAGGGGCCATCTCAGTTATACGTATTAGCGGTACCGAGGCGGCGAAGATCACGCGCAAAATCGCCGCCTTCCTCCCCGAAAACTTGGAGTCTCATAAAATTTATTATGGTGTTTTACGGGATAAATCAGGATCTCCAATCGATGAGGTCCTGTTGTCTTATTTCGCCAAAGGCCGAAGTTTTACCGGTGAAGAAACCATTGAAATTTCCTGTCACGGCAGCGAACTCGTCACCAGTGAAATCTTGCGTGAGCTTATCAGCAACGGCGCGAGGCTCGCTGAACGGGGTGAATTCACTTACCGTGCGTTCATGAACGGCCGGCTGGATTTGGTTCAAGCCGAAAGTGTATTGGCGTTGATTGAAAGCCGATCCAAGCGGGCCAGTTCGCTGGCGCTGCGGCAACTTCAAGGGGAACTATCCCGTCATTTAAAAGGTTTTGTTGATTCACTGACTTGGATTCTCGCTCAGCTGGAAGCCAATATTGATTTCGCCAGCGAAGACATCGTGATCGCTTCGAATGACCAATTGCGGTCGCGGGCGAGTCAGCTTTTGAGCGAGGTGGACAGATTGTTGCGAACTCACCGCACCGGTCGTGTGATTCGGAACGGTTACCAGGTGCTTTTGGTCGGCCGTCCGAATGCGGGAAAGTCGAGTTTGTTGAATTCACTGGTTGAAGAAGAGCGCGCGATTGTAACGCCCATCGCGGGAACGACGCGCGACTTTGTCGAAGCCGAATTGCAAGTGGAAGGCGCGCGGGTTTTATTAATTGATAGCGCCGGCTTGCGTGTGACCGATGATCCGGTTGAGAAGATCGGCGTTGAGCGTACATTGGCCAAAGTCAAAGAAGTGGATCTGGTCTTCTATGTGACTGATTCCTCGGAAGGGATCGGCGCGGAAGATCGCGAATTTTTCAGTCAGTGGGATTGGGATCGTTGTGTCGTGGTGGCCAACAAGTCGGATCTTAATCCAGATTGGCAGTGGCGCGAGAACCTGAAACCGGTTTCGATTTTGAAAACCAGTGTGGTGAACCGCGAAGGGTTGCGGGAGTTGCGAGGAATTTTGGCGGAACGTATTCGAAATGAATTGGCCGAAGATTCGACTCTATTAATTCATGCCCGTCACCAGCAGAATCTAGAAATCCTTAAGCGAAGTCTTGAGGATGTCATTCCGATGCTTGAACGTGGTGAGAGCCCGGACTTGATCGCCCTGGAATTGCAGACCGGCCTTCAGGCTCTCTATGAAATCCTGGGTTTGACTTACGATGACCAAGTCATGGACCGGGTGTTTTCCGAGTTTTGTTTGGGGAAATAAGATGGCTCGCGATTTTGACGTCATTGTTGTCGGAGCCGGACACGCGGGCATTGAGGCGGCCCTGGCCTGCGCTCGTTTGAATATGTCCACACTGGTGATCACGACCAACTTGGACCGCATTGGTTACATGAGCTGCAATCCTTCAATCGGCGGATTGGGCAAAGGTCACATGGTTCGTGAGATCGATGTCTTGGGTGGCGCGATGGGTGAGGCCGCGGATGCAACCTGCATTCAATTCAAGCGTCTGAACGCCCGCAAAGGTCCAGCCGTTCGTGGCTCACGGGCCCAATGCGATAAAGATCTTTACTGCGAATTCATGGGTCGACGCCTGCAAAGCACTCCAAACATCCAGGTCATGCAGAACGAAGCCACCTCGTTAATCATTGAAAACGGAGTTTGCCGGGGTGTCGTCACTCAAGACGGAGTTCGCATTCAATCGAAGGCTGTGGTGATCACCACCGGAACCTTCATGAATGGTGTGATGCACATTGGATTAAAGCGACTTCCCGGTGGACGAATTGGTGATCGAGCCACCAAGGGTATTTCGGATCAGTTGCGTGAGATGGGTTTCAAAGTCACTCGACTTAAGACCGGAACTCCGGCGCGGCTGGAGCGCGATTCGATTGATTGGTCGAAAACCATACCCCAATGGGGTGATGAGAAGTTTGTTCCCTTCTCAATGCTAAGCCCGAAGTCGCCCGCACTGCCCCAGGTGGCCTGCTATTTGAGTTACACCAATGAACAAACCCACGAGATCATCCGGCGTAACCTTGATAAATCACCTATGTTTCTTGGAATTATCGAGGGCATTGGGCCGCGTTATTGCCCAAGCATCGAGGACAAGGTCACCCGATTTGCGGATAAGGACAAGCATCAGACCTTTCTTGAGCCTGAGGGTTTGAATACGACATCTATATATTTGCAGGGAATTTCGACCAGTCTGCCGGAAGATGTTCAGTACGAATTTCTTCGGACCATTCCCGGGTTGGAAAATGTGAAGATGATTCGTCCCGGTTACGCGGTTGAATATGACTTCATCGAGCCGGAGCAGATTAAACACACGCTTGAAACCAAAGAGATTTCCGGTCTTTACCTTGCTGGTCAAATTAACGGAACAAGTGGATATGAGGAGGCCGCGGCTCAGGGTTTGGTGGCGGGCGCCAATGCCGCTCTTAAAATTTTGGATCGCGAGGAAATGATCTTGCGACGAGATCAGGCCTATATCGGTGTTTTGATCGATGATTTGGTGACCAAAGGCACCAAAGAACCGTACCGAATGATGACCTCAAGGGCGGAGTTCCGGTTAGTTTTAAGAGAGGACAATACAATTGAGCGCTTAGCTGATGTCGGACGCCGTTTTGGTCTGACCGATTCGATCCGACTTGAGCGCGCGGGGGTGATTTTGACGCAGCGGGAACGCCTTTTGCGCCAGTTGGATGAAAGTGTTCTTGTGCCGAATGAGGAGACGCAAAATCAGCTCCGTGAAATGGGCACACCCGTATTGCAAAAACCCATAAAGGCCGCTGACTTACTTCGACGCGAAGAGATTGATTGTTTGGCTTTGAGACGTTTCGGATTGAATGTCCCAGAGGATGAGGACGTGTATGGACCGGTTGAGATTCATGTGAAGTACTCGGGTTACATCAAGCGTCAAAGTGAGATGATAGAACAGGCACGTAAACTGGAGAAAATGGGTCTACCATCCGATTTAGTGTATGAGGAGGTTCGCGGACTGTCTCGAGAAGAGATAGAGAAGCTAAATCGCGTTCGTCCACGTTCATTAGGGCAAGCGCAAAGAATCAGTGGGGTTAACCCGTCCGCGATTCAGGCATTGTTGGTTTACCTCAAGGGTCGGAATCTTATAGAGGGGAGTTGCCCGTAATGAATGGGTCGCCACGACAGCCGAATGATGCTGATAACGCTATGTGGCGACTTGGTCAGTGGTTCCCTGACTTGCCTGAGAACATCCACACTTCATTGAAGACCTATCATTCAGAGCTTCTTAAGTTTAATGGCAAGCTCAACCTGATTTCCCGGGCTACGGAGCGCGAAGCGGATGAAATTCACTTTGCTGACAGTCTTTCCGCTGTCCAGATGATTTTGGCCACTGGAATTAAGAGTGACGTTTATGATGTGGGCTCAGGAAATGGACTTCCCGGAGTTGTTTTGGGTGTAGTTAGCCCAAGCACGAAGGTTTTCCTGGTTGAGAGTGATATGAGGAAGGGTGAATTCCTAAAGCATATCATTCACACGCTCCACCTCTCGAATGTGAGTGTATTGAGTGCTCGGCTGGAATCCTTGAAGGATACCGATATTCAGGTCGGAGTTGCGCGAGGTTTTGCTTCGATTGCGAAGACTTTGTTGGTTTGCAATCGGCTTTTTGCCAAGGGTGGCCGATTTTTCCATCTAAAAGGGGCCACTTGGTCTCGGGAGATCGCTGATATTCCGTCGCAACTCATTTCAGTATGGGCGCCGGAGTTGATTGGCGAATACTCATTGCCGGTGAGCCAAGCTCGTCGCGCTGTCGTCTGCACGACCAAAACAGCTTAGGGAATGTTCCACGTGGAACATTTTGAGGTCACCTATCCCCGATGTTCCACGTGGAACATCGAAAATTAGTGTCCCGAACTTGATTGAGTCTCAGATTTTTCTGAATTTTCGGCTTCAGAGGCCTTGGATAGTCGATCTTGGAGCTTGGGTACTCGTGAATTCCAATTTAAATTCACTTCGCGCATGCGAATATTCACTGAATAGTCAGAATACTCACGTGGGTCAGGCCACTCTTTACCTGCGGCTTTAGCCTCTCGCGCGGAAATCTTATCCATGACTTTCCGCCGATCCGCTCGAATTCGGAAATATTTGGCCATCTGCTCATTGTGAACGATCGCCTTTTCTGTCTTTGCAATCTCTCTTCGGATGTCCTTCATGTCCATGGAGTTCGGCTCAATTTTTTCCAGCTTCTCGCGAAGCTCCTTCAACTTCACCTTGGACTCCTCATAGCCCTTCTGATGATCAGTGGCTCGCTTATCAAGGTCCTTCCAAATGGGATCGCGCAAATGAGGATTGGGATCCTCACCACTACAGCCCGTGGCAACAAGCACCGTGCAAAAAATTAAGAACGCCGTGAAAAAACCACTCATTTTAACTGGACTGCTCCCTCGCTACATGGAAGAATCGGCAGAGATTGATTGATAATTAAGTCAACATCATCGAGGAATTCATGGCGAGAATCATCTGTGTGGCTAATCAAAAGGGTGGAGTAGGCAAAACCACGACTTCAGTCAATCTTGCCGCGGCGCTTACTGAGTTAGGCAAGCGAGTACTCATAGTAGACATGGACCCTCAGGGCAACGCGTCAAGTGGGCTTGGTGTCAAGAGATATGAAAATCAAGAGAAGAATATCTACCAAGTCCTCATCGGCGAGAAGACTATCCACGTGGCTATTCAGAATACTCAAGTGAATAACCTGGACATTGTTCCAGCGAATCCCGATTTGGTGGGCGCGGAAATCGAATTGGTCGATATGCCTCATCGTGAATATCGACTTAAGTCCGCCCTCAATGAGGTTCGTGATCGTTACTCCTATATATTAATAGACTGTCCGCCAAGCCTGGGTCTACTGACAGTGAACTCATTGTCGGCGGCGGAAACATTTTTGGTTCCGCTGCAATGTGAGTACTACGCTCTCGAAGGACTGTCGCAGCTGTTGAATACAGCCGGCCTGATTAAAAAGAGTCTGAATCCAGACCTTCGCATAGAGGGAATCGTACTTACGATGTTCGATGCCCGAAATAATCTTTCCCACCAGGTGGTGTCTGAAATTCAGTCCCATTTCCAAGACAAAGTTTTCAATGCAATCATCCCGCGGAATGTTCGCTTGAGCGAGGCACCAAGCCACGGCCAGACGATTTTCCAGTACGATCCCAAATCACTCGGAGCACGTAAATATAAGGAGTTGGCGGAAGAACTGGACCGACGTGTGTATGGTGTGATGAATGTCACTCCACAAGCTCAGCCCGAGGAGATGGATCCAACACCCACAGTTCATGATGGAGAAGTTCATGTCTGAGAACGTGCAGGCGACGAGAACAAATCAAAAAAGTAAGGGACTTGGCCGAGGTCTTGGAAGTTTGCTCGGCCCGACCAATGAGGGCGCGTTTTCCAAAACATCGGTGGTCAATCAGGTGGTCGAAGAAGTCACAGCGAAAATCGAAGCGAATCAACAGTCGGAACCGGCCATAAGTCAGGGAATCATGGAGTCCATTCCCGAGGGCTCACGGATCTGGCACATCGCCATTGAAAATGTTGAGCCCAATCCGGATCAGCCACGCCAAGTGTTTAATAAAGAAGCCCTGGCCGAGCTCGCCAATTCCATTAGAGAAAAGGGAATCATCCAGCCCTTGCTCGTGCGCAAAAAAGAAGATGGCAAATTCGAAATCATCGCCGGCGAGCGGAGATGGCGAGCGGCCCAATTAGCGGGATTAAAAGAGGTCCCTGCCCTTATAAAAACCAGTGAGGACCAAGAAGTTCTTGAGCTGGCGCTGATTGAGAACATTCAGCGGGAAAACTTAAATCCCATTGAAGAAGCCGAAGCCTATGATTTTCTGATTAAAAAATATAACCTGACCCAAAATGACCTTGCGCAAAAGGTGGGTAAAGAGCGGGCTACGATCACGAACGTTCTGCGTTTGCTGCAATTGCAACCGGGGGTTCGCGAAATGGTCTCCCGAGGTGAAATTTCCCTGGGTCAGGCTAAAGTGCTTCTCTCGTTGACCGACGCCCAGCTCCAAGTTGATTGGGCGAAAAAGGCCAAAGAAGAAAGCTTGAGTGTGCGGGAGCTGGAAAAGCGAGTCGCCAAGGCCAAATCCGGTGAAGTGGAAAAAGTTGAAGATAGCGTGAGAACCCGGGCGGCCGCTGACCTCGCCGAGGAGTTACAAAAATTGATCGGCTCAAAGGTCGCGATCGATTATAATGCGGGTAAAGGTCGAATTGTGATTCACTTTTACTCGGATGAAGAGCTGAATCAGATCGCCGATACTTTGAGGGATTCATGGCGCAACTAGAGGCCGTGAACGCGGTCACTGCACTTTTGGAGAAAGGCGCGTCGTTTGACGGGCGGTTGACGTTCGAGGGCACCGTTCGCATCGGCGGTCATTTTCGTGGTGAGATCTTTACCAACGATACCCTTGTAATAAATCCAGGCGCTCAGGTTGAGGCCCAGATCGAGGCCGAAACCGTCATCATTTCCGGTGCTGTGAAGGGAAATATCTTCGCCCGCCGACGGGTGATCATGCATCCCCCGGCGATTTTCCAGGGGACGGTGACGACCCCTTCGCTCAGGATTGATGAAGGAGTCCTCTTCGAAGGGGCCTCATATATGCCGAAGAATTAATTTACACTTCCCTTCCTGTCTTATATACAGTCTCGAGCTGCGGCAAATACCGCCCCGATGGCGGACCTGCAGCTGAATTCAAACTATTTAAGGATTTGGAAACCCAATGGGACTGTTGACGGCTCTGGGGGTCAATGAGACCCTGATCTATCAATTTGCCATATTCTCAGTGGTCTTTTTTTGCCTCAATTACATCCTCTTTAAGCCTTATTTTAAGGCCTTCCTTGAGCGCACTGAAGCCACCGTCGGCCAAACTGAATTGGCGGAACGTTACGTGGCGGAAACTCAACAACTGGAAGCTCAATTCGCGGCACGCGCACGCGAAGTCAGCGAAAAATTCCGCGAAGTTTACGAAAAGAATCGCAGCGAGGCTTTGAAGGAATACGACCGAATGGTCAATGAGTCGCGTTTGAACGCGAAAGAGCTCGTGGAAAACGCACGCGCGAAAATTCAAAAAGATATGGAATTGGCTCGTCAACAGCTCGCCAAAGAAGTTCCCGGCGTGGCCAAGCTTATTATTCACAAAATGATCGGTAAGGATCTCAGCGCATGATTTGGTTTATCGTTTCAAATTTCGCTCAGGCTTGGGCTGCGGGCGGCGCGCATGGTGACGCTCACGCCATTCCGTGGACCACGATAATCGCTCAATCTTTTAATTTTCTCTTCCTTATCGGCGTTCTGGTTTATTTGCTTCGCAAAACGGTTAAGGCTCATTTCGCAAACCGCGCGAAAGAGTATCACGAGTTGGTGAACCGGGCCGAAACCGCGCGCAAACAGGCCGAAGATGGAAAGCGGGTCATACAAGACCGTTTGGCCGCCTTGGAAGCTTCCTCGCAAGATGGGTTGGCTCAAGCCCGACGTGAGGCCGAAGAGCTTCGCGCGCGGATGATTGAAGACGCCAAGAATCTGGCGGATCGTCTGCAATCCGAAGCGGAACGCACGGCTCAAATTGAACTCGAAAAGGCGAAGGCCGAACTTCGGGCGGAACTTCTGCGCCAGGCGCTCAATGTTTCCCGCGATAGCTTGCAGACGAAGTTGGAATCGAGTGATCAGAAGCAATTGCAAAAAGAATTCGCCGACAAAATTCAGGTGGTGGGTTCATGAGAAACGCCATTTTAGCTGAACGCTACGCCCGCGCGCTTTACGGATTGGCCAAAGAAAACGGCGAACATGAAGCCGTTTTTCAACAGATGAGAATTTTCGAAGATGCTTTGAGCCTGGATCAGGAGATCAATGAGTTCATCACTTCTCCCCTGATTCGTCCGGCGGAAAAAGTGAAAGCCCTGGAGCAGGTTTTGGCCAAATTCCAAATGCTCGACACTTTAAAGCGCTTCCTGCTGGTCTTGGTTAAAAAGAACCGTTTGGGAATTTATTCCGAAATCGTGAACGCTTATCAGATGATTTCGGACGAGGAACATGGGGTGACTCGCGGAGTGGTTCGATCGGCCACGGTTCTGGCGCCCAGCGAGCGCAAGCAAATCGAGGAATTGGTCAGCCGCGCGACCAAAAAACAAGTCATATTAACTTATAAAGAAGATCCGACTCTCTTGGGCGGCTTGGTCGCGCAAGTCGGAAGTTTTACATTCGACGATTCCCTCAATTCTCACTTACAACGCATTAACGAGCAATTAACTAGGAGTGTCCATTAAAATGGAAACCACAATTCGCGCCGACGAGATTAGTCGGGTCCTTAAAGAACAGATTAAAAACTACAATAAAGCCATTGAGGTCAGTGAGACCGGAAGCGTGCTTGCTGTCGGCGATGGTGTGGCCCGTGTGTATGGCATGGAAAAAGCCATGGCCGGCGAGTTGGTTGAGTTCCCCAACCAAGTGTTTGGAATGGTGCTCAACCTGGAAGCCGACTCGGTGGGTGTGGTTATTTTCGGTGACGACCGCGACATCCGTGAAGGTGATACGGTTAAACGGACGAAAAAAATCGTGCAGGTTCCGGTTGGTGAAGCGCTTCTCGGCCGCGTGGTCGACGTTTTAGGCCGCCCGATCGATGGCCGGGGCCCCATTGAATCGAAACATCACCGTATCGTGGAGCTCAAAGCTCCTGGAATTCTTGCTCGTAAATCCGTGCATGAGCCGATGCAGACTGGAATCAAAGCCATCGACTCCATGATTCCGATTGGCCGTGGACAGCGGGAATTGATCATCGGTGACCGCCAAACCGGAAAAACCGCGATCGCGCTCGACACGATCATTAATCAAAAAGGACAGAACGTTCACTGCTTCTACGTGGCCATCGGACAGAAGAAATCCACGGTCGCGCAAGTGGTGGAAAAACTTCGTACGGCCGGCGCGATGGAATACACAACCGTTGTCGCCGCGACTTCGTCGGATCCGGCGCCGCTTCAGTATCTTGCGCCCTACTCCGGTTGCGCGATGGCGGAATACTTCCGCGATACCGGGCGCCACGCTTTGATCATCTATGACGACTTGACCAAACAAGCTCAGGCTTATCGTCAATTGTCACTTTTGCTCCGCCGCCCGCCCGGCCGCGAAGCTTATCCTGGTGACGTGTTCTATCTCCACTCCCGTCTGCTCGAGCGCGCCGCGAAGATGAGCGACAAAATGGGTGGTGGTTCATTGACCGCTTTGCCGATCATCGAAACTCAGGCCGGAGACATTTCCGCTTACATTCCCACCAACGTGATTTCGATCACCGACGGTCAGATCTTCCTCGAAAGCGGATTGTTCCACAAAGGTATCCGCCCCGCGGTCGATGTGGGTAAGTCGGTGTCCCGGGTGGGTGGTAACGCTCAGATCAAGGCGATGAAACAGGTCGCGGGAACTCTGAAGCTTGAACTCGCCCAGTTCCGTGAGTTGGAAGCTTTCTCGGCGTTCGCCTCGGATTTGGATAAAGCCACGCAGGCTCAGTTGGCTCGTGGTCGCCGGCTCGTTGAGCTTCTCAAACAGCCGCAATACGCGCCCTACCCGGTTGAAGTTCAGGTGGCGGTGATTTGGGCGGCGACGAACGGCTATACCGATTGGATTCCGGAAACCGACGTCCGCCGTTTCGAAAAAGAATTGGTGGAATTCCTGCAATCGAAACACAATCGCGTGATTTCCACGATTCGGGAAAAGAAGCAGTTGGATGATGAAACCAAACGGGATTTGAAACAGGCCCTTGAGGAGTTCAAGGCCATCTTCAGACCCACGGAGAAGAAGTAATCGTCCATGGCTAATTTAAAGGACATCCGCAGCCGCATCGCTAGCGTGAAGAACACCCAGCAGATCACGCGCGCCATGAAAATGGTGTCTGCAGCGAAACTGCGTCGGGCGCAGATCAACATTCAAAATCTGCGTCCGTTCGCGAACCACATCCTGAGCGTCATCGCCGACGTGGCGTCCACGCAAAGGGTGGAGCATCCGCTGTTGAGCACCAACAGGGAGCCGCGCAAAGTCTTGCTGGTGGTCTTGACCTCGGACCGGGGATTGGCGGGCGGATTCAACAACAACATCAACCGGTTCGCCTACAAGTTCTATCAGGACAACAAGGATAAATACGAGAAGCTGGACTTCTTGTTCATCGGACGAAAAGCCGCTGATTTCTTCCGCAGCCGCAGAATTCAAGGCGTCGACACGATTCTCAATCTCGCGCGGGAAGTTTCCTATCCGCTGGCCAGTCAGGTGGCCAAGCGCCTGATGGATTCCTTCGTGACGGGCGGCTACGACTCGATTCTGCTTGTTTACAACGAATTCAAGTCGGCCATTTCGCAGAATGTGGTGAGTGAAACGCTTTTACCCGTGGACCTCAGCAAAGCGCACTCCGAGGGTGAAAGTAAAATGCCGTTCGCGAAGGACCTTATTTTCGAACCCGAGCCGGCCTTGATCGTTGATGAATTGTTGCAGAGACATTTCTCCGTTCAAGTGTATCGGGCGATGTGCGAAAGCGTCGCGGCCGAACACGGCGCGCGTATGGCGGCGATGGAAAACGCCACCAAGAATGCCGGAGAAATGATCCGGACGATGACTTTGACTTACAATAAATTGCGACAAGCTTCGATTACCACTGAGTTGATTGAGATCACCAGCGGTGCGGAAGCCTTGAAAGGTTAATTGAGGAGTAAATATGCAATTCGGATACGTGAAACAAGTGATGGGTCCGGTCGTGGACGTCGAGTTTCCCGAAGGCGAAATGCCCGAGATCTACAACGCCTTGAAACTGACGAATAAGACCATCAGTGACGCCGAAAACAACCTGACCCTTGAAGTGGCTCAGCACTTGGGTGACCGGGTTGTTCGGACAATCGCGATGGATTCGACGGATGGGATTGTTCGCGGAGATAAAGTCACCAATACCGGCGACACCATTAAAACTCCGGTGGGCCGTGAGGTTTTGGGCCGCATTCTTAACGTGATCGGCGAGCCGGTGGACGACAAGCCGGCGGTGCAAAGTAAGGAGCACTGGCCGATTCACCGTCCGGCGCCCAAGTTTGAGGATCAATCCACTCAAGCTGAAATGTTGATGACGGGGATCAAGGTGGTCGACTTGCTCGCGCCTTACGCCAAGGGTGGAAAAATCGGTCTGTTCGGTGGTGCGGGTGTCGGTAAAACCGTTTTGATTCAGGAGTTGATCCGTAACATCGCCACTGAGCACGGTGGTTTCTCGGTTTTCGCCGGTGTGGGTGAGCGTTCCCGTGAAGGTAACGACTTGTACATGGAAATGAGCGAATCGGGCGTGATCAGCAAAACCGCGCTGGTGTTCGGTCAGATGAACGAACCCCCTGGAGCCCGTGCCCGCGTGGCGTTGACCGGTTTGACGATGGCGGAATACTTCCGCGATCGCGAAGGTCAGGACGTTCTTCTCTTCATCGATAACATTTTCCGTTTCACTCAGGCGGGAGCTGAAGTGTCCGCGTTGCTCGGTCGTATTCCCTCGGCGGTGGGTTACCAGCCGACTCTCGGTACCGAGATGGGTAACTTGCAAGAGCGGATCACCTCGACGAAAAAAGGTTCGATTACTTCCGTGCAAGCCGTTTACGTGCCCGCGGACGACTACACCGACCCGGCGCCGGCGACCACGTTCACGCACTTGGATGCCACCACGAACTTGGATCGTGACATCGCCGCCAAAGCGATTTTCCCGGCGGTGCACCCGTTGAACTCCACTTCACGGATTTTGGATCCGGCGATCGTGGGTGAAGAGCACTACCGCACGGCTCGTGACGTGCAGGCGTTGCTCCAGCGCTATCGTGAATTGCAAGACATCATCGCGATCTTGGGTATGGATGAATTGAGCGAAGAAGATAAGCTCGTCGTCAGCCGCGCCCGTAAAGTGGAGCGTTTCCTGTCGCAACCGATGTTCGTCGCCGAGCAGTTCACTGGTATGCCCGGAAAGTACGTGGACATCAAAGACACCGTAAAAGGATTCCGCCAGATCCTCGACGGTATGCACGACGATGTGCCTGAACAGGCCTTCTACATGGTGGGAACCATCGAAGAAGCTCTTGAACGGGCCAAGAAACTGGCGATTTAAGGGGTAGAGCGTGTTTGTTTTAAACCTGGTCACACCCGAAAAGCGCTTGGTCACGGATGTGGAAGTGGAAGAAGTCATCGTGCCGGGATTTCGTGGTGAGCTGGATATTTTGCCCGGTCACGCACCGCTGATGACCACGCTCTCCACCGGGATTTTGCGCTATCGTTTAAAAGGGGCCACGCAGTTTGAACCGGTCGTTGTGAGTTGGGGCTACTGCGAGGTTCACGCCGGTGGCGTGGTGATTCTGGCGGAGACCGCGGAATCCGTCGCCGAGATCGATCGGCAGCGCGCGGAAGAGGCGCTCAAAAAAGCCCAGGCGAAATTGATGGATCCTTTCCTTGAGCCCAACCAGATCGAAGGTTTGCAACGCAAAGTTCAGCGGGCGCAAACTCGATTGGCGGCGCTTGGAATCAATCAAACGCACTAATCGCTGTTTTCAATTTCACTGAAATCATTTTCACCGACATCCGGGGATGAAGAGTCCCCGGCTTCGGCTGGAGTTCGCGTTTCGACGGGTTCAAGCCGTGACGGATTCATCAGTTCTTCGGCGATCCAACCGCCGCTTTCAGGACTGTGGCCACCGAAATTAAGTACGGTCATAAAAGTTTCTTGATCCTCGACTTCGCCGGAGTGATTGCAATTCACGACAATCAGTTTTTCCCGCAACTGGGGCGTGAGTTGCCGAAGCTTTCGTGCGGTGACGGAGCCGGACGCATAGTAAATCGCCAGTTTGACCTCGGGGCGGGCGAGTCGATCGCTCAAAAGGTTCAATGAATGCGAGTTCAAATGATAAAAGCGCGCGCGCCCCTGGTAGTTTTCGCGAAAATGACGGTAAAAACCGCGGCTGGCGCTGAATACGGGAATCATAAGCTTAGGATCGTATTCCGGCCAATCTCTGAGGCGGTTTTCGATCGCCACTTTAAAGGCTTTCCGCATCACCTGGCGTGACATGTCCTCCAGCTTGCGAACCGCGGTCATGGCTTTTTTCATATCGGTTTGCGCCGCCGGTTGTGGCAAAGCTTCCTTGGCCTTGAGAATTCTTAGAACGCTTTCGTTCAAACGTTCCATGGAAATCCGCCCTTGGTTGACGGCGTTCACCATCGCGTGAAAGGCCCGTCTTTGATGGGCGGGAGTTCCGGCGAGCATCAACAAGTCGTTCCCGGCGAGGAAAGCGCGAATCGTGCGTTCGCCGATATCGGGATGAATCGCCGCGCCTTTCATTTCCAAATCGTCGGTCAACACCAGACCTTTAAAGCCCATTTTCTCCCGCAGATGCTCTTGGATGAGAAAAGGCGAATAGGTGGTGGGCAGCCCGCTCTTATCGACATTGGGAAGAGCCAAGTGCGCGGTCATGAAAAGACTATTGATTCCCTGATCAATGAACTCTTGAAAAGGAACCAAGTCCCTACTCTCCAACTCTTCGAGCGTGGACATTTTCTTGGGCGTGACCCGGTGACTGTCCTGCACGGTCCCGCCGTGACCTGGAAAATGTTTGGCGGTGGGAATGACTCCGGCGTCGTTCATCCCTCGCGCATAGGCGATGGTGAGATTGGACACGTTTTCCGGATCAGCGCCGAACGTGCGATTTCCGATGAAGGAGTCTTTTTTGGGATTGGAAATATCCAGAACCGGAGCGAGATTCACATTTACTCCCAATGCCATTAGCAAATCACCTTTGGTTTTGGCGAAATCTTTTATGAACTCGGGATCGTCGACTCGACTGAGCGCGAGGGCGCTGGGTATGGGTGTGTTGATTCGAACACGGGTCACAACCCCGCCTTCCTGGTCGATCATGATGAACAGCGGGGCTTTCATTTTTTTGGCCGCCAAAGATTGCAGATTGGAGGTCAAACGGGCGAGCTGGCGGGTGTTACGGATGTTTCGCCTGAAAATGATGATCGATCCGGGTTTGTAACGGCTCACCAGGTTATGGATACGCGAGTCTAACTGGGTGCCGATGAGACTCCACACCATGACTTGCCCGACTTTTTCCTCGGTGGACATGCTTTCCAGGATTTCATTTGCGGTTTGGGAATGAATGTTTGGACTAAAGACGAGGAGAATCACCGCCGCGACAAAGGAGGAGATTTTCACGCAGATCTCTCCCAGTCGACGGCAATTGGTTATACTTGAGCCATGCCCATGCATTGGCTATATCTCCTCATCTTCGTTTTCGGCATAATATGGAGTGGACTCACCTATGCGGAGGGCGAGGACGTTGAAGAATCCGCGCAAAAACGGGGTATGGTTTTGGTCGAGCCACTTGGCGTGGCCACATCAACGACCGATGGCCAATACCGTCTGCTTCCCTATCGTGAGCGAAGGAACAAATGGGGTTACAACTTCAGTCTGGGCTACAGCACGTACGAACCGTTGAATTACGAGCCGGACGTCGCCGCTGAAGATTTCTCAACCATCTACGGATATTCCGATCTGCCGCTGATCGAACTGCAGTTCGTGGTCAAACGTAACTTTCCTTTCGGAAGCGTGGGCCTTTCCGTCGGCGTGGGTATTTACGAAAATCAATCCGGAAACGTGGACTTCGGTGAATCGACTCTACAGTTGATTCCCGTCAAAGTGGGAGCGGTCCTTTCCCTCGAAACCTTGATGAAGAACCCCTACGTCGTACCATATGTCGGCGGCGGCGTTTACACGATGATCTTCGATGAATCACTGGGTGGAAATTCACACAATGGTAACACCGAAGCGGCGCCTTATTATCATGGCGGGCTGGCGTTTCTGCTGGAGTGGATCGATCCGGCCGGAGCGATGATCGCCTATCGGGATTCGGGAATCATCGCGTCCTACGCCTTTGTTGAAATGCAGAAGTACATGCCGGCGCAGGCGAAAGCCGACGGCGATTTCAGTAACGACATCAGTTACGCCGGCGGCCTCCGAGTCGAATTTTAAATGGAACTCAGCAGCCGTCGCACCTGTTCGGATGTATTAAAGAGATGAAGTGAAATCCGCAAAGCGCCTTCTCGCACGGAAACGTCAATATTGTTCTTCGTGAGCCGCGACCTCAGTTCCAGCGCATTGAGGTGTCGTATGCAGACGATTTGTGAGTGAAACTCGTCGGTGGACACGGGCGGGTAATCTTTGGGAAGTTCGCGCCGGAGTTGATCCGCCAATTTCAAATTGTGATCTTCAATCTTATCCAGTCCGACTTCGCCTAGTAAGTCGAGCGCTCCCGCCCATGCCGCAGCGATCAAAAAACTTGCCGTTTGGCCACGGTCGAATTTTCTAGCGCCGGGAAGCGATTCGGTCGTGTACTTTAAAAGATTCTCGCTCGTCTGCCCGTTGGGACTTTGTAGCCATGAGGCATGGGTCCGGCGGATTTTCTCCAGCGCGCGTTTTGAAAAATAACCGAAGGCGCAGCCATAAGGACCAAGCAACCATTTGTAACCGACGCCGGTGATGACGTCGCAGTTCCTGATGTGCTCGGCCTTTATCGCCAATCCGCCGAAGGATTGTGAAACGTCGGTTAGAAATAAAACCGCGTCGAATTTTTCTTTTAATAGCCGGCCGATGTTTTCGACGGGAAGTTTAATACCGGTGTTGAACATGACATGCGAGCAGCCAACGAGGCGCGTTCGCCCGGTGATATGCTTTTTCAGGCCGTTAACGGAAAGAAAGTCAGAAAGGGGAGCGAAGCGGATTTGAAAACCATTTCGTTCCGCGCGGACCATCCACGGCAGAACCATCGAGGGATAGTCACCTTCGAGAAGCAAAACCTCATCGCCCTCCCGTAATTCCAAACCATCAGCCACGTGACTAACGACTTCGGAAACGGAAGTGTTAATGGAAATGGAATCCATGGTCGTGCCAAGCAGCCGGGCCAATCGCTCGCGAAGCTGGTCGGGAATCGGGCGCCATTCGTCATAAAGATAAAACGCCGGATCCAGGCCGCGCGCGAGCACCGCTTCCACGTTCTTTTTCGCCCTTAACGGCATTGGACCCAGATAGGCTGAATTCAGGTAAATGGATTTTAAATCGAATTCTTTCGTCATATGGAACTCCCCCGTCAAATTAGACTGGCTAAATAACTGAGTTCATCGTGAATGCGTGGCCAATTGATTTCATTGATCCGGATCCGCAGGCGGTTATCCGGCGTGATGGAATACTTTTTATTCGAGCGTGAGGCGAGTTCGATCACCCGCTCGGGTGATAGACGTGTCTTTTCGGTAAACGCCAACGTGATGGTCGACTCGCCGCTGGACAAGTCCCTGACACTTAAGTCCTTGCAGATCTTGCGAATTAGCATCAAGCCCATGAGATTGATGACCGGTTCGGGCGGTTTGCCGAACTGATCGCGCAGTTCATCTTCGATGCGATCAATATCCTCGGGGCTTTCGATTTCAGATAGAGATTTGTAATAGGCCAAGCGGATACGGAGATCGCCGATGTAGGAATCGGGAATGAGGGCCGGGATGCGCACGTTGATTTCCGGTTCCACGTCCGAGTCCACCGGCGCTTCACCTTTAGCGTTGCGTACAGCTTCTTCAAGAAGTTCGAGATAGAGTTCGTAGCCGACGGCGTTGACGTGTCCGGCTTGCTCCTCGCCCAAGATGTCGCCCGCGCCGCGAAGTTCCAGGTCGTACTGGGCGATGCGGATTCCCGAACCCAGTGCGGTGTTCTCTTGAATGATGCGCAAACGTTCTTGAGCGTCCTTATCCAGTTTACGATGATTGGGCACGAGCAGATAACAATAAGCGCGCTCTTTACTGCGACCCACCCGACCCCGGAGTTGATAAAGCTGCGACAGTCCGAGTTGTTGGGCGTTGTCGATGAACATGGTGTTGGCCGCGGGCACATCCATTCCCGATTCCACGATCGTGGTGCAGACAAGCATGTCGATTTCGTGATGAAAGAATTCGACCATGGCTTTTTCCAATTCGCCTTCTTCCATTTGCCCATGGGCCACGCGAAAGCGCACTTCAGGAACGATTTCCCGCAATTGATCCGCCAGGTGATAAATGCTTTGCACCCGGTTATGTATGAAATATACCTGCCCGCCCCGGGCCACTTCGCTCATGATGGCCTTGCGGATGGTTTCTCCGTCGAATTTGATCACGAAAGTTCGTGTGGCCAATCGATCCACCGGCGCGGTGTTGATCAAGCTCAAATCACGAACGCCGACGAGGCTCATGTTCAACGTGCGTGGGATCGGTGTCGCGGACATCGCCAAAGTGTCGAGACCGGCGCGCATTTTTCTTAGTTTTTCCTTATGTTTGACCCCGAAGCGCTGTTCTTCATCGATGATCAATAGGCCGAGGTCTTTGAATTGAACATCCTGACTGAGCAACCGGTGGGTGCCGATCACGATGTTCACCTTTCCTTCGCGTAAATCGCGCAAGGTCGCGCGCACTTCATTGGGCGGCACGAAGCGATTGAGTGAGCGAATGTCGAATCCCCAGGGGGCGAAACGTTTTTTAAAAGTTTCCAAATGTTGAAAAGTTAAAACCGTGGTCGGAGCGATAATAGCTACCTGGCGGCCGTTGCTGGCCATATGAAAAGCCGCGCGCATGGCCACTTCGGTTTTTCCAAAACCGACATCTCCGCAGATCAAGCGGTCCATCGGATGCGGCTTGGAGAGGTCCGCGATCACGTCATTGATCGCGCGCGACTGATCGACCGTTTCCGTATAGGGAAATTGCGCTTCAAAACTGGCGAAATCCGCGTTGGGCTCCGGTAGTGGCGGCCGTTCGGCCACGCTTCGTTGCGCGTAAAGCTGCAGGAGTTCCGCGGCGATGTCGCGGAGATGCGATCGCACCTTTGTTTTGGTTTTTTCCCATCCAGGACCGCCCAGCTTGTCGATCAAGGCGCTTGACGACGGACCGGAATATTTTTGAATCTGGTGAACCCGGTAAACCGGAAGGTAAAGGCGGTCATTCCCTTTGTACTTCAGCTGGATGAATTCGCCATCAACACCCTGAATGGGCATGACCTTGAGACCTTCAAAGACGCCGATGCCGTGAAGTTTGTGGACAATCAAGTCGCCGGTTTTCAGATCGCCGAAATTAAAGGCGTGCGCTCTTTGCTCCAGAGTGCCGGTGGATTTGTATTCGGGTCGCGGCCGCTTATGGCCGAAAAGATCCTCTTCGCGCAGAAGAATGAAGTGTTCGTCGCCGTAGCGAAGACTCTCACCCAAGGGTCTTGTCACGATGTGAACCAGCCGACGGTCTTCGCGTTGAGCCTGGATCCACTCGTCCCACTGATAGCCGTCGGTCACGACCGCGTTCAGTTCTGATTTTTCCAGCAGAAGTTTGATCCGTTGGGCCTGGGCTTGCGTGCTTACGGCGATAAAAACAGATTGCCCGATGTTTCTCCACTCGTTGAACTTCTTGTTTAAAAAATTCGTGAGCTGAGTGGCTCGGCCGATCAGAGATTTGGCTTGGCTGGCGAACTCGCGTAAGTCCGATGTGGAAAGCGGCAGAAGGGCCACGCCCTCGTCATGGGTTTTATGGTCTTCGCCGATCCGAACTTTGCTTAAAGAGATCGTCTGGGAGTCGGGCGGAAATTCGAGATTCTCGGGCGCCGAATAAATTTCGCCAAAGAGGGGGCGCACGATTTGCGCGACGGAAACTTCAAATTCCCTCTTGGTTTCCGCGACGAATTCATCATAAGCACGGGTGAGTTCGAACGGATCCAGTTTCCACACATTCAGTGGAGTGTTGAAGTGATCCGTCGGAAGCGCCGGAAGATCGTAGAAGTAGCTGCCGAGAAATTCGATCCCATGAAAGTGCTGGCCCTGCGCCAACTGGTGGAGGACGGCCTGGGCTTCTTCGCGATCCACCGCGCGGCCTTCGAAAGATTCTTTTAAACGAATCGCCGCTTTTTGCCTGGATTCGTCATCAAACAGCACCTCTTGGGCCGGAATAATGGTGAATTCCTCAATCTGATCCAGCCGGCGCTGACTGTCCTCATCGAACGTGTGCAAGGATTCAATCACGTCGGCGAAGAGTTCGATGCGGACGGGATGTGATAATGCGGGTGAAAACACATCCACGATTCCCCCGCGAAAGGAAAAAGTTCCAACGTCTTCCACGATGGGGGCATTGATATAACCGTTGGCTTCGAGACGCGCCGGCAGATCGGACGGCAGAACGTCGCCGCGTTTGAGCCGAATCACCCGCTTGGCCAGTTCTTGATAGGGCAAGCTTCTTTGTAAAAGAGCCTGTTGGGTGGCTATGAAAATGTCCCCGGGTTTCGCCGTTTGGGCCGCCCACATCCACCGGAGGCGATCGGCGATCACGCGCCGGTTGGGATAAAGACCCGAGTAAACTCCGACATCGAACTCAGGTAAGAGGTGAAATTTCGGCTCAGGTGAAAAAAAGCGTAAGGATGTCACCAAATTCGCCGCCGCCTTGGCGGTCGCGCAAAGGATCAGATGGGGTTTTTCATTGAGTGCGATCTTGGGTTGCGAAAGCAATCCGGCCAGCAAGGTGGTCGAATCCGTTCCCACGACATCAAGCCGGGGCTCCCGATTGCGAAAATACCGGTCGAATGAATCTTCGACTTTCCAGGACCATGACTCAAACATAACCCGCCGCGCCAAGTGCGCTGAATCCACCTTCCTTCTTGGATTTGAAACAAGTGGCCATTATAAACATATGAAACGTTTCGCATCCTATCCGTGGAGTCGCCATGTCGCAACTATTGCCAGTACTGGCTCTGGCGCTTTTTGTGATTATTTTTGGAACTGCATTGTTGGGCTTAGCCAACTTGATCAGCGCCAAAGCCAAGCCCAACAAAGTGAAAGACGAAACCTATGAGTGCGGTATCGCCGCGGACACCACGGGCCCCACGAAAATACCGATCAAGTTCTATCTCACGGCCATTCTTTTTATTCTTTTCGATATTGAAATTATCTTCATGTATCCGTGGGCGCTGACTTACGGTGATTTCATCTCGCAAGGTCATGGTCTTTATATCTTACTCGCCATGGGATTCTTCCTGGCGGTGTTCGTCTTTGGTTTGTTCTGGGAAGTTCGATCCAAAGCCTTAGAGTGGGAATAATCAAACATCATGGGCACAGACATTTTTGAGATCACAGTTAATTTCGTGAAAATGGTCGTCATCTTTTTGATGATGGTCCAAATCGTGCCGTTACTGGTTTGGGTTGAACGGCGCGGCTCGGCTTTCATTCAAAACCGGTTCGGCCCCAATCGGGTGGGCCCCTTGGGTCTGACCCAGCTTCTCGCTGACGCGGTGAAATTTCTCACTAAAGAGGAATTCATCCCGGAGCGCGGCTATCCTTTCCTTTTTTACGCCGCACCCGTGGTGGCCATGATCCCCGCGACACTGGCGCTCAATGCTTTGCCTCTTTCCGTACCGATTCAGGTCGAAGCTTTTGAAATGTTCGGACAAACCTGGGGACCGTACACCTTTTTATTCCAAGGCTACGAATTCGGCATCGGGATCGTCTTTGTTTTGGGTGTGTCCTCTCTCGCCGCCTACGCTTTGCTGTTGGCCGGTTACGGCAGCAATAATAAATACTCGCTTTTCGGAGCGCTTCGCGCCAGCGCGCAGACGATCAGCTACGAACTGGCGATGGGACTTTCCATCGTCGGCGTGATCATGCTCTTCAACACTTTCAACTTCACCGAAATGATCAACGCGCAATCCGGCCCGCTCAGCTTCTCTTTCTTGGGGAAAGCCGTGGAAATTCCAGCGCTTCCCAATTGGGGAATTTTTTATCAGCCGCTGGGGGCGTTGATTTTATTCGCCGCTATGTTCGCCGAGGCCAACCGTTTGCCATTTGACTTGCCAGAAGCTGAAGGTGAGTTGGTGGCCGGTTATCACACTGAGTATTCGGGATTTAAATTCAACATGTTCTTCATCGGTGAATATGGCCATATGTTCGTGGCCTCGGCGCTCATGGTGATTTTTTATTTCGGTGGTTACACGCTTTATCCGTGGCTAACTCCCGAAAGTGTCGGTGCCTGGTTCGCGGGTTTTTCGCCGACCAAAGCCAGCGTGCTCACCGCACTTGTTCTGCACGTGGTGTTCATGGCCAAAGTGGTTCTCTTTTTGTGGATTTTCATTTGGGTGCGTTGGACTTTGCCGCGATTCCGCTATGACCAATTGATGGATCTGGGCTGGCGAACCATGTTGCCTTGGGCTTTGGCCAATACCATCATCACCGCCGTGGTCATTCTGATCATGCGAACTTCGTGGGGTAGTTGACGATGTTGTGGGAAGCAATCGGCTTTTATTCTTTGGCTCTATTTCTTTTGTTCTTCGGATATAAGACCATCACCGTTCCGAATCCGATCCATGCCGCGCTCTATCTGGTGCTGACCATGATTGGTTTGGCCGGCACGTTCTACAATTTAGGCGCGCACTTCATCGCCGGCGTTCAGCTGATCGTTTACGCCGGCGCGGTCATGGTTCTCTTCGTGATCGTCCTCATGTTGTTTGATTTGCGGGCTGAAATCCGCTCGTTCACCAGGGGATTGTTTTCCGGATCGCTGAAAGTAATTTCGGCGGCGATGCTGGCCGGCCTCGCGCTTGGCGCGGCCAACAGTTCGGTGGCGATTGTTGAACCGCAATCATTGCCGGCCGCGGTGGATACAACCCGACAGTTAGGTCATCTGCTTTACACAAAGTATCTCTACGCTTTTGAAGCTTTAGGCGTGCTTCTGCTGGTGGTCGCTGTGGGCGTGGTGGCGGTCTCGCGGAGCAAGGGAGGAACACATGCCCAGCATTGAAACATTGATGCACATCGGATTGCCCCATTACATGTTTTTGTCGGCCATCCTTTTTTCGTTCGGAATGATCGCCGTTTTGATGCGGCGGAATGTGATCGTGATGCTGATGGGGATCGAATTGATGTTGAACGCGGTGAATTTGTCGTTTGTGGCGTTCGCGCGTGAGAGCGGATCACTGAACGGTCACATTATGGTGTTCTTTGTCATGACGATCGCCGCGGCGGAAGCCGGTGTGGGTCTGGCCCTGGCGGTTGCGATTTACAAAAAGTTTCACGAAGTGAACATTCGCTTTTTTGAGCATTTGCGAGGCTGATCATGAATCACGCGCTGGTCCTTTTAACTCTACTTCTCGCCCCGTTGATCGGCTTTTTGTTCAATGGAATCCGCTTCCGTGCTCAAAATGCGGTGCTCGCGGGAACAGTGGCCACGGTGGCCGCGGGAATTTCGTTCATCTGTTCAATCATTCTTTTCGCTCAACTTTTAGCTCTGCCGGCGGAACAGCGGGTGCTGGCGACCCAGTTTTATGACTGGATTTCGGTGGGGAATCTGAGAATTCCGTTCGGTTTCGTCGTGGATCAAATCAGCGGCATCATGATTCTCATCGTCGCCGGTGTCGGCAGCCTGATTCACCTTTTCAGTATCGGCTATATGGCCCACGATGAGCGGCCGTCCAAATACTTCGCCTATCTGAACCTGTTTCTCTTTAACATGTTGCTTTTGGTTCTGGGTGATAACCTGGTGGTGACCTTCGTCGGATGGGAAGGTGTTGGTTATTGCTCGTACCTGCTTATCGGATTCTGGTTCTCCGATGAGGCCAAAGCGGCCGCGGGGATGAAAGCTTTTATTACCAATCGGATCGGCGACGCCGGCTTTTTGATTGGGATGTTCATTCTCTTTGTGACTTTTGGATCTTTGAACTACGCGGACTTGATTCAGTTGATTCCTCCCGTCATTGAAACCGGATGGTTGGGCCCGATCACGTTGGCCTGTTTGCTCTTGTTCGTGGGCGCCACCGGTAAATCGGCGCAGATTCCGCTTTATGTTTGGTTGCCGGACGCGATGGCCGGCCCCACCCCGGTTTCGGCCTTGATTCACGCGGCCACCATGGTGACCGCCGGTGTTTATCTTTTTGTCCGCATGAGTCCCATTCTGGTCTTGGCGCCGCACGCGATGGAAGTGATCGCGTGGACGGGAGCCGCCACGGCGCTGGTGGCCGCCACCATCGGCACCACCCAATGGGATATCAAAAAGATCCTCGCTTATTCGACGGTTTCTCAGCTGGGATACATGTTCCTCGCGGTGGGAGTGGGCGCCTTCTCGGCGGCGCAATTCCATTTGATGACCCACGCCTTCTTTAAAGCGCTGATGTTCTTGGGTTCGGGTTCGGTGATCCATGCCATGCACGAAGAACAGGATGTGCGCAAAATGGGCGGGCTGAGTAAGTATATGCCCATTACCTATTTCACATTCCTGATGGGTTGGCTGGCGATTATCGGAATTCCGCCGTTCGCGGGATTTTTCAGTAAAGATGAAATTCTCTGGTATGCGTTCTCAAGCCCTCACGGCAGCAAGGCCTTGTGGTTCATTGGCGCGGTGACCGCGGCGTGCACCGCATTTTACATGACTCGTTTGATGGCGTTGACGTTTTGGGGCAAGCCCCGTTTCGGCAGCGACGTGCATCCCCACGAGTCGCCGCCCACGATGGCGATTCCTTTGATCGCCTTGGCGGTCTTGTCGGTGATCGGCGGCTGGGTGGGAATTCCCCACGTGATCGGAGAAATTCTTCCCGGTCACCCAGCCAATTATTTTCATAACTGGCTAGAGCCGGTGATCGGCAAAGTTGGCTCTGGGCACGGCAGCGCCATGGTTGAGTGGGCTCTCATAGGAATCTCGGTGAGTTTGGCGGTGATCGGCGCGTTGATCGCCTATAATTCGTACGTCGTCCATCCCGAGCAATCGGCCAAGTTCGCGAAATTGCTCGGGCCCGTTCATACGCTGGTGGCCAACAAATACTATGTCGATGAATTTTATTTTTCGCGCATTATCAATCCTCTTGTTCGCGGTTCGCGGGCGTTATGGCTCTACATTGACGTGAATTTCATTGATAAGGCGACTTATGTCGCGGGTGATTTGGTGGCGGGAGCGGCCTCTTTTGTCCGCACCGTGCAGAGTGGAAAAACCCAAAGCTATGCGTTGTACATGGCGCTGGGATTGGTTCTCGTGATCGCGCTGACATTAGGAAGATTCGTTTGAGGTCGAGATGACACTTTCAATTTTGGTTTTTTTGCCTTTGTGGTTTGCATTGATCGTGGCGCTTTTGCCAGATCAGCGGTGGATTCGGCCGGTCTCTCTTGGCCTTTCCCTGCTTCACTTCATTCTTTGTCTGGTGCTGTTTTACCAGTTCGATCCCTCGAAAGCGTCGGTTCAATTGGTTGAACGATATGAGTGGCTTCCGACCTTCGGAATCAGTTATTTCCTGGGAATCGACGGGATTTCATTTTGGCTGGTCATGCTTTCGGCGTTCCTTACGCCTCTGGTGATTCTCGGCAGTTGGACCGCGATTAAAGACAATGTTCGTTCGTTCCATGTGTGTTTGTTCCTCTTGCTGACCAGCATGATGGGAACCTTTCTCGCCTTGGACAGCGTGCTCTTTTATGTGTTTTTCGAAGCCTCACTGATTCCGATGTATTTCTTGGTGGGGGTGTGGGGCGGACCGCGCCGTCTTTACGCGACGATGAAATTTTTCATCTACACCATGGCGGGATCTCTTTTCATGTTGATCGCGATCATCGCCTTGATTTTCATGACCCAGCAACAATTCGGTCAGATGAGCGCCAGCGTGCTCGATTTTTACAAATTGAACATTCCTTTCGTGGGTAACGATCTATTAAACACGCAAACGCTGTTGTTCTTCGCCTTCGCCCTGGCGTTCGCCATCAAAGTTCCGATGTTCCCGGTGCACACTTGGTTGCCGGACGCCCACGTTGAGGCGCCCACCGCCGGTTCGGTGATCCTTGCGGCGGTGATGTTGAAAATGGGAACTTATGGCTTCATGCGCTTCGTTTTGCCGATTTTTCCCGAAGCCGCGGAACATTGGGCTTGGTTGTTCATGCTCCTGGGCGTGATCGGAATCATCTACGGCGCTTTGGTGGCCATGATCCAACCGGACATGAAAAAGCTGGTTGCCTATTCATCCGTTTCCCATATGGGTTATGTGATTTTAGGATTGTTCGCTCTTAACGTTTACGGCGTGACCGGCGGGCTTTATCAAATGTTGAATCACGGGATTTCGACCGGTGCGCTCTTCCTTTTGGTCGGTATGATTTACGAGCGGACTCATTCGCGGCAAATCGCCGAGTACGGTGGGCTCGCGAAAGTCGCGCCGATTTTCGCCATCTTCTTTGTAATCGTCACATTCTCTAGTATCGCGGTTCCCTTGACGAACGGGTTCGTGGGGGAATTCCTTATTCTCCTCGGCGGGTTCGCGGCCAATAAGATCTATGGATCGCTGGCGGTCTTGGGCGTGATTCTCGGCGCCGTTTATCTGCTTTGGATGGTGAAGCGGATTTTCTTCGGCGACACTGGAAAAGTCGTGAAAGAAGCCCATGGCACGCCTCTCGACGTGGGAGCGCGTGAGATCATGGTCATGACTCCGCTGGTGATTTTAATTTTCTGGATGGGAATTTTCCCGGGTGATTTCTTGCGTTGGTCCCAAGCCAGTTTGGACCATTTCGTTAATCATCGCACACAATATGAATTGAGCGTGGAAGAGTAATATGGAAATTCAGTTCGGACTTATTGATTTCATTTTGGTATCTCCCGCGGTGGCACTCTTCCTCTTCAGCTGTGTGCCCTTGCTGATCAAAGTTCTGCGTGGCAACCGCGAGCAAAATCAGTTCGCCACATTGATTTACGGAATCATCGGCGTGGTGACGGCCGTGGGCCTTCTCGTTCCCACGATGGGTGTGGAGCGGACGGCCTTTGATGGAGCGTTGATTTTCGACGGGATCTCTTCATTCACTTCGTTGATTTTACTTTTGGTGACGGCGGTGGGTTTAACGTTCGCCCGTGACAGCCGATCCACAAATCCCAATCAGTTCACGGAAAATGTCTTTTTGATGATGAATTGCACGGTGGGGATGCTCACCATGGCTTGGGCCAACGATCTCATCATTTTGTTCGTCGGCCTGGAGCTCTTTTCGCTCTGTCTTTACATGATGATCGCCTTGAGCTTGGAAGAAAAACTCTCCAAAGAGGCGGCGTTTAAGTACTTCATCCTTGGAAGCTTCGCTTCGGCGGTCATGCTCTACGGTATTTCGTTCATCTACGGAACCGTTGGCTCCACTTATTTGCCTGAATTTTTGGACGCGTCCCAAAGTCTGCTCGGAACCAATCGGCTGTTCTTGATCGGATTCATTCTTTTGATTTTCGGGCTTTGCTTTAAGGTTTCAGTGTTTCCGTTTCACGCCTGGGCGCCGGATGTGTACCAGGGATCTCCGACGCCACTGACCGCTTATATGGCGACGGGAGTGAAAGCGGTTTCTTTCGCGTTCTTACTTCGCCTGGTGGCCGCGCAAGGTTTCACCGTCGAGAGATTTTGGCCGTTTGTCGATACTCTCCAGTGGCTCGCCGCTTTAACGATTTTGATCGGCAATGTGGGCGCGTTCCGGCAGAAGAGTTTGAAACGCATGTTGGCTTATTCCAGCATCGCCCATAGCGGCTATGTCATGATCGGTGTGATCGCCGCCGGCATCGGCGGCTCCAGCATGCTGGGCGCTTCGAGCGTTCTTTATTACATCTTTGCCTACACTTTGATGACCGCGGGAGCGTTCGGCGTTCTTCATCTGCTTGAGCCTCAACCTGAATCCGACCTGACTTATGAAGATCTGCGTGGACTGGGTTCGGAGCGACCGTGGTTGGCGTTGAGCATGACGATTTTACTGATCAGCCTTGCGGGTATTCCGCCCACGCTCGGATTTTTCGGTAAATTCTTTTTGTTCTCCGCGGCGATTAAGCAGGGGCTGGTTTGGCTGGCGATTTGGGGTGTGATTGGAAGTATCATCAGCCTTTACTATTATCTGCGGCCGGTGTTGGCGATGTATATGGAAGAGCCGCTATTCAACCGCGGCCAATCCGAACTGCGCCCGCTCAGCTACTTTACGGTGACGACACTGGCATTTGTAATTCTCATCATCGGCCTCGGATCGGAGCCGTTTTATCAGCTGATTCTCGCCGCACTAACGTAGGCCGTTCCTTTTCAGGATGCATTACGTTAGTGATCGCTCAACTCGAGGAATCACCTGATGGATTTAGTGGCCCTTGCCCCTCGTGAACTTGGCCATGTCTTGATCGATGAGCTCGGCGATCGAATTATTGAACAGCGAGATCGGCTTTTTTTAATCAAGGGCAAAGCGCGGCCACTTTTTTGCCAGAATCTTTGGCTGGAGCCGCGGATTTTTAAATTCAAATCCATATCAGAGGCCGCTAAGCACTTGAGATCCATTCAGCGCAATTGGTGGCTTCATTCCACGTCCCATCACCGGCGGGCCAAATTGATCGCCGAACAGCTGCCCGTGCTCAAACCAAAGCGACTGGATTTTCTCGCTCCCATTCCAAAATCGCCGCTGGGTTCCTGGACCTTGCTTGATAGCGAGACAATGTTGTACTCGACGGATTGTTCCAGCCCCTTCCCCGACGGCGAGATCGAGTTTAACGAGGATAAAGAGAATCCGCCGTCGCGAGCTTATTTGAAGTTATGGGAACTCTTCACAATAACAGGTGTTTATCCGAGGTCGGGGAGCCGGGTTGTTGACCTTGGGTCGTCGCCCGGTGGCTGGACTTGGGTCTTGGATGCGCTGGAGTGCCAGGTGATCAGCGTGGACAAAGCGCCACTTTCGCCACAGCTTAAGTTATCCAATCGGGTGGAGTATCGCGCGGAAAGCGCGTTTGCCATGGAACCTTTCGCGGTCGATTGGTTATTTTCCGACGTGATTTGTTATCCCGATCGTTTGTTGAAGCTGGTCCAAAGTTGGGAATCCGTGGCCGCAAATATGGTTTGTACGATCAAATTTCAAGGCCAAACTGATTTCAAGATCGTGAGTGAGTTTCTGAAAGTGCCGGGGTCCGGTGTCATTCATCTTTATAACAACAAACACGAACTGACCTGGTTCCGATTCAAAACCTAAATGTTGTAGGCCCGAAGCGTGTTCATCGCGGACTTGAATCCGGTACGAGTGATCGCCGTCAAGACTTTGGTATTGAGTGAAAAGTGATCGTAGAAAAAGAACTCGTAATCCTGGGGGCTGGGGTGGATGTAAATGTAATCCACGTCGGGATTGAAGTTCGTGCGTTGAACTAAGATATCGACCAGTTTGGCGATATGTTCTTCGGCGATTTGTTTTTCTCGCATGTAACCCTGGACCGCTTTGATCATGGCCCGCACGTCGTGTTGATGTTTGATATGGGTTTCGATCTTCTTTTGCACCACCTGGTACAAAGCCTGGTTGAAGATGAGCGGCATTCCGTATTCGTGCAGAGAACCCATTTCTTCGGTGAAGTGATAGGGCTGGATTGAATAAGAGGCGATCACTAAATCCGCACCTTGGTCCGCGGCGATATGGGTGGAAAGCGTGTCGCGAATTTCTCCGTCAAAGTAGAATATCTCGCGGCCTTTTTGATTACGGATCCCATAAGGCGCGAAAAAGGGTGGAAGCGCGGCCGAGGCCGCCACCGCTTCGCTGATCTTGGCGTAATCAACGAATTTAACTTCGCGGGTTTTAATCGTTTCTTCAAACGGCCCGAAAATCGCTTTACGGGAATGATTGAGTTGCGTCGCGACGATATAAAGTTCAGCCCCTAATTTCTTAAAATCATTCTCCGGCACGACGTAGGTCCGGATATATTTTTCGATATTCTTGGTGCTGAAGATACCATTGATCTTGAAGGCTTCTTTCAATGAAGCTTCAATGCCGCCGCTCACCGCCAGCCGGCGGCGAAACATCTTGGGCAAAAGTCGAGCTGGGTGTCCCGCGCCCAAATTCAACGCGAAGATATCACGATAGGAAAGTGGTTTCAGATAAGGATTATCGCTTTTGACACGAGTGAGTGCGCCGATTCCCGCGCCGCGCGTGAACGCTTCGATAATCGCATCGAGCGAGTGTCCGCTCGCTAGAAACGTCGCCACCACCGAGCCCGCACTGGACCCGACGTAAAGCCGGATGGTGAGCTCCTTGTTTTCAAATTTCAAACGGTCCTGGGGATCAGTGCCGCCGGCGAAGGTAAAACCTTTTTCGCGAAGCGCAAGGCAGACCCCAATGTGAAAAGCGGCCGCCTTGACGCCTCCGCCGCTCAGAACCAATGCGATCCGTTTACGGTCAGATAACTTCACTTGGTCAACTCTACGTGGATGAGTATTCAAAATCCAGAAAAAGGCGACTACTCAGAATGACCAATCCTCTGAACTGGCCTTTGGGCCTTGTTTTCAGGGCATAGGCCCAGTTTTGGACCGTGACTACTCACATTGCTTTACATGCCTAAATGCTATGCTAAGTTTTGAATATCCATAGGAGGAGTGTTGAGCACTCAGGCTTGGTTAACCTTAATTGAGTATTCAAACAAGTATCGGGTGAGCTTGTCCACTCTGCGCCGGCGGATCAAAGGCGGCGAAATCGAGTACAAGTTTTCCGATGGGAAATATTTGATCAAGGATGGCCCGTTGCAAGTCAGTTCGGAAGCGGAGGCAGTCGCCCCCCCACCCTCGGTGAAGCCTCAGCCGCGAAATGACGAATCGGCGGACAAAGACCAATTTTGGCGAACCACTCAAGGCCTTTTGAATGAAATCAAAAAGGCCTACTCCCTCATCCTTCAGGAGAAGGAGGAGCAAATATTACAACTCAAGGAGGAGGTCGCGGACCTAAAGACATTGGTCCGCGTCCTTGAAGAAGACAACACGCGGATGAAATCCGCGGTTGCCCCACCTGACTTGGATCTCGACTTCGGATTGGAAGCTTAAGCCGCCGCCGCCGGAGATTTGGGCTTCTTCGGCGCCTTGTCCTTGGTTTTTTGCTTGGCCGCTTTTTTATCGAAAGCCATCGCGAAAACCTCATCGAGATTTTCCACGAACACGAAGCTCAGTTTCTTTTTGAACTCCTCGGGAATGTCGGCGAGGTCTTTCTGATTGGCGAGCGGCAGAATTATATTGGTGATGCCATGAGTGAGGGCCGCGAGTGATTTTTCGCGAATTCCTCCCACGGGCAGGACGCGGCCGGAAAGCGTAATTTCACCGGTCATCGCGATGTCCGTTCGAACCGGCACTCCGGTCATCAAGCTGGTCAACGCGGTGGCCATCGTCACGCCCGCCGATGGACCATCTTTGGGAATGGCGCCCGCGGGCAAGTGAATGTGAACTTCGTTCGTTTCGAAAAATTCAGGGTCAATACCAAGTTCTTCACAATGGGCATGGGCGTAGGACCAAGCGGCACGAGCGGACTCTTTCATCACGTCGCCCAGCTGTCCCGTAAGTACCAGGCCGCCTTTGCCTTTCATTTTCAAAGCTTCAACGTAGAGCACTTCACCGCCAGCCTGGGTCCAGGCGAGACCCGTGCTGATTCCCACTTGATTCTCTTTGAGGCGCTCCTCACGTAAAAAGCGGGGCGGACCCAAAAGCTCGGGAATGTTTTGCGGCGTGATCACCACTTTCTCGTTATGGCCGAAGACGAATTTCTTGGCCACTTTACGGCAAAGCGAGCCGATTTCGCGCTCGAGGTTCCGTAATCCAGCTTCACGGGTGTAATGGGAAATCAGATAAGACAAACCGTCATCGGTGAATTCAATTTGATCCTTGGTAATTCCGTTCGCCTCGATCTGGCGGGAAATCAGGTGTTCCTTCGCGATCAGAAGCTTGTCTGAATCCGTATAGCCGCTGATATTGATGGTTTCCATACGATCGCGAAGCGCCGGCGGGATGTTCTCGTAGACGTTCGCGGTGGCGATGAACAAAACATTGCTCAGATCGAAATCCACGTTGAGGTAGTTGTCGCGGAATGAATGGTTTTGTTCAGGATCGAGCACTTCGAGCATGGCGGCGCTCGGATCGCCACGGAAATCCGAACCAAGCTTGTCGATTTCGTCGAGAACCATCACTGGATTATTGGTTTTCACTTGTTTCAAAGCTTGAATGATTTTGCCCGGCATGGCGCCCACATAGGTGCGGCGGTGACCGCGGATTTCCGCTTCGTCTTTGACACCGCCAAGGGCGATACGGAAATATTCGCGGCCCATCGATCGCGCGATGCTCTTACCGAGAGAGGTCTTTCCAACTCCCGGAGGGCCGACGAAGCAAAGGATTGGGCCCTTCATGTTTTTCTCTTTTAATTTACGGACAGCGAGAAATTCGAGAATGCGGTCTTTGGCTTTATGGAGGTCGTAGTGGTCTTCATCCAATATACGTTGCGCCCGGTGAAGGTCGAGATTGTCCACGGTGGATTTACTCCAGGGGAGATCCACCATCCAATCCAGATAAGTCCTCACCATACTGGCTTCGGAAGCATCCGGGTGCATGCGTTCCAAACGGCCGAGCTGTTTCAAAGCCTCGGCTTGAACATTTTCAGGCATTCCGGCCTTGATAATGCGCTCCCGCAGCTCTTCCATTTCCTCGGTTTTCGAATCATTTTCACCGAGCTCGTTCTTTATGGCGCGCATTTGTTCGCGCAGGAAGTACTCACGTTGGCTCTTGGACATTTCGTCCTTGGCCTGTGAGCGGATTCGGGCCTGCATTTGCAGGACTTCGAGTTCGTTGGCGAGAATCTCGTTCACCAGCAACAAACGCTCTTTGGGATGGAAAGTTTCGAGAACGCGTTGGGCGTCGGCCACTTTCAATCCAAGATTGCTGGCGATCAAATCAGCCAGGCGGCCCGGATCGGAAACATCATCAAGAACCAAAAGAATGTCCGGCGAGAGCATGCGTCCAAGAGCGATGATCTTTTCCAGATGCTCTTTGGCGTTTCGGATCATGGCTTCGAACTCAACGTTCGAGCCGGCCGCCACTGGAGTTTCTTCGATTTTTTCAACGGACACTTCGAAACAGGGATCGGATTTTACAAAACGCTTGATGCGACCTTTGGAAACACCTTGGATCAGAATTTTCACGCGGCCGTCGGAGAGTTTGCGCATGCGCATGATCATGGCGATCGTGCCCACGCGGTAAATGGTATTCTCGGAGGGATTTTCTTCGGTGATTTCTTTTTGCGAGGCGAGGAAGATCAGACGATTCTTGCTCAGTGATTCCTCAACCGCCCGAATCGATGATTCGCGACCCACATACAGCGGAAGAATCATGTACGGAAACACGACAATGTCGCGAACCGGAAGCATGGGCAGGGTTTCGGGAATTTCTAAGGATCGTTCATCAAAGCTCATTTGCATCCTCCGCGTCTCGCGGCAAAGGTGTTCATGTAAAAACCTTGTCGGCGGAGGTTTAAAATGGCTTTAAGCGCTAAAGCCCTGCAGATAGTCTGGAAATTGGAATTTCCCGTGGTCTGTAAGACTTTATTTAGCCATCAGTCCGGAGTATGAAATTTTCCTATTTCTCCCATTAGGCGCGCTTGGAGCCCCCCGATTCGCGGATTTCAGCGCCTTCGATACTGAGTCTTGTCCAGGGGATAGCTAACAGACGTTCAAGTGAGATGGGCTCACCGGTTTCCTCACAAATGCCGTAGGTGCCCCTCTCAATCCGGGAAAGCGCGGCTTCGATCTCGAAAATTTGCTTTCTTAACCTTTGTTGAGCCGCGAAAAGCTGATTCTCCGTCAAAATGGATACAGTTTGATCAACTTCGTCGCCACGATGATCCCTCTCGCGGAAATCCGCGACGTAGTTGCTGAAGCGGTTCAGAAGCTCCTCTTTCGCACGTATGAGTTTCTGCTTGCATTGGGCGATTGTTTCTTTGTCGATCATGTCCCCTCCCGTCCAGGTCGACTTAAACCTAAAGACAAAAGGGGGAGCCTGGCCGGTTATCGCCGGACAGGCTTTTTCTGAGAGGGCTCGGCGGAATCGTTCTCGAGCTCGGGTGACCAAGCCGTGATGCTGTTTTGCTTCACGACGAAAGGCGTAAGCGGCCGCACAAGTTCACGGTTCGCGTTCATGGTCATTGGTCCAGTGATACCTTTGAATTCACGAATATTGTTGAGAGCCGAAGCCAAACCCACGCGGGAACGCTCGCCATTTTCAATCAGGCGTCTGAGGAGCAATCCGGTTTCATATCCTTGGGATTCGAAGATGCCCGGCTCTTCCCCGTAGGCTTCTTTGAAATCTTTAAAAAATTTCGAGCTGCGGAAAGCCGGGTCATTGATCAGATTACTGTCGACGAAGACCGCGTTTTCCACGTTTTGTTGTCCCCGGCGGATCAGTTCCGAAGAATTCCAGACATTCGTGCCCAGCATTCGAATGTTGGTGACACCCTGATACGCCAGCATGGGCGCGATTTGCCCCACCGCACGGGGAGTGTCGGGAATGAAGATCGCATCGAAATCAACGATGGGAGGCAAGAGATCATCGGGAGGACTTCGCCGTGCCGAAACCCGTTTTTGTTTTTTAAACCACTCGGTCACGCGACTTCTATATTCCGTACGACGATCTTCAACATAAAAAGTTCCGACCAAACGCTTAACCGGTCCGCGAAAGTCCGTTTCTTTGGGATTGTACACCTGGGCTCCGGCGATCACGCCGCCACGGGCGAGAACTTCGTCCCAGAATAAATTAGCGTACTCCACGCCGTAGGGATCATTGGGATAGAGAATGGCGAACCTTTTCAGCTTCAGATCTTCCATCGCCAGGCGAACCAATTCTTTGACCTGCATTTCACTGGTGACGGCGTTACGAAATATGTACGGCCCGATCTCGGTCAGTCCGGCTTTTTGCGAAAGGGCGATTGAAGGCACTCCGAGTTCATCGGCTTTGGCGGCGACCGTGGCCGCGGTCCGGCTTAAAAGACTGCCGACAATGGCAATCGCGCTATCTTCAAGAACCAACCGTTCCACCGACTGGCGCGCCTGATCCGGTGAGCCTTCACTATCGACAACCGCGAGACGGAAGGAACTTCGATCCGGTCCGGTGATGCCAAGCCCTAGGCGCAAACCATTCAATGTCTTATACGCGACGGTCGAGTACCGGCCGGTGAGAGGTAAGACCGCCCCGATCGTGTCGGCGTCCACGCGCCGGCGTGAATCGATCTGTTGAACATAACTTTCGGCCCGGCTTTGGTAAGGTGTTCCCTGTCCCCATTCCGCCGCTCGCGCGAAAAAACTTCGGGCATCGTCGTATTTTTTCTTCTGCAAGCGGAACATTCCCAAGCGGAACGCGGCTTGCGCGCGGACGAAACCGAACTCCTCATCACCCACGATTTTTTCCAGATCCGATTCCGTCAGATATTGCGTGACGACTTCCGAAGCGCGGGCCTGCGCCGAAGACTTGGCTTCGGGGTTTGGATCCTTCGCGTAGATAAAGGCCAAAGCTCTTAAAGCGTCCAAACGATCGCCGGTGGTGACGAGCACGGCGTAACGATGGCGGTACAATTCGAGCTTAAACGCATCGGACAGCCCCGGGATTTTTAATCCGCGGGCGCTCAGGGCGAGCGATTCATCCAAGCGACCCATTTTATGAAGACAGCGGGATGCACCAAGCAGGGCTTCGGCTTCATTGGCGGTGAAAACATCGGATTCCACCAGACTCATATAGGTGGTGTAAGCCAAATCGAATTTTTGATGTTTGAAATAGATTCGCGCCAATTGAATGGTCGCATCATCGGCCGCATCGGAATTGGGGAATTTATTAATCACCCATTTAAAACGGCGAACGGCTTTCGCCTCCGCTCCGGCTGCAAGTTCAACCTGGGCTTTGGCCACTTGCTGTTTAGCATCGGAGGGCGCTTCCGCCCGGGGTTTTTTCTTCGGCGCCAAAGAACAAGATGCAATCAATAATGTCAAAGCGGTAACTGCCAGCCAGCGTAGCCAATTCATTATGAAGACCTCTGTTGCATTAAACGTCTCATCTTATCCCGAAACTCATTAACTAAGGGAGAATTGCCCGCGGTTTTTCGCAGCTTTTCAAGCGATTCCCGGTCTTCCGGCGAAATGGTACTCGGAACATCTACAATGACTTTCACCAGCATATCGCCCGGTGCATAGCCACCGATATCGGGAAACCCTTTCCCCTTCAATCGGAAGATCTGGCCGGGATGAGTGCCCGGGGGGATATTCAGAATCGCCTTCCCCGTGAGTGTGGGGACTTCAATCTGCGTTCCCAACAACGCATCCACGAACGAGATGGGAAGCTCCATGAGGACATCGTTATCTTTGCGTTTGAACAGGGGATGGTCCTGGAAATTGATGATCACATACAAATCGCCCGGTTTACCGGCTCCGGGCGGACTGTCACCTTCACCGCGCAATTTCAAGCGCTGCCCGGTTTTAACGCCGGCCGGGACTGTGATTGAAAGTTTGGCGTGGTCTTCGCGACCGCCACGATGGCGTACGAAATGGATTCGTTTCTCCGTGCCCGTGGCCGCTTCTTCGAGCGTGATGTTCAGTGTGTAACGGAGATCGGCGCCCCGCTCTTCCCGGCGAAATCCGCGCCGTCCCGCCTCGCCCGTGAAAATCTCGCCAAAAAAATCGCTGAACAAATCTTGAAAATCCGCGCTCTGCCGGGGATCGAATCCTTGGAAGCCGCCGAATCCCTCGAATCCGCGGAAGGGGCCCGCGCCCGGACCGCCGGCTCCCGGCCCACCCGCTTGAAAGGCGGCATGGCCGAACTGATCATACATTTTTTTCTTTTTCGGATCGCTGAGGACGTCGTACGCCTCATTCACTTCTTTGAATCGCTCTTCCGCCACCTTGTCGCCGGGATTTTTGTCGGGGTGATATTTGAGCGCGAGTTTTCGGAAAGCTTTTTTAAGCTCATCGGCAGAGGCTTGGCGGGAAACACCCAAAATGCTGTAGTAATCTTTTTTGGCCAATAAACCCTCTTACTCTTTCGCTTCTATCGCCACGATGACCTGGGCGGGCCTTAAAAGTTTATCATGCATTTTGTAGGCTTTTTTGAGTACCCGAATGATTTGTCCCGCGGGCACGTCGGCGCGTGGTTCACTTCCCAGGGCATCATGAACGTTGGGATCGAAGGGCACGCCCTCCGCTTTCACCTCTTCCACTCCGAATTTTTGCAAAAGCTGGCGCAATGATTTGGCGATCATTTCGACACCTTGGCGGAACGAACCCGGGTCAGCATCGGCCGGAGCTTCCAAGGCGCGCTCAAAATCATCGATGATTCCCAACATTTCGCGGATGAATTTTTCGGAACCGTATTTGACCAACTCGGAACGCTCTTTAATGGCGTTTTTGCGGTAATTGTCGAATTCCGCGAGAAGGTACAGGTAATCGTTTTTGGCTTTATCCAATTCCGCTTGGATTTTTTTGAGATCGGGAGCGGAGGTCTCTTCCGCTCCTTCCGCCGGCTTTTCGGGAGTGTTATCAGGCTTTTCAGTCATAGACCTAAGTATGGGTCCGGCATTTCACCTGTCAATGCTCACAGAGCTACATCTTCCGGCAGAAAACAGAGTTCTTCGAAGACCTTATTGCTCACCATTTGACCCTGTGATGTGAGCCGCCAACCACGATCATTTTTGGTGACAAGACCCTGTGATTCGAGCCGGTCCAATCGTGGTTGCAATCGCCTTATGATGGTTTCCGGAAACTTTTCATGCAGCGCGTCTTTTGGCATTCCAAACCCGGTTCGCAAATGGGTGTGTGTGAAGTCTGTCAGAGCTTCGTGGACGTTGAGTGATTCCCGTTGATTCTCGACAATCACGTCAGCGAATTTCTCACCTGACCGAAAGACCTGTTTTTCATATTCGGCCAATGATTTTGGATTCCAGAAACGCGTTCCGAAATTTCCCCAGGAACGCTGATAAGAATGGCTGCTCAGACCGATGCCCCAATAATCTTTATCCGTCCAGTACGCGATATTGTGACGCGATTCAAAGCCCGGTTTGGCGAAGTTGGAGATTTCGTATTTAACCAGACCAAGGCGGCGCAAATGGGATTCGATTTCATCAAACATCGCCACTTGCTCCGCTTCCGGAGCCCGGCCGCGATTCATGGGATGGCCCTCCGGCACCGTCAAACAGTAAGCGCTCAAGTGGGGCGGCGAGTACTCGGAAACTATTTCAAGGTCTTTTCGTAAATCTTCGAGAGACTGACCGGGCAAAGCAAAAAGGAGATCGAAGGAATAATTTAAATTATGTTTGTGTAATAATCTGAGCGTTTCGTGGGTGTCTTGCGAATTGTGCTTGCGCCCACATTTCTTAAGCAAAGAATCATTAAATGTCTGCGCGCCCACGCTGAACCGGTTGATTCCCGCGGCCAGATAAGCTTGCAGTTTGTTTTCATCCATTGTGGCGGGATTGATTTCAATGGTGGCTTCCGCGTCGTCGGCCAGCGGCAATCCATTGTTTGCAAGTTCGCGCACAATCATTACAATAAGATCTGACGAAATCAGGCTCGGAGTTCCACCGCCGAAATACAGGGATCCAATCTTGGATTGTGACCAAAACTTCCGGCGTTGCCGGATTTCCTGTAGGACCCATTGGACGTATCGCTCAGGCGGAAGAATTTCGGTCCACTCGAACGTGGTGAAGTCGCAGTAGCGGCACCGTTGCAGGCAATAGGGAATGTGGACATAGACGGCGAGCGCCATGGATAGGGTCTAAGTTTATGTACAAGAAATATCAACTCAAAAACGGCATGAAAGTGATTCTGGTGGAAAGCCACAAGAGCCCGGTGCTCTCCATCCAAATGTGGGTCAAGACCGGAAGTGCCGACGAAAAGAAGGGCGAAGAAGGCATCAGCCATTTTATTGAACACCTGGTGTTTAAAGGCTCCCGCCGCTTCAAGGTGGGTGAAATCGCCGCCACCGTCGAGGCCGCCGGCGGCGAATTGAACGCCTATACCTCCTTTGATCAGACGGTGTTCCACGTGACCATTTCCCGGGAATATCAGCATGTGGGACTGGAAGTGATTTCTGAAATGATGGGCCACCCGCTCTTTGACGAAAATGAAATCAACAATGAACGTGAAGTCGTCATTGAGGAGATCAAACGATCGGCGGATAGTCCCCACCGGCAGGCGAGCCGGCTTTTGTTTTCCACGGTTTATAAGAAACATCCTTATGGCACGCCGGTGATCGGTTACAGTGAGAACATCAAGACCGTCACCAGGGAAAAACTCACGAAATACTACCGGTCACGATACACGCCCAAGAACATGACATTGGTCGTGGCGGGTGATTTCAACGCCAAGGAACTGCGAAAAGATATCGATCGGCTGTTCGGGGGTTTTCCGAAAACCGATCTTCGCGTCGTGAAACGAGTCACCGTCCGTCCCGCCAAAACCGGATCGGTCGTGGTGGAAAAAGCCCCGTTCGCTGAGACCATCGTACACCTCGCGTTTCCCATCCCACCCGCCGTTCACAAAGACATCGCGGCCATCGAGGTCTTCGCGCTGATTTTGGGTCAGGGAGACAGCTCCCGCCTGAACGTCAAACTGCGCTTGCAAGAGCACCTCGTGAATTATGTCGGCGCCAGCGTGTTCACCGCCCGCGACCCGGGTTTTTTGGCGATTTCAATGTCCTTGAGCGAGGAGAACATCAAGCCCGCGCTCGAGGCATTGGGTAAAGAACTCGTGCGGGCCGTCACTGAACCATCCACTCAGGACGAAGTCAAAAAGGCGCTGACCAATCTAGCCTCTGAACAATTTTATCATCAGGAAACTGTCGACGGATTGGCGCGAACGTACGGCCACTTCCAGGATCTCTTCAATAACCCCGGACATTTTACGAAGTTCATCAATCAGGCGTCGAAGTTGACGGGGCGGGATATTCTGCGGATCGGCCGCAAGTATCTGGACACTTCGGGATTTTCCATCGTCATGATGACACCCGCCGACCGGGATAAAATCGAACCCTTGGTTCAGAAGTGGAGCAAAGAGTTCCGCGCCGAAATTAAAAAAAGCAAACCAATGAGGTCCGCCAAATCGGGCCGCTCACGCAAACCGGTGTCTTTCTTAATCAAACGCCCATCTCGCGAGGCACCGCAGGTGGAAAAATGGGATTTGCCCAATGGGATCACATTGATCACGCGGCCGAATTTCGACACGCCGGTGATCAGTCTTCGTTGCGCTTCGCTGGGAGGATCGCGCCTGGAAACTCGCGAAACCCAGGGAGCGACGGAACTTCTCTCGCGAGTATGGATCGCCGGCTGCGGCGATTTGAGCGAACGGGAAGTGAATCAGCGAATTGATGAATACGCCGCGAGTTTGAACGCTTTCGGCGGCCGCAATTCACTTGGGCTTTCGATGACATGCCTGAAGCCGTTCTTCGATGACATGGCTCAGTTGTACTTTTTGGCGCTGACAGATCCGCAGTTCGAAATCAGCGCGGTCAATCGCGAGATTAAGGCCATGCAGGAGCACGTCAAACTAAGGCAGGACAATCCCGCCCAGCTTTGCATTCTGGAATTCATGAAGGGAATGTTTCCCGGCCATCCCTACGGACGCGACCCTTATGGCGACATGAAATCCATCGGCCGGTTGAATCAAACCAGTGTGCGCCACATGTTCCGCAACAAGAGCGGATTATGTTTGGTGGCCTCGGGCGCCTTTGACCCCAAGAAACTGGTTAAAACCGTTGAAGAGCGGTTGGGTGATTTAAACCCGGGCCCGTTGGAGTTGCGTAAGATTCCGTTTCAATATCCCCACGAGGAGACACGGCTTTTTCAGCAGTCTGAAAAACAGCAAAGCCATATCGTGATCGGCCACCCGGGTTTAAGTATCACCGATCCGGACCGGTACACCTTGACGGTGATGCAGGCGATTTTGGCCGGGCAGGGCGGCCGACTGTTCATTGAGCTGCGGGATAAGGCCTCATTGGCGTATACGGTCGCGCCGCTCAGAATGGAGGGCCTGGAGGGCGGCTACTTTGGCGCCTATATCGGGTGCTCACCGGAAAAAAGTGAAACCGCCTTTCGCATGTTAAGAGAGGAATTCGATAAACTTCGGCAAACGCCCGTGCGCGATGAGGAAGTCACGCGGGCGCAACGGTACTTGATTGGAAAGCACGACATCGAACTTCAGCGCAATTCCAATCTGACATCGGGAATTTTGTTCGACTTCATCTACGGCTTGGACCATACCGAAACCTTCCGCTTCGCCGAGAAAGTTCGCGCGGTCACTCCCGAGTCCATTCGGGACCTCGCTTCGCGGATTTTCGCGACACCGCCGGTGATCTCACTGGTGGGCCCGAGCGCGCCCTGGTGAAACAACTTTTATAAGCCTTGCTTATTTTTTGCATAATTTAAGGCCGTAAATTTTGAGACAGTCGGGTGTTAAATGCTCGTAGTTTATGGACCTTGGATGAAAAAAAAGCCTTCCCGGCGGGGAAATCCGTATTCTGCGCTAAAATGAAGGAAACAACCTCCGAAGTTTATAGAAGGAGTTTAATAGGAGGAGCGACTCAAAATGAGTCAGGGTCTGAAGGATCAACAACCTATTTTATTCGCTTCACCCAGGGACTTCTTCCAGGACCGCGTTGAGACAGCCATCAAACGCGTTAAATTTCGACCCATGCCGCTGTCGCGGGCTTATCTCGTCGATCTGCTCGAGCACTTCATGTTCGCGAAGAATCTTTTTGTCGAGGACGCCGACGGAAAACTCCGCCGTGAAACATTGGCTGAAATCTATCTTCGGGCGCAAAATTCACCGTTGGGTGTACGCTTGGACCTTTTGAAGCGATTGGGAGACAGCAGTCTTTATATCTGCGGTTTCTTCGGTGACTCTCTGAGCCGATCGTTGGTGGACATGGATTATTACGTTGGTATGGGTGGAACCGCTTATGGGGCCTTATCATCCACCGCGGCGGATGAAGACACCTCTCAAATGTACAAGGAATTCTCCAGCCACTTCGCCGAATTCGTGGACGTCTTGACCTACATCAGCCAGGACGCCCAGGTGCAAACCAATTCCGACCTTCTTAAACTCTATGACCGTTACATCGCCACGGGCTCACGACTGGCTGAGGAGCAGTTGGCCGAACGCGGTCTTTTGAACCCGGATCTGCAAAAAACCAAGAACCGCAAGATGTGAGACCTGGATGGACAGACTCTGAGTCCGGGTGTACTTTTGAGTCATGTTCAATCTTGGCTTTACCGAGCTCCTCGTATTGGGTGCGATCGCGTTGATATTCATCGGGCCTAAACAATTGCCTGAATTGGCGCGAACCGTGGGTCGCCTCTTAAATGAATTCAAACGCGCGACCGCCGACTTCCAATCGTCGATCACGGGTGAGTTCACCGATGATTTGAGGAATAGGATCGAAACTTCCCGCCGGCCCCCTGAACCCGTCGAGCTGGCGGCGGTGGAGGAGGAGGAAGAGCCGGTCACACCTCATCATGAATTTGGACCGGAAGCGATCACCACACCAATGGATCAACCCAAAGACGAAGCGAAAGATGACGGAGAAGGAACGAATGAATCCTGAAGATTCGAACATGTCCTTGATCGATCATCTCACGGAGCTTCGCTATCGTTTGGTCAAAGCGTTGCAAGGGATCGTCTTGGGAATGGCGGTCTGCATCTATTATTCAACGGAACTGTTCGCCATCATCCGTAAACCCATTCTTCCTTACCTCGGTGAAACCGGAGGTTTGGTCTTCACCGGAGTCATGGATAAATTCATGGCTCACTTGAAGGTGGGAGCTTTGGGCGGGCTCATTTTGACTTGTCCCTATTGGCTTTATCACCTGTGGCAATTCATCTCACCCGGACTCTATAAAAACGAGCGCCGCTATGCCGCCGCCTTTATCGTGTGCGGCACGATTTTATTTTTAAGCGGCGTGGCCTTTGTCTATTACTTCGTCTACCCGACCGCGTTTGAATACTTGCTGAATTTCGGCGGAGATGTCGATAAACCGATGATCACAATCGGTGATTACTTGGGCTTTTTCGCCATGACCACGATCTTATTCGGAGTTTCTTTTGAACTTCCGCTGGTCTTGATCGTATTGGCGTTGATGGGAATTATCGATGCCGGTTTTTTGAAGAAAAACCGTCGCTACGCCGTGGTTTTTCTCGCCTTTGTGTCAGCTTTACTCACACCGCCGGACGTAATCAGCATGGTGATGATGTTGGGGCCGATGATGCTATTGTACGAAGGCTCGATCTGGATCATTCAATTCCTTGTGCGTAAACGGCAGCAGAATTTGCCGACCATCAGGTAGGCCGTTCCTTTTCAGGATGCCGTGCATCCTGAAAAGGAACGGCCTACCTTTTACAGGGTGATGGATTCTTTGTGGAGTCCGAACACTTTGCGGAGTTCTTCGGCGATTTCGCCCAAGGTGACATGATTCTCAACGGCTTCGATGAACACCGGCATCAGGTTTTCGGTACCTGAGGCGGCATTGCGGATTTTTTCTAATTGCGCGGCGATTTTAGCCGGATCCCTTTTGGCTTTGAATTTCTTTAATCGCTCGATTTGTTCGAGCGCAATGTCCTCGGAAATTTTTAAGCCGCCGCCGTTTTGCGCTTCATCTTCATTGATGAACTCATTCACGCCGACCACGATTTCCCGTTTGCTTTCGAGGTCTTTTTGAAACTGATAAGCGGCGTTTTGAATTTCGTTCTGGATCCAACCCGACTCGATGCAGGCGATAACACCGCCGAGGCCTTCGATGCGCTCGATGTATTCGAGCGCCCGTTTTTCGATTTCATCGGTGAGTTCTTCAAGCAGGAAAGATCCCCCGACCGGATCCACGACATCGGCGACACCGGTCTCATGAGCGATGATCTGTTGCGTGCGAAGAGCGATCGTCGCCGACTTCTCGGTGGGCAAGCCCAGAGCTTCATCCATGGAATTAGTGTGCAAACTTTGTGTTCCCCCGAGAACCGCGGCAAGTGCCTGAAGCGCCACCCGCACGATATTGTTCTCGGGCTGTTGCGCGGTCAGCGTCGAACCCGCTGTTTGCGAGTGAAAGCGAAGTTTCATCGCGCTGGGATCAGTGGCGCCGAAGCGCTCTTTCATAAAGCGCGCCCACATGCGGCGGGCGGCGCGGAACTTGGCGATCTCTTCAAAGAAGTTGTTGTGCACGTTGAAAAAGAAACTAAGCCGTCGACCGAATTCGTCCACATTCAATCCGCGATCCACGGCCGCTTGCACATAGGTCAAGCCGTTCGCCAGCGTAAACGCCACTTCCTGAACCGCCGTCGATCCGGCTTCGCGGATGTGGTAACCGGAAATGGAAATCGTGTTCCAGCCGGGAACGTTCTCCGTACAGAACTTGAAAATGTCGGTAATGATGCGAAGACTGGGCTTGGGCGGATAAATGTAAGTGCCGCGCGCGATGTACTCTTTCAGCAAATCGTTTTGCACGGTTCCCTTGAGGCTCGCAATGGGTACGCCGCGCTTTTTTGCCACCGCAATATAAAGAGCGAGCAAAATGCCGGCGGTGGAATTGATGGTCATCGAAGTTGAGATGGTTTCCAAAGGAAGGCCATCGAGCAGAATTTCCATGTCTTCCAATGATGAAATGGCCACGCCGACTTTACCCACTTCGCCGGTGGCCATGATGTGATCGGAGTCGTAGCCCATTTGGGTGGGCAAATCGAACGCCACGCTGAGGCCGGTCGTCCCGCGCTCCAACAGCATCTTGTAGCGCGCGTTGCTCTCACGGGCGGAGCCGAAGCCGGCATATTGCCGCATGGTCCACAAGCGGCCGCGATACATTGTTTCCTGAACGCCGCGCAGGAACGGATAAACGCCGGGCTCACCGAGCTTTTCCGCCCCGTAAACCCGTTTCAGTTCGATGTTCGATGAAGTTTTAAATTGCGGTTTTCGTTCTTTTAACGGCTTCATTACGATTGCGCGAAGGTCACCAGTGTCGCGCCGGACTCCACGTTTTCACCTTCCTTAACTAGAACCTCTTTGATTTTCACATCCGAAGCGGCGCGCATTTCATTTTCCATCTTCATGGCTTCCATAATCAAAATGGGATCGCCGGCCTTCAATTCATCTCCCGGTTTAACAAGAATCTTAACGATTTTGCCAGGCATTCCGGATGTGAGGTTCGAGCCTCCGCCCATTCCACCGCCGGATTTGAGGCTTTCGTGTAATAACGCTTCCTCGTTGTAAATTTTGAACACCCGATGGGCGCCGCGTGTATAAACCGTGTATTCGGTGCCCCGGTTCAACACGTCCACGAGGTAGGAGCTGTCTTTGTACAAAAAGCTGATGGTTTCATCGAGGTAACGGTAATCCTCTTTTCGGATGTCGTGGTAAACCCAGTCCTTGTCGCCCTCACGCGTGCCAACACGCCAATGGGTTTTGGATTCCGTCACAGAGACCTGATAATGAACGCCTTCGGATTCAGCTTCGAAAAACATTACAAGTTCCTCATTGCTTTCTGCCGGCCGTAATTTTTCCACTTACTGGCCAGATTGTAATCGCTGACATCCCGCGATTTCGCCTGGTTGTACGCTTCAATCGCGGCGGAAATTAAGAAAACATCGTCATCCACGAACATGAAAAGCTCGCGATGTTTTTTGCCCGCGATCTGCTGGTCAATAAATTGTGTGGTGTAAGAGCCGTCCAGGAACGAAGGATGAACAAGGATGTTTTTATGGAGCACGATATTGCTTTTGATACCGGTCAACATGTATTCGGCCAGCGCCCGTTGGGCCCGCTGAATACATTCTTCCCGGTTGGATCCCCAAACGATCAGCTTGGCGATCATGGGGTCGTAATAAATCGGCACTTCGTAACCCGGATAAGCGCAATTATCGAGCCGTACGAACGGTCCTTGCGGTGTTCGGTGCTTAAGAATTTTTCCCGGACTGGGCGTGAACGACACCGGATCCTCGGCGCAGATACGGAGCTCAATGGAGTGTCCGCGCAGTTTGATGTCCGACTGTTTGAACGAAAGCGGATGGCCCGCGGCCACCATAATCTGTTCTTTGACCAAATCCAGGCCGGTCACCTGCTCGGTCACCGGATGTTCCACCTGCAACCGAGTGTTCATTTCCATAAAGAAAAATTCTTTGGTCTTGTTGTCGAAAATGAACTCGATGGTTCCCGCGCCGACATACTGGATCGACTTGGCGGCGCGAACCGCGACTTCGCCCAGTTTTTCCCGAACTTCCGGCGGCACCGAAATCGATGGTGATTCTTCAATCAGTTTTTGATGCCGGCGCTGCATGGAGCATTCGCGCTCGTACAAGTGAACCACGTTGCCATGAGTGTCGCCGAACACTTGAACCTCAATGTGTTTCGGGTTCTGCACGAAGCGTTCAATGAACACGCGATCGTCTTTGAAGTAGTTTTTGCCTTCGGACTGACAAGCGCGGAACGCGCTGGGCAAATCGGCGGGATCATGCACCACCCGGATCCCTTTGCCTCCGCCGCCGGCCGAAGCTTTTAAGATCACCGGATAGCCGATGCGCTGCGCTTCTTTAACCGCTTGATCCGCGTCGGCCACCGCGCCGTCGCTTCCCGGAACCGTGGGGACTCCGGCTTTCTTCATCAATTCCCGCGAGGCGAGCTTATCACCCATCGCGAGGATGTTTTCGACCGTAGGTCCGATGAAAGTTAAACCAGCCTCTTTGACCGCTTTAGCGAAGGCCGGCGATTCACTCAAAAACCCGTATCCAGGGTGAATGGCATCCGCGCCGGATTTTTTGGCGATCTCAAGAATCTTTTCGATGTTCAAATAGGACTGAGCACTGGGTGAAGGACCGATATGGTAGGCTTCGTCGGCCAACATAACATGCATTCCGTTTCGGTCCGCATCGGAATAGACCGCGACCGAAGTGATCCCAAGTTCACGCAATGTGCGTGTCACCCGGATCGCGATTTCGCCACGATTGGCGATGAGAATTTTTTTAAACATCATCCGTCCTTTATAGCGGGATGTTCCCGTGTTTCTTGGGTGGGTTCGTGTCCCGTTTGTTCTTCAACATTTCCAACGAATCAATCAGGCGCTTGCGCGTGGTCGCGGGCTCGATGATTTCATCGATGTAACCGACCTCCGCCGCGACGTACGGATTGGCGAACTTGGCTTCGTAATCACGAGTCAGCCGCGCCCGTTCGGCCGCGGGATCCTTCGCGTTGGCGATGGCTGAGCGGAATATAATGTTCACCGCTCCCTCCGCGCCCATGACCGCGATTTCCGCCGTGGGGTAAGCCAAGTTGATGTCACCGCGCAGGTGTTTTGACGACATCACGTCATAAGCGCCGCCATAGGCCTTACGGGTAATGATGGTGATCTTCGGTACGGTGGCCTCGGCATAGGCATACATTAATTTGGCGCCGTGAGTGATGATGCCGTTCCATTCCTGATCCGTTCCCGGCAAGAATCCCGGAACGTCCACGAAAGTCACGATCGGAATATTGAACGCATCACAGAATCGGATGAACCGGGCCGCTTTAATGCTGGCCTCGATATTCAAGCAACCGGCCAAAACTTGCGGCTGATTGGCCACGATGCCGACCGGCCGGCCGTTCAAGCGGGCAAAGCCCACGACGATATTTTGCGCGTACGCCTTGTGAACTTCGAGAAAATAACCCTCATCGACGACTTTCGTGATGAGTTGGACCATGTCGTAAGGCTTTTTCGAACTGTCAGGAATAAATGTATTCAGTGATTCCTCGATGCGGTCCGGGCGGTCCTTGGTGGGAAGAATCGGCGGATCGTCGAGATTGTTGGACGGCAGAAAATTCAACAGTTCGCGAATCATCAACAGACAGTGGCGATCATCTTCGGTGGCGAAATGAGCCACACCGGATTTGGTGGCGTGAGTGACGGCGCCGCCCAGTTCTTCCTTCGTCACTTCTTCGTGAGTCACGGCCTTGATCACGTCGGGTCCGGTGACGAACATGTAGGACGTGTTTTTCACCATGAATATGAAGTCGGTGAGCGATGGGCTGTAAACCGCGCCGCCCGCGCACGGACCCATGATGGCCGAAATTTGCGGGACCACCCCGGAACTCGTGACGTTCCGAAGGAAGATATCAGCATAACCGCCAAGCGCTTCCACGCCTTCTTGAATGCGGGCGCCACCCGAGTCATTCAATCCGATGATCGGCGCGCCGTTTTTCACGGCCAGATCCATGATTTTGATGATTTTGTTGGCCTGCGTGCGCGACATGGAGCCGCCGAAAACGGTGAAATCCTGCGAGTAGACGTAAACAATTTTACCGTTCACCCGGCCGTAGCCCGTGATCACGCCGTCGCCGGCGATCTTCTGTTCACCCATTCCGAAATTACTGCAGCGGTGGGTGACGAAACGGTCGATTTCAACAAAGCTTCCGGGATCAAGAAGCACGTCCAACCTTTCCCGCGCGGTCAAACGGCCGCCTTGTTTGTGTTTTGCGATCCGGTCCGGACCGCCGCCGACAAACGCGGCTTCGTTGCGACGCTCGAAATCTTGCAATTTCTCTTCGGTCGTATGTGGAATTTCAACGTCCATCGTGTCTCCTCGCATACCCGCTCACGGATAATTGCGGCCATAGAGCCGCGGAAATGGAATGGTCTCACGGACATGCTGAATGCCGCAGATCCACGCTACGGTTCTTTCCACGCCAAGCCCGAAGCCCGCGTGTTTAAAAGTGCCGTACTTACGCAGATCCAAATACCATTCAAAGTCTTTCAGATTGAGATTGTGCTCCTTAATCTTGCGCACCAAAGTGTCGTAGTCGTCTTCACGTTGTCCGCCGCCGATGATCTCACCGTATCCTTCGGTGGCCAAAAGATCGCAGCTCATGCTTGAGCCGGGCTCGTCGGGGTCTTCTTTCATGTAGAACGCTTTGACCGCCGCCGGATAGTGATGAACGAACACCGGTTTATCGAATTTGGAGCTGACGATGGTTTCATCCGTACCGCCGAAGTCGTCACCGACTTTGAACGACGGATTTTCCTTAAGAATCAATTCAACGGCTTCCTTATAGTGCAAGCGGGGGAACGGCGCTTTGATTTTCTGAAGCGGTTCAACGTTGCGCTCAAGCGCTTTCAGCTCTTCCGCGCGGTTGGTGATCGTTCGCTGGACAATGTACTCAACGAACTGCTCGGCCAATTCCATATTGTCGTAAAGGTCATTGAACGCCACTTCGGGCTCAACCATCCAAAACTCGATCAAATGCCGCCGTGTCTTGGATTTTTCCGCCCGGAACGTGGGGCCGAAACAATAAACTTTGCCGAAGGCGGCCGCCGTGGCTTCCATGTAAAGTTGGCCGCTTTGAGAGAGGTACGCCTTCTCATCAAAATACTGGGTTTGAAAGAGGGTTGAAGTTCCCTCACAGGCGTTCGGCGTAAAAATCGGAGCGTCGGTTAAAGTGAATCCACGGCCGTCAAAGAAGTCACGGATGGCCTTAACCACTTCCGAACGAATACGGATGATCGCGTGTTGGCGCTTTGATCGCAGCCAGAGATGACGGTGGTTCAACAGGAAGTCCGGGCCATGTTCCTTGGGCGTGATGGGGTAATCCACGCTTCCCGACAAAATCGCCAGTTCGCGCGCGCTGATTTCAAACCCGCCGGGACTTCGCGGCTCCGCTTTAACCACGCCGGTGACTTGAACACAGGACTCTTGAGTGAGTTTCTCAAACTCTTCAAAGGCTTTGTCTTCGCATTCACCACGAAAATAAACGCATTGGGTTATTCCGGTTCCATCTCTTAGAAGTAGGAATTTGATTTTTCCTGAAGAGCGGTGGTTATAAACCCAACCGTTCAATTGAACAGTTTGGCCAACGTGATCTTTCAGATCGGCAATGGTTACCCGCATAAAGCTCCGCAAATCGCCATTCAATATATGGAGAGAAATGGTCTAGCATGTCCCGGCGGGCCTTGGGAACTGGTGCAGGTAGCGCGCCGTGTTACTTGCCCATGATTTGCCGCAGGCGATCCAGTGCCGTGCGCAGGTCTAAACGCCCCGAGGAGGCACTGATGAGAGCGGGCGTGCGATAGGCGGACTGATAAAGGGCCGTCCGAAGTTGGGGAATAGTCGCTTCGGGTTCCGCGCTCAACAGAAGCGCGAGGGCTCCGGAGACGAACGGGGCCGACATACTGGTGCCGGTGGCGACCGCGAACCCGTTCGGAACGGTGGAGACAATGGAGCTTCCGGGAGCGAAGATGTGCACATTTATGGCGCCGAAATTGGACATTTCATGCATGTAATCGTTCGTGCCCGTATTTCCAACCGTGAACTGGGCGGCAAGATTGAGCGAGGCGGGATATTGTTTTCTCTTATCGATATCCACGCCTTCATTACCGGCGGCGGCCACGAACACGACCCCTTGAGCCTCAAGGGACATAATGGTTTCGCGAAGTGTGCGCGAACAGTGAGGCCCACCCCAGCTGGCATTGATGACCTTAGCTCCCTGGGCGACCGCGTACTTGATCGCGGTCACGCCATCGGAGACGTTGCCATCACCATATTTATTTAAAAACGCCAGCGGTAGAAGCCGGGCTTCGGGCGCCACTCCTTGAACATAGGGACGTGCTCCCGCGGTGGTGTCGCCATGATCGGCCACGATAATTCCACTCACATGCGTACCGTGCATCTGGTGATCGCCAAGCAGAGTTCGATCCTCGACGAAGTCATAGCCCGAAACATCATCGACGTAGCCATTGCCGTCATCATCCACGTTGTTATTTGGGATTTCGCCGGCATTGATGGCCAGTCGATCACGCAGTTGGGGATGGGTGATGTCGGCGCCTGAATCCACGACGGCCACGATCACACCTTGCCCGCGAATTCCCGCGCTCCACAGGGTGTCGGCCCCCACACGCACCACGCCCCAATTATCAATGGCGGGAGCGTCCTGCCGCACGAAGGCGCCCTGGCGCGCGTGAACTCTGTAATCCGGTTCGGCGTACTCGATCCGGTGAGCGTTCTCCGCCAAATACCCGTTGAGAAATTTGTCCTCGTTTTCCTCTTCACGGACCGCGACGGTTCCATCGGAATAGCGGACAATGAACCTTCCGGGCACGACCCGGCCCAGACATGTATCATCATCAGATTTGGTGTATAGACCTGAGCTGGTTTTTTGTTCTCCGCAGGCGACAAGTGTGAATGCGGTGAATATGGCAATGACCTTGATCAAACGAGGTTCCATCCTGGAGCTCCCCCTAAGAGATCATTGTCGCTCGCGTGGGTTGAGTGGGAGAGTCCAATAATCGGCCATGTGGCTTAAGGCTTACTCAACTGGTCGAAATCTGGACCGGCAACTGGACCTTCCGCGAAGGGGCCATTAATCTCCCGTAATGGCCCGGAAAACAGTTTTTAAGATCAGCGTTCTGTTGGCTGTTGTCGCTGCATGCTATTGGATACTTTTGCCCGAGATGTCCCATTGGAATGTGGACCGCTTCAGGGAGATCGCCGGTGAGTCTCCGTTCAAGGCCGCGATTGTCTATTTCATAATATATTTGGTTGCGGCGTCGTTTGCCGTGCCTGGCTTGGCCGTGCTGACAATGGTTGGCGGCGCGATATTAGGTTTTTGGAAAGCCGTGCTTTTAGTCTCTTTTGCCAGCACCATCGGGGCGACGTTTTCATTTTTACTTTCCCGCTGGCTTTTTCGTGACTGGGTTTCACGCCGATTCGATTCGATTTATGAAAAAGTGAGAGGTGTCGAAACCGATGGTTCATCATTCCTGTTTTCACTTCGTTTGATTCCCCTCATCCCTTTCTCCGCGGTGAACCTTGTCTTCGGGATTACGCCCATGAAGACGCTTTCGTTTTATTGGATTTCCCAATTGGGAATGCTCCCCGCGACGTTGGTTTATGTGAACGCGGGGGTTCAAGTCGGGCAGGCGCGAAGTTTCGAAGATGTGATGTCACCTTCGGTTCTCATTTCGCTGTCTTTGTTGGCCGCCGTTCCTTGGCTGGGACGACTTCTCCTTCATCAAATCAACTTACATAGGATTTACCGAAATTATCGCCGCCCGCCGCGGTTCGATTACGATTTGCTCATCATCGGCGCCGGGGCCGCCGGATTGGTTTCGGCTTATTTGGGATCGGCATTAAAGGCGAAAGTGGGATTGATCGAAAGAGATCGGATGGGCGGTGAATGCCTGCATACGGGATGCGTACCGAGCAAGTCTTTGATTCAAAGCGCGCGGCTGGCTCATCTTATTCACCGCGCCGGCGAATTTGGCTTGAAGGTGCGGGAATCTTCCGTGGACTTTCCTTCCGTCTTCGAACGGATTCAGTCGATCATTAGTAAGATCACGCCGAAGGACTCCGCTGATCGCTATCGAAGTTTGGGAGTCGATTGCCTGCGCGGTGAAGCGCGAATCGAAGATCCGTTCCGTGTCCGTATCGAGGATCGTGTGCTGACCACAAGGAACATTATAATCGCCACGGGAAGCGCGCCATTCATACCCAACATCGAGGGTTTGGATTCCATTCCGTATTTGACCACGGATAATTTGTGGGATTTGCGAAAATCTCCCGGACGGCTTTTGGTTTTGGGCGGAGGTCCGGTCGGATGTGAGATGGCGCAAGCCTTCGCGCGATTGGGCGTCAAAGTCACTCTCGTCGAAAAAGAAAACAGATTGTTAAACCGGGAAGATGAAGAGGTTTCTCGATTGATCTCCGAAGTTTTCGTGCGCGAAGGAATCGAGCTCCTTCTTGGGAGCCGAGTGGCCCGGTTTTCACGGGCCGGGAATGATTTTTCGGCTCACCTGGACGGCGGGCGTTCCATCCCGTTTGACACTTTGCTATTGGCCTTAGGCCGGCGGGCACGGGTGAAAGGATTTGACGAATTGAATCTTGAGTTGAGTGACGATGGAACTTTGCGGGTCGATGAATGTCTGCGCACACGTTTTCCCAACATTTACGCCTGTGGTGATGTGACGGGTCCCTTTCAATACACGCACGCGGCTTCACATCAGGCGTCCACGGCCGTGTTGAACGCGCTTTTCTCACCTTTCAAAAAATTCAAAATCGATTATTCCTCCATGCCTCGGTGCACGTACACCGACCCGGAAATCGCAAGCTTGGGGCTGAGCGAGTTCGAGGCGCGTGGGCTCGCGGTCGATTACGATGTTTATAAGCACGACTTTGCTGATGTGGATCGGGCGGTGACTGAGGGAAACACGGCCGGTTTCATTAAAGTGCTGACACGTAAAAACAGCGGAAAGATCCTTGGCGTGACCATCGCCGGCCCGCGTGCGGGGGACCTCATGGCGGAATTCACTTTGGCGAAACGTAAAAATCTCTCTCTGAATGAAATTCTAAAGACGATCCATGCCTATCCGACTTATGGGGAGATTAATCGCCTCGTGGCCGGCGATTGGAAGCGATCAACCGCGGGGGCGACCGCCCTTCGGTTTTTATCAGGTTTTCACGCCTGGCGCCGAGGGTCCGTCTGATCGGGCTGGACAAGAACGATTTGAAATGCCACAAACAATCCAATGCGCAAGGTTCTCGTGACCGGAATGGCCGGTTTCATCGCTGCGGAGACGGCACGCCAATTGTTACAGCAAGGCGTGGAAGTTGTCGGTTGCGACAACATGAATGATTTTTATGATCCGAGGTTGAAAGAACATCGGCTCGAATCATTGCGCGATTGTGAATTTCATCTCCTGGACATCGAAGATCGCGCCGCGCTTGAACGTCTGTTCAAACAACATAAATTTGATGCGGTTTACAATTTGGCGGGCCGGGCGGGAGTACGTCACAGCTTGGTCGATCCCCATGTTTATTTCGCGACCAACGCGGTGGGCACTTTGAATTTGCTCGATTTGATGCGGCGATATGACTGCGGAAAAATCATATTATCTTCCACCTCGTCTCTTTATGCCGGTGAAAAGATGCCGTTCGTTGAAACGGCGGAAGTCAACAGACCCATTTCGCCTTACGCCGCCTCAAAAAAGGCGGCGGAAACGCTTTGCTATACCTTCCACTATCAATTTGGCATTGATTGCTCGATCTTGCGCTATTTCACGGTTTATGGACCCGCGGGCCGGCCTGACATGAGCGTGCTGAAGTTCATTTGGTCCATCGATCAGGAACGTGAGTTTGAACTTTATGGCGATGGGGAGCAGACACGGGATTTCAGTTTCGTCGACGATATCGCCAGCGGCACGATTCGCTCGGAGCGGAAGCTTGGTTACGAGGTGATCAACCTCGGTGGCGGCAAGACGCCGGTCACGATCAATCAAATGATCTCATGGATGGAAGAAGGATTGGGCAAGAAAGCCAAAATCAAACGCATGCCCGCGCAAAAGGCGGATATGCAGGACACGCAAGCGGATATCCGCAAAGCGCAAAAATTATTGGAGTGGACGCCACAAACCGCCTTCCCCGACGGCCTGGCGCGCACGATCGAGTGGTATCTCGCCAACCGCGAGTTTTTGTCGAAGTTGAAAATTTAAGAACTGCCCCACTAGCCTGCAGAAAATCCTGGCGAGAATTTTGCCCTTAACCACAGGGCATGCGACCAAGCTGCCCCTATTGTCATTCATCCTCAGAGATGTCCGATCGCCGGATGCGTATTCTAAAAGCCGGATTTTTTCGCCGAACCTCCGACGGAAAAAGAGTGCGAAGATTTTATTGCGTTAGCTGCTCTAGATACTTTTCTTATGCCACCTTTCACCCCTGCTTTAGGCAAAAAAAGCGCCACCTCAATCACCGCATCAACAAACTTTTAGCTTCAAGCGTTTCCCAGCGCCGAATCGCAAAATTACTCCATATCTCCCGAACCACAGTTGAACGAAAGTTTCTCTTCCTTGGCCAAAAAGCAGTGCATGAGCTTGAACATCAAAACAAATCCAGTCCCCTGGCCACTGTTGTTGAATTTGATGAGCTTGAAACCTTCGAGCACACAAAATGTAAGCCGCTTTCCGTTCCACTAGCCGTTGAATCAAAGACCAGAAGGATTTTAAGTTTTCAAGTGGCCCAGATGCCGGCCAAAGGAAAGCTCGCCCGTATCTCACGAAAAAAATATGGAAGGAGACCGGATTTCAGGCCGAAAGCATTGAGTGAACTTTGTGAACGTTTAAAGCCACTCACCGCACCTGATGTACAATTCAAATCCGATCAAAATCCAATGTATCCGGAAATCTTAAGGCGTCACTTTCCTTTAAATTCGCATGAGCGGTTTAAGGGGCAAAGGGGTTCGATTGTCGGACAGGGAGAATTGAAGAAGATCCGATTTGATCCGCTTTTTAGCTTGAATCACACCTGTGCGATGCTTCGAGCCAATATCAATAGGCTAGTGAGAAAGACCTGGTGCACAACGAAAATTCCTAATAGATTGCGCCTTCATCTCGCCATCTATGCGGTTTATCACAACAATATGATTCGCGCGGGACCATTGGCTGCAGGCTAGTGGGGCAGTTTTAAAAATCCCAACATGGGGAGCATGTTGGGATTCAATGTCAGGATACGTACCGTAAGTCGAATTTACTTAACTCGTTTGAAATAGTACGTGCGCTTGCCCGTGTCCTCATCGTATTTGAGAACGTTTTGGACGTAGTCGATTTCATCCGCGTCGACGGTGTCGGTAAGAACCGCGTGTAAATAAGTGTTCTTATCCTTGGCCCAGCAATAGTTGTACTCATCGGAGCAGCGGGGGCCGTCTCGGACGGTGAAACTGCCGGTATCGCCGACGTTCGCCTTGGGAACGAAACCTTCGGCAATGTAACCCGCCATCGTTTTGTCGTTGTTGTAATAGAGACCACCATCGTTCACGCCACTGGCGTTATGCACGCCGTAATCCATGTAGAAGGTGTATTCACCGTTGTTTTCTTCGAAGAGCCGCGCCGCCGAACCCAGGATCGGACTCGTACCGCCCTCATAAACGGGAGGGTTGAGCTTGATACCGTTATCTTCGAACTTCCAGGAGGCCACGTGTTGGCTGGTGATCATCCCCAATTGAGGAACGTTGTTTTGCATCACCAATGTCATCGTCGCCGTGGAATAGTGATTGAACACGGGATCGCCATTGCCATCCAGTTGGGTGGTGATCAGGTAGGTGTGCAATTCCAGTCCTTCGGTGTCCAAGAAAGCGAAGGCGGGCAGGTAACCTACTCGAAAAGCCGGCGTGTCTTGCGGGAAGAAATCGCAGTCGTTGAGACCCCAATTATTCTCACCGTCCGAGCAATCGCCGGAAAGTGGAAAACCGACCGGACCCAGCTTGGTGGAGTTATCTCCGATGAGAAAGGTATCGAACGGGCTTTTGATCGTATAGCCATAATCGTTCGGAGGATCAAGCGGACGAGTGCCATCTCCCGTCCATGCGAAAACATTCTTAAAGCCGGAAATGAGAATGTTAATCGTGGGCGAGGATTTTTCGGCGATCGTCACCGGCGCCGGAAGAACGGAGTGGGTTCCGCAAGTCATGGCGGAGGCGGTGCTGTTCGTCGTGCTGTTGGAGCAGTATGTGTACAAGAAGCCGTACTCATACTCATCATAGCCATTGGCTTCGAGATCGTTCGGCGCGATCACATTGTTTTCGACTTGGACGCCGTTGGCCGTCGTGAAAACGGTTGTATCAATGTCGTCGTCGTTGTCCCTGTCGAAATAGGCGTAGGCTTTAATTTTGAATTTGGGTGAGAAAGTCAAACCCACGGTCAGGTACGTCCCCGCTTCGATTTCTCCGCTGCCTGTGACGGACATGTTCACACCGTCGGCCACGTCCAATTCTTGGTTAACAGGCACGGAAGTCATTGATCCGCCGCCACCCGGGCCGGACATGAAGGCCACGGACAGCAAATGAACTTTCAAAGAATCAACGACGGCGTCGGAAGTGACGACACCCATTCCTTCATATTCGCCCGCGGCCGTGTTCGGGTCGGAAACCAATTTGATTCCAACTTTGCCCTTCGAGGCGAGAAAATTCGCGGCAATGGCGTTGGCGTCGAGAGCGCTGGCGCCTTTGGCGACGACGCGAACATTGGCTTTCTTCTTCTTCTTTTTCTCACATCCGGCGATTGTTCCCGCCGAAATCGCCGCCATCATGGCGACCATTGTGATGGATGATATCCATCTCAATTTCATGACTCCTCCTTGTTGCAACGAACGTGGTTGGTTGTGGACGCTGGATTCCAATTCGAACGGTCGGTTCAATTAGAGTTTACGTCCATGAATGATATAAAAATGTTAGGGAGGGAATCCGGTTTTCACAAATCGGCCAAATCCGCTCACAGAGTGAGCGCATGTTGCATGTTGCCGACCTTCGTCTCTAGGTTCTATCATTCGATAGAACAATGGCAAAAGCGGAACCTGGTGCTCGCCTGCAGCGGCTGCGACAATTACTCGGACTTTCCCAAAGGCAAATGGCGACCGAACTGGGCGTTACGCCCGGTGCGCTGGCCATGTGGGAGCGAAAGACCAGGCCTGTTCCGGCACCGATTCTGAAAATCATCGAGATCTACGAAGAGGCGTTGGACGAAGAACTTGCCCGGCGCAAGCATCAGGCCATGATCCGAAAGCTGAGCACGACTTGGGCCAACCGACTTTTGGTCATGTTCGGTAAGGGCGCATACGGCGTAAAAAGGGCGGAAATCAAAAGCCGGCTGCAACGTGCGCTCAATGTAATCTTCACCCATGAGCTCTCCATTGACCGGATCAAACGAAGCATCCAGCTGGCGATTTTCAATCGCATTGTGAATGCCGCGTCCCAGACCAAAGGCTTGCCGATGAAGGTGGTCCAGATCCTGACCTACTTGAATCCCGGCATGTCCCGTGAAGCGCGGGAGGCCGTGGAGGAGATCCATTGCCTGCAATATCCTTTGGCACCGACAGTGGTTTCGCGGATCATCACGGAAAGCCTTGGTGCTTCCCCGAATCGAATATTCGCCGAGTGGTCTCCGCACCCGTTCGCCGCCGCCAGCATCGGCCAGGTTCACCTGGCCAAATTGAAAACCGGCGAGCGCGTGGCGGTCAAAGTTCAATATCCCGACATTCAGAAATCTTTAAGTCGCGATTTAAAAGCCTTGCAATTCGTCATGGACATTTCACGCCTCTTCAGTACGGATGTCAGAGGCGTCATAGAAGACGTCAAAAGAACCGTATTGGACGAGACGGACTATTACAAGGAAATGGAAAGTCTCGAATCCTTCGCGCGACTTTTCAAAGACGATCCCCAAATAATAACTCCCAAGGTCTATCGTGAATATTCTCATGCCAATATCATCACGATGGATTTCATCGACGGGAAATCCATCAAGGAATTCAAATCGGCTGACTACGAGGAGCGGCGGATGGCGGCGGAGACCCTGGCTCGGTTCACCACGCTTTCGTCATTTAAAAGCGGTCTGGTCAATACCGATGCGCACGCGGGAAACTTCATTTTTTGCGGTGGCGGAAAAGTGGGATTCATCGATTTCGGCCGGTCGGCGCCGGGCGACTTGAACGGCTCTTATGCTTTCAAGGAGTTAATGAAGGCCGTAATTCTTAAGAATCCCGACCTGGCCAAAAAGGTGATCGATCATTTCCCCTTTATCCGCGATCCTAAAACTTTTCCATTCGAGCAGTTTTGGGAATTTTTCGTGCGACAGCAAGCACACTTGAATTCGGGAAAATTCCGTTTCACCCACGATTACATCGCGCGAACCTTCGCCGAGATGAAAGCTTGTCCTTTTCGCGATGAGTTGAAGGTCACCATCGAGACCGTGTGGTCGACGGCGGTTATGGCCGGTATCTGGCGGATCCTTGCGGATTTGGACGTTGAAGTGGATTACGGACGAGTCAGTCTAGAGGCGCTGGGGGAACAATAGCACTTACCAAGGTGACGGGTGACGATCTTCGCTGGCGGGAGCGGGCCAAATCGCCAGCGTGATCACCATGGCGCCAAGAAGAAGTCCGAAGGCCAAAGGTGATCCTAATTTCAGGATCAACATGTGCGCGCGGGTCACGGCCACCAAAGCGCCGGCAATAACCGAGCAAATGATCAATGCGATGGACCGGGAATGAGTTTTCGCCACGACTTGAAAGAACCAACCGAATGCCAGCCCAGCTGTCACGGCCGGTGGTGTGAGTAAAAGAGCGCCCAACCAGGTACCGGTCAATGAAGTGAACGCGCGACTCTCAATCCATCGCAAAAGAAAGTAAGCCAAACCATGGGCGACCAGAACGCCCAATCCCGCGGCCCGTAACCAATGTTCAGCGCTGGTCGCCGGACGCGAGTCTATGATGTAAACCGCGATCAGAATCGTAATCAAAAGCAAATAAAGATGAACAAAAAGCGCGGTTTGCGGGTGAGCGCAAATCAATACCATTTTACCGAGGAAAAGCGTTTGCATCCCCAGATATCCAAGTCCCACCAGAAAGGCGCCGCACATTGGACGAAGTGTCATAAACACATCTCATAGACTTCAGCGAACACTGTCAATTGGACCGGACTAAGGTCGGAGTTTGGCGCGCCGACGGACGCGATCCAATTGAAGGCGAGCTTCTTCCATTACGGCGGCATGATCATAAATTAAATGGCGGCCATCGGCGACGATCGGACGACCGTTTATCCAGACGTGGCTCACATCCCGTCCGGTGCTCGAATAAACCAGAGCGGAATAGGGATTCTCCACCGGGCAGTGCGCGGGATGTTTTCGACTCACGATGACCACATCCGCCCGTTTGCCGGGTTCAAGTGAACCAATTCGGTCTTCCGCGCCAAGCGCTTTGGCGCCAGCCAAAGTGGCCATTTCAAAAGCGTCCCTTGCGGGCAGGGCTTTCCCGCCGAACAAAGGTTTTTGCAGAAGAGCGGCCAAGCGCATTTCCATGAAGGGATCCATCATATTGTTGCAAGGGGCGCCGTCCGCTCCGAGAGCCACGGTGATTTTTTTTCGCCGGTACTCGGCCACTTTCGCGATCCCGCTCGCGAGCTTTAAGTTGGAGCTGGGACAGTGAACGATCGCCGTGCGCGCCCGCGCGATGTCGGAAATCTCCCGCGATGTCAGATGGATCCCATGGGCGAGAACGGTGTGCCTTCCCAAGGCGCCGATCTTTCTTAAATAACGAACGTTATCAAGGCCGGTGCGCTTTTTGACCAGCGCCACTTCATCTTTATTTTCCGAGGCGTGGGTGTGGAACAAGAGTTGGTGTTCCCGCTGGAGCCGCAATGATTCCAAAAGAAGCTTTTCCGTGCACGAAATCACAAAGCGGGGACTGACCGCATAGTGAATTAAGGGGTTGCGGCCATGCCATTCGTCGATCAACTTTCGCGAGTAAGCCAGTGTGTCTTCCGTGGAGCGAAAGAGAGGGCCCGAGGAGCCCTTTCGGTCCATCAGGCAATTTCCGCCCCAGTAGCGCATGCCGGATTTTTCCGCCTCTTCGAAAACCGCTTCATGTAAATCGACCGTGCCCATGTCGAGGATTGAAGTTGTTCCCGCAAGTTGCATTTCCAGCAAACCCAGCCTGGCGGACGCGCGCAGACTGGCTTCATCATGGGCCTTTTCCAACGGCCAAATGCGAAGACGCAGCCATTGTAGAAGTTCAAGATCGTCCGCCCAACCACGGAATAATGTTTGGCAGAGATGAGTGTGGGCCTGAATCAAACCGGGTATGACAAAACCGTTTTGAGCATCGACGATCGTTTCGCCGGCCCGCGGTTGCAGATGCGGCGCGATCTCCGCGATCGTCCCGTCCTTCAGGCGGATATCGCCGTGAACGATTTCCCGCTTTTTGTTCATGGTGACGATCACGCCACCTTGGATCAAAACCGAACTCATAAAACGGACTTCAACTTTTTAACAAAATTCACAAGTGCGCGCGCGAAAACTTTTTCAACCTTTTGCGCGACCTCTTTCACTTCCTCGTGATTTAACTTGTGGCGGGTCAATCCGGTGCCCAGATTGGTGATGCAGCTCAGACCCGCCACGCGAAGACCCGCGTGTCGCGCGGCGATCACTTCCGCTACCGTGGACATGCCCACGGCCCCACCGCCGATTTTACTGTAGAATTGAATTTCGGCGGCGGTTTCATAGGTCGGACCCATCACGCCCACATAAACTCCTTCGAAGACCCGGGCTTTCTCGGAACGAAAAGAATCCTTCAGCATTTTCCGCAAATTTTTGTCATAAGGATCGGTCATGTCCACGAACCGAGGACCCCGCTCCCAATTGGGCCCGCGCAACGGGTTGCATCCGGTGAGGTTGATATGGTCTTTGATCACCATGAAATCGCCCGGTTTCATCACCCGCTTCAAACCGCCGGCGGCGTTGGTGACGACCAGGTTTTCGATCCCCAGCTTGGCCAAAGCTCGCACGGGATAAATCACATCACTGTAATCATGTCCTTCATAGGCATGTAAGCGGCCTTGCATGACCGCCACTTCAATTCCAGCAAGGCGACCAAGAACCAATCGCCCGGGATGACCAGACACGGACGTTTTGGCGAAATGCGGGAGGTCGTTGAATGGAATGGAAACTGGATTTTCAATTTGGTCGGCGAAGTTGGCGAGCCCCGAACCCAATATAAATCCCAGGCGCGGTGAATGGTCGGACTTCTGGCGAATGTGACGAACGGTTTCTTCGAGCTTTTGGTCGATCATGTGATTACCTTCGCGATGAGCGGTGCGGCGGCGCTCGGTTGATGCTCGATCACATAACTATTTTCAATTTCGTTAAGCGCGAGATTCAATCCGTGATCCAGATTGTAATGAATATCCATGAGCCGATCACCCGTCTTCACCGGAGCTCCATTCTGGCAGTACACTTCAATTCCCGCCGCGTGATCGATGGGATCTCCCTTTAAGCGGCGACCGGCGCCCAGATGAATACAGGCGTTCCCAACTCGTTCAAGATCGGTAAAGCGGAAATAACCATCGCGCTTCGCGGTGATCGTGTGGACTTTTTTGGCCACGGGAAATGATTCTGGAAGGCGTCCGTTTTGGGCCTGACAAAGCTCTTCGAATTTGCGCAACGCCGATCCGTTATTCACCAGATCGCGCGCCAGTAAGCGGGCTTCTTCCAAATTCTGGGATTTTCCGCCGAGGTGGATCATGTGAGCGGACAATTCCAAACTCAGTTCCAGCGTGTCGGAGTAATCCTTGCCGGGCGCGGAACTTTTATGGCCCTTTAAGATGTCCAGACATTCGCGCACTTCCAATACGTTGCCGACAAAGCGGCCGAGCGGTTCATCCATGCGGGTCAGGAACACGGCGATTTTTTTGCCAAAGCCTTCGCCGACCTCTTTCAAGCTTCGCGCGAGCGCCTCGGCCTCGGGCAGAGTTTTCATGAAGGCGCCGGATCCGAATTTCACGTCGAGAACCAGAGCGGAGATGCCTTCCGCCAGTTTTTTAGAGAGAATGCTCCCGCAGATCAGAGGGATGGACTCCACAGTGCCGGTCACATCGCGAAGCGCGTAGAGTTTGCGGTCCGCCGGACAAATTTCTTCACTCTGTCCGATGATGGCTGTTCCCACGGTCTCCAACTGCTTAATAAATCTCTCCGTCGACAATTGAACTTGAAAACCGGGAATGCTTTCGAGTTTGTCCAAGGTGCCGCCGGTGAAAGCCAGGGCGCGACCCGCCATCATCGGCACCGGAACGCCCGCCGCCGCGACCAAAGGGGCGATGATTAAACTGGTTTTATCGCCGATGCCCCCGGTGCTGTGTTTGTCAACCGGTGATGGAAACCGGCTCAAATCCAGCACCACGCCGGAGTCACGCATCTCCTGAGTCAGCCAGACTGTTTCTTCCATTGAAAGTCCGCGCCAGCAAACCGCCATCAACCAGGCGGCCATCTGATAATCCGGAATGCGGTTCTGCGTGAATTCACGGATCAAAAATTGAACTTCTTTTTGATCGTGGCGGCCGCCATCGCGTTTTTTGCGAATCAGCGCGGCGGGAATAAAGGTCATCGATGCAAACCCTCCTGAACGGCTTGATTCATGATGTGAACACCCGAGCTGGTGCCGATGCGAGTGGCGCCGGCGTCAACCATCTTCATTAACGTGGCCAGATCGCGAACGCCTCCGCTGGCCTTCACGCCGATGCGCTCGCTGACCGATTTCCGCATCAAACTCACCCACTCCGTTGTCGCGCCATCCGGACCGAACCCCGTTGAGGTTTTAACGAAATCCGCGCCCGCGTCCTCACAGATCTTGCAGCCTTCGATGATCTCCTGGCGGGTGAGGAAACAAGTTTCCAATATGACTTTCATTACGCGGTCGCGCGCGGCCTTACGAACATTAGTCAGTTCGTCCGCGATCAATCGCCAGTTTCCGTCGCGGGCGGCGCCGATATTAATCACCACGTCGATCTCATGCGCCCCATCGGCGAGCGCGCGGACCGTCTCAAGCGTTTTGATTTCCATTCGATTGGCGCCAAGTGGAAAGCCGATCACGGTGCCGACTTTCACCGGCGTGTCCTTGAGATGCTGAGCCGCCTGGGCCACGCGATAGGGTTCCACGCAAACCGAGGCGAAGTTAAATTGCGCGGCCTCCAGGCAGAGTTTTTCAATTTCTTCTTGTTTGGCGTCCGGTTTGAGTAAGGTGTGATCAATCAGAGCGGCGAGCGCGCTTTGCGTTAGGCGGAGCATAAAGTCCTTTCCAAACTACCTTGGTCATCCTACCTTTGTAAAATGGAGGATCAAACCAAACACTACTTGATTTCAGGAAGAGTGCAAGGTGTGGGATTTCGAATGTTTGTTCACTCCAGAGCACGGGAGCTTGGCCTGAAGGGGTGGGTCCGCAATTTGGCTGACGGACGAGTCGAAGCCGTCGCCCGCGGTTCCGCTGATCAATTGAAGCCATTTGAAAACGCCATCAGGACAGGTCCCTCGCGCGCCATCGTCGAAAGCGTGGTGACCGCCGATTGGAATCAATCATCCGAGTTCGCGGATTTCACCGTGGAGAGAGACGGAGCCGAACCATGTTCATAAGAAGTTTTTTAATTATTCTGGCAATCACTGTGGCGATCGGTTCCGTTCCGGCGTTCGCGCAGCGGACCGACAAAGCCAACCAATCCGTCTCGCAAGGGCCCCGCCGCCACTTGGCGAATATCGTTTTCGCGGGTCTTGCCGGCGCGGTGCTGGGACTATCCACATTGAGCTTTTACGGACGTCCGCAGGATCGCTTGTCGAATATCGCGGTGGGTTTCGCCGTGGGCGTGATCGCGGGAACGCTTTATTCCACCTACAAAGCGGCGGCAGAACCGAGGGAATTTTACGGGCTCTCGCAGCTGAACATGACTCATCCGCTCTTATTCACCGATCAAAACCCGGTTCCGCAAGCGCGGTTCACATTCGAGTTCTAAGATTATTTGATTTTTCTAATCAGATTGCCGGCGATGCCACCGCCCGCCGCCGGTTTGGCCGATGATTTATCATCGACGCCGTGGATGACCAAACCGCTGTCTTTAGCGATGCCCGCCACCTTCACGGTATTGGCTGGAGTCTGGTTGGCGTTGAAGGTCGCCTCTTTCTTTTGTTTTTTCCCCAGGAAAGTATCGGCGACGAGTTTGTCGATTTTGCCTTCTTGCACCAATTTGTTCAGGTGAAATTCGAAGGTCATCATTCCCATATCCATTTGCGTTTGCATGATGGACGGAATCTGGTGGGTCTTCGACTCGCGAATCAAGTTGGCGACGGCGTGGGTGTTGGTCAACACTTCATAAGCCGCGACCCGACCCGGTTTGTCGACGCGGGGAAAGAGTGATTGCGCGATCACGCCGCGCAAACTTTCCGACAGCATGGTTCGGACCTGAGCTTGTTGTGACTGCGGGAAAACGTCGATGATACGATCCACGGTTTTGGGAGCGTTGTTGGTGTGAAGAGTTCCAAACACCAAGTGTCCGGTTTCAGCGGCGGTCATCGCGAGCTGAATCGTCTCCAAGTCACGCAACTCACCCACAAGGATGATGTCGGGGTCTTCACGAAGCGCGGCTTTCAGCGCGTTCGCGAAGGATTTGGTGTGGCTGCTGACCTCACGCTGATTGATGAGCGACATTTTGTTTTCGTGAACGAACTCGATCGGATCTTCAATGGTGATGATGTGTTCTTTTCTCGAAGTATTGATCTCGTGGATCAAGGCCGCGAGTGTGGTCGATTTACCGGATCCGGTGGGGCCGGTCACCAGCACCAAGCCTCGGGGCGTGTCAATCATGTCCAGAATCATCGAGGGAAGGTTCAATTCCTTGGCGCTTTTGATGTTCTCGGGAATCACCCGAAAGACGCCGCCCATACCTCGTCGTTGCATGAACACGTTCACCCTGAAGCGTCCCAACCCTTTGACATGGTAGGAAGTATCGAGCTCCCACTGCTCCATGAACGAGCGTTTTTGTTTTTCGGTGATGATTTCAAATATCAATGCTTGGATGGCTTCGTTTTCCAGTGCCGGCATATTCAAGGCCACCATTTCGCCGTGAATACGGAAATAGGGTTGGCTTCCGGCGGAGAGGTGCATGTCAGAAGCGCTTTTCTCGATCATCAGCTTGAACAATTTATCAATCTCAGCCATGTCAATTTATTCGGATTATTGGCCTGTGCCCTTGAACGCGGAGCTTGTGGCTGGACCTAAGTTTGGATAAACTTGGGCGATGGCCGCAGAAATCTTAATCAATGCCCGCCCCAATCTCACCCGCGTGGCCTACATCCAAGATGGCGAGCTGAACGACCTTAAAATCGAACGCAAAGGGTCTCCGACCTTGGTCGGGTCCATTTATCGAGGGCGCGTGGTTCGCGTACTGCCGGGAATGCAGGCGGCTTTCGTGGATATCGGTCTGGATCGTGCGGCGTTCCTCTATGTCGCCGACGTGCGCACCGACCTTGAGTCGGGACCACGTCTGTATCTGGATCACGACGAAGACGAAAACTCCACCTTGAACGAAAAAGAGGAAACCCATCAGGCCCATATCCAGGATCTGCTGCATGAGGGCCAGATCATCATGGTGCAGGTCGCGAAAGACCCGTTGGGCACCAAAGGCGCCAGGATCACCACGCACATCTCGCTTGCGGGCCGTCATCTCGTTTACATGCCCACCATCGACCATCTTGGAATTTCACGCCGGATCGAAAACGAACAGGAGCGTGAGCGATTGAAGAAACTGGTCGAGCAATTGAAGCCGAAGGGCGGTGTGATCATTCGCACGGCCTGCGAGGGCGCGAGTCTCGAGGACTTGAGCAATGACCTCGATTATCTCAACCGGATGTGGACCGAGATCGAAAAATCATTCGAAAAGAAAAAATCACCGGGTTTAATTCACGCCGAGATCGACGTGGAGTTGCGGGCGCTCCGTGATCTTCTCAATGAGAAGGTGACCCGGGTGATCGTGGATGATCAAAAGGTTCATAAGAAAGTGCTGAACTTCATCAATCAGTTCATGCCCAAGCACAGCAAAGCCGTGATCCTGCACACCGGACCGGAGCCGCTGTTTGATCTTTATGACCTTGATTTGGAGATTTCCCGATCACTGGACCGGAAAATCTGGCTGAAATCCGGTGGCTATATCGTGATTGATGAAGCCGAAGCGTTGGTGGTTATCGACGTCAACACGGGTCGATTCGTCGGCAAAAAGGACCTTGAGGACACCATTCTCAAGACGAATCTTGAGGCCGTGAAAGAGATCGCCCACCAGCTGAAAATCCGAAATTGCGGCGGCATCATCATCATTGATTTCATCGATATGGAAAAAGCCGTGCATCGGGAGAAGGTTTTGTCCCAGCTTCAGCAGGAGCTGGCCAACGACATCGCCAAGACCACGGTGGTTTCGATGTCCGAGCTGGGGCTGGTGGAGATGACCCGGAAGCGGATTAGACCCAGCCTTGTTTCCTCGCTTTGCGAGCCTTGCACCTATTGTGAGGGCAAGGGTTATATCAAGCGAAGAAGTACGGTTGCGCAGGAAATATTCGTGGCCCTCGAGCGCGAAGTTTTAAGGGGTAACGGCAAGGACGGCGCGAGCGCGATCGTGCGCTGCCATAGCGCGGTCGCGGATTGGATTTACGAGGAAGAGCAGGAGTCACTGGAAGCCATCGAAGCGAAAATCCAAAGGCGCGTCGTCTTCAAAGTCGAGCCCAACTACCACATTGAACAGTTCGAAATTGATCGAACGATCTCTTCTTAGTAAGCCCGCTCCAGCGGTTCCGGCTGTCCTTCGAGCTTCAATTGATCCTCGTGTAAACTGTATTTGAGCGCGTGAATCTCCTCACCTAACGAAGCCTCGCATTCGACTTGATTTTGCTCATTGGTGATGGATTGGGGTTCAAGAAACGAAATCTTGCCGGAGGTCACCTCAACCTTGGTTTCGACGAAGGCGGAAGCCCGGCGCTGACCGTCCTTGGAGGTGCACTCGGTTAAGAGCCCGGCCTTATCTTTGCCGAAAAAGAAGGTGTAGCGGACGCTTTCTTCTCCGGACACCTGAACCGGGACACGCCAGGCTCCAAAGACCGATTTGGCCGATTTGGGGTAGGCATTTTTATAGTCGTCGACGGTCGCGACGGGCTCTGGGGGCGGCGTCGGGGCGGCTTTGGCGGAATCCCCTGATTTTTTGCACCCCGCCAGCAGGCCTACGGCTAAGGTCAAACCAACGATCAAAATGCGATTTGTCATATATCTATCCCCCTTCGGGCATACCCCTAACCAGCGAAAATCATTCCATACCGCTCTCAGCTTAAAATGGCCTAAAATGGGGGTTCAGCGGCTTAATTTGTCACCTTGTCAGTGGGCGTTGCCGTTTTACGTAAGCCGCTAAAGCCAAGGGTTTAGAGGCTTGACACCCTAAGGCGTAGCATGGCAATCAGGTCTATTCCATTTTACGACAAGGCTCTGGAGGTATCCCAAATGTACGCCATCATCAAAACGGGCGGTAAACAATACACCGTCAAACCCGGCGATATCGTTCGCGTTGAGAAATTAGATGCCGAGTTGGGGGCGGAATTAAACCTCAAGGACGTCTTGTTGGTCGGCGGTGAAAAAACTTATGTCGGCGAGAACATGGGAAATGCGGTGGTCACGGTGGTCGTCACCAATCAAGCCCGCGGACCCAAGGTTGTGATCTTCAAAAAGAAGCGCCGTCAAGGGTATCGCCGCACGGGTGGACATCGCCAGCCGTACACTGAGCTTTTCGTGAAGTCGATCACGACCCCGGAAGGTCAGACGGAAAAAGCGGACTCCACGCCGGTGGTTTTCGATCCGGAAAAGAAAGCCGCGAAGAAAGCCAAGGCACAAGAAGTTCGCATGGCGAAAAAGGAGCGAAAGAACAAAGGTGAAACGGTGGAAGCCGCCGAACCCAAGGCGAAAAAAGCTTCCCCCAAAGCCAAAAAAGCGGCTGGCAAAAAAGCGGCGAGCGCCAAGCGCAAGACCGCGAAGAAGCCGGCGGCGAAAAAGGCCGGAGCCAAGAAGGCCAAAAAGTAATCGGTAAGAGGTGAAGAATGGCATCAAAAAAAGCAGCAGGTAGTACAAAGAACGGACGGGACTCACAGAGTAAACGCCTCGGCGTTAAGCGATTCGGCGGACAGTTGGTTCGTCCCGGCACGATTTTGGTTCGCCAGCGCGGCACCAAATTTTATGTCGGCCGCAATGTTCGCATGGGACGGGATCACACGATTTATTCGGTGATTGAAGGTCAGGTTAAATTCGAGCGCCTTAACAAAAGTAAGTTTAAGGTAAGTGTTTATCCGAAAGCCTCGTAATTTTGAATTCTTCAGCAGGTTCAGGTTTCGCGCAAAGCCCAGTCCGTCCGATTGGGCTTTTCTTTTATTAAGCCTATGAAGTTCATAGATGAAGTCACCATCACAGTGAGTTCGGGAAAAGGTGGGCCGGGAGCGGTGAGCTTTCGTCGCGAGGCACTCGTTCCGCGTGGCGGACCCGATGGTGGCGACGGCGGTAAAGGCGGCGATGTCATAGTCAAAGTGGATCCGCGACTTCATTCCCTGCTTGATCTTCGATTCAAAAAGGAATATCGCGCCGGCGATGGTGAGCCCGGGCAGGGTCGTAACCGATCGGGCAAGGATGGCGATGATCTTGTGCTGAATGTGCCGCCGGGAACCGTCATCAAAACCAAAGACGGTCAGATCTTGCATGATCTGGCTGAAGGCCAAACTGTCGTTCTTTTGGAAGGGGGATTGGGCGGCAAGGGAAACACCTTTTATAAGTCAAGTGTGAATCAGGCGCCGACCATCGCGCAAAAGGGCCTGCCCGGCAAGGAAATGGAAATCCGCCTTGAACTCAAGCTTCTAGCGGATGTGGGACTCATCGGACTGCCCAATGCCGGCAAGAGCACCCTTATTTCGCGCATGTCATCGGCCCGACCCAAAATCGCTGACTATCCGTTCACCACGCTTGTGCCGAATCTCGGGGTGGTTCGATTCGCCGATAATCTTTCCTTTGTGGTGGCCGATATTCCCGGATTGATTGAAGGTGCGCACGCGGGCGCCGGACTGGGCATACAATTTCTTAAGCACGTCGAGCGTTGTCGGGTGCTGGTCCACCTGGTTGACGCCAGTTCGATGGCGACCAAAGATCCGATCGAGGCTTATCACGAGATCCGCCGCGAATTGGAACTCTATGATGAATCCAAAAAGGACGAAGAAGGATATCAACCGTTATCCACACGGCCCGAAATTATCGTCTTGAACAAGATTGACGCGAACTCCGAAGAGAACCTCACTGTCATTCGAAAGCAGTTTAAATCCAAGGGACTTCAGTTTTTTGAAATATCAGCCGCCACTGGCAAGAATGTTAAACAATTAATCGATGAGCTCGGTCGGAGAATATTCAATGAAAAAGCTTAAGCTCGGTTTGTTCGGAGGGACCTTCGATCCGTTGCATTTCGGACATTTGAACAGCATGCTCACTGTGGCCGAAAAATTCCGCCTCGATAAAGTCATGGCGATTCCGGCCAATATCAGTCCGCTGAGAGTGCAAACCCAGGGTTCCACTCCTGAACAGCGGCTCAAGATGCTGGAACTCGGGATCAAAGGGCACGAAGACTTGATCACCATCGACACCCAGGAAATGGAGCGCGGTGGGATCAGTTTCACCATCGACACCGTTCGCAACTACTTATCCCGTGATGACATCGCCGAATTGTATCTGATTATCGGAATGGATCAGTTTCTTAAGTTCGACCAGTGGAAGGAGTTCGACCAGATACTGGCCAATGTCGATCTCGTCGTCACTTCGCGACCGGGTCTTGAATTACCGCAAACTATGGATGACTGGCCGGTCGCGGTTCGCGCCCTGGTGGCGGATGTGGATCGCAACCAAGCCATGCTGAAGAATGGGAAGAGCATTCACTTTGTCCAACTTAATGATGTCGATGTCTCAGCCAGTGAAGTGCGAAGAAAGGTGCGGCTCGGACAAAGTATCCAAACGGATGTTCCTCCGGCGGTGGCCGAATACATCCGCGAACAAAAACTTTATGAGTCCGTGCAACAAAGTATCGGCGACTTTGAAAAGTTCACGCAGTATTGCGCTCAGCTTTTGACTGAAAAAGGCGGCGTGAACGTCCAGTCTTTTGATTTGCGTGACCGCTCGGCACCGTCCGAATTCACCCTTATCGCTTCGGGCACCAGTACCCGTCATGCCACCGCTTTGGCCGAACATGTGATTAAGGAAGTTAAGAAAGACTACGGCGTGTGGCCTGAAAGTTTGGAAGGGCAAAACGAAGGCCGCTGGGTGGTGATTGATTACGGCGCTCTGATCATTCATGTGTTTTACGATTATGTTCGCAGTGAGTACCGCCTTGAGGAACTTTGGAGTTACCGGAGGCAATGAAGTTCAAATTCGTTTTCCTTGAAACCAAGGCGCCCTCCTGGGTGAATGAAGCGCGTTCCGAATACCAAAAGAAAATTTCTCCTTTTGTGCCTCTTGAACTGCGAACCCTTAAAAGCCCATCCGCCGAGCGTGATGAGCGAGCCATCAAACGGACGAAAGAGGGGCGCCTCTTATTGAAGGAATTCGAACCGAAAGATCTGGTCATTTTGTTCGATGAAAAGGGAAAGCTGGCCCGCTCTTCAGAGGAATTTTCCGAAAAGTTAAACCGGGTCATCCAATCCGCGAAAAGCCAGGCCGTTTTTTGTATCGGTGGCGCCTACGGATTTTCGGACGAAGTCCTGGCCCGCGCCGATGAGCGTTGGTCGCTTTCGCCGTTGACGCTCAATCATTGGCTCGCGCAATTGGCGGCACTGGAGCAGATCTACCGGGGGCTCACCATTCTGCGCGGAATTCCCTATCATAATCGCTGATTCCGTTTACCGGATGTCGCGGACGTCCTGGGTTAACGAATGAGTTCTTGGACGGGATTGAGTCTTGCCTTGTCTTTCCGCGTGGCTTTTTCCTTCTTGATTTGTCCCATTTGTAAGCTTCCGGGTTTTCGTGAGTTCCAACTTTGCCGGTTCTGCGCCGTCGAGCTGATGGCGAAACGAAGTCCAATCGTGCGTGGAGGTGATTTTCCCATCCGGAGTCTCTTTCGTTGGCGTCCAGGGGACATAAGCTTAATCCCCCGGCTCGCCTACGCGTATAAAGCCTGTGAGTCGACCGGGCCATGGCTGGAGTTCGCGACGTGGATGGTTGAATCTCATCCCTCTCCGCCTCCCAAGTCCGCCGTATTGATTCCGATCCCAGGACCGCGCCCGAATCACGCCCTTGGCTTTGCCCGCGCCCTCAGCCGCATTCTCGGGTGTCCCGTTGAGGATGTTCTGCTTCCGGTGCTCGGCCGCTCACAAAAGAATTTGAACCGGGAGAAGCGCTTGGCCATTCGCTTTCAGCTCCGCTCATCTGATTTGTGCATGAAATACAGGAGTGTCGTGGTGATTGACGATATCGTGACCACGGGCGCGACCGCGAGGGCGGCTTATGAGGCATTGGACAGGCCTGCTTTTTGCGAGCATTGGTGTTTAATCGACCGGCGACCTTGCGGTGACTTCCGGCCGCTGCTATAAAAACCGAATGTTTAAATCTATCCTCCTTTGTTTATTTATCTTTTCGCCCTTTTCTTTCGCCGACGCGAAGTCGTCCGTGCGCGAAGTGAACGCTGTATTAACCAAATACCGCTCGGCCGAGGCCTTTCGCGCGAAAGTCAAAAAAACGGTTGTTCAGGAAGTCATGGAGACGGAAACGGTCGCGGAAGGCCGGTTTTATTTCTCAAAAGGCAAGCTTCGCATGGAAATGGGTGAGCCGGATTTCACCACCCTGGTCTATGACGGGCGCGTGATTTGGATGGAGTCGAAGATCGACGACGAACGGATCCAGGTTATCAAAGTCGTCTCTCGCAGCTTGAAACGCAGTGATTCGGTTTTGGCTTCGCTTTTCGGACGTGCCAGTGTTCTTGAGTCGTTCGATTTGATCAAAGAAGAGAAATCCGGCGATATGAAGGTCTATTCGTTTAAACCGCGCCGAAGCACGAAAACCGAAGTTCGCTATTTGGAAATCGCGCTCCGGGATAAAGAGTTGCAACGGGTGACTTATAAAGATGATCGCGACAACCGGATCAGCATTGAGTTCGATGATGTCGTGCGCGAGCGGATCGATGCCGCGAAATTCGCTTACAAACCTCCAAAAGGCTCCGAGCTTACGGAATTGTGATGGAAGAAACAGAGGTTTCAAAGAAAGTTCATTTCGTCAGTCTGGGTTGCCCCAAGAACCTGGTGGACACCGAAATCATGCTGGGCTCGCTGATGCGCGATGGATATCAGGTCGTGGAAAATCCCGAGCAAGCGGATACGGTGGTGGTTAACACCTGCGGCTTCATCGAAGCTTCCAAACAGGAATCAATCGATAAGATTCTGGAGATGGCCGAGCTTAAAAAATCCGCGGGCGTTAAAAAAGTGGTGGTCGCGGGATGTCTGACCCAAAGGTACAAAGATGAGTTGGTCGAGGGGTTGCCGGAAGCGGATTTGTTCATCGGTTCAGGTCAGTTTCAAAATATCGCAAAAATTTTAAAGGACTCCCGCGCCGGCGTTAAAGAGAAGAGATATTTTAATCTTCCGACCTATCTGCAAGAGGACCATTCGCCCCGGGTGAACTCCCAACCCCGCCATCGCGCTTATTTAAAGATTTCCGAAGGGTGCAAGAAACGTTGTTCGTTTTGCGCCATTCCTTTGATTCGTGGCAATTTGCAGTCGCGCAAGCTGAGTTCGATTTTAAGTGAAGCGAAGCTGCTGGTCGCGGGCGGAGTGAAGGAACTCATCATTGTCAGTCACGATTTCACGGACTTCGGCTGGGACTTACGTAAGCAAAATTCGCAATCGCGCGAAACGCCGGATGAACTCTTGCGTGTTTTGGCCGACGAGTCCGGCGCGGAATGGATACGGGTTCTTTACCTTTATCCCGACGGCGTATCGGACACCACGCTGGAGTTGATGCGTGCCCGGCCGAACTTGGTCAAATATTTCGATATGCCCCTGCAGCACATCAACAACGAGATGTTGAAGAGCATGAACCGGCGGATGACTCGGGAAAAGATCGAGCGCACGATCCATGACATTCGCGAACGTATTCCCGAAGCCGTGATTCGCACGCAGTTCATCGTGGGCTTTCCGGGAGAGACGGAAGCGCATTTTGAAGAGCTGCTTCGGTTCGTCGAAGATATGCGCTTTGATCGAGTCGGCTGCTTTACTTACTCCGCGGAAGAAAACACCAAGGCCGCTGGATTGCCGAACCAAGTGGACCAGAAGACTAAACAAAAAAGACATGATCTTTTGATGGAGTTGCAGCAAGGCATCTCACGGCAAAAACATCAGGAATGGATCGGCCGAACGATCGATGTTTTGGTGGAAGGCTATAGCGAAGAAACCGATTTACTTTTGGTCGGCCGTCATGCCCAACAAGCGCCGGAGATCGACGGTGTCACATACATTAATGAGGGCCAAGCCAACGTGGGGGATATGGTGAAGGTGCGGGTCACGGACGCGATGGATTACGATCTCGTCGGTGGCATCTTGAGTTAAGATTTGGAAATTCCACAAGTATATTATTGACATTGCGCCTCAAAGGACGTGCAATAGAAATATAGCTGCGGGGGCTGCAGCCGGAAATGGGGAGGGTAACGTGATCACCGGTCAATTTGTCATGATGATCGTCTATTCCGTTGTGATCTTTTTCGTCGTGAATATGCTGGTCAGCTGAGTTCCTAAAAAAACCCCAATCCCCCCTTGACCATTTTTATTCAATGCGTTAAATAGCCATTTTAATTAAACTTTTAGTGCTAATCGGCGTGTTGGAGTAGTCCGTGATCGGTGGCCGGCTCTTCCAGAGAGTTTTTTGGATAGGTGTCTTGTTCGCCTGTCCTTTTGTCAAGGCCGAGGTGCAGTTTCAGGACATTCGAATTTGGACACGGGCTCGCAACATTGAGCCGGGTCAGCAGATTTGGTCATTTCAAACGTCCTATCAAAAGATCACTGATCGTTTTTCCAACCAAGGTGAATTACAGCCTCTGGGCCAGGCCTATAACCGGGCGGTGACCTGGCGAGAGATCCTCGAAAGTGAATCCAGTGTTCGCGCCGAGATGGAAGAATACATGCGTGAGCACGGCGCGGTTGAAACCGATTTGGCGGCTCTCGCCGAGTACGAAGTCGAGCGGGAAGAAATTGGCTTTCGATTGGCGTGGGCCTACGGACTCTTGCGGCGCTGGATGATCGGATTTGAAGTGCCGCTCACTCGCCGTGAAACCTTTGTTCGTTCGAAAGTTTCTCTTTCGCCACAGCTCAACGATTTCTCGCGACGGATCCAAGCCAGCGGCGGTGATGTTAAGCAAAAGATCAAAGAGATCTCCGAACGGCAATTGGCCAACTCCGGTTACGACGAAATCCCGGACCGCCGATCCAGCTGGGATTGGGGCGACATCACTTTGCTCTCACAATTCGGCGTGGTTCAAACCTATTCGTGGCACTGGTCCTTGCAGCAGATGTTACGGTTTCCCACCGCCCGCAATCAGGATATTGATGAATACATCCAAACTTCGGACGACACCGGGCAAGTCGATATCGGATTGGTTTCCTTATTGGATTATCAGGGCCGGGCTTGGACGACGGGATTTCGCACGGGCTATATCGCGCAACTTCCGGATACGACTCGTTGGCGGATATCCGACGCGGACGAAAACCGGAGAATTGATCCCCAAATGAAACGTGATCTTGGTGATTGGTGGTTCGCCTCTCTCGATTTCGATTATCGCTATTCTTCGCGCTTGCACTTGAACTTGGAATCTTCGTACCTGATGAAGGCATCGGACCGCTTCAGCAGCACCGAAATCAGTCCCGGCGAAAGCACCCGGTTCGAACGCAACACCGAGCAAGAGATCGTGCAGACCCGCTTCGGCGCCCAATACGAAATTCATTCGGGCGGAACCCGCGCGGGCATCTCCAAAAAATGGATCGCGAGCGTGGGATACAATTATCCATGGATCGGACGTAACAGCCTGAACGCCAGTCGCGCCAGTATCGACCTGATCACCTATTACTGAGCGAAATTGTAAATATCGTTATAGTTTCGGCCGATCTCTTCGGAATCCATTCCGTAACCGATGACAAAGCGGTCCTCGATCGTGCGTCCGACATAATCGGGCGTGATGGGAAGCTCACGCAACGCGGGTTTATCGAGGAGGGCCACCACTTTGAGAGAGGCCGGATGCGAGGCGAGCAGGCGCGCTTTCAAGAAGCTCAGGGTGCGGCCGGCGTCGATGATTTCCTCGACGATGATCACGTGTTTGCCTTGAATATCTACCGTGATGTCTTTGATGATGCGACAACTTTGGCCTTTGGGTGAAGTCACGTAAACAAAATCGATGATCTGGGGCAGTTTGATTTTTCGCGCCAGATCCGCCACGAAAAGCACTGATCCTTTTAGCGGGCAAATCAGAACGATTTCCTTGTTTTCATAATCGCGCTCGATCTCGCGGGCGATTTCAGATACCATCTCGTCGATTTCAGCTTTGGTGATGGATGGCACCATTCCTTCACGCATCTGCATGTGGACCTCTTTGTGTCAGAGCCTGCGCTTGCCGCAAAAGGCGATGGGCTTCACTGTGATTGGGATCGCGTTGGACCGTGGCTTCCCATTGTTCGACGGCGCCGGGAATATCTCCGGTTTCGTACAGAATTCGACCTAAACGAACCCGCGCACTCAGGAATCCCGGATATTCCCGGATCAGGTTTCGCAATTCGCGCAAGGCCTTGTCGGTTTCTTGCAGGCGAAGATAACACTCCACCACTTTCATGGTCAGTTCCGGCTTACGGTTCGAAAGAGTCAGCGCCTTGTAATACTGATCAAGCGCGTCCTTGAACCGGCTGTGATGAAAATACATCTCGCCGAGTTCATCGTGTTTGATGCTGAACTTTTCGTTGATGTACGGATCGTCCTGCGAGTTTTGCCGGGCGAGCAGCTCACGAGCTTCTTCAAAAACCTTGCGGCCTTCTTCGTATTTGCCGATGTCATTGAGAATGATGCTCAGACCGACGCTGGCGTCCGTGAAGGTGGGCTCAAGTTCCAAAGCCCTGCGAAACGCCCTGATGGCTTTATTGAATTTGCCCTGGTCGTAATAAATCGTGCCCAGCATGTGAAAGACTTCGGGCGATTTGGCGTTTTTCAAAATCAACTGGTTCAAAATCGGCTCAGCCAAAGCGTACTTGTTTTCGCGAAAATAATCGCGAGCGCTGGTTAACATGTCGTCGTTAGATGCGGTCTCCAATTTCGCGCCTCGCTTTCTCGGCCTCAGCGGTGTTTTTATGGTTTGCCATCAGCCGCTGATAATAGATTTTGGCCTTGCCCATTTCTTTGATTTTAAACGCGCTCACAGCCGCGCCGTAAAGCGCGCGCGCGTCGAACCCCAGTTTGGGATACTTCTGCAAAAGACCTTCAAACCGGGCCAGAGCGCTCTCGTAATGATCGCGAATGAAATAAAAGTGACCGACATAGTATTCTTTTTCGGCCAGCATCTTCAGAGCTTTTAATTTATGTTCTTTCGCCTCTTTGGCGTAGGTGCTGTTCGGATAGGACTGAATGACCTCGTCAAAATACAAAATCGCGCGCTCCGCGCCGGCCAGGTCGCGATCGATAGTGGAAGGAAGTTGTTTAAAGAAACTGAGCCCCAACCGCCAGGTGACGTAGTCGATTTTCGGGTGAGAGGGGTGCATTTCCTTGAACACTTGATAAGCGTTTTGAGCTTCAATGTATTCTTCGCGCTTAAAGTGAATATCGGCGATTCGCAGTTCAGCTTCCGTCGCCAGTTTTGAGTACGGATGTTTGTTTTTTACCGTCGAGAACTGCTGGATCGCTTCCTCATAACGTTCGTCTTTTTCGTACTTTTCCCCGAGTTTGAATCCACCCTCGGCCGTGCTCGTGTCGATCTCGGGAGTGGAGGAACAGCCGAATAAAATGAGGGCTAACAAAATAGCTAAGGCGCGCATCTGGGAGCCATAGTACAGAAGCCCGTCGCGCAAAGTCAATTGAGCACTGGGACGCTCAGGATCGGGTGTCGATCAGCTGACGATAAATCGTGCTGACGGTGACCTTTAGCGTGCTGGCGACCGGAATGGAGATGATCATGCCAAGAATTCCGAGCACCTGCGCGCCGGCGATCATAACCACGATCACCGTGACCGGGTGCAGGTCCACGATTTTGGCGACCATCCAAGGAATCAGAAGTCCCGCGTCGATCAATTGCGCGATAATATAAACCGTCGCAAGGAGAGCGATATCCAGGGAACTGTACCCGTTGACCGTGGCGATCACGAAAGCCGGGACAGCGCCCAAAATCGGTCCAAGATAGGGAATGATGTTCATCAGACCGGCGACAAACCCCAAAAGTATCGCGTAGGGGAAGGAAATAATTAAAAGCCCCAGGGAAGTGACCAGCCCCACGATAAAGCTTTCGAGCAACCGGGCACGCACGAACTGACCGATCTGCAGGTTGATTTGGTGGAGCAGGCTCAGCGCGGTTTCAAAAAGATGATTGGGCACGAGTCCCAAAGCGCCGCGCAGGACGACCCGGCCGTCTTTAACCATGAAAAAGGCCAAGAACGGGCCAAGAAGCATGACGGTGATGAAAGTCCGCAAAAATTTTGGGACGGATTCGAAAAACTGGTGAGTTCCGGCGGTGAGAAAGGTCTCCACTCTGGAGGTCAGGTCGAAGGTGGCCAGCGGCCCCGCCAGTGAGTGCACCCGGGCTTCGAGTTCGGCGATGAAATGACTCACACCCAAAATAAAGCGCGGAGCATCTTCTTTGAGTCGGGCCAAGGTTTCGCCCAGATAAGGGGCCACCCAAACTCCGGTGAGAATCAAAGCGCAGCCGATAACCAGAAAAACGAACGTGGTCGCGAACGCGCGCGAAATCCCCTGGCGTTCCATGAAATTGACCGCCGGGCCGAGTGTGTAGGAGACGACAAACGCGATCAACGCCGAAACCAGAAGATTCTCCACCCATAGCAAGGCGAGAAATCCGCCCACCAGCACGACCAGTAGACTCAGCAGCTTCCAGCGATTGATACGCCTGAGCGTTTGTTGTGAAACCGATCTCATACCTTTTCACTCATCCGTCGAATGTCTTCTTTGAGTTCGGTGACCTTCATTGTGGTTTCTTTGAGGCGCCGGCCGAGAACTTCACTCAGCCGTATAAGAATCTTCACTCCCGTGGCGGGCTGTCTTTCGAGAATTTCGAGAAGGTCCGGTTTGAAGAATCCGATCAACACACTTTCCTCGGCGGCGATGGCCGTCGCCGTCCGGCGCGAGTTGCTTTCGACCAATGAAAGTTCACCCAGAAAGTCACCGCCTTTCAGGCGCGTGACCATATGGCTGCGGGGTGGAAGGTCATCTTCAATGGAATGATCCACGTAGATGTCGAGTGATCCGCGCAGAATGATATACATTCCGACACCGATTTCACCCTGCCTGAAAACGGCTTCTCCGGCTTTGAACGTTCGCACGTGAACCGTGTCCTGAACGAAGCGCAGCTCCTTCTTGGAAAGGGACTGAAACACGTACGCCTGGCGCAAGGCTTCGAAAACGTCCTGATCCTGATCACTTTTTCGAAATAAGTTTTCCCAGATGAAGCTCACAACTTTTTCCCCTCGTTGGTGATCAAAACCTCGTCCTTCTTAACCCAACCCCTCGCGCCGTCCGAGTTTTGCACTTGCAGCCACTCATCTTGATCGCGGCGGATTAAAACTTCATTCCCACCGCGCAATTCAAACAGGCTGACGCCTTCTTCGGCGGGCAAGCTTCGCGCGGCGACGTTGGCTTTCACCACGGTCGCCCGAACTGTTCCGAGAAATTGCATTTTAACCGTGAACACGCTCAAAACGCCTAACAAAATCAGGCTCAGTACGGCGGCGGTGAAGGGAAACGGGGGCTTGGGTTGTTCCAGCTCCAGAGCGGTCTTGCGTGCGGCGATGTATCGGATCCAAATCCAACCCGTGATGGCTAGGACCAGGGCCAACAGCCACGCGATTTCATGAATCGAGATCGATTCCAGTGTGCGTCGAATACCCAAACTGAGAGAGTCGCGCTCGAACGGAGTCATGGCGAACTTGGATTCCATGAAAGTTCGGCCCGCCAGAGCTGGACGAAAGCGCGGATCGACTGCTAATGCCTTGCGCCAAAAAGCCATCGCGTAGGCTTTTTCATCGAGTTGAAAATAGGTGAGGGCCAAATTGTGAAATAAAGCGGGACTTGTGCGCCCCTGTGACACCAGGTTTTGAAAATGATCACGCGCTTCCTCGAACTGCTTGTTCTGGTAGGCAGCCAATCCCTTTTGGAATAAATCATCAGCAAAGAGTGCAGGGGAAGCCGTAAGCGTTACCCAAAGGCAAAGCCATCGCCACATTTGTAGAAGTTTACGGACTCTCTTCGCAGGAGTAAACTGAAAATCCCGAAAGGAATTCACATGGCAAAAACACTTGGGCAGGAATTGAAAGACGCGAACGAAGTCCGTTCGTTGCTGGATCAATTGGTTGAGCAGGCTCTGGTGTATAGCCAGCGCATTAAAGGGGTTAAGCCGGCGGATCCCGAATTGTCGGCGGGCTATCAAGACACCGTGCGTGCGATTGGAGAGGTTCGCAGCCGCCCCCTTTATTACGATTACGTCGGATCGGGCGTCGGGCGCGGTCCCTACGTTGAACTCGCCGACGGCAGCGTGAAACTGGATCTCATTAACGGAATCGGAATTCACCTTTTTGGGCATTCTCATCCGCGGTTGATAAGAGCGACTTTGAAAGGCGCGCTCGCCGACATTGTTTACCAGGGAAATCTCCAACCCAATCAGGAATATCTTGAATATAGCCGCAAGCTCAAAGAACTGGCATCGCGCAACAGCCGCCTGAAGTACGTTTGGCTTTCCACCTGCGGCACGATGTCCAATGAAAACGCCTTGAAAATGTCCCGTCAAAAAACCAAGGGGCGGATGATCCTTACCTTCCGGAACGCGTTCGCCGGCCGATCCACGATGATGACGGAGATCACCGACAACCCCGCGTTCAAAGTGGACATGCCGGATTACAACGAGGTGTTGCGGTTGCCGTTTTATGATCCCAAAGCGCCGGCCGACCACACCTTGAACGCCTTGAAGGAACATGTGGCCAAACACGGAAAAAACATTTGCTGCTTTGTTTTTGAACCGATGTTGGGAGAAGGCGGTTACCGCGCGGCGAACCGGGAGTTTTTCATTCCCCTTTTGGAATTTTGCCGCGAACACAAAATCCCCGTGTGGGCGGATGAAATTCAGACCTTCACGCGAACCGGACAATTCTTCGCCTTTGAAACTTACGGCATCGGTGAATACATCGATCTTTGCACGATCGCGAAAGTTGGGCAGAACGGCGCGACCCTTTTCACTGAGGAAATGAAACCGGACCCCGGTCTTCTCGGTGGAACTTTCTCTGGATCCACTCCGGCGCTGAGCGCGGGTCTCGAAATTTTCAAGATGCTCGAAGAAGACGGATACATGGGCCCCAATGGAAAGATCATGGGCATCCATCGCGAATTCGTGGGCATGCTCAACGAGCTGAACGAAACGACTTGTAAAGGTCTGTTGCGAGAAGCCGGGGGGCTCGGGCTCATGGTGGCGGTGACCCCCCTTGATGGTTCCAAAGAAAAGCAGGGCGCGCTGCTGAAAACCTTGTTTAAAAACGGTCTGATTTGCTTCGGCTGCGGCAGTAATCCCTGGCGCATCCGGTTCTTGCTTCCGGCGGTGATGACTTCCGCTGATATCGCGGTCGCCCGCGGGATCATCGAGAAGTCGGTTTTGGAGCTGGCTTGAAGTTTCTCGACCATTGCCGCCAGTTTGTCGGGCTGGATTCGACGCCCGGCCATGGGAATTTGGCGGTGGCCGAATTCGCGGCGGATCTCTGTCGCGAAGCCGGTCTGCATGTGGAGCTGCAACAGGAAGCGGTCGCGGGGATTGATGAATGTAATCTCATCGCCCGTCCCGCGCCCGCGCGTCCCGAGAGGGAATTGCTTTTGCAAACCCATCTCGACACTGTGGACGCCGGCCATTTCAGTCAATGGACGAAAACCCAATTCAATCCTTTCAACGCCAGCATTTACAACGACGTGATTTACGGTTTGGGAACCGCGGACGTTAAGCTGGACTTTCTCTGCAAGCTGGAAGCGGTTAAAGCCCTCGCTGGTAAGAATTTGAAACTTCCGTTTGTTCTCGTGGGGACGTTCGGCGGCTCCCAGAGCGCGATGAGCGGCGCCATTAAACTCATTCGCAAAAAGAAGATCAGCGCGGTTTACGCTATGATCGGAGAGCCGACCGCGATGCGAATGGCGACGGCGGGCACCGGTTTGGCCGTCGTGGAAATTTCCATTCCGTTTTCGCCCGAAGAACAAGCTTACCGGCGCGATCACGATCTTCTTGAGTCCACCACCACACAAAGCCGGATATTCCGCGGAAAAGCGGCGCACTCGTCGAACCCCGTAATGGGTGAAAACGCGATCATGAAAATGCTCGAGTATTTGGCGCAATTGCCCGAAGGCATCGCGGTCATGGATTTAAACGGCGGCGTCAGTTTGAACTCGGTTCCTTCGGACGCGGTTTTGGAAATCGATTTGGTGGCGGGCTTCAGGGATCCGATCTTGCCTAAAATCTCGCGCATCTACTCCGCGCTTCTTGAATTGCAGCGCGATCTGCAAGAGGTGAAAGAGGAAGGGTTTTCACCGCCTTACTCCACGATCAACATCGGTCGTATTCGCACCGATCAGGATGGAGTGGTGTTAAGCGGAAGTTGTCGGCTGTTGCCTCGGGTGACCGATGAAATCTACGAGGAATGGATTCAGAAGCTGGCCCGTGCGATTCAAAACGAAGGCGCAACATTTCGCGTCAAAGATTATCGCCGTGGCTTCAGCGCGGCCGTTGACACACAGTTCGTGAAAACCACACAGGCGGTATTGGCGGAGATGGGTTTGAACCCAGAGCCGTGTAAATTGGCGCAATCGACGGAAGCGAACGTTTTCAGCCGTTTGGGCATTGAATGTTTGGTCTGGGGCCCGGGGCAAAGTGTCGGCAATTCACACGCACCCAATGAATGTATAAAATTATCTGATTTACGAATGGCGATCGATTTCTATACGCGATTGCTTGAAAGGCTTTGCTTGTGAGTTTCATAGTTCGCGCGGTTCAGCGTGAAGATGCCCAGCAGCTTCTTGAGTTAGCCCGGCAGTTCACGCTGCTCAATCTGCCCGCCGAAAAAAGAGTGATCGAGAACAAGATCGAAAAGAGCCTTGCGGCCTTCGCCGGTGAGCTGAGCAAAGCGGACGCCGAATACATGTTCGTGGTGGAAGACGTCGAAGCCAACATGGTGGTCGGCAGCTCCCTGATTCTGGCGAAGAACGGCAGCCCGAATTCTCCCAATTTCAGTTACAAGATTTTGAAAAAAGAACGATTCAGCCGCGAATTGGGAATCGGCTTCATTCATCAGGTGTTAAGACTGAACGCCAATATCGACGGTCCGACGGAAGTGGGCGGACTCGTCGTGGATCGCGCCTATCGCCGGCGGCCCGAAAAAATCGGCCGCCTCATCAGTTTAAGCCGATTCCTTTACATCGGCATGGAACCCGAGCGCTTCGAAGATGAGTTGCACGCGGAAATGGCGCCGCCTCTGACGGAAGAAGGTCGCAGTGAATTTTGGGAGGCGCTCGGCCGGCGCTTCACGGGCATGCCTTACACCGAGGCCGATCAAATCAGCAGTCAGAACAACGGCTTCATCCAAAGTTTATTTCCCGAAGAAGACATTTATCTCACATTATTGGATTCGCGCGCCCGGCTTGTCCTGGGACGAGTGGCGGACGAAACCCAACCCGCGCTGCATCTGTTGAACCGGATCGGCTTTCGCTACAAAGACGAGGTGGATCCGTTCGACGGTGGTCCGCATTTGGGCTGCGCCACCAAAGATTGTCTTTTGATTAAAAATTTAAAGAAGTACGTTTTGAAGCCGCATAGCTCAGGCCAATTCACGCATACAGGTTTGATCGGACTCTTGCGCGATGGCAGCTATTTAGGCGCGTCCAGTTCGTATCGGCTTGAAGATGACGGCGTCGTTTTACCTGAAAAAACGTGGGCGCTGTTGAATTTAAGTGCCGGCGAAGAAATCTACATTTCACCGATCATGGGAGCGAATGACCTATGAGCAAAGAAAAACAGTTACAGTATGCCGGCGATTTTATTGGGGGCAAATTCGTCGTGCCGGAGAGCCCGGACGAATCCTGGGAAATCGCTTCGCCCGCCAATTTGAAGGACATCGTGTTTCGGGCCCAGGGAAAATATGATCACGTAGACCGCGCGGTGCAAGCGGCGCGCGCGGCCTATTTGCCGTGGGCGCACTTGGGATTGGAAAAGCGAAAAGAACATTTGCTGCGGCTCAAGGAAGTTTTCCTGGCCGGTGCCGCGGAAGTCACGGAAATCATCGCTCGCGAAACCGGAAAACCGTTGTGGGAAGCGAAAACCGAGGCGGCGGCACTGGCGAGCAAAATCGACATAACACTCAACTTCTCAATGAAACTCGTCGACGAAGAGGTGGTTCCCAACGCGCTCCCCGGGGTGAACGGATATATCCGTTACAAGCCCCGAGGCGTGATGAGCGTGATCGGCCCATTCAACTTTCCCGCTCATTTGCCGAACGGACACATCATTCCGGCGCTGGCCACTGGGAATACGGTCGTCTTCAAGCCTTCGGATAAAACACCCGCGACCGGCCAGTGGATGGCGGAAGCCTTCGCCAAGGCCCAGTTCCCGCCTGGAGTGTTCAATTTGGTGCAGGGTCAGGCCGAAGTGGGTAAACGATTGGTCAACCATGAGTCCGTGGATGCCGTGTTATTCACGGGTTCTTATGAAGTCGGACTGAAAATCAAGCAGGACACGGTTTCCCAATACTGGAAACTTTTGGCGCTGGAAATGGGCGGCAAGAACGCCACTGTTGTGTGGGAAGATGCCGACATCAAGAAAGCCGTGTACGAAACACTGATCGGTGCGTTCATGACCGCCGGCCAGCGATGCTCCTGCACCAGCCGGGTTATTTTACATCGCAAAATCCGCGATCAATTCGTTGATGAATTTTACGCCAACGCGAAGAAAATCAAAATTGGGCACTTTCGCGACGACGTGTTCATGGGGCCGCTGATCAGCTCGGATTCACTTGAGAAATTTCTGCGTTATCAGGAAATCGCCAAACGTGAAGGCGCCGAAAGCCTCATGCGAGGAAAAGCTCTGAGTCTTGATTATGACGGCTACTACGTCACCCCGAGCATTAACTTGGTCCACAAATTCGATCCCACGTCGGTTTATCAAAAAAGTGAAATCTTCGGGCCCAACGTGGCGATCTTCACGGTGGATGACTTTGACGAGGCTTTGACCATCAATAACGCTTCGAACTTTGGTCTGGTTATGTCGCTCTTCACGAAGAATCGCGCGCTGTACGAAAAAGCGTTGATCGAAGCCCAGGTGGGAGTGTTGAATTTAAATCGGACCACCAACGGCGCCAGTTCGAAACTGCCGTTCGGCGGAATGAACAAGTCGGGTAATGATCGCCCGTCAGGTCATTTCGCGGTGAAGTACACGACGGTGCCGGTGGCCAGCCTGGAAGATGAACCCACGTTCCAGAACGTGCAGATGCCTCCGGGCTTGAACTTCGAATATAAGGGTTGAGATTTGACTCGTATCATTACCCTTCTTTTGGCGCTCTTGGTTGGCTACCTGGGTTTTGAAGTTTTTCGATTCACTTCGGCGGGTCCCGGTAGCGCTGAAGAAAAAATCGTATTTGAGATTCCCGCGGGACGCTCATTTCGCCAGGTGGCTGAGGACCTTCAGAACAAAGGCGTTATCTTAAGCGCCTTCAAAATGCGAGTGATCGCGCGGTTGACCGGATTGGATGCCAAAGTCAAACGGGGCGAATACGCTTTACACCGAGCCATGACACCGCAAGAGGTGTTGAGCGTGCTGATTTCCGGAAAAAGCATTCAGTATCCGATCACTTTTCCCGAGGGCAGCAACATTTTTGAAATGGCCGCATTGCTAGAGTCCAAGGGCTTCTTCAAGGCGGACGACTTTATCAAAGCTTGCAAAAACAAAGAGATCATCCGTGAGCTTTTGGGCGTGGAGGTTTCATCGCTTGAAGGTTACCTCTTTCCCGAAACCTACCAACTCACCAAGTTCACGACCATCAAGGAGTTGCTCACCAGTATGGTGAACAATTTTAAAACCGTTTATTCCATGGTGGAGAATCAGTTTCCGCCCCAAGGTCAAAACCGGTTGGCCCGTCATGAACTTGTTACCCTGGCGAGCATTGTTGAAAAAGAAACGGGCGCGCCTGAAGAGCGCTCAATGATCGCTTCGGTGTTCTACAATCGCCTGCAAAAGAACATGCGTTTGCAAAGTGATCCCACGATTATCTACGGCATCTGGGACGAGACCGGCAGATATATAAAGAACATCACCAAAGAGGATATCGAGCGGCCGACCCGCTATAATACCTATACGGTTCCCAGGCTCCCGTTTGGACCAATCGCGAACCCCGGGCGAGAGGCGTTTGAAGCGGTCATGAACCCCGCCCAGACGGATTACCTCTATTTTGTCAGTCGCAATGACGGAACCCATGTCTTTTCGCGGACTTATGAAGACCATCTAAAAGCGGTCAGGACCTTTCAGCTGGACCCTCGCGCCCGCGCCGGCAAAAGTTGGCGGGATCTTCACCAGCGCAAGGAAGCCTCTCAGCGATAACTCAGTGCATTAATTCGCTAAATTACACGGTGCATAAAATTCTTATGGAATAAACAAAAGAAATATGATCTTTTGCGGCTTTCGTTCACTGCGGTAAAGAGGCGGAGGCTGGGTTGATTTTTTTCTGGTTAGCACTCTCATTAAATCTATTTGCTTCTCAGAGTCACGTCTCGGTTCAACCCCAAACCTGCGAACAATTCCTCGAGCTTAATGAATGGGTTCTCAATCGCCGGAAGATTATCAACGGCTTTGATAATTTTCAGATCCTGCCTGAAGTCGGGGCTCGGGGTGTGAGGTTGTATCGAGGAGGCAAGGAATCCGCCTGGCGGTATTCGTGGCGGCGAATCCCACTCCGGGACAACTTCCGCGCCAAAGCCGGTGTCGAGGTTTGGTATGCGAACGGGCAATCCTTTCAGTTCATTGATGTCGGTTTTAAAAATTTTGAGCCCGACTGGTTCGTGCAAAATGCGATCGTCGCCGATCACATGATCCTCAATCCTAACGAAAATCTGTACATAAAATATGGGCCTCATCGGCGAGATGCCGAGTTGACTTTTCGCCATTATCGATGGGCTTTTCACGGTCATGTGGTCGAAAGATACGCCAACGTCAAAAAATATCTGACACCTCAAGATCTTTATATGCTCCAGTTCAGCAACATCGGATCAACCAACATCGATGTCTTTGGTTTGATTGCCCACGATGAAACTCTGCCGCCGGGCACGTTGCTAACAAAGGACGAAATCCGGGACCGACTGAAGGTCACCATCCAGATCAGCTATTACGGGGAGTTCAATTTTTTTCATCCGACAATGATTGGAGCCTTGATCGCGAAAGGAATTAAAGTTCGGCAGCGCGTGTTTCGATTGCCGTTTGAAAAGCGCCTGGATCCCGATGTGGCGCTGGCCTACCGCCGCCGTTTTTACCAGAGTTTCAAGCCTGAAACGACATGTGAGTTCACCCGACTCGCAAAATTCGCGAATGACGTGCCTCGGCCGGTATTCGATCGTTTTATCTTGCGGGCAATGACCACCGCTGATCGTCGCGGCATGAAAACGATTGTCGCCTCGGGTGATGAGTACACGACCCGGTTGTTTCATCGTTACGGGTTTAAAACTTACGCGCCCCTGCCAACGAACTCAGGTGTGAATGAGTATTTGAGTTATCTGGAAATCGGCAGTCCTGAGTACTGGGAAGTTTATGAACGACTGTTGGATTCCGCATTGAAAGTGATCGTGAGGACGAATTGGAAGAGAAAATGAAGTGGTTAAGCCGTTTACGGGAATATTTTTGTGGTTCAGTTCACAATGAGCTCATCCGCTATCAACATCGGGCTGAACAATTGCAGCGGATCGCCCGGGCGCTCGCCGAATCAGTCTCCTTGGAGAAAATGGCTGAAATCGTGGCCAATGAATGTAAACTCGCGCTCAATGCGGACGCCGTTTGCGTTTACATGCTTCGCAAGGACGGCGTTTACGAGATGATCTCCGAATTGAACTGCACCGATGAGTTCAAGACCAAGTGGCGCCTTGTTCCCAAATCCATGGTTCCGCTGCCGAATCCCACGCAAGATCCGGAGTCTTACTTTTATGGCTCGACCGAGCAATTCAAGTCTGAAATTCCCAATGTGGGCGAGGTTGTGGAAAAGTCCAAGCGACAGACCGTCGGCTATGCGCCTTTGATCGTCAGCCGGGAAGTTTTGGGCCTTATTGGGTATTCGTACAATTCCGTTCCCAAGGAATCGACCGACAAAACATTTTTAATCACGCTGGTGAATCTTTGCGCCCAGGCCCTTGAACGGGCCCGTTTGAGTGAGCAGGAGAAGCGCGCGCAGGAAGCCGCTGATAACGCGAATCAGGCCAAGTCGAAGTTTCTCGCCTCCATTTCCCATGAAATCCGAACGCCGTTGGCGGTGATTCAGGGGTTCGCCGATCTGCTCGCGGACTCCTACGGCCTCACTTCACAACAGCGTAGTTGGGCGAGCATCATACGCAAAAACTCGGCGCAGTTGGGTGGGATCGTCGGCAATGTTCTCGACATTTCACGGATTGAGGCGGGAAAGGTCGACGTCGAGAAAATCGCCTTTTCGCCCCGGGATCTTTTTGAAGATGTGAAAGCCACGGCCGAGTTCAAAGTGAAGACGAAGAAACAATCCCTTGCCGTTGAGTTCACTTGGCGGAACTTGCCCGAAATGATTGAATCCGATCCCACGCGACTGAAACAAATCCTGAATAATTTGGTTGGTAACGCGATCAAATTCACGCAATACGGTATGGTCAAGGTGGAGGCTGAATTCCGGGAACCGGACTTATTGGAATGCACTGTGACCGATACGGGGCTCGGCATCCCGCCAGAGAACCGCGAGCGGATATTTGATCCCTTCGAGCAGGGAGAAAGTTCCGGACATCGACGGTTCGGCGGCGCGGGATTGGGATTGGCGATTTCAAAACGTTTGGCCCAGGCTCTCGGTGGTGATCTGGTTCTTGTGGAGTCCGAACTGGGACGAGGATCGAAATTTCGCTTCTCCGTCAAATGCCAGCCTGTGACGGCTCGTGAGTTGATGCCCAACGTGCATTCCATTTTTCCCAAGAATGTGGCGACATCCCGGGAGCTAAGCGGTTTTAACGTGTTGGTGGTCGAGGACAATCCCGATAACCAACAGCTCGTTTACCATCTTTTGGATCGGGCCGGAGCCCGCGTGGATCTGGCTTCGGACGGAGCCGAAGGCGTTAAAATGGCGCTCGCGGGGGATTACGATGTCATCCTGATGGATATTCAAATGCCCGAAGTCGACGGCTTTCAAGCCGTGTCTTTCCTGCGGACGCAAGGCTATCGCAAAGCCATCGCCGCGTTGACGGCGCATGCGCTTCAAAGCGAGAGGGATCAGGCCATGATTTTCGGCTTTGACGAGTATCTTACGAAACCCATCGACCGATTAACCTTGATTGATGTGATTCAAAGGCTAAGAAACCAGAAAGAGCTAAAACTGCCCCACTAGCCTGCAGCCAATGGTCCCGCGCGAATCATATTGTTGTGATAAACCGCATAGATGGCGAGATGAAGGCGCAATCTATGAGGAATTTTCGTTGTGCACCAGGTCTTCCTCACTAGCCTATTGATATTGGCTCGAAGCATCGCACACGTGTGATTCAAGCTAAAAAGTGGATCAAATCGGATCTTCTTCAATTCCCCCTGTCCGACAATCGAACCCCTTTGCCCCTTAAACCGCTCATGCGAATTTAAAGGAAAGTGACGTCTTAAGATTTCCGGATACATTGGATTCTGATCGGATTTGAATTGCACATCAGGTGTGGTGAGTGACTTTAAACTTTCACAAAGTTCACTCAATGCTTTCGGCCTGAAGTCTGGTCTTGGGCCATATTTTTTACGTGAGATACGGGCGAGCTTTCCTTTGGCCGGCATCTGGGCCACTTGAAAACTTAAAATCCTTCTGGTCTTTGATTCAACGGCTAGTGGAACGGAGAGCGGTTTACATTTCGTATGTTCAAATGTCTCTAGTTCGTCGAATTCAACGACGGTAGCCGGCGGACAACTATGATTTTGATGTTCAAGCTCATGTACGGCTTTTTGGCCAAGGAAAAGAAATTTTCGTTCAACCGTGGTTCGGGAAATGTGAAGCAGTTTTGCGATTCGCCGCTGGGAGACGCTTGAAGCTAAAAGTTTGTTGATGCGGTGATTGAGGTGACGCTTTTTTTGCCTAAAGCAGGGGTGAAAGGTGGCATAAGAAAAGTATCTAGAGCAGCTAACGCAATAAAATCTTCGCACTCTTTTTCCGTCGGAGGTTCGGCGAAAAAATCCGGCTTTTTGAATACGCATCTGGCGATCGGACAATTCTTGTGATGAATGACAATAGGGGCAACTTGGTCGCATGCCCTGTGGTTAAGGGCAAAATTCTCGCCAGGATTTTCTGCAGGCTAGTGGGGCAGTTCTTTAATTTTTAGTTGCGGGATCCTTCCATCGGAGCCGAATGGAAAGAAAGTATTTCTCCGCATCGTTTTCGTCGATCGAGCGGATTTCGTAATCGTTCGCGTTCTTTTTTATGAAAAGAATCTGAAATTTTTCCGAGACATCCTGGTACACATCTTTGGGCGATTCAAATTTCTTGTCCGTGGCTGAAACCACAGGCTCGATTTTCCCATGGCGAACCACGAACCCGAACCGTCGCACATCCGAGATCGATTGGTCTTTGAGCGAATTGGACATCTCAAACAACTCGAGCGGGTTGACTTTTTGAACAACCAAGCGGCCGATGCCTTCCACGGAAAAATCAATATCCAGTCCGCCATTGGCGTTTCGCACGCAGCTTGTCTTGGCGACCAACTTTCCCGTGCGCTTGTCTGGCGCGTCCGTCACTTCGACCCGAAAATTAGTGGATTTATTTACGTAATAAAGCGTGGAGCTTTGGTATTCGTATTCACCACCGGCCAGTTCGCTGGCGAGGTTTTCAAGCGGCACGCTGGCTTCATTGGCCGCCAAATTCATGGTGAATGGAACGTAATTAGCCGGACATTGTTTTCCCGCCACTCGCCGGGAACCGCCACCCCCGCATGAGGCTATAAAAGCGACGCAAGCAACTCCGCTAACTATTTGAAATAATTTCATAATGACCCCACCTCGGATTCAAACCGGTTGGTTATAACACAAAGCGTCAAGAAGCTCAATTGGAATTGTTAGGCTGATAGGGCTCAAGCTTCTTTATATGCGGGTTATAGCGAAAAACGTTCAGGTGGGGAACCAAATGCTGGTCGAAAGTGGGCGCTAGAAGTTCCATGGTGCCATCATCATCAATATCCGCGATGGCCAGGCGGGTGACATGACCCTGATAGTTGAACAGACCGTCGTGTTTATCAGGCAACAGGGCTCGATCAATGACCTCGCTTTTGCCGTCCGGGGTGAGTTTCACAACTTCAACCCAAATGCCTTCATTGTCGCGGTACTTGATAACTTTGGCTTTGCTGGAGTCGTTCAACACATCGCCCTCAGCGGTGGCGAGAATTTCCCTCCCCACTCCGCTCACGTAATCTTGCGCCGCTTGACGTACTGAAGGTGTGAGAACCGCGGCGACAAGGGCCGCGGCCATGAGCATGAAGATGCTGAATAAAAGCCATCGTTGTGCCGACATTCGATTTATTCAAACAAATTTTTACCGCTTCAGCACCACAAAACTGTATTGCCGTCCGGCTTGGTCCTTATCACGCCTATGCGAGTGAAAATGGGGATTAGTTATCGTGTCCGCATCAATATCGACGATTTGTATACCTGGATAATGATGCAGCAATTGGTATTTGATCAGCTGGGCCAAATCGAAGAAGCATTTGTCCGGTGTTTGGTGCGGTCGGACGAGAGCGCCACTGTCATAACCTTTGGGAGTCGCGGCAAGAAGCTGATCACGCACATCCAATCCGATTTCAAAATTATCGAAGCGGATATGGGGACCGATGACGGCGAGATGAGGCGTTTGCCTGAAAAGTTCGCGTGATCGTCCCACGATATTGGCGGCCACTCCTCGCCAACCCGCGTGCAGGGCGCCCACTTGATCTTGCGAGGCCAACAAAACAGGTGCGCAATCCGCGGTTTTAATCGCCAAGGCTCGGTGTTTCTGGTCTGTCACATGACCATCCGCCCGGTCGCCTTCTCCAGGTGTGCCTTCGACGATGTCGCGGCCATGGACCTGATGAAGGAAACAAAACTGATATGGGGAAAAACTTTGCTGAAGCCTTTCGCGGTCCAGAAGTTTTCCGCCGCAAACAAAGAGAACGTGATCACTCTCAACCTTATATCCAAGCCACTGGCCGTCGACTTCCAAATCTTCAATCATATTTTGAATCCTAATTTCTTTATGAACGATTCCAGGTCTGGTGGCCATGGGGTTTGAAAATGTAATTCCGTATGAGTTCGGGGATGCGTGAATCCCAGCTCCGTTGCGTGAAGCATCAGCCGGGGAGCGGACTTTTTGAATCGTCCGCCGTAAATCGGATCACCGAGAATGGGATGTCCGGACTCCGACATGTGCACTCGGATTTGATGCGTGCGGCCGGTTTCAAGCCGACATTCGATCCACGAATAATCACGGGTGCGCTGAAGAGTCTTATAGTGAGTGATGGCCAGTTTGCCGCCCGCACTCTTGGCGGAGGCGAAGCGCTTGCGATCCGTGGGATGCCGGGCGAGGTGACTGTGAAAAGTGCCTGATGGTTGGGCAAAGGCTCCCGCCACGATCGCCCAATACACGCGCTTGGCCGTTTTGCTTTTAAACTGGGCCGCGAGGGCGTGATGAGCGGAATCGTTTTTGGCGACAACGAGTAATCCGCTGGTGTCGCGATCCAGTCGATGGACAATGCCCGGTCTTCTTTCGGCGAATCCCATCGAAAGATTCGGAATATGATGAAGCAGAATATTGACGAGAGTGTCTTGGGCATGACCGGCCGCCGGGTGAACCACAAGTCCCGCGGGTTTATTGATCACCACCACATCCTCATCCTGGTAAACGATTTCAAGCGGGGCGGCCAAGGGCTCAAGCGGTCCTTCCGCCGGCGTTCGCGGTATTTCGATTTGGATTTTCTCGCCGGGCGAAACACGAAACGAGGCCTTCAGTTTTCGGCCGTCAATGGTGACTAATCCTTCGCTGATCAACCAACTCGCGCGCGAACGGGAGGAAATGTACTCCAGCTTGGCCAGCCATCGATCAAGCCTTTCACCGGCGGAATTTTCGTCAACCTCGGCGATGAAGGTTTCGCGATCAGGGCGCACGTTTCTTAGGTTTGAAATATTTCATGTAGGCGTCGGCGATTTTCTTTTCATCAAGCCCCAGCGTTTTCGCCACGCCGACCACGAATCCACGGGTGAAAACGGGAACGGGTAAAGAATCAATGTCGTTTGATTCCAAAGCCACTAAAGTGGATTTGCTAACGCGAATTTCATCGGCCATTTGTTCGATTGAAACACCTTTGTAAAGGCGAATCTTCTGAAGGAACTCGCCATCACATTCCTGGACATTGGCGATTTCAGCTTCGATTTCAGGATTGATTTCATAAACACTGAACCTCGTGCGCGCGAAACCATTCGGCAGGTCTTCGCTCTTCGCCACGGATCGAACCACCTTCACCGGGCCAACCCAGTTTTCGTCGACCTTTTTCTTGGCTTCTTCGGCCGAGTATTTTGTGACGGGTTGGTCTTTCGTGCTTCGTAAGGGCGCTTGGGGTTGAACCAATCCCAGCTTGACGTCATATTCGCGGCGTCGCGCTTGATGGGAAAGTGTTTGATACGCTTCCTCGATCAGCTGCAAGAGCTGTTGCGCTTCCTCGGGCGAAAACATGCTGTAGAGGGCCGGGCTCGACGGAGAATAAGTGTTTCTCGCCCTCTGATAAGCATTATAGATTTCCGTCGGTCCCGCCGTCGGCGGAACTTCCAGAATTTCGTAATAAGTTTGATGGTTCTGTCGATCACTCATGGATGTAAAATTATACCACAGCTTTCAGCTGATGGGATTTGACTAGCTTGCGCGCCAAGCCCATCAATTGAGCGTACAAGTGACTCTGTCGGTTCGCCATCAAAAGATGATTTCTTTGGCGGAGTGACTGCCATACCGCATTATCATATTCAAGTCCGACCAGGAAATCACAGGGGAAGCCGAAATACTTGTTACAAACCGATTGCAGTGAGTAACCCATTTCAATTTCCTGTCGTGTGCGGGCCTGATTCAGAACGATTTCGAAATTCAGATCATTAAGTATATTTTTAAGCTTTACTCCCAAAACCGGTTCGCGCTCGACGATGACGCGCATAAAGTCCGCCGGATTTTTGATATTGTGCTTTGCTTTGTTGTTCAGCAACTCATCAATCTGGTTTTTCAACTGAAGCTGGTGTTCGTAACGGCGAAGTTTGCGGAAAAAGCTGGCTTTCAAAAATCTATAGGCGTTCTCAATGCTCGAGGGATCCGGCGTGATCACGACGATTTTGTGTTTGGCCATTAAAAAGAAATCCAGTGTCGAATGGTGGGTTCCGGCACTCAAATCCAAAACGGTGAAATCGGTTTTGTAGCGGAAAATCGCGGACATGACTCGCGATCGTTGCAACTCATCCACGTTGGCCACATCGAGCACGTCACTAGAACCACTGATCAATTTGAGCTTGGGCCAGTTGGTATTCTGAATCAATTCTTTGAACTCCAGCTCGGGATTCACAATGAATTCGTTGATCCCGCGGTTTGATAAAGGCGCGCCCAAATTGGTGTGAAGGTTCGCGCCTCCCAAATCAAGATCGATGGCTAGAGTGTCATAACCCAACTGAGCTAGAAAGATCGCGATGCTTGAACTGACAAAGGATTTTCCGACGCCGCCCTTGCCCCCGCCGACGGCAATAATCGTGGAGCCGGGCTCGACGCGGCCACGCAGTGGTGCGAATTCTGCGGTGTGATGTTTCTTCGAACTCACTTTTTCAACAGACCTTTCAACAACTTCTCTTCGGCCTCGGAGCGTCGAATATAAACAGGATTGATCTCATTCCAGGTCCGGAAAATTGTCGCGTCAGGACGTTGATCCAGGAAGTACAGTAAATCGACGGCGTTTAAATCGGGTGAAAAATCAGCGGTCTTTCTCTCAATCAGGATCTTGGTATAGGCGTTGGCCATCGTCACAAGCTCGGTGTCCGCGACCGAGCTCGGAGCCAACATCTCGCTCAGACCCTTGGCGGTCAGTTTAAATCCCGCGGCATAATAAAAGTTTTGAATGGCGCGAATCGCGACAAACACCGACTCTTCGTCGCGACCATACTTGTTCGCCAAAAGGGCCAGAGTGCCGAGGGAAGCGATCGGGCGATCAAACGAATAGGCGAGTGTCCGGGTGAGGTTCACGCCCACGCGAAGACCGGTGAAGGAACCGGGGCCGGTGTTCACCAGGTAGCGGTCAATGGCTTCCAGCTTGATTTTCGCCTTATCGAGCAGTTCGGACAGTTGAACCGTGGCGATTTCCGAGTGGATCGCCTTTTTCTGCCATTGATTCTGCCAAAATGTATCCAGCCGGCCATCGATGAAGCGGCCAAGCGCCAGCGAGCCGGTCGGCCCGCTGGTTTCTACTGCAAGAACTAGCATTCGCGCCTACCAGCGGTTGAGCCAATTGGTAATATCATTGAAAAACGCAAATGCCATCAGGAACATCAGCAACATGAGACCGATTTGCTGGGCCAGTTCCATCTTTCTCAATGACAGCGGCGTGCCTTTAACGATTTCAATGGCGTAGAAAAGAAGGTGTCCGCCATCCAATACCGGAACCGGCAGAAGATTGATCAGGAAAAGGTTGATCGAAATGATGGCCATGGTTTGAAGAAAGATAGAAAGTCCCGCTTCAAATGAATGCGAGGCCACCCGGCCGATCGTGATCACGCCGCCGATGTTTTTGGCGGAAACTTCCCCTTGCACCAGCCGCACCACACTCATCACGATGAATTCCGTCCATCTCACCGTGTCGCTCAAGCCCTGGGACATCATCTGGCCGAGACCGGAAACCCGGTAAAAAACAGGGTCGCTCATGGCTGGAATAAATCCGGGAGTGATGCCGATGGTGAACCGGCGTTCCTCTTGGCCTTTCATCGTCATCAACTCCGTCATTTCGGGCTTGATGAGAAAGGTCTTTTCTTCGCCGTCGCGAAGAACTGTGAACTGAATCCCTTCCGTATTGGGATCATAAGATTTCACGAGATTCAAAACATCGGTCCATGCATGGACTTCTTCATTATTGATTCTAAGGACGCGATCGCCGCTGCGCACGCCGGCCAGATCCGCGGGGGCCCCTTTCTTGATTTGAAAGATGTAAAGCTCCGCCGGCTCAAGACCCAGTTTTGCGACGAGATCCGAACCGGTTTCACGCGGAAGTTCCAAGGACACTTCACGGATGTTCTCCGGTTTGTCGGGAGCCGTGAGATCGCGTGCCTGAACCGTCACCGAGGTCTTTCCGCTTTCAATCGCTTTTTCGAACAGTGGATTCAAGTCGCGCCAAAAGCTGACCTTTTGCCCGTCAATGGAAAGGATCAAGTCAAGAGGCTTTAAGCCCGCCACACCCGCGGCGCTCTTGGGATCACGCACGCCCACGACCGCTGAGCGGGATTCAGGAGTGAAGCCCTCGATCTGACCCACGATCGGCTGCGTGCTGAATATATTCTCGTTTTCCGCCAACTGCGGTGAGGCTTCTATTTTAAGCGGTTGAGGTTCGCCATTTCTCTCCACCGTGAATTCGAGAACTCGTCCGCCCGAAGCTTCAATCGTCCTGCGGATGTGATTCCAGGTGGGCATGGGCTTGCCGTTAATGGCGCTGATTTTATCGCCGGAGCGAAATCCGGCGGCGAAGGCTTTCGTGTTTTCCGCCACATCGCCGATGTAGGGACCCGTCACCTCGGAACCGATACCGGCGATCGCCGTGAACACGAAAACAGCGAAAAATAAATTCATCAGAGGACCGGCGAGAACAATGGCCACTCTCTGCATAACCGGCTTCGCCAAGAAAGCATGGGGCTTTTGATCTTCGGGAATTTCGCGGCTCGGATCATCGCCAAACATTTTGACGTATCCGCCGAGCGGAATGGCGCTGATACAATAAACCGTGTCGCCGTACTTATAACTCAGGATTTTTTTTCCGAATCCCAAGCTGAACGTTTCCACGCGCACGCCGAAGAATTTAGCCACCAAAAAGTGACCCAATTCATGCACGAAGATCAATAACCCAAGGAGAATGAAGAAAGGAGCCACATTGGACAAGACAAGACCGAAGCCGTCGATAATCGCAGACATAAATCAGATTGTAAGAAGGAATCGGCGTCACCGCCAGTTTTTTAGGTGGGCGTGACGTAAAGCGCGAAGGTGTATACCAACGGACAGGCGATAAATATTCCATCAAGACGGTCCAGAATGCCTCCATGACCTGGCATGATATGACCCGAATCTTTCACTCGCGCCACACGTTTTACCAGCGACATGATCAAATCACCCGACTGCGCGGCCAATCCGCAAAGGATGCAGAACAAAACAAATTGATACCAAGGAACGAAGGGAAACACGATTGCCGCATGAACCGTCCCGCCCAAAGCCGAGCCGATCAATCCGCTCACGGCCCCTTCGATGGTTTTTTTGGGGGAAACTTCCGGCATCAAACGGTGTTTACCGAAAAACCGGCCTCCGAAATAAGCGAAGGTGTCGCCGAAAAACACCACAATCATTAGGAATAAAAACCACTGTTCACCATTTTCGGTTTTTATTGTTTGAACGGCGAAGTTCGGCAAAAGCACGCAATACGCCATGCCGAATGTACCAAAGGCCAGTGCGGGTAAGAGCGCGTCATTGCTCACCTTCGATCGGCAAAGCCAAAGGGTGCCCGATAAAAAAAGTACATTCGCCAAGGCGAACCACAAGAGACCGAGTTCGTACCAATCGGTCATGGCGATATAAAAAAGAATGGACGTAAACCAAAATAGATAAGTCACGCTCGCGGGAATCACGTCTTTCTTAAACGCAAGACGCGAAAACTCACGAATACCCAGTATGATCGCCACGGAACACACCACATACAGGCCGAACTTTCCTCCGAACCACCCCAACGCCAAAACCAATGATGCCGCGAGAACCGCGGAAATCACTCGTTTTAAAAAGGTGGTTTTCGTGTCCGCCATTATTTAAGAAGGCTGAAGTTGTTCGCTGATGCGCCCAAAGCGGCGTTCAGCCGAACCAAACTGGTTGAGTATGCGATGAAGGTCATGAATTTTGAAGTCCGGCCACGCCGCGGGTTCGAATTCGATTTCACTGTAGGCCGCTTGCCACAGGAAAAAATTGGAAATCCGTTTCTCTCCGCTGGTGCGGATGATCAAGTCGGGATCCGGAAGAAAAGAGGTCGGCATCAGATTGGCCACCAGGGCTTCGTCCACGTCCTCTTCCGACAATGTTCCTTCGGCCGCCTGTCGCGCGATCTCGCGGGCCATTTGCGCGATTTCCTGGCGTCCGCCATAGGAAAGCGCGAAGGTGAGAATCATTCCTGTGTTGCGTGAAGTGATCTCGAGCGTCTCCATCACCACCGCCTGAACGGGTTCGGGCAGGCGGCGGACGTCGCCGGCGACCTGAAAGCGAATATTATTTCGCATCAGAGCCTCGCGCTCCCGGATCAATTGGCGCTGGAGCAGGTGCATGAGAAAAGAAACTTCTTCAAGCGGTCGATACCAGTTCTCGGTGCTGAAGGCGAACAGCGTCAGATGCGGAATTTTCAATCGCGCACATTCTTCAATGACGGCTTTGGCCACTTTGGCTCCGCGAATGTGGCCAAAAACGCGATTGTGGCGGCGCGCTTTCGCCCACCGCCCGTTACCGTCCATAATGATGGCTAAATGGCGCGGAAGTTTCATTAGACGGTCATCAATTCCTTTTCTTTGTCAGCGGCCATCTGATCGACTTTCTTGATATACTCATCGGTCAGCTTCTGCACTTCGTCCTGCAAACGCTTATTCTCGTCTTCACTGATGGCTTTGTCCTTGAGCGCCTTTTTAAGTTCGTCATTGGCATCCCGGCGAACCATGCGTATGGCGACGCGGGCGTCTTCACAGATCTTTTTGATGTTTTTCACCAATTCACGGCGGCGCTCTTCGGTGAGTTCGGGCACCTTCAACCGGATCACCTTGCCATCGTTCATCGGGCTCATGCCCAAATCGCTTTTCACGATGGCGGCTTCGATTTCTTTTAAAATCGAAGTCTCCCAGGGCGCGATCAAAAAGGAGCGCGCGTCCGGCGTCGAAAGGGCCGCCACCTGATTCAGCGGCGTGGGCGTTCCGTAATAGTTCACCTTGATGCCATCGAGCATGGAGACGGCGGCGCGCCCCGTGCGTACCCGCTTCAATTCTCCGGCAAGTGCCTGAACGGCTTTTTCCATCTTTTCTTTCGAAGATTTTGCGATCTCTGATGTCATGGCTAACTCCCGGTTTAGCGAACTATCGTGCCGATCTTTTCACCGCGCACGACGCGAGCGATATTGCCCGGCTTGTTGAGATTAAATGTGATTATTGGCAACTTGTTATCCATACACAAGCTGATCGCGGTCGAATCCATGACCTGAAGCCCGTCTTTCAAAACATCCATATACTTCAGCTCCGAGTAGAGCTTGGCGCCTTTAAACTTTTTCGGGTCCTTGTCGTAGATTCCGTCCACATTCGTGGCTTTCATGATGACATCGGCATTGATCTCCATGGCCCGCAAGGACGCGGCCGTATCCGTGGTGAAATAAGGATTGCCGGTTCCCGCGGCGAAGATCACCAGCCGTCTTTTTTCGAGGTGGCGGATCGCCCGGCGCCGAATATACGGCTCGGCGATCGCCGCCATACCAATGGCTGATTGCACCCGAGTGGGCAGTCCGCGCTTTTCCAAGGCGTCTTGCATGGCCATGCTGTTGATCACTGTCGCGAGCATTCCCATGTAATCGGAACTGGCGCGATCCATCCCTTGAGCGGCCTGCGCCACACCCCGGATGAAGTTGCCGCCGCCGATGACCAATCCGATCTGCACGCCCAGCTCATAGGCCTCTTTGATGTCATCGGCGATCTGATTGATGGTTTGCGAGTGAATTCCGAAAGTCTGGCCGCCAGCCAAGGCTTCGCCACTAATTTTCAATAAAATGCGACGGTATTTGCTCTTTTTTGGCGGCAAGGGAATTCCTTTGTAGAAAAACTAAGCCTTGGTCATTGAAGCGACCTCGGAAGCGAAATCATCTTTCCGCTTTTCGAGACCTTCACCCAACTCGAACCGGACAAATCGGCGGATAACGATGTTTTCACCGATCTTCGCGATCAATTCATTCAACATCTGACCCACGGTTTTATCCGGATTCTTCACGAACTTCTGATCTAAAAGGCAAATTTCCGAGGCCCACTTCTTCATCTGGCCGTCGAGAATCTTGTCCAGGAACTCCGGCTTTTTGCCTTCTTCGATGGCTTTCGCCTTCAGCACGTTGTATTCGCGCGTGCGGGTTTCTTCGTCGATATCGGTTTGCTGCACGAACTGCGGAGCCATGGCGGCGATGTGCATGGCCACGTCACGCACGAAAGCTTGGAATTCTTCATTGCGCGCGACGAAGTCGGTTTCGGAGTTCACTTCCAAGAGAACGCCGATACGACCGCCGGCATGGATATAGGACGTCACCAAACCTTCAGTGGCGGCCCGGCCGGCTTTTTTCGCGGCTTTGCTCAGTCCTTTGGCTCGCAGCCAATCGATGGCTTTTTCAAAATTGCCCTGGGTTTCCTCCAAGGCCTTTTTGCAATCCATCATTCCGGCGCCGGTTTTTTCGCGTAACTCTCTAACTTCAGTGGCACTGATCGACATAATTCATTACCCTTCGCTTATTCTTTGTCCGTGCTTTCCAAATCCTCGGTCACGTCCGTGGGATCAGAAACACCCTGTTCAACTTCCATCTGAATCTCGACATCCTCGGCGGTACCAGCGGCCACGAGCTTACGGCCTTTGCTGACTTTAACCACGGCCGGTCCGCCCGTTTGAGCTTCTTGCGCGCGAGTGCGTTCTTCAGCGGCTTCGGCTTTTCCTTCTTTGGCTTTGTCGCCGCTGGCGCGGATTTTCTCCTGGTATTTCTTAGCGCCTTCGAGATAGGCGTCCGCGATCAAATTGGCGAACAATTTGATGGAGCGAATGGCGTCGTCATTACCGGGAATCGGGTAGTCAATGATTTCAGGATCAACATTGGTGTCGGCGATACCCACGACCGGTATACCGATCCGCTTGGCTTCGGCCACGGCAATGTGTTCCTTGTTCAGATCAACAACGAACATGCAGGCCGGAGCCTCTTTCATTTCGCGGATACCATCCAGGTACTCATTCAATCGGACGTATTCTTTTTCGATACTGGCGCGTTCTTTTTTAGAAAAGAAATCGAGTTCGCCCTTTTCGCGCATCTGATCGATCTTTTTCAAACGATCAATGCTGGATTTAATGGTTTGGAAATTGGTGAGCATTCCGCCCAGCCAGCGCTTGGTCACATAGTACTGGCCGCACTTGGTGGCGGCTTCTTTAATCGGCTCGACCGCTTGTTTTTTGGTGCCGACAAAAATCATGCGTCCGCCTTCGCTGGCCACTTTGGTCACGAAGTCGGCGGCGTTTTTCGCGCTCACGACGGATTTTTGCAGGTCGATAATGTGAATGCCCCCACGATCCGTATAAACATACGGCTTCATTTTGGGGTTCCAACGCTGGGTTTGGTGACCGAAGTGCACTCCCGCGTCGAGCATGTCTTTCATGGTGATTTGTGGCATAGATTTTCCTCCTGGTTAAGCCACCTTTCCGCGTCGCGTTAACCGCTGTTGAGCCGCCTAAGGCAGCACCAGAAGTCCGCGGAAAGTGAGTTATTATGCGGCATGAGTTAGCACGACCGATTTCCGGTCGGCAACAGATATCTTCAGGTGAGGGAATCGGGGGATTCGGTCTTGGATTCGTCCTGGGTCGCGGGGGCGAGAAGCTTCTCGATCTCGCGAATGGCCTCTAGCTTGCCCAGGAACCCGGGTTGCGTCGCCAGGGTTTGATCCGCGAGATAGAGGTTAGAGATCTCCTGAAGTTGCCAGGGCACTTTGCTTTTAAGGGAATTTTGCCCAAAAGCCCCCGGGATGACATAGATTTTCTCGCTCAGCTCGTTATTAAAGCGATCTGGCCACGCCCGTTTGATCTGGCGCTTGATGTGACGAATACACTGTCCGGTGAACTCATGTTCGTCGGCCTGTTCCGAATGGACCAGCGTGAACCATTGCGAGCCCGTGGGAGTCATACGCCCGAACACCGGTTCAAATTCTTTGCTGTTGTGCTGGATGACCATGATGCCGTCGAAGTCCCCGTCCATGGCTGGATGGGTGAGGTCTAAGACCACGGCTGTCCAAGTGTGAAATTTAGCGATGCGGGAGCGGTTTTTATCGGAGATCCCAGGCCCGGTGATCAAATGATTCAAGGCGGGCAGCGGTCCGGTGTAAATCACCTGATCGACCGGTATCGCTTTATCGCCGTTAACGACGATCTGAGTGGCTTTTCCCTCGTTCACCCGGATTTCGGTCACTTCGGATTTACAGGAAACCGTGATCGGCAATTGTTCGGTCAAGGCGCGGACGAGTTGGTCCACGCCCGGCTCAAGGCGAATCTCCGAGGTGAAACTCAAAAATCCAAGTTCGCCGACGCTTCGGAAATCCGTTTCACCGAAGCCGGCGAAGCTCCGCCAGCGGGCTTCATTGTAGGTTTGGGGATTATGGTCTTGGACCTGAAAATGCAAAGGCAAAGGCGAATGGGCGCGGGCCCACTCCAAAAGTTCCAGATTCTCATTGGTGGCCGGCAAAAGTGAGATGAGCGACCGGCGAAGCGCTCCACCGGTCACATCACGGGCTTCGAACAAGCTGACTTTAAAACCCGCTTCATACAAACGATGGCTGAGAAAGAGGCCGGTCAAACCGGCGCCGATGATTGCGATGTTCATGGCCATAAACTCCCTCGAATTTTAAGGTGAATTCAAGCTCTTCTTCAATTGCTCGGTGATTTTTGTAAGGAGCCAGCGGGTCGTGCGTGTTTTGAGTTGACTACGTTGGATCCAGCGCGCGACGGCGGGTGAATATTTGTAGTAATAAAAAATAAAACCTCGACCCAGGCGGGACGAACGCAACTTCTGATCGCGAAATGCCCGCAAGATGTGCAATTCGACGGCATCGGGCGTGTCATTAAAAACGGCCGTGGCGATGAAACAAGGTCCGCGGCGCGATTTGGTGGCCTTTAAGAACGAGCGAACGATGTTTGGATTTTTGCAAGAGCGGGAGAACTGTTCGGCTTTCTTGATGATGTCCGGGTAAAGCGGACTGAACGGCAAAAATTGCGAAAGTTTATTCGCGGCGGTTTGCATGCGATCGATGTATCGAGGGCTGGTGTCGTAAATGCGGACGAGGTCCCAGTACACCGAAGCGATCACGGTGAGTTCCTTGGAACGGGAAGAATTATTGAAAACCGCCGGAGAGAGTTCGCCCTTTTTCAGGTTGTAGACCATTTCCAACAGACGGAGATATTTTTCATATTGGACGGCCGCTTCGGCGTAAGCCTTTTGCGCCATGAGCCCGCGTGCGTTTTTGATCAAGTGCACCCGGTTCTTCCACATCATCATTTTGTTTTTTTCACGCTGGTCACGCTCCAGACGGAGCTTCATCCCTTGCGAGACGGAACCCGTGATCTGGTCATAACAAGACGGACAAAGTTTTTCGGGAATTTCTCCGGTGACGCCCGCGGCCTGCAGCGCTGAACGAATCTTGGCGTCGATCGTAAACATATTGTCGTTCAGCATTTTGCACTTGGGGCAGGTTTGGGTCTTTAACTTTTCCGCCATTAATTGATTACATCATTTGGAATGGGTCGATGTCGACCTGGACCTTGGTCGCTTTTGGAATCCAATCGGTCGTGCTGAGGATTTGACGGCAAAGAGCATTTAGTTTTTGGGCGGAATCGCACTTAATGATGATCTGATAGCGGAACTTTCCACGCAGTTTCGCCAGTGGCGCCGGCGCGGGGCCGAGCACTTGGATGCCTTCTTTAAAGACCTCAAAGCGGTTCTGGAGGATTTTCGCCCGATGAACCAGACGTTTCCCCGCTAAATTCCCGGACTCCGCTTGCGCGGACTGAATACGAAACAACGCCATTCGCCCGAACGGCGGATAAAGCAGTTCACGGCGCTCGTTCAGTTCTTGTTCGGCGAAACCCAGGTAGTCGCCGGCCAAAGTGTACGAAATGCTCGGGTGATTCGGATTGTACGTTTGAATCAGCACGCGACCCGATGTTTGGCGGCCGGCCCGCCCGCTCACCTGAGTGAGTAATTGAAAGCTTCGTTCACTGGCGCGGAAATCGGGAAAATGAAAACCTAAGTCGGCCAAAATCAATCCCACGAAGTTCAACTTGGGAAAATCCAAACCTTTGGCGATCATTTGCGTGCCGATCAAAAGATTGGTGCGCTCACTTTCAAAATCGGCGATCAGTTTTTCCAGATCGTCGCGACTTTGGATTTCATCCCGATCCGCGCGGGCGAGCCTTGCGTTCGGAAACAGGCGCGCCATTTCGGCTTCGATTTTCTCCGTGCCCAAGCCTATGGCGGAGATCGGTGCTTCCTTGCATTCGGGGCAAAGTTCGCTCGCCCTCTCGCTGTAATCACAATAGTGGCAGACAAGGTAAGAGCTGGCATGCAGGGTGAGCGCGACCGAACAATTCGGGCATTCCGCTTTATATCCGCAAGCTTGGCATTGGGCCGTTTGCGCCATCCCCCGGCGATTCAAAAACAAAGCCGCCTGATCGCCGCGACTCAGAGTTTGCTCCAACGCCTCAAACATCGTGTCGGACAGCCAATGGGGAAGATCGGACGGGGTTTCTTTGCGTTGGCGATAAACTTCCCTCAGGTCGATCACTTCCACATCCGGTAAGCTCTTGGCTTGGGCCCGCTCGCGCATGGTGTGGAGTTGGTATTTTCCGGATTGAGCGTTGCTCCAGGATTCCAGCGACGGCGTGGCCGAACCCAGCACGATGGGAATGTTCAGGTTTCGCGCGAGAATGATGGCGGCATCGCGCGCATGGTATTTGAGTTTTTCATCTTGTTTGTAACTGGGTTCGTGTTCTTCATCGAGAATAATGATTCCCGGATTCATCAGCGGGCAGAACAACGCCGAGCGGGCGCCGATAAGGATTTTCTTTTTCTGTTCGACAACACTCCACCACTGATCTGTTTTTTCCCGCTCGGTCAGATGAGAATGCAAGACTGCGATAGAGCCGGGAAACCGGCGGGAGAATCGATCGATCAGCTGTGGTGTGAGCGCGATCTCCGGCACTAAGACCAAACCCTGTTTTCCGCTTTTCACCACCGAATCCAAAAGCCTCAGATAAACTTCGGTTTTGCCCGAGCCGGTCACGCCATGAATCAGGTGAACCGCGAAACCTTCGGTTTTTTGAATGGCCTCGACGGTGCGGGATTGCTCAACCGTGAGATGGGGCGCGGGCGCGGGAGTGACGTCGTCATTCACCACTTTCGACTTACGGGAACCACGGCCCTCTTTCGGCAACGGCGGAAAAACGGTTTCAACGATTTGTCCGAGCGGGTGGACGTAATAGTTCGCCAGCCATTCCAACCAATCCATGTAGGCGGGCGGAAGCAAAGGACGCGTGTGATCCGCGCCCAGCATGGGTTTAAGAGCCAAGCCGGGGTCTATTTTGTCGGTGGGTTTCAGTACGATCCCGCGGGCGGTTCGCTTTCCCAGCGGCACCGTGACCGATGCGCCTCGCTCTAACGAACTCACGCCCTCGGGCGGCAAGTAAGTTAAAGCCTCTTTCAGAGGGGCGTCGACGGCGACCAGGTAACCTTTTTCGGTCATGCTCATCTGTATCTCAGGTAGAAATCCTTAAGGCCTTCCACATCGGGAAGTTTAACTTCTTCTTTGGCCGTCAAAGATTTGACTTGAAAGATTTTGTCTTTCACTGAACCGCCGTAAGGCTCGACTTTCACGGTGTTCACCTGAACTTTGTAACCGCCGAACTCATAGGTGCGCTCGCCCGGGTACCAGAATCTTTCGTTGTATTTGTTGTAATTATCCGCGCGAAGAATTAATTGGCCGGGGAATTTCAACTTGCGTAGGACAAAGAGGTCTTGCTCAAGCCAAACGGTAGGTGATTCGCCTTCCGCCGGATTCTTGCCGATGGCCCACGCGATGGCTCCACCGGTCCGAGAGAGGCGGATGAAAGACGGCGGCGTGTATTTCGTGCTGGGATCACTGTCTATAGGAAGCGGGGGCCGGTCGCGCAGGGATTCTTTCGGTGCCACGTCCAATGCGACGAGGCGGCTGCGGAAATATTTGCTGCTGCGAAAATGGAACAGGGGCTCCAGCCATTCGTCCCCCAGCTTTTGTGAGCGAAGCGCGGATCCGTCATGAAAGCGCTTTGTCGAGTTAAGAAAGAGAAAATGTCCGGAAACCAAGCCCTTCAATGGTCCGCGTCCTTCCAGGACAAGACGCATGGCCGATTCTCCAGTTACATACCAGGTTTCACGGACCGTGAAGGATTCGGTTTCTTTACGAATCGTCACGTCTTGGACGATTTTATAACTGCCCCGGCCGTGTTGAATGGCGGCACGCGAGGCAATCATGTCGTATTCCGGAATATAGGCCGAGACTTGCATCGTCCATAGCAGCAACAGAACTCGTATCATGGCTTATCCCCCAATTTTTTAATTAGATACTCGCGAAAGGCCGTTCCGATTTCGGGATGCCGCATTCCGAGCTCAACATTGGCTTGCAAATAACCAAGCTTATCGCCCGCATCAAAGCGCACGGTATCAAGCACGGTGGCCGTCATTCCTTTATCCGGATCCTTCGCGAGTTGCGCCATCGCGTCCGTGAGTTGGATCTCGCCGTTTTTGCCCGGCTTCGTTTCCTTCAAATAGGTGAAGATCTTGGAGTCAAAAACATAGCGTCCCGGAAGAGCCAGGCGGCTCGGCGCCTGATTGAGCGCCGGCTTCTCCACGACATCCGTGACTTTCCAAAGGTTTCGGCCGGTTTCCTCAACCGCGACGATTCCGTATTTGCTGACTTCACTGGGCGCGACTTCCATCACGGCCACGGCGGATTGGGAATTCTTTTGCGCCACTTCAATCAATTGGCCGATGCCGTGGGGTCGCCAGGTATCGCGACGGAACATGATTTCATCCCCAAGAAGGACCGCGAACGGTTGGTCGCCGATGGCCGGTTGCGCGCAAAGCACGGCGTGGCCGAGACCCAGAGCTTCTTTTTGCCGGATACTGATCAGGTTTACTTTTTCGCGAATATCCTGAATCTGGCGGAAAAGGTCTTCGCGTTTGTCTTTAAGCGTGTATTCCAGCTCGAAGGATTTATCGAAAAAGTCCTCAATAACGGTTTTATTGCGGCCTTGGATCAAAACGATATCGGTGATTCCCGCCGCCACGATTTCTTCGACGATGTATAGAAGTATCGGTTTATCAACGATGGGGAGCATTTCTTTGGGGATGGTTTTCGTGGCGGGGAGAAAACGCGTCCCGAGTCCGGCGGCTGGAATGACGGCTTTTTGAATCTTCATGCGCTTCTTAAAATGAGACACTGGGGCGAAATCGTCAATTTATGCTCATACTTTGGTGCAGTATTCCGATACAGTTTCATAAAGATCCCAGAGGTGATCGGTTATGCCCTCTAGTCTCAAACTGAGACACGGTTTAATGGTCGTTACGGTGGCCAGCCTATTGATTTTCCAAAACTGCGCCCAGCCGCCGGAAGAAAACTTTACCGCGACGGCGCAGAGCTTTCAATCCAAGCTCCCATTGGCCGTATCCGCCACATTGGACACGATCGCCCACATGTCCTGTTCCGAAATCAAAGACGCGGTTGAACCTCGCGCTTATTTCACCTTTCGCGCCGGAGCTTACGTTCCCAATATGAGCGGAATGGAATTAACCAAGGAATTCCGGGACGCGACCAAATTTTATTCCACTACGCAAAGGGCCCGCGCTTTCGCCAGCAGCGAAGTGAACGGTAACACTTTGTTTAATCTCTCGATTCGAGCGGCGGCCGATTATCAATCGCCGTGGATCTCGGAAGAGTTACGGGTCGGCGAGGAAATCGAAGCCTTCTTGCCCCCTCTGGATTCGGACGTCATTTCAGGTCCGCTCGCCGGTCTTCCCTTGGGGAAAATGATCAACTATTTTCCGGGTCCCCATCCGAAACGGCTGATCGAAGCGAGTCTTCGCTTTTACAAGTTCGAAAACGTCGTGAAGGATACCCGTAACAACTTGTCCTCACGGACGTCATTATTGGTGGCCGGCTATTCCGGTAGCAGTGATGAGTTGGACACCACCTTGCGTTCACCGCCGGACGCGGCGGCCTCACCGGGCGGCGCCCATCCGATTTACGGACGCGGTTACTTCTTAAGCTTCAGGTTGCCCCAGGGTTACACTTCAGGTGAAACCCGCGCCTTGGCGTCGGTGGAAGAAGTCGATTTACAGACCTCCTTTCCAACGCAAATCAATGCCACTTGGGATTGCAATTCGGATTATCAGTTCGTGATTGTGCGGCCTGAGGACGTGTGGGCCGGCCGAGTGATCTGTAATCCGACCGTGGACCGGTACAACGACACCAATCAGCAACAAATGCTCAGTGCGATCCGGCGGGTTCTCAGGGTTGAGGACTGGTTCGTGGATTTGAATAACCGTTGTGTGATGCCAAAGCGGACCGGGGACTATTGTTATGGGGAGCTCAATAATCGCACCATTCAATACGGATCGGCCACTTGCGTGAACAACACTTCATTCATGTGTCCGCACTTCGTCAGTGTTTGCATTCGCCGCTAAGCTCTCATAGTCTTTCCAGACTATGAAGCGAGTTACCTTTTTAATGTTAAGCTTGGTTGTTTCATATTCCGCCCGGGCGGAGTTTTTTAAAGGTCCGCTCGCCACTTCCTTGGGCGGCTCGGGCCGGGCCGGACTGGAAGGTATTGAAGGGGTATTCTTAAATCCGGCGCTGGTGTCGCTCATTCAAAAACCGGAAATGATCGCTTATTACCACGACGGTTACGCGGCGGCGAACCAGCACCGAAACGCCTGGGGTTTGGGCGCGGTTGATGCCGGCAAAGATGTTTATTTTCCAGGGGCGCTCAATTACATCCGCCTTCGTGATACGGGTCGGTCCGCATCCGCCGCGAACGGAGAAGCTTGGCATTTATCGATCGGCAAAAATATTTCGGACCGCTTTGCGATCGGGCTTTCGGGCTACCGGTTGATTTATGACCTTGAGGACGGGCGTGACTTCACTCAATGGAACGCCTCTTTGGGTTTTCTGCTTTTGGCCACCGAAGACATTGGCGTGGCTTATGTTCTGAACAATATCGCCAAACCGGGATCCGACGTACCGATGGGCCTACGTGAAGACATGAACCAGGCACTGGGGGTTTTCGCGACGGTGTTTGACATGGCCCGGCTTCGCTTTGATGTGGCTCGGATGGAAAGGCATAACCCCGATAAAAAGCTCGCTTATATGTTGGGATCTGAAACCATGATCAGCGATTACTTCCTGTTTCGGGCGGGATACCGGCGGGATGAACTGGCGGATCAAGTCATATGGACCGCGGGCCTTGGTTTTAACGGTCCCCGGCTTAAAATTGACTACGCTTTCGAAAAGAACGCGGAAGGGACCGGGGGAGCGGTGCATAGCGTTGACATGAGGGTACCCTTTTGATAGCGTGCCCGACCTCTAGGCATTTTTGCAGGTACTTCGATTTTTAGGAGAATTGATATGGCATCGGCCACCAAAATCACCAGATTCCGCCGTAAGCGCAAAAAGTCCAAAGCCGGCCGTAAGCGCAAAGCCCAAAACCGCAACAAGGGCACCACTCGTTCGGCTAAAGAACTCTTCGGCGATTAATTTTCGCTTTCCTGATAGCTAGGTTTTTCGCGGCGTGACTTCCGTTTTGGAAGTCAATTATGGGAAAAGTACGTCCATGCTTAGAATAATATTCTTATTACTTCCCATTGTTCTGTCCGGACACGCGGTCTCCACCCACAAAGACTTCAGGTTCATTGAGCTACCTGAATCGATCAACAAAGACTCTGACAAAATACTTTCCGACGGTGAAATCAAATACGATCTCGCGCAAGCCTTATACGCGCTCAACACCGCCTACAGCGGAAAGAAGTTTCTTCCCAAAGGTGAATTTGAAACATTGGTTAACAACATCGAGGGCTTGAGCGGCTCCATGACGGCGGCGGATTTATGCGCCCGGATTGATCATTTCATGAGTGCGGTCTCTGACAACCACCTGAGCGCTGAATTAAAAGGTGAGCGATGCGATAAGAGCCGCAACATGAGACGAGGACAGGTGGGTAAGAATTTTTACGCCAAAAGTGAAGTTCCCTGGAAAACCGAAATTGCAAAAAGAAAAAACAAAACGGCTCTTTTGATTTCGATCACATATTTCCCAAGTTCCACCAACCCTGTTTGGAATGGCTTTTTGGAAGGGGTCCAGCAAAAATTGCCGGCCGCCGATCTGGTCATTTTGGATATGCGCGGAAACGGTGGTGGAGATGATTCCAAAGGGTATGAGCTTTCAACCTTACTTGCGGGAAGTAAACTTAAAGATCCCTACGCCAAACAATGGACGAATTCCACCCCTGAATCGATGCAGTTATTCGTGAACTTGTTCGGGTATTTCGCCCGAGCGAGAAAGGCTCAGGGCAAGGAAGTCCCAAATTATATATTGGAACTCAGAGATCAATTTGTTGAGAAACGAAATAAGGCATTGAACGGTGAAGAAATTGAAGAACCTTCCGAGGAAGACCGGGGCGGCGAATTTGATTGGGAGAAAAGTATAAAAAAACCGATTTACATTTTGATCGACGCCGAGTGTGCCTCAAGTTGCGAAAGCACCACGGATTTCTTCGAATACAATCCGCTGGTCAAAACTGTCGGTGAAAACACGGCCGGTTGTATTCATTTTGGAAACAATGGCATCGTCGTCTTGAAGAATTCAGGCATTTTTCTTCACATGGCCATTTCGTACAACAGCTATGTCGATGGCCGATTCATCGAGAAGACGGGCATCAAACCGAAAATTCCCGTTCCAGCGGGAAAAGATGCCTTGGACTATGCTTGGGACGATTTCTTTCGGTTATTGGCGCCGCCCCGAGGGGGCGGCTAACCGTTCGCCATTGCCCTGATCACGGCATTGGCGAGGCTTCGAAGGTTTTCGGCTTTGATGAAAGCGGGTAAGGGCCGTGCTGCCGCGATCCGGGGCCGACCCAGCCGCTCCGCTGAACTCCATTTATGGTATTCACGCCAATCCATTCCGTGTTGTCATAACCGCCGTCTTCACTAAATGGATTGCGGCAGTTCGTAATCACATTGGATTCGACCACGATGCCGGGAGAGTGGGAAAGACTAAATGCCCACTCACTATTGGTGACGACATTATCCCGGCTGGTCACAGCGAATATGGATCGTGAACCATTACCGAATTCAAGCGCCCAATGAACACCATCGATTCGATTCCCGCTGCAGGTTCCTGAATCCACTCGTCCGACGAAAGACAGCATGGGTTCCGTACTTGAGGAATTGGTAAGGACATTCCGGTCAATATGGACATCATAGGTCGGCGAGAAGAAGCCGGTTTCGATTCCCATGCGGGAAATTCCGTCAATAATATTGTCGCTGACGACGAGCATTCTCATCGTCGGTGAGGAGCCATTCTCTTCATTTCGCCAGGTGACCGCTTGGTAATTGTTTCGGAACGTATTCTTTTGGATGTACGTGTACTGAGTGTGCCAGAGCCAGAGAGCGTTGGACCGGGTCCAATTGTTAAATGAGTTGTTTATAATACGAATGTTCTGGCTTAAGCGTGATCCGTCGCGATCCAGGTAAATGGCGCCAGACACGTCGCCCGGGCCACCTCGAGTTCCACCGTCGAAGGTGAAACCTGAAATGACGATATCGGATACGCCTTGTCCGGAAATGATGCCGTTCGCGCCCGAAGCGCGGAGAATCGCGCCGGGTTCACCATAAAGGGAGACACCGGATTTCAGTCTAAGAGGCGACGAAATGGAGTAGGTTCCAGGTTTAAAGACGATCACCGATCCGGCCTTCGCATTGTTAATCACGCTTTGTAAGTTGGACTCGGGCCCCACGCGAATGTCACTTGAAGACGGCGGTGGAACGGGTGCCGGCGCCGGAGCTGGAGTGGGTGCAGGTGCGGGTGCGGGAGTTGGAGCAGGTTGAGGTGTAGGTGAAGGTGCGGGCGCGGGTGCCGGAGCCGAACTTCCCGGTAGTGGCGTTCCGTCCAAGCTCACCATTTTGAAATTCTGATTAGGACCGTCGTTGCAGGTATATTGAATAAGCCGCTTACCTGATCGCCGCGACAATCCAGGTACATCCAAGCATTTCCCGCTATTGATGTTCTGAATGGAAAATACGCCATTTCCCCGCGCAATAAACTTGAATTGCTGATTCAAACCATCCTCATTGCACTGCCATTGCTGAACGCGGCCAAAATTTTCAGTGGACCAATTATGTATGTCTACACACTTTGAGAGCGCGGATCGGGGACTCAAAAAGTAAGCTCCATTGGGCGCGATTCTTAACGAAAAAACCTGGCTCGTTGAATTTTGACATCGAGTTTGAATGAGAGCCGCGCCATTGCCTTTGGAACCGCTAGCAATAGCCAAGCATTGATCAGAGTGTTGCGCGATTAATCGAAATTGGCCTGTTTGTGCAGAACTTGTGAATCCGAAAAAGATTCCCGAAATAAGACCCGCGAGCGTGAAAAACCCCATGAACACCCCCCAATACCATCTTCCCAAGGGTCAGGAAAGCAAGGGCAATGCCAGGCGCTTTCTAATTTAGCCGATTAGACATAGAGAATATCTGACGGTGACTGAAACTTTAACAGTCGATTTTATTCCACCGAAGCGCTGTTGCCGCCCTGGCGTAAGCGGGACGGCAAGGCCGTGGCTTCGCCTTTGATCGCGAAGATCACCGGATGGCGAGCCCAGCCTTCTTGGCCGGGAACAAAGCGATATTTAACGACAGCCTTCAAAGCCGCTTCGTCCAGGTCGGCATGACCCGAGCTCTTGGCGATTTGAAGATCAGCCACGCGACCTTCCTTGGTCACGCGATAGAGTAATTCCACTTGCCCTTGGCGCTGTTCCATGCGCGCGCGAAGCGGATAAACAGGCGCGGGGTTACCGCTAAACTGTTTCAAAGTTAAATAAGAGACGGCGGTTGATTTTGTGGTTCCGCCCTTGCCGAGTCCGGCGGCGGCCGTTTGTTCGGCGGCCGCGGCTTCCGCTTCAACCGCTGCCGCGGCGGAAACGTCTTCACTGACGGCTTCGGTGACATCTTCGTCGGTCGCGGCCATCACGCCGGGGGGCGGCGTTTCCTTAATCGGACGCAAATCCAATTTGTCGATCGGTTCTTGTGAAATGGGTTGCTCTTGCGCCACTGGCTCAACTACGGGCTCGGGAATAGCCACGGCTTCGTCGATATCTGGGCTGAGCGGTTCAGTGGTTTCCGCCACTTTTTCCTTGGGCGGGAGAACAGTCGCAACTTTGGGCTCAGCTTTTTTCACCGGTTTTTTCTTGGCGGCAACAGCGGGTTTTGGTTCCTCTTTCTTTGCCACAGCGGGAGCGGGCTTCACTTCTTCGACTTTGATTTCTTCGGCCTTAACGTCTTCGGTTGCGGCGACTTCCTTGATCTCACCTGTCGCGGTTTCAGCGGCATTGCCGTTATCGCCGGTCGCCGGCAGGGAATTTTCGCCCATGATCACTTCAACGGGGCTGCCTGATGGGGCCTCAAGGTTTTTAAACTGGCTGATCGCCAAGGCCGTAATACACACGGCGTGGACAATCAGAGATAAAGTCAGAAATAAAGTCGAACGCATACAACCTATCCTTGTCGTTCAGAGGCCGCGCCTAACCCTCCTTGGTTTGGACGGCGAGCCGGATTTCAAGGTTTACAACCTATATGCCAGTCTCTAAATGGGGTTCTCCGCCCGCTCGAACGGCGGGTCGGGTAATTCGTTCAGGCCGAGGCCGCAAATTGTCAGCTGCCGATTATTAGGTTGTGAGGAGGTCGGCGGGCACGCTGCCCGCTTTGATGGCTTGGGCCAGGCGTTCATGATCGGGGTGGCCGATCAGGGTGGAGGCCTTGCTGAATTCCACCGGATCCGGCTGGGCCAAAGCTTCTTTCTTTAACGCCACAACACGATTATAGCTTTCATCGATTTGTTTCGCGCTCAGCTTGTGATCTTTGCTGGCTTTGTTCAAAGCTTCGAGCGCCACCTTCGGATGATCAAAGTCATTGCAGTACAACAGGAGATCGCATCCCGCAGCGAGTGCGCGAACCGGGATTTCTTCGACCGGATAATGACTGGCCAATGCCTTCATGTCCAAATCGTCGGAGATCACCAAATTCCTGTAGCGCAAATCGTTGCGCAAAATGTCTTTGAGAAATTTCTCAGACAATGTGACCGGCCAATCCGGATCGATCTTGGGGAACTTAATATGCGCGGTCATCACCATATCCAGCCGCGCGCGAAAAACTTTTTTGAAAGGTACAAGTTCCACCGAGCGCAGCCGTTCAATGTCCGCGTCTTCGATCGGAAGGTCAAAATGCGAATCCAGCAGCGTGTTGCCGTGTCCGGGGAAATGCTTCGCGCAAGGGATGATTCCGCTTTTGATGTATCCGCGCACCAAGGCGGAGGTGATTTTCGCCACCTGCTCAGGATTGCTTCCCACCGAGCGATCGCCGATCACTTCATTTTTCGGATTCGTCAGGATGTCCACGCAGGGAGCGAAATCAAGGTTGATTCCCACGGCGCGCAATTCCGTTCCCATATCGAGCGCGAACTTGAACGCCACTGACGTTGAATCCAACTTGCCGAGATAGCTGAGCGGCGGCCACTGCGTAAACGGCGGCTTCATGCGAGCCACTCGGCCGCCTTCCTGGTCGACTCCGATCAGCAACGGGAGTTTATCCCTGGTTCTATGCCTGAGCGCCTGAATGGAAGTGCACAACTCGTGCACCTGCTCGGGGCTTTCGATATTGCGAGCGAAAAGGATCACGCCACCGATATTATTGGCCACGATGAAATCGGCTTCATCGGCGGTGAGCGAGGGTCCTCGAATTCCAATTATGAGTAATTGACCTAATTTTTCCGTCACAACTAAATTTATTCTCCTGGTTTAATTGGCGAAAATCAAACCTTGTTGCGATCTCGACGTGGGTCGAGGTGCTCTCTCAATCCATCGCCAAGTAAATTGAAACCCATAACCAAAACTATGATCGCGATGCCGGGAGCCAAAGCGATCATCGGGGCTTCCGTCATCACTCTACGTCCGGAGTTGAGCAGTGATCCCCAGGTCGGGATGTTACTCGGGACCCCGAGACCGAGAAAACTTAAACCCGATTCCGAAATGATGGTTCCGGCCATGGCGAAAGTGGCTTGAATCAAAACCAATCCGAGTAAATTCGGCCAGATGTGAATAATAATAATGCGTAAATTTCCAGCGCCCACCGCACGGGCGCTTTGCACGTGTTCACGTTGCTTTAAATGAAGAACCTCGCCGCGCACGAGGCGCGCGAAACTTGTCCAAGAAGTTACGCTCATCGCCAGAATCAGATTAGATACCGACGGACCAAGCACCGCCACCAGCGCCAGCGCGATCAAAAAACCGGGGAACGCATAAAAGATATCAGTGATACGCATAAAAATTTGTTCCCACCACCCGCCGAAATAGCCCGCCCAAGAACCAATAATGAGTCCGATCAGCGCGCTCACCGAGACCACACTGATCGCCACAACCAGGCTCACCCGCGAGCCGTAAATGAGTTTGGACAAAATATCACTGCCGTTTTCATCAAGACCCAGCCAGTGACGCGCGGAAGGTGGCTCAAGGCGATCAGGAAGCGACATCACCGAAGGATCATGCGGACTGATATATGGCGCGGCCACCGCCACCAGCGCGATGGCAAGAACGATCACGGTGCCCGAGATGATCTTGATCATGCCTCACCACCGGTGCGCACACGCGGATTCACCACGCCATACATCAGGTCGGTGGCAAGGTTGACCAAAACATAAATGGTGGCGACCAGCAAAACACAACCTTGCACTAAAGGATAATCCCGGCGTTGAATCGCGCTGTACATCAAAGATCCAATTCCCGGCCAGTCGAAGATCGTTTCGGTCACGACAGTGCCGGTGAGAAGCGCGCTCAACTGCAAGCCCACAACGGTGACGATTGGGATCAAAGCGTTGCGAAGCGCGTGTTTGAAGTGGATCACATGTTCAGCGGCCCCTTTGGCGCGGGCGGTGCGAATATAATCTTCCTGGAGCACTTCCAATAAGGAGGCGCGTGACATGCGCGCGATGACCGCGCCCAATGGGAACGCCAGGCTGCAGGCGGGCAGAACCAAATGCGCCCATCCGTCGCGATCACTGACGGGGAACCAATTCAGTTGAATGGCGAAAATGTAGATTAATATGGGCCCAAGGAACACGCCGGGGATGCTCATGCCCATCAGGGTGTAGATGTGGCAAACGCGATCACGCCAGCCGCCATGAACCGCGGAAGTGACTCCAAGAGGTAAACCGATAAAAAGAGCCAACGCGAGCGCGGCTATGCTCAGTTCAACAGTGGCCGGGAAGTGTTTGATGATTTCGTCTTTCACCGGGGTTCGAAGTGAAAGTGATCGGCCCAAATCCATGGCGGTGAGGTCGCTTAAGTAATTCAGATATTGGGTGATGAATGGTTGATCGAGACCGAGTTCTCTGCGGAGATTGGCTTTATCCTGGGCCGACGCTTGCTCGCCGAGCATCATTTCGACCGGATCGCCGGGAACAAAATGGAGCAGCATAAAGGTTAGCGTAATGACGCCCATCAAGGAGATGATCATCATCACCAGTCGCCTCATCGCGAAGCGAAGCATGCCTTATTCCTTATCAACCGGCGTGGCCACGAGATTCACTTTTCCGGCGGGAATCCCGCTGAACAACATCGTTAGAGTTTTATTGGGAAGCACCTGACCTTCGGTGGCGAGGTTGGGCGAGGCCACAAGTTCGGTTGTGATTTTGTTTTTCGGAAACTCTGTGCTGAGAACCTCGCCTTTCACGTACTTGTCTTTTTCATTGGGATCGGGATGGGGAACGGCCGCGAGCTGTGATTTGAACTCATCACCCTTGAACGAATTCAGAACGGTGAAAACCGTCAACTTGCCCTTGGTTTCTTTGGACTTGAGCCAGGCCTTCCCCCAATAGGAAGCGCCCTCTTCCTCAGCCACGCCGCTGTACTTGAAAGCCTGATTGAGCGGCAGTTTTTTCTGTAACATCACGTAAACCAAAAAACTGCTGAGAAAGGTGTCTTTAGGGATTTTATGTGTCTCTTCTCGAACTTTTTTCCCATCCGAGATTTTGAGTTTCATGATTTGTCCGCTGAAGGACGCATCGATTGCCTTTAACTGATCGTCGATTTGTGAGGTGTATTGGTAGGAAATGGGCTGAAGCTTGTTATTGGCTTTAGCTTTGAGGCTTTCTTGTATGACCTTTTCGCCCATTTTCAAACGCATGAAAGTGGTGTTCAGAAAAGTTTTGCTCTTGTTGTCGAATTCGTACCTCTGAATGGAATAGCCGATCGGCGCGCCGTCCGCTTTGATGCTGTAGTAACCCTCGAACATGATTTGTGACGATTGGGCCGCGTTTACTGGACTAAAGAATAGGGCGCTGAGGCCGATCAGTACATAAAGCATGGGACTAGTTTCCAAGTGATCGAAAACAGTGTCAAAATTTTTTACGATGCTTCTTAACGAGCGTGGCCAAGCCGCGATCTTCGTGGCGCTTCTCTTCAACGTGCTTTTTGTCTTTTTCGCCATGGCGATCAATGTGGCTCTGGTGGTGCACGATAAAATCAATTTGCAGAACGCCGCTGATATGGCGGCTTACTATCTGGCCTCCAAACAGGCGGAGATGCTCAACGTGATCGCGCACGAAAACTACGCCATTCGCCAATCTTATAAGCTTCTGGCTTGGCGTTACCGTACGCTCGGCACGATGGGTCTTTATCAAGACGCCGCCAATGTTCACCCGGTATGGACGGGGGAGATGTCGGACACGCCATATGCGCCCGCCGTCCGGCCCACTCTTTGTGTGACTTACAAACCGACTTGGGTGGAAGTTCCCGAGGGCGAAAACCTTTGCAACCGCGAAAATCTTCGCATTCCACCTTTGCCCGAGGTTCAGGTGATCGCGGGATTTTTGGGGATAAACCTGGGGATTGCGGCCTTATCCCGGCAACTTCGCCAGCAGTTCGATATTCAATGTCAGCGTCACGGAGCTTATAACTGGTGGTTCGCGATGAGCATTTTGCATGCGTTCCGGATCGACCAACGCAACCGCAAGCAGGTGATTTACGCTCTCGCGCGAAATCTGACCAATCGAAACTTCATCGACTTGGATGGAAACCCGGTCGAAGAAGGCGCGCGCGAGACGTTTTTGCGAAATCTGACTTACGCCAACCGCCAGTCGTTTCAAAACGGCGGCGGGACGTTTGAGATATTCAATTCCCTTGAAAACGTGAACCCGCAACAATGGTTGGTGGAAGTCAAAATCATTCCCACTTTGATTTACACCGATGTCGACAATCAACCCGGCTGTAACGCTTCACCACAACCGATCGCCAATCTTCCCCAGCGACCGGGCGCCCGCGATCTTTTAATGGCGCCGTTTCCCCAAGGATTGCAGGCGGGCAATCTGATCGAGTGGCGCCAAGAGCGATTTTTGGCCGATTCGGATTATCAGTTCTCCATCGGTGTGGAGAAAAATCCTTGGTACATGGCCTATATGGGCGTGAAGGTGGAGACCAATCCGCGCCAAATCTTTTTCCCGTTTGGTTCCGGTCTCAAGATGGTGGCTCGGGCGTTCGCCAAACCGTTCGGTGGACGGATCGGTCCTTGGTATCAGGCCAACTGGAACCGGGGCGCGCCCAACTCCGACGGCCCGTTGGTGGACGGCTTGATGGCGCCTCGAGTGGCGGCGGGCGGTCTTATGAACTCGCCCGATGATCCTCGGCGGTTACCGAATTATTCACGCTTTCCGGGGGACACGCTCGGCATGTCCAGCAAGATGGCGCTCAATGCGCTGAACGGACTTGGCGCGCTCACGATCAGTTTCGATTTTTACAAGAACATCAAAGAAGATATGGGCGGGGGTTCACCGAATGATATTCTGGCGTGGGATGGAGCGGGAAGCGCGCCCGCGATTCGAAACTTTGAGTTGGCGGCGATCGCACCGGATCTTTTCGACATCACTTACTACTCGATCGAGCCATCGTTCACGCGAAACTACTACGACAAATTGACCGCCAACCGGGTGGCGTTGGGTATTCCCGGCGATGTTCCGCTTCGAACGGATCTTGGACATAATGGTAATGCCGTTCCAACCTTTAGTGTGCAGGAACAAATGACCGTTGGGGCGCAAAGGCAAAAGCCGGACGCGTTTTACTTTGTCCGCAGCAAGGCCCATCTTTTGACCTCTTGGTTACCCGGCCCCGGAGCGTTTAATTACCAGGCCAGCGAGGCCATGGGGAACTTCGGTCGCTGCGCTTTACCCGATGACGATTTAAGATTTCCCAATCCCGGAAGCTGCGCCGCCGGTGGTGGTCGCACTGGTTACTCAGTTAAACTGATCAGTCGCGATGCTCTTTTTTCCAATCAGCATCGTATCGGCGGTGGCGCTCCGCCTGGCGCCATTCTCAATCCACCGCCGGCCGGTTGGTGAAGGCTTATCTGGCGCGCAAAGTGCTAATCGTACTTCTCAACAAGTATGAATCGATATGGATTTCGGGGGCTTGTGCTGTGTGTTTCTCTATTTGGCTCGTTGCCATCCGGGGCGACTTTTCCTCTGTCACGTCCAAAATTGTCCTCAAGTCCCATGGAAAAAGCGTTTATCATCGGCACGCGTGACGATCGTGTGCCGATGGCGAGTCTCGCTAAAGGTCCGCGGCCGGTCATAAATCAATTTGAACTTGAGAAAATTCGCCATTCAACGGGAATGGTGCGATGCCCGGGACGTAAACACAACAATCCGGGAAAATGTTCCGCCGCCTTGGTGGAAAGTGATCAAACCATCGTGACGGCCGTGCATTGCTTTTTCGATGAATTCCAGCGGTGGCGGGAACCATTGAGCGAATGCACTTTTAGCAATTTCGCGAATCCGCAGAACAAAATTCCGCTGGATTTCAAAAGCTCTCATTTTTTCACTACGAATCCAAACCTTGAACCGAATAATGACCGCGTGGTGGTACGACTCAGTCGAAAGATCGAAGGCGCACGGCCGTTTCACATCGACTTCCAGCCCGTTAGGGAAGGTGAGTTTTTGCTGGTGGCCTCCATTTTCCAGCAGGGCATGGTGAATCCAGTTCCGGAGAGTGAGCCGGTGGGGCAGGTCTGCTTCAACCGGATGACCCACCCGGCGAGCGAGAAGGAGGGATCACTTCTGATCGCCGATTGCGACAGTAGTTTTGGCGGATCCGGAGCCCTTGTGCTGACCCGCCGTTTCGGCGTCTTGGTGGCGGTGGGAACACTGGTGGCCGTTTCGGGGGATTCGATGAACTATCATCCGTTTGACCCCGTCTTGAATCGGTCCCGGATTCTGGGTTTTGATTCCCACCATTGGGCCCGGATTCTCTCTTTCGTGGCGTCTAGCGAGCAAGCCGCCGATTGAATGGCAAATTCTACAATTGAGCTCAACTCGGCTGGTTGATACATAAGCACTTCTTCAACACAATTCTAGGAAGTGACCATGGATCTCAGACGGCTTGGCTTAGCTTTGGCTTTTGGCCTTTACTTTCCCGCGGCGATCGCGTTTCCCGCCTCCCAGGAGCCTTGGTACCTTACGGAGTACGAGCGCGTCCGAACCGTGATTCATATGATCAACGGCGTGCCTAAAGAGTCCATCCATGGGGAATTGTACATTTCGTTTGATGGTAAGTTAGAGGATTTCGTCAGGCATGTGAACCAGACGTTTTTTAAGGCCGGCTTTCCGCGCTTTAAAACCGTGCTTGCGATGGCCGAGTTTGAACGCGAGGAAACCTGCTGGCAAGAGGCCGGCTATTATCTTCGATACAGACATTTTGCCCTCACCACCAATTGTCTCACCGGCGTTATCATAAAAGCCCGCTATGTTTCAGCCGTGGAGCGAACCAAGGCCGCTGAAGCCGAAGCCAAGGCCAGGGCGAAAGCCAAAGCCAAAGCTGAAGCCGCGCGAGCTAAGAACCGCCAGAAAGCCGCACCACCGCCGCAAAATAACAGTTGGTGGCCGGTGTTTCAGCAGTGACTGGCTGATCTTGTATACCCATAGCTACTTAGCGCCAGTTGTTTGAAATCAATTCTATTGTTATTTAGTCATGTATAAGTATAAACTTCCGCGGAATTCAGGGAGATTTACGATGTCAAAAGCTACAAAAATCGTAATTGCAGTTCTTAGTTTTTTTGGTCTGATGGGAATCGAATCAAAAGTAACGGTCAATAACGAGCTATCTCCTTCAACTGAATCGTTAGATACCGCAAGCCAGAAGGCGCAGATTCATGATGAAGGGCTGGACCTCGAAGTTTATCGGGGTCAGGTTTTTTATGAAGCAAGAGTTGACTGGCAAATCGAATAAGGAATTCATTCTAACGTCCATTCTAAAAGGGAGCTGGTTCGCAAATGAGCTGGCTCCCCGATACAAGGACCGTCTTTCCGGCGCGGTCGTCGGTCAAAATTCCGCGATTGATCTGACTTCCCTGGCTTTAATCTACTACGGACATGTCCATAATCCTCGTGAGATCGACGGCCTGAGCGAACAGCGATTTTTCAATCCAAATCAAGCAAGCCGGGAATCCGTGTCACTCTTATCAAGACTCGAGAAAATGGTGTTCTCGGATAAAGAAGGCGCGTTGGTTGAGTTCTCGGAAGAGGAGTCGGGAAAATTGACCGCAGCCGGAGACCAGTTATTGAAATGTTGGCCTGACATCGCCCGCTCTTTTCCGCTTTTGTCGATTTTTGTGCGGGTCACGAATGCACCCGTACTGGGCGCTTCTTTTCCTCATAGTTTTGGCGCGGTTTTTTATGGTGATAATCTTTCCCGTATATCCGTGGATGAACTCAGTGTTTCTCTCGCGCACGAACTGGCTCATCACGAGCTATTCCTGATTAATTTATACGACAGGCTGGTTGTTCCCGAATATGATCACAACCTAAAGTACGCGCCTCTTCAGAAAAAGGAGCGTCCACCGATCGGGCGACTTCACGCCTTCTATGCGCTTTTTCGCATGATACAGGCGAGGAAAAAACTCGGACTCTCAATTCGCAACGAAATGGACTTGTTAGATGAAGCCCAAAATTCACTGGACGAAAAAGAATTTACGGAATATGCGTCGCAGATTAAGAACTCCGTTATGGAAGCGGTTACTCGTCTGTAGTTGCCTATTGATATTTCCTTATAAGGGAGAATCATTGAAAGAGTCGGCGCCCAAATCCTATTCGATCGGATATGTTCCACGGACTTTTCCAAGAGATCCTGTGGAAATAAACCAATTTCTTGAACACATGTTTTTGGGACAAGTTTTAGAACCGATCGTGGATTCCGACCGCTACGGACAGGTGGTCGGGGGTGTTGCGAAAGCCTGGACATTTGATGAATCCGGCAAACGGATGACGTTCACTCTCAACAAAGGAAAGGTTTTCTCAAACGGTGTTCCAGTCAGGCCCGCGGACGTGGTTTATAGCATCAAACGCCATTTAGGGACTAAGTCGCAGTCGGCCCAGTTTTTGGCGGATATAGAAAGTATTTCGGAATCGGGCGACGACAAGGTTCTGGTCAAACTGAAAAAATTCAATGTCGCGCTTATCAAAGCGCTTTCCCGGGATCAGCTCGGTGTTTTGCCGAAAAACTGGAAGTTCGATCTGAAATCAGTCGAGCCCTATATCGGGACTGGGCCGTATCGGCTGATTCGGCAAGAGGGCGAGTGGTTCCTGGTTGCGAATCCGCATTATGAAAACAAAAACCAGCTGACCATTCCCAAGTGGAAAATAAAATTCTTAAATAATTCGTTGAACTCAATCCCCGATGATTCGCTTCCCGATTATATTCCAGCCATCACCGGACTTTCTTTGGAAAAGGTTAAGAAGAATAAGGATTTTAATCCAAAGGACTTCAAGGTTGAGCGAAATGTGAACTACTCACAGACGAGCTTTTGGATTTTTCCGACTTCGGATTATTTTAAAAACGAGGAGAACAGGTTTAAATTCGCGCGAATGTTTGATTCGGTGGTGGACAAATACAGTGCGGAGCAAGATCTAAAGCGCGCGACCGGTTTGATTCCGCTCGGGATTTCCGGCCACAACACAACCAAAACGAGCCCGCCCGAAGGACAAGGGAAGCTGTCCCGCAAATTGATCGTGGCCAATCTCAAAGGCGTTTTTGAGCCCTTCTTTTCGTCGGAGGCCTTCAAAGAGTTCTTGAAAGCCAATGAAATCGAAGTGGAATATGTGCCCTTTGATCCGCCTACGCTTTATCAGCTTAAAGGAAAGAAAATCGATATCATCACCGGCAGTTGGGCCGGCGGGTTTTCCGATCCCACCGGTTTTTTGGGATTATTATCCCCCTTTTTGGGAATGGGTTTCGATGAATATCTAGGTTCCATTTCGGCCGATCTTCAATCCGCCATAAGTGAGTCAAATTGGAGTTCACGGGCTGAGAAGTTCAAGCGGTTCGATGCAAATCTGGTCAAAAGCGGATTGTTAATTCCCGGCTGGAAAGTTCCTACTTATACGGTGATCAAATCACCGCTCAAATACAAGGAAGTGCAGAACCGCTACACCGAGCGATTCATCAATGTTACCGCACAATAGAAAGTTCCGATTTCGGACCGTTTTGATGTTTGTTGGCGCGGTGGTGTCCAGCATCTACTTTTTGTTCTCATTTTCCATTCAAATCTATTCGGCATACAAAAGCATCGTAAGTGAACGTCAAAATTACCGGCTTATAATTTCCAAATCCCTGCTGGACTCCATCCGGCAGCCTTTAATCCAAGGGTCTTTTTTTGAAGTGAAGGCACGCCTTCAGCACAGCCTGGACAGGCAGGAATTGAGCTGTGTCGAAATGACTTTGGATTCATTCGAGTTTAAGGACTGCCGGACTCCGAATCGGCGTAATCTCGTCTGGGAAGATTTAGATATTTCTTCGTTCGAAGAGATTGAGGGCTATCAAAGATCAAGCATCAGGATTGGATTTGACGAGTCAAATTTAAAGGCCATAGTCGCCCGGCAGGCTTTAATTGTAATTTCGATTTCGTTAATCGGAACCTTACTTCTTTTGTTCGGGATAAATTTAGTTTTCCGGTTGATTGGCCGGGAAATGAACCAACTCATGGGCACTATCGCAAAGAGCGGTGGTACCCCATATGTCTTTAAGACGCTGGAATTCGACGTTCTTCGTAAGAGATTAGAGGAATTGTTTTCCGTCCGCCTGAAACTCACGCAGGCCGAGGCCTTTTCGAATTTGGCAAAGCAAGTTGCTCATGACATTCGATCTCCTTTATCGACTTTAAAAATTTTGTCGGCAAAGGACGTCGTGTCCGCCGAAGAGAATGACCTGCTCAGACTCGCGTGTGAACGGCTTGAGTCGATTGCCAGGCCGCGTCCCGTTCTTGGTGGAGATTGGCGAGGGTTCGCCAGGACAGGTAAATCTCCCATAATTCTTACGCCGCCACCTCGTCAAGTTCGAGTTGGA
>JAWLHR010000004.1:0-84918 GCA_041690295.1 Bdellovibrionales bacterium
TGGCAAAAACCATGAGAGCCGAATATACGATCGATTGCGCGACTCACTTGGCCAGGAAACTTTTTGTTGCACCGGGGCGGGTCCATATACGGGCACAGTCCCTCTCGCGGCGGCGCCGTTCTATTTAATCAAGAGATCCAAATTCGTTGAAAAGCGAATCCGTCGGCCATTGAGGTGAACGTCATAAATTTCGAGATGTTCGTGTTTTCGAATGTAGAACTCGGGCGAAAGGCTCAATCGCTCGGTCAGAAGCTCGATCCAGTTCCCTTTTTTCGCTCCAAGTTCGCTCTGACATTCATTAAACCGCTGGGACAAACCGGCTATATCACCTGACCAGGCTAATGAGGCGCAGTCGACTCTCCACTCCAAATTGTAAACAGGGCTTGGATCCGGTTTGAATGATTCAAAGTAAAATACCCGATTCTCCAGGCTTTCACTAAAATGGGTGATGGCTTTAAGTTCCCACGGGCCGGCCGCTTTCTTGGCCGCATCCATCAGCGCATTGATGGTGGTCAAAGCTTCTTCTTGGACCAATGAATTGATGTGATCGTTGAATTGCCGTTCATAAGCGGCGAGCATCGTATCTTTAAAAATTCGCATGGAGAGTTCGGTGAAATCCTCGCCCTTAAACACTTCGCGCTTTCCGTGTTCGAGATAACTCTGATATTGGTCGAAAAGCTGCGAAAATGGCGGCGCCTCGGTTTTTTGAATCAGGCCAAAATGCCCACGTAAAAAGCGGGCGGCCATGGCCAGTGGATCCGTTGGCGTTCGGGTCGCGATAAATTCCTCGAATCGATGAGCCGGGCAACTGGCGTCGCCCGTCCATGCAAAATATTCGGTTTGGGCATGGCTATCGGGCAATTGGGCCACGGCTTTCGGGACTATGGAAAAAGGCGCGCCGGAATTCGCCCGTTGAAAAACCAGCTTATCGTCTAAAATCAGGTAGTAATGTGATCCGAAGTTTTGTTCGGCGATCACGCCGGGACCTGGCGAAGCCGCCCGTGCGCATCGTGAGTCCCGGACCCAAACTCGGAGGAATTTCGGGCTCAAAAATATGGGGGTCTTAAGCACATCCAGGCCCAGAAGAGCCGCGGTCGCACAGTTGGGCCCTTCATAATGAGGGTTCTCCACCAGCCGTGTGATGATGTTGAGGTCAGGTTATTTGCCCAATTCTGAGGCCATTCCGACCTGTTGAACCAATAAGAGGGCGAAAATAAGTGTACGCATTGACCACCTGTGAGTTTTGCTCTGAAGTGCAATCCGATCGCCAAACCACCTGGTCATTTATTAGGGGCCCGGTGGACATATTCATTTCGGGTGACCAGAATTGGCACCGGCGGCTGTCGCAGTGCCCTCTTGCCGAGGTATCAAAAGAGACATACCATTGATCTCCAGGCATCCCGGTTGGCTGCTTAAAAACGGACTTGAAAAAGAGCGCATTGATCGCCGTCGGCGAACTTGTTTTTGCGTCTAGTTTGTGGGGCTTCGGCTTCGTGGCGGCCGTTTGGGCTTTGCGCGTGATCGATGCCTTTGAACTGACTTTCCTGCGTTTCGCGCTGGCGGCCATGGTCGGCCTCCCGATGCTTTATTTCAATGTTTCAAAAATTCCGTTTAAGCGATTTCTTCGTTTAAGTCTGATTCCCGCGTTGCTCTTAAGCGGGACACTGATTTTCCAAACTTGGGGTCTCCAGTACACAACCGCCACCAAATGCGGCTTTATCACCACCCTTTATGTGGTGATGGTTCCCATGATGGAATCGGTGCACATGCGGCGCAATCTCCAGCCGTCCATCTGGCTCTGTGTTTTGACCGCGTTTCTCGGCACGTTATTGATCGTCAACGTCGGGCTGACCGGTTTCAACATCGGCGACGGCCTGACGTTGATTTGCGCGATTCTTGCGGCCTTTCAGATTTACTACATTGGATTGATCAGTCCGGAAATTAAATTGCCGTTCACGTTCAATGTTTTTCAGGTGGTTTGGTCCGCGCTCATTTGTTCACCTTTTCTCTTTCATGGGAACTTGATCGAGGAACTGTGGAATGTCCGCCATTGGCCGGGTACGGCGATTGTCGGTGTGGGATCACTGGCGTTCGGCAGCACCGTGATCGCTTTTTCGTTGCAGGTGAAAGCGCAGGCGAAACTTTCGCCGACAATTTCATCGTTGCTCTTTTTATTGGAATCGCCATTCGCCATGCTTTTCGCGCTCACCATTCTCGGTGAGAAGCTGGGATGGATGGAGTCCATCGGCGCGGGATTGATTCTGACCGCGGCTGTTGGGGCCACTTGGATTGAAGCCAACCGCAAGAAAAAGAAAGGTTGATTTCACCGGCCGCGGTTGAAAAACTTTGAAGCATGACTTTAATTCAAGCTTTGATTTTGGCCGTTGTGGAAGGTCTGACGGAATACTTGCCGGTGTCGTCGACCGGACACATTATTCTTTCTTCCTGGCTCATGGGCATCCATGAGAACGACTTCGTAAAAGACTACACGATCATGGTTCAATTCGGCGCGATCGCCGCCGTATTGGTTCTTTATTGGAAGAAGTTTTTGTTGAATTTCCGTCTCTATCCGATTGTTTTCATCGCTTTTTTGCCGGCGGCGGTGATTGGTTTGGCGGTCAAAAACCAAATTGATCAAATTCTGGGCGATGTCCGCATCGTGGGCATTGCTTTATTGATCGGCGGCGTGATGCTGGTTCTCACCGATCGCTGGATTCGCAACCTAAAACCCAAGTACACCGAACCTGATCAAATGCCTCCGGCCGCCGCATTGAGAATCGGACTATTTCAGCTTCTGGCGTTTATCCCTGGCGTTTCCCGGAGTGCGGCCAGTATCTGGGGCGGTCTTCACCAGCGATTAACCTTGGTGGCCGCGACGGAGTTTTCTTTTTTTCTCGCGGTACCGACATTAACCGGTGCTTCCGCCATCAAATTTTTAAAGGTGTGGCCCACAGTGACCCCCGAGCAGATTCAGTTCATGCTCTGGGGGAACGTGGTTTCGTTTTTCGTCGGTGTGCTCGCGATACACTATTTCGTGCGCTTGGTGGCCCGCTACGGATTACGGCATTTCGGGTACTACCGAATTTTGATCGGTATTGCCGTCCTGGCCCAAGTTTATATGGGGTGAATATCTGATTTTCTTTCGGCAACCGCGCGGTTTAACGGGCGGGGGATTCAGCTTCGCGTCCACCACGGCTTCGACCGCCGATCGGTGTGAGATCGTGCCATTCGCCAACTGAAGGTAAATTTGCTGCTCCAGGTTTTGCCGCGTGGCTTTGATGTCCACGTGTTCCGGCCAAAGATTCTGCGGATGATTGGAGCCGCCCATGAACAACGGGATGAAATGATCCACGGTGTACTGCGAGCGACATTTTTCGGGAATGCCATAGGCTTCGTAGATCCGCTTTTTAACATGTCGTGACACAGCTCGAAAGCAGGTGGGAACTCGCTCTTCGTATCGATATTCCATGAAATCACGATCTTCAGGGGTGCAGAAATCGCCAGAGGTTAATTCCGGATCCGGTGTCAGCGGCACTTCGTAAGCGTTTGCATAAAAAACAGGCAAAAATACGGCGATGACAAGTGCGGCTCGGACCATGAATCCCCCTCCCTTTGAATACTGATCCCAAGAAAATTTTGCATAAGTCGGCGGAGTGAACGCAAATTTCGGCGGGCGACCAAACAGAATTCAAAAAATTGATCCGAGCGAATGTGGATATGTGAATTGCGCGTTGCAAAAAATCTGAGATGCGAAATCGATTTCATCTGATGAAAAGTGCGTTAAAGTGTCCCCATTCAATTGGTTTTTTCTGGAGGCGGTTATGAGTTTAGGCCCCATGGAATTGGCATTGTTGCTTGGTTTGGCCGTTCTACTTTTTGGGCCATCGCGATTACCTGGGCTTGGAAAAGCCATGGGTGAAGCGATCCGTGGATTCAAAAAGGGTATGGACGGTGAGGATGACAAACCTACGCCCGAACAAATCACGGAAGCATCCACCGACAAGACCAAGCAAACCGAAAAAACTAACGAAAAAGATAAAGTCTAATCATCTTTAAAGGAGCGAACAGCATGTTGCAGTCATTATTTGGGGACACCTACAATCTTATTCATTTCACCATGCGCTGGTTGCACGTTTTTTTCGGCGTGATTTGGATCGGCCATCTCTATTATTTCAATTTCGTTCAGGGCGCGTTCATGAACGAGACGGATCCGAATGCTAAATCGCAGGTTTTGCAGAAACTGGCTCCGCGCGCGCTTTGGTGGTTCCGTTACGGCGCGCTGGGAACCTTTCTCACTGGCGTAATCATGCTCAGCTATAAAGGCCATCTCGATGCGGCCTCGCACGGATCGGCGGTTTTCGCCAGCTCCTACTGGATCAGCATTTTGACCGGTTCGCTACTTGGAACGTTGATGTTCCTGAATGTTTGGCTGGTGATCTGGCCTAAACAAAAAATAGTTATAGCGAACGCCAAGCAGACGGCCAACGGCGGTCAGCCCATTCCCGAAGCGGCCGCGGCCGGTGTCCGCGCGACGGTGGCGTCCCGAACCAATACGCTTTTTTCCATTCCGTTGTTGTTCTTCATGGTGGGATCCAGCCACTTGGGATATCAAATTACCGAGAACTCACAGGTCACGCTTTATTGGATTGTGGCTTTGATCGTGATCGGCGCGATTCAAGGCAATGCGCTCTATGGTAAGACAGGTCCCATGACGACGATTCGAGGCGTGATCACCTCTGGATTCGTTCTCACATTGGCACTCAGTGGTTTAGTAACTGTTTTAGTTTAATTCAGGTGCATGAGCACGGTCTTGACAGTGTCAAGAACGTGGATGCCTAAACCCAACTAAGTGCGGTAATGATGGCGCTCCTCTTGCTCTTCACCGGTATGTTGGAAGGGGTGAGGGGAGTGCGTCAATATGAGATTCCGGTCATTGGGGCTGAAAAAACGCCCTAAAAGCAATACGTCGCCTAAGACTAAGAAGAATCCATTAAAAATCGTTCTGGCTGATGATGATACGTCCTTCGCACGCCGGTTTAGTCAATTTTTAACTGAACGGGGATACGAGACCCGTATTGTGTCCACGATCTCGCAGGCCAAGGAACTTATAGAGTTCTGGTTGCCGGATGCCGCTTTTGTGAATCTTATGCTGCCGGAGAGCAATGCTTTGTCGTTACTCCGGTTCGTCCATACCCGAAGTTTAAAAAGGATCCCGAAGGTGGTGGTGATGTCCACGCAGACCATTCCTCAAGGTGTGGAGACCATGCGCCGGGCCGGGGCCACCGAATATCTAGTGAAGCCGTTCGCCTTCGAAGACGCGATTCGGATCATTGATCCCGAGGCGGTCAAAACAGAAGAGCCCGTGGAGAAAGAGAAAAAGGAGACGCCGGATCCTGGCGCTTCGATGATCCGGGAACTTCACCTTCTCAATCTGATCATCAAGCAAGCCACCATCGGCGGTGATGTGCAAACCAAGCTCTTCAATCTGATGCGAATGATCAGCATGAAGGTGCAAGCTCTGCGCTGTTCATTCATCCGGTGTTTGGATGACGAAACGGGGATTGTGCTGGCGTCGAATGACGATGAGACCGTCACCGATCTGCCGCTTCAGCTCAAGTATTATCCGGAAGTGCGCGAAGTGCGGAAGAACGGCCGTCCGCTTGTGATCACAAACATAAGAACCTCGGATTTGCTGGCTCCGGTGAAGGATCAGCTGGCAAAAACACCGTTTGAAACCATCGCGGTCTTCCCGGTCTTTTGTCGTGGTGAGTTTTACGGTGTTGTTAGCGTGCGTATGGAGCAACGGAACAAAGACGAAATCTATTACGTGGAAAAATTCGGTCAGGTCTGTTCGCAAATCATTTCACTTGCCATTGGGAGCAGCGCAACCCCGGCCTGATCCGCGTTGCCTTGGCTCTCCACTATCCTTAATCTGGATAGGGGAGGCCTCATGTTTAAATTGGGCATAGAACGATTGCTGGAAGAACGCCAACTTCAAGATCGATTGAAGGGGCGTAAGCTCGCGCTGCTCGCTCACCCCGCATCGGTCTCGCAATCTCTCGAACATTCCCTCGATTTGCTGATTCAAGCCGATTTTGATGTGGTGGCGGCCTTCGGTCCGCAGCATGGAATGCGCGGCGAAAAGCAAGACAACATGATTGAAAGCGATGATTACGTGGACCCCACCCACCAAATTCCGGTTCATAGCCTCTACGGCAAAGTGCGAAGGCCCACACCGCAGATGATGGAAGGCTGGGACGTGTTGCTGGTGGATCTGCAGGATGTGGGATGCCGGATTTATACGTTTCTCACCACCTTGTTTTACATGCTTGAAGCGGCGGAAGAATATGACCGGGAAATTTGGGTGCTCGATCGCCCGAACCCCGCGGGCCGTGCCATCGAAGGTCATATTCTGGATATGAAGTTTGAAAGCTTCGTGGGGGCGGCGCCCGTGCCCATGCGCCATGGGTTTACGTTGGGTGAAGCGGCCCTTTGGTACAAGGATCACAAAAAACTTAAAGTCGATTTGACCGTTGTCTCCATGGAAGACTACCGACCGAGCGAGGAGCCGTGGCCGAATTTATCCTGGGTGAATCCGTCGCCGAATATACCGCGCGTGAGTTGCACGAAAATTTATCCCGGATCGGTTCTCATCGAAGGCACATTATTATCCGAAGGACGGGGCACCACGATTCCATTGGAAATTTTCGGCGCGCCGAAATTGGATACCGAGCGGATTTTAAAAGATATGTATTCGCTCGCGCCGCAGTGGCTTGAGGGATGCCGCATGCGCCCCGCTTACTTTGAACCCACGTTTCATAAATTCAAAGGCGAGCTGGTGAACGCCATTCAAGTTCATGTGGACGGTCCTTGGACCAATGCATCGGGATTCAAGCCGTATCGGCTGATCAATTTGTTCTTCAAATGCGTCCACCGGGTGCATCCGGATTTGGAAATCTGGCGCCCGCCGCCTTATGAGTACGAAACCAAACTCATGCCGATCGACATTTTGAGCGGACACGATCAGTTGCGGAACTGGGTGCATGAAAAAGATGCGTTGATTCAGGAATGGGATCGCTCTTTGGCCCGCGATGAAACCGCCTGGGCCGAGGAGCGGCGCACGTTCTTACTCTATTAAGCCGCGAGATCCCCTGATTTTTCGGGGCGGGGGCGATAAAGCTCTTCACTGAGCACTTTGGTTTTTGGAATCTCCACCCAGAATGTGGTGCCTTGACCGACCTTGGAGCGAAACTCCAATTTTCCACCCATGCCTTCCGCCAGCTTTCGGCTGATGGGCATGCCTAAGCCGGTGCCCGTGTGGTGAAGCGAAACATTTCCGATCGTTTCGAATTCATTAAAGACTTTTTCCGCCTGATCTTCAGAGATGCCTTTTCCCGTGTCCTCGAAAAAAATTTTGACCCATTCCGCTGACTCTTCAATCCGAACCGTGAGCGTGCCTTGCGGTTTATTGTATTTGATGCCGTTGTTCACGATGTTCGAGACCACTTGTCGCAGCCGGACTTCATCGTAATAGCACATCACCGATGGCGGCCAGTCGGTACTGATCAGTTTAACGGAATAGCTTTCGGCCATTCCCTCATAGTTGCGAAGAATGGCTCGCAAAAGAGGAATCAAATCCTGATTTTCAATGTAAAAATCCATTTTGCCGGCGCGGATCTTAGCGAAATCCAAAATGTCGTTCACGAGGTCGGAAAGGTGCTGGCCCTGATTGTGGATGATCTCGATGAACTCCTGCATTTGTTCGGGCGTATCATAGATCCCGAGCTTGAGAATCTCGGCGGCCGAGACCATGGCGGCCAACGGAGTTCTCAGTTCATGAGTGGTGATGGCGATGAAGCGGTCTTTGGCCACATCAAGTTCTTTGAGTTGGCGATTTTGTTTTAACAATTCCTCGTGGGCGGCGTTGATTTCGATCTGCTTGGCCGTGATTTCGCGCTGGAGTTTTTTCTGAATGGTCACGTCCTGGAACATGATGATCGTGACCGGCGAACCGTCGATGGTCATGGATTTGAGACCGACATTGGCGATCAGACTTCCGCCGCGCGGATTGGCCATGAGCACGTCGTGGTAAAGGCCGTCGTGGCGCAAAAATTCAGGGGAAAAGTTCAAGTATTGGCCCCCTTCGCGTCCGCGGGGGATCAAGTCAATCAATCGCATCGAAGGTTGGCCGAGGAGCTGGGTGGCCATCTTGTTGATGTAAATGCTTTCGCCGTTTTCATCAAAGACCACGATGCCGAACATCGCTTCCATAGCCAGAGTTTCGTAGAGTTGGTTGAGATCGCGGTTTTTCACATCAACCCTCGCTCAGGAACTTGATGAAATCGCCGGCGCGTTCCAGCGCCCGCTTGAGTTCTTGAAGAAGGGTTTTAAGGCCCGCTTCCGGATCGATCGCCAGGCGGCCGAGAACTTCTTTGGGCGCGCCCGGTATCCGGTTATGTCCCGAGTTGCCGAACTTCAACGCGTGCGTCAGGAGATTGGCGAGCAAGACGATATCGATGTCGCGGTTCATGTCACTGGTGAGCGAGGAGCGATCCGCCAGATCCGGACTGTGGTGATATTTGATCGCGTTTTGAACGGTGAGGGGGAGATTCCATTTTTGCGCGAGGGCGTGGCCGACGAAAGTGTGACGGGGAGTGCCCAGTTTTATTTCGCCCTCGATAAAGGTGAGATTTTCTTCCGCCGCGGCGGCCACCACATTCATCAGCATTTCCGGATCGATGGTATAAATCGCCACTTTCCCCATGTCGTGCACCAATCCGCAGGTGAACAGGTCCGACGGCACGGGATGGTGAATGTGCTTGGCGATGGTTTCCGACACCACGGCGACGCCGATCGCATGTTTCCAAAAACTGGGGAGATCAAAATGGCCCTTCACCGATTTGGCATCCAAAGCGCGGATGATTGAGGCCGCGAGCACCAGCTGGTTGACGGTATCGAATCCCAGATAGGCGATGGCGCGACTGAGGGAAGTCACTCCGCCCGGAATGGCGTAGTAGGCGGAATTCACCAGCTTCAGTACGGTGGCCGAAAGACTCTGGTCTTTGGCCATGATGGCCTCGACGTCGGAGGTGGAGGACATGGGATCATTGATCACCCGACTCAGCTCATAAACCACCGAGGGAAGAGTGGGCAGGTCCTCAAGACGTTGAACGATGCTTTCGAGCGTTTGCGGTTCCACGAGCCTCCTAAGCCACCAGTTTAGGCAGGGGGCGGTCCGGGAAAAGCTCCTTTAGTTTGGTGCTCACTCTTTGAAAGGTCACGGGTTTTAAAATGTAACCGTTCACATTCAACTGCTTGGCCTGAACGATGTAATCCTTTTCGGAAACCGCGGTGACCAGAACCACCGGCAACTGGTTCCAAGTTTCATTTTCCCGCACATTACGTAACAAAGAGATGCCATCCATTCGCGGCATCATGATGTCGGAAATCACCGCCACGACTCTTTTATGTTCGCCGGAAACCAGGGCGTCCCAGGCATTTTGCCCGTCTTCGCAGGCCACCACGTGAAAGCCCAGCTTGACCAGCAGGTGAGCGAGGATTTTGCGATTGGGCGCGGAATCCTCGGCGATAATGATGGTGTCTAATTCCTCTGATTTTGTCTCTTCGGTTTGAGTGTTTTCTTCGGAATTGGTTTCGGACATGTGTTGACCTCTTAGCCTTGATTTTTATCGGCTTTTAATCGGTCCACTTATAGAGGTTTGGTTTAAAATTTAACGGAGAAAGGCCTTTAGATTTTGTTGGCTCTTTCGGACCTTAGCCCGCATCTCTTTTTGGTTTCGGATGATGGTCCGTTTAATTCGCGCGTCCAGGAGTCCCATAATACGAACGGCGAGTAAGCCGGCGTTGTGAGCGTTATCGATGGCCACGGTCGCCACGGGAATGCCTTTGGGCATTTGCGCTATCGACAAAAGGCTGTCCAAGCCTTTGAGCGGTCTGAGACTAATGGGAACGCCGATGACCGGGAGATGGGTGAGCGAGGCCACCATTCCGGGCAGGTGAGCGGCGCCGCCCGCTCCCGCGATGATCACTTGGATATTTCTCTCGGCCGCCTTCAACGCGTAATCCTGCATGAACTCCGGAGTCCGGTGGGCCGAAACCACCTTCATTTCGAAAGGGATTTTAAATTCTTTAAGTACTTTGGCGGCTTCTTTCATGACCGGGGCGTCGGACTGACTGCCCATGATGATCGCCACTTTTCCTAACTTTTTCCGGCTCACAGCTTAAAATCCTTTCGCCAAAGTTGCGCTTTTTTCAAGGCTTCTTTCGGTCGGCCCGCTAAAACGTTGATATGGCCCAGTTTGCGGCCCGGACGGTTTTCCGCCTTGCCGTACCAATGCAAGTGTCCCAAAGGTTTGCGTGAAAGTCGAATGTCTCCACCTTCCCCTAAGAGATTAATCATCGCAAAGCCCGGGCGCATGAGTTCGATTTTCGGAAGCGGCCAGTCCAGTCCGGCGCGCAGATGGTATTCAAACTGGCTACAACTTAAGGCGTCTTGCGAATAGTGCGCGGAATTGTGCACCCGCGGGGCCAGTTCATTCACCAAAAGTCCCGATCGGCCGTCGAACAATTCAAATGCCAGAATTCCGACGTAATCAATTTCATTCATCATGCGTTTCAACTTTTTCACCAGATCGGTGGCCTTCTTGTGCGCGACGGGTCCCATCACGCTGAAGCATCTCGAGTTCTTTTGCACGCTTTCAACCAGGGGAAGTGAGATGGTTACACCGTTTTTCGAACGGACCAGCGAAAGCGCGAGTTCACGCCGAAAATCAATGAAACTTTCGGCGATGAATCCGTGTTGGGTTTTGTTCAATGCGGATTCATCCCCTTGACCTTTTTTGAAAACAAAAGTGCCGTAACCGTCGTAACCGAAGCGCCGTTGTTTGAGCACGAAGCCTTCGGGAAATTTCTCACGCGCCCGCCGCAGATCCTCTTTGCCGTCCACCGGTAGCCAGGGGCTGGAGGGGATTTTGAAGCGATCGAGCAGCTTCTTTTGGGTCAACCGATCCTGTATAGTTTCAATATTTTCGAGCGACGGAAAGACCTTCACATGATCGGGGAGTACGGACCGCAATCGATTCACGTCGACGAACTCGCTTTCAAAAGTGATTACATCGACTTTGGAGAGAAAGGATTTCAAATCGTCGTCGGACTCCAGGGATCCTGTTTGCGTGGTCGCGACCTGGGCCGCCGGCTCGTCGGACTTGCCCGCGAGAATGAGCACGGGTAAACCCAGCGGATGGGCGGCTAAGGACAGCATCCGGGCCAATTGCCCGGCTCCTAAAATTCCAATGGTTGGGGGTTTCACAGCATAAAAATAGCCATAGGTGGCGATTTTAACAAGGTTGCGTTAAGAAAAAGCATGACGTTGGGCACCGATTATCTGCGCCGTAAACTTCCGGTTGCAAATGTGAATTTTCCTGTTTGTTTGGCGCCAATGGTGGGGCTTTCCCATGTGGCGGTTCGAACCCTTGTGCGCCGCTATTTGCCCCGTGATGCGGTCACGATCTGGCCCACCGAAATGCTTTCGAGTTGGCGGTTGCCGAATGAAGAATTGGGTTCCACGCCTGAGACCCGCCGCGCTCCCGGTGAGACTCATCTTGTTCCGCAAATTCTCGGTAACGAAGAAGAGCCGATTCGCAAAAGCTTGCAAAAGCTCGAGGACTGGGGCGTTTGCGGTGTCGACATCAATATGGGTTGTCCCGTGAAAAAGGCTTTGCGCCACAATTACGGAGTGGCTTTGATGGGCGATGCCGAATATGCGGCGGCTGTCGTGGCGATGACGGTTCGGCACGCCAAGGTTCCCGTGTCGGTGAAACTTCGCGCGGGCCTGCAAGGTGATCTGGCTTTCTTGGAGAAATTCGTGACCGGCTTGGTGCGCGCGGGGGCTTCGTGGCTGACGCTTCATCCGCGGATCGGCAGTCAGAAGAGAAGGGGTGCGGCGGATTGGTCGCAAATCCGGTTCGTGCGTGATCGGGTTGGGGTTCCCGTGATCGGCAACGGCGATGTGCAATGCTTGGATGATGTTTTCGCCATGATGGATGTGACCGGGTGTGATCTGGTCATGGTGGGGCGGGCGCTAGTGGCCCGGCCGTGGTTGTTGTGGCAGGTCGGTGAACGTTTGGGCCTTAGTGCGCCGGCGGATGATTCCCTTGAACGTTGTCCGTGGACACCGGCGGAAGAGGGTCGCGAGTACGGTCGGGCGGCGCTGTTTTTGGTGGACGAATTGGAGCGTCACTTTGAATGGAATGCGGCGTTCACACGCTTTAAGTTCTACATCCGGATGACCATGGGATGGTTGGAGTTTGGTCATCACTTGTTCTCCCTAGTCAGCCGCGCGCGCTCGTTTGACGATTTGCGGGCGGCTTTAAATTCCTTTTTCGCGGTCGAGCAGCGGATGTGCGCGCGCACGCAGCTGCGGGAGTGAGCCGTCGAACGCGGGCCGCGTGAGCCAAGGTGTTGTGTGCATCGCCTTTGTGTTCGAGCCATGTCTCATTTTGATATGCCCAGAGGTTGGGCAACGTTTTCCGCATAAACATCGAGTTTCAATTAAAGCCATTTATCACTGGCGCCGGATTTGCTGTGCATGAAGTGGGGCGGGGTGATTGAATGCGAAATTACAAATTCGATCGAGCTGATTTTTGGATGGCTGCGGGTGGGATCACGGCGCTTTTGGCCTTGTTAAGTTACTTCGATTACGCGCACAGGTTGTCAGCCATATGGAGTTTGGGGGTCGGTTTTTGTTTCCTCATCCGGGGCTTCGTCTTAAAGAGCCCCACGTCAGCGACCAATATCTTAAGCGACATGGAAACCCATCTCATGAATGGGATCCAGTCGTCTTTCCGCGTGGCCAATGATTTTTTGAAATCGAGGGGATTGGCGGCGCCGGAACCCGCGACGCGCGTGGCCCTTGAGCAAAGTCCCCATAAAATGGTGATTCACACTGAAATCGCGGCGCCCAGAAAAAGCCGCCCGAGCCAGTCAAAACTGATGTTCAGCGACCCGCTTGGTGTTCCCCAGAAGAAAGAAATCACTTCGATCGAACTGACCAAGTTGAACGAGGAGTTCGGTGAGAGACTCGGTCAAGTGTACGGCCATCTCGAGGCGGCACTGAACCAGTTGGACGCGCAAGTGGAGCGGTGGCGCCGGAGTGAGATCGAATTAAGCCAATTGGATCGGCAGTGGAACATGGTCTTCAGAGCCACATTGTCGAAGCTGGAGCGTGAGATCGCTCAGATGCCGCTGGAAGACACGGTCAGCGGCCCGTTCCGCCGTCATTGTCTCGAACTCATCGACGCGGCCGTGGAGTACTATTCCGAGTTGGTCAGCGCGACGCCGACACCGGACGTGCGCATGCAGACCCTCGAAGCCAAATACGAGCAGTTAAAGATCCAGGCCCGCCAAGACCGCGCGGCCTCCGGTTAATCGCTTCTTCTCATCGTGATTGTGGGCCAGAGCTTCTTGGCCGGCGCGCACCAAGCATCCCGCATTCGTCAAAAAACCGCTCTGTATTCCCCGAAGAAACGCTTTGATCGCGAGATATCAAGCCAGCAAAACATCGCCGCGAAAACAAAAAGTCCCAAAAATCCGCCTGCGAAAACCGTGATAGATGGCCTCATCGGAACACCGAAGGAGGGCTTTGTTCATGAACTTGAGAAAAATTTCTGATCCCGAACTGCTGGCGAACACCGAAAAACTCGCGCGACAAGAACGTGAAATCCTCACACGAGTTCTTCATCACTTACGCGAAATCGAACGCCGCCGACTGTTCTCGGCACTCGGATACAAATCGCTTTTTGAATACGCCGTTAAAAGGTTGGGTTACAGTGATGATCAAGCCGGTCGGCGGATCGCGGCCATGCGGCTTCTCCAAGAGATTCCTGAGATCGAATCGAAGATCGAATCGGGTGCATTGACGTTGACCAATATCGGTATGGCGCAATCATTGTTTCGAAGTACATTTCGATCCGAGTATGCCGTCAACTATGGCAAAAAGCCGAAGGGCGGTGCGAAAACTGCGGCTCCTTTCGCGCCTTACAGATCGATCACCGGCGCCCGGTCGCCAAAGGCGGGGGCAATGATCTCAACAATCTTCGCCTGTTGTGCCGATCATGCAATCAGCGCGTGGCGATTGAGCAATAATTGACCGTTGCACCGGACGAGAAGGTCTTGAGTTCAGCGGTCGTGACCCAGCTGTACGCTTCGATGGCCACTCGTTCAGAGACGGCGAATCCCGCTCCTAATTGCGCGCCGATACCGCCATTCTCCGAGTGCGAGCCCGAGAACCCAGCCGCGGGTTTGAATCGTACGATGCTGTAGTTCAATCCGAAAGGTAAATAGAACCAATCCCACCGATAAACCGCGCTACCGTAAAAAGTGGTGAATTGTATTTAGATGAACCGGAACCGCCGTTGATTGGGACAACTAACACCTCGGTTTCGACTGTGCCGCTTTCGAGCTCCCGCTCGGCCTCATAATTGAGACCACCAATAAAACCCCAATTGTAGCGAGGGGTCATTCGAGCTTCAAGAATGAGTGAAGCGACCTTCTCATAACGGAGCTTCGCCTTACCCGTCACGGACACCGTCGTCGAAGTGTACTGCAATTTGTCGAATTCCGCATCCGGCGCGCTCAACATAATTCCAACACCCACGCCAAATCGGATTCGCCTCTCATCAGAGTATGTGTTCGTGAAAGATGGTGGAGACTCCGGAGCAGCTGGCGCCGCTTCCGGCTTATCTTGGGCAGATATAGCGCTTGAGTAAATGAGCGCGACCAATAGTAGTAAGGCTTTCATTGAAGCTCCAATTGTTCGCGAAATTGTTAATTATTGTTTATAGTCCAGCTTTAAAATGCACGTGGACAAGCGAAAGTTATCGGCCAAGATGTAGGTCCGAGTTCAGGTGAACAAAAAACTACCCATTCACCATTCGCGCCAGTTCGCCGCTGGCGTCCAGCGCCGCCAGTTCGGTGTAGCCGCCGATCATTTTATCGCCGATGAAGATTTGCGGCACCGTCAGAAATTTGGTGCGCTCGCGCAAGGCACGCAGTTCTTCGTCTTTGCCGTCCAAGTTGATTTCCTCGAATGGAATGCCTCGCCCGCTCAATAATTGCTTGGCACGGACACAGTAAGGGCAGTTGGACCAAGTGTAGACTTGAACTTTAGCTGGCATGCGGCAAATTCCTTTTCAATAAAGGCGAAAAACTCATCCACCTTTTCACTCTTCTCGATCACCCTTACCATGAGAAACCATCGCCCGTACAGCTCTTGATTCCGCGACCAGTAACGTAAAATCTGTTTAAGACGAACCAAACCGTAATGCGGGCCGCGAAACGTCACGCTTCGACGGTGAAATTCTCGTAAAAACTTAATCGGATCAAAATCAGAAAAAGCCAGCGACACAGAAGAGTCATTACAAACCGCACGAATTTCCCGCGCCAGCGTGGGCCGCGCCACCAAACCTCGGCCGAGCGCCACACGACTCACTCCGCTCTCGCTCACGCACCGATGATAATCGTCCACCGACCAGATCTCACCATTCGCCAGAAACGGAAGGCGACGGCCCTCCCGCATCGACCGGATAAACGACCAATGGGCCGGAGGCGTGTACATTTCGGTCTTCGTTCGCGCATGGACCACAATATGCGAGGCGCCGGCCTCATCCACCGCCGCCGCGATCTCGCGATGAAAATTTTTGTGATCAAAACCCAACCGAACTTTCGCGGTCACCGGCACACCCAAAGGCACCGCCGCCCGAACCGCGCGGGTGACATCGTAAAGCCGCCTTGGCTCGCGCAATAAAGCCGCCCCACCGTCATGGCGATTCACCGTCTTCGCCGGACAGCCGAAGTTCAAATCAACGCCAGGCGCGCCCAATTCCACCACACGGGCGGCGTTTTCCGCCATCGGCCCCGGCTGCCCGCCAAGCAGCTGAACAAAAACCGGAACCCCAGAAGAAGTACAACCACCAGACTCGCGTAACTCCGGTGCGTACTTGTAAAACACATGATCCGGCAAAAGTTTGTCCGTGACCCGAACGAACTCCGTTACCATGCGGTCAACGCCGCCGATCTCGCTCAAAAGACCGCGCAAAACCCAATCCAGCACGCCTTCCATCGGCGCCAGTTGTATTAACGGCGGGCCATACGCACGATGCACTCGTACTCCTCGCGGGTGACCGGCTGGATTGATAAACGCTGCCCCGGTTTCAACAGCAGCATGTTTTTCAGCCGGGGCTCAGCGCGAATGCGACTGAGTTCAACAAGCGAAGGGAATTTCTCGACAAACTCAACCCGCACGCAGTGCCACACCGGTTTCTCGCGGGTGGCACGAGGCTCAAAGTAAGGGGATTTCTTATCGAACTGTGTGGGATCAGGCTCTGCCGGGCCCGAAACCCGCGCCAAACCGGCGACTCCCGGCGGATTCGCGCTGGAGTGATAAAAGAGCACCTGATCTCCCACCTGCATTTCCTTCATCATGAAGTTACGGGCTTGATAATTGCGCACGCCGTCCCACAGAGAGGAGCCGACTTTGCGTAAGTCATCTATGGAAAAAGTCTCCGGTTCGGATTTCATGAGCCAGTATTTCACGTTCGTGAAGCTATCTGAAAGCGCCGCGCCAGACAACTTTTGGATGTCCTCATGAGCCAATCCAAGCTATTTTTCAGCCTGCATTTGGCTCTTTTTTAAAGTGGAGGACATCAGTCGTGGGATTTCGCATTGAAAAAGACAGTATGGGTGAAATTCAAGTGCCCGAGGATCGCCTTTGGGGCGCTCAAACCCAGCGTTCACTTGAAAATTTTCGCATCGGCGGCGATCGTTTTCCGCGGGAAATGATCCGCGCCCTGGGAATTCTCAAAAAAAGCGCGGCCCGCGCCAACGAAAAACTGGGTTTACTTCCAAGCAATAAAGCCAAGCCGATCATTCAGGCGGCCGACGAAGTGATCGAAGGCCGTTGGGACGCGGAATTTCCGCTGGTGGTTTGGCAAACCGGATCCGGCACTCAGACCAATATGAACACCAATGAGGTGATCGCCAACCGCGCCATTCAGATCATGGGTGAGAAGCCGGGAAGCAAAGCCATCCATCCCAATGACGATGTCAATAAGGCGCAGTCCTCGAACGACACTTTTCCCACCGCCATGCACATCGCGGTCGCGGAACGGGCCAATAAACATCTTCTGCCCAATGTGAAAAAGCTCGCTCAGGCCTTACGGGCGAAAGAAAAAGAATTCAAAGACATCGTTAAAATCGGCCGCACCCACCTCATGGACGCCACACCACTGACACTCGGTCAGGAGATGTCAGGCTACGCCACCCAATTGGAGTTCGGCATTGAACGGATCGAAGCGGCCCTCAAACATGTTTACTATCTGGCGCTCGGGGGAACCGCGGTGGGAACCGGATTGAACACCCATCCCAAATTCGCCCAGCTCGCGGCGGAAATGATCGCGGAAGAAACCAAATTACCCTTCGTCAGCGCGCCCAACAAATTTGAAGCCCTGGCCGCTCACGATGCCCTCGTGCAGTTTTCCGGCACACTGAAAACTTTGGCCTGCAGTCTGATGAAGATCGCCAACGATTTCCGCCTGCTCGGCAGCGGTCCGCGCTCGGGCTTCGGTGAACTTATACTTCCCGCCAACGAGCCGGGAAGCTCCATCATGCCGGGCAAGGTGAACCCCACGCAAAGTGAAGCCATGACCATGGTGTGCGCCCAGGTGATCGGCAACGATATGGCCGTGGCCGTCGGTGGCGCCACCGGACATCTCGAATTGAACGTCTTCAAACCCATGATCGTGTTCAACGTGCTCAATTCCATCCGTCTGCTTGGCGACGCTTGTGAATCCTTCCGCACCAATTGCGTGGAAGGCACCAAAGCCAATGTGGCGCAGATCAAAAAACATCTGGAAAACAGCCTTATGCTGGTCACAGCGCTCAATCCGCATATCGGCTACGACAACGCGGCGAAAATCGCCAAGGCGGCTTGGGAGCGGGGAACCACTCTCAAAGAAGAAGCGCTTCGCCTCGGTCTTCTGGACGCGGAAAAGTTTGATTCGATCGTCCGGCCGGAGCGCATGATCGGTCCCGAAGGAGTGTAATGAAGATCGCCGTTTTCTGCAGTTCAAGCACCGACGTGAGCCCCATGTTTCTTGACGAAATCGAGCGCCTTGGTGAGGCGCTCGCCGAAAAAGGGCACACCATCGTTTACGGCGGGTGCAACACGGGCTGCATGGGCGCTTTAGCTCGCGGCGTGCAACGTAAAAAGGGCGAATTGATCGGCGTGATTCCGCAAATGGACTTTGCGCTAGGGATCGTCCAGCCAGGCCTCAGCCAGGAAAAAGTCGTTCCCACGCTCTCGTCCCGCAAAGAGGTCTTGATCAGTCTGGCGGACGCGTTTTTGGTTTATCCGGGTGGAATCGGCACTTTGGACGAAGTCTTTGAAGTCTTGGCTTTAAAAAGTTTAGGGATCGTCAAAAAGCCTCTGGTGTTTTATGATTTCCTCAACACCTGGTCGCCGTTTCTGGAATACATGGAAACGCTCGTGCAAATCCGGATGATACGTCACCGATTGGATGAGCTTTTGACCGTGGAGAATCAGTTTGAGCGGGTGGTGGAGGCTTTTTCATAAATGATCACATCGGATCTCTTTGCCAATCCCCGTTTGCAGTGGCTGAAACGGGCGGAACTTAAGCCGTACGTGTTCGTTCGGCCGGAAAACCGTATATCTCAGCCGGGAATGAAGTTCGATCTCAATTGGTTCAAGGGAAAAGAACTTGAACCCATCTATAAAAATCCAATGCACATGGAAGAGGTCGATTTCGCGGACCAGATCATGCGACTGGAGACGGCGGCCTTTTCGGCCAGCAATATGCCCATGCCCCGTTGGGTTTTTTATGATTGCGCCATTATGCCCGGCTTCGTCGCCGGATTCGCCATTCATCGCGAAAAAGCCACCGCGGAAATGCTCAATGTCCTTAAACCCAAAGAAGATAGCGAATGGTTGCCGATCTCGCTTTTCATCATGATTCCCACCATGGCCGAGAAGGAGTGGGTAGCTCACAACTTATGTTCCATAAATTCGCTGATCCCCAGAGACCAGGGCATTTACGGACTGGGATTTCTCACGAAAGCGTTCGGTCTTTGGTACGCGAACGTTGAAGTTCTTTGTGGAATCACCCAATGGGGGAGCCCAGCCATGCGACTCCACACCCATTACGGGGACTTCGAGGTCTTAACGGCCTATACGCCCGTTCACTCCTACGCCCGAACTTTGACTTATCGCATGGTGACCGACACGCGGGAATGGGCGCGATTTTTCTCCCAGGAGCAAGATCCCGATTTCGCGACGAAATACGAGGAGGCCGGCTTCGAGGTGGACCCCAAAGACGACGAAAGTTTGATCGCTTTCCAGCGCCGGCTGCAGGACGGGTCGATAAAATATTATCTCAACGCCACGCAAATTCGCACTCAGCCGCTTGATGTCCCGCTAAAAGTGTACAAACGTAGAGAGTAGAGCGAAGGTGACTATGTCGACCAATCAATTGCCTGGTGTTGCAAAGAAAGTTTTCTATCCCTGTAAGAAGTGTGAAACTGAACGATATCAGGTCGTTTTGGCTCACATCTCTTCCAAATCGGCGCGGCTTGAGTGTGAAGTGTGTCGGACCAAAAACACTTTCACCTTGGATGAACCAAAGTCGGCCCGGCGATCCGCCGTTCCCAAAAGGTCCGCGGGCGCCAAAATGGCCGCCCATTTGTCACGCTGGCAAGAGTTGCGCAAGAATCAATCCAGTCAACCGACTCCCTACAATATGAAAGCTTTGTTTGAAACGGGAGCTTGCGTGCAACACCCGAAGTTCGGACTGGGTTTTGTTATCGCTTCAAATGGTCAGGCCATTCAGGTGGTTTTTGAGGATGCGGAACGTTCATTGGTCCACAATCGCCAGTAAACTCCCATGCGACTGCTGACTTTTAATCTTTGGCACGGTTTGAGTCCAACAAGCCCCATCATGTTCGAACCGTTGGAGCCATCGGCGCGCCTGAGTTTGCGCGAAGAACTGCAAATTCACGCCATCGCCGAGGCGAAGCCGGATCTCTGTTTTCTTCAGGAAGTGAATCCCGTCACGTCCCGTATGGAGGCGCTGAAAGATAAACTTCGCATGGAAGGCGAATGCCAGCCCGATCTGGCCGGAGTTAAGGTCTTCGGCATGGGCGTTCCGGTGAATCTTCATTCCGGTTTGGGTGTTCTCGCCGATCGCCGGTACGGCTTGAAACTCGTCGAAGCGGTTTCCCTCAGTCGGCCCAGCTTCAACTGGGTGCGCACCTGGGCGAGCTGGCAGTTGAAAGAGGAGCGATTCGCCCTTTTTTGCGAAACTCTTCTGCCGGGATGGGGCAAGGTTTTATTGATCAACACCCATTTGCATCACGGTTTGGAATGCGACGATCAAATCTGCAATGAACTCGATGAACTGGCCAAGAAAGAGGATCTCAACGCCGCCTTCGTGAGCGAAGTGAGAGAACGGCTGCAACAGGGGAATTTTCGCCGTGAAAGCGAAATCACCGTTTTGGTGAATAAGATCTTATCCTACGCCAAACGCTATTCCGCGGTTGTTTTATGCGGCGATTTTAACGCCACGCCGGCAAGTCCACTTTTTTCCAAACTGCGTGAAATCGGTTTTCGGGACGCTTGGGAGGAAGCCCATCCTCAGGATCCCGGCTACACCTTCGATCCGGAGAACAATCCAGCCAATCATGTGATACAATCGCGCTTTATGATGCCGAATATCGTGCTCGAAGACCTCACGTTTTCCGCCAAAGTGAAAGAGAGCTTGATTCAGTTGACTCAAAAACATGAGCGTCGCCCGCGCCGGATCGATTACGTGTGGTTCCGCTCGCCGACGTTGAATCTGAAAGTGAAGTCGGCCGAATTGATCGGAAAGCCCAATAGTGAAGGATTGGCGCCATCGGATCATTTCGGCGTGTGCGTGGATCTGGAAGTTGAATGAAGGAAATGGGACCGATCGAAAAAATCCTCCGTGAAAAGTTGGGCAATATCCTGGCGCCGAGTGTATTGGAGCTGAAAAATGAAAGCCCGATGCATGGCTTACCCGCCGAGGCCGAAAAACACTTCCGCTTGGTGGTGGTTTCCGAACTTTTTGCCGGAAAATCCCGCATCGACCGTCACCGGCTCATCAATCAGATCGTGGCCGATGAGTTGAACACCCATGTGCACGCGCTTACCATTCAGGCGTACACGCCCGAGGAGTGGCGTGAGCGCGAAGGGGCCACATTTGATTCCCCTCAGTGTTTGGGCGGCGGCAAGCGTGAACGAGAGCGTTAGCGGGAGAGTTCCTGGAGCTGTCGCTTAAGCTGCTCCATCAATTCCAAATGGCTCTGGGTCTCAAACTCGGATTCCGGTTTCGTGGAGATCACTTCCGCCAGCTCATCAAGTTGGTCTTTGAGCTTGCGACACAGCTCCTGAACTCCAATATGACTTTGCGGCTTCGTCTTCATAGAGCATTTAGGATAAGTAGAGACCTAGTCCTTTGACAAGGAGTAAAGCGCCAGTTACAGGTGAGCTATGGCGAATGAAATTATCTACACCATGAAGGGTGTGAGCAAAGTTTATCCTCCCAATCGGTATGTGCTCAAAAACATATACTTGTCCTATTTTTATGGCGCGAAGATCGGCGTGCTGGGTTTGAACGGCGCCGGAAAATCCTCGTTGCTTAGAATTATGGCGGGTGTGGATCAGGATTTCCTCGGTGAAGCGTTCCCCGCGCGCGACTTCAAAGTCGGCTACCTGGAACAAGAACCCAAATTGGATGAAAGCAAAACCGTTAAGCAGAACGTGATGGACGGTCTCGGCGAGATCAATCATGTGCTAGCGGAATTCCAAAAAGTCTCGGATGAGTTGTGCAATCCGGATCTCGATCCGGATAAAATGGAAAAATTGATCGAAAAGCAGGCAGCTCTCCAGGAGCAGATCGAGGCGGTGGATGGTTGGTCCATCGACTCCAAAGTGGAGCAAGCCATGGATGCGCTCCGCTGCCCCGATGGCGATTTACCGGTGACCAATTTGTCCGGGGGAGAGCGTCGTCGTGTGGCGCTCGCCCGTCTTCTTTTGTCGAACCCAGACATTCTCTTGTTGGACGAGCCCACCAACCATTTGGATGCGGAAAGCGTGGCGTGGCTCGAACATTATCTCCATAAATTCCCCGGCACCGTGATCGCTGTGACTCACGATCGTTACTTCCTCGACAATGTGGCGGGCTGGATTTTGGAACTGGATCGGGGCGAAGGGATTCCCTGGAAAGGCAATTACACCTCTTGGCTGGAACAAAAAGAAAAGCGCCTGCAACAAGAAGCGAAAAGCGAACAGCGCCGTAACCGCACCCTTGAGCGCGAGCTGGAGTGGGTTCGCAAAACTCCCCAGGCCCGTCAAGCGAAGGCAAAAGCGCGGTTATCCGCCTACGAAAATCTCTTAAAAGAACCGCCGCCCGAGAAACTGCAGGAAATGCAGATTTACATTCCGCCTGGACCGCGTCTGGGTGAGGTGGTTATCGAGGCTAAGGACGTTTCCAAGGCCTATGGCGATAAACTCTTATTTGAAAACTTGAACTTCACCATTCCCCGGGGAGCCACCGTGGGAATTATCGGCCCGAACGGCGCCGGTAAGACCACTTTGTTCCGATTGATCACTGGTCAGGAGAAACCCGATAGCGGAACCTTCAAAGTGGGCGAAACCGTGAAACTGTCCTACTTGGATCAGGCGCGAACCCAGCTCGACCCGAATCGTTCGGTGTACGACGAAATTTCGGGCGGTGATGATGTGATCAAGCTCGGTTCCCGCGAGGTGAATGCCCGCGCCTATTGCTCATGGTTCGCCTTCGCCGGCGATTCACAACAAAAGAAGGTCAAGGACTTATCGGGCGGTGAGCGTAACCGCATGTACATGGCCAAGATGCTCAAGCAAGGCGGTAACGTCCTCTTGCTCGACGAGCCGACCAATGATTTGGACGTGAACACCATGCGGGCCCTTGAAGAAGCCCTGCTGGAATTCGGCGGCTGCGTACTGGTCATTTCCCACGACCGCTGGTTCCTCGACCGGATCTGCACGCACATCATGGCCTTTGAAGGGGACTCGAAGGTTGAGTTCTTCAATGGCAATTACTCCGAATATGAAGCGGCGCTGAAGAAACGTTTGGGTGTGGACACGCTCCAGCCCAAGCGCATTCAATATCGAAAGCTCAGCCGTTAAGCGGCGGCCGCGACCGGGGCTGTCTTTTTCGCGACAGCCTCGCTGACCACCTCATAAGCCTTCTGTAAGCGTACAAACTTGGCTGAGGCCTCTTTTCGCTCGGCGGGGGTCGCCCCAACGAGACGGTCGGGGTGGTAACGTTTGGCCAATCGCCGATAAGCTCGCTTTATTCTTTGCTTGGAAAGCCCTTCCCGTAACTCCGACGCCCCGAGGGCGATCAGGGTCTCGACCAGGGTTCGCGTACGCGCGTCGAATTGATTCAGAGGAATGACTACCTCGGGCGCGGACGGAGTTTTTTCTTTTCGCGTATTATGTAACTTACCGGCCTCCTTCGAGGAGTTTACCTTGGATTTAATTTCCTCAAGGGGACGGGGGCGGGGATAACGATTCAGTCCAAAGCGGGAAAAGACCGTCTGATTTAAATGAATATCGAAGGCCCATGTGTTGGCCCCCTCCGAATAGGAATTTTCCGAGGGAGATGGCGGGGTTGTGCTCTCCTCCTCCTTGAGAAACTCGGACAAAATGTCTCGAAACGACTTTTCCATAGAGGGAAAATCGGAAGAATTTCGGTTTTCCCCGAGGGAAACACGACCATTTCTGGTCGGAAAAGGGGTTTTTCCGAGGGGAAAATGCATTTTCCCGAGGGAAAAACCACTTTTCCCTGCATTTTTCTTTGGACAAGCTGGACCTTTTCAGTATCATCAATCGAGTAAGCCATAACAAACTAACAACCAAAGCGATTTGGGAGGGGAATTCAAAATGGCGACTAAGAAGAAAAGAAAAGCGACGAAGAAGAAAGCCACCAAAAAGGCCACTAAGAAGGCCACGAAAAAAGCCACTAAGAAGGCCACAAAGAAAGCGACTAAAAAAGCGACGAAGAAGGCCAAGAGAAAAGGTGGAAAAAGAAAAGCCAATGCGGCTTTCATGAAACCCTTAACTCCGAGCGCGGCTTTGGCCGAGATCGTTGGATCCTCGCCGCTGCCCCGTACTCAGGTGGTTAAAAAATTGTGGGCCTACATCAAGCGCCACGGCCTGCAAGACAGCAAAAACAAGCGCAACATCAACGCGGATTCCAAACTTCGTTCCGTGTTCGGAAAGAACACTGTTTCGATGTTTGAAATGACCAAGTTGGTGAGCAAGCACCTGCGCTAAGTCGATTTCAAATCGATCGAACGTAAAAACCCACGGTCGCAAGCCGTGGGTTTTTTTATTCTTAACTCTTTGAAATTCCTTCAGTGTTGTCGAACAAAAAACGCGCGGTTTTCGCGCGAAAAAATCTTTCGTAGTCGCATCTGTGACTGATTTTAACCGTTTAGCCTCGCGGAACAGTCCTTGCTATTGGAGTCCGTCATAAACACGGATTCAAGGATGAGGGTCCCAATGGTCAGAGAAGCGGACGGTGGGTTAATGGGTTGGAGTCGCGGTGGCAGCCGGAGGCAGTCTCAGCGGCTAGGGCTGGCGGTCATGCTGGCTTTGTTTTTTTCGACGCAAAACCTTTGGGCCCTTAACCTTGATGAAGAAATCCAAAGGCGAAACGAATCGGCCAACCAGATCTCGACGACCCTGGGTCGGGATCGCGCTCCGGTCAGACCAGCGCTCCCCAGCCTCGAATTGGACGCCGATGACGATTATAAGGTCCAACTTATTCCCAAGAAACAAGACAAATCGGGTTAGTTCTGTTACCAGATAGGCATGTCGCCATTGAGAACCGATGAAATCCCGAAAATGCGGGCCGCTGGAAAGCTGGCCGCGCGGACTCTTGAACACGTCGGCCGATTCGTTCGCCCCGGAATCACAACCAATGAGCTGGATCAGATCGTCCATGACTTCACATTAAGCCACGGCGCCGTTCCGGCTCCCCTCGGGTACCATGGCTATCCTAAATCCAGCTGCACGTCCGTGAATGCGTGTATTTGCCATGGGGTGCCCGATCAGACCGTGTTGAAGGAAGGCGACATCGTCAATATCGATGTCACCTGCATTCTCGATGGTTTTTATGGGGACACCTCGAAGACCTTCTTCGTGGGTGAGGTGAATCAGGCGGCCCGGGATATCACTGACTGCGCCGAAAAGGCCATGTGGAAGGGCATTGAAGAGGTCCGCCCCTTCGCCACAACCGGAGATATCGGTTTCGCCATTAACAAGTACGTGACCAAGAGGGGTTACCATGTGGTGCGGGAGATCGGCGGTCACGGGATCGGCAAGGTTTTCCATGATGATCCGTTCGTGCCCTCTTACGGCAAAAAAGGGCGGGGTCCCAAGCTTCAGCCTTGGTGCTGCATCACGGTTGAACCCATGATCAATGAGACGGACGCTCCACTCGAGGAGTTTTCGATCCCTGGCTCCGAGATCAAGTACTATTTGACCGGAGATAGGACTTTATCGGCCCAATTTGAACACACCGTGCTCGTGACAGACCGCGGTTATGAAATCATGACTTTGCCTTAGCGGGCGAATTGGCTTAATTCTGAGCTTTTCAGCCCGTGACAGGCGGGCACGGCCCAAAGCAAAAGGTGGATGATATGCGAGAGGTTACCATGAAGACGAAGTCGGCAAAAACCGTAGTCGCCAAAGGCGCTTCGAAAGTGGACTATCGTGTCTGTAAAGAAGCGATGGAAGATCCCAAAGTTTTCGCCGAGATGGCTCGCTGGGGTCGCGAAGAAATCAAAATCGCCGAAACCGAAATGCCGGGTTTGATGGCTTTGCGTGAAGAATACGGTAAACGCAAACCCCTCAAAGGCGCGCGCATCGCCGGTTGTCTTCACATGACCATTCAAACCGCCGTGCTCATTGAAACTCTGGTTGAGCTTGGCGCTAAGGTTCGTTGGAGTTCCTGCAACATCTTTTCTACCCAGGACCACGCCGCGGTGGCCATGGCCGCCGCCGGAATTCCGGTTTTCGCTTGGAAAGGCGAAACCGTGGATGAGGCGAATTGGTGTATCGAACAGACCATTGAAGGTTGGGGACCGGACGGTTTTGACCTGATCCTCGATGATGGCGGTGACTTGACCAACATGATGCACGAGCCGCGCTATGCGAAGTACATGAAAAACATCATCGGGATCACCGAAGAAACCACGACTGGTGTTCACAACCTGGAGAAACTCCATCGTGCGGGTAAACTCAAAGCTCCCGCCATTAACGTGAACGATTCCGTGACGAAATCGAAATTCGACAATCTCTATGGCTGCCGTGAATCTTTAGCGGATGGTATTAAGCGCGCCACCGACGTGATGATCGCCGGAAAAGTGATTGTTGTGGCCGGATACGGCGATGTGGGTAAGGGTTGCGCGCATTCGATGCGCTCCTATGGCGGTCGGGTCTTGATCACCGAAATCGATCCGATATGCGCTCTTCAGGCGGCCATGGAAGGATTTGAAGTGGTCACCATGGAAGAAGCGGTTGAAAAAGCCGACATCTTTGTGACCGCCACTGGATGCTGTGACATCATCACTGAAAAGCACTTCAAGAAAATGAAATCCGGGGCGATCGTCTGCAATATCGGTCACTTCGATATTGAGATCGATATGGACTGGTTGAATAAGAACACCAAAGTGCGCGAAATCAAACCGCAAGTTGATATTCATACGTTCAAAGACGGCCGCGAGATCATTGTTTTGGCCAAAGGCCGCTTGGTGAATCTGGGCTGCGCCACCGGCCACCCATCGTTCGTGATGTCCAACTCCTTCACCAATCAGGTGTTGGCGCAGATGGATCTTTGGCTCAACCGCGCCAAGTACCAGGACATCGGCGTTTATCGTTTGCCGAAGGAATTGGATGAGAAAGTCGCGGCTTTGCACTTGGGCAAAATCGGCGTGAAACTCACCAAGCTGACAGAGAAACAGGCCAAGTATCTCGGCCTGAACCCCAAAGGCCCGTTCAAGCCCGAACACTACCGCTACTAAAAGGTAGGCCGTTCCAAATCAGGATGCAGCTGGTCGCTACTGCGGCTATTTAGCCGCCCACGAGCGGCCGCTGCAGTGGCTGTTCGTTTTATCAGACGTCGTCGCGTGCGACATAGCCCCCTCGGCGAAGAGGTCGCCGTTCCATTCTCGAGAGGTCACCGTCTACCTGTGACTGTGGCCTGTGAATTTCGCCGCAAAGCTTCTTGGCCGGCACGGGTGAGAAACGGCCATCAATTTCGCCCAACATCCTTTGGTCATATTGCAATTTGAAATCGAATACGCTTCCACCGATGGTCACAAGGGCGCTACCCTGAAACCATGAACTTGTTCGCGGCCTTCGCTCTCCTTCTGAATTTCGCCGCCGCTCAGACGTTTGAGCAGTTGGGGCCCTTCGGAACCAAAGATCGAAAACTCATGAACCCCAACCATTGGATGGCCGTTGTCGGTGATAGCGGCGTGACGGGAGTCGTGACCGCGACCGATATTGAAGCGACGGTTCCCTCGTTGATGCATCTTTTCGGGGATTTCTTTTCCACGCGTCGGTGGACGCCGCGAGTGGCTCTGGCCAGCGAGCTGCCGGCCGCGAGCCGATTCGGCATTGAAAAAATCGAACCCTTAACCCGCATTTTTTATTCAAGCGGGGAGTTCGAACGAAACGGGTGGCTTGGAAAACTGACGGCGAACCTGACCGCGAAACTGGCGCTGCGGCTGGATCAGCCGGAAAAATCTTTCGCTTACATGCTAGGCCGGTCCAGAGGAATTGCCGCCAGCGACATTGTTCTGGTCGGACAGGATGGGGCGCGGCTCGATTCGATCGCCGATCAACTTCAGCGCGTTTTCGAAATGAAAACCAAAACTCTTCCGCCGCTGATCGTGTTGTCGTTCACCGCCAATGACTACTGTGACGAAGACATTTTTGATGAAGATTTATCAGTCGTCGAGGCGCGTCTCTCAACACTCCTTTTAAAAGCTTGGTCGGATGCCAAAGAGTCGTTGCAACGTCCTCATCCGAATGGCACGCGGATCATGGTTTTGGCTCCGCTCGATGTGGGTCACGTGATCACCAACCCCGACATTCAAGCCAAGCGCATCCGCATGGAAGGTCATGGCGAGGTCACCTGTGGTCAGGTCAGAGAAGGTGAATTGGGATTCAACCTCAAAACCCGCTTTATCCAAAAACTGATCGGCGGATTGTGTCCATCGGTCACCGGAACCAAACCCAGCGAAATAGAAAAAGTCGAACGGCTTCGAGCCGTCCAACAAATTCTCATTCGCGTGTGGCAGGCCGAAATCGATCGGCTCAACCGCACCTACACGCAAATCCGATGGGAGTTGGTCGATGAAGTTCGCCAAATCTCATTTGTCGCCGACGACGTGGGCCCGGACTGTTTTCATCCCTCAGTCCACGGCCACGGTAAAATCGCCGAGCTGTTACTCAAAAAGATTTAAGGATCAAAGTCTTTAAGCAATGAAACTAATCTAATTACAAAAAGTGAAATCAGAAATTTTGATATCACTGATACCTAAAGAATTGGAGGTTATGCCACAAATCGTTCGCTTATCAACCGTCACATAGTTTTTTCCCATGCCGATAAGATAAAAGAGGTTTTCTGGATTGGTGGCTTTCCCAATAAAACTCTCTGGAGAGAACTTCGAAAAATATTGTGCAAAAATAGCATTTCGGAATGGCGCACCGGAAGAGAGGGGAAGGAGCAATCCTTGCCAAGGAATAGATTTTTCAATTAAAGCTTTTTGTGCGTAATCAACCAAATCAACACAGGTTGCTTTGACATTATTCTGATTATTCCAAGCGTTGTTTAACTTCGCTTCTAGCTCTTTACAGTTGGGGAAAAAGTCGGGCAGCGCTAGATTCAAATTCATCAACGCGCGTGGACCTTTTATTTCTTTAAGACTTCCCTCAGGAACAAGACTCCGAATCGCACTATCGTCTTCATAGATTAAGCCATTCGAACGCAAATGATCTCTAATTAAATTTCGTATCTCCGCTGTGGACCATGGAATAGCATAACGCTCCAAACTTGCGTTTGTAATAAGGTAATAAGCAAGCGGAGTCTCAACTGTTAAGTTGTGTCTGTGTTCATTAATTAATTGATTGCTTCCATAAAGTGCAACGTCAAATAGCGAATTATCATCGGTTGACGTCCAAAAGTGTATGTGGGGTATGTGATAATCGTTCGATGCGGGCACCAGATATCCCTCATGAATGGTGCCATTTAATCGTCTTATATTCGTTAAACAGTAGGGTTTAACACCAATTTTTTACGAACTCTCAAAGTCGAACGTAGACCAGCCAAATCTGAAGTAAATGTTCATTAAACGACGGTCTAAATCGTCAGTTTGTGGTCCGCGTAAACAAACCGCATTTACGTCACGACAAAGAGACCATCCGGGAAGAATCCATGGCTTTGCATTCATGATCAATTCAATCTCTCGTCGAATTTGCGCAACTCCAATGTTTGATTGTGAACAGTTCGTCAAAGGAGGGATCTCAAACATTAGAATTTGGGTTGCGCATTTTGACGTCTCATCAGGAACACACTTAGATTCGTAACGTGATGTCAATGCGAACCTGGATTCCGTCTGATTATCGAAAAGCCTTGGGAAGACATGATTTGCGACGAATATTGAACTCCAGTCGTCGTAAGTCCTTGGGTCTAGCGAGACTACGGGGTGTGCAAGTTGAAGTCGTAAGCTGTTATTGGTAGTCTTATCCACATTCAAATTGTAGTGAAAGGAGGTAATTGCAATGAATATTACTGGCAGGCTATGCACCCATGAAAATATCTTTGACGGAGTTGTCGCCGCATATACTGCATACTCAGGAATTTCGGTAAGGATTTGCTCCTCCTCTATTAACCTAAGCCATATACCTAGATAAATGACCGCTGTTCCCAAAAGATTGTTCCAAGAGGGAAACAGGAAAAAATAAATCAAGACAAGGTGGACGAAACACGAGTAAATTGGGTGGCGAACTATGCTGTACATTCCCTTCGTGACTAATTTTCTGATTGCGGGAGTGACCCCAAAGTTGCTTCCAATATTGATGTAAGAAACAATCATTAGGCCAAAGTAAAAGACTATCGCGGAAGCGGATAAGATCATTTGAAGGGCGGGAATTCTGTTAAACGATGCTGGCGGCTGAAAAATCCAAAACCCCCCAAAGCTGAGTGCTAGACCGACTAACGACCTATAAGAGACACGTATCTTCTTTGCCTTGCTATTAAAAAGTATAAGAAAAGAAACCAGAATGGATTTTGCTAAGCCGAAAAATAAGGATTTTGTGTCACTAGATTGAGAAATTGCACTGAAGAGATAATACGCGCTCAGTAAAATTATGAGCGCGCGCTCGATGACTGCTATTGCTGCATACCCTACCATGGCTGATCAGATGCAGCAGGTCCTTTATTCACTATTTCTTCGAGTATTGCCTTAGTATCGGAATCTAATTGATCGATCTCTGCTAAGATTTCATTAGCTTTTTGTTCGTCAATATTAATGGTGGCGAGAAAGGAGGATACAGCTTTTTTCAACGGAACTCGAGCAGTCTCGCTTCCAATCGCATAAACTGCGCTACAAGCGAGAAAGGTGAAAATATAGAAAGACAAAACGAATTTTTTCATAATACCTCCCAAAATAGTTAACCCACTAATTCGCGTGGTTTTTGAAATTTATCAAATAAAATCTAATTATGCTTGATAAATGTGTTGCGCACATATGGCTAACAATTTTTCCTTCTGTTCTAGCATTGGGAAGTGGCCGCATCGATCTATTCTTTTATACTCTGCGTTCGGCAAGAGCCTAGAAAGCTTGTCAAAATTCATTGTCGGGATTCGAATATCATTCTCGCCTTCGACGAATAGTAATTTGGTTGGTAACTCTGGGAGCGGTTTGCTCGAAAAGATGGAGTTCGGCAAAGGAAATCCGTCGAAACATCTTGGTACAGCCGATGGGGTATAGTTACGTACGAGTAGTTGGCGCCAACGTTCACTGTATTCGAAAAAATAAAGTGGTAATAGGCTTTCGAAATCAATCTCTTGCTTTTTACTTTGGATACGCAGTTTTTTCACACTTTCGTCCCAATGTGGGTTAGATTCCAAATTTGCTGGTGTACTAATTAGTGATATAGTCCGGAAATTAGTTTTTAATGAGGATGTCACGACATCTAAAGCGATAATTGCTCCAAGCGAATGTCCGATTAGGTTGATATCGGTGTTTGTGATGGAGAGTTCTTTTAGGGATGAACTTACTCTGTTAACAATTTCCAAATAATTCCAGGGCACCGCCGGCATTTCCCAAGGAAGTTCAAGAATCATTACGGGGTGTTCAATTTGGAGCTGTAGATCATGGGAAAATTCATAGAGGTATTCAGGGGAAAGGCCTGGCCCTCCTGGTAATATTACCGAGGTTTGAGAGCAATTATGTAAATTTTGCACACCATTCAGATATAAGCCTGTAGATAGCTTCATCCGATGACGCAATGCGCTGTTCATGATATAGCTATTAGCATGTCTAGCGCTATGGATGCAATTCGAAAAACCCAGTCACTGGAGGAATACACCTGGCGCCGGCTTCGAAGTCCGCTTTTGCTCTCGTGGATAACGATTTTGATTTTCGCAGCTATGATGACGTTATCTATTGTCGCCGTAATAAAGATTAATCAGCTTCGGTCTAATTTATACGTACTCAAAAGAACGGTGGTCGCAGCAATCAATGCGGCTGATTGGGACCTCGCAAATAGTCATATCGAAGTTACTGTCTCAAAGTACAATTTTGCGCGCATTACACTTTACTCAACGTCCGATAGGTTAATTGGTCCGATTGGAGATTCTAATGGAGGAATTTTTGAGTATTGTTCTTCCACGGCGGGTGGTGCGCTCAACGTTTCCGGATGCACAAGTTTAATCAATAAAAATGAGCTCCTTTTTTTATTTGGATTCGCGGTTGTTTTCATAGTCTCGCTCTTCGTCGGCATTCTTGTTTTTCGGTCAAATAACAAAAGGTTCATTGGTGATGTGGGTAGATTTCTTCGAGAATTGGGGAGCAATCGTGGATCTGTTAATTCGAGCCAAGCTCTGAATTCAGTGAGTGAGTTGATAGATTTGCAGGTTCAGTTCGAAAAGTTAATTAATGAGATTGAGAAGAGTGCAAGATTGAAGGCAACTGCGGATATTGCGGCCAGTCTTGCTCATGACCTGCGATCGCCTTTAACGGCATTGAGAGTGCTGGCGCAAGCAGGCGGTTTTGATGGAGAAAAGAAAAAGCTTTTGGAGTCGGCAATTTGCCGGACCGATGATTTAGCTGAGAAGTTACTGATGAATGTAAAAAATGGTGTGGAACAAGTTAACGATACTTCTGGATCCGAGTTGCTAAGGAATAACGTCTTCGAGGTGGATGCGATAGAAGAACTTTTCAAAGAGAAGCAGATAGAGTTTTCGAAAGAATCAATTCGAATGACGTTTGAAAACAAAGTACCTAAGAAGATTGCTTGTGTAGGTGACAAGTTTGAGGTTTTCAGAGTCATATCAAACATCTTGAATAACGGAAGAGATGCGATTGCCGGAAGAAGTAATGGTCACTTATCACTCGTTGTGGAGCCTGATTCAGAGTTTATCTCCTTCATAATCCGCGATAGTGGAATTGGGATACCCGAAAATAAATTACCTGAATTGATGCGAGTGCGTAGGAGTTACAAAGCGCAAGGCAACGGGATAGGTTTATTTAATGCGAAGCGAACAATCGAAAAGTTCGGGGGAAAGATCAGTATTGAATCTGTTGAAAGTGTTGGGACAACAGTTCGTGTTATTTTGCCTAGTGTTGGCGTGAATTCCGATGTCTAAAAAGTCCTGTATTATTGCAGTATGGTTAGCGATTCTTTTGATGTGGCAATCTGTGCGGGGAGCACCGGTTGATTCCAGAGCTGCTCAAGATTTTGATTCTTTTGTTGCCTCCCTTCCGAAGGATTTCGTTAAAGGGTTTGTTGAAGTTCCATTGGATTGGGACAATCCGGCGGGTCCCAAGGTCAAAGTATTTTATTATGGACGTGTTGAAGGATCGTTTGACGGTCGAACTGTATCACCAGTGCTGTTCATAAATGGCGGCCCGGGTTTTTCCAGCTGGGATTCGTATCATAAAATAAATCAGATTCCTCAAATGAGAAACGCTCCAATAATTTTCATTGACCAAAGGGGAACGGGTTTTTCAAGTGCCTATCCATCAATGGAAAACAAAGAATCGCGTTCTTATACAAAATACTACGGCTCAAGAGAAATAGTTCGAGATATTGAATATATTAGGACGAGACTTCTTAAAAAGGACACTGCATGGCATGTTGTTGGACATAGTTATGGTTCCCTTATTTTGTACAGATATCTGATTGATTATCCGGATAAAATACGATCTGCGCATGCGCTAAGCTTCGCATTGCACGACAATCCTAACCGATATTTAGATTTCCGACTTCTTGGGCTGCGAAAGGCAATTGAACAATATTTAGCAAAATACCCAAAAGATTTGGTGATAATTGAAGGACTTAAAGACTATTTAGCGAATGGAGCGTGCGACCGAGCATTCATCGATCTATTTATCAGCAGGATACACAATCGGGAGAGCTGGAAGAGCTTGCATTTGGATCTGCTAGATCTGATGCGCAATCCGAAGTTTGTCGATCTTCAATTTCACAAAAAGGTCACAGTCGATTCGCATCAATCTAGTTGCGCCCTTCAGCCACAGCAAATTATCGACTACATTGAGATTACTGGCGGCGATAATATGGAAGATTCGCTTCGGAGATTGTCTGACAAGGACAACCTAATTTTAAGTATATTGTATAACACGCAGGACCGTAAGTCTCCGGTGAGAGCTGATGTTGCAGAGATCTTGAGACCCGAATTTAAAAGATTGTCTCGGCGTATAAGTATACGTGATATAAAAAAAGCGAACGTTACCGGTAAGTTCAAAGTTTACGTTGGTAATTCCGATTACATCGTGCCTGTTGAGAGTTTTGAAAAGATGAGAAATGAGTTTGGAAACCTCCTAGATTTCCATGTGATTAAAGGAGCAGGTCACTTTGATATTGTTTCTAATCTAACGGCTTGGCAAAAAATCTTCGGCAACGACTGTGAGGGTATTCTTCAATAACCCGCTATAGATGAGAGCGTTGCCAACTAAACACTCTCATCCGTTACGACTCTCAAGGAATCATTTTATCAATTCCAATAGCTGCTAAGATGAACTAATACCTTTGGATGTATCTCAGGCGCTTAGCCGAGCGCTTCTTCTTCGTCACTTTCTTTTTGTGCACCCGTTTCACGGACGGTTTCCGCGACGAAACGGATCCTCCCTTGTCATTGGGCGGAACAAGGCAGCCATGAAATTTATAGGGAACGCGTCCGCGGCCGCTTCGGCTATTCAGAAAAGGAGAGGAGTAAATCCCGGCCCCTTTCCATTTGTTCGAGCCAATCTTGATCGCGGCGTGACCGCAATAGCTTTTTCCGCAGCGACGGCCACCGCCGAAAAAGCAGGCCGTTCCGATCGGAACCGAGCTCGAATAACTGATCGGCGACCAACCGGCCGCTTTGTATCTGGGATAAGCCATTGAAGCCATCGGAATTCCTTGCGGGACACGGCGAGTGAAACGGGCGGCGGTGATGCGCACGTCGCGCAAACAATAGGTCATGCCGCCACGTCCGCCCCGACGACGGGACCGCCCGCCACCACGTCGAGCCACTTCCGTCGCCGCGTATTCCGCGTCTTCCAGCACAATTCCAAGATCGGCGAAAAATTCAAGAGCTTCGACGTCGATGAATTCCGGTTGGGCATTGACCAGATCCGATGTGTGAACCCAGGCGATCACCGGCTCATTCGGTGTCACTCCGGGATTTTCCGGACTGATGTCTTCGTCAATACCGATCAAGACAAACGCGCCGTCAGGTGAGAATTCCAGTACATTGATTTCAGTGCCAGGGACGAGAGTCAGACGGGGTTTATTGAAAGTTTCTTCTTCGCCATCGGCGATCATCGGCTGCAATGAAACAGCTCGCTTCAATTTGTACCAGTGATCCACTTTGAGCGCCGGCTCAGAGGCATTGGATGAAAAGATATCATCCGTGGGTAAGGCGGCGGTCGCGGTCGTCGCGTGCAGAACGGCCGCTGTCAAAAAAAGGATTATTCGAGAGAAGAATACTTTCATTTGGAAATCCTTTCGTTTTCGCATCCCCGAGTCTTATTGGGGAACGGCCCGAGGAATGCGGTTTTGAATTTTTTTGAGTGAACGTGTGTAAACGGGAACGTGGGAAAAATGTAGGGTAAAAATTTGAATGCCTAATCGGTATGCAGTGAGCAGGCGTGCGGATTGCAAGTTTGGCCGCCAGACGTGAATAAGTCGCCAATAATCCGATTTTATGCTGGGTTTTGGTGCCGTTTTTTGCGACTGGTGTCATTCGTGGGCATGGAGGAAAAATGAAGAGTCTATTAATGGTGGTTACTTTGGTGCTGGCAACCAGCTCCAGCGGGGCGCACGGGTTTTGGAGGCTGAGCGAAGGTTATAAAAGACAAGCTCAAGGTTTCAGCAATCAGACATTAGTGAGGGAACTCAACAGTCCGACTTGGACCTGGATGTGGAGAACTCCCCATCATATTATTTCCGAAATCGAAATTCGCGCCAACGCTTCTGAGAGGGAAGCCGAAGATTTGCTCACGAAGCTGATGGCGAGCTTGTTGGAAAAAGGCTCCGCGGCGGATTATGTGGACTCCACTTACGGTTACCTTCTTCAACTTTCCGAAGTCCGTGGGGTATCGAGTGAAATGATCAGCTCCCTCATCAAGACTAAAGTGGAATGCAAACTCCAAAAGAAGGACTACACATCTTTCTGTGAAAAGTTGACGAAGTTTCTAGATAGCCGAATGAAGGCTGACTTCAAAAGCTTGTCTGTTCAGGCATTGATGGATTTGATCCGTTATTTCTCGGGTCGCGATAGAGACGTGAAATATGAACGGCAGGTTATTGACGCCTTCATCGCGAACGCTCAAATTCAAAGTGTCGGGCCCGTCCTCCAAGTTTCAAAAGTTCTGTACCTGGGGGCGACAGTTGTTAAACCTTCTTTGATTGATTATCGCGCGGAAATCCTTCACTTCTTCGTAAAGAAGTTCAAAAAAGAAATTGTTACGCACTCGATTGAAATCATTAAGGCCACCACTATTACCAGTGAGTTCGAATATAAAATCATCAAGCCCGACATCGAAATCGTCACTCAATACGGTGGGAAAGAGGGCTTGGCTCAGATTTCGGCCCAGTTAATGAAAGCCTTGTCGGCGCTCGAAGCTCAGAAAAGCAAAGAGGCCGCGGTTTTGGCCGAGACGCTGGTTCGCGGCGGCTCATATGGTGGGGGAGGAAGTTCCGGGGGCGGAATCGGCGGTGGTGGCTCTGGGAACGCTTCCATTGCGCTCGGCCGTTCGATCGGCGGTGGCTACGTTTCCGGCACGATCAACGCCTCGGAAGTGATCCGTTATTTCAAATCACTGGCCGAGACGGAATTGTTGCGCATTATCTCCTCGATCTCCAACGTGATCGCTGACATCTGTCAAACAGCGAAAAAGAAAAATGACATCGAGGTGTCCAAGCTTTGTATTAATACGATCGTTCCCAAGGTGATCCGTCGCGGAGAACAGATGCAGCTTAACGGGGAATTGAGAGACGGGCTCGCAAACCTGATTAATCAGATCGTGTCATCTTCCATTAAAGAGTGGGATGAAGAGAGTTTCTCGCTTGAGTGTACGGAACACAATTTGGTTGAACAGGCGAAAAATCGCGCGGAGCTGATCGCCAAACTCAATACAATGGACCCCTATCTTATAACTTCAACGAAAAAATTCGATGTGAAGTTCATCAATTGTCAGAATGAGAATACGGACTCGATGAGGGGTATTCATGTAGATCCGTATGCCATGCTCCACTACAGCCGGACGGGTGTCCCAGCTCGTGTGGATGAATCCAATCGCCGGATTGATATATGTGAAGACTTTGGTGTTAAGAAATTCATGAGCCCAAATGACTATCTGACATATCTTCGTCGGAGTTCGTCGCTCCTGACGGCTCTACTTGTCACTATGGAATCCACGCATTCGTCACCGCATGTTCGAAAAGAGTTGAGGGAAATTCATATGAGTCTGGATCTGAACAATAAAGCGTTCATCGGTGTGGAGCGCGTGTTCAGTGAAGATAAGGATGACTGCAGTGTGGTTTACTCGCTGAACGACACTTCTCGTTTTGACGCTATTTTGAATCCGGACCTGTTGAACGCGTGTAATCGCAAGCAGAAAAGGATGAACTGCTCAGGCAAAAACGGTCAGGTGATTTGCGATCAATATGGTAAACGCCAGTTGAAGTTAAGTGTGGAGCGATCTTGTCAAAGTTAAAGAAGATACGTTTTATGAAAAAGATTTTGCTTATTGTTTTAGCGGTGCTTATGGGAACTGCCGCCAATGCGGTTCCTCTCGATAATGGATTGTATATCCAGGCCGCGTTTAACGAAGTCACCAACGCCATAGTCGTTGGGGATATGTTGAGATATGGTAAGACCCAAGATGAAGCTCTGACTCAGGATCAGTTGGAATCCATTCTAACGGCCTATTGCGACGGCCAAAAAAACGCCCTGAGAGCGTTTGATTATGTCTTTTTGGGCGAGGATGATGAGCGGGCTCACCTGGTGCGGGCCGCGAAAAATGCATTAGCGGAAATGGGCTGCGATCCATCGAAGACTGCGCAAGAGTACAAATCTCTCGACGACTACCGCGCCAAGGTCAGTGCCCTCATTGTGGCTTATTCGAATCTTAAAGAATATCTCGCTGCTGACTAGTTCCCACGGAAAGGGGGTCACGCTCCCTTTTTAAGGCGAATCCACTTTCACAAAACTTAAATAATACTTCAGCTCTCCGATGGACTCCTGAATGTCTTCCAGGGCACGATGCACGTCGTTCTTTTTGAACTTCTTGCCGTAAAGCCCATTGAAAACCACTTTAAACGAGGTCACATCCAGCATTCGGTAGTGCAAGGTGGCCTCAAATAGCGGCATGTATTTCTTAATGAATAAACGATCCTGGCCGATGGAATTGCCAGCGAGTAAAACGCGCTCATCGGGAAAGTACTGTTTGGCCAGATCCGCCAGATCCTGATCCACCACGCGGGGATCTTTTCCATTGGGAATCAAATCCAGTAGACCGCTTTCTTTATGGTGTTTCTGATTCCAGTCATCCATGGCGAGAAGGTATTTCTCCGGCTGGCGAATGACCGCATGATACTGCGCCAACGGATTGAACTGCCAATCGGTGATGATGGCCGCGACCTCAATGGGCACTTCCTTTTCCACATCCAAGCCCGTCATTTCCATATCCAGCCAAAACAAATTACCTTTCATGCGCTTTCACCTCTGTCCCGAAGTCCGCTTTCCACATCATTTCATAAAAACAACCATCACGCCTTCATTGACTTGACCATTTTCGAGCCGTTCAAACTGCCATGGATAATTGGCAAGTTTAAGGTATTGTTCAACCTGAGCCTTCACTTTTCCCGTGCCTTTACCGGGCATGATGCGGACCCGCGGTGCCGAGCTGTGCCGAGTGAGAAATTTCTCAACAGCGTCAAAAACCTCATCCGCCCGGTAACCATGCAAATCAAGTGTGGGTGGCTTCTTTTTCAAGGCGACAACCCTCCGCGAAACGCATAATCGCTCAAGTCATTTCATGCCAAATCTTGACGGAAGGGAACCGCTTGGCCACAATGCGGCATCGCTCGATTTCGTTGATTTGGAGGTGGGCCATCGAACCGAGTTTTGAGGGGCGTGTCGCGCTCGTTGGGGGAGCTTCGCAAGGTATTGGTCAGGCCACGGCCGAGATTCTGGCCGAACGAGGTTGCCGCCTGATTCTTCTCTCCCGCCGCCATGATGCGCTGGAGTCGGTCAGGTCCCGCCTCAAGAATTCTTCGCAACATAAAATTTTTGCGGTCGATATGGAGCGTACCGAGGATTTATCACTCGCGCTCGGCCGTCTGGTGGCGGAAGTGGGTCCGGTCACGATTTGGGTCAACAACACCGGCGGGCCAAAAGCGGGACCGCTCACTGAAGCCGGACCGGTGGAGTTGGAGCGCGCCTTTCGTGGTCATGTGATGGCCTCGCAGGTGATTTTACGCACTCTTGTTCCCGGCATGAAAGAAGCCAAATACGGTCGCATCATCAATGTTTTGTCGACGTCCGTGAAAGTGCCGATTCCTAACCTTGGTGTTTCAAACCTTGTTCGCGCGGCGGTGGCCAGTTGGGCGAAAACGCTTTCGCAGGAACTTGGGCCGTTTGGAATCACCGTGAACAATGTGCTGCCGGGATACACGGACACGCCACGTTTAAAAAGTCTCATGTCGGATACCGCTCAACGGCGGCAAGTCTCCGAAGACGACATTAAAAATGAATGGGCTCAAAGTGTGCCGCTGAAACGCTTGGCTGAACCGCGCGAAACCGCGGAAGCCATCGCGTTTCTTGCCTCATCGAGTGCGTCGTATATTACAGGTGTCAGTCTGCCGGTCGATGGCGGAAGAACGGGGGCCCTCTGAAGTACGATATTTTCTTAAGCATTTGTCAGACCGAAGTGGACGGTTACCTGCCGAGCGAGCGGGTGATGTTCGAAAATTTCTTCGACCAAGTTCGATTGGCGGATGAACTGGGGTTTGAAACCGCGTGGGTGGCTGAAACCCATCTTTCTTGTGAAATTCAAAAACACGGGCCGCAACCGGTGATCCCCCATTTCCGGGGGGAAATCGGGCTTAACACCGACATTCTTCAGCTGGCCCATGTGATTTTCTCGCAAACCCGCCGCATCCAGGTGGGCTCCGCGATTCGAAATATTTTTTGTAACGGTGGTCCGATCGCCCATGCGGAAGCCATTCGGACCTTTTTGGCGTTACATGGCCTCAAGGAAAATGAATCGCGAAAATTAAATATCGGCTTCGCATCCGGAAGGTTCGATTTTTCCAATCGTCCCTATGGAATCGTTCCGCGAAACGAAGTGGAAAAGAAAGCCTGGGCGGTGGTGAAAGGTAAAATCCTTTGTGAGGCCACGGAGATTTTTCTCCGCCTCCTAAAGGGCGAAAAAATCTCACGCGCTGATGTTCCGACTTATTATTTGGAAGAAAAAGATTTTCGTAAAAAAGAAGATTGGGAAGAAGTTTATAAGCTGGCGGGCAAAGACCGCATCCCCATCGCCCCTTTTTGGAATTTCGAGCGCGTAGGCATAATCCCCACGGATGTCCGTCTGGATCTCTTACAGCTGACGATTGGAACCCACGATCCTGGTGCGCAAATTCTGGCCAATAAGATCCTGCCTGTCGGGGTTTTCAATCTTTCCATCACGCCGCCCGAAGTGATCGAAGCCACCCATGCGAGAATGCGCGAGCATTACCATCCCGACGGTGGGCCGTGGCGAAGGGATCTCATGCCGCGAACGGCGATGGTCTTCCTCGAGGAAACAACGGAAAAAGCCAGGGAAGCGGCGGAAAAAGCCTGGGCGGTTTATTGGAAGGCGATGGAAGGCACCATCGATTCACGCAAAGTCGAGCAGGCCGTGAACAACGCCTTGGCCGGAAACGCCGAGGATCTCGCGGGGCAGATCCGCGCCAAGTATCACAAAGACGATCGTTTAATGCTCTGGTTTGATTTCAACAACCACGACAACGAGCATATCAAACGCAGCATGACGGAATTTAAAAATCGGGTCGTCCCGCTGTTGGAGGGATAGTCATGGAGCGGTTAAGTAATTTTATCAATGGCGAGTATGTCGAGCCCAAAGAGCAGAAATACATCGAGAAGATTTCACCTCGTACGGGTAAAAAAATCTACGATCTGCCGGATTCCACGGAAATTGATGTGGTGACGGCGGTGAAAGCCGCGGCGGATGCGTTTCCCGCCTGGGCGAAAACGCCGGCCCAGGAGAAAAGCCGGATCTTGAATCGCTTGGCCGATTTGGTTGAAGCGAACTTGGAAGAACTGGCCCGCGCCGAATCCGAAGACGTGGGTAAGCCGCTGGAGCTGGCTCGCACGCTGGATATTCCGCGCGTGGCGTGGAATTTTCGTTTCTTTGCCGCCAAAATTCTCCATAAGACCGAAATGGCCAGCGACATGGACGGCGAGGCGATCAATTATGTGCTTCGCCAGCCGGTTGGTGTCGCGGGTTTGATCGCGCCTTGGAATTTGCCGCTTTATCTTTTGAGCTGGAAAATCGCGCCGGCCATCGCCTTTGGCAACACGGTGGTTTGCAAGCCCTCTGAGTTCACTTCTAAAACGGCTTATTTATTCGCGAGACTTCTCAACGAGGCGGGGATTCCCAAAGGTGTATGCAACATAATTCTTGGTCGCGGTGAACCGGCGGGAAGTTATTTGGTGAAACATCCGGCGGTGCCGTTGATATCTTTCACCGGAGGCACGGCCACCGGTGAAAAAATTCAGTCCATGGCGGCGTCAAATTTTAAAAAAGTCAGTTTGGAATTGGGTGGTAAGAACGCCACGATCGTTCTTAAAGACGCGGACCTCAGCAAAGCCATCCCGCAGATTGTAAGATCGAGCTTTCTCAATCAAGGTGAGATTTGCCTTTGTGGCTCGAAGATTCTCGTTCAAGAGGAAATTTATCCGGAGTTTATCACCAAGTTCGTCGAGCAGGTGAAGGCGCTTAAAGTCGGTGATCCATTCGAAAAAGAAACGTTCATGGGTCCGCTGATTTCAAAACAGCATTACGATAAAGTGACGAGTCTCTTGGAAGTGGCCAAGAAAGATGGCGGCAAAATCCTCACCGGCGGTGATCGTCCGCAATTAACGGCCGAACTGAAAGACGGGTATTTTTTGAATCCCACCGTCATTGAAGACCTCACCAATTGCAGCGAAATCCATCAAACCGAAATTTTCGGTCCTCTGGTGACGGTGAATTCGGTTAAATATCCGCACGATGCCGTGAAGTGGGCGAATAATTCTCCATACGGCTTATCGGCCAGTATCTGGACCAAAAATCTCACGCTCGCGCATAAGCTTGCCGCCGAACTGAAGGTGGGAACCGTTTGGGTGAACACCTGGCTTAAGCGCGATCTGCGCATGCCTTTTGGCGGAATGAAAGCCTCGGGCCTCGGGCGCGAGGGCGGCGAACACTCGTTGGAATTTTTCACCGAGAGTAAAACCGTATGTGTGCAACTTTAAGGGGGATGGAATGAGTAAAGGTCAAATCGTGGCGGGCGTGTTGGCGCCCCATCCACCACACCTCGTTTACGCGGAAAATCCACCACAAAATGAACCGCGCGCGGAATGCGGTTGGGAAAACTTGCGTTGGGCCTATGAACGCTTAAGAAAATCGCTCTCTCAAGTCGACTATGACGTTTTAGTGGTCCATTCACCGCATTGGCGCACCAACTCGGGCACGCATTTTCTAGGCGTTCCCCATTTCAAATCCCTGTCGGTGGATCCGATTTTTCCCAATCTCTTTCGCTTCCATTACGATCTTCGCGTGGATATGGCGTTGGCCGAAGCCATCTGCGATGAGGCTTCGCGCGCCGGTCTTGAAACGGAGATGATGCGCAATCCGGATTTCCGTATCGACTACGGCACCATTGTTTCCTGTCACATGACCAATCCCGCTTGGAATAAGCCGATCGTGGGCATTTCCAGTGTGGGCGCGGCCAAGTACTTCAACATGGACGTGATGCAGGCCATGATGTTCAAGCTGGGGCAGGCGACCCGCAAGGCCATCGAAGCCAGCGGACGAAAAGCGATCCTGCTGGCGAGCAATTCCTTGAGCCATAGACACTTCACCAAAGAAGGCCCCGTGCCCGAAGACATGAGCAAGGAGCACATCAACAATCACAATCAGTATCTTTGGGATATGAAAATGATCGATCTCATGCGCCGGGGTAAATCCCGTGAAGTGGTCGACATCATGACCGACTTCACCGAGCAGGCGGTGGCGGAAACCGACGGTGGATCGCTCACCTGGTTGCTCGCCGCCTTGGATTTCCCGGAATATCCGGCGGAACTGCATGGGTATGGCACGGTGATCGGCACCGGCAACGCGGTGATGGAATGGCGGGAAGGAGCGGTCCGATGATGAATTCTCATATCGTCAAAGGTTATGTTCTTCCTGGACTTCCCCATTTGTGGCTTTGTCCCAAAGCCAATCCCGGATGGCACAAGGTCCGTCAGGCGATGGATCAGGTGGGCCAGGAAATTGAAACTTCCGACGCCGATGTTCTTTTGATTTATTCCACTTACTGGTCGAGCGTGATCGGACATCAGATCCAAGCCCGTCCCGAGCCGGAGTGGGTGCATGTGGACGATCAATTCCACGCGCTGGGAAGTATTCCCTATAAATTAAGAATCGATCGTGACCTGGCGCTCGCCTATGTGGAAGCCGCCAAGGAGCGAAAGCTTGAAGCGCGCGCCATTGATTATCACGGATTCCCCATCGACACGGGATCGGTCGTGGTTTCGAAGATCGTCAATCCGCGCAACCGGATTCCGGCGGTGATTGTCTCAAGCAATGTGTATTCCGACCGGGCCGAGACCATTGTTTTAGGAAAAGCGGCGCGTGATGCGCTTGAAAAGCAAAACAAAAAAGCCATCGCTATTGTGATCACGTCCCTTTCCAACCGGATTCACGAAAAGAAGGTGGAGCCCAAGGATGACCACATTCATTCTCTGAAAGATCAGGAATGGAATCTGAAATTCCTCGAGTTTCTCGGCGAAGGACGGCTCGAAGATGTTTCACAGCTGTCCCGGCAGTTTCATAAAGAGGCTCGCGTGAACAAAGTGGCCAACTTCAAACCGTTTTGGTGGTTGGCGGCGGTGATGGGTCAGAACAACTACTACACCGGTCAGGTTTACGAATACCAACCCATCTACGGAAGTGGCGCGGCGGTGGTTGGACTCACGCCGGCGCTTCGCGCCGCCCGCGATTTGGAATTCGATGAGAGCGATCCGGACATTTATCCCGGTGAGCGCAATGTTTTAGGCGGCGATCCGCACGCCCAACCCGAACTCGCCACGGACATGGATCATGAGTAAAAAGTTTATCGATATCGAAGACGTTTACCCTGATGATCCGTTTGGGGAGTCAAAGAAAGACTTGCCCACGGGACGCGACGTGGAATGGGAACCGCTCGTCGATTATCGGCGAAACGGCGTCAGCGAAAATACGGTTCATGGGGCGGTGGCCTGGTATAGCGGAGATCAGTTGATCCACTCCTTCGGTGGAAACGTCCTTTGTTACGGCCGCTCCATGATGAAGCCGTTTTACATCAAAGTTTTTGCCGAAGAGCTTAAGGACACCACTGATTGGCGACAAAAGGCGATATCGGTCGCTTCACATAACGGCACGGCCGAACACGTCGAGGTCTCGCAATCCCTGTTGAGCGAGAGTGAGTGGGGCCTGATGCAAACCCCGCTTGATCTGCCGCTCGTGCAGTTCGGCCGGCAGGTGCGTAGACCCCGCCGGTGGTTCAATAACTCCAGTGGTCATCACGCCGCGATTCTAAAGGGTTGCCGGCTTAAAGGTTGGAACCGGGCTGGTTACACATTGCCGTCCCATCCGGTTTACCAAGAGTACCTGAAGGTGGTGAGGCGTTATCTTGGCGAGAACTTCACTCCCAAACGGGTTGCGCGCGACGGAGATGGTTTGCCCACGATCGCCATGACGGTTAAGGAACTGGCCCAGTGCTATGCGGGGCTTGCGAAAAACCGCAATGAAGATTGGATTTGGGAATCGATGATCCGTTACCCCGATTTGGTGGGCGGATTCAATCGTCTCGACACCACCGTTATGAAGTCTTGCCGAGGTGAGGTGATCGCCAAGGAAGGGGCGGATGGCTTGCTCGGAATGGGGATTGTCCATAAGGATTATCCCGATGGTCTTGGCATCGTGATTAAAATCGCCCACGGATGGAACCCGCAAGCCACCTGGTATGTGGCGCGGGGGATTTTAGGTGTGTTGGGATTCATCCTGAGAAATCCCTATCCGCTCCGCCGGCAAAAGGCCTTTTTGGTTCCCGGCGTGGTGCCGGCGAAGTATCTGGATCATCTGCGACAGATCCCCACCTGGGACGAGTGGGATCCCGATATCGATCGTTGGTATTTTGAACCCAACCAAACTCTCTGAGGAATGGCGATGAAGAGCGAAAAACATCATTCAGAACGCGCGCCCGAGCCGGTGGGACCTTATCCTCATGCGAGAAGGGTGGGGGACTTCATTTTCGTCTCGGGAATGGGGCCGCGCCGACCGGGTCAACAGGAGATTCCGGGCGTGCACATGGATGCCAGAGGGCGCGTGATTTCCCATGACATCAGCGCGCAAACCCACTCGGTGATCACGAACATCAAAAATGTATTGGAAGACATGGGATCGGGTTTGAAGGACGTTGTCGATGTGACGGTGTTTTTAACCGACATGAAGAACGATTTTAAAACTTTCAATAAAGTTTACGGCGAATATTTCGCGGACATCGGGCCCACACGGACCACGGTGGAGGTGTTGTCTTTACCCACCCCCATCGCAGTGGAACTTAAGGTGATTGCTTATTGTCCAAAACGTTAAAGATCCTCATCGGCATTTTACTTGTTGTTGGGATGAAGGCGAATGCCCAAATCGTCTATGGCATTCCCCATCGCATATCCTCGCTGAATCCCTTCGCCATATCGGGGATTGACTCCTACGAGGTGACCGGGCTTTTGCTCGAGCCTTTGGCGCGCATCGATCCTTACACCAGGGACTTAATCCCGTGGCTGGCCACGAAGTGGGACATCGACCAAAAGAAAAAAATCATTAGTGTCCGTCTTCGCACCGATGTGTATTTTCAAAATGGCCGAAAACTGGATGCGGAAGATGTCGTCTTCACCTGGCGTGCGTACCAGGATCCAAATAATAAGGGCGGCATTTGGACGCCGATGTGGTCGCAGGTCACGGACATCAAGGTGAAGTCCCCTGATCAGGTGGAATTCCAATTGAAGCGAATCGAATTTCAAGTCGTCTTGAATATTTTGACGGCCATGCGGATTCTTCCGCGCGATTTTTACGATTTTAAGTCCCGAGAAAAGTGGAACACGCGGATGGTCGGCAGCGGACCGTTTCAATTGACGAAGTTTAAACCGGACCAAGCCGTTCACCTGAAACCCAATCTCAAGTGGTGGGGCTGGAAAGAGTTTGGCTTGAAACCGGCGCCGAATCTCGTGATCAAACCGGTGGCGGACGCGCGCCTGGCCGCTCAGATGCATGAAAAACGTGAGCTAGATGTTTATCGCGTACCGCCCGGGGATTTGGATTTGTTAAACAATAAAACGCCGTCTCCGTTTAAAAATCCGTTTGGTTACGGAATCAGCCTGGGGATGAATCTTCGCGCCACTTTTCTAAAAGATAAAAATGTTCGTGAAGCGCTCGTGTTATTGTGGAACCGCGAGTTCGTGAACGATAAGGTTTTTGGCCGTCGGCTTCGGATCGCCTTGGACAGTTTTTCGCCCCTTATGCCGTGGTATCCAAAGGGTGAGCCGGTGCAATTCAACAAATCACGGGCCATTGAAAAGCTGAAGAAGGCCGGGTGGCGCGCGAAAGACTCAAAGCTGGTCAACGCCAAAGGCGAAGAATTGCGGCTTAAAGTTTTGGTGGGTTCGGAGTCGATGGAACAATGGGTGCACTTCTTCCAATCAGACGCCGATCAAGTGGGCATCAAGATTTCCATTGAGCGGGTTCTGGACGAATCCCAATGGTGGCATTTGGTGAACGAGGGTAAGTTTGATTTATTGGCCTACGAAGGTCCGCTCAGCGAGCGGCCGCACCATTCCGTGTTTCACTCCAAAGCCGCCTACAACAGCTCGGGCCTCAATGACGAAAAAATCGATCAATTGCTTGAGCGCTTAGAGGTGGAACTCGATCCCAAGAAAAGAAAGCCAATGAACGCCGAGTTGATCCGTGCCTTACGTGAAAAAGTGATCGAAGTGCCCGGACTTTACACCGACCAAACGTTTTACCTTCTCTCCGCGCGCGTGACTTTGGACCAGCGTTATCCGGAACACGTCTGGCGCTGGCGATTAAAAGATTGACGAAATTCTCGAACATTAATTCGACGGTTCTCGCCAACTTTGGTGAAGTTCAAAAAATCGTCATTCTTCTGATCAAGTACTCATTTCAGGATGAGCCGTAAACCCTTATTTTCTTTATAAAATATTTTGTCCAAGTGACGATAAATGATTGAGGAGAGGGTGGGGCCATGAATGTACGTTTTTTATTTGTCTGTTTGTTCGCGCTTGCGGGATCCGTCGCTTGTCAAAAATCAGGTGGCGGCGGTGAAGTGCTTGAACCGCAAGGATCATCGGCTTGTTTGACGGTGAAATCCATTGCCGATGTGGATACCAAAAATTTGAAAATCATAAAGCAAGGAACGTCGGTTCCGGGTGATGTCGTCACCTTCCAGTTGAACCAACCGGTGGAGTGCGCGTCTGGTAAAGTCACTTGGACGGTGCAATCGAACGGTTTGGCGGAAGTGAAGAACGAAGCCGGCAAAATCGCCTCCAAGTTCAGCCGACGGGGTGAATACGTGGTGGCGGCGAATGTCGCCTTCGAAGGAAAAGATCCCCTCGAAGTGTCCACCAAAGCCGTGGTGGTGGATGGTTTGTTCCTGACCGGTCCCGCGATCGGTATGGCGGAGCTGTTACACCGCTTTGAGATTTTAAAGCCGGATGGGGTGACCATTACCTCGGTTCTTTGGAACTTCGGCGATGACTCGGATCAGATTTCGGATCTGGGTCCCGTGGAGCACACCTATTGGGGCGAAGGCGACTACGTTGTGACCGCGGTCGTGACACTCGCCGATGGCTCCCAAGAGACGTTGACCCACAATATTCATGTGCTGCCGCCGATGGACGGTATGGAGTGCGTGCGTGATCTCGCGATCTCCGGTCCTTCACAATTAAAAGTGAATGAAGTGGGAACCTTCTCGCTCTTTTTGCCTCAGTGTTTGAGCTGGCAGGTTCGTCAAATCCGATGGAATTTCGGAGACGGTTCATTGATGATGGTGGGAAGCCAGCTGGATCACGCCTATGATCGAGCTGGCGCGTTCACCATCCGCGTGGACCTCTTTACCGGTACGAGTCCGACTCCGCTTCTCACTCTTCGCCGCGATGTCGAGGTGACGGTGGATGGTCCGGCGCCGATTTGTGAACTTGGTGAGCAGCGAAGTTCAACCAGCGAGCCGTTCACGGAAGTCCGTGAGTGCGGCATCGGTGGTCAACAAACCATCACTTACCAAAATCGCATCGTGGAAGAATGTCAGCTCGTCAATGACGTGGCCGACTGGGTTCATGTCTCAACCACCCGTGAAGAGGTCAGTCAGGGGCCCTGTGAAGGGCAAGCCTGTGAACTTCCCCCTGAGGCGATGGAAGGCGTGGATTTAAATCACGGCGGCTTCTTCCAGGTGGATGGCAAATGGTATATCCCCCATGGTTCAAGCAAGACTTTCTATTCCACTCGCTTGCCGGCGGAAAGTTGTCAGCAGGTGGCGCAAACCCGCTCCTGTAACAACGGCCAACTGAGCGGCTCCAGCCAACATGTCTATCTCTCTTGCTTGAATGGTTGTCCGGGTCACGGCGCCCATGGCACTGTGATCGAGAATGTGAAAACCGGCGAAGAAAATGTTCCCAAGCAGTGCAGCTTCAATGAGCCGGGCATTTACGACCTTTTCGCCGTTGTTTCTGATAAGCGTTGTGAAGATGGACAGGTGATCACGTTCAATTCCCGCCGGGGTGACTTGATTTCAGCGGGTCAGTGCCCGGTTTATAGCTGGCAACCGACGGATTCCTGGACTCAGTGTTCAGCGGATTGCGGTGGCGAGCAACAACAGATCTTCAACTGTAAGAATGATAAAGGTGAGCTTTCGCCGCTTGAGCGATGTACAAGCGCTCAGCCGGTCGTTACTCGTCTTTGTGACGGCAATCCCGACGCCGTTCGCCGCACGGAACATATGACGGTGATCGAAGACTCCGGTCGCAGTGAGGCTTGTCCGAAAAACCAAATCGGTTATGTGACAAAGAAACGCGAAGTCACCACGACCACCGCGTACGCCTGTATCGATCATAAAGTGCGGGTGGAAAGCACGACGGTGACTCCCGGACCGTGGACCGAAGAGAAGTACTGTATGGCCTATGCTCCTTACCGCTGCGCGGACGACCTGCTCACCGAACTTCAGGCCCGCGGCCGCTACAATTGGATGAAAAAGTGCGCGCCGGTTTCGCCCATGATCAAACAGTTCCTGGATACGTTTGATTGGTCGAAAGGGAAGAATCAGGATCTCACCCATAAAGGCAACATCATTTACGCGAGCTTTATGGATAGCGCCACGACCCCGCACAGATTGTGGGTGGCGCCGAGAACTTCGGGCGCATCATGTAATATTCCCTCCACGGTTTACATTTCGGCCGTTTGCGTGCTCGATTGCGCGACTCCTGAGCAGCAGGTGATGGCGCAACACGAGGGCCGCGGACAACTGGAATACGTTCGCATGGATCAAGCTTGGCAGCGAAATTTCAAATTCCTGGCCACGTTGTTTAAAAACAGCGATCTGAAAGGCGAGCGAGTCAAGAAGACCAAAGTGGATCGCTGGACGGAAAGCCTCGATAATCAGCACACGATCGTCGAGATGCAAATGGCTTCCGGTCGTCGCTTGCAGGTCACTCCCGGACATCCGGTGCTCTCCGACCAGGGTGTGATGAAAGAAGCCCGCGAATTCCAAGTCGGTGATTCGCTGGTTCTGTTGGGCGGACAAACGGATCAGATCGTGAAGATCTCTTCCGGCCGGGTGAATTCGCGGGTGTACAACGTTTATGTGCAATCCGATGATCCCCAGCAAAACGTGATGATGCTCAACGGTTATCTCACGGGTACGGCGTTTTTCGTGAATGAAGGCATTAATCAGATGAACCGTCAGATCCTGCGTATGTCGCTGACACAAGGGGTGTTTGACTGATGTCGAATGCGCGGTGGTCGACGTTTATCGCGGCTTTGGCCTTGATCATAGGGTGGGGCGTGTTTCGCTCCCCGCCACCGCCTGACATTCATCACGAAGACGACGCTCGTCCCACGGCCGACGCCGCGAAACTTGAGCCCGTTCCGATTTTGGAGCGAACCATGGCTTCCAAGGAAGCGCCCAAAGCGGAGCGTCCCCATCGGTTCGAGTACCAATCCGAACTGGATAAGTTCCAAAGTTTAAAAAAGAAGGTTTTTCTCTCAGAAGACGAGAAAGGCGAGAGGTTGCGTATCATTCGGGACAGCCGGTTGTTGCGCGCTCTCGGCTTGCGGTTGACCGAAACCACGATCAATCCGGAAGTCTCCGCCAGCCAGGACGCCGCCATCGACCTGCTATTGGAAGCTCTCAAAGAGGGCGATTCACAGGTGGCGTCTGATGTCTTAAGGTCGGTGATCGAGGACCCGAAGGTGGAGGATGGGGGATTGCCCCAGGCCGTGCGGGAGCATTTGGCCGGAATCAAAGCGGAAGTGCTGTATCATTGGGCAGCTCTGATGCCTAATGAGGCTTCACGCGTTCAAAACAGCCTGCCAGGGCCCGTAAGCCGCAAGATTTGGGACCGGGTTGCCAACCGCCATGCCTCTAATGTGGCGGAATCGTTGGCTGAGGCCGCCAAGGCCGCCACCAAGGCCGACTAATTTGCCTTTGGCGTCAAAAACTTCAAGTTGCCTATTAGCTCTGATTTAAATAGATTACACCTTCCATTTTGGCGCGGGGTGGTAGTTAAGTTGGTTATAACGTCCGCCTGTCACGCGGAAGGCCGCGGGTTCGAGTCCCGTCCACCCCGCCAATTTAAAAAGCTCACCCATCGGGTGGGCTTTTTTAATTGTGTCGTGCGATGGGAGAGATCCCTCTGGGGCACGTGCGAATCTTGGTAGAAAAATCCACGCCACTTTAAAATCTCGACTGCATCTTTCTACCTCGTCAGACTGTGTGCAAAGGCGATACATTTTTAGGTCGCACATGCATCTCGGAATTTGAAAAGACAATCGCGGTCAAACCATACAGCCAAGTTGGGCAAGGCAAATTCAGACCACAATGTGACCTAAATCATCCGCTCGGATTGAGGCGGCCTCTGACCCGACTTCAAAATCGACAAACAGTTTAGCAATTCATAAACTTTAAACATGGATTTAAATATAAACGCGCATACGATGGGAATATCTGTTGCACGATGGGTTCAACGCAACAGAACCCAATTCAGGAAAGCCAAATGCCGAGTCTCAACGTGAGAAAATCATTCCAGTTAGTGATCTTGGCGGCGGCTTTAATTCTCACCCTTGGCGGGAACGCCTGTTTTCACCTGGCGAGGTCGGGATTTGCTCCGGCACCCGTACCAGCATCAGGACCAGTACCGGAATCAGCATCACCAGAAGTGGCAACGCCGGCGCCAGCACCGACACCGGAGCCCCTTCGGGAACCCACGTATGGACAACCTATTGAACGGGAAGCCTTCGGCATTCGCCCGAATCACGTCTCGGCGGCACAAAAGATCGCCACAGTAAAATCCTACTTTTCCTATTGGAAGAACGCCTACATCAAAACTCTCGCCGGCCCCCGGGGCGGGTACTATGTGGCCATGCAAGGCGTGGGTCCCGACGGTGAAAAGTCCATCACCACATCGGAAGCCCATGGTTACGGCATGATCATCTTCGCCTTGATGGCGGATCATGAACCCAATGCCAAACAATACTTCGATGGTCTCTTTAACGTTTTCGACAAGCACCGGAGTTCAATGAATTCCGCCAACATGGCTTGGATTGTGACTGATCCCGATAAGGGCAGCTATAGTTCGGCGACGGACGGAGACATGGACATCGCCTACGCCCTTTTACTGGCTCACGCCAGATGGGGCTCTGGCGGTGCGATCAATTATCTGGCCGAGGCGAAAAGAACCATCCAAGAGGGGATTAAAAAAAGCGACTTCAATTCGTCCGGTCGAACAAGCCTTGGAGATTGGGATAAGGATCCCTACAATACGCGCTCTTCCGATTGGATGCCGGGACACTTTCGAGCGTATTACGCGGCCACACAAGATGAGTTTTGGCTTTCGGCCGCGGCAAAGGTCTATCAACTGGTTCAAATCATCCAATCCAATTATTCGCCCCTGACCGGACTCATGCCCGACTTCGTGATTGGCGCTTCACCCAGGCCCGCTCCCGCCAATTATTTGGACGAGGGCACGGTCGATTTTTCATGGAACGCATGCCGAAATCCTCTTCGACTGGCGATTGACTATGGACTTTACGGCACAGCTGAGGCGAAGACCGCGTTGATGAAAATGTCGGATTGGATCGTGCAATCCACCGGCGGCGACCCGGCTAAAATTCGGGCCGGATACTTTTTGGATGGAAAGCCCCAAGCGAACTACAGCGCGGCCGCATTCATCGCACCGTTGGTCGCGGCGGCCACGGCTGACCAAAAATATCAATCGTTTGTAAATCGGGGATGGGACACTCTCATTAAAATGAAGTCGGATTATTATAGCGACTCAATTAATTTACTGGCTCTTCTTTATCTTTCCGATTTGTGGCGCTAGTAAGGCCCACGTGCCCGCGCCCCTTCGCGGCTAAAGGTTTTTTTCAATACCAGTTAAATCTGCTAAAAGCAGGATGTGCGTGTCGCTCGACGGATTTTTGTTATCGTCGTCCTGGTTCTTGTGGCGGTTTCCACCTGCAGCGTGAGTCAAGCGGCGACGAAACCGCCATCAAAGAAGACCTGCGAAACCACCCTCAGTTCCCAACCGCTTCCGCAAATCAAGCCCATCATTCTTAAACCCTTAAAAAGCCTCAAAGATAATCCCAATCATCTTTTCGAGATGAAGTATGACGGCTTCAGGGCCATCGCTTATTTCGACAGGCAACGTGGCTGTCGCTTTATATCCCGAAACGGTAAAAGACTTCCTCAATTTCAAGACCTTTGTGAAGCGATCGCAAGCGAGCTGAAAATCAAAAACGCCATTTTCGATGGCGAAATCATCGCCACCGATGAATCGGGTCGGCCGATTTTTAAAAAACTGCTTCGTCGCGAAGGGCCTTTTCAGTATGTGGCCTTTGATCTCTTATGGCTTAATGGCCAAGATTTTCGCGAACTTCCGCTCGAAGAGCGTCGGCAAAAGCTCCTCAAAGTCTTACCGAAATCATCCAAAATCATCTCCGAATCACTGGCGCAAGTCGGAACTGGATCCAAGCTCTTCAACCTAATGGTTGAACACGACCTCGAAGGCATTGTGGTGAAACGACTTAAAGACAAATATCTGCGCTCCACCAAATGGTACAAAGTCAAAAATCCAAACTATTCGCAAAACGTTGGAAGAAAGTGGCGCTAGTGAAGAGCTTTCCGCGGAGACAGTTTTCTAATCTCACGCTCCAGCAGGTCTTTTAAAACCACGGCATTGTTGTGGTCCGGATCCTTCGCGGAATAAACCAAAGTTACGGTTCCTTTAGCGCCACGTTTCGCTAGATCCGAGATTAGTTCCCGAGCCGCAGGGGAGCGGAGTTCGGCCTTGTACTTTTTCTGAAAATCGCCCCACTTTTTCGGATCGTGACCAAAGCTCTTACGCAGCTCATTGCTGGGCGCTAAATCCTTTAGCCAGGCGTCAATTTCCAATTCCGATTTCTTAATACCGCGGGGCCACAGCCGATCGATCAAAACCCGATAGCCGTCTTTCTTTTGCGAGGGCTCATAAACTCGTCTGATCTTAATCATAAAGAACCTTCGAGCAATTTATATGCCCCGCCGCGAACACAATCAAGATGCGGTAAGGACATACCGGAATATGACTCACTAAACCGGACCTAAGATTTCGATGTTGTTGACTATTTTTTTGACCCCCATCAAACGGTCCAAACACCCTTCGGCGAGAATCCGTTCCTTCTGACTGCTGACTTTACCGGAAAGGGTGACGACTCCGTTTCGCACATCGACAGCCACATCAGACGCCTCTAAATCGGCGTTGTTGTCCAGGGCACGACGGATTTCATTCTTGATCTTCCTGTCCGTCATGCCCAGTGAAAGTGCAAGGAAAATGCCGAGCGGAGTGTGCTCTAGGGGCCCTCGAAGCAATTGTACCAGCGCGATTGATTGCCGTTAGGCATGTTCAGCTTTTTATTGGTGGCGTAGGTCCCCAAATCAAGCTTAACGATCCGGGTGTAATCCGGGCTCACCCGCATGTCCAAGCGATAGACTTCGGTGCGGCCATATTCCTCTTCATAAAGTTTATCGCGCTTTAAGTAGACCAGCCGTTGTTTAAAAAACTGAATGTGGGTTTCTCCTTCGCGGCTTCCCGGAGGAATATAGGAAAGCGGGAGGTAGGCCTCACGACCGCGTTTATCAACAATGTAAATCTCACCGATCATGGAGCTTATTCCTGGTTCCGCGCTCAAATCACAGGCGGTGATTTCAATCTGGCAACCGCCGACCTGCAGGCGCCCTTGGAAATGATTTAGCCAATGGTGCAGTTCAACCGCTCGACGCGTATTTTGCAGATCTTTAGGGCAGGAATAAGCCCAAGCGGAACCAACCCAGAGAATCATTGCGGCTATTGCGAGGTGTTTCATTTCTTTTCGGTTTCCATATCAATTTTGCGGATTCTTAAGGAGGCGATGCGGGTTTGCAGGTCTCCGGCTTTTTGCAGTTTTTCAAGTAAGAGTTCCCGTTCACTTTCGCTCAGTCGCTCGTCCAACATGACTTTAGGAAATCCCGCCATCTTCAGTTCTTGTTCCACTTCCGATAATTGCTCACTGAGCTGAGCAATTTCTTGTTGAATTCGCTCAAGTGAGCCGTCGTTTTTATTTTGAATTTCGCTCGATTTTGTTTCGACAGTCGGCTCAGGTGACGGTGACGGCAAAGCGGCTTGCTCGCTCGCTTGATGCGGCGGGTTCAAGGTTCCGTCGTCCGCGGGCCGTTTGTTCAACCCAATAAGAACAATCCCAATAATAAGGACTGCAAGTGCGATGGTCTTTTTCATCTAGGAATTCCCTCCCTGAGTCACGTATGGCAAGCCGCATACCATCCCCAAATAAAGCAAAACCATGTGAATTCGGATATGTCCGGACAAATTTGAAGGTTTCTTCTCATTTGCTGGACCAGAAAATTGTACGAAGAAACTGAAAGAAAGAATTAAAAGCCTCCCCGGCAAAATCGACGCAGGCACTCAAGTTGCTACATGGCCACCATTCGGAGGGTTCAAAATGAATTTCAATAAACATGTCCTAACATCGTTGCTGGTGTTTTGCGTATCGGCGTCCGCGAAAGAAGCCGTCGATTTCACGACACCTTATATTAATCCCAAACGCGATTGCATGACCGAGGGAATGATCAATCCCCAAGGCAAAGAGTATCGCTACCTTTATAGCCGTGATTGCAAAGTCGTTCATGTGCTGCCGCCGGAACTCATGCGGCAAAACATTATTGGACAGGGGATGAACCTGGCCGCTTGTGAAGGACTTGAAAGCTCACGCCGATCCATCAAAACGCAAAATCAACTTATTGAAGAGGCGAACGCTCGGTTGCTCCGCTATGAACAGAAACTGGAGAAAGCTAAATCGAGGGTTGAAAGAGAAGCCATCGAAAAGGACATCGCCAGATTAAGAGAGCGCATTAAAGGCTATACGGAAGTGCTTCGGGATTCCGAGGCCTATCTGCAAAAATATTACGGCTCGACTCCGGGCGCGAAATTCTCGATCCTTTTGGGCGGAAATATCACTCAAAATGAAATCAATCATATCCGCGCGCTCAATCACGCGAATTTGAATCGCAAGAAAACCATTATTGATCGGGTGCGATTGCCCGACGGCACGGAAAAAGTTGAAGAAAGGGAAGTGTGGGAGATGAGCGCGCTTCGTCCCGCGACGATTGATCAGTCCATCTTCAGCTTTATTTACAATGTGCCGGGTGATGAGGGGCCGAACGGGGGGCTGATTAAAACCGATATCCCCGGCTTGGAATATCTTGGTCAAAAAGATGCCACCTATAAGGGCGTGATGCACGTGAAGGCCAATGGGCTAGTTTCGGGTCAAGTGGTCATGGCTTTAACCGTGGCTTGTGGTCATACGAAAAAGGACGCGGATGGAAAGTTGGTTCTTAAGGAAAACACCGACCCCATGTTCACGGTGAACCGGACCTTTACGGTGCAGCAGATGTACGCTTACGGCTACACCGCCCGTTTGAACGTGGATAAAGTGGTCGAGCAAATCACCACTTTTGTTTCGACGGATACCGACAGAGGTTTCAAAAAATCCGTCGTTTTCAATCCGATCCTCAAGGCCAGTGTGGATGAGCTGGTGAGCTTTGAATGGCATCGTGAATTCGATGATGGAAAAGCGGAATCTTTTGACAAAATTCTTGAAATCAAAAAAGCCGTGGCGGCGGACCTGGTCGATGATTACCTCGAGAGACTCGAGCAAGCCGGCCTTATCAAAAAGGATCTTGATCGACCGGTTGATCCGGCCAAAGGCGGAAACGTCGAGGAAACCAAAACCGTCCATCGATGCTGGACTGAACGAGACGGCGGCCTCAGCGGTTTGGTTGGACGAAGACACGTTGTGTGCGGGGACTTCCCGTACAAAGTTACGGTTTGGAAAGACGGTGTGACCGAAGAAGAGGTGCGACGATCACTCACGTTACATGGCGAGACCGTGGATACGATGACCGTCAATACGGTACACCCTTTCAGCTTCACGACAACTTTCACTAAGAAAGCCCGGAAAGGAACTTAGTCATGAAAAAAAGTTTGTTGGTTTACCTTCTCATCATCTCTCAAGCCGCATTAGGTGAAAATATCTGTCGGCCGACATCTCGCGAAATGTCGGCCTACTTCGAGCAAAAATCCTGGCGATCGACGTCCATCCAGGATGAGAGCGGGGCACCCGCTATCCCTGGCTGGGTGGATGGCAAAAATCGGTTCCATATGGGCAACATAGGCCGCACGGGCGCGTTCAAGGCTCAGATCACCATTGATCCTGACAACTCCGGGTACAATGAGTTTTTCAAGTATTGTTCGGATTCGGACCGGAGAAGGTATCTTCGGGCCATGCGCATCGGTGGCGATGGCAACCGTTACAAGGTCACGCTCCGCTTTCTGCCGGAGATCAAAGGATATGCTAATAATCCGTTCCACGATCAGAAGTTCACGGAAAATGAGCTTCGCTTGAATTTGAAGATCGACGATACGGCCTCCATTTCCACCTATGAAGTTTTCCCTGATCGCGCGAAGAGAGCCGTCTACGACCATATATTGGGTCAGCTTCGCGAACAGAAAAACTTTGGTTTGATCGAGCTTGATTTTACAAATTGGGATGACCTGGTTTGTGACATGGCTTTGGGCAAGATTGAAGTGACGGTGCTTCGCTCAGGTCATTCCTGGGGACCGCTGGTGGAACAGAAAGTGGAATTCGCTTACACGGATCTTCAGATGATTCATCGGCACCTGAACGCGAATGTTCGCAATATCTGGAGCAAAGAGAAAAACATTTTTATGGCTTCTCGGATTATGACGGAGCTGGAGCGGGATCGCCGAATCGGTGCCTATAAGCCGGATAAGCTATTTGACGTCCTCCAGCGTCTGATGACGCCAGGTATGGCGGCAATGGGCCAAATCGATGGTGCCGATCTGAATTGCATCGCGGATCAGCTTCAAAGCTATACCCGTCCGTATATAACGCACGCCATGAGGATCGATTTCAGTTTCTCGAAACTGGATGAACTTCAACCACCCAGTCCACCGGATAAAAAACGATGAGAATTATAGCCGTCATCATTCTAGGAATTTTTATGGCGGGGTGTGATAACAGCTCCAACACTGGCGGAGGGCCGGTGCCGAATCCGAAAAAGGAGCCGGTTCCGACGCCCAAGGGCGAGCCTTCATGGGGCGACCTTTGGTGCCAAAGGACAAAGAGCTGTAAGAACGCCATCTTGAATCAGGATTACCAAGTTCTGGCGAACTTCCTGAGATCGGTTTGGGATGTCAAAAACCCGCCCGGAATTGACAGTGATTGGGCCATATTCTTGTGCGGTTACGAACTGAGTCGTCGTTGGGACGATTATTTTCACCGTCGAATCGAAGTGGATCCCTCGGATTGGGCCGATTTCCTTCTGGCGGCATTCGAGGTGGAGAGCTGCAGGTTGCATCCTGACATCCACCGGAGTTTGCAAACTTATTTCAAAAGCACTGAGGAATTTAAAAATGAAACTAAGTAACTTGAAAATATTTGTGTTAACACTCGCGTCGGCACCGCTCTTCGCGTTCGCCGTGCCTGTTCAATATCCGGAGTGCGCCAAGCACCGCCGGATCAACGATGTGCCCGGGGCGTCTGGCGCCTACTTCAACGAGGATTGCACAACCATTTATGTTCTGCCTCCGCGCAAAGGCACATTGACCATCACGGGTTATATTCCATCGCCGAATATTGGGCTTCAATGTGAGCGGCTTAAGCAAATCGAGCAAGATTCGAGCACCTTGCAGGAAGTCATCGCCATCTACACCAGTCGCATCAAGCGGAATGCGGAAGAGATCAAAAAGATCGAAGAACACCTGAACGACGGACTCATTCCCATCGATGAGACGGAGGAAAGCCTTAAAGCGAAAGCCGCCGCGTTAATGGAAGAGATCATGGAGGCCCGATTAAAGATCGTGGACATGCAGGATCAGAACGACAAAATGAAACTGAATTTTGCCAAGCGTGAAGGTGGTCGCGGCGGTTTTATTATGGAAAGCCGGTTTTCCGAACTTCTTCAGGCCTATCGTGCCGCCAATCCAGGGTTGAACGTGGTGGCCATGCCGATCGCGCAGGCTTTTTTGTCGGTTAATGACCAAAAACCTGGTGATCTGGATGAAACCGCGATGCCGGCCGTTTTGCGTCTGCGCGCGGTCGGAGTCGATGAGATGCCCCTGTTGCTGGATCCAAGACTTTACATCAATAAAAGTTCAGCCCCGCCCCATAAGGCGCCTTCCGGAAGCGTGATCTTCGGGGGTTCGCTTTCGGGCGAGGTTATTTTGTCTAATATCGGCGCGTGCGCGGTTCATGAAACCTTGGGCGGAGCCCGTAAGTTCCGCATTTCATCGCTGAACAAGTATCGATATATCACGGCTTCCGCGGCTTACACCTATCAGGTGCAGGTGACTCGTAAACACACGATTCGCTACAACTTCAAAGAACTGGTTCGAATGATCCATGAGCAGGTCAAAAGAGGTGGATTCTTCAGAACCGAAACTTTGAATAGTTTGATCGATGAGCGAAGAACCGGCGCCTGGCTTGAGTTTATTGTCGAGTCGACCGACGGACGTTTTGAATATAGCGACGAATATATCCGCCAGGTCAAAAAGGAGTTTTTGGATCGGGCATTGGCTCAGATCGTCTCGGTTCAAACGGGTTCACCAACGGCCTTACTGGCGTTGATCGAGCCTGGCAAAAACGGGGCCAGCGAAGGCGCGGATCAGCTGGGCAAGTGTGTGCATCTTTATTGCCAAATGGGATCGGCTGGACTCCGGGTTCTGAATTCCATCTTCGGAAGTACAAGTGCTGTGTCGAAATTGCTCAAATCGGTGAGTGGCGAAATGGTGGAAACGGTGATCGAGAAGAAAATGATTCCGGTTTATGACACCTACGGATTCGAGTGACGAGCGTTTAGCCAAGGGGATGGGGTATGTTATCGGTGATTTTGGCGCTCGCTTTGACGGCGAGCGCCCAACAGCCACTCACGGTGACGGACGTGCAGTTTCGTGCGCCGGAGAGGGCGGCGTCCTGCGGCCTTCTCCGGCAGCGCGAAAAAGAGCGTTTAAAAGTTATTCGCGAATTAAGTTTCTTAACCCAAAAACCCGGCACCATTGATGACCGGTCGACCTACGAGTATTGGCTTAAAAAACTTTTTATGCCCCCGGAAGACTGGATCGAGTTGTCGACCGAGGTGGTGATGACCGTCATAGCGCCTGAAAAATTGCGCTTGCAGGCGCAAACGGAAGGGTTGGGATCGGTCTTTTTGATCACTCGGGGTCCGGGCTTTGTCTGGCAATCCTATGCCGATCAGTTACCGCCGGAAATGTCCATCGAGCTTGATGGCGAATATCTCATCGTCCGTTATTTCACGTATCTGACCACGGTGTGCGATCCCAATTTGCAACCCGTAACCATCGATTGGGTGGAAGATCCTTACTCGCTTCTCGAATGAGACCAACCAGGGGCCTTTGCCCTTGGCTGGTCAAGCCTCTTCGTTCAATAAAATTCATGTTTTGACCTGATCGATGGTAAAAAATTGTTCAAATTTGACTGGCGAGCCAGGTAGACTGATCGGCTAAACCCGGGAATTCACGTATGGAAATTACGATTGCTATTGTTGTCTTCATGGTCGTCAGCGGTTTCGGCGCCTATCTCTACTTGATGATTCGCCATCCGGAGTGGGTCGGTATTACCGGAGACTCCGCCCGCAAAACAATGGATGAACACCAGGAAGGGGTCCCAGTGGATGATTCGGACCCCTTTTCCAGTGTGGAACAAAAACAAGATAAAAAAGACTAAAACTTCTTGGGAAACTGCTTGGCGATTCCATCCACGAGCGCGTCGGCGATCGTGTACATATGAGCTTTCATGTCTTTCCAGGTTTTAGCTTCACCCTGGTAATCTTTTTTCTGAACCTGATTGATTTGCTGGACATGATGGCCGCCGTGGGCGGAGAGAAGCGCGATCAATGTGCTTTTCGGCAAATTGGGATTGGCGCCACTCAGAAAATCCGCGATGGCGGTGGCGTTTGATGTCAGTTTCTCAGTGGCGGTTTTTTGATCCTTGGATTTCGGTGAAGGAATGGTCGCGTTCATATAGTCTTTAATCGCCGTGTAGTGACCCGCGAGAAGTTCAAAGAGTTTTTCGGACGCGGGTTTTCCGTAAAAAGGCTCGATCACGCCCGCGATTTGTTTGGCGTTCTCGACCGCCTGAGCCTCCGCGGTCTCTTGAACGTTTTTATTTTTGTTGGCGGTGGCCATGACCACACTGCGAACCCAGAAAATATGGTCCACCCATAAATCACGCATGGTCATTTTCGTGGCCACGACTTTTGATGTTCCGTGCGCGCCTTCGTGCCCCGAAGCGGCGAACGCGGTGAACGTGCAGCTTGTGACAAGACCAATGAGAATCGCCTTAATGGTTGTCATTGTGACTCCTTTTTTGAGGTGTAACTTTTTTTGAGATGGTACGCCCGCGGCGCGCGCATGAAAAACTGTCTAAATTGTTTAAATTCCAGGTCGCGCTCTTAGGAGCTCATGAGCGAACGAAACTCGTTGCGCAGTTCGGGAAAAAGAATCGTGGCTTTGTAGATCACCTGTTCGGCGGCGGTTTCTTTCTTTTGTTCGATGAGCAGGCCGATCACGGTGCGGCAAATGGACGGAGTCGCCAATCCATCGTCGATGAGCTTTTTGCCTTTCTGGATCAATTCCCACGGGCTCATGTGGCCCTTGCACGCTTCAAAATCCGCTTCAATGTAGGCCGCGCTGGTTTGGGCCTCGGGAGGATACATTTTCACGAACTCTTGCGCCTGATCAGCGTGCCCGCCGCGAATCAAGGCATTGGTGATCTTCTGCAGGGCTTCGGGATTGCGTTGCGAAGTCGTGGCGGCTTTTTTGAATTGGGAGATCGCCTGTTCCAGATCGTTTTCTTTCAAGAAGAGTCGCCCGCTGGAGATGAACGCTTCCGTCACGACTTTGATCAATCGCAAAGGGCGGCGGTCCAGCTCCACGAAACGCTGATGATAAAGGTCCAGATCGCGGAAATTGCCGGTGAAAATAGCGAGGATAAAAATCTTCTCCAAGGTGGCCGGCGAAACCGGAAAGTTTTCGTAAATTAATCGCAGCGTTTCGTAGGCTTTGGCGTAGTCTTTGCGCTCGAAGAGTATGTCGAATTCACCTTGCAGGCATTTGTAATGGAGTTGATTGTGTTTGCGTCCCTCGCGGAAACTGGCCAGCGCCCCATCGGGATCATTCAGCAGCTTGAGGGCCAGTCCATGAAAGTAGCAGGCGAGCGCGGGTTTTGGATCCAGGGTTTTGGCCGCGGCCAAAACCTCAGCGGCTTTCTTGGCATCTCCGTCCTTGAGCCATTTTCGCCCTTCCATAGTTTTCTGGGAGTAAGGCGAAGGCTTCATCTTTTTTTCGATGATGTTGACCAGAAGATCGGTCAGTTGCTTGATTGTGAACGGTTTCAGAACATAGCCGTCCACGTCGCCTTCGGCGGCTTCGGCGATGGTCGAATCATTGTTGTTCGCGGTGGAAAGAAGGAAAATGCGATCGTGGGAATCGTCGATCACCTGCGCTTGCCTTTCGGCGAGCTCAAGGCCAAAGCCCGTTCCAATTTGATATTCCGAAACAATGACGTGGCACGCCGAACGAAGATGTTGCGCGGCCTTGTCAAAGTCGTTCTCACGGTGAATTTGGCCGGGTTCACAGCCCAGCGCGACCAAGACCTGATGGATAATCGTCGACGCCGAAGGCGAAGGTTCCGCGATCAGAACCTTTTTTCCTTTGAAGAATGATGGGAAAGATTTTTCGGCTTTCGACATCAGTCCTGGCCCTTAATGGAGTTCACGACTTGAGTGACATTGTCCTGTCTTGATTCTAGCTTCTGAAGAAGTTGGTTCCACTGATCTTTATCATATTCCAGGAATTCCACGGCGACCAGGATTTGATCCTGTGTGGCGGTCGTCGATGTGATCTTACCCGTGGCCTTCATTTCTTCGGCGGTGTCTTTTTCCGAGATAATCAAATTGATCGTGACCAACTGACCGCTGGCGCACGAGCCTTTTGGCAATGTCACCTGAAATCCGTTTGTAAAAAGACCGGAAGTTTCCAGGTTTCGCTGATTTTTCGGAATGAGACTAATTTCAGTGGCCGTGTTCTTGAGTAAGGAAATACGGACGGTCGGATTGAAGATGCGTGTGGCTTTTAGCATGATCTCGCTGTTGAGTTGTCTGAGTTCTTCTTCTTCGGCGATGAGGATCGAAGTTTTACGTGCTTTAAGCACCGATGGTGCTGAATCCCCGGGAGGCAATCCCGGGGATCCAAAGCTGGATATTAGTCGCGACGCAATTCGCTGATTTCAACGTAGTCAAAACCAGCATTGAAGCCGACTCCGCGAACAAGCTGGAGTGAGCCATTCAAAGTGAGCGAGCGGTGAGTTCCATGAAGCGCCAATTGGAGACCGCCTCCGACGCCCAAAGCTCCGTGAACACCGGCGACAACGTAACCGCCTAAGAAATCATAGGGCGAACGAGCGAATCCGACTCCGGAAGCCACACCGCGAACCACCATGTGGCCAATACCGATGGACGGCGAAAGCGGATAACCGCCCAGGCGAACATGAACGGGAAGCCGTTCAATGTTTCCACGGGAATCGTAGCAAGTGATGGTGCCACGGCCATTGAGTTCGTAGTTGCCGATGAAAAGACGTACACCGCCGCCTTTGGCTTTGAAGGTCAGATCGCACATGAAATGAGCGCCGCGTGGTGTGCGGGCCTCAGCCACATTTAAGCCTAGCGCAAGAGCCAGTAATCCGATCGTGCTGAATAACGTTCGCATAGCCATTTACTCCCCTGTATTGTTGTTGATTTGCCTAGATAGAAGGCAAGCTTGTCGCTCGTTTGCCAAGAAAAAGAAACGGAGTCAACGGACTTGGTTTTATGGGGCGGGTCGCCCATTGTTTCAGTTTAGATACAGCGAGTTAATTGAAAGCCGGTTCGGGTTCGTGGACACTCACCTTATTCCCTTTGAATTCGATGACATGGGAAGGATCCCAGATCAGTGTGAGGCTGAGGTAAGAGTGCGGTAGGCTCATCAACATTTGTTGTATGGCCGCTAACATTTCCGGTTGGCTGACGTAATTGAAATCATAACCGCTATCACGCAAGTCGATCACCGTTCGAATCTCACGGTCATAAGAAGTGCCGAGAAAGCCGAAGAGGGAGCCGAGGAGAGAGGCCCGGGATAAATGCCGGTGGTAAACCGCGCTCACGATGTCGTTTCGCTTTGGCGCTTGCAGATTGTTGACGAGCACGAACCATTCGACCGGCGTGGGAATTTTCTCGTAATTGTAGGCGAATCGAAGTTTCAGCTTTTTGATCAAAGCTTCAATGTTCATTTCGGTGGCCCGTGAGGCGATGTATTTCAACGAGATGTTCACGAACGGCCGACCAAAGCCATCGGCCAGGAAACCATCAAACAGCGGGACGGCCAGGCCGTCATAGATGCCCGTGAAAACGAAATTCTGACCGTGACGGCGGTAAACAAACTCAGCGTAATCCCGAGCCGTGCGGAGTTCATGATCCGCGTGGCGCTTTTCATCGAGCCGCTCGAGGAGGTACATGGCCGGCGTTACTTTATCGCGGAACACATTCAGGGTGGTTTCACCGACGTCACCGACGTTCTCGGTGCGGATGCGAATGGACGGGCGGGCGCCTTCCTCCAGATCCAGTTTGACTTTAGCGATTGGATAATGATTGAGCGCGTGCTCGCAGCGGCGCGCGGCCCAAACAGGCTGGGCACCAAGGCTGACCAAAATTATGGCATTGCTGAAAATTCTTCTCATGTGAGAGGTGGCGGACCCTATCAAAAGTTTAATAGCTGGCAAAGATGCAATCCCCATGCAGCGTCAGTCAATTTCCTTGTTTGCATTGATGAGCCCGAAGCGATTAACTTAGACACCTGAAAAGTATGAAACAACCGTGGTGGAAAGACGGGATTCGTTTTCAGTGTCAAGGTTCAGGTAAGTGCTGCGTTTCGCGCGGGGAGTATGGTTCCGTCTATCTGACTCTTGAGGATCGGCGCCGGTTGGCGCGCCATTTTAATCTGTCGACCAAGGAATTCACTAAAATTTACTGCCAAAACTCAGATGGTTTCTGGGAGCTTAAGAACCAAAGGAATGACTGCGTTTTCCTTAAAGGGTCGGGTTGTTCAGTCTATGAGTCGCGTCCCACTCAATGCCGAACGTGGCCGTTTTGGCCGGAAAATATGAGCCCCAAGGCATGGAAAAAAGAGGTGCAAGAGTTTTGTCCTGGGGTCGGCAAGGGCCGGCTTTGGTCGGCTGAGGAAATTCGAGAGCAGATTAAAATCCAAAGCCAAAGCGAAGCCAAACTTTAAAGAACTGCCCCACTAGCCTGCAGCTAAAGGCCCAGCCCGAATCATATTGTTGTGATAAACCGCATAGATGGCGAGATGAAGGCGCAATCTATTAGGAATCTTCGTTGTGCACCAAGTCTTCCGCACTAACCTATTGATATTGGCTCGAAGCATCGCATACGTGTGATTCAAACTAAAAAGCGGATCAAATCGGATCTTCTTTAACTCCCCCTGTCCGACAATCGAACCTCTTTGCCCTTTAAAGCGCTCATGTAGATTTTCAGGAAAGTGACGCCTTAGAATTACCGGATACATTGGATTTTGATCGGATTTGAATTGTACATCTGGCGTGGTGAGTGACTTTAAACTCTCACAAAGTTCACTCAATGCTTTCGGCCTGAAATCTGGTCTTGGGCCATATTTTTTTGTGAGATGCGGGCGAGCTTTCCTTTGGCCGGCATCTGGACCACCTGGAAGGCCAAGATTCTTCTGGTCTTTGATTCAACGGCTAGTGGAACGGAAAGTGGTTTACACTTTGTGTGCTCGAAGGTTTCAAGCTCATCAAATTCAACAACAGTGGCCAGGGGACTGGATTTGTTTTGATGTTCAAGTTCATGCACTGCTTTTTGGCCAAGAAAAAGAAATTTTCGTTCAACTGTAGTTCGGGAAATGTGAAGCAGTTTTGCGATTCGGCGCTGAGATACGCTTGAAGCTAAAAGTTTGTTGATGCGGTGATTGAGGTGGCGCTTTTTTTGCCTAAAGCAGGGGTGAAAGGTGGCATAAGAAAAGTATCTAGAGCAGCTAACGCAATAAAATCTTCGCACTCTTTTACCGTCGGAGGTTCGGCGAAAAAATCCGGCTTTTAGAATACGCATCCGGCGATCGGACATGTCTGGGGATGAGTTACAATAAGGGCAGCTTGGTCGCATGCCCTGTGGTAAAGGGCAAAATTCTCTCCAGGATTTTCTGCAGGCTAGTGGGGCAGTTCCAAATTGCCTAGGGATCAGCCAGTCCGGCGCCAATTTGCGGCTCTTTCGTAAAAATCGGCGATCGGGCGGCCTAGGCTCCAATAGATTCGTTTATAGACCGTAAAAAACCGATTTATCCGGCACAAATGTTGTTCTCTTGTCTCCATGGAGAAAAAGACAGGAGCTTTTATGAAAGGGACATCAACCCTTAAATGGATACAAGTACTGGGTCTCTTGGTTTTAAGCCTCACTCTGGTGAACTGCTCAAAATCCAAGAAATCCTCGAGCCCAGGGGCCGTGACGTCGAATAACGGCTATATCATTTGCCCCTCGACAGGGAGCTATGTGAGTAACGGCATGACCTTAAGTTGTGTGCCGGGAACGCAGGTTTATGTCGGCGGAACGACCACACCCAATAACGGCTACATTATTTGTCCCTCGACGGGAACCTATGTGAACAATGGCGTTATGTTAACCTGTACGCCAGGTTCTCAGGTTTATGTCGGCGGAGCGCAAAACAATGGCATCTGCCCGCCCACCGGCTACTATTCACAAAACGGGATCAATTATCAGTGTGTTCCCGGAACGCCGATTAACAATGGCGGCGGCCAGTATAATAATAACAACGCTTGCGCCAACTACACAGCTCAGTACGGAATTCCGTACGTGCTCGTGCTCTATCGTGGCCAATACGTTTGTATGCGCTACGATTACGCCAACGGTTATTACTAATCGAACGAATTCAAAAGGCGGGGATGGCTCCTGTTTAACCCGCCTTTAGATTTTTCTCGCAGTCATTTTGTTGCGAGCCCTGACGCCCACTTTGTTTGAGAATCTCCAAAGCGAACTCACCGGCTCTCCTTCGGACCATGGATCCATGAAATTCAATCGACTCAAAATCCACTCCGTGCCGGGCGCCCGGTAAGGTGACGGTCTCGATGTTCGCTCCCTTCAAGATTTGCCAATGAGACCACTTCAAAAGTTTTCGGCTCCTTACATAAACGTCCTCATGATCACCCGCCACGAAGATGAGAGTCTGAAGATCAGTGGGGAGTCGCTGATATTGGCTGAGAATGGAGTTGTACCTAAGGGCCAGGGCGAACCATAAGTGCGAGCCCGGCGACTTCGGCTTCAATTCTCCCGCGGGAGAATAATGCGGATCATGCGTCAGTGTCTCCAAAGTCACTTCACCCAAGGGATATTCAAGACTGGGTTGGCCCACGAAGTTGCGCACATAAACTCCCGGCGCGAACAGAATAAGGCCTTTGATTTCCCTTTCAAATTTCGGGAGGGTATCGGCTTGGACCATTCGCAAGGCTAACAGGCCGCCAGTGGACCAACCCGCAACCAGAAGTGGCCGGTTATCAACCCGCGTTTCGCGCTCCACGATGTGAGCCACCTGGGCGAGTTTCGTAAAAGTGAATTCGTTGATCGGTGCCCCCGATGTGTCTCCATGCGAGGGGAAATCAAAAGAGATGACGCGAAATCCTCGTGAGGTCCATTCATCGAAAAGCGCTCGGTGGTTGTCGAGGCGATCGGCGAAACCGTGCAAATAAAGTATATCGCCCACGGGCTCGCCTTCAGGGTCTTGAATACCCACTCGAAGTTTCACTTCCATGCCAATTTCAGAAGCGGGAAGTTCGTTGATGAATGTGCGCAAAGCCTTTGCGCTTGCGAGCGAAGGGAAGGCCAGAGCGGCTGATAGGAGAAAGCATAAAGTAGTGGTCATGACCGCAGTGAATGCCTGCTCCATGGGCGACGGTCAACACGGGAATATCACGTTATTTAAGGCACGTGCGATTTAAGAAGAGACTTTACCGGATTCAACCATCTGCCGGTACCACTCGTTTTTCACCGCCAGACCGCGCCCCATTTGGGTGGAGATCAGCGTCCACAGTTCACATTGCTCCGGATTCAAATGCTCGCGCAGAACCTCGTGGAACAAGCCCAACCAGCGCGCCAGAAACGCTTCATTAAAGCCGGCATGATAATGTTTCAGCACCGGATTGTAATGACCAAACATATAGGGTTTTCCGCCGAACTTGATCCACCAGAAATGGGTGAGGCGCTCGATATGTTCCGGCCAGTCGTGGACTGAACGAAAAGGGACCTTCAGAACGGGATCATGCTCAACCCGGCGGTAAAAGGTTTCAACAACCCTGCGAATGTCCTCATGATGAAAGGCAACGCCTCGGACCGTAACGCATTGGCTTTCCGCAGTGTCCATGAAATCTCTCCGCCTTTGAAATGCCCACATAATATGCAACATCCTGGGCGAAATGTCATGCATTGGTTTTGGGTAGAGAGACTGAGCCTTGAAAACTTAACTCGTCAACGTAACCATTGAGGAATGTCTCGCCCGCTTTGGATCATCACGATCGTCTACTGGTTGTCCCGTATTTTGTTTTACGCGTTCGTTTTCGACGATTCCTATAATATTCACATGGCGATCTCTTTTGATGAACGCGCACGAGCGGTCGCCGAGAGCCGGAGTTTTTATTATTTCACGGCATGGGGGACGTTTCCGGTCTATTTGGGTTCGATCTATAAAATTCTTTCGTTTTTCGATCTTTTGGCTCACCGGTTTCATATTCTGTATTGGCTGCAAAGCGGGTTGGTGTTCGGCGCGGTCATCCTCGCGGTCAAAATCATGGAAAAATGGCGCGAGCGCGAAAATCTGCCGGCATGGACACCGCTTGTAACGGGTCTCGTGCTCTCATTGGATTTTCAAACCCTTTACTATGGCAGCATGGCGATCAGTGAACCGTTCTTTGTCGCCGCCTTCACCGCGGCTTTATGGCTCATGAGTACGGCGAGGAGCACGCGTTTCACCGATGATTTGGTGCTCGGCGCGCTGCTCGCCATCGCGGCGGTCATGAGGAACATCATTTTGCCACTGATCCCGGCGTTTTTGCTTCTGAGGGGTTATCAGGCCTATCGGGGAAAGGAAAAATGGTCGAGTGTGTCGCTCACCTTTATTGGATTTGTCACGGTTTATGCTTTTTCAGGTTGGGGGGCGAGACTTCACGAGCGCACTGACGCTTCGGAGATCAGCTTGAATCGTTACGTGAATTTCGCTCAAACCTGGTGTGAAGCGCGAATGATGGGCTTTGACCGCCCCGACGGCCAGTTCTGGTTCACTCCTCCACCTTATCGAACCGCGCCGATCAGCAGCTCTTTGGTGTTTGACCGGCCCTTCACCGATGCCGGATTTTATCTGAAAACCGCGGCCCAATGTTTGGTCAATGCTCCCGCGAAATTGATCGGGCAGTTTCACTCGATCCGCAATGTTTTTTGGGGCGCGCTTTATCCCGATCCGCTCGCGGTCAACGATCAGTTGTGGTTACGGTTATTCAATCGTGTTTTTGCGATCGGACTTCTGGTGGGGCTGATCGCGGCTGGTTTTCGTCCAGCGTTTTTCAACTCGTGGGCCATGCGCGCGTTTGTTTGCATGCTTTTGTCCGTTTATGTGGCCTCTCCCGGTGAAGAACGGTTTAAAACGTCCTTCATTATCCCTTTGACGTTGCTCGGAGTGGCGGGATGGAGCGGGCTTCTCGCCGAGACCAAACGGCGGACGTTGGGTTTTTTGGGAGTGATCGCCATTTCCTTGGCCTTCAACGGTTGGCTGCCGGGTTGGCGCGCGCGACAGATCGTTGAACGCGAAGAATTTCTGCGTCGGCCTGCCGGTGAAATTCAAAATCTCGTCGAAAAACGCCTTGGCCTGATCACACCTCATCTGTCCAATGAAGATCCTTGTGAACGGCCGATCGCCGAACCTGGGCCTGATCCAAATCCGATGACATGGTTTTGTTGGCATTGGACACAGGCCACGGCACCTGGTGTTTCCACGCGAAACGCGGCCTGGCCTCAGCAAAGACCGGCCGCTTGGCGCGCCCAAGAGCCCGAGGACCCCTACAATTTTCTGTACGTGGCGGGAGACCTGATTCGGATCACTCACTTCTTAGCGCGCGATCCGGCCACGCAGATTTACAGCGAACGGGATGTTCGGCTTCTTCTGCATAAACTTTTATCTTACCAGTTGATTCGTCCGGAGATGAAAGGCCATCGGTTATTCGGCTCCGTAATCACGGATCTTCGCGATCTTTACGCCCGGGCGGAACATCAGCAGGCCTTCGCCATTGCTCTTCGTTACTGGCTCGAAAACAACTCAAGCCTCCGGGATAATCCTGAGTGACGCAAAGAATTCCTCGCTCGATTGTGGGAATGGAGGAGACCGCGCCTTTCAAAGACCAATGCTGAATCACGGTTCCGGATTTGGCGGAGAGGGCGCAGACGCCGGCGGTTCGACAGGCCGTCCAGAGCGTGTCTCCGGTGATAGTGACGCCCGAACGATAATCCGGCTGACGTAAATCCACGGTCCATCGGCGCTCCCCATTGGCGCCGGAAAAGGCGCTGAGATGCCCGTCGAGGGAACCCACAATGACGAGATCAAGTCCCCTGTGATAGGCCACGCTGGACGCGGATCCCGCGCTCAATTCTCTTTGCCATATCAATTGACCATTTCGGCAGTCCACGGCGGACACACGACCGCCACCATCCGCCGCGAAGGCCTGTGACCCGGAGGCGGTCAGGGTTCCGCGAACGGGGCCGGCCGCGGCGAAACGCCAAAGAGTGACGCCTGATTCGCGCTCAATGCCCACGACTTGAGCGTTGTTGACTCCCACGACAAGCACTTTGTTTTCATCGCAGAACGTGGTCGAAGAATGGGCTTGTTGGCCTAAATAATCCGATCGCCAAATGGGTTGGCCGGTTTCCCGGTTCAAGGCCACGACATAGCCATCGGCCCGGCGGCCGGTCAGCTCTACGGCGATGTAAACGAATTCTTCGAAAAGCGCCGCGGAAGCCCCGATGGCGCCACCTAAACGAGTGATCCATAAGGGATGACCATCGGATTTGCGCAAACGATAAAAGCGGCCGTTGTAAGCGCCGACGTACACGGATTTGGCGTCGAGCGCGGCCGTTGCATGAAGACCTTCCCGAGCCTCGGCGACTTGAAAGGACCAATTCAATTGACCGGTGAAATTAAAGGCGTGAATCCAACCACTGTCAGTGGTCGCGAAAATTCCGTCCGCATCGATCGCGGGTGAGGATTTCATCGCCCGGTGGACCGCCAGATTGAACGGCTCAACGGAAAACAGGGGCTTCAGCGGAAATTTAATGTGGGATGACGATTCGCCGGTTCGCCCCACCGAATTGCGAAACTGGAAGGTGATGTCGTGGGCGGGTTCAGGCTGAACCAGGACCGGTGGGGCGGGCGTATCGAAACGGTGGAAGTAATCCAGCGCCACCTGCTCACTGAAAAGGAAAGGGTTTTGAATCGCGGTGACAATGGCGATTATGATTCCGGTCATGTATAAGCCGATCGGTTTCATTCGATAATCCCTAAAACAGATATGGATCGGGGGTTTTCGCAAAGATTCCGGAACTCGAAAATTGGGCGATAGCTTTCATCGGTGAAGCGGCGGCTGACCAGGGCGACATCCATGTCCATGAAATCCGGTTGCCCTTTAAGCTTTTGGCAGTGCCATTGAGCTTCTTTCAACACCACGATGGGATCGCATTGAATACGTATGGTCAGTGGGCCTGCGAGACGGGGTAATTCACGAACTTCATTTTTGAATTTGGCGACGAAAAATGTTTCGCACTGAGGTTTGGCATCGAGCATATTGAGTGCGGTCAATCGACCGCGCCCATCCAAATCGGGGCGGTCCGATAAAACACGGGGAAGCGCATGCAAAATCGCGAACACGGCGAGAAAAATAATTGAAACATGAGACAGCCCGCGAAAGGAGGATGGCAATTCCTTGTAGTGACGGCTGAGCACCAAGATGGAGAGCAGGCAGGCCATGATCGACGGATAATAAAACCCCACGACCAAAAATGAGTAGAGATGAAAAAGCACGATTTGCCCAAAGGTCAGGCGAAACAGACGCGGCTTTCGGGACAAAAGGCCCCAGACGAAGAAGGATTCGAGAAGGACAACATAATAGCAGGCCCACTCCAACCATTTTTCTTTAAGGAAGGTTTCTCGCACCATGGCCGCGCCGGAAAGCCATTCCAAATTGAATTTTAATAGCGAGGCGGCCACGTAGAAGAAAACGATCAGAAAATGAAGCGTGCGAATCTTATCCGGAATAAAAAGAAAGGCGACGAGCGCCCAATAATGCATATAGTGGAAGTTCCCCATGAATCGATAATCATTCAGGTAAACAAAGGCTTTGAGTCCCGTGGCGAGCAGCAGAAGGAAGTAGGCCGGGGTCACTCTCTCCCGAATGAAAAAAAACGAAGAGGCCACGGCCGCGCAAAAGTAGGCGGTCAAAATAAAATAAATGACGGGGAACGAAACCGAATAAGCTTCACAGTTGGGCAGGAACGGCCAGCAGATTCGTTCCGTGCCATGGAAGAGGTTCATCATGCGGTATTCGTTGCGGCTCCAAAGCAGGAACGTCGAAAGATGTGACAATCCTAACGCGAAACCATACCATTTAAGTGAACGGTTTGAGTTGATTTCCGAGATGTTTTTCTTGATGAATTCGCGAACCAATCTCATTCCACTTCACCAACTCAAACCGACTTGAGTCAAGCTTGCAACGTGCAATTTGGCGAATCAAAATGAAGAAGATGTTTCATCCGTCGATTCTGAAAAATGCATTCGCGATTGACGCGCGCTCCATCAGACTTTTTCGCATTTTACTGGGTGTGGCCATTTTATTTTATGTTGTCGAATTGTGGCCTGTTATTGATTTGTTTTTCACCGAAAATGGAATTCTGACGGCGGAGTTCCAAAGAACGGCGGTTTCCAATGTGGCGCGGGGAGCGTTTTCCATTTTTTATTTGTCGGACACGTATGGGTTCGCCGCCTCGATGCTGGTTCTGCTCGCAATCAGCGGGTTCGCATTGGTGGCAGGGAAGGCGCCGCGAATATGGTCCGCGGTGGCCGCGATCATTTTGATTTCAATCAGCAATCGCTTTTATCAAGCCAGCTATGGGGCGGATCAGATGATTCGGCTTTTGGCTTTTTGGTCGATATTTTTGCCGGCCCGGGGCGGGGCGAATGCCGGCACCTTCGCGGCGTTGGCGCAACTCGCGACCGTCTATGCATTCGCCGGTTTCATCAAATCCGACCGGGTATGGTTGATTGAAGCCAATGGGGTGATTCACGCTTTCAAATTGGATCATTTCACCCGCTCCTGGACCGCGTGGACTATGAATTTCCCTGGAACTCTGCGTTTCAGCTCGATTGTCGTTCTTTTGTTGGAACGGTTCGGATGGCTGTTGTTCTTTTCACCCTGGCGAACGGGACTTTGCCGATTTTTGGCCTTCGTGAGTTTCGCTGGGCTCCATCTGGTGATTATCGGTTTTCTCCATATCGGTTTGTTCCCTTATTTGAATTTGATCTTTTTGACCCTGCTTTTGCCGGCGGGATTTTGGGAGACGATGGAGAAATTCGGCATCAAATATCTTCGCGCCGATGCCAAACCCGAAGAAGATCGACTTTTGAATGGCCTCGCGGCGGCGTTCAGCCTCCTGGTGTTGGTGTGGAATTTGTCCGTGTACGCTCGGGCGAATTGGACGCGATCCATTCCAGTGAATCAGTTCATGGCTTCTATCGGTTTACGGCAGCACTGGGCTTTTTATGGTCCCGCGCCGAACCGGAATGATGGATGGCATGTTTTTATCGGCCAATTGGCCGACGGCACGGAGATCGATGTCTTGCGAAATAAACCGGTTTCTTTTCTCAAGCCGCCCAGCCTGATTGAATCATTCCCCCATCGTCGTTGGGGGCATTTCCTGACCAAGATGACCTATCATCGCCACGATCCGGAACTTCTCGACCGCACCATGGAATATTTCTGTAAAAACGACGACCGGATCCGGCGAATCGAGACCTACTATGTTTTGGAAGAGACCATGGACGTGGGAGAGGTGGATCGACTCAGCCGGAAATGGTTGATGTCCAGAAACTGTTATTGAGTTTCGCAGACGAAGGAGTTCACCGCGATATTGGGTCGACGTCGCGATATCGCGACCTGCACCAAGACTTTTTTGCCTTCCTTGCAGACGAGAATTCCCTCACGGCATTCCGCCGAACCTTTGGCCGCGAAGCATTCCGTATTTCGCGACGCCACCCGCTCAATGCCGCCGCCGACGACTTGGGAATTTCCACCGGATTGCATTTGCACCACCGTGCTTGATGGTTTTGGAATGGTACCGATCTGACGTTTCACTTCTTCCGCCACCAGGCGGCTGACTTGGTCCATTGAAATGCCGCCGGAGGAAGTGGGGATGATCGTTCGCTGAAGACTATTCGATTGAAGGCTTGCCACTTGTAATCGCAGATCGCGATTTTGTTTTATGGCGAACCCGCTGACGAGTAAGGCGATCACGGCTAAAGTTGGATTAGCTATTCGCTGAATCATATTAGAACCCGCTATCTCCCGAGGCGCAGTCGGCGGAAGCGTCACCACCAGAACCGCCGCCGCCCGATGGTGAAGGTGGTGGCGGCGGTGGTGGTGGCGGTGGGTTGTAGCAACGGCACACCCAACCACTCACACGGCAATCGCATTCGCAGTATTTGCTTAAGATAACGATTTGCGTGAGTTGCCCTTCGGGGAGACTCACCGGTCCCCATCCAGAGACAAACCGGTTGGCGGGACTGCATTTGGCCAGTGTGGCTTCCGCGATGGTGCAGTTGATGATTCGATTCGAGGAATTGGTGGTCAGGAGGACCGGCGTGGACCTGACGATCTCACCGGGTCCGAGAGTGTTCCGTTTTGTGTATACGATTTGAATTCGGCCGAGGTGAGTGTCGGATCCAATAGGCTTTTCGTTGAAGACGTGAATGCTTTTGACGTTAATGCGATCGCCGGTCGGGCCGACCCCGACGATTTTGTTGTTGGTGAGCGCGGTGCCCGCCGTGTTGGCGTAGCGAAAATCCTGAAATGAAATCGATGATCCAACGGCCGGCAGCGGGCGATTCAAAAGATTCAAACGACAGTGGTGTCCGGACGAAAAGGCGATGCGAACTAAATTGATATTGTCCAATGCACTTCCTCGGAAGGTCACCGAGGACACGCCATCTTGTACATTCGTCAACAGAGATGTGATCGCGAGCGTCAAAACGCTGACGACGGCGGCGCCGATAAGTACTGATATCAATATGTTACCACCGACTTTTGACGATTCGTGCTTTGGTTCAAGCATATTTGAATTCTAGCAACTGGTTGAGGCGGTGAGGATCATTTTTGAATCACCCAGACCAATGTCGTATCGGGAGCTTTGGATCTAAAACCCGCTGTCTCCCGAGGCGCAATCGGCGGAAGCGTCACCACCAGAACCGCCGTCGCCCGATGGTGAAGGTGGTGGCGGCGGGGGAGGAGGCGTGTAATTGCGGCAGACCCAACCACTCACGCGGCATTCGCAATCGATGTATTTCGTGAAGATCACCATTTGCGTGAGACGACCCTCAGGTAAGTCCGCCATTCCATAACCGGAGACAAAACGGGTCTCCCGATCACATTTGGAAAGTGCGTCCTCAGGAATTGTGCAGCTTTGAATTCGATTCGAGGCATTCGTGGAGAGAAGAATGGGAGTGGAGCGCATGATTTCCCGAGGTCCAAGAGTGTTCTCTCTGGTGTAGATGATTTGGACCCGCGCCAGGTATTCTCTCGGGGCTAATTGTTTTTCATTGATCACATTGATGCTTTTGATGTTGATCCCATCCTCCGTCGGACCGACACCGGTGATTTTTTCGGACGAAAGTGAATTGCCGGAAGCATTGGCATAAAAGAAGTCTTGAAAGGACAGGGACGCGCCCTCGGCGGGCATCGGTCTGTTCAAGAGGTTAAGCCGGCAATGATCTCCACCCGAAAAAGCGAGGCGAACTTTTTCTTGGTGGCTGAGAGCGATTTTTTGAAAGGTCGCCGACGAAATACCATCGTTCAAATTGGAAAGCAGAGTCATGCCCGCAACCACCAAAATTCCCACCAGCGCGACGCCAATCAAAGCTGAAATCAGCACGTCGCCCCGTTGTGATGCGTTCATGTGGCCCCCCAATAGGGAAATGGTAACCAGGGTCAGGTGATCTGTCACTGGCTCGGTGATTGCTTTAAGTGCATAAGAGTCGTGCAGACCGGAACGGGGTGCGCATGAACCATAAAAGGCCAGGTCGTCTGAGGCGCATTCGGGATGAAGACGTTAAATTCTATAGGGAGCACCCTGAATTATTAGAGCAACATTTTCAGGTGACTAGGCGGAGTACCCGCGACCTGGGATACGCCTTTTTAATAGGGTTCGCGGTGAATATCCTTTCCCGGTTCATAGCCTATTATCCAATGGATTTGCCGGAATGGTTGATCGATTTTCTCTCGGAGTTTTTATACGACCTTGGGGTGAGTATTTGGGGCGCGGTGGTGGCGATTTTTCTATTGGAAGCGATTTGCGAGCGCAATCAACGGATCGCCAGCGAATGGTACAATCAGATCAAACTCCGGTTGGACGCGGAAAAGTAACTGTGCGTTGAGCCCCGCGTCAGTGGGAGAGATTCTCCCACTGAATCAAGGAACAGAGGCCAAGCCCCGGGTGGGTGTGGATTTTCGAGGTGTCGCATTGGAGTTTTGGCGATACATGGCTTCGACCGTGGACGTGAGTTGGCCGACCACATCGGACACCAGAGTAACAGCCTCATCGTGTGATTTGCCCGCTTCTTTTAAGGCATCAATTCCACGCGCGATGGCTTGTTGATTGCCGACCGACCAGCTGGCCGAAATATAGCGGCGAAGAACAGCTTCCGCATTTTTCTTGGTCTTTTTTCCGATCCAAGCGGCGGTTTGATAAGTTGAGAATTTGTTCTTGCTTTGAATTTTTTCGAAGCGACTGACGTAAGTTGCGTCTTTACCAGTAGCCCCCGCCACGGAACTGACTAAAAATGTGAGAATTACCAAAATGTTTTTCACTTCTCATCTCCCCTTTACAACTGTGCAGCGGCTATCTACTCTTCTGCTCCACGTTTCAAAGCCGCTCCTTTGATATAAGATAAAGGCAATTTAAATGCCGACGCATTTTGTCTCAATTTGAGAAACGTAATGGATTTGTTAGGGTTCCCATAAATGAAACCAGAGGTATCAGAATTCTTTGTCGTGTCCCTGCCAGGTCTGGAGGATCTGGTGGTCGAAGAGATCAGGTCCTGGTTTCCCCATCTGGAAGTTCAACAGGAGCATGGCGGAGTCACGGTGTGGGCTCCAATGGCGGAAGGGTTGGGCTTGAATCTGGTTTTAAAATCGGGCGTGCGCGTGCTTTTGCGTTTGCATTCCTTCCGGTGCCGGGATTTTCCTAAACTTTTTAAAACCTTCAGGGACCTGCCTTGGAATCAATGGGTTCAGCCGGACACCTCGCTTGTGGTGAACGCCTCTTCGCGCGCCTCACGACTGAAAATAAAAAAACGCATCGAGGAGACTTGCCTGAAGGCCTATGAAAAAGCCCGTATAAATAAAGGCGATGGTACCGCCACTGTTTATGTGCGATTTCTGAACGACCAATGCACGATCAGTTTAGACACCACCGGGGAAAGGCTTCACAAGCGAGGCCATCGTCAGTTGATTGGTGAGGCTCCGCTTCGTGAAAATCTGGCCGCCGCCATGATTCTGATGGTGATGAAACATGCAAACGTGAATGACCCGGTTGAAATCATTGATCCGATGATGGGTTCGGGCACCTTCTTGTTGGAAGCTACCGGCCTTCATCACGTCGCCCCTCAACGGGAGTTCGCTTTCAAGAGGATTCCCCAGGTCAAAGCGGCACTCCCGAAAGCTAAACCTCCCAAACTGAGAATTGAGCGCTTGGTGGGTTTTGAGCGGGATCCAAAAACCTTTGAGGCCGCGCGAAAGAATTTGAAGGATGTCCAAGATGTCCAGCTTTATCAAGCCGACTTCTTTTCCACGGAGCCCATGGCCAACACTCAAGCTCGCAGATGGGTTTTTTGCAATCCGCCCTATGGTGAACGAATCCGCGTCGAAGACGATCTTAAGAAATATTACGAGACTCTGTTCGAGACGACGGAACGGGTCGTGAAACCGGATTACGCCTGTTTTCTTCTGCCCACAGGCAAGGTGAAAGGTAAGTTCAAATTGCCGGTTTTATGGAAAATCGTCGACAAGCGGCCGTTTCTTCATGGGGGACTTCCGGTGACGGCGTTTCTGTTTCAGTCTACACGCTCAGCCAAGCCACCCGGTTGTTAAGGTGAAGCTCCCGAAAGCTAAACTTCTCGTGGATCCATTGAAAGGTTCTGCGACTGTAAAATCCCACATGGGTGGGATCGCGCCGGTAGTACCAATCAGCGAAGTCAATATCCTCGGAATAGATGTGGGTCATAAAGCCGAGACCTCCGCCCGGCCGCACCAGCCTGCGGAGCCGATGAAGTTCATTTTCCGGATGGTAAAGATGCTCAATCACTTCCACCGCGATGATGAAATCATAGGTGCGCTCAAATACCGCGCGATCCTTATGAAAAAACGGATCGTAAAGCGACATTCGGTAACCTGATTGTTCCAGGAGATAGGAACTGACGGATTGGGGGCCGGCGCCGAAATCAAGCCCATGGGCTCCCTGGGGTATTCGCGACTTCACCATATCGAGAAGCGGTTGGACGAATTTTTGGAATTTGGGATCATGAATATCGTTTTGGTGAAGGTGATATCGTTGCAACTCCTCGGATGGATTCAAACGATAGTTTTCATCCATGAATCGAAAATCACAGATCGGACAATGGGAATAATCAACCTGTGTTCGTGGATCCTTATAAAAGGCCTGAGAGGGAGAGCCGCAGAGTTGGCAAGGTGGCCGTGTCATAGCCACCTGCTAGCTTATCCTTTTGAATTTGTCGCGTTTTTTTGTTGATTTTGACCACGCGGAGCACGAGGCGTGCGTGAATCACGCGAACCGGTGCCACGGTCGCGTGGATTCAGGCGATCCGAATTGCGTCGATCGCGGTTGCGGTTCGCCTCACGATCGCGATTACGATTCCGATCGCGGTTGTCATCGTCGTCGAATCGGATCCCTGTGATCTGCGCGCCTCCACGGGATTTGATTTTGCGAGTTTGGCCGATACGGGCGCGTTCCGTGGCGCGGCTTTGGATGAAATCAAAGTCGCGGTCGCGGTGTCCACCGGGAGTTCGGCCGATGCGTCCGGAGCGGATGCGATCCTCGCGGAACGCGCGGCGGGCGTAATGAAGCACTTTCGTGCGATCACGCAGAACATAGGTGAATAAACTGCGGCTGGTCACGTGGGCCCGTTTCACCATAGTGAAACCGAAAGTGAACTGACCGGCATACAGATTCAGGTTCAATACAGCCTTGTATCCCGGCATCCAATAGCCATCGTTGAATCCATACTGAAGACCCAGTTTATAGCCTTGAGCATACTCGGGGTAATACGGATACCAGCCAATATAGTCGTCATCGTCGTGATCAAACCAGGTGACCGTGTGGGGTTGATAGTTGAGATCCGCGAAAGGTAACCACACCCAGCCGTACTGCTGGTGGTGGCGCCAAATGCCGTAGTGATCAGTCATCCATCCCCAGGGTTCATTGGAAACCCAGGTCCAGCCGTAATTTTGATCATAGGACCAGTAACCATAGCGATAGGGCGCCCATTGATCCCGATATTGATATTGAAGCAGGGTCATGTTGGGAACGAAGAACTGCTGGCCACCGATCGTCACCCATTGTCCCATCCCATTAAGGGCCACATGGGGCTGGAGCACGGAACCAGGGTAGAGTGAGGGATCATTCACCGCGGGCGGTGGAGCCGCGTTATTGGTCTTTTTAGATGATTTAGAGCCGCAGGCCGCAAGGCAAACGACAACCGATAGGAAAAACAATCGCAAAACGGACATAGGTCCTCCCACAAGCGGGCGACCTGCCAGATTCATTCCAATGGGGAGGATTAATAAACCGATTTTGGGAGACTCAAAGTGACGTTTTACGTCACCTCATCGCGAATTCTTTTCGCAAAAGTAATCCATATAAACCGGCTGCTCGACGTGGGTGTCGCACTTTCCTTCACCCTCGATGGTGGTGGAGATGTAGTATTCCAGGGTCAGAGTTTTCGTCGCCTGATCGTATTTATATCCGCCGTATTTGCAAATCGCCTCTTCGTCCATCAGGATTTGAGTGGGTTTGCCATTGCAGGTGACGGACAAAGTGATTCTCAGGGGAAGCAATACGGGATGGTCCTTATTGGTAATGAGGACGTCAAACCGGCCAAGTTGAGGATCGCGGATTTGATGGGCGGCGACCGTGTCGGAGGGGCGGCCCTTCTTTTTGGGCGATTCCTCTTCGGCGAAAGCGCCCGCGCTCAGAACCAGAATGACCAGAGTGAGCCACTTCATGGTTTTCATTTACCATCTCCTTCCAAAACAGCCTATGCTGAAATGCGCATGGTCTTTATGCCCTTGCGTACGGCTTTGGCCGTTATGCCAGAGGGCGACAAATCCATTATTTCTATGGACTCCACGCCCGTTACCCGGACCCGCCATGCAGCGGACCAACTGGGCGAATCTTCCTTCGGTTCGGGAACTATCAATCGCTCTATAAACCCGGCCGTCATTGCAGATCATACTGAACACATCGATCGCGCGACCCACGCTGTGACAGGAGCCAGGGGAATTCCGAGGGGCATTGTATCGGCCCGGCCGGCATCCCGGCGCGCAGGCATTGAACCGGATTAAAAACGGCTTCCAGATGGGCTGCCGTTGGGACGCATTTTGCGGGGGAGCGTTCGGATCCAGCATACCCTCGAGCAATTCATCGATCGGGGAAGGGGTGACTCTGGGGTTACCGAAACCGGGACGCGGTCTGAGAATCGGTTCTTCCAAGACAAACGGGTCCGTGTTTGTCGGTCGGGGACGTGGCTGAGTCTGGGGCCGGATGAGGTTTCCGGAATTATTGGGAACCAAAATCGGGCTTTCGAGAATAAACCCGCCGGTGCCCAAGCGTTCAGCGTGAACCTGAGGCATTAATCCTATGATTAAAACGAGAGCCAACCATCGAGTTTTCATCGGTGGCTGGCTTTTGCAATTTATGAGGGCGTGGAAATGAAATTAACCGCATCTACCGGGAGCCGATCTTTACAGCTGTCTCCCCATTTTCGTCACCGTTCGTACTGGTAGGTCACGTCGATACGGGTTCCGGCGGCCACAGGCTGGTCAAACAGGATGGTGGTGCCCTGTAAAGTCCAGTTGATGTTTTGCGACGGTGTGAATGTGACTTGGACCGTACCGGGGATCGGCGTGCGAGAGATCTCCACGGCTTGCGTGAGTTTGCGTAAATCCTGACCAATCTGGCGTAAGGTTACGCTATAGTCGGGCGCGCAAATGCTCACCGATTGGCCGCCCGTGAGGCTCGCCAGTTGAGTGGCGTAAGTGCCATAGAACGCGATACCGTTTTGTTGATCCGCTTGTCGTTTTAAACAGGACGAGTCGCCGGGTAAAATCACGATCGCATAAGCTTTGAATTTCTTTTCGGCACCGAAGGCTTCGATCACTTTGTCCACAACGGCTTGAGGCTTCGTGGCGCCCGAAGGCGTACCGTCGCTTTGTTCGTCTTCGTCCGAAAGAACCACAACGGCTAAAGCGGCATCCTCACGGAAGAATCCGGCGTTGATTCCATTGCGTTTGTCGATCGCCGTGACAGTGGCTTTCATGGCTTCTTCCAAGCCGGACGGACAATCTCCACGAGCGGCGCATCCGATGGTCTCAGGACGTACGATGGTGTTGTTAAAGACCACGTCATAACCCGGAATATCGGGCGTGAGAACTTTTGAACCGGTTCCGGTCATGGTGAGCAAGGATCCGCAGATGCCATAATTGACGCTCGTACAATCGGTGGTGGTGATTCCGATCTGCCAGTTCAGGCCGGCCAGCTCGCTCACGAAAGAGGGGAATTTCTGACCCAAAGCCTCTTGCTCGGGATCCATGGAGGCCGAGTTGTCATCGATGAACAGGATGTCCACTTTACCTTCGCCTTGATCCGCGATGAAAGTTTCGGTCGCGCTGGGTTTGGGCGAAGAGTGATAGTTGGCTTGATCGAATCCGGTGTTGCCGGCCAAATCGGTTTGTTCGGCCCGGACTTTTTTACCGCCATTACCCTTGGAGACGGTGAGATCAACACTGAAGTTGCCGCCGGCCGGGCAGGTGGTGGTGCTGTCATTCATGATGTCACCGGTGATGTGAAGGGCGAGACCCGCTTCGCAAGTTCCGGTTAAGGTGAAGTCGCCGTTTACTGCCGAACCGTTGGCCGGGCTGGTGATTTTAACGTTAGGCGGTGTGGTGTCGAGAACGAAATCGCGAGAGTCGCTGGCGGTGTTGCCGGAGTTATCCGTCTGCGAAGCCACGATGGTTTTTGTTCCATCCGGCTGAGCCAAAGTGATGTTGGTGCTGAATTTTCCGTTGGCGCACGAGGTGGTGAGCGGGCTCGAAAGGCCGTTGCCCGAGAGATGAACCGTAAGGCCCGTTTCGCAGGTTCCGGTGAGAGTGAATCCGGAATTCGTAATCGCCCCGGCCAAGGGTGTGAGAATTTGAATCGACGGTCCGGTGGCGTCTTTCACGAAATTGCGGCTGTCGGATCCGGTGTTGCCCGCGGCATCCGTCTGTTTGGCGATGATATTCTTCGTTCCATCGCCGGCGCTGAAGGTGATTTGCGCGCTGAACGTTCCGCCGCTGCAATTCACGGTTAAAGGCGTGCTCAGGCCAGCACCCGAAAGTTCGACGGGCAATCCGGTCTCACATTGGCCGAAAACTTCAAGACCGGTTTGTGCGGATGAGCCCTCTTGCGGATCCGTGAAACGCACCAAAGGAGCCGTGGTGTCCCGATGGAAAGTTCGGCTGTCGCTGGCTTGATTGCCGGCGGAGTCCATTTGCGAAGCCACGACGGTCTTATTGCCGTCAGGAGCACTTAAAGTGACGTTCGCCGAGAACGAACCTAAAGTGCAGCTGGTGGTGACGGATTGAGTGATGGCGCCGGAGAGAGTCACATCCAATCCGGATTCACAAGTTCCACTGATGGTCAGGCCCGATTGAGTGGATGTGCCGGTGGCCGGACTTGTGATCTTAATGGACGGCGCGGTGGTGTCGAGCATGAAATTGCGGTTGTCGGATCCGGTGTTGCCGACGTTATCCGTTTGCGAGGCGATCACGTTTTTGGACCCATCGGGTGCGAGGAATTGAACGGAAGCGCTCCATTGGCCGTTCGTGCAATTGGCGATGGCCGGAGTGATCTGTCCGCTCAATTGAACCAGTAGGCCCGTTTCGCAAGTTCCGCTGATGGTGAGAGAGCCGTTGGTGATGGTGTTGGCGGCCGGGCTGGCGATGGTGATCGCCGGACCGGTTGTGTCGCGGTTGAAATCCCGGCTGTCGGATCCGGTGTTGCCCGCGGCGTCCGTTTGTGAGGCCGTGATGGTTTTAACTCCATCTCCGGCGCTGAAGCTGATATTCGCGCTGAAGGTTCCGTTGTTACAGGAAACAGGACCAGGTGTGCCAATGCCGGCACCCGCCAATTGCACGGGCAGACCGGATTCGCAAACACCGGTGACATTAAGTCCGTCTTTGGCGACAGTTCCCGCCGCGGGACTGGTGAATCGAACAACCGGCGCGGTGGTGTCGAGAATGAAATTGCGACTATCACTTCCCGTATTGCCAACTGAGTCCGTTTGTGAGGCCACGACATTCTTAATGCCATCGGGGCTGGCCAAGGTGATATTGGCGCTGAATTGACCGTTGGCGCAGGTCGCGGTCGTGGGAGTTTGAATTCCACCGGAAATCTGAACCGGAAGGCCATTCGTACAAGTTCCCTGAAGATCGAGGTTCGTGCGCGTGACGGTGTTCGCCGCGGGCTGAGTGATGGTGATCGCGGGCGCGACCGTCATCAGACGGAAGGTGCGTTGATCGTTTTTGCTGTTGCCGGCCCGATCGGTTTGCACGGCTGTGACTGTCTTATCGCCGTCGGGTGAAGCCAAGGTGACAAGAACTGAGAAGCCGCCGTTGGTGCAATCGGTTGTGACCGCTTGAGTGATCTCACCTGCGAGTTGCACGGGAAGTCCCGTTTCGCAGGTGCCCACAACTTGAATGGTGGATTTGGTGGGTGTACCGGCCGCGGGACCTGTTATCAAAAGATTCGGAGCGGTTGTATCTTTGATGAAGTTACGATTGTCGGATCCGGTATTTCCGGCGTTATCGGTTTGCGAGGCGATGATGTTTTTGACGCCATCGCCGTTTGAGAAGGTGATGTCGACGGAGAATTGACCGTTATTGCAGGTTGCGGAATTAGGTGAAGCGAGGCCTGCGCCGGAGAGGGCAATCGGCAATCCATCCGTACAGATACCCACGAGCGTGACACCGGTTTGCGCTTCAGTGTTTTCGGCGGGTCCTGTGATCTGGATGGTCGGGCCGGTTGTATCCTTAATAAAGTTACGATTGTCGGATCCGGTATTTCCGGCGTTATCGGTTTGCGAGGCGATGATGTTTTTGACGCCATCGCCGTTTGAGAAGGTGATGTCGACGGAG
>JAWLHR010000004.1:85018-178030 GCA_041690295.1 Bdellovibrionales bacterium
ATTAGGTGAAGCGAGGCCTGCGCCGGAGAGGGCAATCGGCAATCCATCCGTACAGATACCCACGAGCGTGACACCGGTTTGCGCTTCAGTGTTTTCGGCAGGTCCTGTGATTTGGATGGTCGGGCCGGTTGTGTCCTTAATAAAGTTACGATTGTCGGACCCCGTATTGCCCACGGCATCTGTTTGTGAAGCCACGACATTTTTTACGCCATCGGCGCCGGCCAAGACGATGTCGACGGTGAATTGTCCATTACTGCACGCCGTGGTGACGGATTGAGCATCGCCGCTAATTTGAACGGGAAGTCCGCTTTCACAGGTCCCGGTTAATTTCAGGCCGTCGCGAGTTTCCGTGTTTTCCGCGGGTCCCGTAATTTTGATAATGGGTGGTGTATTGTCACGAATGAAGTTTCTTTGGTCGGATCCGGTGTTGCCCGCGGCGTCGGTCTGCGAAGCGATGATGGTTTTTGTTCCGTCACCGGCGGTGAATAAGATGGGAACGGAAAACTGACCGTCGGGACAAGTCGTCGTGTTCGGTGAAGCGAGTCCCGAGCCCGAAAGTTCGACGGGTAAGCCCGGTGTGCAAGTTCCCACGAGAGTTACGCCTTCGCGCGCCGATGTATTCGGTGCGGGTCCGGTGATTTTGATTTCAGGCGGAATCGTGTCGCGAATCACGTTTCTCTGATCCCAGCCGCGGTTGCCGGCCAGGTCGACTTGATCGGCGACAATGTAAAGGACGGCATTGGAATTGGAAACCTGAATGGTGCCCTTGAACTCGCCGTTCACGCAAGACGTGGTCGCGGCCGCCGCCGTGGCCGTACCCGAGAGTTGAACGGGAAGGCCGGTTTCACAAGTTCCACTGACCTGGAGTGTGGCGTCTTTAATGATGGCGTTCGTCGCGGGCGAAGTGATTCGGACCACGGGCGCCACGGTGTCCAGAATATAATCTTGATCGTCGCTTCCGGTGTTTCCCGCCAAGTCGATTTGTTTGGCCAACATGTTCTTTGTGCCATCGCCGTTGGTCGCCATGCGAGCGAGGAATTGGCCGTTCTCGCACTTCACGGTGGCGGTTTGATTGGTGCCGATTTCCGTGACGATCACATCCAAACCGTCTTCACATTCACCGATCACACTGATGGTTTTATTGTTGGTGTACAACGAAGCCGGTTCGTGAATTTTTACTTTGGGCGGCGTCGTGTCCATGAACACGCAAAGTTTGTTGTCGCCCTCGATGCCTTCCTGCTTGACTTCAAAATCTTTGCGTCCGTCACCCGACGTCAGGGTCAATTGTTGTGAGAATCGTCCGTTTTCACAAGGTGTTGTGATCGTGCCGCTGATGCCGCCACCTTTGATGGTGACGGGAACCGTTCCCTCGCATGTTCCCTCCAGCGTGATTTGCGATTGAACGAATTGGTCTCGCGGCGGAGCGGTGATCTTCGGGCCGGTCGGGGATTCGGGTTCGCCGATCCCGCAAACCGCTTCTATATATTGTTGGGAACCGGGTTTAACTTCAAACCCGACTTTGGAGCACGCGGTAAGGGAAATAGAAAACAGCAAAAAACATGAGCGTAAAAAACCCATGCGATTTTTCATGATTTCCCCCACAGCTAAGCCCCCCAAGTTGTATTCAACCTGGACTAAGGCAAGGTCGGTGCCTATAGCGACGCGTCATTTATTTAACACGAGAGTTGAAACCGCTGGGGTTTTTAGACTTCGGTCCAGATTGAGATCGCGAAAATCGTAAAACTCGATCGCAATGTTTAAGCGTCAGCCAGATTTTGAGAACTGCCCCACTAGCCTGCAGCTAAAGGCCCAGCCCGAATCATATTATTGTGATAAACCGCATAGATGGCGAGATGAAGGCGCAATCTATGAGGAATTTTCGTTGTGCACCAGGTCTTCCGCACTAGCCTATTGATATTGGCTCGAAGCATCGCACACGTGTGATTCAAACTAAAAAGCGGATCAAATCGGATCTTCTTCAATTCCCCCTGTCCGACAATCGAACCTCTTTGCCCTTTAAAGCGCTCATGTGGGTTTAAAGGAAAGTGACGCCTTAGAATTTCTGGATACATTGGATTCTGATCCGATTTGAATTGCACATCAGGTGCGGTGAGTGGCTTTAAACTCTCACAAAGTTCACTCAATGCTTTCGGCCTGAAGTCTGGTCTTGGGCCATATTTCTTTCGAGAAATGCGGGCGAGCTTTCCTTTGGCCGGCATCTGGGCCACTTGGAAGGCCAAGATTCTTCTGGTCTTTGATTCAACGGCTAGTGGAACGGAGAGCGGTTTACATTTCGTATGTTCAAATGTCTCAAGTTCGTCGAATTCAACGACGGTAGCCGGCGGACAACTATGATTTTGACGTTCAAGCTCATGCACTGCTTTTTGGCCCAGAAAAAGAAACTTTCGTTCAACCGTGGTTCGGGAAATGTGAAGCAGTTTTGCGATTCGGCGCTGGGAAACGCTTGAAGCTAAAAGTTTGTTGATGCGGTGATTGAGGTGGCGCTTTTTTTGCCTAAAGCAGGGGTGAAAGGTGGCATAAGAAAAGTATCTAGAGCAGCTAACGCAATAAAATCTTCGCACTCTTTTTCCGTCGGAGGTTCGGCGGAAAAATCCGGCTTTAAGAATACGCATCCGGCGATCGGACAATTCTTGTGATGAATGACAATAGGGGCAGTTTGGTCGCATGCCCTGTGGTTAAGGGCAAATTTCTCGCCATTATTTTCTGCAGGCTAATGGGGCAGTTCTTTATTGTTTCGTCGGGGTCTCGGGCATGTTCCAAGCTTTGAGAAAACGACTTAGATCCAGCGACCGGTAATCCTGTGTTGTGAGAGGTTTCGCATCGTCCGAATCATATTGAGAGACCGAGTAGACGACTTTTTTAGTGAAGCGGTCGATCATGTGATAGATGCTTTTCTGATGGGAAATCAAAATCGTTTTTGAATCCAACTCCTGAACTCCGCCGCAATTTTTTGAGTAGAAAAGCTGAAGCGGGGAGCCTGTGAAGCGAAAAAGGAGTTTTCCCGTCTTGGGGTCGACTTCATCAACGGAAGAGTAGGGACCTCCTTCGGACGGCGGCAAACTCTCATTGCTGAAAAGCAGGATCGTACCCCGTTTGGTGACCTGGGCATCGTGCGTGAGCTTTGATTTTTTGAAAAGGATGCGGAGGAGGACTTTGCTGAGATCGGGCGTGAGAATGTACGCGTTCGCCCCCACTTCGTTGACGATGATGTTACCGGGCTTGAAAATGGGATCGCCGGGATAGCGGCTGTTCTCCGGAATCTCGTGTATGCTGTTAAAATGGCTGAGTTCCCATTTGGATTCAATTCCGCCCGCCACGTTGGCCGTCCAGTAGGTGGGCATCGGCGAGCGTTCTTCGCCGATGACGGACAGGTTCTGACGATGAAGGATCTTCCCCTTCAAATCGATCTTTAGAAATACGTCCTGGCGTATGTTTTTTTCGCCTTGTTGAACGAACTCCGAGGAAAGCGCGAGAAAACTTTTGCGTTGATCGCTCCAATTCAATTGGTGATGAAAATGTCCCGGAATCGACCAAACCACGCTTTGATTCTTGTCGTACATCTTGAGGCCGTGATCTCCTCCGGAGATGAAGCGGCCATCATCAAGAAACAAACAATATCTTCCGGGAAAACGTTTGATCAGAGTGCCGTCCAGACTCAGGATGTCGCAGTGTCGAACGATATGCCGGCTTCGCCAATCCGCGGCGGCCGAATGACTCACTAAAGGCAAAGACGCGAAACAAAGTGAAAACCAAACCAGCTTCATCACCAACTTCATGCCCTACATGAATAATGGTGAATGGCCGGGAATAGTGAATCAAGCTTTATGCTTCATCGATGCGCCGGATAATTCGCAGAATGGGTTGCCGGCGATTGGCCAACTCACAAGTGAGTTTGGTTGTCGTCTTCGGACGGCCGATCGGTTCACACGAACGACCGAATCCGAACCAACCGATGCAGCATTCATATTTCTGCGTCTTTCTGGTCGTGACATCGATTTGAATGGACTCAAGCGGTGAGAAGCCGACTTCAACGCCGTTGACGACCTTTCCGATCTTCACCAGGTATTCGGCTTTGCCCATGCGAATCGGGGCGAGTGTATAAAAGTTCAGGTACTTCGGAACTTTCAAGGTGCATTGAGTGCCATCGGCCGAGTTGTAGTAGGCTTTGCGGACCGACGCGACCTTGGTTTCAATTTCCACGACGTCGATTTCGGAAACGCCGCGAGGAAAATTCACCTTGCGCGTGTCGATCAAAAGGCCGCGTCCGTATTTAACCAGGTCCTGCAAATCAATGGTCATATAATCGGTCATGACCTTGATCACCTGTCCGTCATTGGTGCGGAGCCAGAAGTCCTCGATCGTGACAACCGTGTTGATGATATTGCCATAGACTTGATGGTAGTTCGCCGGACCCGAACGATACTCGCTGATCACTTTGGTTTTATATTCGCTCCACGTTGCGGACGCGCTGGCCGACGACAATATAATTGCCAAGCAACCAACCCATTTTGAAAACACGTTCATCATGACGGCACTCCCTATGGAGCTGCAGTGTTGTAATTCGGTTCTGCAGCGGATCCCGCGAATGCCCTTGCAGTATTTACACCAATGTAAGTTATTGATTTTTGATCGGAACATAACGACCTGGCACCGAAATTTGCCAGTTCCGGTGACGAGAATTGTTACTCGATGCGAATTTTCGGCGGAGATTCACAGACAGGATCGGCCCGATCCGCGTTCTTTCCCTGAATATGGGTTTCAACCAGGAGCAATTCTTTACGGCAGAACGTGACTTGGGTCATGGAAACTCGGGCTCTTTGGCCGCATTCGCCCGGGTTTCCAGCATCGTCCACGGTTAAGCGGGCTTTGAAAAACTCGCGATCCGATTGGGTTTGGATGTCATGCACTTGATTTCTCGCCAGGCAGTCTTCGGAATACTGAGGGATGCCGAAATAGGGATCATAGGATTGAGTGAGTAGGGACAAAAGAAACTGCCTGCGGTTGGCCACAAGCGATCGACCTTCGGAGTCGGTTTTCACCGTTAAGACTTGGTAACGGAGCGAATCGATGCCGGGCGCGGGCGCGGATTCGGTGATGTGCCGGGCTGAGATCTTAAGCGGTATTTCCGACAGCGTACCCCGGCAGGACAAGAGCGAAAAGGCGAAGACCACCAATAAAAGCGGCTTCATGGATTGCAATACTCCAGCTTCTGCAATTTTGGTTCTTTGCCTAAAAGTGTGGAAACCGCCAAGAATGAGCGCCCCGCCGGGCAGCCGGGCCTCTTCACTGGTGTGACAAACGAAAACCTTCGCTCATCCTGGGATAAAAGAATGGCCGCGGTTCGGTGTGATCTGGATTCGATTTCCAGAACCGGTCGAATTTCATCCAGTGTTCCTTGAAATAAATTCTGGCGAAGTGAGGAATTGGTCACGGTCCGGACACGTTTTACGTCTTTCGCTAAATAATCTCTGACCGCGGCTGGCAAACGCTTGGCGTCCAACCAGGTGAACTCGACCGTTTGGGTTTTTCCGGCGCCGGATGAAACGGAAATTTCAAACGGACGGGCGTAATTGGCCAAATGAAATGGTTGAGAGAAAACCTGGCCACGATTTGAGGCGATTTGGTGACACGCATAGCATGCGATCGCGGAGGTTCTCGGTTCTTCGGGAAAAGTTTTTCCTTTGGCGTCAAACAGGGCGTATCCCCAGCCACCGGTCTCAGCGTACTTCTTCTGGTCTCGAACCATGAACTGGTAGCGTCGAGCTCCGCTCGGAACCACGGAGCTTGGGAACTGCGGGTCTTCATGGGTTCGCACACCGATTTTTCCGAAGACAGCGCCATCGGGAAAATCAATTGAGCCCGCACTTAATGTTTCCCACGCTTTATCATTGGCGTAGGTCCAACGCATTTCTTGAGTGTCTTTCCGGTAACGGATTGTGACGAGCTTCCAATCGCGCTCAAATTGCTGGAAATTTTGAAAACGGATGTCATTCATGACATCCCGGCCGGACCATTCAGTGGCCAAGACGGGCTGGCAGAGCAGGAACGAGAGGAGAATCAACGCCATTTAGTCATATTCAAACAGAAATGTGCCACTGGAGCAACTAAACTTAATGTCGATTGAGTTGAGAATCGGCGGAGTTTAAATTCTAATAAACAAAGGACATCAAGATGGGGGCGCAAATGAAGAAGCTGGTATTCACGACAATCACATCGATCCTTTTCATCTCTTGCGCCAGAGCGCCGATCAAGGATCGAGCCCAGGCCATGCGACCGGCTCCCATGCCCGAATTTCAAGATGATTTGGGAATGAGTTCCCTGATCAGCGCGCTTGAGGCCAATATCCGCTTTCTTAAGGAGAAGCCCGAGGCGCCCGCGCAATTTGGATTTGGACCGAGGGTGGTGGAAAAGAGCGAATACATCGCCGCACTCGAAACTCTTTTGAGCGAGGCCAAGGATGATCCGACGGGCGCTCGTTTTCATCAGGCACTGAAGAACAACTTCGAAACCTTTGAAGTTTATGGTCGTGAGCGGTGGGGTGAAGTCCTGATCACTTCCTATTTTGAACCTGTGATACCAGGCTCGAAGAAGCGCACCAAGGAATTCAGTCAACCGATTTATGCGCGGCCGAAGGACATGGTGGAAATTGATTTAACTTCGTTTTACGCCGTTCGTCCCGAGTTGGCGCAAATGAATAAGAAACCTCTGGAACAGAGGACACGCGGGCAAATCCTGCGCGGGATTTGGCGGGAGCCGGCCTCGACACAGGAAATGCCACGGATCGTGGCCTATCCGGATCGCGCGGGAATCGATACGGGTTCGATCAAGGCCGAGGTTTTGGCTTATGTTCATCCCATCGACGCGTTCATTTTGGAAATTCAAGGATCCGGCGTGGTGAAGCTTCCGAACGGCAAAGAGTTGAAAGTCGGCTATTCCGCCCAGAACGGACATCCTTACGTTCCGATAGGGAAACATCTCTTTGATGTCATTCCAAAGGAGAAAATGAGTTTGTGGGCGATTGAGAATCATCTGCGCTCGCTGCCCATGGAAGAGGCCCGAAAGCTGATGCAGCTGAATCCGAGCTATGTGTTCTTTAGACCTTTGGAGTCTCGAGGCGTGACCTATTCGGGAATGGAACTGATCGACGGACGCACGATCGCCACCGATTACGCCTACTTTCCCAAAGGCGCCTTGGCGTTTTTGGAATTTGAAAAACCGGAGTTTGCCGACGAGAAGGCCATTGAACCCTCAAGCTGGACGCGCGCGTCCCGGTTTGTCTTTGATCACGACACCGGCGGCGCCATTCGCGGACCTGGACGGGTGGACTTGTTCACGGGACGGGGAGCATTGGCGAAGCAAACCGCTTCGGTCATGAAGAATCCCGGCCGGCTTTATTACCTTGTGCCCAAAGCGGGCACTGTGGAACAACTTCGGGCACAAAAATAACGGGAAACACACGTATAATTCAGAGGCTCATGGCATCGGGCTTGCTTCGTGAGCTGGTTGATGAAAAATCTGGTGGCTCTCTTAGCTCTTATTGTGTCCTCTTCATCAACTTTTGGATTAGTGCTTGATCAACCCTTGTTAACGCCCAATCGGCCCAAGCCCGCGCGGCCTCAGGTTCAACATCCTCAATATCAGCCTCAACCTCAAGGTCCTTGTGCGGTGGGACAGGGCGCGGCCCGCGAGGTTTGTGAACTCGTCAACCAAATCAGGCAGAGTCAGGGACTTCATGCGCTGGTTCTGGATCCAGTGATGAATCAGGTGGCGTTACGTTATGCCCAGGAAATGTATTCCACGGGAAATTTCAGTCACACCGGTGTGCGTGGCGATCGGCCCACCGATCGGTTGCGAGCGGGTGGAGTCAGATTTCGGATGGCGGCGGAAAATATCGCCATGAATTCCCGAGGCGCCCGCGCCGTGGTGACGGGATGGTGGAATTCGGATGGGCATCGCCGGAACATGTTGAGCCCCCGCGCCCGCCGGCACGGCATCGGTGAGTATGGCCGTTACTGGGTCCATGTCTTCGCGGATTAAGTTATCTCGTGTACTCTTTTTCCAGATCTTCACCGAGATCGCGGCGCAGAGTTAAGATTAATCGGTTATAGGCGAATTGTGTAGACGTGAACTGTCGTTCAGCATCATATCGCGTGCGTTGGATGTTCAGAACGTCATTGGCCGAGATCAAACCGTTTCGATAATCTCTCAGCGCGGTTTCATAGGCGGTTTGCAAGGTGGTCGCGGATTCCTGGGTGAGCTTGAGGCGTTGAAATTCCCGATCCAAAGCGGCCACGGTTTTCGCCAAACTTTTGCGTAGGTCCATTTGCTTGATCGCCAGGTCTCTTTCTTTCTGCAGCAGTTGTTCGCGATACTGATCCGACTCGGCGAACGAACTCAGCCCAGAAAAAAGAGGAATTTTTAAATTCAAAGTGAGTGCATAGGCTTCGGAATTATCTTTAAACCAATCCATCCGGTCTCGGGCATCGTATCCATAGGAGCCGACCACGGAAAGCTTCGGCCGGTGATTAATCATTTTGACCTTGTTTTCATTCTTCAAACTTTCCACTTCCAACCGAGCCGCGCGGATTTCGGGATTCTGCAGAACCGCTTTTTGATAGAGTTTCTCCGCGGTCAGAGGTTCATACTTCGCGGTCTTAATTTCGGTTTCCAGTTGGACGTTGGATTCGGTCAATCCTAAGAGGCGAACCAAATCTTGCCGGTTTTGTTCCATCTGGCTTTCGGACGCCAGCACCTGGGCTTCGCTCAGCTTATAACTCGACTCCGCCTGAAGATAATCGATGCGCTTGCTTCGTCCGATGGAAGCGTATCGACGCGTGATATTCGCATAACCTTTCAAAATGCGCTGGTTGTTGCGGGCATGGCTGAGAAGAATCTGGGCCTCGGCCGCCCGGTAATAGGCATCGATGATGTCATAAATATAGTTCTGCTTTACGGCGAAAAGGTTTTGCGAAGCCGCTTCCTTTTTCGTCTCGGCGGCCGAGATGCCCGCCCAAATCACGCCGCCTTGATAGAGCGGTTGTTCCAAATCCAGGCGGGCGCGATAGGTGTCCGAGACTCCGCTACCGGTTTGATTGGTTGAATTGGCCAGCGAGCGCTTTTCCGTTCCACCGGCCGCGTTTAAATCCAGGGTGGGAAAAACTTTGGATCGGGCCTGACGATAAGCCTGGTCGGCCTCGCGCTTTTTGGATTCCGCTTTCTTGATTTCCAGACTGAATTCCAAGCCTTTTCGAATCGACTGCGGGATGCTGAGCGATGTGGTCGCGGCTTGAACATTAAGGGATGACGCCAAAACGACACAGAGTTGTAAAATCATGATGGCCCTCATTGTTAAGATTTTGGGAGTTTAGGTCCCTCCCATCCAACGTTGAACGCGTCGTGTAAATGCCGCCGGATCCTCTACATTCCAACAGTGACCTACGCCACTCAAAACTTCAAGCTGCGCATGAGCTAAAGTTTGAGCTGTTATTTCAGAATCTTTGACCGGGATGATCACATCTTCTTTGCCATGGACAATCAGGGTGGGGACCTTGATGTTTTTGGCGTCCTCGCGAATGTCCGTGGTTTTCAGGATTTCAAGGATCGAGGAGCCGATCCCCTTGACCGCTTTAAAAGCATCGTCGGTGATTTCTTTTTTGAATTCTTCGGTGAGATTTTCGTCTTTAAAGACCGTACCCAGGATCACCGTGCCGGTCAGTTCACGGCTCTGGGTCATTTGATTAAAGGCCTCATACATGCTGTCGTCGAAGACAATCCCGGTCACGCCCACGGGATCCAGCAGAAAGGCGCTTTCAAAACGCTTCGGGGCCAAGGCCATCATTTGCATGGCGATCAGGCCGCCGAGCGAGTGAGCGACTAATCGCACCCGTTCCAGGCGTTCGCGCTCCAGCAGCTCCAAGAAATCATAGCTCAAGTCCTTCAGAGTGAATGGCTCGTGCCAGTCCGGATTATTTCCACAACCGCGCCAGTCGGCGAAAAAGAATGAACCGGGCCCTGTCGCGCCGGTTTTCTTCCATTCTCTTAAAAAAGGATGCCACCACCGGCTTGACGCCAGGTTGCCGTGAATAAAAAGGGTATCAGCGGGTGATAGATTTGAGTGGCGCTCGCAATAGAGATTCACAGTTCGCCTCCTTATCCAGAGGAATGGTTCGGTCTCCATTGACGGCTACACGATTGATCGGGTCGCCGTCAAAAACCAATCCATCCTGTAAAGCAGGAAGCCCTTTGGCGATATTCAAAAGCCATACAGCCGTGATCCTCGGCCATTCCTCAGGGATTTTATGACGTGAATGGTTGAGGCGCAGATAACTGGCCCCTCGGCCGTTCAACGACTCCCAGAACTCGTCCAGCCGATCGATCTTCACATACTCATCCTGAACGGCGCCAAAGACGTGCACGCGACCCGCGGGAAGCTGGTCGGCTTTTTCATAAGCATTCCAATTCTTGGCGCCCTTCACCATGCGGTAAACGGCTTCAATTTTGTACTTATTCTCCAAAATAATCGGTTCCGCGATCGGATAGGTCGAATAAACCAGGATGCGAAGATAGTAGTCGTAGAGTTCGTCGTCCGTTCGGGGATCGAAGGGATTACTCATACGGTGAAAGCGAACATAGTTATTAATCAAAGTGTCCTGGGTTTCCAGGCGCTCAAGAAAAGGCGCGATCGCCACGTAAACATCAAAATCATCCGGATACTCCGTGGCGGCGTAAAGGCCCACGGCGCCGCCATAGGACAATCCGGCGGCGATGGTGCGCCCTTCGATGTTGAGGGATTTTCGTAAGTCATGAAGATCGCGAACCTGATTTTTAATGGGAATGTCGATGCGAATGGGCGCATCGGCGAGCAGGGTTTGTCCCATGCCCACCATATCGTAAGCCACAATGCCGATGCCCTTATCCAAATTCCGGATCGCGGCGATCAACGGATGGAATTCGCGAGTTGAGTAGGTGAGGCCGTTCAGCAGGAAGATCGTGGGCTTGTTCGGTGCGGCCGGATAATGTTCGACAAAAAGCTTATGGCCTTTGCGAATCTTCACAAAACCGGAAAAATGAGACGACGTTTTTGACCATGCGGTGGCGCAGCTGAGCGCCAGACATGAAATTGCCAACCACTTCATAATTAAAGGACCAAGCCGCCGTCCACGCTTAGAACGGTTCCGTTAATGTAGGAAGCTTCATCACTGGCCAGGAACATGCAGGCGTGAGCGATATCCGAGGTCTCGCCCAAGCGCTGTACAGGCACCTTGCTGGCGATTCCGTCGAGAACTTCCTTCGGCATGGCTTCAGTCATTTTGGTACGAATGAATCCCGGTGCGATCGCGTTGGATGTAAAACCTTTACGGCCCAATTCTTTGCCCCAGGTTTTTGTCATTCCTACAACGCCGGCCTTAGCGGCGGCGTAATTGGTCTGGCCGAAATTGCCATATAGAGCAACTACACTAGCCATATTTATGATACGTTTGGGGCCATTGGCGTCAAATTTCTCCAGCATGGCCTTGGTGACGTTAAAAAGGCCGGTCAGATTGGTTTGAATCACCTGATCCCACTCGGTCTCCGCCATTTTAGCGAAACTTTTATCGCGAGTGATGCCGGCGTTATTGACGAGAATATTCAGCGGCTGCGCCAGATTATCGGCCAGTTGCTTGCAGCTCGCGCGGTCCGTGACGTCGAGGTGAGCGGTGTGTAATTGGCCGATTCCACTGAGTTCCTTGGAAGCGGCTTCAAGAGCGGCTTTGTCGTAATCCGCGACGGTGACAACCGCTTTGGATTGCAGAAAGCATTTTGCGATTTCAAAACCGATTCCTTGAGCACCACCGGTAACGAGAACATGACGGTTACTAAAATCGAAGTTTGTCTTCCTCACCCGTATTCACCCCTTGTTTTTGTTGCACGTCTTAGCTATTTTCCGCCCATCAAACAACAACAATCAAATGCTGTGATGCAGAGGAATGTGGAATGCGGAGAGCGGTCATACGTGGAACTGGATCTTATGCACCTGAAAAAGTGATTCGAAACGAATATTTCAACGAGCTGTATGGCCGCGATGTCGACAGTTTCCTCCGTGAAAAACGTAATATTTTTGAGAGACGCCATATGTCAGAGGCGCAGGCCACATCCGACCTGATTTTACCTGCCGCTCAACAGGCCATTCGCAATGCCAATCTGGCCCCACAGGATATTGATCTCATTATCGTCTCAACGGACACGCCTGATTATTTGTCGCCGAGCACGGCCGCCGTCGTGCAATACGCACTTAAAGCCCATCGGGCGGCGGCTTTTGATATCAATTCCGCCTGTGCCGGCTTTGTGACGGCACTCGATATGGCGAGCAAATATGTGGTCGATCCACAATATAAAAACATCTTGGTCGTCGGTGCCTATGGCATGAGTAAATATTTGAACTATGACGATTATAAAATCGCCACACTCTTTGCCGATGGCGCCGGAGCGGTCGTGGTTCAGGCCGAGGAAACGGACGAGGATGTGGGCGTGTTGGCGTCCACCTTATACGCCGACGGGCAGTATCATGATTACATGGGTGTTTACGCCGGCGGAACCCGGACCCCGATCACCCATGAAGTAATTGAACAGAAGAAACACCTCTTGGATTTTGCGAAAAAAATTCCCATCGAGACCAACGGCACTCACTGGCCGCGACTAACGCGAATTTTACTCGATCGGATTCAAAAAACCGAAAAAGACATTGATCACTTCTTCCTGACGCAAATTAATATTCAAAGCATTTTCGAGGCCCTGGATAATCTGGGCTTACCCCACTCCAAGTCGCATAACATTATGGACCGCTATGGATACACGGGAAGCGCGTGCATCCCCATGGCCTTGCACGATGCGGTTGAGCAGCACAAGCTGAAGAAGGGTCAATTGGTCTTTATGTTGGGTTCGGGCGGCGGATTGTCGATGGCCGCGACAGCGATGAGATGGGCCTATGACACTTGATTGGTTGGAACGCTGGAACCGTTACTCACCGGAAAACATCGCCGTTCAGTGCGGTGAAACCGGGCGCGCGATTTCCTATCGACAGTTTTACCGTCAGGCGCAAAACATCGCCGCCTATCTGCGCGATGAGTTCGGCGTCGGTCCGCGGGATCGAGTGGCCTGCATGGCTCAGAACGAAATCGAGTATCTTTCGCTTTTTTATGCCTGTCAGAGACTGAACGCGATCTTGGTGCCGGTGAATTTCCGATTCACCAGTTCGGAAGTTCAACACATTCTGCGCGACAGTGGCGCCAAAGCGTTCGTCGTGCAGCCGGATTACTTCCCGGTGGTGGAGAAGTTCAAAGATGAAATCCGTATTTGGGATTTCACTCAGCTGATGGATTGCGCGCGAAAGGAATCGGATATCCAGGTTCCATTCACCGGCGACGCGGAAGATTCGTGCATGATTCTATACACCTCGGGCACGACAGGCTTTCCGAAAGGCGCGATCATTTCCCATCGCATGATCTTTTGGAATTCCATCAACACCGGTTTGCGGCTCAATCTCACGCAGAATGACGTGGTGGTGACCTTTTTGCCGCTCTTCCATACGGGTGGTTGGAACGTTTTGACCAATCCCTGTTTCCATCGCGGCGCCAAGGTGATTCTGCTTAAAAAATTCGACGCGGATTTGATTTTGGATCTTTGTGAAAAGGAAAAGGTGACGGTCTTGTTCGGTGTTCCCACCACGATGGATCTTCTCCGCCGCTCGCCCCGATTCAGTGAAGTGGATCTGAAATCCGTGCGCTATGCGATCGTGGGTGGCGAACCCATGCCGTTGGAATTGATCCAAGTTTGGGAAGAGCGGGGCATTCCCATTCGGCAGGGTTACGGCTTAACGGAATTCGGACCGAGTGTGTTCTCGCTGAACCAGGAAGATAGCCGCCGTAAGATGGGCTCGATCGGTTTTCCCAATTTCTACGTCGACGCGCGGATCGTGGACGATGAAGGTAAAGATGTCGGCGCCAACGAGGTCGGTGAGTTGATCTTAAAAGGGCCCGCCATGATGTCGGGCTATTGGAACAATGAAAAGGCCACGCGGGAAACCATCCGAAACGGCTGGCTTTACACCGGGGATCTGGTTCGCCGGGATGAAGAAGGTTATTACTTCGTGGTTGGCCGCAAAAAGGAAATGTTCATCAGCGGCGGCGAGAACGTTTATCCCGCTGAAGTGGAAAAGGTTTTGCGATCGATTCCGGGCGTGCGTGAAGCCGCGGTCATTGGAGTTAAGGACATCCGCTGGGGTGAAACCGGTAAGGCTTTTATTTCCTTCGAGGACAACGCCTCGGGTAAGGCGCTTAGGCCGGAAATTTTACGGGAACATTGTCTTAAGCATCTGGCCAAGTTCAAGGTGCCCACGCAATTCGTGATTCTTCCTGATCTACCCAAGACTGAAAGCGGAAAAATCGCGAAAAAGCTGCTCACTTAGTTTCAACTCCGAAGGCGGATGTTTCGAGATCGTCGATGGCTTCCTTCAAGGATTGAGCACGCTCAGGGTCACTGACCGGCGGTTCCACATCGACGGATTTGCCGAGAATCTCGTCCACCCTGGGTTCTTGCCGTTCCATGAACCAATCGTGAACAGCCTCGTTCCAGCCACGTCGCAGGCTTCGCTCATCCAGACGCACGAACAACTTGGCGGCCAAGTGAGCGCCCACGATGGCGGCCACGGTCCGAACGTCAAATATGCTTGTCCCCCGAAGGGCGATATAGAAAACGGCGATCACCGCGGGCAGAACCGCCATGGACAGATAAAGCGTTTGAATGGTCCGCTGACGAAACGTTTGCGAGCGGTCCAGTTCGGTGAGATTGGACTGCAAGCGCAGCGTGAGATTGGAAAAGTTCTCGCGCACGTCCCGCTTGATGTCGGGAACGATTTCCTCCCATCGTTGATTCAAATAATTTGAGAAGTAATGGTCCAGGGACTTGGATTTCGGCAGGCGAATCTCGTAGAGCCCGTTTTGAACCGAAGCGATCGGCGGTTCATCGATGCCGATGCTATTTTTGCGTTTAAATTCCGGAAACTGATTCACTAGTTGAGTGGCCTCGGCCACCGTGGTCGGTATGCGGATCACACCCTCGGAAACGGCCAGACGCAGGCGAAACACGATATTGTCGACGGTCATTTCCAGGTAACGTTCCAATTCCCGAACGGCCGGAATGTTTCCCGCCAGATCCCCCAGCTCCAGTCCGGCTTTGGCGACGGGATTGGCGAGCCAGTGGGCGAAGCCACGGAGACCTCGCGTCTGCTTACTCCACTTTCCTTCAAGTTCGGCGGCCAGCCGGTGATAAGGCGCCTGCGACAAAGAGTCATTGATCAGGTGTTTGATGTACACATCAAACAGTTCTTTGGTGAGTCTGATTTCGTCGCTGTCCCTGACCATCATGCTGTAGGTTTTTTCCGCTTCATTGAGAACGTGCTCAAGAACCAGATTCAATGTTTGCCGGCGGTGGCGGGCGGCGGTTTGGTCCAAGGTGCTGAGGAGATCCGCGAATTCCATGGAATCATAAATGGGGCGCAGCCGTAAGACCTCTTCGCCAAGCGCCACTTTTTCATCGTGAACCATATGGTAAGCGCCAAGAACTTCCTGCGGAAGAGCGGTGGGGTCTCGTTTGCCGAAAAGCTTGTCACAGATGAAGTTAATATGAGTTTCGATGATGGTTTGCGGGATCGCGGCGTTGACGTTGTAAATCAGAATCAAATCCCTGGGGCCATTGGCTTTCAGAAGACGTTCGAGAAATTCCAGGTTGGGCTCGCTGGCGTAATCCACGTTGGTGAAGACGTAAATCAGGATATCCGATTTCATGGCCATGTCAGCCACGAGTTCGTTACCGAGAGGGCCGTTATAAGCCGGGGTGTCCACGAAAATGAGATTGCGGTAAAATTGTTCCGACGGGTAAATGAGTGGGGGACCTTCCTGACTTGTTTGTTGAATGTTTCGCCAAAGTTCGGATCGGTGAATGCGCGGGTCGAATTCTCCCGTTTCATCGATCAACTTGGCGTTGAACAGGATCAACGGTCTGGCGGTTGAGTCGGCATGAAAGCTCACCAGCGACGGGCCCTCGGTGAGACGCTTGACCTCTGATTGGTGGGCCCAGATTTTCGGGATCGCGTTCAACACCGCGGATTTTCCCACATTAGTGGCGCCAACGATGGTGATCATTCGTGCCGGATTTTTGGCGCGGGCGGACGGGATCAGGTATTGGGTGATCACCTTGGTCCACGGAGGCTCTTCGGAAAGGCCTTTGACCGCGTTCAACATTTGAATCAGGCTTTGCTCCGTGGTTCGCGACGGCGCCGGAACGGATAACTCGGTCGCCGTCAGTTCCAATTCGCAGCGAAAGGGCCTTACGGCCCCGGCTGCGATCGAAGCATGCAGAATGGAAAACGAACAGAGAAGCGCGAGGCTCCGTTTAATCATCGGTAGTCAGGGCCTTTATAAACGAGTCTTGTCCAAGACCGTGGTGGACAAGCATCGCTTGCTTCTCAGGGAGATAAACGTAGCGTCGAATGGGAACACTGCCGATCAAAACCCGGGGCGCCGCCGTCACTTGCTTTCGCTGCGTGCTCATTTGGGCGATGGCCTTGCGGAGATTGTCCAGACCTTCGCGGCATTCACGGATCGAGATATTTCCATACTCCTCCGACTTCAAGACGCACTTGACCTCGATGTTCGGCAGATTTGACTTGAACCAGGCCTTCATCTCGTGCACATGGCGGCGGTTTTCACGGAACGTGTTGATGTCATGCCAGGTCCACGCGGGCGCGAAGTTGCGCGTGAAAGGCCAACGGCTTTCATGATGGTCATTCAGGCCCTGGATGATGTCATGAAACATCTGTCCGGGATGATCGTCCACGTTCAGGCGGCGGCGCAATTCACCTTCGTCTTCATAAATCGGAGATGAAAATTGCGAGATCACCAAGGAGTCCACGCCAAGTTGGGCGGCCAGCTCCGGTGACGGCTGCTTGCCGACGAAGACCATCTGCAATGCCAGATCCGCCTTGATCAAACCATCATGATAACGCTCGTCAAGAACGTCGTATCCCGGAATGACTTTGACGAAATAAGTGTCCTTGATCTTCTTGGCCAGAGCTTTATTGAGCTTGATCATATCCGCTTTGCTGAGACCGAAATGCATCTTGAGCTGTCGGTTGATGAACTGACTCATCCGGTCCGGGGTGGCGTTATAGGGCACCTTCATCTCACGGTTGAGAATCGTCAGTCCTTGCCAGAGACCGGGCCGGCCGATTTCGATCGTCACATAAGTGGCTAAATCCGCCGGATCGACGATCCGGTCGACTTTGGCCAGGGCCGCCTGCAGATGGGTCAGACCATAGACGCAGTTGTGTTCATCCAGTGCGCCCCAAAAACGGACATATCCTTTGTCACATTCCGCTTTGAAGCCGTACTTCTGCAGGATTTCATTCTTTAGTTTTTCCGACATTTCACTTTGGGCGGGAGCCAGATTCTGCAATTCCCTTGTTAGTCGATCGCGCCAGGATCGGGCTTCGCCGTCGGACTCGGCGAGTGCCCAGACATTAAGGCAAAACCCGAGTACCGCGAGTTTTAAGAGCATTTTCATTTTTTAATTCCTCCTTCAAAGTTTTGAGCGCTTGGTCGACGGAGCCGAATTCTTGTTCGGCGCTGGTGAGCAGTTCCTCATTCTCATTCAAGAACTCGAGAATTCGTTGTTTCTGAAGCGATGTGAAGAGTTCAAGGTAGGCCTTGTAAAGGGCCGGCGAGGCCAGATCCGAAGCGGTGAACTCCTCACCGAGCTCCATGATCTGCTGCCAACTTGAGAGCGTGCGACGGTTAAGAATATCCGGGTCGGGTGCGAGAAAATCAAACGTGTTGCGCGCCCATCGGTCAAACGCCACCCATCCGATCAGGTAGGCGACGCCGCCACCCACGTTAATCAGTTTGCCGATGGCCGTGGCGGACGCGGCTTGCGCGAGAACGTGTAAGGTCGGCGCCACATATTTGTCCCACAACACGATGGATACGGCGATTTCACCGATCAGGAATCCGACTTGTTTATAAATTGAGTTGCGGCTGTACCGCTCATCAATCCGGCGAATTCGCTGTAACATCGGTGAATCCGCCGCGGCGCTGGGTTCGCCGAAAACATCCAGGCGCAACGCGGTCAACGCTTGATGGGATTTTAAAAGCAAACTGGTCCACGCCGTGCGATCGGTCGTCGTGCAAGTGGATCTGGCCACGATATCGAGTTCCGAGCTGCCGGCTTCCGCGCGGGCGATCACCAGGCCGAAAAGAGCGGCTTCGAAAAACTGCAAAATTTGGATCCGGGCGGAAAGGAGCTGCTGAACGTCCTCCGATGGACGGCGTTCGGAAAGATACCAGGTGTAGGAGTTGGCGAGTTGATTGCCCACTTCATTGTATAAATTGATGAATCGCCGGCATTTCTCATCGGCGCGAAAGGCTATGGCTTTGTTCGCCTCACGGGCGTTTCCCAAGGCCGTCAGGTAATGGCGAAGGTGCCGGCGCTGTATGTCGACGAATGGTGATGGACGAATTCCATCGCGCAGCCGGATGTACGTTTCGAGAACGTTGACGGCCATTTCAAGATCGGATTTCTGACCTATTCCGTTCATCGCGCCCTCGCTTGCACCGGCGGTCCAGGCGATCACCGCCGGAAAAATCATTGCGAAAAGGATCACAATCGACCTGATGTGGCTTTCTTCCGTTCGTGGTCGATGAAGCTGTCGATTTTGATGCCTTCTCGTTCAAGGTCCCGAACGTAATCTTCGAGTGTGAAATAGGAAGTATCGATCGGGCGAAGCGCAAGCAGGGTGCCGATAGTGATGGGCGCGCCGACGGCCACACCTTGAGCCACTCGGCGACCGAAGGGATCCGTCGACAAATATTTATACGCGTTGGTGTTTTGAACTCCGGTTTTGATTTGGCGTCCCGTCGAGGTCACGAAGTTGACCGTCTTTTGTCCCCAGTTGCGCAGTCGCGAACCGACCAATCCCGCCATGGCGTCGGAAGGGATCACCATTTCGGCTCCATCTTTCGTCACGGCTTTGATGCCGAGTCCGCGGACGTAGTAATATTCAAGTTCTCCGCCTCGCGCCACCACTTGAGCGGTCAAGTAATCGGTGCCCGGAGTTTGATTGATTTTGAAGCCGGGGATACCCGTCCGTTGGAAAATCAGTTTTTCAACTTGAGGGATGTCGGCGGGAGGCACGGCGGTGACGCGGTAGCCTTTCGCCAGTTCAGGTGAATTGATGACCCGATAAATATTCTGGAACACGGCTTGTTGTCGTTGCTCGCGGGTTCCAGGGGCCGCCATCATCCCCAGCGCTTTTCTATATATTTCAGACGATTTTTGCACCACTTCCATAACCGGTTCATTTTCCGGTTGGCGCACTTGGCGTTTGAGCCAGTTGGCGATCGCTTGAGGGCTTCCTTTAAGTTGAGCGTAAACCTGGCGAATCCCGTTCATCGGCGCTTGCATGATGGGAGATTGGCCGAGGCGGGTGAGTCCATCGATGATTTCATTGGCGTAAACACCGCCCAGCACGCCGAGCGCCACCGCGGTTGAATACTCCATCAGCGCGCGGAATTCTTCGTCCCGTTGAACTTTGTCATTAAGGAACTGTGTCATCGCGCCTTCAAGCACGAGAACCTTTTGCTGATCTTGCGGTGTATAGCGGCCCGCCTCCTTGAGCTCTTGAATGGCGAGAGACATTTCCGCCATCGTACTCATGACGAGATCATCATGATCAAATGTTTGAGCGACGACCTGCTCGCCCGTCATTTGGCCTGAAAGATAAGCGGAGATCAATTGACCACCGAAGGTGTCAAGTGGTGTGGCCAGGGGAAGACGTTCTTCCAGTTTGCCGAGGTCAAGTGGAGTTTCGGTTGGCTGTGATGGTGTGGAAGGCGAGGGAGCGGGTAACACCGGGGCGCTTGGCTCCCGGACAGTCGGGCCACGCTGCTCATTTTGCGCTTCCGAGGTCTGTTGTTCCTGGGTTTGGGTTGGTCCGGCGGCGGGTCCACCGGCGGGGCCTTGGGCGGTTTGGTTGGTTTGACTTTTATCGCCTTGCTCTCCTCTTTTGGAATCACTCGGCGCAGGACTCTCCTGAGTCTGTTGACCACTCTTTGTTGATCGACCTTTTCTGTCGCAACCGACGATGGTCATTGACAGGGCGATAGCCATTATAATTGAGGTTTTAAAAACTGACATCGGGTCGTCCTTTCAAAGTTTTTTACTCGGGTATCCCGGAGCAAATTTAAAATTCAATGCATGTAAGTTTAGCAATGGATATGCCACCAATACGGTAGAGCAGAGGTTGGTGCCCCTGGCACCATATGGAGATTTGGGTCCGTGATTGAGGTAAAAATCCTCATTGCCCTTATCTCCGCAGGGCTCCTTGAATGTGGATTCATTATTGCAGCATCGAATGCAAATTCGAATCACGATTCGGAGTGAAGAATGAGCAATCGAGCGGGGCTCGCATATTTGTTGGCGATAGTGTTCATGAGCGGCTCGATGAGCGCGACGCCACAACAACCTGAGCCGCCGGAAGCGCCACCGCAATTGCCGCCGCAAATGCAACAACCTGTTCCCGAGCCGCGGACGCCACCTCAGCGGCCGTCCCCCCAGGATCAAGACTCCATCTTCGGAGACGCTCGAAATCTTGAGCCGGTCACCGGATCATGGAATCCCTTGCGAACGGAAGAAGGTTACGTGCTTGGATCCTTGGCGTCGGTGGCGAGGCGGGGAGTGTTCGTGCAAACCGTCGAAGGGGAAATCAAGTTAGGCCGGTTCAGTTCGCGCGGCGGATTTCTCGATCGAAGTTGTTTCGAGGCGGGCGTCGCCGAGATTGAATCAAATACGGGCGTTCCCGCGACTTTTCAAGAACGGCAGGAAATCATCAACCGCTGCACCGAACTGATCAATCCATGGCCCTTCAGTAATTACGATGAAAATCTTTGGGCGGCGGTCCAGCGCGCGGGCGGAGATTTCATATTAATGTTTTATCGCCGGTATCTGGTTGTTCCTTTCACCGATTCACCGAATCTTTTCGCGAAAATTTATTTCGTTGATCCGGAAATTCTGCCGGTGGGCGCGCAAAAGACCGCGAGTGGCTTGATTTTCTCGCGCAATTTTCATTACGCGCAAGGCTCCTTGGAAGGTCGCATCGTGAAAGCGTCTTTGAACGGAATCGTCCGCAAGACTTATGAGATCATCATGCAAGTGGGCCATGCGGGAGACGTTTTCCGGGCCTTCAGTATTTCGGATAAAGACCTTTTTGACTTCGCCATTAAAACCATGGCCACGGGAAGATTCGTTCGCGTGAGTTTCTATGAATTGTTCTCCATCGTGGCCATTCCACAGGCTCTTGTTCGTGGTTACGACACGGACTACCGCGTGTTCCGCATTGAAGTTTTGCCGGAGCCACCACCCATCGGACCCCCGGAAGCGAGACCATGAGATACATTATTCTTTTGCTTTGTTTTTTACTGACAGGATGTCCCGATGATCCCGCCGCCATGATGGAGGAACGCGAACGGGCGGAACGTGAGAGGAAAAGAGCGGCGGCGGAAGAAAACGAATCGCCGGTGTACGTTATGTGTCGTACGAAACGGGCTGGCAAAATCCGCTTGCGCGGTCCCGTGGCGATCGACTCAGGATGGGTTTCGGCGACGCCACAGTTGTTGCGCGGTCACGATCCGGTTCCGGTCTCTCCGCCGCGTGTGGCGGCGGTTCAAAGCGGCTGTGATGCATCGATGCTCGAACACCTCGCTCCCAATGTGCGATTCGAGCGGTTCACGCACTCGACAAGCGCGCAAATCGCGGTTTTTTGCGGAACCCTGCCGAGCGAGTTTGGTGCCTTAAATATCGATGCGGACCGCGTGATCCTTTATTACTTTTTGCATATTTCCGAAGCGGATCGTCGCGACGTTGTCATCAACACGCGCCGCCTCGAACTGGTGGGCGATAACCGTATTGAAACCCGATCGGGCCTGAGCTATGAGGCCGGCGATCTAAATATTTCGATCAGTGAAAGTGTGACGGGCCAGGGCCGCCTGTGGCTCGCGTCCACTGGCTACAGTTGCCTGACTCATTGAAGTTGCAGGGCACGAAGCTCGACGCCGTTTTCGCTCAGAATTCGCGCCGCCTCGACCAAAAGTTGCTCCTGCTGTTCGGGAAGGGCCGCTAGCGCGGAGCTATCGATCCACACGACCAATTCAAAGTCATAAGTATTCTCCGTCGCCTGCTTGATGTGACAGCGATCAAACTCGAGTTTTTCCGTTCGCTTCGCGCTCTCGCGAATCCATTCGGGTACGCGAGTGACCTTATCCATGGGAGTGGATCTGGCCACGCTCAATTTGTATTCGATTCTTCGTCTTCGCATTCGCCGATGATTGCGGATGCGGCTGTTCAACATGTCGCGGTTGGAAAAAATAATTTGTTCGCCATTGGGGCTGCGCAAACGGGTGGTCTTTATACCGATGTATTCCACGGTGCCCGTGTCGGGACCGATGGAGATTTGATCGCCCACGGTGAAGGGCCGGTCGAGAATGATTGAGAACGAGGCCAGCAAGTCGCCAAGAATGTTTTGCGCGGCCAAGGCCACCGCGATGCCTCCGACGCCAAGCCCGGTTAACAAGGCTTGAATGTCGACGCCGACTTCACTGAGCGCGATGAGCGTGATCACGACGATGAACGCGCCTTGAGCCACCGTGCCGAGAAGGTTGATCGTGGCGGCGCTGGCGGCGTCTTTTTGAAGGAGTTGTGCGAAAAAGCGCTGGTTCCAGTTCCGAATAAAACTAAGTCCCCACTTACCGACCTGGTACGTCAGCGCGGAAATCATGATGATTTCAAGAAAGCGGGTGTTCGGCTCGCCCCAAATATAGATAAAAATGAAAACCAGAGCGAGAAGATCGGTTTTGTCGATCAAATCGATTACTTGTTCGATGATGAGGCTGATCTTTTCGCGCTTACGCAACCAGTGGCGGAGCCAATTAAGCAACGTTTTAATGATGATCGCACTGACGGCGGAGGAACCGATGACGACAATCCAGTAAATAAAACGATTGCCGGCCATCAGATCGATGGCCGGGCGAAGGAGTGGAGAAACGGATTCTGGAATCATTTGAACCGGCGGGCGCCAGTGTCTGACGCCACGTCAGTGACGAAAAGATTAACGTCGCGGAGCGGGGACGATGTAGTAGCCGACGTAGGCGCCGGCCGCGCTACATGCGAACCCGACAGCTCCCATTCCAAGTTTCGAGGCCAAATCAATTCCGCGCATCGCGCCCGCACCGGTACCAAAACCCAGCGCGAATCCCGAAGCGTTATCCGAGAGCATTCGGTTGTTCGAAAGATTGGCCGCGACAACGATCGCCGTGCTGATGGCGAAATTCGCGAGACAAATCGATCCGATCAGCGGTGGAACGGCGGCCACCGCGGCGACTTTGTGTTCGAGCGGCTCGGAAACGATTTGCGTGATGGCTTTCATCTGTTCTTCATCACAGATCTGATGACTGGATTTGAAATCCGATGTTCCGGATTCGGCCACGGTCAATCCACCGGGAACCAATTCCGGATGGCCGGACACATCTATCGCGCACGCGGGTCGACCCGTGCCATCAGCATCAACAGTAAAAAGTACGGCATGAGTGGCTAGAGGCGGGGATAATGTCTCCTCCCCCTCGTTCACCTTTGCCCCGGCCAGCGGACTCAATGCCATGCTAGCGATTAAGGTTGAGATCAGGATACGCATAGATATGAACTCCTTCGTTTTGTGTTCGCGACCAACCGACCATCGGTGGTATTCGGGGATTTGTTTTGCATTCCATATGCCGAGTCCGGCATTGACTAACGTTACTCGCCGGCGACGTGCGGCAACTCAACACCTAATGTTTGGCTCACGTCGATCGTGGATCCGCTTTTCAGGCGTCCGGCGAGATGCGGTAAACGCCTGCCGCGACTCATGATAATCTTAATCAGTTGGTGAGGTTTCAGATCGCCGCCGGGTTCTTGATTGGAAATAAGGAGGGCGGCGAGTCCGGTCACGAAGGCCGTGGCCTGCGATGTTCCCGTCATGTACCCATAATGTCCACCGGGCAGCGTTGAGTATATGTTTTTCCCTGGTGCCGCGATGTGGGCCGTGGCCGTTCCGAAATTGCTTTGCGGGATCAGACGATCGTAACGGTCGACGGCCGCCACGCTGATGATGTTGGATAAACCGTAGTTCGCCGGATAGAAGTGAAAGAAGTCCGAGTTGAGCCCTTCGTTTCCGGCCGCGGCCACGAAAAGCACGCCTTGTTTTTGCGCCCAACGGATGGCTTCTTCTTCCTCTTCACTGCGCATGATTCCGCCGCCGGAGTAGTTGATCACCTTCGCTCCCATGCGCACGGCGTACCGGATGGCGCGGACCGTGTGGTTTAAATTATCTTCTCCCGAGGACTGCGCATCATAATATTTTAGAATCATGAGACTCACACCGGGCGCGACACCATCCTTGGCCGCGATAATTCCCGCGATGTGAGTCCCATGCCCGTGGTCATCCGTGACATCGGGTGAATGTTCGGCGAAGTTCCATCCGTGGACATCATCGATGAATCCGTTGCCATCATCATCGATGCCGTTTCCGGATTTAGGGTTGCCGTTTTCGTCGATCCCGGTTTCACCGGGATTCACCCAAAAACGCCCCCGCAAATCCGGGTGGTGAATGTCACATCCCGTGTCGATCACCGCCACAACGACGCCTTGGCCGCTTTTGTCAGGATAAAGAGAGCCGCGCGCCCGAATGGCCCTCAGTCCCCAGTTCAAAGAGAGTTCCGGATCGACACTCGGTCCATGAGTGACGGTGGGCTCGACGTTCAGAATTTTGTTCCGGCTTAAGTTTCGGATCCGTGACCAATTCGCCAACGTGCTGAAGGCGATGAATCCGATGACGAACGAGATGAAAATCTCTTTGTACCCTTTCATTCCGCAAACTCCTTTTCCGCCGCAGCGGCCGCCCTCGTGGCGGCTGGTTGGCCGCCGTAGCGGCTCTGCAGCTCCGAACTGAGAGAGTACAATGGCTGGCAGAGCAAGTTTCAAACCTGCCGAGACAGCGAAAATTTATGGCTTGTATAATCAAGGCTTGGGCGTATGCCTGTCGCTCTTTCACATGTCTGCATTGCTTCTACATGTGCAAGGAATCCGGCGATCGACAGATTCGTGATGGACTGTCTAAAACTTGATTAAGCCGCGCGGGTTAAAGGATCGGGCGCCACCGTATAGCGGTTTCGTCCCGTATTTTTGGAATTATAAAGCGCCAGATCCGCGCGTTTGATCCAGGCCTCCTTTGACTCGCCTTGAGACAGTTGGGCGATGCCGATGGAAACGGTGAACCGGATCTGGTTTTGATCGTGAACATACACCTCACCGCGGACCTTGTTGAGGACCTCTTCGGCCTTTTTGACCGCGTGTTCGGCTTTGAAGTCGGGGAGAATGACGGCGAACTCCTCGCCGCCGATGCGGGCGAGCAGGTCGGACTCGCGGGTGAACATTTGTTTTAAAGTCGTGACCAGTTCTTTGAGCACGAAATCCCCGACCTGGTGGCCGAAGGTGTCGTTGATGCGCTTGAAGTGATCAATATCGACCAACATCAGACTGACGGGCTGTTGCGAGGCCTGAAACAGTTTGAAATGTTGGTCCACGTATTCTTCGAATGTTTTTCGGTTGAAGGCTTCGGTGAGATGGTCCACCCGCGCGGAGTTTTGCGCTTCGCCCAACTGCTTTTTGACCGCGTTCAAGTTTTTGCGGATGGTTTTCATGCGACTGTTGCGCCGTTTGTCTTTCTTATATTGTTTTTCCATATAAGAATCGATGAACCGGCGCGACTGATCCTTGAGCTCGGCGATGGAGTTGGACTCGACCGCTTCCTTCAGTTGTTCCAGACTAAGCCGGATTTCCGAGTCCTCTTTCTGTTCCTCGCTGATGTCCTCGGCGAGCTGGTCCACGAAGTCCCAGATGATGGCGCGGAAATCCTCGAAGGTTTTTTGTAAGTAAGCGGCCTCGTCGATTCGGTAAACCGAAAAGAATTGGCGGAAGCGGAAGAGAACTTTTTCGAGCTGGCTTTTGGGATTCACCAGTTCCTTGGCGAATTCATCAAGTGTCTCCCGCGTCTTGCGGACGGGGTGCCCTTCGAAATCAATCAGATGTTTGTTGAAGACGTCGATGATGTAAAGCAAGGTGGCGCGTTCTTCGGACAGGGGTTCCCGGCCTTTGCCGTTGGATTTGGCGCCGTCGTTCCAGTCAAAATCAAACTGTTCGATGAGTTTTTCGACCCATTTTTTCATTCTTCCACTCATCGGATAATCCGCGACATGGGGTTACAGACTTTGGTGGGATTATTGACAGCCACTGGATCGAAGTCTATAGACGTTAGTCTGCATTCGGTCTGGCTTGTTAAGCCGTCTCAGCGTCAATCCGAAAGGTAAGGCATGCTGCGTGAAGATTTAGCTCGGCTAAAACCTTTATTTAAACGCCTGCTTGCGGCGATGATCATCTGCTCGCCGGTTGTGGCGTTGACGAATAACCAGCGGGCTAAGGTTAAAACGCAAAAAGCCGTTGAAAAGAAAATCGATAAAAAATCATCCTCATTCCAGGATGACCGTTGTCTCGGGATTCAACCCCCACGATCTTAAAATCGCACTTTCGTCCCGCTCACTCTGCGCTTTCTTGAATTTAGCTTGTGACTGGCCCTTCACACGGCGCTCACATTCGGCCCAGGTGCGATGGCGCATGACCACTCCGCCATGATAGCTGAGATAGGAATAGGCCGCCGGTTTTTTCTCATAGACCTTCATCGGTGGAAGTTCCTGGGGCTCGGGCAGGTCATGAATGGCCACTGGATACTGCAGAATCGAACCTTCATAGAGTGAAACGCGTTTGCCTGTGGCGAAGGCCACCGCGATTTCATCACAGCGTTCATTACCCGGCACACCGGTGTGCCCGCGGACGTATCGCCAGTCGATCTTGGCGGGTTTTAACCGTTGGATTTGGCGCAAAAGTTCTTCCCACAAATCGCGATTGGAGACTTCGTTGCCTTCGGCGGTTTTCCAGCCTCGTTTTCGCCATCCCCATACCCATTGGGTGATTCCGCGAATGACGTAAGTGGAATCGGTGTACAGAAAGATTTCCGATGTGGGTGAATCAATCGCCTGCAGCGCTCGGATCGCCCCCACCATCTCCATACGATTGTTGGTGGTTTCGGGATTGGATCCGCCCAATTCGCGAACATGTCCATCGGGTGTGACCAGAATAGCCGCCCATCCTCCCGGTCCAGGGTTGCCGGTGCACGCGCCGTCTGTAAAGATCAATATTGAGTGAAATTCCAAGGCCACAGTTAGCCCTAGAGTAGGAAGGGGCCCGTCGGGAAGTCAAATGGATCATTCCTGGAAAAAGCTGAGTTTCTTCTGTGCTCTCTATTATCTGCAAGGCGCGGCATTGGCCTACGTGGTGAACTTTCAAAAACCCTTCCTTTCCGCGCATGGAGTCAGCAAAGAAAGTATCGGGCTTTTCACTTCGTTACTTCTTGTCCCGTTCATCGCCAAAGTGTTCCTGGGGATGTTGAGTGATCGGGTCCCGATCGGTCGCTATGGTTCGCGCAAGCCGTACATGTTGTTGGGGCTCTTGGTCTTCACCGGATGTTATGGCTCGTTGGCGATGATCAATCATCCTGGAGAACAATTCTTCGCTTTCGCTCTGCTGAGTTGGTCAGCGGCTTTGGGACTGGCGCTGTTCGACACTTGTGGGGATGGCTGGGCCGTGGATGTGGCTCGACAAAATGAACAAAGCTCCATTCAGGCGTCCATGGTGGCCGGCAAATCACTGGGCTTCATCACCATGGCGGTGACCTTTGGGAGCTTGACTTCCAAATATGGCATGTCCGTCGTCTTTATGATTTTAGCGGCCTTAAGTTTATTGGTGCTCATGTTAATCTCTGTCGTGCCCCATCAGTCCCATTCAACCGGCAAGTCCGAAGCGGAACCGACTTGGCGCGCCCTTCGGTCGGGTTTTTTCGCCGTCTTCGCCGCCTTCGGCGTGCTTTACTCGGTGTCTTCGTTTGGAACGGACGGTTTGCTTACCTTGTTTCTGACTGAAAAACGAAATGCCTCAATGAGCGATATCGGTTGGTTCGGGATGTGGCGGGGAGCGGGCGCATTATTTGGGGCGATCGCCTTCGCATCAGCCGTCCGAGTTTGGCGGCTGAATACGGTTTTGAAATCGGCCTTGGTGATATTAGGAATCGGTTGTTTGCTGCCGCTTCTACCTCTTTCAACGGCGTGGAGCGGATTGCTTTGGGGTTCGGCCTGGGGATTTCAAGAGACGGCGTATGTGACGTTAGCCATGACTTTGGCCAAGGGACCGTGGTCCGCAACCCATTTCGCCATCGCCATGATTTACTCGAATGTCGGAACGGCCTTGGGTGAAGCCATCGGAACTCCGATGGCGCCTCGGTTCGGTTACGCGGTGATTTTCGCGGGATTCGCGGCATTGTCTTGGTCATTGCTCTGGCTCATCCCGAAAGTCACGCGAAAATTTTAAAGATCGTCTTCAAGAGCTTTTTCTTCCAACTCATCGGCCATCTGAACGCGCTTGGCGACCTTGGTGGCGAGTTGGTTGTTTTGCTTGGTCAAGCGGCGCTGTTCCTGGCGCATGCGACGGATCGTGGCCTGAGCCCGCTTAATGCGTTCTTCAGCCGCGCGATAACGGGCATTGAGGTCCGCTTGTTCCTGTTTCATTTCGCGCAATTCTTTATCCAAAGCCTTTTGAAATTCTTCGGCGTTTTGCAAACGGTTCTGGGATTGTTCAACGCGAGCCTTCAGGCTTTCCAATTGGGCTTTCTTTTGATTGCGTTGAGCTTCCAATTTTTTGGCCTGGCGCTCGGCCGCTAAAGCGGAACTGTGCACTTTCTGAAAGCGCTTGCTTTGCTGGTCGATGCGTTTGGCGATGGATTTGGATTCACGGCGAAGGCGCTCGGCTTCCTGTTCCAACTGCTTCGCCTGGCGCTCCATCTGCTTGGTTTCCTTGCGAGCCGTGGCTTCCAGTTTTTGTTTTTCAAAAACATCCATGCGTTCGGCTTCAACTTCGGCGGAAAGTTCATCCAGCCGTTGTGCGTTCGCGGACGCCCATGCCGGTAAGGCCAACATTAAGGTTAACGCCAAAATCATTCGTTTCATGGTTCCATACTCCCTTTTTGATGACGGACGCACTCACGCGCCATTTGAGCAAGCACGGTGCCATGGCGAAATTTAATTAATTCTGAGATCCATTATAATTCTTCTAAAGCGGTGACGAATTACGGCCCTAATCTATTGCCCTTTTCCCAGTGAGCGATTAATTTTGCGGGATGCAATCCATTTTAGATCCGCTCTCGTACATCCGGGGCCCCCTGGCGAGCCTGACCATCGGGATTTTCACCTTGTTCCAGTCGGCGGTGGTGATTGCCGTGGCGGCGCTGACCCATTCCCGCCGGGCGATGGATTTCATATGTATTCAGCTTTGGGCGCGGCCGGTGCTGTGGCTGGCGGGCGTGAGGCTGGAGGTCCGTGGTGGGGAGAATGTTTCCGAATCCAAAAAAGGCTTCCTTATCCTCTTCAACCACAGCAGCCTGATGGATATTCCCATTCTGTTTTGTTTTCCGCGGACCTTCCGTTTCGGCGCTAAAATCGAGCTTTTTAAAATTCCTTTTTTCGGCAAGGCCATGGAAGTGTGTGGAGTTCTTCCCATCGACCGAGGTGACCGAAATAAAGTGATGAAGGTCTATCAGAACGCGATCGCCAGGGTGAATCGGGGAGAGAGTTTCGCCTTGGCGCCGGAAGGGACCCGTCAAAAGGAACCCAGAATCGGAAGTTTCAAGCGGGGTCCTTTTGAGTTCGCGATGAATGCCCAAATGGATATCGTTCCCGTGGTGATCGTGGGCGCTTATGAAGTTTTGCCGAAGAACAGTCTTTGGGTGAACATGGGGCGCTGGCGGCGAAAAGTGATTATGCAGATTCTCCCTAAAGTTCCAACCGCGGGACTGGGTCCTGATGATCTCGAGTCCCTTCAAACCCGGGTGCGGGAGCAAATGGTTGAAGCCTTTAATCGCGTTAGGTCAGCCGAGGCTATCTAAGCGAATCCTGCTCCTGAATTTCTGGGATATAGCAGGTCTTGCAGCCCCCTGGATTTCCGCCATCACAGGCCGGCCGCGAGCAGGCCAAATGGATCAGGGAACCATCGGAGAGAACGAGGTTGCCGGCCAAGGCTTCTTCGAGGAGTTCCAGCTCTTCGAGGATGCTGGAAATCGTTTGAGGTTCATAGGAATCGGCAACGACTTTTAGACGCAGAGCGGGATAGCGGTGATTTAAATCCGCCGTCCAGGACCGGACCATTTTCACATGGTCCGTGGAGCTAATGGGTGTATCGATATGTAAACTCGCCGAAGCGAAACTCCCCCAAAAGGCAACCGCCACTAATATTGCCGCATGCCGACCCATGTAACTCTCCCGTCCTGGAGGGCGCTTTCCCCCTCAACCCGTGGAAACGACAATTCAAATCCAAGGCCAGCGGATTTTGAATGTTTTCGGTGTCGTCGTGGCCCCGAACGTCATTGATTTGATATTCGGGAATTGGAGCGCCGGTGTAATTGCGCACCGTTTAGGACAAAATGATCCCAGCACGCCTTGGCCCGCAGGTGACAAGTCCGGGCTGGTTGTCTAGCTTGGATGCTTAATGCTCAAAAGAACTTTGGCCCGCATCGAAAAACTCATGGGTGCCCAATTGCGGGCCAAAGATTTAAGTTTCGTTCATTCAGACCTTCCTCTTTCCGAATTGGAACTCCTTAAAAGGTTCACCGAACTGGACACCGGCACGTTGAACAAGTCGGGTGTGGAGCGCGCGCAAAATTTGGTCAGTGAAACTTTGGACGATCTGGGGTTCAAGCAAGAAACCATCGAAGCCGATCCGCGCTTCGCCCGCTTGATCGTTGCCGAGCGACCGGGCCGGAGCCGGCGTTACATCACGTTAGTTACTCATACGGATACAGTCTTGGGGAACGAAGTTCCGTTTTCTCTGGATCTGCCGGGCAATCGCGCGTTCGGTGCCGGAGTGATCGATAATAAGGGTGGAGTCGTGGTGGGCTTGAGCGCCCTTCGCCGTTTTTTGCGCGCCTATCCTGAGACCGAATATTCCTTGCGATTCATCTGTTCGCCCAATGAAGAAATGGGTTCCATCGGGTTCACTTCCATTTATCGCGAATTGGCCGTGGACACGGTGGTGGGCTTCGGGCTGGAGCCCGCGCTTGATAATGGATCCATCATTCACCAACGGCGGGGGAATCGTTGGTACGATATTTCGATCAAAGGGCGGGAAGCGCATGCCGGGCGCAGTTACGGCACCCATTCCAATGCCGGCCACGATCTCGCGCACAAGCTTTATCAAATGGCCCAACTCACCAATTACCGCAAACATGTGAGCGTGAATGTCGGTCACATTTCAGCCGGCAAGGCCAAACATAACATCATCTGCGGGTTCGCCGAGGCGAAGCTGGACGTTCGCTTTCCCACCATCGAAGCGCGCGATCAGTTACATCGAAAAATTCAAAAAATTCTTTTCAGTCCGAGTGAAAATCATTGCGGTGAAATTCAAACGGAATGCAAGTTCGAGATCGTGGACGATTGCCCGCCGTTTTCGCTCACGCGCCAGTCACGGCGCCTGGCGCGAAGTTACGCGGCATTGATTTCCCAATTGGAAAAACGCGTGATTTATTCGCAACCGGCGGGCGGCGCGGGTGATGTGAACTACCTGAGCACGCCGACGAACTTTATCCTGGACGGCCTGGGTCCGGTCGGCGGCGATATGCATACGAACGCCGAGTTCCTGCACGTGAACACGCTTTCGACCAGATCGAAAGCGTTGGCCGGTTTTCTCTTTCACTTACAATCGTTGGATCTTAAGCCGTAGCGGGCAGGCTCATCAGAAAACTATGGTATTCCCGCCATTGGCGGAGCGCTTGATGAAATTCCGCTTTGGCCAGACGGAGCTGGCGTTTCAGTTCGTCCATCCGGTCCAGGCGGGATTTTTTATACTCTTCCTTAAGGGCTTCAAAGCGTGAATAGGCCGCTTCAACTCGCGCGCGCAGGTTGTCGATTTGATTTTGAAATTGAACCTGCCAACGGGAACTCAACCGGGCTTTGATGCGTTTTTCGTCCATTTGCATCTGCGCCTTGATGACCTCGCTCCAGGGGGTGCGCCGCAATCCGTACGCGCCGCCGATCAGCTGAAAAAACGAGATCAGCCATTTGGTCGGATCCCAATGATACCAGCGAACACCGTTACGGTAGTCGTTGGCGAAAATGTGATGGAAGTTGTGGTATCCCTCACCGAACGTGAGTAAGGCCATGATGAAAGAATCCTTGGCGGTGTTCGTGTCGGTGTAGTTTTGTTTGCCCCACATATGGCACCAGGAATTGATCAAGAACGTGGCGTGGTGAACGGCCACGACACGAAGGAATCCCGCGACGGCGAGTCCTCCGAACGCGGATCCCAGAAAATACCCCACCAGCGTGGGAAGACCGAGACCCATCATTAGCGCGATCAACACATAATGCCGGTCCTGAAACATGACCACCGGATCCCGTTCGAGATCACGTCCATAAGGCGCGGCCAGTTGGGCGCTCTTTTCTTCGTTGACCATCATCCAACCGAAGTGCGCGTACCAAAATCCTTTGTTAATTGAATAAGGATCATTGTCGGAATCCACGAAGCGGTGGTGCACGCGGTGATCGCGGGCCCAAACCAAAATTGAATTCTGAAATGAAGCCGCTCCGAACAAGGCCCAAAACCATTTCAACCACGGTCGGCACTCGTAAGCGCGATGGGAAAAGTAACGATGATAACCACCGGTGATACTGCCGGCGGTGAGCGCGTACATCGCGACCGCGAGCAGCCAGATCGGCCACATGAAACCATCTAAATAAATGTGAATGACGCTAAAGACGACAGCCACCACTGGTGACAAAGTTAAAAATAAAGCGCCGAACCAATTGATCGTTTTCTTTTTCTTATTTTGAGACATTAATGATCTTCCCCGTTCCCTAGCCGCAGCCGATGCTGCAACTTTAGAACAGGGTAACACAAGCCGCTATCAATCGCGAGAAGCCGTCATGAGTTTTTTGATTTGGCGATACTCTTGTTCCATAAAGAGTTCGGCCCTTGGATTGGAATTTCGCACTCGTGTGATCAGTCGTCGCGCATGGTCGTAGCGGTGATGACGGATCAACATCCTGACATAATTACGGATTACGGGAAGTTGAAGAGATTTTGATCGGCTTTCGAGGATGGCTTCGAAAAATCGACTGGCCTCTTCGGCTTGACCTAATTCTGACAGAGCGAGCGCGTAAGAATACATGGCTTCAAGATCACGACCCCCGCGTTTGAAATAAATCGCGAAACTTCGCGCGGCCCGATCCAATTTGGCACGTTTGAATTGGAGTTGCCCTAGCCGTAAGTATTGTTTCGGGTCATTCTTGGCGATTCGCTCCAGTTCATTTTCCACACAGTCCCAATTTTTGAGATCCGTGCACATGGCGGCCTTTTTCTCCCAATCGGCGGGCGTGGTTTTTCCGACCCAGTCTTTGACGGTGAGGGGAATGATCTCCAACGCGTATTTATCCCAATTAATGATATGTACGGCGGTTAAAATGATGAAACCGGTGATAAAGAGCATCACCGTCATGCTTAATCGTTCAAGTTCTTCTTCAACTTCGCGTCGCTTTTTATTGTCGTTCAAGTTGTACACCGTGCTTGCTCCTTTTATTTGCGACCTCATGAGGGGCATGGAGCAAGCGTGAGGCCCCGGGTAAGTCATTGAATTTCGGCGCCCGCGCCGTGAATAGAGTGAAAATACTAAAATTCGTGGGACGCTTTTGGGCACCGGACAATGGACTGCCGCCCGGGTGAGAACCCGGGAACTCGGACTGGCAGGTGAAAGGGGAGATGTTTTTAAGAGATCGCCCGCCTCCCCTTTCGAAGAGGCGAGCGGACAGGAGGGCCGCAAGTCCTTCCTGGACTCACGGTCTGTTGGGTTGGTTCATGCGTGAGACCATCCAGGTCTCGACGAACCAATGAGCAAGTCGTGTTCCTAAATATCCACGCTGATCGGTGAGTTGACATTTCTTTACGATTTTTCAAAGTGACTGGTGGGGAGCGCCTGAGTTGAAATGGAAGCTGAATGAGCGTTGTTAAACTTTTGTTCGAATTTGGAAAAAAAGTGCAAGGCCGTGTTCGGCATTTCCTTTTCTCCAGGGTGGTGACGACAATTGTCCTTTTTGTGATTCTCGCCCCACCACCGGCATTGGCCGATGCCGATTTAAGTTTAGGCGGTAGCTTCAGATCTTATCCCTTAAGTGGAGTGGCGGAAGTTAAATCCGGCTATGGAATGGTTCTCTACGGCCAAAAGAATTCCCCGTTCTCCGGTTACATTCGTCCGGCTTTGGAAGGGTACTCCGCGCTCCTATATAATTCCGGGATCGCCAAACTTGAGATTTTCCCTTTGGCCATTTTAGGCGCGCGCGCCGGCGGTGAAAGTATCCAAAACGACAATGAATACACCGCCTATGATTGCAAAAAATATCGCTGTTTGGGCCGCAACTACCGTACGTTCTTTGAAACCGAACTCACCTTGGGCGCGGGTCCTTTCTTTATTCAGGGGCGTTGGCGGCGTGAGCGGTGGACGCAACCGGATCCCGAAGCCGGTGATTTCGTCGATCCCACATCCGGTTTGCTGATGAAATCACAAGGGGAGTCGCAAACGGTTTATACCGCGGTTTCCGGAGTTAAACTTTCTCCGACATGGACCGTGATGGCGGGTTTGCGCTATGCCGAGGATGAGGATGGAATTTCGCGAATGCCCTTCTTGCTGCTCAGCTGGAAGAATTCGAGTTGGACGGTTTCCGCGGGCGGCGGCGGTTTTGAGTCGTCACTTAAAGATCGGAGCGCGACGGCTCTGCTTTCAGTGACCTGGGAGATCCTCCCCAGCGTAGCCCTCCGATGAAGTGGGCGTTTCCCCGATCAATACGCCTTCACATTTCAGGAATTCCATTTTGTTCACGTGGCTTGAGAATTCCGATAAAGCTTTGTTCACGGTCACGGGATCAAGCGTGCCATCGCGAAGATAATTTTCCGGCAGACACACCATCATACGGTTCACATCACGGGACAGGGCGACGGCGTACCATTCCGTTGAGAAAATCAGAAGTCCGTTCGTGAAGAGATCCTGCTGGCTGAAATCGCGATTGACATATCTCAGCTTGGAGAGTGACCAGATGTTTGGACCCAGCCGTTCATTTTCGTATTGTCCGCGCAAATACGAATATAAATCCAAGTGGTCCTCTGGATAGACTTCGGTGAGTGATGCGTTCTTCCTTGTACTGATGATTTCATCAACCACATCCCGTCCCCAGAGTTTCGCGAAAAAAGACTCCAGTGCGAATTTTCTGAACGGCGGATCATTCTCGGGCAAGATCACGTCGAAAATCTGAAAGTGATGATTGGCTTCGAGGAGTTTTTCCATTTCGGGGCTGATAAGGGGAGCGTTATTGATTCGCTGGTAGCGTGCGGCCCGGAATTTCAACACATCCACTTCAAACGGTGAAACGGTGATGGAATCCGCGTTCACGAAATATTCTTTTCCCGCCGAGTAAAAATAAAGGCGGCCAACCGGCCTCAGTGGCATCTTCTTTGGGGTGAAGTTCCAGGTGAACCGCCATTGGGAAGTCACAATATGTTCTTCATGTTCTTCATCTAGATCTTCCGGAGTGTATTCAAGCCGACTTGGCTCCGGGGCCTCGCCGTTGTCTTCATCGTGAAAGGTGCCCGAGGGTTCACCGATTTCTTCCGGCGATGGTGTTGTGGATTGCAGCGGAATAACTCCCGGAGGCGTGGGAATGGGTGGCGGTTTGAACCCGGCCATTCCGGGAACCGGGGGGCCGCCCGTGGTTTTCGGCCGTGGAATTTCATTCTCGTAGGATTTTTCAAATTGGCCCGCCATTAAATTCTGAAAACCATCGTTCAAAATAAAGACCTGCGAGCAAATAAAATTGTATGGTTTATTGGAACTAAACGGCCTTTCTCCCGGACGCCAATAGGCGGGAGGTGGTTGCGCGAACGCAATGACGTTCCAAAAAAGAACCGCGGCGGCGAAGCCACCGGATCTCCACTTCATGGAGTATCCGGTGAAGCAATCGTTGTGCCGCTAGATTTCAAGTAACATGCGAGAGGGATCCTCGATGCACTCCTTGATGCGTACGAGGAAGCTGACGCTTTCGGCCCCATCAATGATGCGGTGATCATAGGAAAGCGCCACATACATCATCGGACGAACCACAACCTGGCCGTTCATCGCGATCGGGCGTTCCTCGATCTTATGCATGCCAAGAATTCCGCTTTGCGGCGGATTCAAGATCGGCGTCGACATGAGCGAGCCGTAAACGCCCCCGTTACTGATGGTGAACGTGCCGCCATTCAAATCATCCACCGTAATCTTTCCTTCACGCGCTTTTTGCGCGAAAGCCTTGATCGCGAGTTCGATTTCGGCGAGCGACATGTGCTCCGCATGTTTGAGCACGGGAACCATCAAGCCTTTGTCGGTGCCGACGGCCACGCCGATATTGTAGTAGTTGTGGTAAACAATATCGTTTCCTTCAATGAAGGCGTTGACCCGGGGATAAGCTTTTAAAGCCTCGATGGCGGCTTTTACGAAAAAGCTCATGAAGCCCAGGCCGATGCCATAACGCTTTTCGAACTGCTCCTTGTACTTCTTGCGCAAAGCCATGCAATTGCTCATGTCGATTTCGTTGAATGTGGTCAAAATCGCGGCCGTGCTTTGCGCTTCCACCAGCCGTTGAGCGATACGTTTGCGAATCGTGCTCATGGGTTCACGCACGATTTCTTCGCCAAGAAGCGTTTTAGTCTCCGGTTTTTTCAAGACGCTGACCGGAGGCGCGGGCGGCGCCGGCGGCACCGTCGCCAGACTCGCGCTGGCGCTGAGCACATCGGCCTTGGTGAGACGGCCGCCACGGCCGGTCCCTTGTACCATTTCCGGATTGATGCCGGTCTCGTTAACGATTTGGCGAACGGAAGGACTCATGGTTTCGGTTTTGAACGACGCGGTCACGCCGTTGGTGGGCTTTGGCGCCGGCGCCGGTGTCGGTGTCGCGGGCGCGGCGGCGGGTTTTGGCGCTTCCGCGCCGGCGGGCGGTTGGGCGGAGGTGTCGATCTCGCCGATCACGCTTCCCACTTTCACCACATCACCCTCGTTGGCGGTGGTTTTTAAAACACCATCCGCCTCGGCCACCACTTCCACGCTCGCTTTGTCGGTTTCAAGAACAAGAATGACGTCGTCACGCTTAACGTATTCACCATTCTTTTTGGTCCATTGAGCGATAGTGCCTTCGGTGATCGATTCACCAACGGCCGGAACCTTAATTTGTACTTTCACAAACCACTCCTTAGGCCTTTAAAGCCTTTTCTATAATCGCTGTTTGTTCTTTCAGATGAATATGCGGGGAACCCACGGCCGGACTGGCGCGCTCATCGCGGCCCACATATTCGACGGTGAGTTTCTTGCGGCCCAACTCTTTCAATAACTCGGTGATTTTGGGTGCGATGTACGAATACGCTCCCATGTTCTTGGGTTCTTCTTGCACCCAGAGCAGGCGGGAAAGTTTCGGCAAACCGTTGAGCAAAGGAGTGAGTTGCACCCTCGGGAACGGATAAAGCTGTTCGACCCGTACGATCGCGGTGGTCGGTGTTTTAAACTTCTTCTCCCGCGCTTCATCCAGGTCGTAATAGATTTTGCCCGAGCAGAGAATCAGCGTTTCCACGTTTTTCGGATCCGGCATCTGCGGATCGGCGATGCACTCCAGAAATTGACCTTCGGTAAAATCTTTCCACGGCGAGATCACTTTTGGATGGCGCAGGAGCGACTTGGGCGACATCACCACGAGCGGTTTACGGAAATCCCTTTTCACCTGACGGCGAAGGGCGTGAAAGAGGTTGGCCGGGGTGGTGAAGTTACAAACCTGCATATTGCCTTGAGCGCAAAGTTGCAAGAAACGCTCAAGGCGGGCACTCGAGTGCTCGGGACCTTGCCCTTCGTAACCATGGGGGAGTAACAGCGTTAACCCGGATCCTCGCATCCATTTTTCTTCGCTCGAACTGAGGAACTGGTCGATGATGATTTGCGCGCCGTTGGCGAAATCGCCGAACTGCGCTTCCCAGATCGTCAGATACGTCGGATCCGAACAGGAATTGCCGTATTCAAATCCGAGGACCGCCATTTCCGAAAGTGGTGAGTTGTAAATGCAGAACTCACCCTTATCCGGATTGAGCGTCGCCAGCGGGCAATATTCCTCATTGGTTTTGATATCAAAGTAGACGGCCTGGCGGTGAGTGAACGTGCCCCGTTTGGAGTCTTGTCCCGAAACCCGCACCGGAGTTCCTTCGAGGCACAAGGATCCATAGGCCAGAAGCTCACCCATGGCCCAATCCAAGTTCCCGTTTTCCACCATCTGTTTTCGCGCCTGAATGAGCCGACTTAATTTCGGATGCAAATTGAAGCCTTGCGGCTCTTCGGTGAGAACGTCGGCGGCCTTTCGCACAATGGACTCCGCCGCCCGCGTGTCCACCGGGTGATCGAAATCCTCAAGCCGCCCGCGCCGCAAACCACTCCATTGGGCGCCGAACGCATTCGGTTTTATGACCGGCGGATTCTTGCGCACATGATCCAGGATTTTTTGTAAATGGTCGATGCGTTCTTTGTAAAAGCGCTCGCCTTCTTCTTTGCTGATGAGATTTTCCTGACTGAGCTGATCAAGGTACTTGTTCATCAACGTGGGGTGTTTGCGAATCACTTCGTACATCAGCGGTTGGGTGAAGGCGGGTTCGTCGCCTTCGTTGTGACCGAATCGCCGGTAACACACCAGATTGATCACCACATCTTCGCCGAATTCCTGGCGGAAGCGGATGGCGATATCCATGGCCCGCACACAGGCCTCGGGATCATCGCCGTTCACCAGCAGGATGGGGGCGTTGATGGCTTTCGCCGCATCCGCCGCGTAGCGCACGCTTCGCGCATCTTTGGGATCGGTGGTGAAACCCACTTGGTTATCAATCACCACATGAACGGTGCCGCCCACGGTGTATCCTTGAAGCCGCGACATCTGAAGCGTTTCATAAACCACGCCCTGACCCACGAAGGCGGCGTCACCATGTAACAACACCGGAACCACTTTCTTGCGCTCGTTCGAATCCAAACGCCGGCGTTGGCGCGCGCGGGCCATGCCCATGACCACCGGATCCACCACCTCAAGGTGGGAAGGGTTGAACGCCAGCGAAATGTGACATGGGCCGTGTGGCGTTTGTTTATCCGTGGAGTAGCCCAGGTGGTACTTCACGTCGCCGTCGTAATCGAAGCTGTCAAAGGCGGTTCCGTCGAACTCGGAAAAAATCACCTCAACGGCTTTGTCCATGAAGTTGGCCAACACGTTAATCCGTCCGCGATGGGCCATGCCGATGACGATTTCTTCGACGCCCAGTTCGGTCCCGCGCTGAACACAGCGCTCGAGCATGGGGATCATGGCGTCGGCGCCTTCGATCGAAAATCGTTTCGTGCCGACGTAACGGGTGTGAATGAATTTTTCCAGGGACTCAGTGCGGGCTAACTGTTGAAAAATGGCCCGTCGTTCATCGGGATTTAATTTAAATTCCCCGCGTTCCATTTCGGCCCGGAACCAATCGCGGACTTCTTGCCGGCACTCCGCCACTTGCACGGTGGGTGTGCGGCAGTAGGCCGACTCGAGAAAAGTGATGATCTGGCGCAAGCTGGCGGTGCCCAATCCCAACAAGTTCCCGACGGCGAAGGGCTGATCCAAATCCTGTTCGGATAATCCAAATCTCGCCAGCTCGAAGGACTCGGTTTCAGGTTTGGTCAAACCCAGAGGGTCCAGGTCCGCTTTCAAATGTCCGTAGTCGCGGTAATGTTCAATGAGGTTATAGGCCGCGAGCTCTTTTTCGGAAAAGCCGGCGGCGCCCACTGAAGGTCCAGAGAGATTTTGCGCGAATTGCACACCTTCGAAAAACAATCGCCACTGGGGATCCACGGACTCGGGGTTTTGTAAGAACGCCGAATATAAGTTTTCGATGAACTCAAGGTTGGAATGATTGATCGAGGAAAGGGGCTCCAATTTAATGTCTCCTAAGTGACTAGTTTATAACAAAGAGGTGGGGGTACTGCACCTTCCCCAGACTTATAAATGCGATGCATAAATTGCCCGAATAAGACAAGAGTCGATGTGCTTCAATGCGGAAAATTCTATACTGATTGGGAAACGGCGAGGTGATGAGTGGCCAAGTGGATAATGGTTTTCGCCATTTCGATCCTGATCGCGATCGTGGGCGCATTCTTTTTGGTCAACAGTGGAATTTTGCAGGCCCGGCTTCAGCAAGAACTCCAGACTCGCTGCCAATGTCAGGCGAAGCTGGGGCCCGTCCGCATTCCTTTTCAATGGCCATTGAGTGTCCGCGTGGGGCCGACCACGATCACCCGTGGTCCGATCAGCGCCGAGGCGCAGTGGCTGCACGTCGTGATCGCCAGTTTCACCGCGCCTTATGATATCCGAGTTCAACTCGTAAAACCTAAAGTAACGGTTCAACTGGAAGTCACCAAAATGAGTGAGGAGTCCGGGGGCGCGGCTCCATCGGCGGGTGCGCCATCCACGCGCTTTGTGCCGCCGCCACTGCGGCTTCGGGTGAAGATTTTGGACGGCGAGTTCAAGGCCAATGACATTTCGGTTCAAAAGCTGAATCTTGAATTCGCGCAGAAACTGCTCATGCGTTCGTCAGCCGAACTTCTGGTTTCGGCGCGGGTGCGGACCCCGTGGGTGCCCGGTGACTGGCCGGTCACCATTGATGGCAACGGACTCACGTTCGGCGAAGAGGTCATCAAAGCCACCTCGATCAAGGCCTGGGTCGCCGATCTGCATGCGAATATTCAAGGGACGAGTTTGTTGGCCGAGGGACGGCACCGCTGGTTGGCCGAAATTCAAGTTCCTGATTTAAGTAAATTGCCCAAGCCGCCTTTTGAAATTCCCGCCAGCGACTGGCGCGGGGCCTTGCATGTGCAAGCCGAACTCATCAAGCCTGATGCCGCCACCGGATGGCAGGCGAATGGGCGGATCAATGCTTCGAACGTCAGCGCCAACGTCAACTACCGTCAGGAAAAGACCTCGGTGATAGGGCCGGTGGCGGTTCAATTGCAAAGTCAGTTCAATTACACCGACAAAGGGATCGCCGTGCCCAAAGTCACCGGCGTGGTGGATTTAACTCAAGCACAGGTGGAGTCGGCCGGTGTTTTAACCAAGCCGGCGCATGTGCCGCTGCGCTTTGAAGTGGCCGCCGAAGGGCCGGGTGAAACTCTGACTCTAAAAAAATTCGATGCGCATTTTTGGCAGTTACACGCCAACGCCACGGGGCAACTCAATTTGAAAGCCCCTTACAGCGCGAACATCAGTTTCAATCTTCCGCTGACCGCTTTGAATGGATTGGAAACTTTGATCGTTCCGTTAAAAAGTTCACCGGTGAAAGGTCAATTGGCGGCGCAAGCCGACTATGCCGGTCCGCTCACGGATCCGATGGCGGCGAAAATCAACCTGCGAAGTCTCCAGCTTAATAAGTTTTCCGCGGATGTGGCTTATGAGGTGCAGGATTCCATGCGTTTGCGCGGTCCCGTTTCAGTGAATGTGGACGCCGCGGGCGAACTCGACGCCGGCAAACCCAAATCCTTTCGCGCTTCGGGTCAGGCTGAGTTGAGCGGACTCTCGCTCGTGGCGGGTCCCTTTCGCAAGGAAGCCCGTCAGAAACTGGCCGCGGATTTCAAGTTGTCAACGCTCGGAGAATCTTTGCGCATTGATCATTTGAATGTGGCGGGCTTTCCGGGCGATGTGCGTCTTTGGGGTAAAATCGAACAGCCCACCAATCCCAAAGTGGATGTGGTCATTGTCGCCCGCGCGCTCAATCTCTCGGCTCTGCGCAAGGCGCTTGAAGAGTACAATGAACTTATCCCCAACGGAAACATCACGGGCCGTCTCGCGGTCGCCGGTTCGATGAAGCAGGGAAGTCCCTGGGCCGAATGGCCATTGAACGTCAGTGGCCAAATCAAGGCGGATCTGCCCGAGTATCATTTCGCGGCCGCTGCGCCCGCGGACAAGGCGGCGCCGGCTGAACCCGCCCCGCCGCAACCATTGGCCCAGGCTGGATTTTTACCCAAAGGGCCACTCACGGAAAAATTGAATCTCGCTTTTGAAGCCACCATCGGTCTTGTTCAAAAGGATAACCTCACAGCCAAAGGCGCGAGCTTGAAGGGACGGGTGGCGCAAGGGCGCTTCAACGGTGAGGCGCAGGTGAAAGAAATCTTCGGCGGCCAATTCCGGGTGCAAAGCCTGCAGGTGCCGCTGCTCGAACCCAATGCATTAATCAAAGGGCAAGTGGGTTTTTCGCAAATCGTGATTCAAGATTTTCTTGATTTCGTTAAGCCCGAGTTGAAATCGATGGCCACGGGTCGAAGTGCCGGAACCATCAGTTTCTCCACCCGGCTTCCCAGCGCGCCCACGTTCATGGACGAACTCGAAGCGAACGGGAAATTGAACCTGAATCCCGTGACCTTCAATACGGTGAAAATCGGCGATCTGATCAATGAACTGATCGCCAAAATTCCCGGCGTGGATTTGCCGAAGGCCAAAGTGGAACCGTTAAAGGGCAAGGCCGCGGCGGGTTTCAGTTTATCCAAACAAGTGATCACGCTTTCGTCATTGAGCGCGCAGGATGAAGGCAACAGTGAATTGGATGTGAAAGGCACGATTTCTTTGGCCACGATGGAGAGTGATTTAAAGGGCAATTTTCATTGGGCGAACTCGCCGGTGAAGGGATGTTTGGCGGAAGGGAATGCGGATGCCAAAGGTCGGTTTGTGGTGCCTTTGGCGCTCCGCGGTTCCATGCATCAGCCCAAGCTGTCATTGGTGTCGGATTTGGCGGGCAAACTCGCGGCGCGCGCCTTGGAATGCGAGAAAAACAAGCTGATCGAGAAAGCGAAGAAGGAAGGCGTTAAGAGCCTGCAGAAAGAAGCGGTAAAAGCGCTCAAAGGGATATTCGGTCAATGAAAACCGGTTCTGGTTGACCGATCTCCACCCGTGTTTCAAAGTCGAACTATGTCAGAGGCCGCGGATTTTTATCAAGACCATTTGGACCGGGTGAGCCGGAGCTTCGCGTTTTGCATTCGCCAGCTGCCGTCGCCGCTCAGGGAGTGGGTGGCTCTGAGTTATCTTCTTTGCCGGGTCTTGGACACGATTGAAGATGCCCCTTGGCCGGATCAGAAATCGCAGATGGAGGCGTTCGATCAGTTTGATCGGGCGCTCAATGAACCGGGGTCGGATGTGCGATTTCAGCATTTGCTTCCCGATCAAATCACCGAAGGCGAAAAGAAATTGCTGGCCGATAGCCCGCGACTGATCGGCGACTTGCACGATCTCGACCCCAAGGTACGAGGTGTGATTCGCCAATCCGTCTTGGTGATGTCGGCGGGAATGCAGTACTTCGCCGGTCAGCGGCGCAGCGGATCTTTGCACTTAAGGACACTATCCGAAGTCAATCAGTATTGTTTTTTCGTGGCGGGCATCGTGGGAGAACTATTGGCCAAACTCGTGGCGTTGGTGGAACCGCGATTCAAACTCTCCACGGGAGAGCTGGTTCGGGCCCACCACTTCGGTTTGTTTCTGCAAAAAGTGAATCTTCTTAAAGACCAAGTCGGCGATGAGCAAATGGGGCGCCATTTGATTCCTTCGCGGGTGGAAGTTGAAAACAGCGCGGAAGCGAACGCGCGATCGGCGTTGGATTTTTTGTTGGCCGTGCCATTGGATCAAATGGAGTTTCGGCGTTTTTGTGCGTGGTCACTTTACCTGGGGCTTGAGGCACTCTATGCGGCCCGCCGATCCACCGTTGAAAATCGAATTGTGAAGGTGGCGCGCGAGAGAATGAATGAGATTCTGTCCACCGTGGAGTCCTGCTTAAGTGATGATCAAAAATTGAAGTCGCTCTTTATGGCCGCCTGCGAGAAGCTGGGCTGGGCCGGTCAAACGGCACCGGCTCGGAGTCATGGAACCGTGCCGGAATGGCTTTTAAGCCGTTACCACGGACCCCTTGACGGAATGCACCTTGGCCAACTTGGAATAGCACATTGACAATCATTTTCAATTAGAATAGCCAAATATCTCTATGGAAACAGCCATACCGAGCCTTGCCAAGGGTAGTGTCCCCATTGAGCCAGAGAAGTTAATTCGTCGTGATCCGGTTGATCCGGCTAAATTTAAACGAATGATCCGGCAGATGGGGCTGAAGGTGACCCAACAGCGACTGGCCATCCTTGAATCATTGAGTTCAGGCCGGGCGCATGTGACAGCGCAGGAGGTCTTTGAAACCGTGAATGCGAAACACCCGGAAATCGGATTCGCCACGGTTTATCGTTTCTTGCGGAAAATGGCGGAGGCGAAGCTCGTGACTGAGGTTCGCATGGGTGGATTACCGGCGCGGTACGAATTAACCCCGCGCCGCCACCACGATCACCTCACGTGTGTCCAATGCGGACAGATCGTGGAATTCGAATGTCCTTCCATCGAGTCCTTGCAAGAACAAGTGGCTGAGGAGCATAATTTCCGGCTGACTCATCATGTCCTCGAACTGTACGGCATTTGTCCACGCTGTCAGTAGGAGAAGAATTTGTCGGCCTTACCCGAAAATGACGGCATCCTGGTCAAGGGCGCCCGCGAGCACAATTTAAAAAACATCGATGTTTTCATTCCCCGTGACAAAATTACGGTGATCACGGGTCTGAGCGGAAGCGGAAAATCATCCCTGGCCTTTGACACGATCTTCGCCGAAGGGCAAAGGCGGTTCATCGAAAGTTTGTCCACCTATGCCCGCCAGTTTCTTGAGCAAATGAAGAAACCGGAAGTGGACGCGATCGAAGGTTTGTCGCCGGCGGTGGCGATCGATCAAAAATCCATCAGTACCAACCCGCGCTCCACGGTGGGAACCGTGACCGAAGTGTACGATTATTTGCGTTTACTTTTCGCCCGGGTCGGTACCGCTTATTGCCCCACTCACAATCTGCCGCTCGAAGGTCAATCCCCACAGGAAATCGTGGATTCCATCATGGCGATGAAGAAGGGCACTAAGTTTCTTCTGATCGCGCCGGTGATTCGCGGAAAGAAAGGGGAATTCTCGGCGGAATTTCAAAAATGGGCGAAGAAGGGATTCACCCGCGCGCGCGTGGACGGTGAGTGGATGGAATTGGAAAACGCCACCAAGCTGGCTCGCCATAAAACCCACGACATCGATCTGCTGGTGGATCGCTTGATCGTGGAAGAACGATTCATCCCGAGGATTAAAGAAAGTTTGAATTTAAGCCTTTCGCTGGCCGGTGGCCTGGTGAAAATCGAGCCCCTGCAGAATGGGGAACCGCAGACTTACTCCATTCATCGCAGTTGTCCCAAGTGCGGTCACACCATGCCGGATTTGGAACCCCGGCTGTTCAGTTTCAACAATCCGCGGGGCGCCTGTCCGACCTGTAGTGGCATCGGCACCTTGGATTTTGTGGAAGAGGAGCCGGAAAGTGACGAAGACGAAACGGAAGTGGATGAGTACGCTCTTACGGTTTGTCCGGATTGTCAGGGCGCGCGATTGAATGAGAATGCCCGTAATGTTCGAATCGGCGATTACAATATCGCCCAGGTGGCGGAATTGCCGGCCACGGAGATTATCACCTGGATTGAAGGCGCGAATTTAAATCAGCGCCAAGCGCTGATCGGAGAGAAAATTCTTCGGCAAATTCTCTCGCGCGTGGAATACCTGATCCGGGTGGGCGCGGGATACCTGAGTTTGTCGCGACCCACACGAACACTTTCCGGCGGCGAGGCCCAGCGTATTCGTCTGGCTTCGCAGGTGGGATCGGGTTTGGTCGGGGTTTTGTACGTGCTTGATGAACCCAGTATCGGTCTTCATCCTCGCGATCACAAACGCTTACTGGAAATGATCCAGGAGATTCGCGATCGGGGGAACACCGTTCTTATGGTCGAGCACGATGAAGAGACCATTCGCGTGGCGGATCACCTGATCGATATGGGACCGCGAGCCGGCCGTTTGGGCGGTGAAGTTTTGGCGGCGGGGACGCCAAAGGACATTATGCGGAATCCGGCTTCTTTGACCGGCCAGTATCTTTCCGGCCAAAAACAAATCGGCATTCCCAGTCAGCGTCGAAGCGGAAACGGGAAGTGGCTGAGACTCGAAGGTGCTTCAGGTCACAACTTGAAGAACGTGGATTTCAAAATGCCGCTGGGAACGTTGGTGTCCGTAACCGGTGTGTCCGGTTCGGGAAAAAGCACACTGGTGATCGATACACTTTACCGGATCCTGGCTCGGGAATTTAACAAATCACCCCTTGAACCCGCGCCTTTCGCGAAAATCAGCGGTCTGGAACATATCGATAAGGTCATTGAAATCAATCAGCGGCCCATCGGTCGCACGCCGCGTTCGGTGCCCGCCACCTACGTGGGTCTTTTTCCCATGATAAGGGATCTTTTCGCGTCCTTGCCGGAATCGAAAATCCGCGGCTATCGCCCGGGACATTTCAGCTTCAATGTGAAAGGCGGCCGTTGCGAAGTTTGCCAGGGCGGCGGCCAAATCCGGGTGGAGATGCACTTTCTTTCCGATGTTTTTGTCCGCTGCGAAGCCTGTCAGGGGCAACGGTACAGCCGGGAGATTTTAAATATTCGTTATCGTGAAAAATCCATCGCGGATGTTCTGAATATGACAGTCGATGAAGCGATGGAGTTTTTCGCTCATCACCGCCACATCCACCGCAAGCTGCAGACCCTGCACAGAGTGGGTTTGGACTACATCACGCTCGGGCAGAGTTCGACCACGCTTTCCGGTGGCGAAGCGCAAAGGGTGAAGCTTTCGCGCGAACTCTCCAAGCGCGACACGGGCCGGACCATTTACATTCTGGATGAGCCGACGACGGGGCTTCATTTCGAGGACGTGAAAAAGCTGGTTGATCTTCTGCAGGAGTTGGTGAACCAGGGGAATACGGTTTTGGTGATCGAACACCAACTGGATGTCATTAAAGCCAGCGACTACATCATCGATCTTGGGCCCGAAGGGGGTGAGGCCGGCGGTCGCATCGTTGCCTGTGGCACGCCCGAGGAAGTGGCTCGCAACCCGCAAAGCATCACCGGTGAATTTTTGCGGCCGATGCTGAGGTCGTTCGCTCCCTCCACCGGCTCGAATTATCAACATGGCATGAAAGCCACGACCTAGAGAACTGCCCCACTAGCCTGCAGAAAATCCTGGCGAGAATTTTGCCTTAAACCACAGGGCATGCGACCAAGCTGCCCCTATTGCCATTCATCCTCAGAGATGTCCGATCACCGGATGCGTATTCAAAAAGCCGGATTCTTCCGCCGAATCTCCGATGGAAAAAGAGTGCGAAGATTTTATTGTGTAAGCTGCAGTAGATACTTTTCTTATGCCACCTTTCACCCCTGCTTTAGGCAAAAAAAGCGTCACCTCAATCATCGTATCAACAAACTATTAGCTTCAAGCGTATCTCAGCGCCGAATCGCAAAATTACTCCATATCTCCCGAACCACAGTTGAACGAAAGTTTCTTTTTCTGGGCCAAAAAGCAGTCCATGAACTTGAACATCAAAACAATTCCAGTCCCCTGGCCACTGTTGTTGAATTTGATGAACTTGAAACCTTCGAGCACACAAAGTGTAAACCGCTTTCCGTTCCACTAGCCGTTGAATCAAAAACCAGAAGAATTTTAGCCTTCCAAGTGGCCCAGATGCCTGCCAAAGGAAAGCTCGCCCGCATTTCTCGAAAGAAATATGGCCCAAGACCAGACTTCAGGCCGAAAGCATTGAGTGAACTTTGTGAGAGTTTAAAGCCACTCACCACACCTGATGTGCAATTCAAATCCGATCAAAATCCAATGTATCCGGAAATTCTAAGGCGTCACTTTCCTTTAAATTCGCATGAGCGCTTTAAAGGGCAAAGGGGTTCGATTGTCGGACAGGGGGAGTTAAAGAAGATCCGTTTTGATCCACTTTTTAGTTTGAATCACACGTGTGCGATGCTTCGAGCCAATATCAATAGGCTAGTGCGGAAGACTTGGTGCACAACGAAAATTCCTAATAGATTGCGTCTTCATCTCGCCATCTATGCGGTTTATCACAACAATATGATTCGAGCAGGACCATTAGCTGCAGGCTAGTGGGGCAGTTCTTAATCGACTCTAGGAAACGTCATGGTCACAATGGTTCCGTGATCGACTTTGCTTTGAATGGAGAAGGTTCCCCCCATATTTTCAACATTTGCACGGGCATTGAAGACTCCGATTCCTGAACCGCTATCGCCGGCCTGCTTACCATAACTGATGGGCTCTTTGCCGAGTCGGCGTAGAATTTCTTCGGGAATGCCTTTTCCTGTGTCGCTAATAATCACGGCAATGTCCCGTAAGGAAGATCGTAGCGCTACCGTAATTTCGCCGGCCCCATTTAACGCTTCGACGGAATTGTTGATCAAATTGGAAAGTGATTGAGCATACATTTTCCTGTCTAACAGGCAAATGGCCTCTTTCGTATCGCCCTGAACACTCGATGTTATCTTGATTTTGGAATCCGCGGGTAATGAAGCTCGCTTTTCTAAAACCAGCTCCTGAAGAAAATCCGCGACTTTTACCGGGGTTAGAAGGTTTTTTTGCTTAAGAGCCTGGCCGGAAAACGGTTTGCTTTGGGAAGGCATCTTATATTTGGCCAAGAGGTCGTTGGCGATTTCATTAATTCGCTGAGCCGCGTTTTTCACGATGGATCGTTTTTCCTCGGGAAGGTCCTTAAGCGAGGCAATGACCATGTTCAGCGCGGACAAGGGAGATCGAATGTCATGAGAAACTTGGGTCGCCAGAGCGTTGAAAGCCTCTTTTTGCTCAATGCTCAACGAAAGATTATAATCGGCGATGAGTCGAGCCCGCATGCGTTTTGAGAGAAAGTGCATCATAAATCCGCTGAGCAGGACGGCGACAATCGAAACGAACACAAAAAACGTGAGATCGAGGCCGAACTCGATGGAACCGATCTTTTCACGAAAGGTCTCTGGTTGAGCGTCAATGACGAACGCGCTTTGTAAAAGCGGCTTCTTGTACAGAGGAGGGACGGTCAATGACTCTCGTCCGTCCGCGCTGATATAGCGAATGTAGGTGAAATGGGAGCTTACACTTAAACTGATCTCGATCATGGCGCTTCGATAGTCGCCCTTAATGAGATTCGGATGTGATTGTGTCACGGCGATTGACGCCAGTTGTTTTTTGAACGAATGAAAAAGCCAAAAGCCGGCGCCAACGCCCGAGAGCGTGAGACAAAGAAAGTAAATCCTGAGATTGAACTCCGCTTTCTTTATTGTTCTCTCGATGTTTTGAACGCTCATGGCTAGCCTATAAAATGAGGAAGTGAATTGGGTTTGAAGCCGCAGTCGTATTCGATCAAATCACGATGCGAGACCTGCACAACGCTCATCCGATCTCTTAGGTCTTCCAGGATGTCGGGAATTTTGAGTTTTCGAACATCGAAGTCGTCCAAACGGAACGGTCTTTTTTCACGGAAATCAGGTCCATCCATTTGAGCATCGGGAAAAAGGTGGCGGATTTGTCTGACGTAATCGGGATCCAAACCGAGGAGTCCATGGTGAATCGGTTGCCAGCTCGATAGCGATCGGAATTCGGTCAAACTTACGGCCTGGACGGGTCTCGATGAAAATAAGAGCGGAAAGTTTTGAACGCACTCGAGGATCGCCTTTGTGGCAGCGCTCTCCCGGCTTTGGGCCGAGCCAAAACCGAAGATATATTTTTCGACTCCCTTGCCATCTGACCTTTTGGCGACGCAAATGAGAACTTCGCATTGTTGAAAAAGGCTCTCAGCTCGATAAATAGATACTGACACGTTTCGCTCGCGGCACTTATCCAGGAAAAAGCCAAAGGCCTTATCCGTCGGTTGCAAGTTTTGTAGCTTATATGGAATGCCATCATTGAAATGGGCGAGGACCGCATCGCGCTCGATGGCCTCGAGCGCCGCGTTGATAATGGCTTGGTCCTCATCGAAATGCGCGGCAATTCCACTCAAAGATTTCGATTTCGAACGATGCAAAGTGATTCGCTCAAACATCTCAATTAATGATTTGCCCACGGCGCGCTCGTCAGTTTCGGCCACGGATCGGCCGACGATCTCAACCCCGGAATCGGCACAAATGGCGCGAACGTCAAAATAACCCGGAAGCCAATCTTTTATATAAGTGAGATTCTCGAATCGAAGATTGATCTTTCGTTGAGCCAGCGCCCAATTTGTCAGTTCTTCGAAATTTTCCATAAAGGTGAATTGGGGAACAAAATCGAAAAGTCAGCACGCCATGGCTTGCGAATAACTGACACATAGGGGGTTCGTAAAATGGGAATGATCACCGGATTTAGCAAGCTTTCGAGGTGGAGCTGTTTAAGAGCTTGAAGTCGTTGTTCCTCGTCCGTCAAATAAAGGTATTTCTCGATCCACAACTCACGTTCCTGCTCCGTCGTGCCGAGAAAACCTGATTTTAAGCTGTTTATGACATTCGGAAGTTGCTCAAGAAACCCGGTATCCATGGAAACGATGTAAAGATGGGGATATTCAGGCGCATCAACATTTGAATCGTACGAGGGAAGCCTCTTTAGTTGTACGATCTGAATGCCCGGTAGAATTTCCTGAACGACAGGCCGCATGCGATCGAAGTTACGGGCAAAGAAGCCGAGCACAAGCTCTGATCCGTCCTCGTGTTTTGGGACCGGTGTTTTTCGCTTTTCGAGGACAGCGCTTAACTGCTCGTCCGTAAGACTTCCTTTCCCGCCCTCGGGAAAATACTGGTAGGTCGATTGATAACCGGTTCTCCCGCCAAAAACGGATGCGAGTTGATTGGCCACGGCGTTTCCAACCGCCCATCGGCGATCTGATGACAATTGGAGACCTTTTTGCGTGAAAACCAAGAGCTCAAGCCGCACGGGGAGAGTTTGAAAAAGCGTGGCCTCATTTGAGTCGCGATATTTGTCGATACGCTCACTGATGTCGGTTTGATCCAACGTACTGAGCAGATCGATTTGACCCGACTCAAATAGTTCAAGACCCGACTTCGAGGATTCGCGCGTGGGAATAAAAACCGGATTCTGTGGAATATCTTGCGAATAGAGGAAGTGCCGGGGGTTCGCGCGAAGCACAATGGCGCCGTCACTCCGGCGTTCTTTAACAGAGTAGACGCCGGACGTAATGGATAGATTCAAAGATCTGAGATCGTTGGGATCCACCGAGCGCTTGGGGATTACGGCAAAATCGATGGAGCTGAAGTTTTCGAAGATGGTGAAGGTTTTCTTGCTCGGTTTTAATCTAAGCTTGCCGTCCACAATGCGGATTCCAGCACATTGATCGTTCACGGACTTGGGTTGGCTATCCGGACAAATCAGTTTCTTCAAATCGCCGTGCGTGCTTGATCCCAGCACAAGCAATCGCATCAATGAAAAGTAGGCGTCCTCGACTGTGATCTTTTGTCCCTCGGAATCAACTAAATCCTTGTTGATTTCAAATTCGATTTCATCATCGACCCAATAGAATTTCGACGCGGCTCCGGGAATGAGTCGGCCGAGATTGTCTCGCAACAAAAGGGGAATATACAGATTCTCTAAAAAAGCATACTGTCCGGCGACTTGAACTCGAGCGGGATCGAACTCGGAAAGGGAAGTCTCATAAGGGAATCCAACTTTGAACTCGTGAACATTTGAAGGGACGGTCATGAGATAACCTCTGAGGCTAAAAAAAATGGCACTCAGAATGAAGAGTGCCATTGTTGCTAGAAAAAACTTAATGTTCATTTGAAAGCGAACTTACCTCTCTCCAATTCCAGGAGTATAGGTGCCGATTTCGTCTGGCCTATCCGTCAATAAATCCGCATTCTTGAGCTTCTTGATCACATTTCCATCCTGAGAATCAGCGGCATGTGCTGTAGCAAGTCCAAGGATCGTTCCCAGCAAAACTAACAATGCCTTCATTATGTCCCTCCTGCCAAACGATGAACTGGTCAGATAATCTATAGTTAAGCAAAGCTAAGGCCAACAAATCAACCGGCATTAAGCAAATGCTTGTCCGATAAAGGCTTCCAAGTTTTAGGATTTTGGTCTCAATTTGAAGACGAGTTAGCGATGTGTCGAATTCGATTATGAAAAAATAACAAGGTTTTAAAAATCTTTTCTCCCATCCAATTGGAGTTCATACTCGGTCACCTGTGTCGTCTTGGCTTCGCCTTTCCAGGTGTAGCTGTTGCCGTTCGGGGTGAACCCAAGTTTCCGCCAAAAACCGCTGACGTCGTTTTCTTCGGAAATTCCCAATTGGATTTTTTCGATTTTGTAGGTTCGTTTCAAGAAATCGGCGATCAGCTCAAAAGAACGGCGGCCCAATCCTTTACCGAAAACGTCCTCAACCAAGAGCAGCAGTCCGATGTAGGCCACACCCTCCTGGGGATGATGGACATGAACGTCGGCGGCGCCGATCGGTTTTCCTTCATGTTCGATGATCATGAAGGTTTTCCGATAGGCGGCGACTTTTTCTTTCGGCTCCAGGGTCATCTCGGTCTTGACCGTGTGTTCGCTCGGCTCGCAGCCATCGACTTTGCGAAAATACTCCGGAGATCTTTTGAAAATCTCAAGAACGGTGGCCGCATCCTCGGGCGTGGCGAAACGCACTCTGAGGTGATCGGGAGGACGAGCGGGCGGGCGACCGTTGTGTGGGCCCATGGGTACATCCTTGGGCGCGTCCTCCCACAGCCAGCCGCGATCCTTGCCAACCAGGTTACGGAAGGTCTCCGTCGGATAGATGAATTTATCGTCTTTTGTGCGGGAGTGATCTTCGCCGATGATAAGGTAAAGGAGATCCGAATCGGTTTCATTGATAATGGTGTGCGCGATGTTGGTCCCCGCCGGAAAAACCACGCCGGTGCCGGCCTTGGCCTCGCACGTGTACCCATTCATCCAGATCGTGGCCGTTCCGGAAAGGATGAAAACAAATTCTTCTTCGATTTTATGAGCATGGGGGAAGGAGGATCTATGCCCGGGAGCGAGTTTTTCCACGCCAATGCCGAGCGCGCTCAACCCCATTTTCTCATTTAAACGAGCCCAGTGCGTGAAGGACTCTGTATCGCCGGGATAGGTCCCGGGGCCTTCGAATTCAAGTCGATTGCAATCAATGATAAACGAGGGCCATTCGCGGCCTTTTTCCTCAGGAAGAACCGGGCCGGGTTTACCCTTGTGCGGTCCCAGCTTTCGTTTCGGAGCGGACTCCCACCATATGGGAGAGGTTTCCCGCTGCTCCGGATTCACGGGAAAAGCGCAAAGGTTTTCTCTCTTCGTTTGCTCGCCCGCCACAAGAAGACGGACCGGGCGATCCGTGTTGTTGATGAAACAATGTCCAATCCCGGTTCCCGCCGGAAATCCCACCGCGCACAAGGGATGAAGACTGTGGATGTAGCCGTCGATCCAGACATCCGGATGACCTTCCAGGACGAAGACGAACTCCTCTTCCAAACTTTCGGCATGAGGAAGCGAGGACTGGCTGCCCGGTTCCAAGATTTGGTGGTGGAGGCCCACCCGCCGGAATCCTCCAAGCTCGCTGAAGCTGAGCGCCTTGTCCGCCGGGACAACGTATTTTGTGTAAGGATTTTGATTCATAGGTGTCGAGTAAAAGCTCAAAATAAGACATTAAACAAGGGGAAAATCCCGGCTCGGCGTCTCAGCCTGAAACAGGCGCTTCTGGCCATGCCTCAAAACGGGATTGAACTGGAATTTTGTCAAGTTCGTTTGAACAGTCTCCGATTAGTACGATGTCTATTGGGGAGAATGTATAGTGGCATGGGACGATATCCCTGACTGGTCTGTGCAGGTCGCCGAAGAACTACTCGCACAAGTCAAAGAAAAAGACGCGTTTACATTTTTCCATTGTTGTCGTGTCGGACGTCGTTCGCGAAAGTTGGCGAAGGCCATCGGACTCAATGAATTCGAGCAGTCGGTGATCGAGTTCGCGGGACTCTTTCACGATATCGGCAAAGCCAAAATTCCACTGGAAATCCTCACTAAACCCGGCCGCTTGAACGCGAGTGAAATCGAAGTCATGAAGTCCCATCCGGAACTGAGCGCCGATATGATCAAACATTTGAGCCACGTTCCTTTCTTCCGGTTCATGTTACCGGGTGTGCGTTATCATCACGAAAAAATCGAGGGATCCGGTTACCCCAACGGACTGGCCGGAGACGCGATTCCGCTCTTCGCCCGAATCATCGCCGTGGTGGACAGCTTCGATGCCATGACCCATGCGCGACCGTACCGCAACGCTCTTCCCGAGGAAAAAGCCATTAAAGAACTCAAGGATTTTTCCGGACGTCAATTCGACGCGAAGTTGGTGAACTACTTCCTCGAACTGATGCCTCATCTGAAACGTGAAGACGAGAAAAATCAGCACGACAAAGAAGTCGTGATCGCTCACCTCATCAAAAAAGCCGCTTAATTCCCGCTCATCCAGCGCAAAACGTCGGGCGTGTGATAACTGAAGATCATGGTCGCGCCCGCACGGCGAATGGAAAGCAGAATCTCATGGACCGCGGCTTTTTCATCGATCCAACCGTTTTGCGCGGACGCTTTGACCATGGCGTATTCGCCGCTCACATTGTAAGCCGCGATCGGTAAATCGGAAAGTTCACGAAGACGGCGAATGATATCCAGATAACTGAGCGCGGGTTTAACCAATAAAACATCGGCGCCTTCGTCCTGGTCCAGGCGAGCCTCACGTTCGGCTTCCAAGGCGTTGGCCGGGTTCATTTGATAGGTTTTCTTATCACCAAATCGGGGCGCGCTCCCCAGCGCATCACGAAAGGGTCCGTAAAACGACGACGCGTACTTCGCGGTGTACGAAATGATTCCGGTCTCGGAAAATCCGGCTTCATCCAATTGCTCCCGGATGTAACCCACGCGGCCGTCCATCATATCGCTGGGAGCCACGAAATCCGCTCCGGCTTCGGCCTGAACGCGGGCCTGCTCGCCGAGAACAAGCAAAGTTTCATCATTTAAAATTTTTCCGTTCTTAACGATGCCATCATGTCCCTCGGAGGAATAGGGGTCGAGGGCCACGTCCGTGATCACGTTCAAGTGGGGGAACTCGGATTTGATCTTACGAACGGCGCGGGGAATGAGGCCATCAGGATTGGCGGCCTCACTGGCCTTGGCGTTTTTCAAATTGTCGGCGATGCGCGGAAAAAGCGCCAGAGCGCCAAGCCCCATGGCGCTCAGACGGTCGCAGTCGCGAAGAAGCTCATCCACGCTCACGCAGTCGCAGCCGGGAAGGGATTTGATCGGCTCGCGTCCGTTTTCTTCTTTGATGAACGCCGGCCAGACCAAATTTTTCGCGGTGAGTGAGGTTTCTTCGGTCATTTCGCGAATGGCGGCGTTTTTTCGTAACCGGCGGGGACGTTCAACAATTTTCATGATCGACTCCAGATTTGAGGTAAGTGCAGGCCCAGTTCTTTTAATGCTTTCGTCAACGCGATTAAAGGCAATCCTTTAATGGCGCTCGGATCCGAACATTCCATGGACTCAATCAGAGCGAGTCCGGCTTTCTCGATCTTAATGGCTCCGGCGCAGTCATAGGGTTCATCTTGTTTGAGATAGCTCACGATTTCACCCTCGCTCAGTTGGCGCAATTTTATCAGGGTGATTTCCGTGTGGGTCACGCTTTTCAGGGGGCTGATCACCGCAAGCGACGTGATCAAACGATGGTTTTTGCCTTGAAACCTTTTGAGTTGTTCAAGGGCTTTCTCGAAGGTCCCCGGTTTGTCCAAACGTTCACCTTCAACTTCGGCGATTTGATCACTGCCGATAATGATGGCCTTGGGAAATTTCCCGCGCAGGCTTTCGGCTTTTTTAAGGGCTAAAAAACGCGTGAGTTCCACCAAGTTGGCGGGACCTTGAGACTTCAATTCGGCTTCATTGACGAGCGGATTCTCGACTTGAAATGAAATTCCGAAATTCTCGAGCAGCGATCTTCGATAAGGGGAACGGCTGGCCAGTATGACTTGCATGCCGAAACCGTAATCAAAAAGCCAAAGCGTGTCAAAATTTACTCTTTTGACCGTCGATCAGGTCCGTGACAACTTGAAATTATGTCCTACGTTCATGATCTGAGCCCTTTCGCGATTCAGTTTACTGAAAATTTCGGCATACGCTGGTACGGGCTGGCCTATCTCGCGGGATTCATCTGCGGTTATTACGCGATTCTGTTAAAAACCCGCTGGGGGCAGACCCAGTTCAAAGAGGCGCAAGTCGCGGACTTCATCACCTATGTGGCGATCGGCGTGCTGGCCGGCGGCCGCCTAGGTTATTGTCTGTTCTATGCGCCCGAGCTGTTCACCTCGATCGATGGGAATTTTCCCTACTGGAGCGTTCTCAAGGTGAACGAGGGCGGCATGGCCAGTCACGGCGGGATCTTCGGCGTGATGGTTGTTTGTTGGCTCTATGCCCGCGCCAATAAAATGTCTTTCCTTCATTGTCTGGATCTCACGGTTTTCGGCGGTTCCTTGGGATTTTTCTTCGGTCGGCTGGCGAATTTCGTGAACGGGGAACTCTTTGGTCGCGAAGCGCCTTCGGGATTCGCTTGGGCGGTGAAGTTTCCCCAGGAAATGGTGCTTTGGCTGCAACGGGAATTTCACCGGTTGAGGGATTTAGGGCCGGCGGTGGAACAACTCAAAACCCTGTCCGAGCCGAATGGAACCGTGGATTTGACGGCGTCACGATGGCAGCTTTGGCTTGATAACTATGCCACTGATCCAGTGGCCCGCAATCGGGTGAGTGCCGTGATCGATTCCTTGATCCACCAGGTGCAGGCGGGGAATGAAGCGGTGAAAAACGCTTTGGCTCCGGTCTTAACCGCGCGTTATCCATCACAGCTCTTTCAAGCGGTGCTCGAGGGACTGTTGGTCTTTATTATCCTGTGCTGGATTTGGCGAAAGCCGCAAAAACCTGGCGTGGTCGGGGGATGGTTCGGCGTTCTTTACTGTTTGGCGAGGATCATCGGCGAGCAGTTCCGCATGCCTGATGCGCACATCGGATTTCAATGGCTGGGGCTGACTCGTGGGCAGTGGCTCAGCGTGGCTTTCTTCACCTTCGCCCTTGGCTATCTGATTGTGGCTTACCGCCGCGACACCAAGAAAATGTAGGCCGTTCCTTTTCAGGATGCGTGGCATCCTGAAAAGGAACGGCCTACATTTTGAGATTAGAACGATTCGTCGAAGTTCACGCTGCCGGTGACACCGACTTGATAGGCCGCCACCCGACGTTCAAAGAAATTGGTCAGTTCTTGAGTGTCCTGAAGTTCCATGAAACTGAACGGATTTTTCGCGCCGAACTGGTGGGGAATGCCCAAGCGCTCAAGCCGCAAATCCGTGATGTACTCGAGGTAGGTGCGCATGTCGCGCGCGCTGAGCCCGGCCACGCCGTGATCCAAGATGTCGTGGGCGAAGGTCATCTCGCAGTCCACGGCTTCTTTAAACATGGCGATGACCATGTCTTTCATGCGGTCATCAAAAAGCTCAGGCTCTTCCTCGATGGCGGTGTCGATGACTTTAAAGGCGAAGTCGATGTGACCGCTTTCATCGCGGAAGACCCAGTTGGTTCCGGTGGCCAAACCATTCAACAGGCCTTTTGAGCGCAGGAAGTACACGTAAGCGAAGGCGGCGAAGAAGAACAGACCTTCGATCGTGCCGGCAAAACAAATCAGATTCATCAAGAAACGGCGACGATCCTCAACAGTCTCGAGTTTTTCGAGTTCGTTGATGGAATCCATCCACTTAAAGCTGTACTGACCCTTCTTTTGAATTGAAGGGATATTGTGAATGGCCGCGAACGCCTGCTCACGCTCCTTCAAATCCGGAATGTAAGTGTCGAGCAGAGTCAGATAGAACTGCACATGCAAGGCCTCTTCATAGAGCTGGCGCGAAAGATAAAGCCGCGCCTCGGGCGAGTTGACGTGCTTATAGAGATTCAAAACCAGGTTATTGCCCACGATGGAATCACCGGTGGCGAAAAAAGCCACCAGCCGATTGATCAAAAAGCGTTCCGCGGGCGTGAGCTTGCGTTGCAAGTCGACGATGTCGCTGGAAAAATCGACTTCATCAACGGTCCACGTGTTCTTGATGGCGTTTTTGTACATCTCGTAGAACACGGGATAACGCATTGGACGTAAAGTCAGATTAAAGCCGGGTTGTAATATCATGATGTCTCTCCTCATTTCCTAACTATTGACAAGCTTCGCAATATTCCGGGTTCTCCAACGAGCAAGCCAGAGCCTCTTCATCCGTGTACTTCTTCTTTGGCTCTTCGCTGGTTCGTGTGGTGACCTTGGCGATGCGAGTCGCTGGACGTGAACGCAGGTAATAGGTGGTCTTAACACCCATCTTCCACGCGTACATGTACATCGACGAAAGTTTGCCGATGGTCGGGCTTTCAATGAACAGATTCAACGATTGCGACTGATCGATAAAAGCACCGCGGGCGGCCGCCATATCAATCAAGGCTTTCTGCGGGATTTCCCAAACCGTTCGGAAAACCGATTTGATGTCATCCGGAATATCTTCAATGGATTGAATGGACCCTTCCGCCGCTTTGATGCGATTACGGATATCCTCATTCCAAAGATTGCGCTTCTTCAAGGCGTCCACCAGATACCGGTTCACCTGGATGAACTCGCCGGAGAGAGTTTCCCGTTTGAACAGGTTTGAGACCTGCGGTTCGATGGCTTCATAAGCCCCCACGATCGACGCGATGGTCGCCGTCGGTGCGATGGCGATCATTAAGGAGTTCCTCAAGCCGATGGTTTTGATTTTCCGGCGCAGACGCTCCCAGCGCTCGCTGTCTTCGGGTTTAACGCCCCAAAGATCGAACTGTAAGATTCCCTTGGCCGCACGGGTTTCCGCGAAGGCCGGGTGGGGACCGAATTTTTCCGCCAAAGCACACGATGTTTTCAAGGCGTTGAAATAAATCTCCTCTTGAATCTTGGTGGAGAGTTTCAGCGCCTCTTCCGAATCAAAAGGCAGGTTGAGTTTAAAGAAAACATCCTGCAAACCCATCACGCCGAGACCGACAGGGCGCCAACGTTGATTGGAGCTCGCGGCGGTCGGGATCGGGTAGAAGTTAATGTCCACCACGCGATCCAGGAACTTGATCGCGATTTCAGCCGTATGGGCCAGCTTTTCAAAATCAAACCGGCCATCGACCACGTGAGCGCCCAGGTTGATTGAACCCAGATTGCAAACGGCCGTTTCACCATCGGATGTCACCTCTAAAATCTCAGTGCAGAGATTGGAAAGGTGAATCACATTGTGAGCCAAACCGGTTTGGTTCGATTTTTTATTGCAGGCGTCTTTGAAGGTCATCCAGCCATTGCCGGTTTGAGCCAGTGTCTTCATCATGCGGGCGTAAAGATCACGGGCCTTCACTTGCCGCACATATTTCTTTTCAGCCTCGGCCTGTTCATAGGCTTTTTCAAATTCTTCGCCGTAGAGATCCACGAAATGGGGCACTTCTTTAGGATCAAAGAGCGACCACATCTCATCGGCTTCCACTCGCCGCATGAAGATATCCGGAACCCAGTTGGCCAGGTTCAGATTGTGCGTGCGTTGCGCTTCATCACCGGTGTTGTCGCGGAGCTCGAGGAATTCCTCGATATCCGAGTGCCAGGTTTCCAAATAAATGCAAGCCGCGCCTTTGCGGCGGCCGCCTTGATTCACCGCCGCGACCGACGAATCCAAAGTCTTGAGCCAGGGCACGAGACCGTTGGAATGCCCATTCGTGCCTTTGATCAAAGAACCACGGCTTCGCACGCGCGAAAACGAAACACCGATACCGCCGGCGAATTTCGACAAGAGCGCGATGTCTTTGTACTTGTCGTAAATCGACGACAGATCATCTTGGGGGGAATCCAGCAAATAACAAGACGACAACTGCGGGCGATTGGTGGCCGAATTGAACAGCGTCGGCGAACTGGGCATGTAATCCAGGCTCGAAATCAATTCATAGAATTCTTTGGCTTCCTGAAAGGTGTTGGCCAGCCCGCAAGCCACGCGCAAAAAGAAATACTGAGGCGTCTCCACGACCTGGCGGCTGACCGGATCTTTTAAAAGATAGCGGTCATAGATCGTCCTCAAGCCGAAATACTCGAAACGATGAGTGCGGGATTCATCAACAATGATGTTCAGCGCCTCTTTGTGCTCTTTCACGAACTTGTATTTCTCTTCGCTCACCAATCCCTGTTTATAGGCCAAGGTGATGGAGTCATAGAAGTTGCGCACATTCTGATTGGTCACTTCCTCACCGATGTAACGGGCGAGCAACCGCGAGGCCAGGCGTGAGTATTGCGGCTCTTCGCCAATCAACAAAGCGGCGGTTTGAATGCAAAGCTGGTCGAGCTCTTTGGTGGTGGCGCCATCATACAGGCCGCTGATGACTTTCGCCGCCACACGCATGGGATCCACTTCCTTGAGTCCCGTGGAGCAGGCCAAGACCACGTTCACGATTTTGTTGACGTCGACCGGTTGTAAACTGCCATCGCGCTTGCGCACGCGCATGACGATCGGTCCCTCGCCTCCGGCTTCAGGAGCGATTGGATTCATGGCGACCTTTTCCATGGTCTCAGTTTGTACGTTCATTCTTATTTACCCCCATAAGTTTTAAGGTGTGCAATGCCTGTGAGACGTTTCCGTCCATTCGAAAAGTCACTGAAATCCCCCTACAAACTTCAGAACTTTGGTTCGTTGAATTGTCAGGATTAGCTGACAGAATTTTAACAATTTCAACGCTAGCTCCACCTCTGAAAACATGTCAATGGCGATGCATTTGGCCGAACGAATAAAAAATTTTTTGTGATTGAAAAGACAGCACTCGCGAATGGATGAAGAAGAAAAATCATGAGCCGCTCCTGCTGCGCTGGCAGTCGTGAGTTGACTGCCAATCCGTGCTTAAATTGTATGCACCGAAAATGAAAAACCACAAGCCCTGAATCAGGGAAAAAAGTGGTGTGCCGCTTTTGACGCTCGAAACTTAATCAGAGCCAAAATTTCAACGTCTCATGCGCTGAGACATCAATTCTTTGACGACGTTAGGATCGGCGAGAGTTGACGTGTCTCCAATATTATCGAGTTCATTGCAGGCGATCTTGCGCAAAATACGCCGCATAATTTTACCGCTTCGCGTTTTCGGCAAACCAGGCGCCCATTGAATCAAATCCGGCTTCGCCAAGCCGCCGATTTCCTTTTTCACCCATTCACCTAATTCCGCACGCAGTTCGTCCGTGGGTGTGACATCGGCGTTTAAGGTGACAAACGCGTAAATACCTTGGCCTTTGATATCATGGGGAAATCCAACCACCGCCGCTTCGCAGACTTTCGGGTGAGCGACGAGCGCGCTTTCGATTTCAGCGGTTCCCAAACGGTGACCGGACACGTTCAAGACATCATCCACGCGCCCGATAATCCAGTAATCGCCATCGGCGTCGCGCGTACATCCGTCGCCGGTAAAATAAAGCCCCGGATAAGTTGCGAAATAAGTTTGATAAAAGCGCTCGTGATCTTTGTACACCGTTCGCATCTGTCCCGGCCACGAGGACTCCATGCAAAGATGACCGTTGGCCACACCTTCCAGGCGTTGTCCTTTGTCGTCCACGATCACGGGCTTCACACCGAAGAAGGGTTTGGTCGCCGAGCCCGGTTTAAGTTCCGTGGCGCCGGGCAGGGGTGTGATCATGATGCCGCCGGTTTCCGTTTGCCACCAGGTATCCACGATGGGGCAGCGGCTGTCGCCGACCACGCGATGATACCAAAGCCAAGCTTCCGGATTGATGGGTTCTCCCACCGAGCCTAAAAGGCGAAGGCTCGCCCGCGAGGTTTTCTTGACCGGTTCTTCTCCCAGCGCCATCAATGAGCGAATTAAAGTCGGTGCGGTATAGAGGATGCTGACTTTGTATTGATCGACGATTTCCCAGATCCGGCTGGTGGTGGGAAAAGTCGGCAGGCCTTCGTAAAGCACGCTAGTCGCGGCATTACTCAACGGACCGTAAAGGATGTAGCTATGGCCCGTGACCCAGCCGATATCCGCCGCGCACCAATAGATGTCTTCCGGATGGTAATCAAAGACCATCTGGTGAGTGAACGAAGCGTAAACCAGATAACCGGCGCTGGTATGCAAAACGCCTTTGGGTTTGTTGGTGGAGCCTGAGGTGTAAAGAAGAAACAGCGGATCCTCGGCGTCCACGACTTCCGGTTCACACTGTGTGGATTGATCGGCGACCAACTCGTGGTACCAGACATCCCTCTCAGGATCCATCGGCACATCGCCGCCGGTGTGTCGAACCACGATCACGGATTTAACTCGCGGTGCTTTTTTAATGGCTTCCACCGTGTTGGCTTTCAGCGGCACTTTACGCCCACCGCGAACGCCTTCGTCCGCGGTGATGACATAATCGCTTTCACAGTCGTTGATTCGATCGGCGATGGACTCAGGGCTGAATCCGCCGAAAACAACCGAGTGAGCCGCGCCGATTCGCGCGCAGGCCAACATGGCGTAAACCGTTTCGGGAATCATGGGCATATATATGGTCACTCGATCGCCTTTTTTGATACCGAGCTTTTTGTAGCCGTTAGCCAGGCGACCCACATGGTCATGAAGCATTTGGTAAGTGATGGCTTGGCGCGAATGCCGGGCGGGATCCTCGGGTTCCCAATAAAAAGCCACCTTATCTTTATGAGTGGGAAGATGGCGATCGACACAGTTGAAGCAAACGTTGAGCTTTGCTCCGCTAAACCATTCGATGTGCACGGGATATTCAAAAGTACAGTTTTGAACCTTATCCCATTTTTTGATCCAAGTTATGCGTTCGGCGATTTGACTCCAAAACTGATCGGGGTCATTGACGCTCATTGGATAGAGGTCGTTGTACTTCGCTGAATTGATCCAAGCTTTCTGACTCCACTCCGCGCTGACTGGAAAACGGCTCATGTGATTTCCCCCTCTTTCAATTCGGTAACATGAGTTGCTTCGCCCGCTCAAGGCCGATTATACTTGCCTCTGTGGCCAACGTTTTAGCGCGTAAACACTTTCGTGAACTCACGGATCTCGAGTCATTGATCGAGGGGTTCGGCAAGCGCGCGCGGCACCGGGTGGTGGCCGAAGTCACGCACGAAGGCAAAACCTATCCGCTCTATTGCGTCAGTCTGGGAAGTCAGGATCCTAAAGCCCCCGCGGTCGGGTATTTCGCCGGCGCGCACGGTTTGGAAAAGATCGGATCCGAAGTCGTCTTGGCCTACATGCACACCCTGTTGGAGTTGATGCGCTGGGATCGGCAAATTCAGGTGAGGCTGCGCCATTCCCGCTTGGTGTTCATGCCCATTTTAAATCCCGTGGGGATCATGCAACGCACACGCTCCAACGGCCGGGGCGTGGACCTCATGCGAAACTCACCTTTGGACGGTGAAGACTCGCATTCCTCGGCGATTTTTCGCGGTCATCGGATCTCACCCAAGCTGCCTTGGTATCGGGGGCCGGAAAATGAGGAAATGGAGATTGAAGTCAAAGCGTTGATGGAAGTGGTTGAACAGGAACTGCTTTGCTCCTCCTGTGCGCTGTCCGTGGATGTCCATTCCGGATTCGGCGCTAAAGATCGATTCTGGTTTCCTTACGCGCACACGCGCCGGCCGTTTCCTTATCTGGCGGAAGCTTACGCGATGAAGGAAATCTTCGATCAAACATATCCCCACCATTTTTACGCCTTTGAACCCATGTCCCGTCAGTACACGATCCATGGCGATCCCTGGGATTATCTTTTTGAAGAAAACCGCAAGCGTAAGGATGCGGGATTCTATATCCCGTTCACTTTGGAAATGGGCTCCTGGTTGTGGTTGAAAAAGAACCCGCTTCAGGTCTTTTGGAAAGACGGCATGTTCGATCCGCGACTTCCGCACCGGCGCAGTCGGATTTTAAGGCGACACTTGAACTTATTCGATTTTCTCCATCGCGCGGTTCTTTCGCCGGACGGATGGTTGCGCCAGTCCGATGATTTAAGAATGCAAAACACCCGAAAAGCTTTGGAACTCTGGTATGAAAAATAGACGAACCTGGATTCTTTTGCGTGGTCTGGCGCGGGAGAAAGGGCATTGGGGCGCTTTTACCGAACAAATGGCGGCGCGCTTCCCCGACGATGAGATTTTGCCCCTGGATTTGCCGGGCGCGGGTGAGTTCCGCGATGTCACGGCTCCGCGAACAATGAACCAGATTTATGAGTTCGTGCGCGCGCGGGCGGTGGAACGGGCGAAAATGCAAAATTCGTTTTCGTTGATCGCCATTTCCCTGGGCGGAATGGTGGCGCTCGAGTGGATGAGACAAAAGCCCGAGGATTTGGCGGAGTGCGTGCTCATTAACACCAGTTCGAAAGCGTTAAGCCCGTTTTTTGAGCGCCTGCGCTGGCAGGTGTGGAAATCGGTCGTGTCGATTTTGATGACGGGAACGCCTCGGGAGCGGGAAAGCAAATTGGTCGATCTGCTGATCAATTCAGCTGAAGCCAGAAACAAAGCTCTTCCTCTTTGGATTCGGCTCGCGACCGAGCATCCGATTCGTTACAAAAACGTGATTCATCAACTCATGGCGGCGGCTCAGTTTAATGATCTACCGCCCGAAAATTGTGCCACACCCACTCTGGTTCTTTGTGGCTTGGGTGACCGGTTCGTCGACCCTTCCTGCTCCCTGGCGCTTGCGGAAAAAATGAACTGGCCGGTGAAGCGCCACCCCTGGGGCGGGCATGATCTCACCTGGGATGATCCCGACTGGGTGATTTCTCAGATTCAAGCTTGGCTGGAAAGCGCGGATCGCATAGCTTAATAAATCAGGTATAGGGGGGGGAGTGAGCAGGTACGGCTGTTTCACTGCAGGATTTTTATTATTGGCATGCACCGCGAAGGCGTCCACTCTCCGTTTGCAGAACAGTCAGTACGTCAGCTCCAACACCGCCTACTTCCGATCGGGCGCGAGCACGGAAAACGCTTCGATCAGTTTATTTCTCAATGAAGATTATAAATTCAACGGGCGCTATGACGCCCGGATGGATTTAAAAAACGAATACAGTTCCACCGAAAACTGGAACTACCTTCATGTCCATCAGGCCTATGTGCGATACAAACTGGATCGCGATGCTCTTCACTTGGGCCGCAAACAGGAACAGTGGTCGAGTTGGGATCAGGATTGGCGCCTCGGAGTTTTTGAACCGCGGTACATGCAAAACCGTTTGCGTCCCGAAGGCGCGGGCTTGGTGGGATTTTATTATAACGGACGCTCCGGCCAGCGGACGTGGACCATCGCCGCCTTGCCGGTTCATATCCCTGAAACCGGAGCCCATTTCTGGATTCAGGACGGGCAGTTTGTTTCGCGCAATCCCTGGTTCAATCCGCCGGCCAGCCGGTACAATTTTCGCGGCGAACCGGGGGACATCCGCTATCGTGTGAACACACCTGATTTCGAAGAACTGGCACTGCGACCCGGCGTCGCGGTCAAGTGGGAACACCTTGATGATTCCGGCTTTCGTTTCGCCGGAGCTTACAAGCCGGTGCCCCAGCTCATGCTTGGTTTTCCCTCATTGGGGAAATACGTGCTGTCTGATACGGAAAATTATTTGAGTGTGGAAGTGACGGCGAAGGTGGCTTACCACGCGCTTGTCTCCGGTGAAGGATGGGTTAAGTCGGGGCCATGGACCGTGAATTTTGGTTTGGCCCGTGATGAAGTGCTTGAATCGCACGTTCCGGCCGATTGGACGGCGCAAACCTTCACGCCCGCCTGGATCTGGTCGGCTTCCCTGTCTCGCCCGCTGGAAGCGGAAGGTCCCTCCGCGCGGCGACTTCGCTTTTCGATTCTGAAAGTCACCGGAGGTGACGGCGACGATCGGGGAGTTTTCGCGTCGGACCGCCGCTTATTCGAAAGACGCTTTCAATATTTAGAGGCCTATTCGGCCGCCTTGATTTTTCCCGTTCGCGGACTTGCGCCGGCGGGCCTGCGGTTGGAAACGCGGGCCACGTATGATCGCCTACAAAACGGCGGATCCTTTCTCGTGGCGGCGGGATATGGTTTTTCGCGTGATTGGCGAATCGACGCCGAAGTTGAATTTCTCGGTTTGTTAGGGGAGTCCGCCATTGTCGATGATGGATTTTTCTCCACCTATCGCGCCAATGATCGCGTGTCCTTAGGAATGAGCTATGTTTTTTAAAAGGTTGTTCGCATTTTGGTTTTTGGTTGGCATTCTCCTGGGTTGCGCGGGTGAAAACAAACCGCCGGCGCCGGCCATTCAAGTTCACCTGAAAGGTGACGTCGGTTGTTTGGATCGCTTGGGTCCAAAAATTAAAGATTATTTTTCAGCGCGCCTATCGGACGACGAAACAAAGTCAATCTTCAATTGCCTCTCCCATGCGGTCTTCGAGTTCCAACGGTTGACGACGGGAACTCTGGAGAACGGCGCCTACACTCCCGAAAGCGTATTTCGCTTTCTCAAGACGCATTTTTTTAAAGAGCTTCAGCTCAGCCCGGAATTGAGTTCCGACTTAATGGCTTTAAAGAAAATCCTTCTTTCCGGCGCGATTGACCGCATCGAAAAAGAAAAGCTCACCGAATTGCGCGTCCTCTTGGATCAGCTTAAAGGTATCGCGTTGGATCTGAGGCCACATATTCCCATTCTCCTTGGGGCGCGTGTCGGTACCGATCAGGAACGTGAAATCGCGGTCCAAAAACTCGGTCGAAATTTAGTTTTGATCGGGGCTTGGCTGCAGCGGCAGGGCGAGCCGCTTCCGTTTCATCAGATTCAGCGCGCGCTGGCCAATTTAAAAACCTTGTTCGATGGTTCGTCAGGGGGACTGATCTCTGATTTGGAGAGGAAAATTTCGCTTCTTCCTTATCTTAAGTTAATCGCTTTGGCGGGCCAGAGTGATCGAATTGAAAGCGATAAGTGGATGGCTTTTTTCGAAGCCGTTGGGCACGGATTGGGCGCGTTCCTTCATTTTCGGGTTTTCTTTCAAGAGGATTTAAATTCCGCGTTGGTGCGTCGGGCGGTGCCACAATCCGTTCTGAGTTTGGTTCGTCTTTTTAATCTTTCCAACTCACACCATCCCAACGGGGTTCCCATCGAGTTATGGGACCGCCTTTTTATGGAGCTCGAATCCGTCGAACTCGTGGGTGAAGGAAAGGCCGCGGCTTTTCAATCCACGCTTCGCTGGATGTTGAGTCGTGGGTTCAGCGAAGATCGAAACGAGGTCCGCTCGCTCACGCCGGAGCATGTGGAGCGAATGCAGGACGTGGCATTGACTTGGTTGGCCCTCTTGAACCCGGGCGAAGGGCCGATGGGAAAAGACGAAGGAGCTTTTGCTCGGGTGTTATCGGCGTCCGCTCCCATGGCATGGGATGCCCAAGGGCGATTGGAACATCGTAGACCAGGTCCCGCGGATTGGTCGATCAGCGCGCGCCGACGAATGGTTTGGCCGTTCGTCATTCTGAATTGGCTTCGCCGCGCCTATGTCGGCGACCGAGATCATCTCACCCCATCGGATATGGATGTGGCGGTCGCTGAAGTTTTGCCGATTTTGCAAAGCTTCGGATGGCTGAAAGATACCAAGTTGACGATCGGCCGAAGATTGCTTCGCGAGGCGGATCTCTTCACATCGGCTTCCAATGGTGACCTTCTTTTGGATCTGAATGAGGCCGTCCGTTATCTGGTGTTTGTCGCCTCGGGATTTCGGTCGGCGGAGATTTGGATGACCGAGGCCGCCCGGCATTGCGGACCCGAGCCGCAGGTGAACTGTGTTCGGCGGATCGCCACGCGAGCGGACTCCGACATTTTAAGTTCAATGCCCCATTTGCGATCGGTGGTCCTCAGCCGGCCCGAATTCTTTATCACTTATATGAAACAAGGCGAGGAGATCGTATTTGGAAAGGTCGCTCCCCAATTGTCCACTTTGGACATCCTTCAAGTCTGGCAGATCTTCCAGTACGTGGAGATGTTCTTGCGTCTTTACGATGTCAGCGAAAATGAATTGATCTCCCTCGACGAGGCGCTGGCCGCTTATCCGATTTATGGGCCAACCCTGAATAGTTTATTCTCTCCGCCCGGACACCCGCTTCCTGAACAGGATCTTTTGGCATTTTTTACATTCATGATGAAGTACGGCGACACCCCTGAGATGTTTGGTGGCCAAGTTCTCTTCAATCATTGGAAATGGCGGCCAAACGAGTGGTCTTTGAGCGCGGACAGGTCGATTTTAATGGGAATTCTCAATCAATTGTCGAAGAGATAAACAAAAATACCTGTTTTCGTGAAATACTTACACATGACTCGGCTCCAATTTGTAACTCCACGATGAACAGTTGTAAAATCACGGGCCTGGGCTTCGAGGAGGGCCCAGGTGAATGGGGTTATTGATTGGTCTTGTGGCCTTGGCCCTGGGGGCGCCGCATGCGAACGGCGCGGCTAAAGCGACAAGCTATTTAAATTTGGATTTGCGCCAGCAAAGATACTTAGGCGATGTCCAACATTCGACTCAATCTTCGAATTACACCCAGCTTTCCGCGAACTTAAACCTTGAGCCTAAGCCCGAGCGGTCAGGTCGCCTAATATATAAGGTCAATGCGCGCGCGCAGGGGGCTTTCGAGGCCAGAGAGGAATCCTATTTCGGGGTGCCGGAGCTCTTTGTCGAAGGTCGAAGCCAGGGCTCAAGTTTAGCGCTTGGCCGAAAGCGTCGCATGTGGAGCCGACTGGACGAGGAGTTCGATTTAGGCGTTTGGCAGCCCCAATTACGTTGGGATTACTTAATGCCCGAACAGCAAGGACTCACGGGGATGTTTTTTGAACATTCCTTTTCGCCCCGATGGCGCTTTGTATTGTTCGCGAGCGGAGTGAATTTGCCGGATCAGGGGCCTCAGTTCCGCTTGGAAAACGGCCGCTTTTATTCCGCGAACCGTTGGTTTCAACAGCCCTTTGGTTACGTACGGCTCTTCCAAGACACACCATTTACAAGTGACGCACCATTATATTTTCAGATTGATCGACCTTCGGATCAGGAAATCTTTTTTAGACCGTCCGCGGCCATCGGCGTTGAATACGGTGAATCCATGGGACTCTGGTCACGGTTCAACGTGGCGTATAAGCCGCGAAACCAAATCCACCTGGGAATTGAGTGTGCGAACTGCGCCAACTTGGGTGGCACTCAACCCGTCGAAATCACCACAGTCATTCATCCCAAAATCTTGAATCACCTTGTAACCACTTGGGAATTTGGAGTTGAACGGGTGGATGACAGGGCCTGGGCTTCGATTACAGGGGAGTGGACTGACGCATCGCAGTTCCCCTCCCATTACGAGGAAGCCCCGATTGACGATGTGCTTATTGCAGGTTTGGCCTATCAGCATTATGTGGGTTCCTGGTTGGGTGGGCGTCCGTCGTGGCTTCAATATTCCTATGTACGAGTGGTTGAGATTGGTCCGAAGTCAAAGAGCGGGCTTCTAAAGGAAGAAGATCAAGTGAAATCCTCATTGGATCGGTACCCTTTAAAAAACTTCGCCGCCTTGGATTGGAAAATACGCTTGGCGCAAACCGCGAAGAACCTGTGGAATTGGACCAATCGCCTGCAATACTCGATTCCTGAACAGGGCAGTTGGTTGTCGTCATTTTTGGATTTGAACCAGGGGCCTGTGACTTGGTTTGTGGGAATGGATATTCTCGGATCCCAAGTTGAGGCCACGTCCAGCCGGGCGGGTTTGTTCACGCGCTATCGAGCGAATGACCGAATCTTTGGGGGGGTAAGCTATGTCTTTTAAAATGTGGAGTCGCCTGGGGTTGGCGGGCTCCCTTGTCGTGTTGGGCTGCGGCCTTAACACAGGGGAAAAGCCCCCGGACACGATTCCTCCTTCATTTCAAGGCCGGGAATACACCTGTGTGGGTGAGATTCCCCAGCACTTGCAGAAGTATATCGATGATGAGCTGAGCGAGGCTCAAATCACCTCGTTCGTGCAGTGCCTGCAGCGCGCCTTCACATCGTTCTTGGAATTAACCCGCGGGCGCGACTCTCAGGTTTATGAGCCCAACGAAATCCGGCGATTCTTGCAAAGCACTTTCTTTAAATCGCGTGTGATCACGGACGGATTCACGTCGGAAATCGTGACGTTGAAGCGCCTTTTGTTCGGCGGCACGCAGGACACCGTCACTCGAAAGGAATTGCAGGAAGCCATCGCGTTCTTGGATGAGGTTCGGCAGGAAGCCATCCGCATGAAACCTTATCTGCGATACCTGAATCCCAAGCTGGTGGATCGGCAGGATCCCGATGAGGTGGGCCGGCAGCTGAAAGTGGCGAACGCCGAATTGAACGCGGTGATCGATCGGGTGAGTCAGAGACTGAATAAAACCCAACTCGAGTACCGGTTCTCAAACGTTCATAATTTAATGGCCGAGTTCCGCCAGTTCGTTCGTTGGGAAGAGGCTTTCGAGAAGGATCAAGTGGCGCCGGTCGAAGCTTGGGTGAAGTTTTTCCGCGAATTCAAATCGGCCACGGTTTCGCCGAAGGTGCCGGAATCGGTTCAGCGGGATGAGTGGGCGCCGTTCCTCAAAAATCTGAGCCGTTGGTATTTCGCCTACATCCAATACCGCGTCGGCGTGAAAGACCGACCCATCATTCAGGGCGCGGGTCTACGAAACTCAATGTACGTGGCCCAGCAGATTTTTGATCTGGTTGAAGAAGCGATTAAGAACCAGCCGGGTGAGCCCGCGGAAAAGTCGCTGAGCTTGGTTCAAATTCATAACATCATCAATGCCGCCCAGGGCTTGAATTGGTTGAATCCGAAGATTCGTTCCGAGTCGCTGGATCGCGCCTTGTCGGCGCTTTTTGACCGCGTTTTCTCGCCCGATAAGTCGGTGGCCCGCCGTCGGCTCGACCTCGAGACCTTAAAGCAAATCAAATACGAGTTTTACCGCTGGGCGTACATTCAAATGCGGCTTGAAACTCAGTTCAAGCGCAAGAACTCAAAGATCGAGACCAGGGTCCCGAGCCTCTTGACTCGATTCGTGATTCCCAAAGATGTCAGCGCGATTCTCAAGAACATGCATGAGCCGGACTGGAATCATTTCCTGCAGATCAAGGATCTGACCCGTCCGCTGTTCAATGACAACTTGGAGCGTGTGACTCTCGTGGGTGAGTCCGAGTTGGATCGTTTCCACTTGGCCCATGAGTTCCACAATCTTTCAATGATGAATCTCTTCCGGTCCGCGGTGGGAATGCTGTTCCGCGGTTACGCCGGCGAGATCAACGGCCGCGTGGATTGGAAGTCCGGATTGAAGAGCGAGGAACTGCAACGCTTCTATGAGGATATTCGCGATCTGGCGGTGGACTTGCAATTGGCCGACGGGCGCATCCATAACACGGGAACCCGCGCCTTCACGGAAGGAAAGCTATTCACTTATTCGGCCGAAGGAATCGCTTTTGACCTGACGAAGAGCCGCCTGTCCTACGTTGAAGCCATGGAGCTTTTGGCGTTCCTTTATTCCGGCGGACAGATGTCGGCCGACCTCTACGATTATTTTTATAACCAGTCGAGTTGCGCCAAAGGTGATCCGGACCAATACGGCTTGCCCACGATCGACCGCGCTTGTGTGGAAAGGGCATTGCCCGATCTGATTCAAGAGTTCGGCGTGAATCTTCCGGGAATGACCGCCTACTTGGCCAGCGCCCCTGAAGGAAAGCGCGTGGAGATCATTCGCAATTTGATCCTTTCGGCTTATTCGCCGAAACATTCACATCCGCAGTGGATGGAGAAAAACGAATTGGGAATCGTTTCCGTGATTCTCCATTACATGGAAGCGGTCCTCACACGCTTTGATACCAACCAGGACGGCGTGCTGACCAATGACGAAGTGCGGGCGGCGGTTCCCGTGTTCCGAGGTTTCGTGCAAAAATTCGCCAAGGATCATGTGAAGACCACATTGTCGGATCGGCAGGCGGAAGGCGTGTTTCTTTATCTCTTGCATTATAAGGAGCTTCCGACCTGGTGGAATATGGTCCATGTTTATTATCTGTCCTACGACTTCAGTTGGACGATTGATTTGGGCTGGGGATTGGGTTCCATTGAGTTGAACTTCAACACGCCCCTTGAGTTGGATCGCGCTGAACTCTCAAAAGTGTTCCGTGCGATCGTGGCCAAGATTTTTCAAACCGCCGCGCCTGCGCCTAGTCATTAAGCGAGTATCTTGTCTCCTCGCGACGTGAAAGCCGTCGCGGGGAATTTGTCCTTCTAGACAAGCATTTCTTCTAATGTTTCAATTAAATGCCGCAAAATTATGGCTCCTTGGGTGATGAGCCGAGGAGCGCACGCATCATTGATGGAGGGATATATGTCTTTGAATCGACTTTTAGTTGCGAGCTTGATTTTTGTTTCACCACTCGCGATGGCGGAGCCGGTCACCTATAAGGTTGATGAAGCGCACGCCTCCATCGTTTTTAAAGCCAATCACCTGGGATTCGCTTACGTCTATGGAAAATTCGGCACCACCGAAGGAACGATCAATTGGGACGAGAAGGCTCCCGAAAAATCCACTTTTGAAATTAAAACCAAAGCGGAGTCGCTCAATACGTTGAACAGTAAACGGGATGATCATTTGCGTGGTCCGGATTTCTTTAATGCCAAGCAATTCCCGGAAATCGTTTTGAAGAGCAAATCCATCAAGAAAGCCGGAAAAAACAAATATAATGTCACCGCCGACCTGACCATGCTTGGAAAAACCAAGCCGATCAGTTTTGTTTGGACGCAAATGAAGACCGGTAAAGACCCCTGGGGCAATGAACGCACCGGTGGTGAAACCACCTTCAAGGTGAAGCGTAGCGATTGGGGGATGACTTACATGACCAAGCCGGGCGAAATCAGCGACGAAATCGAGCTGTTGGTCAGCCTGGAAGCGGTCAAACAGTAAGGCTCCGCTTGTCACCGATACTTGCCGCCTTAATTCGAAGCGCGTTTGTTCCAGCGGCCATTCTGGCCGGTGTGCTTTTCCTGGCCGGAAAATTCGGCGAGCCTTTTCGCGCCCGGTTGCAGGTGATCGCGATCGCGCTCACCTTTGTCATTGGCAATTATCTGCTGATCGGGCGCTTAAGTTTTCCGCCGACCGATGGCGCGGAATCACTCTCCTATGCGGCGTTGTTACTGGCCGGGTTCGTGTTGATTTACCCCGGCGGTAAACCGTCTTATTTCGCCCGTATTGTGATGGTGTTGATTCTTGGCGCGCTGGTCTTGTTCCATTTAAGGAATCAACTGCTCGGTCATCCGGTTCATCAGCGTAACCTCTTGGCGTTCTTCTGCTTAGGCTTGGGCTTGTGGTCGATTTTCGAGCGCAACTCCCACAAGGTGAATTTACTGACGCTTGTTGGGCTACCTCTCATTACGGCCATCGGCCTTAGCTTTATTTTACTCTTCAACGCCAGTGCGTCTTATTCGCAGATGGTGACCATACTTTGCGCCATGTTCGGCGCGATGGCTGTCTTGGCTTGGATTTTTCCCAGTCTCTTATCGAAGGCCGCGATGATGCCGTTTCTGTCGGTCTTCGTGGTCCTGATCATGGCCGCCGGACATTTTTATCTGGATGTGAATCCGTGGAAGATGATCTGGTTGAGTATTCCTTATTTCGTACTTTGGATTCGAAGCTGGCTACCGTTCGTGCCGAAAAGCCCGTTGCTTGAATTCCTGGCGCTCGCGGCTTTGTCCCTGCTGCCGCTCGGATACTTTCTCTATAATTCCTATGTGACCGCCGGTCCGCTTTATTGAGCGGAGCCGAGTGCCAGCTTGGCCACCAGGTCGTGACCGATCCACCACACGTTTTTGCGGGCGTCTAAAGACTCATACAACATGGCCCGTCCGCAAGATTTAAAGACAATCTCGCTCAGACGCGCGGTCAGAAGATTTCGCTCATCCGTGTGCATATCAAGAATCTTTTCCGAGGTGGTCCGCATGAGCGCCATTTGTTCAGGGCCATTATGCTGCGGCCAAGCCTTATAATCGGACCATCGGTTGGCAATGATATCCGAACGGAAATAGTTCTCGGTGATCTCAAGGACTTCTTTCAAGCTGTGTTCGGGCTTTAAGAGCGCCTGGCAGGATTGCATGAGTTCCTTGGTCAGCGGATGGTTCGCGCCTTCTTTTTGGAAAGCGCCGAGAAGCGGGTAAAGCGCCACTTCCACGCCGAGAAAAATCGAGCTGGAGTTAGTTAGGATTTCAGGGGCGTTGAACACGCAGGCCGAAATACCGGCTTGTCCGCTGCGGACCGCGATGCGCTCAAGTTCAAGTTTGGCGAAGCCCTGCAAATAGGGGGAATAGCTTTGCCATTTGTATTCCGTTCCCATCAGGATTTCGGTTCCATGATAGCCATAGGCGGTGTAGGCCACTTTGCCGCCACTTTGGGTGATGCGCTCGCGAAGCGGGGCCGAGAGTTCAATCAGATCGGCGAAGCTGTTGGCGGTCACGTCCATGAAGCTCATGTCGCAAAAGCGACCCAGCACACCTTCCCAGAATTCCTGGCTGGAGGCGTAGCGTTCGCCATGACCCTTGAACACGCGGTTCATGACGGGAAGAACGATTTTCGCCCGCGGAACTCCTCCGGCCATGGTATGGGCGAACAAGACGTTTTTGCCTTTGGGGATGTGTTTTTCCAATTCGGCCAAATACTCGCGGACTCTCGAGCGAAAACTTTCACGCCCGCGGCGGCGGGAGTCTTCGACCTCATCGAAATCCATTTTGGCCTCAGCCCACTGGCTGAGTTTCAGTCCCTGAAGTTGATCGCAGGGTGTGCGACCTTTGGATGAGGGCTCCAGGTCAAAGCCGCATTCCAGAGGAATATTGATCAAAGGTTGAGTTTTCTGCGCCAGTTCTTCCGCGTTCAACGGGCGGAGTTTATTTTGTTCATCACGGCGCCCGACGGTGGAGTAGATGACCTTCATGCCCGCGCGTTGCGCCTCTTCAATCAATCCATTGACGTAGCCTCGGGCGAAGACCTCGCCGAAGACCACCAAAATATCGCCTTCGTTATAACCGGATTGGGACCGCAATTCGCGCAACGGGGTGAATTCCTGCATGGTTTTCTCCTCCAAATCAGTTTCCAATTTGTACTGAGTGAATTATCTTGAGTCCATGCGCGTCGTGTCCTTGGTACCGTCCTGGACAGAAACCCTTATTGAAGCCGGGATCGAGGTCGTCGGCCGCACCCGTTTTTGTATCCATCCGAACGATAAAGTCAGCGCTGTTCCCGTTGTCGGGGGCACCAAGGATTGGGATTTTTCGAAGATCCTCGAGCTTCGCCCGGACCTCTTGATTCTGGATCGCGAAGAGAATCCCAAATTCATGGCGGAGCAAGAGCGAATACCCTATCTCGATACCCATGTGACCCGGATCGATGATGTGGCGCCGGAGCTGATGAAAATGGCGCAAAAGCTCGGCTCGAAGGAGCTGCAAAAGCTCGCGAATCGATGGGTGGCGATCAGCCAAAAGGAGCCATTGACCGCCTGGGATGGGCATGCGGATTTCCCGGGATTGCTGTCCTGGGGAAAGCGGCCGGAGCGCCCGATTGAGCGCTTGGAATACATCATATGGAAGCGCCCGTGGATGGGGGTGGCCAAGAATACATTCATCGGTTCGACCCTGGAGAAGTGCGGCTTTGGCCCCTATCTCGCGAGCGATCACGTGGCCAAGTACCCGGTTTTGAATTTGGAGTCGGGCGCCAACCCTCGTGAGACCACCTTTCTGATGTTCGCCAGCGAGCCTTATCCATTCCTCACGATTTCGAAGTCGCTCGAGCGGCTCGGGTACCCTTACGCTCTGGTGGATGGTGAGTCGTTCAGCTGGTTCGGCGTTCGCTCGCTCCGTTTCTTCGAAAAGGCGTTTCGCCTATAAGAATTGGTTAATCTCCAGTCAGTTTAGGTAAAACCTTCATGACCTAACACAATTAATGGAATATTCCGGTTGCAAGCTCCTCGTAATGGCGCTTATACGAAGTCTCGTCTGGAATAGTTTTTGTACAGGCTCAAAATCAAAACTCATTGAATCGGGCACGCTTGTCGGGATGGGACAAAGGATGCTGGGGTCGAAAGCCGGGTTCTGGCCGTGGTTAGCGGGAGTCTTGCTTTGGACTTCAGCGGTTGTGGCTCAGGACCTGAATACAATCACAATTCAAGAAGAAGAATACAGACCCCTGCGCGCGCGGTTCTCAGGCGACTGGAGTCTGGACATCGGCGGTGGCTCCTATCAACACGGAAAAGACTCCTTCGAAGGCGCCTACACTTACTTGTCGACCAATTTCAATTTTCAATTTCTGAAACAGTTCAAAGCGCGGATTTCGCCGATGGCGAGATTCAGTTCGGGACGCGTGCAGGATCGTTTCGATGCTGAACGTAAGAACTTTGTTTTTCTGAGCGAAGGCTGGTTCAGCTACAAGCCTGTCGATCAAGTTGATTTACGCTTCGGCATTCACAGCCAAAGAATTGTCGGCGTGAGAATGCTTGTATCCAGCATGGCCGCATTCCCCGGCTTTCAGGAAATTGTGACCGTACCTTTGAATGAAGAAATCAAGGGACGCTTGATCGCCCAGCAAGTGATTCCGGTTTCCAGCAGTGACAACTTGGAACGTGAGAAGGCCGAACCCACGCCTTGGTTTTTCACCACTCAGGCGGAACTTTTGGGAAAAACCAACGGTTTGGAATGGAAGGCGTTCGCCGGTGCGTTCGAGTGGAAAGATATTCCCGCGAAAACGGTGTTTGAAAGCCGGCAAGTCGGCAATGTGGGAGCCGGTGACGTGGCGCCGGGTTCCCGATACCTCTATGGTCATCGCGGTTATTTCGGTGGCGGGAACATGGATTATGATTTCACCAAGCAACTGGGTGTTTTTACCGAGTACAAACGCCTTCGCAATATAGATGCGCCCAGTGATTCCGCTGACGGACAGTTGTGGGCAGCCGGCCCGAAGTTCAGATTCCAGGATAAAACGTTGAAGCTCGGTTATTCGAACTACTTTATCGAATCCAACGCGACGGTGGCGGTTTATTCGCGATCGCGGTACGGCAACACGAACCGGATCGGGGAGATTCTGACAGCCGAGCTGCACTTCGAAAAACTCGGATTTAAAGTTTACGGCGAATATTATCGCAACAAGCCCATCAACATCGATCCGAATCAGTTCGATATGGAGCAGGTGTATATAGGAATGGAGACGGACAGTGCATCGTTCTGAGCGCGCGACTTTGATATTCCTGGTTTTCAGTCTCCTCGTGGCCTGCACGAAAGCGGACCAGAAACCCGACGGCGTCAACGGCAATCAGGGCGAAGAAAGCACGGCCACGTTTTTGATCAAGAGCATCTCCGGCGGCGGAGAACGCCATCACGTGAACGCGAAAGTGGAATTGCGCGACGGCCGTCCGGTGGTGAAGATGGACCGGGAAGCGCCCGAGCGTTCGTCGTGGCGGATTCCTGAAGCGGCCTCGTTCGTGTTCACGGCGTGTATCGAGGATCGCGCCAGCGGATCGCCCGCCCGGGGCCATAAGTTCGAAGTCCAGATTCCGGAAAAGAAATCGACAATTCTTGATGTCTTGCCCACGCGGCCTGACGGATGCTTCACGTGGATGGAAACCATTCCTTTCTCATTCTTCGTGAAAAACAGCCGTTGGGTCGTCGTGGAGCGGGATATCGTTGGAACAGGTGTTCATTCAGGCCGGCGCCGCGTGCGCTTGGCGATCAATCCTTGGGCGGTTGGTAAAGGTTCGCGGGATGACGGACCCGAGGTTCTCTTCTTGCGCGACAAAATGGTTCCGCAGGAGCAACTCGTGGGACCGGAACTCGCCGAAAAAGCCTTGAGCGGAGAATTGCAGGGCCAGGACGAGTTGCTGGTGGACTCGGTTTCCATTCAGTCCATTCGAAAAAGCGAGCGCATGACGGGCACCTTCGTTCAGATGAACATCGACATGGAACCCAAGGTGCGTTTCGAGGACGCGGCTGGGGAGCCGGGTTGGTACAAGATCAAATCCGGTGAGTTCGCGGTTGTCGCCCATCTTGTGGTGTCGGAGACCGGACCGGATTTAAGTTCCCATTATATTCTTGGCGCCGGTAAAGGACTGGAAGGGGCGCGTGATGAGGACGGGATCACCGGTTTCGGCCGGGTGGAAGACGGTAAACTGATTCTTCGTCTCAACACATGGATCGAGGAGAAATTCCCCCAGGGTAATCTGCGTTTGGCTCTAAGGCTGATTCCCAAAGGCGTTCGCGGGCTGGCTCCGTTCGAAGGCATTTATGAGCTGGGGGCTTTGCGCAATCTCTCCAGCTCCTATTCCGGTGATCTGATCAAAGAATGCCGGGATCAAGTTGGCGGTTGTCAGGTTTCGACGTATCTCAAATCAGCGGAAAACTATAAAGCCGCGCGCAAAGAATTTTTAGAGGCCGCGAACACGCCCTATCTGTTTGATCGGGTGAATCTGCGTTACATTCAGGTGCTTCCCTACGGTGAAACCGCCACGCAAAGAATCGTGGCCTATCGCGCGTCCACTTGCGTGGTCGATCGTTTTACCGGTGAGAAAGTCGTGGGGATGGAATTTAAGATCCATTTCCTGGATAACCCCAACAAACCTCCGGAGACCAAGAAGACTCTGGCGGACGGGTGTCTGTCATGGAACTCTGAAATTTGGCACGAGTACTACCAACCGGAACAGTTCTTTGAAATCAAGGTGGCTCTGGAAAAGAGCCGGGACTTCAAGCAGACTCTGAAATTCTACATCAATCCTTGGGATGATAAGTTCACGTTCGGATTCGACGAGGCCGATTTCCCGGCCGGTCTCCGCCGTCAAAAGAAGATCAAGTCCCGCTTTTTCTTGGCCGATTACGGTTATCACACGGTTCGTTTCCAATACAATATCGACTCCTTAATGGCTCTGGATGTTCGAAAAACCGTCCTGATGGAACTTCAGCCCATGGTGCTGCGTTATTCCGGTATTGTCGATGGCCGGAAAATGACCGAACCGCTACGTGATGGTATTTATCTGATGAAAGTGGCCATTCAGAAGAACTATCTGGATCCCGCGACGGCCGGAGTGGTGGTGGATCAGTTGCAAGACAACCAAACCATGCTCCGGCTGGCGAATGAAACGCCTGACAAGGAAGCCCGCCGCACGCTGAATCGTCTGCGTGAAATGGGAATTCACGCGAAAACCAAAGAGTACATTTCCACCCAAACCACGCTCGTGCGTGTGACCGACGGGGTGATCATCCAGCCGGTTGAGTTGACCATGCAGGACCTGCGCATGATGCGTATGCGGGCGAATTTTCTGATCCAGCTTGAGCCGGTTGATGAACACAAATTGTGGGCTCATAACAAGCTTCAGGAAGGTGTCGGCAAATCCATCGACCAGTTGCTTGAGACGAATAAGAAACTGAATCAGCTGCAAAAGAAGATGCGCGAGGAAAACCTGACCGACGGCGAGCGCGAGCGGCTGCAAAAAGAGATATCCGATTTGACGGTTCTCAAAACGCGTTTGGGAGAACAGTTCTACCGCCGTCTGGAGGTCTTCAGAAAACTTTTTCAGACCATCAACGAACAGTTGAGCACGCGAAACACGTACTCTCTGAGCTTGGAAAACTTTGATATCAATCCCGATCATCCGGACTACCAGTACATCGCGACCTTGTTCAAGGAATTGGATCTCCAGATGAGCGCCAATGACTTTACGAGCGTCATGTTGCCCTCGTGTTACGACATCAATTGCGACGATCTTGTCGACGTCGATTCAGGGCTGGATAAAAGAACCTTTGTGGGTCCGGTGATCTTCATTCATAACGGTTACAAAGATTCGGTTCGAGCCACGGACAATCTCGACGAGGCCAATTGTGATCCCAAATTGAAGAAGAGTAATGGCTCCGGCGATCAACGCGCGCCGGAATACGATGAGGACGACGAAGAAGTAAAGAAAATCGAGGAAAAGCTTCGCGTTTTGCAAAGAAAAATGTTCCTTGAAAGCGAAGACAAGGTGAAAAAGGAACGCCATAACACGCTCTACAAGCATAGCGAGTACTTCGGCTCCTTACGGCATCTCTGCTACAAAGACGTCGATTACCTGATCAGAAAGGAACGTGAGGATCTGCTGCTTTACGAAAAGAGCGGTCCGGCGGTGGCGTCCATTTACAATTTCGCCAACACATTCAAGCTGAATTTTCTCTCACTGGCCGATGAGCGCTTGAAGCATGTCGAGGCCACGCCGGAAAACATCACGCGATGCAATTATGATCTGGTCTCCTGCATGGAGGAGACGTCGGAAACGCTCAAGCTTTGGATTCCCACCGAGACCGCGCTCAATGCGCTCAATCAGAACCTGCGGGTCAGTCGGGTAAATATGGCGGCGCCGTTCCGTTGGTTTGTCAAAAATCCGGATGACGTCAAACCCGAAAATTGGACCGCCGAGGACTTCAGGTCGGCTCTCTTTGACACCAAAGAAAATGCCTCATCGTCTTATGATAGCAAGAGTCCTCGGGCGCTCCACGTGGCCGCCTGCAGCTTGATGACCTACAACATGGTTGAGTCGGTTCATCGCGAAGGCGGTCAGGCTCCGGTAACTTCCACCTGGGATCAAGTGCAAAACCGGCTTTTCCTCATGTGCCTCAACGATCCTGAGGCCTTGATGTACGATCGTAAACTTCGCGTCTTCAAAACCGGTGACGAGCAGCAATCGTATATTTTCCTCGGCGGTATGCAGCTCAATCTGAACGTGGGACAAAGTTTTTCCGTCTCGCGATCGGAAAGCTGGAGCTGGTCTTATGGAGCTGAAGGATTTGATTTCATCGCCTGGGGCGGAAAAGCCATGGGCGGAATCAATGTGCTCCTTAAGCCGTTCAATCTCAAGCTCGGTAAGTCGCATGGTATGTCCAGCTCGGAAGGAACCTCGATTTCGGATTCCACATATCTGGTGTCGCAGATCGCGGGATTTAACGTGCAGCTTGAAGAGTACGAACGGTGTGTGATCATGCGTTTCAACACCGGTTTCGCTCGAAGGGCGTTTGGGGACCGATACATGAACGGTTCCCAAGTCGTGCATGTGGCTCCAACTCATATGGATTCGCGCTGGGTTCGAATGAATTCCTCTTTAATTGATCCGGAAAAGGGCGTTTTGGTTTGTGAAGGCGTTCGCAGCCATAAACCCAAAACGGTTAAGGAAAGCTACTACTATTTCACTCAGCACTTCACCGAAGGGGATATGCTCGACCAAGCGGATCTTTACAATCACCCGTGGCTGTTGGCGCTTCGGGGACAACGCGATTTCGGAGTGTTCTTGAGCCGTATTCGCCAGCAAGAAGGCGTCTCTCTCGGTAACTTCATTAATGGGGTTTGGAACGGCAGCCAAAGAAAGTTGGAGTGGCCGCTGGAGCACATGCTTCAACTTTATAAGAAGATCACACCCAGCTGGCCCGGATTTTATACCGAGTTGGATCCTTCCGAATTCGGCACCGAACTGCCGCTTGAGCGCAGTATGTCCAAAGTGGATAAAGACATTAACTGTGAGGCGATAAGTTCGGATCGAAGGAAGCCGGATGACCGATGTAGACCCGCAGCAAATGGTCAGTGAGGCGCCGGGTGGCGCCGAGCCGGCGGGCAAAAGCTTCGATGATTTGTTTTTCCCTGGAAGCCGGATTTTCTTCAAGAAGACCTTCTAAAACCGCTCGCATTTGATTGGCGTCACCGACCGGTTGGACCGCCTTGTATCGTCCAACTTGAATTTGCGTGAACTCCAAAGCTTCGCGGTTATTGGTGTGATACGGGCCGACCAGAGTGGATAGCCCCGCGCCGAGCGGCTCCATCACTGAATGAACCGTGCGTTTGAATGAACCGCCCACGAACGCGAAGTCGCCCCATTGATAAAGCTCCGCCAGAACTCCGGTTTTATCCACAAGCAGAACCTCGGCCTTCGACCAATCATTTTGCTCGCTGAAAAGGGTCCATTTTAAGCCATGGGCTTTCAGTTTGGATTGGAGCTGGGCGAGATGAGCGTCGGTCGGCTCATGGGGGACCAAGATCATCTGCATTCTTTTTTGCCTCAATAGTTCCGAGGTCGCTTGCAGAAGGACTTTTTCATCTTCAGGCCAGGTCGATCCGGCCACCAGGCATGGGCGCGAGGGGGCGAGAGTCTCGGGCAGAGTTTGCCCGTGCATCAAGCGGTGATGAACCTGATCGTAACGGGTGTCCCCCGAAATCACGGCGTGCCCGATGCCCAAGGCTTTCAAGTTGTCCAGATCCGCGGCGCTCACGCAATGAATCTCATTCATTTGTGAAAGGAGCCAACGCTTCAAGCCTCGAGCCAAGGGATTGATGCGGGAGGGATCCTTTTGCGTCATGGAGAACAGGAGAAGCGGAATTTTTCGAAGTCGCGCCTGATGAATCATTTCGGGCCAAAGATCCGTGCGCGAGATGAGCCAACAGCGCGGCCGCCATTTCTTGATGAAACCCGCGCAAGGCCCGGGCAAATCGAGCGGCAAAGGCAAAGCCAGATCGACGCCGGGGAATTTTTCGATGGATCTTTGGAACGACGGTGAAGAATAAGTCACCAAAATCGGAATATCGGGCCGGCGCTGTTTGAGTTCGCGAACCACGGCTTTGGCGTACTCAAATTCACCCGATGCCGCGTGAATCCAGATGGGTTGATCGAGTTTCGGCAGGTTTCGCCGGACACGCAGTTTCAACTCGAAAAATCCGCGAAGCTTGCGATTGAAAGGCGCGGCCAACAAAGCGAGGGGCATAAGAATTCCGACGCCCGCGCGGTACATCAACAGCTTAATGCGCGTGTTCGCAGTCATCATGGCAATGCTCGGCCGTTGATTCGACTTCGATCGTGACGTGGCAGTCCCCAAGAACGCGACTGATTTGGCGAATCTGCGATTTCACCGCTTCCGCCTGATTTAAATCGTGCAAGACCACATGGAGCGAAAGAATATGGCGGACCCCATCGAGGCTCCAAAAATGCACGTCGTGGGTTTCAAAAACATTCTCCAGGCTTTCCACTTGATCCCGAAAAGCTCTGAGCGCCGTTGGATTGGGATTTCCTTGTAAAAACAAATTCACGGTTTGCGAGAGAGAGCGGAAAACGTTGAACAGGACGAAAGCGGAAATCCCCAGGGCCAGAACCGGATCCAACCAATTCCATTTGAACAGCCAGATAAAAATGCTTCCCACTAAAACCGCGATCCACCCCAAAACATCTTCGATGAGATGCCATTTCAGCATTTTTTCGTTTTGGGTGAGACCTTGGCTCATGCGCCAGGCCGCGAACCCGTTGACCGCGATGCCAAGAATCGCCAGTCCCATCATTCCCAAGCCCACCGGTTCGCGGGGTTCATGAAATGCGGACACGGCCTCGACACCTATAAAAACGGCGCCGGTGGAAATGACCAGGCCGGAGATGAACGCCGACAGCAGGGACAAGCGCCTTAAACCATAGCTGAAGTTCTCGCTCGGGCCCTGGGTGGATTTTTGTTGGAGCACGTAACCCACACCGAGGCTTATGGCATCTCCGAAATCATGGAGCGCGTCCGACATGACGGCGAGACTCTGAGTCCACCATCCCCCCACAAGCTCGATGGCGGCGAAGAGAAGATTCAGCCAAAAAGCGAGCCCGATGTTGCGCACGCTTGAGTCAGGCGTGTGGTGAAAATGATGGTGGTGGGGCGCTGGTCCGTGGGCCATGGGCCATTATCAGACTCACGGCCGAATGGGTCAAGGTTTGGCCGGTTCCAGTCGTCGCGAGTCGATGGACAGCAGCGCGCGTGGCTCCAATTCGATCGGCGGCAGATAGTAGTACTGGCTGGCCGGAACCTCGATGGGAATCCGAATGACGTAACCGTCGGTCATGATGAATTTTGTAAACTCATCATTCACCTGATTTTGCAGGAATCCGGGTTGCCGCGACCATGAGTCAAATTGTGACCAACTCATCTGCCCACTGGATATGGCGTACATCAGGTAATACTTGTAGGCGGAGATAATGAAAACCTCCGCGTCCGCCGGTGTCAGAACATAGCGGTGCAATTCTTCGCGAAGAGCCGAAAGTCGCGTATAAAGCTTGTCATACGGGAAGATGGTACTCTCTCCGACGTTGTCCAGGTACTCGAGAAATTCGTCGATCGATCGAACTTGGGCCGGAAGATTGTAGCGGTTGCGATGAATCAAGCGTTGGATCGCTTCTGGCTGCCATTTGGCGAAAAATCGAATCAAGGTTCTCGTGGTGTTAAACCTTGGAAGTGTATAGCCGTACTCCCGCGCGAAATTATCATTGAGGCGAATGGAGGAGAGCCGGCGGAACATCGATAAATGATCGGCCCGTCCGTCGGACTCCCGCGCGACGATACGAAAACCCACGCTATGGGCTGGATCAAAAAAAGCCGCGAAATAATCATAGCGCGCTTGGAAATCCGATGGAATCGGCCCTTCCGGTGGATCGTCCTCGGGATCGACCGCGAGAATATTCATCAGTTCGATGCGATTCAAAATCAGATCAATTCCTCTGAGGACCTCGGGAGAAAACTTAAAGTCCTTATCGATGGGGTAAATTTCCTGAATCCGGCTCAGCATTCGCCCCAGATTCTCGTGGCTGAGTTGAGCCAGATCGGCGGCCGCGGTGAGGTTAAAAACATTGCTTTCGGAAACCGGTTTCATTTTCGCCAGATCAAGGGCCAAGGCCATGGCCCGTTGCCCAGCAGTCACATACTTAGAATCCGGCTTGGCTTGGCTGATGAGATGGATTTGGCAGCCAAGCGAGGGCATTGCGAGCGAGGGCATGGATAGGAAGGAAAGAAGCAAGACAAGGGCTATACGCATACTTGGGCTCTGCCATAGTTGACGCAATTGATCAATCTGAATTGGCCCTTTGATGATTATTTTCAAAGTCCATAAGCGATGTTCATGACCGTCATCAATATGGACAATGGCCCGCAAACTCGTTTCAATTATAAGGCATATAGAGTGGGAGGATCTATGAAACGAGTACCTATATTGGTGGCTGTTCTTTCGGGCGCCATCGTGATCTCTGGATGCGAATCTGCGGGTAAAAACACGGCGGTCGGCGCTGGGGTCGGTGCCGCGGCCGGCGGCGTTTTGGGTGCGGTCATCGGTCACCAAACAGGCAATCGTGGCAAAGGCGCGGCGATCGGTGCGGTTCTGGGCGGTGCCATTGGGGGCGCGGTCGGACACCGTATGGATAAGCAAGCCAAAGAACTCGCAAAGCTCGCGGAGACCAAGAGGACTGAGCAGGGCATTATCACCAAGCTGAAGAGCGATATTCTTTTTGATTCCGGAAAAGCCGATTTGAAGCCCGCGGCGACGGAAAACCTTTTTAAGATGGCGGCGATTCTTAAGAAATATCCTGAAAACGTCTTAACGATTAAAGGCTACACGGATAGCACGGGATCGGCTTCGCTGAACCAGACGTTGTCCCATCAACGCGCGCTCGCGGTGAAAACTCAATTGGCGGCGGGCGGTGTTCCTCCGGAATCAATCACGGCGGTAGGAATGGGACCGGCCAATCCAGTGGCTGATAACTCGACGGCCCAAGGCCGCGCGCAGAACCGCCGGGTTGAAATTGAAATCACGGTGGACGAATCCAAAGTTCCGAAGAGCTAATGACCATTCGGCCGCGGCGTCCGCCGTGGCCGACCTTATCGGTAAACACCGCCGGCGTTGAAGTAGGATGTGCCGTCGGTGCCGCCCCAAATGATCATCGAGTTTCCGGTCCAAACGGCGGTGTGACCGGCCCGTGCGGTCGGCGCATTGGCTGTGGAAACTGGAGTCCACTGGCCGTCACCTTCAGTGGCCGCGGGAGCGAACACGCCGCCATCATTCAAGTAGTTGGTGGTCACACCATAATTGACTCCACCCCAAACGATCATCGCCTGACCCGTCCACACCGCGGAATGTTCAGTGCGGTTCGAAGGCGTTGTGGGTGAGAGAGCCAAACCGGTGAACAGCAAGCTTTGCGGATCTGGATTGAACGAATAGCCATCTTGTTGGGTGACGTTATTGCTCACGCCGCCGAAGATGATCATTCGGGTCCCGGTCCATACCGCCGAATGACCCATTCGACGGAGCACGGGATCGCCCGATAAAAGCGTCGTCCAGGGGAGATTCAGTGGATACTGGCCGCCGTCGCTGAAACCCATCGGGTTGGCGGCCGAGGTTCCACCCCAAACCAGCATGTAATTGCCGACCCAAATGGCCGAGTGTTGTGTCCGAGCGGTAAGGCCATCGATGTACTGTAATGCCGACCAGGTGTTCGTTGCCGGATCATAGGCGGCCCCATCATTGAGTTCCGCAGTTCCATTGTGTCCGCCCCAAATGATCATGCGGTCACCCGTCCAAACGGCACTGTGTCCGAAGCGGGCCGAAGGGGCGCCGGTGGAAGAGATCGCGGTCCAAGTGCCATCTTGCGGGTTGAAGGACGCGCCATCGCCGAACGGTGCTCCGCCCGCATGACCACCGAAAATAATCATACGATTACCGGTCCACACCGCCGAATGGGCCGTGCGGGCCGCCGGCGGATTGGATTGCACGAGAGAAAGCCATTGATTTTGCAAAGGTGTTGGCGACGGATTGGGATTCGGGGTTGGATTCGGATTCGGATTTGGGTTCGGCGTGGGAGATGGTGGTGCCGATTGTAAGGTCACTCGTTTCGATGAAAGGCCTTTGTTTCCACAAGAGTTATAAAAAACGGCGATGATCGGGATAAGAACGATCGCGCAACCCGTACTTATCCATTTCCATGCTGATTTTGGCGACTGAGATGACATAAAAATCCCCTTTTCTTGATTCTTAAAAAGAAATGGCTCGAGTGCAATCGGGATGTTTCAAAGCGAGACGAAGAAAATTAGAAAGCCACCGAGAGATAGGCCAACTGCGCTTTGGAACTGATCCAGGGAACGAAATGCCATGTGACCGTCGAAGATGAAGAATTCGATCTTCGATTCCAGTAGGAAACTCCAAGTCCGTAACTTATTCCCACGGTCGCGCCACCGACGATATCATGAAGGTAATGTTCATTGTCGTTGATCCGGCTGGCGCCGGTGAGAAGAGAAAGAGCGGTCGCGGGAAGTCCCCAGGCCCAACCATGCTCGGCCCAAACCACCGATGAAAAGGCGAACGCCGAGGCGCTATGACCCGAAGGAAATGACATATAATTGGCTTTGTTGGGACGTTCTTCATGGGCGATCAATTTGATCAGATAGTTGACCGAGATCGCGTAAGTCGAAGCGCGCGCCATCACACCGGCATGGCGTTTGTACTCCTCGTCGTCTGAGGCCCAATACATACCCATCATGGAGAGAATATAAACGCCGTTCGTGATGGCCTGACCGCCATAGTCTCCCCAGAGCGCCCAATCGCCCAGCGGCTTACGCTTGGACCATGAGTCCTGCAACGGATCCACGGTTTCATCGTCGAGAAGCAAAAGCAAGCCGGTGAGGGCCGTGCCGCCGATCAGCCAGGGGCGCGCGTCCGTGGTCCACGGTGAGGCCAGTTCGGCTTTCGCGGTTTCTTTCCAGGATTCGGCATGTACGATCGGAGAAACAAGCGTCAGAAGAATTAAACTAGAAATAAACTGTCGCATTGATCGTGGGCACTCCTTCGCTGTTCCAGCCCGGCAGGAAGTACCAATTGCCAGCGGTTTTTTCCGGGTGACTCTGATCGGCTTTTCCGAGCTTCAGCGAAGACTTACCCACCATGTAACCGATGGCGATTCCCAGCGGATAATCACTGGCCCAATGCACGCCATTGTTGACCATCGCGAATCCGAGAATGGACAGGTACGCGATTTCCGTCGGCCATAACCACCAATCATGTTCCGGATAATTGCCGCGAATGATGGTGAACACCAAAGTGGACGTCATGATATGGCCACTGGGAACGGCATCGTATTTGGCCGTATTGGCGTCATAATCTTTGGGCGACGGAAAAGGCCGCCAAGCCCCCCGGGGAACGGTTCGATCCGATGGAGCCTCGCGTCCGGTCGAACGTTTGATGAGCTGGTTGAAGAAGGTCGAGATCGCCATACCATGAATGAGCTGAAGACCGGTATTGTAGGGCCGGGGATAGTCATTCAGGTATCCCGTCGCGAACATGCCCACGGCGGTCCCGATGTGAAGCCAGCCGTCACCGAGAAAGTAAAACGCGGAATTCGCATCGGAGGGGAGGCGAAGGATGTCGTACTTTCCGACTTTATAGACCGTTCTGGTCTTGTCCGTATTGCTCAAGCCCCAGCCGCGTCCGGTCCTCTGGGTCCCTTCGTAAATGTCCGCATCGTAGTGATAAAGAACCACGCTGGTGCTGAGGACCGCGAACCAGCCGGGGAAGGCTTCACAACAGAAAGAGTTTTTAAGGAAATCCCAGGCGGTACGGGGCATCTCCGTGATGGTCTTTTCGATCGGGATTTTTTCCTGATTCTGAAGAGAGTACGGCGTCTCTTCCGCGAAAGTGGAAAATGGGATGCCCAAACAAAGGAGTAAAATTCCTAAAATTCGAATGTTCATGGTGTAATTTCGTCGCATTTCATGAGAATCACGATTAAGAGTCAACCTTAAAATGATTCAGAACTGGATTCGACATTTACAGCACTATGCCAATCGAATTTGGTATCCCCCTTTGATCGGGTTGTTGGCCTTTTTGGATTGCTTCATCGTGATAGTGCCGACGGATGGCATTTTGATTTCCAGCGCCATGCTGACGCCGAAACGATGGGTTGTCTTCGCGCTCCATGTGGCGATTGGGTCAACCATCGGCGCCGTTTCATTGGCCTTGCTAGTTGAGGTGATGGGATTACCGTGGGTTCTTCAATACTACCCGGGAATTGATCAAACCGAAATCTGGATGCTGACGCAGAACTTTTTTGATCGATACGGCTTGCTCGTTGTCTTTGGTATTTCCGCCACACCCCTTATGCAACAACCCATGCTCATTTTGGCGGGGCTGGCGAGCACAAAGCTCGTTCCCCTTCTCGCAGCGGTTTTTCTGGGGCGCCTGATGAAGTTCATGATCATGGCGTATGCCGGTGCGCGGGGTCCCGGACTGGTGCGCAAAATGTGGGGAGTCAAAAGCGAACTCAAGCGGGTGGGTATTAAACTGGATAACTAAAAAAAAGACCGTTCCCGTCGGAACGGCCTTGTGGAAGGATGGTGGCATTTGCCGTCCATTGGATTATGGAGCGGCTTTTAGTTCATCAATTTTCTTTTGCAATTCAGCATCGGTCATGTGGCTCACATGGGGATTCCCATGTGGCAGCTTGCAGTACCCGCGGAACTCCGGACCCTTGACCGTGAAATATTGGGAAGCGATTTCCAAACATCCGTGCCGAGTGACGCAAACCACGCCGGGGATGGGATTTTGTCCCTGAAGCTGAGTGGCTATTCCCATCTTCACGGATTTACCGGGACCATCCAAAATACAGACGTAGTATCCGCCTTCGGTATTCGAGTGACCGGGATTATTATTTAATCCGGGCGGAGTTTGTCCGGGAGGACCTTTCGGCCGAGGCCCCTCGTTATTGTTTCCCGTATCTTCATCCGGTTGCAAGATCTCACCCTCGGCATCCTCCGGATCATTTTGAATCACAGGCACGAGTTGGCTGTCGCTTTTAAAATTGGTCGCGCTGGTTTCCTCGCTAAACGTGCTCTTCTGGCAGTTTTGAAACAGAATCAACATGGATCCGGTTGCCAGTATCGCGATAACCTTTTTCATCTTTGCCCCCCGTATTGCCACCACCCCATTCACTCATGCAAGCCGCCGGCCCGGCTCTCAACGGATTCCTTGTGCATCGCTGGAAACGTTCTTTTCACTGATTAAACTGTCTACAACAGCGGTGGCGCGATTCGTGGCTCATAATGATTCAGGCGATTAAACGGTTTGATTCCCTCGAGTTATGAAATCTCATGTTGAGAACTGTCTACAAAAACCAAGGCTCGCAGACCCGTCTCCTGGTAAACTGCTATTATATGAAGGTGGGGAGACCTAGCGTTTACGAGTATCATGATTATCGCGCCTTTCTGCGCGATATGATCGCGTATCACGGGCGATCCAAGTATCTTTCCCTGCGTAAGCTGGCGAAAAAAATTGGTCTTTCCCACGGGTATTTTTCCCTCGTCTTAAAAGAACAACGAAATCTGAGCGAGAAAGCTCTGGCGTCCACAGCCAAGGAGCTCGGGTTGAAGCCGGCTGAGGTTCAGTATCTTTCTTATCTGGTTCAGTTGGCGGATTCCGGTTCGGCGGAAGATCGAAACAAGGCGTTTCGCGAGTTGATGGGGGCTCCGAAATATAAGGAGCGCCATCCCGAGGAATTTGAAACCTACAAATATCTGGAAAACTGGGTCAATGTCGTCATCCGCGAACTCGCGCAGACGGACGGGTTTCAAGCGGATCCGAAATGGATCCAAAAACAAATTCCATTTTCCGTATCGATCAAAGAAATCGAAGAGAGTTTGCGGTTTTTGACCGAGCGGAAATTTCTGGTCCCGGACGCCAACGGTCGATTGGTGGTGGCCGAACGGGATATCAAGTGTGTCGGCGGCGTTTACCAACTGTCCTTGGGGAATTTTCATTCCAATATGCTGGAGCTGGCGCGAAAGGGACTGAAGCTCTTTCGCCGTCCGCAGCGCAAACAAATCGGCTACACGCTGGCTCTGGCCAAAGAGGACTTCGAAGCGGTTAGAAACATTTTGGAAGAAGCGAAAGAAAAAATAAAAGCCTTGGAAAAAAAGAGTTCCGGAAAACCCTCGGATACAGTTTATCATATTAACTTCTCCGCGTTTCCGTTAGCCGGAAAGGGATGCAGCAATGATGAAACGTAATGCCGGCGCTCTTCTCGTATCCATTTTGGGCTTGGCCTTGATGATCGCCTTTCAAAATTGCGCGAGACAAGGCACGGAAACAAGCGATCCATCGGCGGGAACCGAAACCGGTGATCCCTCTTTGCGCATTGAGTTTTCCGCTTATAACCAGACCTCGTTATTGGAAAAGCTGATCTTGCCGCGGGCTTACGCGGCGGTGGCCGGCGCGCAAATGTGCGTTCACCAGATTCGTATGTTCAAAAAACAACCTTCCCCGGGTGCGGGAGTTGTTGTCGTTGACGTGAATGGCTTGATCACGCTTTCGCCAAGTGGAACGCTGATCGGTGAGTTTGAGATTGAGTCCGCGGTTTACCAGCGGGTGGATATCATGGTGAAGGATGAGTGCGGCGTGGGTCTTTCCATTCAAGTGCAAAATGATAGCGGCACTTTCACCGGCACTCTGCCCAAGATCCTGCGCTTTAACGGCGAGTTCGAAGTGAAAAACGAAAATGAACGCCTGGTGTTGGATATCGTTCCATTTATCAACTTCTTCGATACCGTCACCTCGGATGCCGAATTGGGCGCCGGCGTGGAGAATATCGAAAGTCAGTTCTAAGTGTGGCGGCGGGCCAAGCGAACCTAATTTACAGTTCTCCCACATTTTGATATCCAAGGAAAATTCTTTAACTCGAGTTGGATGCGGGGGGGGGGATGAAATGGTTCGGGTATTGGCCATTCTTATAAGTTTTGCCGCCATGGTCGGATCGACGATGAGGGTTTCATTTGGATTCGCATTGGTTACGCTTTTTCCATTTGCCGCAAATGCGGCGGACATTTCGCCGTTCTTCAGTGCGGGGCTCGAATTTGGCGGTGATAAGCTCGTCGACATCACCTATTCGGATGGTTCGAATTCCGACATCCGCGCCGGGCGGGGAATTCTTCTTTCCGGTGGCGCCGTTTTCGTCCTGAGTGATACCGCTCCTCATAGATTCGAGCTGCAACCGTCGTTGGGGATTAAGTGGACAGGGGTTAAAGAAGCGGAGAACGGATCCGTCGACTTTTACCGGTTTCCGATCGAAGTCCTCAGTTTTTATCGAAACACGGATAGCCATTTTCGTATCGGTGGGGGTGTTACTTATCAAGTTCGCAACGAGCTGAAGGGGACCAAAGATGCCGCTCTCGCTTCGACCAGGTTTGAAAACGCCCTCGGTCTGGTGCTGCAAGGTGATTTCATGGTGGGAAAACATCGCAACATGGGATTCGGACTTCGCTACACGGCGATCAAGTATGAACCCAAGGTGGGCGGTGACTCAGTGAATGGAAGTAGTATCGGTTTTATTTTCACCTTCGTTTTCCCCTCGCGGGAAGAAATCGCTCAATCTGAATCGCCATGAAGCGAGGCGAAGACATTGCCGTAGAGTTTGGTGATTTTTATCTGATTCACCAGAATGTTCCGGGAAAGCGCCACACCGATGATCAGCCAGGTCAGCTTTAGAATTGATGAGGTTAAATCCATTTCGCCGGGGGCATTTATGGTTGTGGCGACAAAACCATCACGCGCTCGGGAAATTGCCTTGCGGAGCCCGAAGATCCGAAACCCGCCCTAATTAACTCGCCCGTTGATATGCGGTCGGGTCTTCGTCCGCGTAAATTCCCGGTCCATAACATGGTCATTCGACGTAAGAGAAATCGACCTCAGGAGTGAGTCCGGAATTTTGCCATTTTCACTAATGCCCATGGTGCAGGGGCCCCACCATCTAGAATGTAAGTTTTCGCTTCCATTCGGAGCTGCTGAATTCTATAGCAACCCTGTCTCCAGGGGAT
>JAWLHR010000005.1:0-155541 GCA_041690295.1 Bdellovibrionales bacterium
AGTTTGAAGTAGAAAACGAAGAAAAAAAGAAAAACGGAAAGCCCCGGCCGATTGTCAAACTCTAGGCAACTTCTGTCCAGTCAAACAACCGCACTCCAATAAATCCAAAAGGAATGATGCCAAGGCGAACTAAGGTTCAATTTGGTGATCGAGTGTATTTACAAACTTGGGAATGGTCCGAGGATGCCAAGTTTTACGATATGAATCTTTTTGTTCTAAAGAACACGGGAGAAGACTGGAGAGCCAAGCCGATCACCACTCGAATGAGGGTGTACAAACGGGCAGAAGTTATCAAAGCATTGCAAGAGGCCGGTTTACGCGATGTAGAGTGGTATTTGCCCAATGACTTCGGTTATTATCAATCCATTGTGAATGCAAAAGGTTAGGTTGGAGTTGATTTTAAGATGACCAATTCAACAAACGTCAGATTGAAAGTTTATGATGATCCGAAAGAATTTTGGGATGAAGTATCACCTTCTTTAAAAGCGGAAGAAGCAAAGAACAGCCTTTGTTTGGGCCGTGCTTACGTCTTTCGGTCGAATCCTGAGGGCTGTCTTTACCAAAGTGCCATTTTTGACGGTGACAATTTATTGGGAGCCATCGTTGTTAGCCGCTACCGAACAAATGCCAATTTTCTGCCCGCGCCAGTTACGAATCCAGAACATGCGCGAAAATTATTCGAAAGCTTTCAGAAATCCCGTATCGCAATTACTGGCATTGTCGGTGATCTGGAGACCGCGAAAACGTACCAAAAACTTCTGGAAGAACATGGTTTTAGAACAAAGGTTCACATGAGGCAGGGCATATAGTTGCCGACGAGTCATCCACCCCAAGGTGCCCGCGAATATTCACTTTCGAAAAGCAGAGCTACGTGATGTACCGACAATCGGCGAATGGATCGAAGCCTTTCATGAGGAGGCCACGCCCCATGATCCACCGGTTAACGGAATCGAGCTGGCCGAAGCCAAAATTAAAAATAATATGGTTTTCGTGCTTGAACGGAATGGGGTTCTTGTTTCAATGAGCTGCTGGACCAGGGACATTGAGACGAGTTGCTGCGTTAACCTGGTTTATACGCCAAAGGCTTTACGAAAACAGGGCTTTGCAAGCATAGCGACGGCGAAATTGACCCAACTCCTTCTCGATAGCGGCAAAAGCGAAACGAATCTATACACCGATATGGCGAATCCGACTTCCAATAAAATTTATCAGGAAATCGGGTATGAATTCGTCTGCGATTCAATCCACTGCGGAGTCAACGGGCCTAGTCATTAGTCCAGAGCCGTCTACACACGTGAATTAAGACAATGTTACCTTTTTTAAAGTGCTTAAGCTGACGACGGCCAATTCCTTGTTCCTGTTCAAAGTTGCTATAGCGATTGTTCTGATGACGTTCGTCGGACTCCCGCGGGCGCTACATGCCAAATCAGGACCCTTTTATGCCGACTTTTCCGCGGGAACGGGTTTTGTCAGTGACTCAACGACATCGGACCTTGCCGTCGAAGACAAACCCTCTCTCTTTCAACATTCGATCGGGGCGAGTTTCGGGTTGCGACTGACAAAAAATATCTTCGCCGGCGTGACCACGGATTTCCGGTGGATCAATCAAACCAGTGATGTCAAAGAGGGAATCGGTAACCGTTCAGGAAGTCGGTTCAATTACGCATCACTTTTGCTGGGATTGGACGTTTCTCCGATCATTTTCAAACTCGACATACAGTTTGTTGGCGACTACATCTACAAGAAGAGAACGGTATATGGGGAGGAAGTTAAATACACCGCCCATAATGGCGTTAGATTATCAGCTCTTTATAAAATTTGGGGCCGAATGCATGGCGGTGTGTGGTTTGAGACCATGCTCTTTAGCAAAGAAGAAATCGGTGAGGCTCCCGCGCGCGAATTAGATCCGAAAAGAGAACTTGAAACCATAGGATTAATGATCAGCTATGTCCTTTAAATACAATCTGAAAATTAAGTGCTCACTTTTTCTTTTATCCCTGATTGTTGCCGGATGTGCGAAAAAGGACGGTGAGGCTTATCCGGTATGCCAGAAGGATGAGACGAAGGCCGCAAGAGGCTTTTCTCTTTCACCCTTTGGCTTTCCCCTGGATTTCTCAAAGATTTACGAATTCTTTAGTGAGGCTTCAACATTTCAAAACGGCGCCGTGATGTGGAACGGAAACTGGCGCGACAGTCTGGCAGAGAGCGGTGAAATTCCAGCCGCCGCGGCGGCCATAGAATCCGTCAAGAACTATTGTTTTACACCTTATGCCGTCTTCGGATGGAAGAGCGGAACCACACTGTTCTTGGACCATCCCGATAATGCCACCAATAATTGGACAAACATCAATACACGCGCGGCCATGAAGAATATGTTGGTGGCCTATGTAACCACCTATAAGCCCAAGTTCATCTTTCTCGGAAATGAAACCGACTTTTTCTATGAAGCTTACCAAGCGGACTATGCCAATTGGCTGACGTTTTATAATGATGCTTACGACGCCATCAGAGCCGCATCGCCGTCCACATTGGTGGGACCGGTTTTTAATTTCGAGCATATCGCCGGCCAAGGAACCCTAACTGGTTGGACAACCGCCTACTGGGGCGCTTTAACAGATCATGATTTCACCCGAGTGGATGTCGTGGGTGTTACTGTGTATCCGTTCTTTGAACACGCCAATGCTGCTGACGTCCCGGTGGATTACCTGCAACCTCTTATTGATCGAATTGCCGGAAAGCCGATCGCGATCACTGAGACAGGGTGGCCCGCCGAATCTTTAGGTGGATTCGCGCCCGGCTGGACCATGTCGGAGGCGGAGCAAGTGACATATATCTCCCGCATGTCGGCGTTCTTAAGCGGCCATGACGTTCGGATTTTGAACTGGCTTAATCTCAACCAAATGGTCGACTATTGCAGCTCTTGTGATGCGTGGAAGATCTTTGGTAGTGTGAGCCTCAAAGACGCTGACGGTAAGGCCCGCCCGGCGCGCGCCGCATGGAAAAATCTTTCGCTCTAGAGGCCTTGACAAGAGAACAACGGGTTGTGAGAAGTTGAATTTTTGGAGTGAGACATGACCTTAAATCACGTTCATTTGGGAACAAAAAATATCCACGCGATCAGAAAGTTTTACGAAACGTACTTTGGCTTTTCCAAAAAGTTCGATCACGGTGAAGGTGTCTTTCTGGTCGACAAAAAGGGATTTTTAATCGCCATAGACCCGGTGAATGAACTTCCGAAGTTTCCGGAGTGGTACCATCTGGGATTTTGCCTAGATAGTGCCAAAGAGGTTTTCGAGATTTATGAAAAGATGAAGGCGAACAATGAGAATATCGTTCGTGACATGTTAACCTCAGAGAATGAGTTTGCCTCCTTCTTTGTAAAAGACCCTGACGGAAATAAGATCGAAGTCAGTTGGCATAACGAATAAGCCCGAGTTACTCGCCTATATCCAACCAGTATCGGCGGATAAGAATCTTCTGTTCAGGGTCGAAAGGCTTTGATTCCAACACACCACCGAATTTTATCATCGAGCACCATTAATTTCCCGACCGTGCCCGGGCACGGTTATGGGGCGACTTGTAAGGCCCGCATGGATTCGTTGCTTGGCTGGGTGACAGAAAACTGGATTCGTGTGAAAAGAGCAAGAGAGCGTTTTGATAAAAAGAAGCAGGGGGGAAGGGAATGAAGCTCAATCCGTTTGAAATTGGAAAAGTGGTCAGCAAAGCCATTAGGAACAAGGATCACTATAAGGCTCGATTTGAGGAGATCAAGGCGAGTCCACTTAAAGGACGGGCGGGTTCGGCCGTCGCTATATACGACATTGAAAAAAATAGAATTGCCCGGATCGAAGCCCCGGATGTACCCGCGGATATCCTTGACCAAATTAAAGACGCGGTGAACGATGCGTTCGATCAGGCCGATAGGGTCTGGGCCGAGTGTGAATAAGAGATTTTGATGCAGGTAAGGCGCGCCGACACCTTTCAAGATTTATATCGCCGGATGTTTCAGGCCGTGCAAGCGGGCGAAAGGGCGCTTGCGGATCAGTTGCGCGAGCGAATGGAACGGCTACGTCTGGCGACGCACAATGTGCCGTCAGAAGTCTGGGGAGGATTTTTTTATGGCAAGATATGTCGATGGGTTTTTGATTCCAATCAAAAAGAAGAATGTGAGTAAGTACAAAAAACTGGCTGAGTGGGGACGTCGATTGTGGATGAAGCACGGGGCTCTTCATTATTACGAATGCTTCATCGATGAATTCACCAATCATGGTTTAGGATTCAAAAAATTGTGCAAATTGAAGCGCGATGAAACCGCGATCTTCGCCTTTATAGTTTATAAATCAAAGGCCCATCGCAACCGTGTGAACAAAAAAGTCATAAGTGAAATGGATAAAGACGCGGGTAAGATTATTAAGATGCCCTTTGAAATGAAACGCTTCTCAATGGCGGGGTGTAAGGTTCTTGTAAGCTCGAAGTAAACGATTTTACCCTGGTTCAGGGAGGCTCACGTGAAATTAGATATCCTTGTTGTGGGATGTAGCGGTTTTGTTGGGTCGATTTGCCGTTACTTGGTTTATGTGGGGTTTGGATCTCGAAATCTGACGACCTTTCCGTGGGCCACATTTGTCGTCAATGTGGTTGGCTGTTTTTTAATTGGCATCGTTGGAACTCTTCTTGAACGCTCAGTTCCGCACGGCCGTCATCTTTATTTGATAGGCTCTGTTGGATTTTTAGGTGCGTTTACGACCTTTTCAGCATTTGGATTTGAGACAATAACGTTGATGCGGAATCAACAAATGAGCTTGGCCTTGTTAAACGTTGGTGCAAATGTTGCCGCCGGACTTGCGGCGGTAGTAATAGGGCGTTATCTCGTCATTTCAATTTGGTAGCCAAATTGGAGCAGTCATGAAAGAGATTCGTTTGATACCCATCGGCCAAGTGAAGTCGACGCGGAAAGAAGTTGAAGATGATAACTGGGACAAGGAATCGGTTCGCATTGAATTGGACGCTGACCAATTCAATGATGAAGCGTTGGCCGGCCTGGCTGACTTTTCCCATGTGGAAGTTTTGTTTTTCATGGATAAGGTGGATCCGGGAAAAGTCGAAAAGGCAGCGCGGCATCCGCGCAATAATCCCGAGTGGCCCAAGGTGGGGATCTTCGCCCAGCGGGGAAAGAACAGACCCAATCAGATCGGAAGTACGATTTGCAAAATCAAAGAGGTTAACGGAACTCATCTGCACGTTGAAGGATTGGATGCGGTCGATGGGACACCGGTGCTGGATATTAAGCCTTGGGTTAAAGAGTTCGGTCCCAGGGGGGAAATCAAACAACCCACCTGGATCACTGAGCTAATGCACGGCTATTGGGGCTAACGCTCGCCCTCAGCTTTTAAACCACCTTTTGTGTTCAATGACGAGACAGCGATTGGAGACCACTTTTAAGCCGGCCTGTTCGGCTCTCAGTTCCGCTTCAGGATTTGAAATTCCCAACTGAAGCCACATCACTTCAACACCTCCAGCTTCAAGGATCTCATCCACCACTTCATTGATACGATCGGAGCGGCGAAAGACATCTATGAATTTACGGTACTCGGCCGGAACCTCGGCGAGCGAGCCGTAGATTTGAAAACCGCCCACTTGATGCGGCTTCGGATATGTGCCGACCACTTCCCATCCGTGCTCCCGCATGTAGAGCGGCACGTAATGGCTTGGTTTTTCAGGCTCGGGACTGAGGCCGTAAGCCGTAAACTTTTTATATTTCAGAAGTAAGTCTTTGATTTCTTCGTCTTTAACATTCATTTTTAACTCCGAAACCGGAGCCCTAATATGAGCCAGTGGATCATCTATCACAACCCGCACTGCTCGAAGTCGCGTGAAGCTTTATCCATATTAAAAGAAAAAGGTATCGTACCCCGGGTCATCGAATACCTTAAAGAACCACCTGGTGAAGAGGACTTGCGATCCCTTATAGCGATGCTTTCGTCGGACCCGTCGACGTTAGTACGGGTGAAAGAAGACGCCTTCAAAGAAGCTCCCTTTGATCTGAAGTCGATTGACGCGATTGTTCGCAATCTGGCGCGAAACCCCAAACTGATCGAGCGCCCTATAGTTATTAAGGGAAAGACGGCGGTTGTCGCTCGGCCGGTTGAGCGGCTACAGGATCTTTTGAAGCAATAACCAAGACATATCGATTTTGAAGCAGTCTAAATCTTGATAAATTTCTGTCTGGAATTTCAGACGCCGTCACCGTAAAAGCCCGCTATTTTCGATTTGAGCCCGCCTAAAATTGGCAGATTTCATGCTGTTGTGTCCGGAAAGGGAAAGGAGCAAAGCATGAAAGCAAGTAAACGTCCTTTGGGTCGTACATCTTCCAACAACATGATTATTAAGCCTACGCGTAATCCCATGCCTGTTGGAATGGAATTGCAACTTCAAAAGGTGTTGCAGGTTAACTAATCCAAACGGCCCCGCGGCCCTTCGCGGGGCCGATTCTTTCATGAGTTTGGCTATGTATTACTCAAAGGCACCTTTTGAATATATAGGTAAAGATAGTCATATCGTGGGCGATCGTGTCTTCTGCGGTCAGTATTGGGATGACCTGTCCGTGGCTGGGTTGTTGTGCCCGTCCGGGGGCTCGATTCTGATGCTGGGTTTGGGGCGTGGCGCCGCGATTCGGTCGATACTGGCTGTGAACCCAAGTGCGAATGTGACCGCAGTTGATAGTTCCAGCGAAAGCATTTCGGCGACCAATCAAATTTTCCAGACGCACTTTCCAAGACTTAATTTTGAAACCGTTCGTGCGGATGCCCTTTCGTACTTGCAATCCGTAAGTCAAAAATTCGACGTCATTTTGGTCGATCTTTTTACCGAAACCGGCTACGTGGCCCTTGCGGCCGACAATCTCTTCTTAAGATCGTTGTCTAACTCGGTGAATCCTGATGGCGTTGTGCTTTTTAACTCCTATGGATGTCCCGCCCACCTTGTTGATCGGTCGGAAACCAGTTTTGAAAACTACCTTGCCGCTCAAATCCAACGCCGTTTTGATTACTTGTTCGAGCTGCCGCACCGTAAAAATCGCACGTTATTGGCCTCTAATCGAAATCCAATCCGTCAATTCACTCATATCGACAGTGAATTCCTTAACGAAGAAGACAAAATTTTCGCGAGGACAATCTCGTTCAGATTGCGGTACGTAAGCCAAGTTGAGCAGGCCAATTCAAAAATCCCAAGCGAACTGGATTTTCAATCGATGAACCGGTCGACAATGCGAAAGTGGGAAGACTTTTATCACAATGTGAATGCCGTTCTACAGGATCTAGGGGAGCCCGGGCTGAACAAGCTCGGTGAGTTATTCGACCTGGTCCAAAATGAAGCTTTATCGCGTAAGCTTTTGTGCGAAACTTTGAAATACGCGAATAATCCCATTGCCATTTTTTATCCCACGTTCATCGCCGCGGAATCGAACAATCATGATTTGAAGGTGGATTGGTTTATTCAGTGGTTCTTCGAGAATTCAGATCATCTGCGTTCACATCATTTTCGTCTTTATACCCATCACTTTCTTCCCCAGATCCTGGCCATGGTTCTTCAGCCAAGTGGTCGGTTCCGAAATGAAGACAATTTGAAAAACTTGGAGAGACTCAATGAAAAACATTGTCATTATTGATCAGTTTTATTCCGACCCACATGCCGTGCGTGAGTTGGCATTGAGCTGCGAATGGATCGATAGAAGCAATCTGCCGGATCGCTTTCCGGGAACCGAGTCGGAGCACTCGTTCTTTACTGATGCCGTGGTTCAGAAGATTGAGAAAGCCGTAGGGAAAAAGATTGAAGTGGATCCGGAGACCACAAGTTTCGGCGTTTTCGCGAGAGCTTCTGACGCTGATGCCGGCAAGAATCCGGTACACATCGACCATACGGAATGGGCGGGCGTGCTTTACCTCTCAAAGAACGAGCAAGGCGGTACGAATTTTTATTGCCATAAGCGCACCGGCCACCGCGAGGTGCCTGGCCTCGAAGAGCTTCATCGTTTGGACTTCAAGGACCGGGAAGATTATCGCCAAAAGGTTGTTGTGCCGGACCAGTACAACCCCGAGGCGTGGGAACTCGACGTCAAGGTGGGGATGAAATTCAACCGGATGGTCTTGTTTCGGGCGGGCCATTTGTTTCATGCGGCCGCCAACTATTATGGGCGCGACGAGGAAACCGAGCGCCTACTTCAGTTATTCTTTTTTAACACGCGGGAGAATTAAAAATGGAAAGTCTTATTGTCTATGACGGATTTTACAAGGACCCGGAAGCGGTTCGTGAGCTGGCCTTGAGTTTGGAATACGAAAATGTCATTGCGCGGAACTATCCCGGATTTCAATCTCGCTACTGCGTGACGAACGAGCAAGTGCAAAAGAAATTCGAAGAGATCATGAATCGGAAGCTTCATATTGTTCCCGAGGAAATGACGTTTGGAAACTTCCGGATTATGCTCAAAGACACAGGTTCGCGAATTAAAGTTCACGTGGATGGCGGGCCGACATGGACCGCGCTCATCTATTTGAATCCCGACGATCAGTGTCAGGGCGGAACGGGTTTCTTTAGACATAAGAAAACGGGACGCATCGCGCTGCCTTCGGATGAGGAAGCTCGGGAGCTTGGATACGAGGACAGTGAAGATTATGAGAACAAAGTCATTGTTCCTGATAGCCTTGATGATAGTGCTTGGGAGATGATTGATTTCGTGTCCATGAAGTTTAACCGTTTCGTGGCTTTCAGGGGCGGTGAGTTCTTTCATGCTCACACTTGCTCGTTCGGCTCTGATTTTAAAACGGGCCGGTTGACGCAAAACTTTTTCTTTTGGAACGCGGATGACGTCAACTAAGAACCTGAATCGCATACTTTGCGCCGTGACCGTATCGACGTTCGGCAACTGGCTGACGTTTATCGCCATTGCTTTATTGATCGGTGAGCGATTTGGCGCGGCTAAAGTCGCGTATGCTTTTCTGGTTCAAGGTTTACCACCGCTTCTTTTCTCACATAAAGTCAGTCAGTGGACGAACCGGTTTCATCGCGGCCGTCTTTACGCCGGGCTTGAGATTTTGGGAGCACTCAATGTATTGAGCCTTCTTTTTTCTCAATCCATCATTCACATTTATATTTATCTGTTTATCGCCGCGACGATTCGGACCATCACGAATCCGTTGTTCAACTCTTTTGTTAAGGATTGGATCGAGCCCGAGCACATGACCTCTGCTTTCAGGCAGGTGGGTGCCGTCAGCTCATTCACCTTGGCCGCGGGTCCCGCATTGGGTGGAACCATTTCGGCCTATTTCGGATATGAGATGTTGTTTGTCACTGATGCCGTGTTGTTGGTGCTCGCGGTGTCATTTGTTTTTCCTTTACTCAAGGGCACGAGTCCGGCCTCGCCCCAAGTGGCGACTCCCACGAGATTTCAGGTGCTTCCAAGTTTTGAGCCGAACCTCAATCAGGTGATCTGGATCTGGTTCGCGCTCATTTTGGTCGGCGCGTGGCTGAACGGAATTGAATTTCCAGTTCTATTCGCCGCGGGATTCGACAAAGTGCAAATCGGAACGGTTTTAAGTTCATGGGGATTGGGTTCGTTGGCCTCGATCGTGGTGACTCGGCGGGGAATACAGTTATCAGCGCCGGTTTTGATTGCCACCATGACCCTAGGTTTGGCGGGATTCGTGGTTTCGAGGGATCTGATCGTGACTTGCTTGAGTTTTGTGATCGGCGGATGTGCTTATGTGCTGTTTTCTGGTGCACTGAAGGCGCGGATCCAAAATGAAATCAGTGAAAATGAGGATTCGGTGAAAGTTTGGTCCTACGTGAATCAAGGGGTCAACCTCATTAACGTTTTAACTTATTACGGGCTAGGTTTGCTTATTGAGAAAACCCCATTGGGGTGGCTGGGATTTGGTTTGATACTGTTGTCGGTATTCCTATTGGGTATAAGCGTGCGGTATTTGGGTGGTCCGAGCGCTGAATTTAAGAAGGAGAGTAAGTATGAGGTTCGTTCTTAGTCTTTTAATTTTAGCTATGGCTCAGGCGGGATTCGCCCAAGATTTGGGTCAGTCCGTGAAGTTTAAAGTTGAAGATGGTAAGCCGGAGTTCAGTTTGTTTTATGGAGAAAATCCAAAAACGTGGTTGCTATCCGCAACCTTTAGGCCGCGTGATCTTTCAGCAAATTCTTTTTTCTCGGTTGTTTCGTGGACTTTATTTGATTCAAAGGCGGGAGAGTTTATAACAGGTTGGCGTACGGCGTGGGATCGTCCGGCGCAGTTTCCTGGTGATATCGGGTTTTTGCTTGAGCTGACAGAGGAAGAAGCCACATTAGCGACGCGATCATTGCCGGATTTGAAAGTTGTGTTCTCCGTGAACCACGGTTCAACGCCGGCACCAACCCATTTTGTGGATTTGGGAGCGTACTGCGATACTCATCCGAATTTCTTTATTAATTTCGACGACGAAAATGCCGCCGGTTGCGTTCGTTCGAACTAAACTCAAAAAATTTTGAATGGCGTATAATATACGCTTAAGGTCCTGCTGCTCCTGGGCGTGGATTGTATTAGCTCTTCCAGCACGATTCCCACGAGCAATAGATCCGCCAATCCGTCAAATACTCGGGAACGGAATTCACCACGTCGTCGACGATTTTTCACGGTACTTACTTCTTTTGATTATTCTGAGGCCATAAAAAGATTCTAAAAACTCCTGAAATTTTAGCCCGACAGTTTGCATTTGAGAGTCGTTGATGTTTATTTTCTTGGGAACCTCGACAATCAAACCGTTTCAATGAGGGCAATGAACGAAGTCTCGCTGCATAATGTTGATGTCGCAATTATGGCGACTTATTTCGTTATCGTTTTCTTGATCGGGTTTTACGTCTCACGTCGGACGAAATCGGACGAAGATCTTTTTCTGGCGGGCCGAAGCCTGGGATTCTTTTCAATCGGCCTTTCTCTTTTCGCCTCGAATATATCGAGTTCGTCCATGATCGGTTTGGCAGGGGCCGCGTATTCCCATGGGATTGCCGTTTCAAATTACGAGTGGATGGCTGCGGTCGTCTTGGTTTTCGTGGCTTGTTTTTACATTCCCGTCTATCTGAACGCCAGGATCACGACGATCCCTGAATTTTTGTTGAAACGCTTTGGGGGATTTTCAAATCGGTATTTTTCGGCGGTTACGATATTCTTAAGCATTATCGTGGACACGGCGGGCGGACTTTATGCCGGTTCGCTCGTATTGATCACTCTGATCCCTCAGTTGGACTTATACACCACGTGCGTGGCACTGGCTCTGGTCACCGGAATTTATACGGCAGCGGGAGGCTTGCGGGCCGTCGTTTACACCGATGTCATACAAGCAATCGTCTTGCTTATCGGTTGCGGGCTGACGACGTTTATTCTTTTCAGTCACTACGACTTCAGTTGGACCGCGCTTCGCGCGTCGGTTCCCGCGGATCGCTTATCTCTGATTCGACCGCTGAATGACCCTCAGCTCCCGTGGCTCGGAACGTTGACCGGAGTTCCCATATTGGGATTCTGGTATTGGGCGACCAACCAATACATTACACAGAGAATTTTGGCGGCGAAGAATATTTCTCATGCCCGATGGGGGGCGATGCTGGGTGGAGTTCTTAAGCTGACACCTCTCTTCCTAATGGTTCTTCCCGGCTCGATGGCCATTGGAATCTTTCCGGACCTTCCGAATCCGGACATGGTTTTTCCCACATTGGTGACAAAGATTTTACCGGTCGGAGTGACAGGATTAGTTTTGGCGGGACTGATCGCCGCGATCATGTCGAGTATCGATTCAACTTTAAATTCGGCGTCAACACTCATTATTCATGATTTTGTGAAAGCGCGGAATCCTATGCTATCCGCTCGTCAAATGGCTTTTTATGGCCGAATTACCACTTTGATTCTCATGATCATTGCCGCGCTTTGGGCGCCAATGATTTCAAGATTCGGCGGACTGATTTTTTATCTTCAACAGTCGTTCGCGATTTTGGTGCCGCCGGTAACGACCATTTTTCTCTTGGGAGTTTTCACGACATGGGGCGGGAAACGGACATGTTTAGGGACGTTAATTGCCGGACATGCCATGGGAGTTCTGTTTTTTGTACTCGGTGAAATGGGATCTATCGGAATTCATTTCACCATCATCGCTGGAATCACGACTCTTCTCAGCGCGTCCGTGTATTTTCTTTTGGCGCTTGTCTTTAAAGAAACGAATATTGGAGTCCGTGATTTCCTTGTGAGCGCGAAGACGATTTTGCCCATAAAACGATATCCACTTTACCTCGACTATCGCGTGCACGGGTTGATTATTTTGAGTTTGGTTGGTTTGAAACTCTACGCGTTCTGGTAGAGTTGTGAATAGCCTTGCACGCTGATTGGTTCAATGTGAAATCTAGTTACTTCAGGGTTGGATAAGAGTGTAATTTCGCCTCAAAACGAGTCAACCTGGGCTAAAGTCTAAAGTTCGATTTCTCAAGTCCGATAGAGTAAGTGGGCTTAATAGAAATTGTCTGTGGAAGGATGCGGGAACTCGCATGTTCGGCAGACGAGCACTATTCAGCCTGATTCTCATTTTCGCGGCGGCCGGCCTGGCTGTCGTTCGATTCAACGCATTTGCCACCACCAGCGTCGCCAACATTACGGTTGTCGGTTACGTGCCTTCCGTTTTCAGCGTGAGGTCGATCGGGCAACAAGTCGAACTCGACCTTTCGCCGGGAATCACTGTTTCAAACCGAACCATTGGTCTTCTTTCCTTCAAGTACAACGAAAACGTGCAGAGTCTAACTTTCGCCAGCGATACGCCAAGCGGTTTGCCGGAGGATTCGGGTGGAAATCCCTATAACTTCGGCGGAAGCGGCGACTTTTTGATTTCCATCCGTCCGGGTTGCGATACGGTCGATGCCGCTTATTACGCCGCCTTTCCGCTGACGAGTACCGGCGTGGACGTGAAAAGCGCGCTTTCTTCTTCTCTCACGACCGGGATTCAAGAAGAGTGCGAAGTTTTGGCCAGCTATGTGGGGACAAGCACCACTTTGCCGATGGCCGGCCGCTTTGAGATGAACATCGTTGTGACGATGACAAGCTTCTAAGCGCGATCAGTCCGTCGTGATCGCTGTAATCGTAACAGTGTCTTTGTATTGCCCCGCCAGAGGAAAACTCGGAAGCGTGCCGATTTCAACCCGTATCGGATAACCGAGCCCGGCCAGTGGCGTCTGCCCGCTGCTGCTAAGAACCGGCGCGGCTCCGGTCAAGTCCGCTTGCGCCCCATTCACCGTGATCGTGTAGGGAATCAAGGTGCTGCCCGCCACATGTTTCATATTCCCGTTATTGGCGGAGCTGAAAGTCACTTGGTAGCCCGCATTCGTTCGCAAACGAAGATCGAAGCGGGCGACTTTTCCCGTATGAAGGGTGCCGAAGTCGATGGATTTCGTGGTGGCCGTCGGTTGAAAAACACCGCCCGTATCCACGAGGGCGAGATCGATCATTTCAGGAACCGTGATATTCACGTTCACGGACGTACTGGCGTCGGGTGGATCCGCGAAGTTCGTGGGATCGTTGCCCTCATAGACATTAATCACGAAAGAGTCCGTGTAAGTGCCGGCGGGCACCAGTGTGGGCGTTGTGGCTTGGGCGAATGGAATGTCGAAGTAATACATCTCCACCTGCGGGCCGCCGCCCGCGGGCATGGTCACCATGATCACGTCATTGGCGGACGTGATATCCGGCGCGGTTTTTAAAACCAACGATTTGCCGCTGTCCTTGTAGACCTGGTAATGGATATTTCCATTTGTGCCCGCCGCCTGACGGACATAGCTGCCCGCTCCACCTTGCGTGAAGCCAAGTCCAAATGTACAGGTGCCTGGATCGGTTTTTGAAACTTGGATGGAGATGGCGAGAGAAGTCCAGTTGAGATCCCATTCCACGTTCAAGTCGCTGGCTAGAACACTGATGCCACAGGCGGCGCGGGCGAAATCAGATAAGAAAAAAACTAATACCGAGATCATGACATTGGTCATTCTCATCAGGGGCTCCTTGGTTTCAACTTAAGTGGCGGCATTTTGTATTCGGTGCCGGCGCTTTTCGGAATCTCGAATTCGACTGGGTCAAAACTTCCACCGTCGACAACTTCAAGACGGTACCGCGAGGGACGGAATCCTTCGGACCTCAGCAATCCCTCGCGATTGGTGAAGACCATCACAGGTTCGCGCGACGTATCGTTGAGGTCGATCGCGCGAGCACCAATCAGGCCCGCCGGAGTTCCGTCATCCTTCAAGAGCTGAGTATCCAAGTAAACGGTGGCATCGCTTCCGATCGGGATGGCATAACCCGATTTGTATTTTGGTTTCACGAGGAAACTGTCACGCGGAACGGCCGTACCGGGTTTCAAGCTTTTGGTGTCCACTTGAATGCCTGAAATGCTGTACGACGGAATTTCCGGATAAACCGCGGATCCAAGCCAGTCGGTATGAGCCACGTGCGCTCCGGTGGTTTGCGGGTTGATTCGCACATTCTGCCCTTTCAAACTCTCGAGCGGAACCAGAACCGCGAAACTGTCCTGCACCGGACGGGAAATGGCGAAGTGTCCGCCGGCGAAGACCAGCGCCGTACCCAGATTCAAACGCGTGTAGTTGATGGATTTCGTGCTCGTTTCAACCGCCTGATTGGGATCGGTTTGCTCTTCAGGCATGGACACTTGGTGAGTGGCGTTCAGGCGCACACGGTTACCGCTGTAATCGAATGCTCCACCGTAACTTTTCTCGCCGTCATCGTCTTCGAAATTAGCTTGCGCCGCCAGGGCGCCGGCGCCCTGATGAGGTTGATACCCCCACTCGGCGCGGGATCGGCCTGAGATCGTGTCGGTGTTGGCCGTTACGTACTGCCGCTCCTCGGGCATTGAATAAATCAAATAGGCCATGAGCCCGAGGCTCTCCGCTCCGGCCGGCGTTCGTTGATGCCGGAGATTGAACGAAGTGGAAAAACCTTTGTTCCAGCGCCGGTTCAGTCCCACCGTCAGCGCGAAGCTTCGGATCAGATCGTCCGCGGGATTCACCGGGCGATTGAATTGGTAGGTGTATTGGATGTTCAAGTTTGTCGTGGCATTCACGTTCCTTGAATGGGTGGCGAGAATTCTCGCGGCGATCGGATAGTCGCGATCGGAAGTGTTTCCGAATTCCAAGAAGTCTTCGCTATAGCCGGTGAATTCAAGCGCGAAAAAGCGGCGGCGCCTTTCTTTACCGACGTAATTCTGGAAAACATATCGCAATCGACCAGCGTATCCCGAGCCGTAGCCGGCGGCCACGCTGTACGCGGGTTCGAGGGCGAAGAAACCGATTCCCGTGGCCAGAACGGATTCCAGTCCGTAGACGGTGTGCTCACGGTTTTGTTGAAAGTTCAAGCCGGCGGTGAACTTCTGAGTGACGCCAATTCGATGATAGGCCGAGATGATGGTGTTTTTTGAATCATATTCCCGCTCACCGCCGGTGTCTTTCGAGGGGGCGCCGACCGCGTAGGAAATCTCGTTAAGCCCTGGCTTTAAAAGAGTGTTGTTTGAAAAGTACGAGTAATCCCTGGTTTCGGTTCGTCCGGTGTCATCGGTAATTTCTAGTTTAAGATCATTCAATCCGCTCGCGAACGGAAAGTCCCGCAGATTGTGTTTGCCGGCGGGAAGGTGAAGGATTTGAATCAAGCGATCATTCAAGTAAACGGCGACTTTGGATGGTCGCGCGAGAAAAAGTTCATAACTCCCGCTGGGGTGAGTGAGCAGGGAAGGTCGTAGGCTGAATTGGCTGAAAACCGCGGCGCCTCCCATCGGCCGGAACATTTGAAATCCCGTGACCGGATAGGACAAGTCACCGGCCTGGGCGCGCAAGAGTTTGCGTTCCCAATCGTAAACCGCGCGGACATCCTCGCGAACAAAGGGCGGATTTTTACTGTCGATTTCTTTTCGTGGCTCCGTCCACCGTCCGCGCGCTTCGATCAATAATCCACCGAGGCGGGTGCCGCTATCCAAGCTGGCGGTCACTGGCTCCCGTCCGTTCTCGAGTTCGGGAGCATCGGAGCGAAAAACCTGAGAAAAATTGGCGTTAATAAAGCTGCTGAACCAGGATGGATGATCAGTCGGATCGTAAGAGTAACTGGAGCCCGACTTGAAAAGTGAAGAGATCTTCTCCGATCGAAGCTCAGGTGGAACATGTATTCGCAATTCCAGAGCCGATTCGTCAAAATTAATTTTCACTTCCGGATCGGCGAATCGGCTGAGCGGCACCATGCATTCGGTTTTGCCTTTGCACTCGCTACGCAAGTCGTTCAGTTTCTTGAGCCACGCTTTATCCACAACCTGGTCAAGAATGACAAACAAAGCGTTGGCATCGGCTTCCACCGTCAGCTCGGAAGGGGTTTGTGTAACCACGGTTTTGATTTTCGCCAGAGCCGTTTCCATGCGCTCGTAAAAAACCGGCATGTAGACGACGGTGGGAGGCGCGGCGGCGGAAGATTTTTTAAAAAACTGCTGTTGAATTTCCTCGTCGCTCAGTTCGCGCCGAGTGGACGTGTCGACGCCTTTGAGGTGTTTCTCGTCGAACTCTTTGGGTTTAGGGCCCTCTTTTACGGTTCTGGTTTCCTGAGGAGCACTCGGGGGCATTTGCGCCATCACGGATGGCGCGAGAATTGTTAAGAAGACGATAAAATTCGGAAGGCTATTTCTTAGCCACGTCAACGGAGACCTTCACCGGTCCAGCCGGAACATTGCTCGGCCAGGGAATCACGAACTTGCGTGATTTTCCGGCCAGGATATTGTTCGTGCCAATTTTCTTCGCCAAATCCTGTGGCATTTCGAATTCTTTGTCCTTGGCGGTGATCTTAAACTTCGGAGTTCTTAAAATCGTATGCTGCGTGCCCCGATTTTCCATAACAATCACCATTTCATTGTTTTTGCCTTCTTTCGAAAGCGAGGCCTCGATTTTTAAATCCGGTTTGGCGCCGTTGGGAGTGACGTAAAGAGATCCCACGTATTTGGTGGCGATGGCGATGGAGGCCACGGCCTTGTTTTTAACCCGGTTCGGATCGCTCACGTTGATCGGAAACTCTTCAGCGATAATCCGGTAGGCGAGTTCTTTTTTGATTTTAGGATCTCCCACATAGGTGATGCGGATGGTTCGCTTCTCTTTGGGATTCAAGATCACTTGAGTGGGGAAGATCTGAAAGTTTTCACCGTTATCTTTATCGGTGTACTTCTCTTTGCCGTTCTCATCCGGGTCGCGCTTGTAAATGGAGATTTGAACGGGCGTTTTGTTGTCGTCGCCGTTGGTCAGCGTGATGGCGGTCGTCGCGCCGGGTCCGCTGGGAGTCATCTTGACCACGATAGGTGACATATCGAAAGCCGCGTGGGCCGATGCGGCCCAAAGTCCTAAGATCAAGAGTAAATGCGATCCGTGCATTTTTCCTCCTCGTATTACATTGATGTAGATTAAGAAAGTGTGGAGGGGCTTGCAATGCGACCGAGGTCTAAAAAGACAAACGGCCCGTCTGAAGAACGGGCCCGTTGTCGTATTGAAGAGGGGTACAACTTCGAATCTTAGCTTGCGATTACTGTGACACCATCGTCACGGTGATGGTCATCGAGTAAACACCGGCCAAAGGTAAGGAAGCCGTTGTGCCACCCCAGCTGGCGGTCAAGTGGCAATCTTCGATCACACCATTTCCACCGTTGTTGGCGAGGTCGCGGGCTTCATCCGAAGCCGCTTCAACCGGAGCCGACAGAACGACGTCAGTGATGTCGGCTTCATCGATGGAAAAGCAGTCGGGCGTAATGCTGACCGAAAAGTCAGTGCCGAAATCATAGGCGTCGCCGGCCGCGTTTTCCGGCATACCGGAACCTGTGCTCGATTCAAAGGTGATCGTGTCGACGTCTTGGTTGTATTTGAAGTGAAGAATTCCAATCAAACGGTTCTGGACTTCAACGTTCGGAGTGAGATCGAGGTCGCCCGGAAGACCGCGTGCGGTCAAGCTGAAAACCGTGGGCACGTTACCGCTCAGCTCGAGAGTGGCAATGGCCGTATCGATCGCGAAAACATTGGGTCCCATGGTGGCCAACATCACGGCCATCACGATTCTGAGATACTTGATTGGATTCATAGTTGTCTCCTCTGCAATTGATTGCACGATTTGCTTATCGTTCGAGGATTTGTGGAACTTGAACCTCTGGTATTCGAAATCAAAATGAGCGCCGAACTTTGGTCCGGCGAAGGCGTCAAAATTTCGTGGTCTTGCGATCGATTTTCCCGATCATAGTCCTGGTTCTGACCGGTATTTCACCGCCTTTGGTCCAGAAAAGCCCGACCAAAGCACAAATTTTCTGAAGGCGCCCACAATTTTCCGACACGCCCTCGGTTAAGTCCATGGTCGAGCTGGCCGAAAAGACAGGCATGAGAGCAATTAGCGCACTCATCATCGCATTTTTTATATCTCCGAACGTCGGGGCGGACCCGACGGTCGCGCGGATTTTGATCGAGAATGAACGCGGTGAGCTTATTTATGTTGTGAATGAACGTGCACCGTCGCTGTCAGCCATCGCCCGCGAGCTTTATGGTGACCGTCGCATGGCGGACCGGATCGCCGAATGGAATGGGCTTCCGCGCGAGAGCTGGTTGAAACGGGGTCAGGTATTGCGAATTAAAAAAGCGCCTCGTTTGAATCATGAGCAAGGTACCGATCTCTTGATCCGGTACTGGCATATCGGCCGCCGGCCTGATCTTGTGGAACGGCTTCGTGCTTTGCGTGGACATGCGCCGGCGGCTGAGACCCGACCAACAGTCGCCACAAAGCTTCCGCCCAAGCGGCGACTTCCGCCGGTGCAAGAGAAAGCTCGGCAGCAGGCTCGGGCTAAACCAAAAGGCGGAGTCATCGCTGAGGCTGGAGACGGTGAGGTCGACGGAAGCGGTGAGACGGTTGTTTTTAAGCGCCGGCCTTCGGCGACGGCGAAAGAGGACGATGACGCGAACAAAGAGCCCAAGAGTGACTCGTACTGGTTAGGTTCGTATGCTGAGGAGCTGATTCAACTGATTCGATCGAAACTGGGTGGTGAGCGCCAAGGCGAAAATCGCAAGTGATCATCTTTGCGCGTCCGATGGTTCGAAGCCAAAACCACCGCCGCCGATCGGAATCTCGGTTCTTGAAGCTTTCAGGTAATCATCAATTCCCGCCTTGATCGCGTCGGCCATTTTTCCGCGAAACTCATCGTTATTGATTTTTCCTTCATCGCCGTCCGGACCGCCGTCGACGATGTTCCCAACTTCGACCAATACAGCGGGACACCGAGTCTCACGGAGAACGGCGATGTTACGATGAATGATTCCAAGTTCAGGGTTCACATCCCGGCAGTCCGGCGTTCCGTCCGAGAAAAGACAGTCGCCGTCGCGACCGTGGTAATTGGATGGGGTTCTCTTAAGATCAGTTTTGATTCGCTTGGCGATATAAGCCGCGAGTTTGCGCGACTCGGCCGCACGGGCTGAACCGTCGTCGAGAATCAGTACACTGTATCCCACTTCATATTTATCCTTGAACGACTGTGAAAGTCGCACGCCACCAGTTTTTTTCTTACTCACCGGATCGACTTCGCACACGGGTTTGCCTTCTTGGAAATCGGCCAGAGTGGAATCGTGATGGATGGAGACAAAAAGATCGCAGTTGGAGGCATTAGCGATCGCCGCCCGCCCGTGAAGTGCCGAGGAATTTTTTAAACCGGCGAAAGCTCGGGGTGTTAAACTCTTCTTCAATACATCTTTTGACAAAGATGAAATTTCGACGGGCTGCCCGGGCTTGCGCGTGAGCACGGTTTTATAGTTACGATCTTTCGACATGGCCTTATGCAGCTCCATGGTCATCTCATCGTTATATTGCATTTCGGTTTTTCCGCAGGTACCCGTGGAGCCTTGATTCTCTGGATCGTGCCCCGAATCCAGGATCACGATTGTTGGGGATTGGGCCGCGATTTCCGTGGACAGAACGCTAAGGCTAAGCAAGAGCGCGAGTGGCAGCATCGAGAGGCATTAAATGCAACCAAGGTGCCGTGAGTTTTTGAATTTTCGGCTCACGACGCAAGGTTCGCTGCCCAGGGTGGTAGCAATTGTCTTAAATTTGAACAATTGAAAGCCCGCTTAATTGGCCGCGGGCTTTATAAACCGAAGGGTCATCCGGTCACTTTCGCCGATGGCGAGATACTTGGCGCGGTCTTTATCTCCCAGCCGTAACGTGGGTGGAAGCGTCCACACTCCGCTCGGGTGATCTTTTGTATCCTTGGGATTGGCGTTGATCTCGGATTTCGCATCCAATTTGAATCCGGCTTTGGTGGCGAGCTTAATCACTTCATCTTCGGTCATGTATCCGGTCTTCTGGGGATCCGCCTTGGAGCCGGGCTTCGCGCGATGCTCAACCACGCCCAAAATTCCGCCTGGCTTTAGCGCTCTGTAAAACGCTTTAAAAGCGTCTTGCGCTTTGTCTTTCACCATCCAATTGTGAACATTTCGGAAGGTCAAAACCATATCCGCTGACGCCTCGGGGACTAAATCCGCGGGAGGAGCGAAAGTGGCTGTTTCCACCTTAAGATGGGGGTGCTTTTGCAACCACGAATGCACATGCTCGTTGGCTTTTTTTAAGTAATCCGATTCCGGCACCGGCAGGGCGGCGATGTATTTACCCTTACCGCTGATCAAGGGAGCCAGAATCTCCATATACCAGCCTCTTCCCGGAGTGATCTCTATGACGGTCATTTCCGGTTTGAGTCCAAAGAAGGTGAGTGTTTCAGCCGGATGGCGATACTGATCTCGGGCGCGATTCGCCTCTGAGCGGTAATCCGTGTTGGCCACGGCTTCCCGGATCGTTGCGGGTGTTTTGCTCACATCGGTTTTGGGCTTCGTGTGGCAAGCGCTGATCATTAACGCGAAACTTAGAAAAAACAGGCGAAATTTCATTCCGATCTCCAATGGTTATTTAAAAGGAATGCACCAGGCTTTCCAGTCGCGCAAACTCTGGTGCAGCGCACTTGTGGAGTTGTTAGGAATGAGACTATTGAAATTGGTATTTCGCGACTGTGCTTCAATCCACAAATAAACGCCCACATAAAACAGCGAAGCCAGCGCACCGGAACTGAAATCAATCCAGTCCGATTGGCCCAGCTTAAAATCAATCTCCTCGAAAATATTGGCCGTCAGGTTCAAGGCCACCGCCACACCCAAGCCTATATGGCGCGCTTTTGGGCAAACGCTCGATATCGCTGAGTGCACTGACGCCATACCTAAGAGACCAAGATAAAAATTCGAACTGTGCAATTGGAAAAAATCCCCCTCAATCACGCCAAAATCGCGCAAAAGATAGGATGCGTTCCAAAAAACGAGCACGGCTGGGGTGGAGAGCGCGGCAAGTTTCATCAGTTTCGTGTAAGCGTTTTGAATGTGCTTGATCTTGTGCGCTTGGATTGAGTCTTTGATGAGAGATTGTCTTCGTTCATTGTTCAGTTGGTTCATCGCGAGTTCAAACTGGCGGCGGTCGATGCGAATAAGTTTCTGTTCACCGAGTCTTTCTAGATGCCGAATTTCGTCGGCGCTGGCCTCGCGCGAGTCATAAATGTCCAGGGGATCGCTCAGGTCGAACACATGAATTCGCCCTTTGCGATCGGTGACGGTTAAAAGCGAGTATTTTCGTGAAATCTTGAGAGTCTTAAGGTCTCCGTAAACGCCTTGTAGATTCCGAGAGTGAGGCCAGCGCACGAATCCCCTTGAAGGGATTGCGCTGTCATAGAGCGATCCGCGAACGGAAACTCGCGGCCACCTTCGCAGAATCGAATCCGCTGATTGAGTCCTCGAGGTGAGTTTCGGTAAAGACAGCCACCGCTCACAATCCATGGACCACGCCTTCTGTGGGCCTGTGAGCTGGGCGGCAACCAGGGCATACAACAACGTGCGATTCACGTGAGATATCGGAGCAAGGAAAGTGCCAGCTAAGTTGAGATGGAATCGAAGAATCGCTTGAGGGATTCATACAACGCATCGAAGGCCTTGGGATCTTCCAATCCTTTGAGCATTCCAAAAAAACCCTCATGGGCCATAACGATGAAATGAGCGGCCCTGCGCGTATTCACTTCAGGTTTGATATATCCGTCTTTTTTCGCCCGCCGTAAATGGCGATCTGTTTCAGTGATCCAAAGTTCAAGCGCGGCGCTCAGACGTTTTTTGAATCCCGGGTCGACTGGGGCCATTTCCTGCACGAGATTATTCAAAGGGCATCCATACCTAAGATCCGCTGGAGAAGAATTTCCGATCAGTTCCTGCATCCGCTTGAGGATTCCTTGAAGAGGATTTTTGTATTGATCCAGCGGCTTGATCCATCGCTCGATGATCATGGGTGTGATCACCTCTTCGACCAAGGCGTAACCAAGGTCGAGTTTGGTGGGAAACTGATGATAAAAAGCGCCTTTGGTCAACGAAGTCCTGGCTACGATGTCGTCCACGCTGACACCTTGAAACCCGCGCGCGAAGATTTCTTGAAAAGCCGCGCCCAGTATCTCTTTGCGAGACAGCTCAAGATTACGGGTTTTCTTTTTGATGCGTTTATTCGCGGTTTTCATCAATTAAACAAATATTAGCAATTTCCTTTTCTATAGACAACATACTAAATAGTATGTAATATGAGCCGTATAGGAGAGGGGAGATTGGAATGCTTATTAAGATTGGGATCGGCTTAGTTTTGATCGTCGCGGTTTTTCTTGGGATTGTCGCGACCCGCGATGGGAAGTTTCACTACGAACGAAGTGGAATCATCGCCGCGGAACCTGAAGTTATTTTTCCGTACATCAGCGATTTCAAAAAAGGTGATCAATGGTCTCCCTACGTGCAAATGGATCCCAATATGAAAACCACGTTTTCGGGGCCTGATGCGCAAATCGGTTCCGTCATGGAGTTCGAGGGGAACAGTCAGGCGGGGAGCGGCCGTCTTGAAATTATAAACCTCATTCCGAATGAACTTGTTGAGATCAAGTTGACCATGCTGAAGCCCATGAAAGCCGAGAACTTAGTTCAATATCGGCTGACAAAAGAGGAAGCCGGTACGCGCTTTTCGTGGTCGATGACCGGTGATGGCGGCTTTTTGGGTAAACTCATGAATGTTTTTATTGATTGCGAAAAGATGGTCGCCGACCAGTTCACCAAAGGGATAAACAATTTAAAGGCGCTGATCGAAGGCCAAAGCGGAAATTGAAATGGGAGGGAGAATGCGACGAATCGTACCTTGTCTTTGGTACACACGCGAAGCCGGCGAAGCGGCCGAGTTCTACAAACTCGCGCTTCCCGATACGCGAATAAAGAAGATCTCCCATTTCGACGAAGTTCCGCCCGAAGCTGGAGGAATCAAATCCGGTGATGTCATGCTGGTCAAACTTATGATCGGCGACTCTGAAATTCATCTGCTCAACGGGGGCCCTTACTACGAGCACACGCCATCGGTTTCACTGATGGTGACGGTAGGCTCTAAGGAGGAATTAGACTTAATTCATCAAAAGCTCTCACCGGGCGGAACTGCTTTGATTGAAATCGGCGAATATCCATTCAGCCCAAGATACACCTTTTTTTCGGACAAGTTCGGCGTTCATTGGCAGCTGATAATGAAAGAGGGTGAAAAACTAAAAGTTACGCCGACAGTGATCTTCGGAGGTGAAAAGCAGGGTTTGGGCCCCGAAGCGATGGAGCATTACCTCTCCATCTTCGCCGATAGTTCGGTACTTGAGGAGGAGAGATATAAGAAGAACGAAGGCGGAATAGAAAACTCGCTTAAATACTCGTGCCTAAAAATCGGTGAATCTGAATTAGTGATAATGGATGCGGGGAACCCATCTCCGATGGTGTTGACCGGAGCGATTTCTTTTGTCGTGCCCTGTAAGGATCAAAATGAAATCGATTCGTTTTGGGAGAAGATCGGGGCCGAAGGAAAAGAAATCCACTGCGGTTGGATTGAGGACAAGTTCGGTGTTTCTTGGCAGGTCGTGCCTGAAAACCTGGATATGTTCATAAATGGTCCGGACAAAGAAAAGGCCCGCCGGGCGATGCGGGCCATGTTGAAAATGGTCAAGCTGGATATGGATAAGATCCGTTCAGCTTACGGCTGAATGGCCGGATTGAAAACGAAGTGAATTGCTTTTGACGGCCTGCCGACACTGCTGTAATTGACTTCGAACTATGGGCTACGGTTTCAAAAAGTATCAGCCTCTCAGCCTTCGTCTTTGGCACTGGCTCAACGCCTTCGCGATTTTGGCTTTGCTGGGCACTGTGTTGTTACGGAAGACGCTGTTAAGTTGGCGTACGAATTCGGCGTTGATCAGCCAAAAACTTAGTGACGCCGGTCATACGATTTCGCCTGAGCTCGCCCGGGATATCGCGGTCTCGATTCGCAACCCACTTTGGGACTGGCACATCAACCTTGGTTTATTGCTGAGTGTGTTGCTTCTCATACGTATCTGGATTGCCTGGCGGGTTGAGCGGACTCTACCGGGACTGGCGGGAGCCAAAATATTTTTGAACTGGAGTCGAACTCCGAAAAGTGATCGCCGGTCGGCGGCGCATTTCGCGTTGGTTAAAACCGGATACGCGGTTTTTTATCTAATGACGGCGTTCATGGTGATTTCCGGTTTGGCTCTGACATATCAGACTGAACTCGGTCTCACCAAGGATCTGACGACGGGAATCAAGGAAGCCCATGAAATTTCGATGTGGTTTTTCGTGATCTTCATCACAGGGCATCTTGTTGGAGTTGTCGCCGCGGAAAACGGAAAAAGCGCGGGCATTGTTTCTGACATGATTCACGGTGGAGCACCCGTGCCAGAAGAAAAGAATACAAATTCCCCGCGCTAGTCTAAATCTACTAAGTTTGAGATTTTCGTTTTGAATAGACTACGTGCGAAGCGTTCGGCCGGAAATTCGCCAGAAATATTGACGGCAATTGGAATTTTATTTTAAGGAGAACCAAATCCTACGATTGGGGTTTTCTTTGAGATTCAAAGTCTCGCTAGTAAGTTTAGTCACTTTATTTCTCATCCAACCTTCCGCGCTTGCCCATTCAACTGATTGTTCCGACTTACTTCTGGGCACGACTTATTTGGAAAAAACGACGGAAAACATACCGGCACTGATATCAAGGATCAGGCCGGTTTATAGCGATCACCGGTTTAATGTTCGGATTTTATCGCAATCCGCTTCCCAGAACACATTCTCTCCATCGAAACTTTTTGAAAGAACGGTTCGCGAAGTCGGCACCTTGATGGACGCATTCAATGTTCTGGGGTTTTCGTTTACTTCCTATTTGCAGATTTTGGTTGAGGCTCATCCGCATGCGATCCGTTTTTTGGGACTGTCGCCGGACTCCCATTTGAGCTGGAAAAACATTGAACTTGGGACTCCGTGGATCGGAAGTTCAAAAAGCATGATCGGGATTCCCGGAGTGTTCGGCGGCAACAAAATTTTCGAGGGACGTCATGAGAAGGGAGATTTTGAGCGGGATCCGGAAATTTTCGTCATTCCCGCTTACTCCGACACTTACCACTTCGTCACCAATCGATTCGTCTTGGCCCATGAGCTGGCCCATCAAACGGAAAATGTAAAATCGCACCGTGATTTGTTTTGGCGCGAGGCCAGGGCCGACTATTTGGCGTATTTGGCCACCGGGCAAACTGACTTCATTTTACCCGAAGCGGCGAATGTGAATCTCTCTAAACAAAACGGTGAGACCTATCAGGTCAAGGTGAACCGGATCAGAAGCTTACGCCGCCCGGTCGTGGCTTCGCTCAATGAGGCCATGCCGGATTTGGACTTGTACCATTTCAACTCCCAACTGATCTCCTCGGCCATGTACGTTTTGGGTCAAAAACTGGGTGAAGGACGGATGATTGATTTCATCGACTGGATGGATCACCAAACGCCGCGGAAAAAACTCCGCCAGTTGGTCGATGAGAGCAAAATGTTGAAACCTTCAACATCGCCGGATCATGAGCTTGTCGACGGAAGGGATGTCAAAGCCGTCCGGCGCGCGGTCCGCAATCATCTGGTGGCCATAGGCATTCAGATTCGCGCATGGGCGGAACAGAGCCTAACGACCGCGGAATTCGCGGTCGTTGACGGCGTTTTATCAGAACGGGGAATTTAACAAATCAGCGGTTCGCCAGCCGGTCACCGTCATTGATTTTGACCTGCGCCAGCTGTGTTCGAAGGCTTTGGATCATTTGAGTTTGATCCATGGATGTCACCGGTGATGTCTGAATCTTATGAATATTTGTGCGACCCGCGGGACTGAAAACGGATAAGAGCGCCATTCCATCACCAATCGCGCTGACCTCGGCTTTCACCTGACCGTTGAGAACAACTTCAATCGTGCCGTTCCTGGTTTCGCGAAGCTCGGAAACATTTTGCACCCGGCCCTCGCGATCATAGGCGGTGAACACGCTCCGGCGAAGCGGATCCATCGTGTGCGCCACATCGATGCGAAGGCCGTCTTTCTTGAAAGTTTCGTTTTTCGCCCGCACAAGAGGTGAATTGGTCCAAAACTCAATCGTGTTGTTGATCACGACGCCAAAAAGCATGGCCAACGGGTAGACGGGAATAATTATCATTCCGATGTAGAGAAGGATTCTCGGCACCATCTGAAATCGAAGATTCCAATTGGCGACTGAACGCACCAATCCATAGTTTCCCGCCATACAACCGGTCAATTGCGTGGTGGAAAAAATGGCGGCGGTCAGAGCCGCGGCGAAGCGCAGTGATTGTGGTGTCATATCCAAATTCCTCCTTGAAAGATGTATTCCAGATTTTAGTTCTTAAAATTACGACTCGTAAACCAAATCCGCCGATCCGTGCGTTCAAACACATGATTTAAGGTTTTAACATGCGAAGGTTATCTGCTACCATTTCGAGCATAACAAGCTAGGAGGTAACGTAATGAAGGTCATGATCACCATGCTTTTTGCTTTGAGCTTTATGGCGATTGGATGTGCCCATAAACATCATCACCATGGTAAAGGGCATCATCATCACGGGCATCATAAGCATTTTAAAAAGCATTGGGAAAAGATGGATGCCGATAAAGACGGCACTGTGACCAAAGCTGAGTTCGATCAGTTTCACGCGGAAAAATTCAAAAAGATGGACGCGAATAATGACGGAAAGGTGACCAAGGAGGAGAGGAAAGCCTTCTTTAAATCGAAGATGAACAAGGATTGCGGCTGCGACAGCAAAGAAGATTGTAAATGCGGAGCGGCCGCCAAAACGGAAAGCTGCGGCTGTGGTGACGCAAAGGCCGAAGCTTCCGGCAAAACCGCGACTCCGGATAAGTCGGCGAAATCCGACACCGATAGAAAGACAAAAGAGAAAAAATCCAATTAAGTTCTTACATCAAGCCGAACCGTTCCTGGGTTCGGCTTGATGTCTCACCGAGTTTGTCTTCTTAAGGTTTCTTCGAACTGTCCCGTCAAAAAGAAGATAAAAATGCAAATCAAACCGACCGTGCTGAAACTCACGACCAGGGGAACGATTCCATCATGAAAAAATCGGCCTAAGGAAATCCCGATGATCACCGAGATGGTGCTTTGTACAAACCCTAAAATCGCCGACCCCAAACCGGCGATATGACCAAGGGGAACCATGGCCAATGCGTTCAAATTACCAAAGAGAAAACCCACCGAGAAAAAGTTCAGCATCATGTAGGCCATAAAAAGCCAAAATGGCGGAATCCCCTGTTGAAATTGCGTCAGATAGAGAACGAAAAGGTTCGAGAGGACGGACATCCACAGAAGGGCGATCAAGATCAGCCGCCGCATTCCAAGAGCCATGACCAAACGGGAGTTGAAGAAAGAGGCGGAACCGATGGAGAGCGCCAAAATGCCGAAATAAAGCGGGAACTGGTCGCCTTTATTGAAGAGCTTCGCGAATATCTCCTGAACGGCCCCCAGATAGCCGATGAAAATTCCGAAAACCAGGCCAGAGACGATCATGCAACTGACAGTTGTTTTTTGGGAGAAGGTTTCATAGACCCCGCTTGCGAACTGCCTTATGGTGAGGCGCTTACGTGCTTTTTTGGCGAGCGTTTCGGGTTGTCTGAGTCCGAACCAGATCCAGGTAATGACACCGACCAGGAAAAGGACGAAGAAGATCGCCCTCCAGCCTGAAAACAAAAGAACTCCTTGGCCCAGAGTCGGCGCCAGAGCCGGCACCAGAATGAAAATCGTCATGACCAATGACGTGATCTGCGCCATCGCATTGCCCGAAAATTGATCGCGGATCAGAGCCAGTGCGATGATCCGAGGGGCCGCGCCACCGAATCCTTGTAAAAATCGCCCGAGAATAAAAACATCGTAGTTAAGTGCGGCGCCCGACATAATGGATCCCAGGATGAAAATGCCTAGACCCGCGTAAATCGGTGGTTTGCGCCCAAAGACATCCGAGAGCGGTCCTAAGATCAGCTGCCCGAAACCGAAACCAAAAAATTGCGCCGCCACGACAAGTTGAATTTCCGCGGGGGAAATGACTTTGAAGTCCGTGCCGATTTGTTGCATGGCGGGCAACATACTGTCGATCGATAGGGCGGGAAGTGATGTCAGCAAAGCCATTAAGGTGACGAATTCTGATTTTCTAAGAGGCTGGGCTTTGGCCATGAATATTTAACGTTTAAGATTTTTTGACGAATTCGGACTTGAGATTGATGGCCCCGATACCATCGATCTTACAAGCGATATCGTGCCCATCGCCCGCATCGATCAGGCGAATATTTTTGACTTTCGTGCCGACTTTGACAACCGACGATGCGCCTTTAATTTTCAAATCTTTTATGACGGTCACGGAATCGCCGTCTTTAAGAATATTTCCGTGGGCGTCGCGGATGACGTTCTCCTCTTCGGTCGGCGCGGCCTTGGCTTCTGATTCGTAGATGCTCCATTCGTGGCCGCATTCAGGGCAGATCCAGAGATTTCCGTCGGCGTAAATATTTTCGGATTGGCATTTAAGGCAGTTCGTGGCGTTTTGCATTTGGGCAGAGTAACACAGGTTGCAAAACGCCGTCCAGCCGACCTTACGATTGCCGTGTGGCTTCGTAAAGATACCAGCTTCTTTTCTCGGTTTCGTCGATCCAGACTTCAATCATGCTGTTGGTCGCGAAATCGCGGTTTGTGTCACAGATGTCATGGACTTCGCGAAGCATTTTGGTCAGGTGCCGGTTGTCCTCTTCAAGTTCCTTGAGCATGTCATTAGGGGACACGAACTCCGCTTCGTTATCACGAATTCTCTGGGAGCGCGCGATTTGCCCGATGGACCCAAGCGTGCGGGGGCCGATTTTGCGTACACGTTCGGCAATGGGGTCGGTCATCGCCAGTAATTGGTCGGCCTGTTCATCCAGCATTTCATGATAATCCCGAAAATGGGGACCACTCATATGCCAGTGAAAGTTCTTGGTTTTTATATAAAGCGCGAACACATCGGCCAATAAAAGGTTCAATCCCGTGGCGATGTCCTTGGCCGCGGCGGCGCCAAGATCCGTTGGCGTGGTCAAAGCGGCTCTCGCTCTCAGTGGCATAGAAACCTCCAGCTTCTCCCCGCGCCAAGAAAGTGAAGCCAACATATCACTGATCCAATGTAGGATCGATCATCGCTCTGTCGGGGTGCATCGGGTGTAATAAGGACTTTAGTGTGACAACCCCGACGATCGTCTTTGGGCTTTTGGTTCACACGAGTCCAGTTTGGATGTATTACTCTGGGCATTATATCTGGCCCACTACATAATTAATCTGTAATGAAACGGCGCGATTTTTTTCGATTTCTTTCGGCCACAGGTGCGTTCACGCTTTGTGGATGTTCGATTTGGCCGTTCGCCTATTTCAGACGCGCCCCGAAGAATTCCGACGCTGAATCCACGGTGGATGATATGGGGGAAGTGAAGGCGGTGGAATCCCAACCGGCGCCGGCTCCGAATAAATTGTCCAAGGAAATTCTGGAAGACGTGCGGACGAAAAGCGCGTACTTTTCACAGGATTTTCCCGACGACATTTATTTCAGGGACCGGAAATTAGAGCTGGTTCGCGAGGTGGTTCAAAAACTGCGGGCCGCACAGAAATACGTGGGCCACGGCAATTTCAACTTACTTGGCATCGACGAGTTTTTCAGGATTTCAAAGTACGGCGCCGGAATGAGTGAAGTCACCAATGAGGAAAAGCTCTTTATGGAGGAGCTTTTTTACTTTGACGCCAAGAAATACGGGTTTTTCGGCGGCAAGGTTTTTCAGAAAATGACCGATGTGGTTCACGCCAAGGATGTGGCCAAGATCCCTTATACGGGCCACTTTCTCCGTAAAGGAAAACCCATCGAGATCTATGAAAGCATTCGACGGGACGTTGGAGAATCCCTGCTTTTGACTTCCGGTGTGCGGGCGGTGGCCAAACAGTTCCATCTGTTTCTTGAAAAGGCGCTTGAAACCAACGGTAATATGTCGAAGGCTTCGCGATCCATTGCGCCGCCGGGCTACTCGTTTCATGGTTTGGGCGACTTCGATATTGGAAAGATCGGCTTCGGATTGAAAAACTTCACTTCCGATTTCGCGGCAACGGATGAGTTTCAGCGGTTGTTGGAACTGGGTTACGTCGAAATCCGCTACACCGAAAGAAATGAACTGGGAGTTCGTTTTGAACCTTGGCACATCAAGGTGCCGGTCTAAGACACCAATTCGTGCCGGCGGGTTTGCGTCCACCATCGTAAGGCAGTGCCAATTTGTTCTTGATTAATAAGTCCCCCACATTCTGACCATCCGCCCAGACTTCAGCGAGAATGCGAAAGTATTTGTCGCGACCCACCTGGCGTAGTTCAATGGATTTGGCGTTTTTAAGCTGGTTGGCGACAAAGCGTTGCGCGTCCCGGGCGCGTTCCTTCTCACAGGGTTTTTTGCCGGTCTTTTCCGGAGTGTCGATGCCGGTAATACGCACGCTGATATTATCGCCGATAAGGGGATGGACTCCGGGGATTTTCACCGTCACGGTGTCGCCGTCATAGTTCTTCACGTATTGAACGCAACGGAACGTTTTACTGTCGTGAGCGCAATCGGACGCGAAGGCCAAAGTGATGAGCCATGCGAAAATCATGGCTCAAGAGTAGCGGATCAGTGTTCAAACGATGAGTCCAGTTCGCGCTCATGCCGCTTGGCGGCTACCACCCAAGCGATTGGAATCCAACAAGCGATTCAGCAATTCAACGATGCGAAGTTCATCATACTTGACAATGTAATCGCCCAGATTCTGCTGGGTGATATCCCTAATTAGACCTTCATTGGAAAGACTGGAGTTGAAGATGACGGGAACATCTTTGCCATGGTCGGTACGCCGAACTTCCTGAATAAAACTGACGCCGTTTCGAATCGGCATTTCAATATCCGCGAAAATTAAATCAAATTTTTTGGGATTTTCCATATAAGTTCTGAGTGCCGCTTCGCCGTTTTCGGCCAGTGTGACTTGAAATCCCAAGGATTCAAAAAACTTGAGCGCCTTCTTTTGAAAAAGGCGGGAATCTTCGGCGACCAGCACATTCAAACCGGTGAAGCGTTTTTCCACTGGGCTTTTTAGATTCGATTTTTCAATAAAGCCACCATTGAGCTCGGCCAAAACGTACTCGATGTCGAGCATGTAGTACATTCGGTTGTCGGATTTGATGAGACCGTTCACGAAGCCGGCGCGATTACCATTCAAAGTTCCAGGCGAGGGGAGATACTCGATCTTCTTGGGATCGAGGATTCGACCCACCCACGCGGCGACGACCCCAACATAAAACCCCTGAACGTCCAATACGATGATTTTATATCCACTCCAGTCCCGCTCGAATGTCTCCAAGGCTTCTTCCTTGGTCCATTTTCCGTCGCTCATTAAAAATTCGAGAGAAAGAAGAGGAAGCGGCGTTCCTCTGAGATCGTAAATGCCAAAGAACGGATGGTAAACGGGCGGAAGCCGGTTAATTGAAGTGATCTCGATGACCTCTTTGATTTTCTGCACGTTGAATACAAAAGGACAAGGGCACCCATGAGTCGGTTCAAAGGGAAGAAAAAACTCCAAATTGGCGAAGTTGTCGGTTTTTTGGGTCATGCGATCATCTCACGGATATTGCTGAAAAACTCATGGCTCAGGATTTTATGAATTTTGCCCTCGATTTCGATTTCGGAGCTTTGACCAAAGGCTTCCGGACTGATTAACCGTTTTTGGACCTTATCAGCGCAGATCGCGAACGCCCCATCGGGAACGCGGAAGACGATCATGCGCTCACTATGAATCGGTTTTCCCGTCGGTGGAACTTCACCCGATAGGAGGCAGTGGAGGCAATAAACGGGAACAACCTCTCCGCGCATGTTAATAATGCCCACGTGAGCGCCCCGGTTCTCGGGGTAGGGAATAATCACATCGGTCTCGATCACCTCGGAGAGATACTCGAAATCACAGACAAAGCGGCGATCGTGATATTCGATCGCCAGAGCCGGCACGGTATTTTCCCTTAAAGCCGCGTCCGTAGTAGCGGACGAGGATTGCTTTTCGAAGATTTCAGCTAGCCATTGCGACATGAGTGCACCTTTGCTGAATGAGTTTATTGGGTGAGAGAAGGAATATCGGGCGGCCATCGGCCAGAATCGAAACACCCGAGACATACGGAAGCGACAACGCCAGAGGCGGAATTGGCTTAATCACCACTTCCTGATTGTGACTGATTCCGCTCACCACCAGGCCTGAATACTTGCATGCGGAACCATCCTCGCCTGTGCGCACGACAAGGAGGGAAACTTTCCGTTCGATGATACTTAACTCCTCCCTTTCCGTCCGCGGAAATAATTTGGTCATATCGAACACCGGAATGGGTTCGCCCCGGAAGTTGTAAAAACGCTCCGGACCGTTCGGCTTAAGTTCGGATTGATCCAGGGTGTGGGCTTCGATGATATCCGTGTGCGGAATCGCGTATTCCATGCCGTTAATCGTGCAAATCAGGGAATTCAAGACGGAAACGCTCAAGGGAATGCGAATCAAGAAGGTCGACCCCACGTCCACCGAGGATTTAACTTCAATGCGGCCGGAGAGCGCTTCGATTTGCGTTTTGACCGCGTCCATACCGACGCCGCGGCCGCTGATTTCACTGACGCTTTCAGCGGTGGAGAAACCGGATTCGAAAATCAGATTGATGGCTTGCTCGTCCGAGACCTGGGCCGCGTGTGAAAGCCCGCGCTTGATCGCGGTTTGGCGCAAGACTTCGGGATCAAGTCCCTTGCCGTCGTCAATGACGGAAATCACGACTTCGGCGCCGCTGATTTCGGCTGTCAGCTGAATTTTACCCGTGGGATCTTTGCCTTTGGCTTTTCGAACATCGGGCGGCTCGATGCCGTGATCCATGGCGTTTCGGATTAAGTGGATGAGTGGATCCGCTAAAGAATCCACGATCCGTTTGTCGAGTTCGATGTTTTCGCCTCGACTTTCAAACTCAATGGATTTGCCATGGGAGTGGACGAATTGTTGAACCACGCGTGACATTCTTTGGAAAACTCCGCTTAACGTCACCATTCGAAGATCCATCACCTGTGATTCAAGATCTCCAATCAGCCGGCGAAGCGAGGAGTCGAGTGATTCCCACGTTCTTAAGAGGGCGGGCGCCTCCTGCAGATGGGGTCGGGACTGTTCAATCAGATAACTCATGCGGTTTCGTGCCATGAAGGCTTCCCAAATTCCCGCGAGCACGGTATCAACTTTGGCAAGGGGAACACGCACCGTGGCGGACGCTGGTTGCGGTTCGGGCACTGGCGCGGGCTTTGGTTGTTCTTTTATTTCTTCTTTGGCTTCGACTTTGACTTCTTCTTTTTCCGGTTTTTTCTCTTCCCCAAAAAATTGCTCCACCGTTAATTCCGCGATGGCGAATTCGTCTTCGAGAGAAGGTGAGGTCTCGCCCGCGGTCGGCTGCGGTGGAATTGTGATCGGGATATCTGAAGGTGTTTTGGCCTCGCGCGCCTGTTGGATTAGACCTTCAAAGCCTTGGGTGGCTTCCTGTAGCCAAAGGTAAAATTCCTTTCCATGCCGGCTTCCGTCCTGTCCGCAAAGGTTCTCCAGTTGATGGCACGCGTCCTGGGCGGATTTCATTTCGAAAACGCCGAATCCGCCCTTTAAGGTGTGCAAAGCCCTTAACAGACGTTTGAAGGACTCTTCATCGTCCGGTTGCATGACCAAGACATCCAAAGCCCCTTGGATGGCTTGGAGATTTTCTTCCGCTTCGAGTAGAAACTCGAGAAAAAGATCATCCATCTAGGCCGCTCGCTTTGAACTTTCGGCTGTGATTCGGGCCAGGTGATCCACCGACTGTCGTAACGACTGGCATGCCAGATCCACCGCCTCGATGGATTTTTGCGAACGCTCCGCCAGTCGACCAACTTCATCGGCGACCACGGCGAATCCTTTTCCGGCTTGGCCCGCGCGGGCGGCCTCGATGGACGCGTTCAACGCCAGCAGATCCGTTTTGTTGGCGATGTCCCGGACCACGTTCAGCATCTGTTCAATCTCGTGAACCGATTTTTTGAGTTGTTCAAAATGTTCGTTGAGTTGACTCATGACTTTCTCCTATGCGGCCGCGCCGACGCGCAAAGTTTCAAACCAAGACAAAAAGTTATTCACATCTTCACCCTTGAAAATGGAACCGTGTTGCGGACAGAGCAAATCGATCTCAAGTCGCGCCACCCTACGGCACCAGTCCAGCTTCGCTTCGTTGGAAGGCATCCACCGACGATGGAACCCTTCCATGTACTGAATGTGGTTACTGAAATTTTTGACGATAATATCGTAGTTGTCAGGAACGAGGGCCGCGCCCACGTCTCCTGAGAACAGGATTTTCGCTTTGGCGTCGTACAGGTGAAAGTTCCCCGAAGAATGCAGAAAATGGGCGGGCACAAGTTGCAGCGGATGATCGCCCAACATGATCGTGCATCCTTCATCTTTTACGGTGATGAAATTTTCATGAAATTCATAACCGAAGTGACTGACGAATCCTTTCCACAGCCAGGACATATACACCTTGGCGTGCGGCGCGAGTTCCATCCAAAGTGGAAGAGAGCTCATGATATCGGGATCCTGGTGACTGCAGAGAAATCCTTCGATGTTGTGAACTTCCACGAACTCGGACAATTGACTTAAAACCGAGGGAAATATTTCGGTGCCACCCGGGTCCATCACAAAGGCTTTGCCTTTATGAATGACCACGAACTGGTTCGTATCAATGACCTGTTCCGCCTTGTTGGGGTCACGACCGAAGTAAATCCATTGTGTATCTCCGTCGTCATACAACGTCTTATGCTGCATGATAGTACTCTCCTTGGTACGATTTCAGCTCGGCGCGAATTTCTCCACAGTGCCGGATTAGTTTTCGATATTCGTTTTGTTGTTCTTTGAGTTTCTCTCCGGCGGCCGCGACGGCGTTTCCGATATTCGAGAAAAAGATTTCTTCCTCGTCGCCCGATTGAGCGGCTTCCATTCGCAGATTGATCGCCAAAGACCAGAGTCTTTCGGCCTGTTGCGCGATCTTTTCACTTAAACCTTCGGTTTTGAAACAAAGGGTTTCAATTTCATCCACGTGCTCAAAAACCGCGGCTTCCATTTTTTTGATCGTACGTTGCACGGTCGCCGTGTTCTTTCCGCAACCGAGAAGTTCGGCTTCGTAGATCTTTCTGATCTGCAGGGACCGCTTCAGGCACTCCAAACTTAGGTTTGAGATTTGGGTGCCGATTTTTCGAATCAAGAGCGACTCCATCTCCATCACTTTGGACGAGCGCGCGATTTGTTTGGCGATTTCATTGAACGCCCGTTTGCCGGTTTCAACGTGACTGGACGAAATGCCGGATCGTAATGAAATCTGATAAACTTCACTGATCGTTTGGTTAACGCGGCTCGTGCTTTCTCTGAGCTGATTACAGATCAAAAAAAGTTGCCGGACTTTCGCACGAAAGCTGTTCAAATTCGCCGTCATGAAAGCCTCTCTTCCGCGTTAAGTTTTCGGAAATTAGAAATCAAGATCGAGGCCAGATTTAAGTTCCATTGAACAGCGCCGATAAAAAAATGGGACACTTTATGGATATTTCCGGCATTCGATTTCTAGTGGTGGATGATATGCAGCTCATGCGGAAGCTGGTTTCGCAGGAGCTCGCCCGATTGGGCGCCAAACGCATAGAACTGGCCGAGGATGGCCGCCAAGCCATCGAAATCTTAAAAAACACCGCATTGGCCAGGGATCCGATTCAGTTCGTGGTGAGCGATTGGAACATGCCGAATATGAGTGGCCTGGAACTTCTCAAAGTCGTCAGGAAAATTTCGGTTTATAAAGACATTCCATTCCTCATGGTCACGGCGGAGGCTCTGGTCAATCAAGTTCAAGAAGCCATTGCCAGCGGTGTGGATAACTACGTGGTTAAGCCCTTCAGTCCGGCTCAGTTCGAAGAAAAATTTAAACAAGTCTACAACAAACGCTTTGGCGCCAAGGCCAAGGCGGGTTAATCACCGTAACTCGCCGTCTCAAATTTCGATTTTTTCTAAACGTTACGATTGAGCATGCAAGCGAATCCGCGCTATGTAGTCCCCTTTTCTGGGAGGGGGAATGGCTCGCTGGCTTGGATTGTATCTTCCTTTAATGATGGCGTCGTCCGTGGGTGTGGAAGCGCGATTGAAACCCGACGCGGTTCTTTATGGTGTTGTTCCGCCGATGTTTGGTTCACCTCCACTGAGGTCGATTCTTAACAAACTCGATGACCTTCGGGATTTGGGTGTCGATGTGATCTGGCTGCTTCCGATCAATGACACGGACGATCCTGGTCACATCAGTTACGCGATCACTGATTACTTTAAGATTCGCCCGGACTTCGGATCGCTGGAAGATTTGCGTGAATTGACTCGTAAAGCCCATGAGCGTGGGATGATGGTGATCATGGATTTCGTGCCCAATCACACCTCCAACCAGCATCCTTATTTTCTCGATGCGACGGATCGTGGTTCCGAATCTCCTTATTACAATTTTTATGATCGCGACTCGGCGGGAAAACCCACCTATTATTTCAACTGGTACCATTTGCCGAATTTGAATTTTTCCAATCCGGATGTCATCGGGCACATCACTTCCGCCTTTGAGTATTGGATCCGCTCCGCCGACATCGATGGATTTCGGGTGGATGTCGCGTGGGGCATACATGATCGTCGGCCCGAATATTGGGCTGAACTTAACCAACAGTTGCGAAAATTAAAGTCGCACGCGTTCATGCTGGCCGAGGCTGGCGCTCGCGACACCTACTATTTTGAAAATGGATTTGATGCCGCGTACGACTGGACGGATTCCTTGGGTGAATGGGCCTGGAAAGAAGCTTTTGATCATCCGGAAAAGGCTGGGATCAAACTCGCGGAAGCTTTGCGAAAGAACTCCGATCCGTCGAGAGTTGTCCGATTTCTGAACAACAACGACACGGGCGATCGCTTTCTCACCCGGTACGGGCTGGATTTCACCAAGGCCGCGGTGATCTTGCAATTTTCAGTCGCGGGTCTGCCGACTTTATTCTGCGGTGATGAAGTTGGCGCGGAGTTTTCGCCCTATGAGGATCCTCCGCCCATCGATTGGCGGGACCCGATGAATCTGAGACCCTTTTACAAAAAATTGATTCAACTTCGAAAGCAAGAAGCCGCTCTTCATTCCGGCGAGATGGAAATTCTTTCGCATGAAGGATCTGAATCCGTAATCGCCTTCACGCGCAAATCCGATCATCACCGGCTCTTGGCGTTAATCAATTTCGGTGAGATGGCGAAAGTGAAAGTGAAGGTTCAGACAACCGCGGACCGGTTTATGGACTTGGTGAGTGGCGAAATGATCACGGCGTCCCTTGCTGAAGGAGTTCATTCGTTTTCGTTGCCCGCTAAATCCGGCTTTATCCTTAGAATACCGGAAAACTGAACCTGATCTGATGGCATGAGGAATGCAGCCCGTTTCGGGTTAATGAATCTTGTGACTTTACTCAGAGAGCTTTCAGATCGGACGGGACTTCCTGCCCGCGATGCGGAATTTGCCGCCAAGCTGGCGATGCGGACAATGCTCCGCCGCGTGACTGAAGAAGCCGCCAATGAGGTGATTTCGTACCTCCCGACCGAGTGGTCCGACTTTTTTGAAGAAATGCCTTACCTGGACACGAGCGTCACTTCCGCGACTGTATTAAATAAAATTGGAAGGGCATTGAGAATACCCACGGAACGCGCGCTCCGGCTATTGCCGGATTTGACTCTCGCCATCGCGCAGTTTGTGCCGACGGAAGTCTTATATCGTGCGTTTTCGCAGCTTCCCTATGAAATGCGCGAAAAAATCGATATCGGCGATGACCGCCTCTACGAAAAGGATATTGATATCTATACGATACGCCCGCGACTCCCACCGAAACGAGCTTCGGATATCGAGGCCTTTTTGAACAAGAAGGTCATTGTATTAAAGCACAATGACACCTTGCGCTCGGCTTCATTGGCGATGGCGGAAAACAACGTGGGCTGTGTTTTGGTTTCAAACGCAAAAGGACGGTTTGTCGGGGTGCTGACCGACAGGGATTTGGCTTGCGCGGTGGCGGTGGTTCAAGACGGACTCAATGCCCCAATATCGGAGGCGATGACGGAGGAATTCGTTTCGGTGGACCGTGAGGCTTCATTGGAAGAAGTGGTGGATAAAATGATTTACCATGGCATCCGCCGAATTCCCATTATTGAGCCCATCAGCACGACGCGATCGAAGTGCGTCGGCATCATCACTCTTGATGACCTCTTGGCGGCGGAAGCGATTTCACTGGAAGAAGCGAGTCAAATCGCCATGAAACAAATCCATCCGATTCCGCACCGGCCGAGCCGGGCTGTTTACCGCTCCGTCGCACGCAAACAACAAACGGCGTTGAGATTCCGCAAGACTCTCGCGCAAAGGTTGCGACTGGATGAAGAAAAGGCCGAAGGTGTGGCGCGAATCGTGTTGCGCATGTTCGTGCGCCGGATAAATACGGACGAAGCTTCGCACTTGATTTCTCAGCTTCCCGCCCTTTGGCAAGATGAGCTATTTGATCTACCGGCAGGCCCGGACCGTAGTATTCGCGCCTCTGATATTATCCGCCGTATTTGCAGCTATCTGGATGTCTCGGAAGATGAAGCCGAAGTGGTTTTTGCCCGCGTGGTGAGCGCGCTCGGCGAGTTGATCTCGGGCGGTGAGATCTCCGATGTTCTGTCGCAGATGCCGAAGGATATCCAACGAATCGCCACCGCGGATCGGTTTTTATAAGCTGCGCATTCGTTTTAGAAAATCATCCCAATCTTTGCCGTCGTGAATCGCGGCCATTTGCATTTGAATCGGATGATCTTTGGCCGACTCCTTCCAATCAAACCAAAAGAAATAAGCCATTGTGACCGGACCAAAATATTGCAGAAAATAGCCGATCGCCTGCCGGAAGCTGTAATCGCGAACTATTTGGGTTGATAACAGATTGCGAATGGGAACGCGGGGAATATCTTGAAACACCGGCTGAAAGTTCAATCCTTTGGCGAGGTAACTGATCAAGTTCTTGGCGGCGTTTCGGACCAACGGAGACCCAAAGGGGAGCGCGGCGATCATGCCGATGACCGCGGAGTAAAACAAACCTTCTCCGGGATAACTGGCGGTATCAACTTGCGTGGCCAACATATCGGTTTGGAGTATCGAGATTCGCCGATTGCCCTCGTCCGTCAGCTTGCCTTTTTCATAAAGATCCTCGATCAGAAGTTGTAAGGCCGAAATATTAGTGATGTTCGGACCTTCACGCATCAGCTTGTCACTCAGGGTTCGTGCGTATCTCGTGACATCGGAAGGATCCTCGAAACTTCCAGTCAGATACTTGTGAATCAGTTCTCCGAGCGGACTTTCCCAGAGAGATTCGACGACCTGTTTGAGTCGAGCGCTTCGCTCTTCCTTTTCAGCTTCCTCTTCCGGCGATGGCGCCTCTGGTCCTTCGCGTTCTTTTTCTTTGGTGACATCGGATTTTTTTTCTTCTTCGAAAGTGGTGCTGGGGCCGCATTTGACGGTCAGTGCGGGGAGTAAAAAACACAAAACAACAGCCGCCGAATTCAGCTTCATTGATGTTTCAAAAAGAGCAAATCCTATTCCACGGGTATCGGCACCGTCTCGAATTGAAACGTCAACCAAAATCACAAATCACTAGTTCGTTGGCGTCCCATTGGCCAATTCTGAAGATGAGCACTGGCATGGTTTGCATTACATGGACGGTATGGGAACAAAAAAGCTATCGACATTGACCGCATTAGCCTTGGTAATCTTCCTGGTGGGCTGCGATGGAATGAGCTCCAAGAAAAGCAAATCACCCGCGCCCGCGAATCCTTCGGGTAATGCGGGCCCTGGCGCCGGCGGCGGCGGTTCAGGACAGGATATCGCTGCTTCGATCGCCTACTACAAAGGCGGTTTTGCCGCTCAGCCCGGTGAACCTAATTGGTCCCATGACATGCTGATCGATTTCAATCAAGTGGTTCAGGAAGGCGGTTATTTGGTGTCGGCCAAGCACACCGATCCGCTTTGCTTCAAAACCGGAGCGTTATCGTCAGTGAAAACCCATGAACTTTTTGATCTCCTGGCTAAACTTTTGGTTTTACCCTCAACCGGGCCAATTACGCCCGATGACGGATTGGAATATGTTGAGATCACCCTCACCACCGGAGAAAAACGAAAGTACCATTTGCTGAATGCCAACGTCCCGGCCGGTGAACTTTACGCCACGAATCCCGATGACGTCCGCACCTTTCTGCAAGGGGTAGAGGGCGGGCTGGCCGTGGCCTGCCAGTAGGCTCCGCTTTAAGAGAAGTTATTACATCCAAATTTTCGTCCCTGGTGGCACGACTGTCGCATTTCATTCATAGGTCAATGCGGAGGACATCATGATGGCGATGAACCGGCAGAATGGGGCGTTTTTTCTTTTTATGTGGTTTGTGATCGGATCGATAACGGGAACAATCCCGCAAGCCGCCGCGCAGATTTCCAGTCAAATCGACGAGTGGGAGCCCAAGTTCCTGGATGCCTGCACGCCCGTCGCGGCCAGGTCTCCAAATTTAAGCGAGGCGGAGGCAAGGCCGTATTGTCAGTGCCTGGCCAACGCTCATCGCAATTTTCTGATTCAGCGTGCGGAGCCGGAGCAAATCGACGTTAAGAAATACTTGGGTACGATTTTGGAATTTTATCAGTCGCCGGAGTCGGCGCGTTCGCGGACCGACGAGTTTGCTTTAAACCTGTTGGAGCTTGACCTGGAATTGTCGGAAAAATGTCAGTCCGGCGAAGTCACGGATCCTTCGGAGAAATGACTTCGAAAATTTTTATTCGGTCGAAAGATTCCGTCAGGACAATAATCAGGTCATCGAATCTATCGATCTCACGGCGAAGGAGATCGATATCAATGGGTTCGACATGATGGACGACGGGAACATTTTTAAGAATGGTTATAGCGCGGTATATCTCGTTGGAGACTTCCACCGGAAGTTGATGTTCTCCGCGCATGTAAATGACCGTCCACTCCAGAAGAGCCATTGAGTTTTGACCCCTCTTTATCAAATCGATTTTTTGCGAGAGTGAAATCTGGGGCCTCTGTGAGAGCCTGGCCAGCGCGATGAATTCCGCCATCGCACCTTTTAATGAATGGCGGATATTCTCGTTGGGGAGTTCCTCCACTAAATGAATGTGATCTGAATCGCCATAGTGTGTACCTCTAAAGGTTGCGCTTCGAAGCACCGGGGGAAGACTGTCAAAATCATTTTGTACGGGCCACGGCATCTTTTCGCGTTCAGCATATAAACCCGAGGTTTCATTGGCCTCGAGAATTCCGATTTTATCACCGCTTTGAATGAAGCGAAGCTCGCCCAGCCATTTAATGGAAGAGATCTGGTAGTTGGTGGAAAGGAGAGAAATAATCGTGGCATGGAGACATTCGACATAAGGTCCCACCGCGAGAACTAAATCGTTCGATTCGGTTTCCATGAGGACTCCGATGCCGAGCTGAGGCGGAGAAGATCCGTTCGTCAAATGGTTTTCACAATCCGCAGGGATCGCAGTTGCACAAATGGACCACAACAACAGTAACAGCTTGAGCACGGCGCATAGCGAAGCAATTGTTGGGCCATCAACTCCGGATTCGGTGGAGTGAGTTGGTAAAAACCCAATCGATGCCCCGACTCCACTCTCGTCGGTAAAGATTCGCCGTCGGTATGAATCCCACGCCGACTTTTCGCCCCCGATCTCGGAGTCGAGATATGCAACTTCCGGTCATTCCCAAGTAGTGGCCGGCCACACCGCCGATTTCGCGCTCCAGAGCGGTGTTGACCAATGATCCAAGTGGTGCGTCCCCCACTAAAATCCAGGACTCCGGGGGATAGGTGGAATCGATGTGCGCGGGGTTCAACGTCAATAAATGAAAATCCCGCACGGGTTCAAATGGGCTGAGAATTCGTTTCAGTGTGCGCCGCTGTTCCGCGTTCAGGCTCGATTTGACTTCAATCATGAAGTGCACGCCGGAAAGACCGAGCACTTCTTCGAGCGTCGGGAGAAGGGGCGCCCTGGAGCGGATTTCCGGGAATTTCAATTCATGCACGATGCCTTCGCATTTATGGCAGCGGATTAGATCGAAGTCATGATTCACGACCGGAACGCCGTCTTTGGTAAAGCGGACATCGAATTCTATTCCCCACGCCCCCAGATTCCGGGCGCGTTCAAAGGCCCGCATGGTGTTTTCAGGATATTCCGATGTGTTCCAAGCTCCGCGATGGGCGATAAGCCGTGGCGCCGGTAAATGATCACTGGGCTTATACCTCGGTAGATCCATGATGAGGTCACTCATTTTTTCCAAGATCGGCGTGATCCGATCGCGAAGTCCGGTCGACATATCCGGCGATCATTTCTGAAATGGATAGGGCCCGTCAAGGTCGGGGTTCGTGATAGAGAGAGCCGTTGCTTTGCTCGGAACCGGAGGGAAGTAGCAGCGGCTCCTTTAAAGAAATAACCCAAACGGTGTCGGTATGATCTTGAACGCTGATGGAGCTCACCATTCCGTTGTTTTCGCCAATGACCAGCTCGCGCGGGTGAGCGATGGATCGGTCGGCCTCCGCCGAGTGGACCCAAAGAATGTCTTCCACCGGGTCGTAGGAAAAACCTTCAGTGGTCACCCAATCGCTCTCGATTTGATCACCGATTTCCGGATTGGCGACTTCCACCCGCACCTGACACGCGTTGCACTGTTTGGACAATTGGCGAAGAATGGGATCCCAGAGATCTCGTCTCAAAACATTGTAGTTTGTAAACTTCATGTCACTGGCCCCGAGGTCACGGTCGGGCGAAAGAAAGCCCGCCGCGCGCAAATTGAAACTTGAATCATCGCAGCGCCCGAGAAAATGAGATCAAGTCCCAGTAGCACTCCCGGTACGAGGAACGAAGAAATCGGAAACGTCCATACAATGTAAACACCCAACAAAAGAGATGCGATGGAACTTGCCAGCATCCAGCCCCAGCCGGGATACGGGCGGAAATTAAGGGCCAAAATCCACTGAGCCGCCGCGCTCAAGAAAAAGTAAAAGGCCAAAATTAAAGTGACGCCGAGAACGCCGCTCGTTGGATACAGAAACATCAAAAATCCCGCCACGAGCGGCACGATGGCCTGGAAATAGCGCGTTCCGGCGCCCTCTTCATCGCGAAGTCGCCACGCGCGAACGGAATTCACGACACCACTGGCCAGAAGAATGATCGCGATGGCCAATGTGACCCCCATCGAACTTGCGACGGGCATCGCGATGGCAAGGATACCGAGCAATATGAAGACAATTCCGCTGGCGAGAATCCATTTCCAGTGTGTTGAATAAGGTGCGTTTGTGATTTTCATACGTTTAGAAAATGCAACAACCACGCCATTAAATTTACGGTGTTGCAATGAAGGCCTCCTCATCTGGTGAACAAATGTAGATTTTTCGATCCACCTTTTCCTCAATCACCGTGCCGTCCGAAAGACTTGAATAAGCGGGGAGAATTCCAACATTTGAGTTGATCACGAAGCAGGGCCAATGAAGGGTTCGATCACCTTCGCGCACTTCCACCACGGGATGTTGGTGGCCGCACCAATGAAAACATGTCTCATCCGGCGTCACGGTTGGTGGTTTATGTTGGAAGATGAATGAGCCAATTTGCCACTGATAGAGCATTTCCATCTTAGGGAACAAGGCGCCAAGCAATTTTATGGCGCCGCGGTCCTGGTCTTCGCAGATCAGCGTCACGTCGCTATCGATGCGCAGTAGAAAATCCGAAAAATCCTGCACGATTTCTTCCGTCACGCCGTGGGGCGAATGGATGAAATCCCCCAAAATCATTAGATGCTCCACCTGAAACTTCCGACAGAGTTTCGTCAAACGAACCAGGTCTTCCCATTGGGCCTGGGAGCGGCGGGTTAATCCGCCGTAGAGAAATCTTTCCGCTTTTCCAAGCTCCAGGTCGGAAACCACAAGTAGATTTTGGTCGGGCCAATATAAAACCCGTGAGGGGTGCAGGATAAATCGCTCGTTGAGCAACCAGATTTCGCGCACGATATCACATATTTTTCAATGGCGTGTTCGGCGAGTGGTGGTCGTCCGTTTGGATTTTGTGCGGGACTTTGAACGGCCCCACCGCGCTTCTCCGCCCGCGCGACCGATTTCAGAGTAGAACTTAGGCCCATACTCTTGGGCCACCGTTTCGCCACCCAAGCGACCGATCGCTTCGTAAAACTCACGACCGTGGGTTTGCGCGGTTCTTCGCCCACCGAGTCGGCCGATCTCCGCGTAGAATTCCGGCCCGTATTCCTGAGCCACTGCTTCTCCGCCCATGCGGCCAATGTCCTCGTAGAATTCGCGACCGTGGGTTTGAGCCGTCCGTCGACCACCGCGGCGCCCTGCCTCACTTAATGTCATACTGCCACCTCGGCTGCTTCGCTTACGGCGGCTACTCGTACTCTGCTCACTTTGGCGTCTCATTCCACGCTCCTTTCAAAGATTGCAACTCGATGGGTTGCAAGGATGAAGCCACAAACCTAGTGTTGCCAACCAAACGCTTCGAGGTCTTCGGATTCGATTTTCACAAGTTTGTTATAAATCCCGATGAGCAAAAGGGTGGGAACCCATTCCGCCACGAAATTCGCCCAGTCTTTATTTCGTTTGCTCAAAGCAAGGCCAAGCGAGAGAGCAATTGCTCCGCCTGCGGCGACCAGAAATGCCAGCGAAGGAATTTTCGCCGTTTGCTTTTCTATCGCACGAGTCATTCGGCCTTCATGGGGTTGGCCGGCCGTATCGGTACGTTCCGTATCTTGCATGGTTATCTCCTTCGGTTAGATCCGCGCGTCGAGATTTATGCTTTTGAGAGCGGGCACAAATCGTTTCGGCATCAGATTGGTGATGAGTTCAAGTGTGGTTTTCATTAAACCTTCCTCTTTGATTTCGGGCTTGAGCGCCTCGAAGGCGTTTTCCATCATTTCCGCTTCTTCCGAAGTAAAGAGTTGTTGGGCCACATTGAAAACGCGACCTTCTTCCTCGTTGATGTGATGGTTCAAGGCGTCTCGCAGATCGTTGGCGGTCTTTTTCCAGTCCATGTCGATCTTGTCCTTGATCTGTAGCGTACGGAGCAGCGTCTCGGCTTGGAGGTGTTCCTTGTACGCGGGCATGACGACGTCCTTGGCGGCATCGAGGCTTCGAAGCGAGTTATAAAAAACCGACTCTTCCGCTCGGGCGTGAGGAATCAGTTCGTCGCGGATTTGTTCGATCAGCTCACTATGGGAGTCGGCGCCTTCATCCAGCATGACGAGTTCGTTCAGAAGCTCTTTGATTTTATCGTGATCTTTTATCAGTGCTTCGTATATGGCCATGGCTTCTAGTCCTTTCTTTTTCGATAGGTTTTTTGAATGCAATGGCGTGCCATTGGCGACTGAATCGCACGGCCCCCACACTGCGGGAATTTGACCCGCGACGGGGCAAAAACGCTTGTTCCCTCTGACGCAAATGATTAAAGTTGAATGAGGTGGGAGGTAATCCATGCCGGTACTTCATGTGAGAGCGCTGCCGCAGGCGGATCCCTCGCGGATAAAGCCGGCTCTTAAGAAAACTTGCATGGCCATCGCGGATATCTATCAATGCCCGGTGGAACATGTTCTGGCGACCTGGGAGGAAATCCGGCCCGGCTGGTATGTCGAGGGAAAACGAAGTGGTTCAATCCAGCCTCTGATCAGCCATCCGCCCATCGCCGACCTCTACTGTCTAGAGGGGAAAACTCCCGTTGAAATCGAGGAAATTCTTCTGGTGGCTTCAAAGACTCTGGGTTCGGCATTGGAACTCGGTGATAACGTCCACATGACCTATCATGAAGTGAAATCCGGCCGAGTCGTGAACGGCGGCACGATTTTGCGTAAATAGGTTAAAACCAGTATTTAACCATTCCGTTCAATGAAATTTGATCCGGACTCGCTCCGCTGACGAAAAGGTACTTCGCGGCCACTCCCAGCGACACGTATTTGTTGGTGGCATCTTCCTTCAATGGAATATCGAAACCCAGCAATGGAGCGATTCCAAGGTGAGTTCCATCGTAGGGTGAATTGGTTTCGAAGATTGGACCGAGCCCGAGCCCTAAATAACTGTGGCGGATGACGGGGATGGTTCCGGCGAGATGGTACGTGGCTTTTCCAAGGAGATTCGTACGATTCAGTTTCTGGTGCTGAGGGCCGTGCATCCGGTCTGTTTGAACTCCGGAAAGTTCGACGGCGAATCCGATCGGCGTGATCGGTTGAAAACCCACGTCAATCCCGTACTCCCAAACCGACTTGAAACTGGCTTCCGGATCGGCGACTCCGGCCATTAATCCCAAATGCGGCTTCATCTTCTGCGATTCGACGTTCACCGTTCGACTGATTTTGGGAAACGTCGATTTCGCGGCGTCGCGGGCGTCCTTCGCGTACACCATCGGAACGAGACTTAAATACAAGCATAAGGTGGCGAATCGGCAAAGGTACATAACACCTCCAGGGTTAACACGAGCTGAATTTTGCATAGAACATACCACGCACCGGGATCACGTCGGTTCTCCGACTTCCCTAGTTCCAATGTGCCCCTGAGTCCCTTTTTTGCATCGAAATAAAAACAGGAGGAATGAACCTCATGGAAAATCAAAAGCGACCCGAAGACCAAAACGAAGAAGATGAATACAAAGATCAGTACAAGGACGACACCGAAGTTGACGTGAATTTTGAAGGGGGAATGGCCACCGAGTTTCTAGATGATGAACTCATCCAGGACCACGAGTTCAAAAAAGAAGACTTTGAAGAACCTCAGGATGAGGACAAGAAGTTTGAAGAACCGGTGCAGGCCGATCCCCGAAGTCCCGAGGCGGATCGACCTGATTACAGTTGAAGTGTTTTAAGTGGCGGGACTTTCCCTTAAGGCGCGATCGTCCGCCATGCTCAATGGTTCCCGCAAATTGTAGTTGGCACCAAAGGCACCGCCCGCCATTCCGGCAAGACTGCCGAAGAGAATTGCCAGTGTCAGCGTCCAGCCCGCGCTTCTTAAAGTCTTGGCCATCGCCAGCGCCGCCTGAGTCATCGCCTCATTGAATCGGGCTTTGAATTGATCCAGTCGAGCCCGGGCTTCGGCCTGACTGAGGCCGGCCTGATGGGCCAAATAGCTGACGGCCGAGTCCTCGTCTCCTCGAAGAAGCCTTGAGCCAACACCTTGCACGACTTGGGGAAGGGGAGACTTGAGCTGTAAATCGCCGATGGCGTCTTCAATCACGTCCTGACCGATTTGTGTGTTCATCGCGGATGAGCCCATGGTGATCGCGGCCGAGCTGATTCCTCCGCCGAGCGCTCCCATGAGAAGTCCCATTTGTGTGAACATTAAAGCGAAGAACAAGCTCGCGATGACAAGCCCTTGGATTCGTCCGACCCGGGTGGAGATCATCCCCGCCACTCGGCCGCTCACGTGCCCACCGAAGAAAAGCGCCACGATCGCCGCGACGATCGTCCACAAGGCCGCGCCGATACCCAATCCCGCCAGTCCATCACGGTTTTGAACAATATCGTAAAGACTGCGACCACCGAAAGCGAGTCCAAGAGACATTAAACCAACATAGACGATCATCGTCACAAAAAGCCCTGAAAAGATCGCGGGCCAACATATGGTTGATTGTCCAACCGATTGCACGCGCTCGTCGCCCGAGATGAATGAGTTTCTTCTTTCCGCCATATATTCTCCTTCTCCTGCGTTCGGCTTTTATGAAGCAATCTTCGGGCCTTGGAAGACTGTACATCTAATGCGGAGTGCCCGACTGTTTAATGCCCCGACACTTAAATAATTTTTACAGATGGGAATTCGGTCTAAAGAAACAACTCAGGTAAAAAATTTTTGTTTATTCATAAATATTATTGTGCACTACATCAAAATAGCATAAAAGCGAGTGAACATTCTATCCGATGGTGGTTGTTGTCTTATGTGGATGAATTGGTCGCGGGCCTTCCTGATCTCCGCCGCAACTCTCATTTCATGTGACCTGCTTTTACGACTGTTTGATTTGGAGGTGCAAATCAGCGTTTTGATGATCCTCCTGCTGGCTGGTGCCGCCCTTTTAGACCTTTTCAATAACTGGGTGAGAACGATTGGCTTTGCGATACTGGCTTTGACCGGATTCGCGGGCGCTTTTTTTCTGATTAACTTCCTGTTTCCTGTTTTGGGGCGGATGGTGCCTTTCATTGGCGACCCCTCGGCGCTGCAATTAAATCCGGTGGACGCCACGATGGTTGTGTTCCTCGCCTCGGCGTTGATCGCGAATCGCTTACGGTCGGGATTACCTAAGGATGTACCTACGTCGTATTACCTCGTGGTCCCCGCATTGCTTGCCTGCTTGCTGGCCGCCCTTGCTGGGATTTTTAATATCAGCGATCAGTCGGACATCGGGCCTTATGTTAACTCCGGTTGGCTTAATATTTTTACGGCCGCGGCGCTCAGTGGTCATATCCTTTTCGAACCACCGCTTCAGCGTCCGATGAGTGTTTTCGCCTCCACCTATGCCACCGTGAGCTTGTCTCGTTACTTTACGCTCCTTTCGGCGATCATTCTTCTCGGCTTCGGATACATTTTTCTTAGAGCCTTTGAGTTGGGCTATATGGAACTGCGTTCCGCGGTGGTGGGATTTCTTTTTATTTCGGTTTCCCTGATCGGCGCCATGATGGCTCGTGGGGCTTGTTGGGCGCATAACTTGAACGTGGCTCGCGATTTGGCGGTCCGCCGTCTAGAGGAAGCTTGGAAAGGCCGCGAAAGTTATTTCCGCAGCCTCATTGAGGATTCGCCGATCATTATTTACCTCACGGATAAAAACGTTTACTCCACATTCTTGAACCGGCATTGGGCTGAATACACGGGACAGTCGATTCCTCAGGCTCTAGGGCTTGGGTGGATCGATTGTGTTCATCCGATGGATCGGGAGCGCGTACGAAAGAATACCACGGAATCAATCCTCAGGCGTATCGAGCCGTTTTCAGGGGAATATCGTTTGCGGCGTGCGGACGGCCAGTACCGGTGGGTGATCGCCACTGGAATCCCGCGTTTTGATGATAAGAACCGCTTCATTGGTTATATGGGCCACATCATCGATGTGCACGACCACAAGGTGAAGCAAGATCTTTTGATTAAGGACAAGAAGAACGCCGAGCTTTCCAGTCAAATTAAATCGCAGTTCCTCGCCAACATGTCTCACGAGATCAGAACTCCTCTTAATGCGATTCTCGGTTTCGCGGATCTTTGTACGGACGTGAGCTGCGGCGATTCGGAAAGACAAGAATATCTGAAACGAATCCGTTATAATGGCGACCATCTCTTGCGTTTGATTGATGATATCCTGGATCTTTCGAAGCTGGAGTCGGGCTCGGCGGTCGTGCAAAAGACGCAGTTTTCAATCGCCCGGGTCATGGAAGAAGCCATCAGTTCGTTACGGGCTTTGGCTTCACGCAAAGGTTTGTACTTGAAGTTAAATGTGGAACCTAGCATTCCGCCCGTGGTTTATTCCGACCCCCACCGAATCAAGCAAATTGTGAATAACCTTGTGGGTAACGCGATTAAGTTCACCTCGGTCGGTGGAGTCCGCGTGACGGTCAGTTCCTGCTCCAGTCACGTGTTCATTGAAATCACCGATACCGGGATCGGGCTGACCTCGGAACAGCGGGCGAATTTGTTCAAGCCGTTCTCTCAAGGCGATGGGTCTGTCACCAGAAAGTTCGGTGGTACGGGATTGGGCCTTCACCTCTCGAAAAAGGTCGCGCAATCGATCGGCGGGGATGTGGAATTGAAATCCAGTGAAATCGGTGTGGGAAGCACCTTCATATTTACAATCGATGCCGGAAATATTCAGGAACGCGCGCCGGTGATGACTCAATTGATGAGCCGCGCTTCTGTCCCGCGCGCGGCCGCGCGCCCCCGCAGTGAGGCTCGATTCTTAGGAAAGAAAATTCTCCTGGCCGAAGATTCGGTCGATAGCAAGGAGTTGATCGACATTTACTTCCGTTCCACCGGCGCGCAGTTGATTTTCGCTGAAAACGGCGAGGAAGCGGTGGCGCTGGCGTTGAGGGAAAATCCTGATTTGATCCTGATGGACGTGCAGATGCCGGAAATGGACGGTCTGGAAGCCACTCGACAACTTCGCTCGCGCGGCTTTGACCGTCCGATCGTGGCGTTGACAGCCCATGCTCTGCAAGATGAAGTGGACCGTTCGTTTGAGGCTGGCTGTAATTTTCATCTGACCAAACCAGTCATGAAAGACATATTGCTATCGCTTGTCGCCGATTTGTTAAGTCACAAGCCGGCGATGCATGTTTAATTAGAATCGCGCTGGACAGCACCGGGTACGAAACATATCTTGGCATCATGAATCGGACGTGGACCGTATCCCTGATTTTATTGATTAACGTGGTGGTATTCATCGCGTGGTTGACCCCTTCGATCGAACATTTCCGATTCATGGAACGCAATTTCACCGTTAGCTGGATTGGTTTGGCCGATGGACGATATTGGACCATTTTGACTTCGGTGTTTTCTCACAACATGCTTCTCCACCTATTAGTGAACATGTTTGTTCTGCAAAGCTTTGGATCGATTCTGGAGCGATACCTGGGCGCATGGACTTTTCTCAAATTTTATTTGTTGGCGGGGATCGTGGGATCAACAACTCACGCTTTGCTATCGAATTTCTACCTGGGATTGCCGGAGCAGGCGGCGCTTGGAGCTTCGGGCGCCATCGCGGGATTGGTGCTTCTGTTTTCAATGTTGTTCCCACGGGAGAAAATTCTTTTATTCGCCATCATTCCAATGCCGGCGATCGTCGGGGCCATATTATTCATTGGGCTTGATATCTGGGGCTTAACCGCGCAAGCGAAAGGTGGCGGGCTTCCCATTGGACACGGCGCTCACTTGGGTGGCGCCGCCTGCGGTATTATTTATTATTTTCGTGCTCTTCGCGGCCGCCGTCGTCACGCCCGCGTTTATTATTGAATACCTACAGGAAGCGGATCATTTCACAGGTCACGGTGGCCTTTTTATCGAGCAGGTTCCGCTTCATTTCGTCCGTCAGGTACTGATTTTCGTTGTAGTTGTACCAAGGCAGATCTTTCGCCGTAAGGCATTCCTCATCCGTTGACATAAAGGCGGCCAGCGTGGGTTTTTCGGAAAGCCAGGAGCAGAGAACGTAGGCATAGGAATCGGGCGCACAGGGCACGTAGCGGCATTCACAAAGGCCACCCGCATAAATAGAACTTGAGAAAAAAACTAAGGCCAAGCTTGGCAGAAATTTTAAGATTTTCACTGAATCCCCCGTGTGATCGGTGACTTGGCTTTAATCCAGAACCCCATGCCTGTCCAGATATGAGGTCAAAAATGTAAAATTACCCGATCCAATTTGCGGCGAACCAGCCAAGTGCTATAACCGACATGGTTCATTTTCCGGGGGGAATCATGAAACAAATACGCGTGTTTCTGGCCGGCTTGCTTGCCGGTTGGGCCTTTTCCGCTGCGTCCGCGGAGTATTCTTGGGAAGTGGTGCCGATCGTACCTGAATGTGAGTCGGGTGTTTTTTGCGAACGAGAGGAAGTGCCCCTTCAGTTGGAAAAAGCCGGAATTGTCAAAAGAATCGAAAACATGATCGATCGGGCGGTTGAAAACAACGGCCAAATCAGTCTCGCCTTCATGTCGTTCACTGAACCCGCGCTTTATGAGGCGCTCTGCCGGGCGGGCCGTAAAGGTATTGCCATTGAAGGCTTTTTTCACGGCAAAGCCGGTCCACCGAAAGGTTTGGCTTACCGCTTGGAAACCAATTGCCAAGGTGGCCCCCGGCGGAAGAACGTGAAAATGCATTATATGGGGATGCCGGTCTCAGGCAAATCCGGTTGGCGCCTTCATCACAACAAATACTTTTTGGTTGAAACGGAAAAAGAAGTGGAAATCGGCTTTGGAAGCGCGAATCTTTCCACTCAGGGACTTTCGGTCAATTTTGAAAATTGGAATTTCGTGAGTGGACCGAAAACGACGCCTTTTATTCAAGACTATTTGTGTAATGTGCAAGCCATGCGCAAGGCCCGTAAAGCCGGTCGGGCTGAGGATGATCCAAAGGTCTTTCGCAAAACTCTTGATAGCTGTCTGACAACCGCCGAGCTGACTCCCGAAGCCGTTGACCGGGTTTTGGAAGAAGAAGGGCTTGTGGCGCTTTTCGCGCCGGATGCCAAGGACCGCAATTTTACCGTGCTCGCGGATCAAATCCGCCGGGTGCGCGATGGCGGAAGAATCCGTATGGCGGTTTACTTTTTCATGCATAAACCGATCATCGACGAACTGATCGCGGCCAGAAAACGCGGGGTTCAGGTGGAACTTCTCGTGGACGACGATATCTACAGCGGCGGTTCCATCCCCACCCAAAAACGAATTTGGGACGCTCACCTTAAGCCGGAAAAATCAGGCTTTAAAGTGCGCGCCTTTGATACCAACGAAGCGCTTTTTCAACTTCAGCACAATAAATACGTGATCTTCGAGGATGTGGATTATCCGGGTCGCGTGAGGGTTTTCGGTGGAGCCGGACAATTCACGGTCTCCGCGTTCAAGGTGAATTATGAAAATTTCTTCTTGGCGGAAAATCCCGTGATCGTTGAGCCTTATCAGGAACTTTTCGATCGGCTTTGGTCGATGGCTTCGGACGTATCCAGCCACTAACGAGGGGGATGTTGTGAAATTCGGTCGCTGGCTTTTTATTCCATTGGTGATCCTTGTGTTGGTCGCGGTGGCGGCATTTTTGGGGTCCGAATCAAGCGAAAAAAGCGGACACAAGATTTCAACCTCGCCTCAACCGGGATCTGAAGAACACCAAGTGGACCCATCTTCATCGAGCGACGATCGTGTGGAAACCGCCGGAACGGTTCAGGATGAACAAAAATTGGTGGATCCCGAGTTTCAGGCGTGGATCGTGAACGAAGCTAAGAGCATTGATGCCGTGAATGTCGATAGCGCCAAAAAGGAGCGGGAACTTCAGGCGAAAATCGCCAGTCTGACTCCGCGTCAGGCGGATTTGCTTCTCCAGATCGCGCGTAATCCTCAGGCGCCCGCTCGCGAAAAAATTCTTTCAACATATATGCTCATCGGGGCGGGCGAACTCGCGCAAAGACAGCTCGCGGAACTCGCGGCCACGCCGTTGGAGGATTTCGGTCCCAGAGAACCTCATAGTGAAGCGGAGATGAAGGGCGTTCGCGATAAGTCGTTAAGGATCATGGCCATCGACGGACTCTTCGCGCGAGCCAAAATCGATCCGAAGGCACGAACGGAATTGGCGCGAGCCATCGCGCGAATTTCAGATCCGTTCCTGAAAAAATACGCTGAGGATAAACTTCGGCAACTGAATTAACCGTCTACAACTTGCCCCACACAAAAATCTGCAGCCGGGGAAGCTCGCCGGTGATTTTGACCGGACGGAGTGAGATCTCTTGTCCGGGGAAAAAGCTGAGTCCCGGACCTTGGCAGCTGTAAGTGAAATCCCACCAACCCAGCACTTCATTTTGGTTGGTGATGAGAACGGAATAGAGATTATAGGGAAGGCTGACTCCATCAAACGCGGGATCGAAACGAAACGTCACCGTTAATTGTCCCTGATTGATTTCGGCCCAGACCTGGACGTTGGTCAGGAAAGCTTCGGGGCCATGCCGGCTGGACAAGTTGCGGACCAATTCATCGGAATGCAACGAGGTGGGCTGCCAAAGAATCTGCGCGGAAGTGTGGTCGGGCAAACACGAACGATCCGCGGCGTGAAGGCTCTGGGAAGATAATAATGCGACCAATGTCGCGATCAAGATACCCACCATGGTCTGAAGATCGGGTCTTTTAGCCAAAGCCTTAAGTCCGGTTTTGCGGAATCAAAGAGTTAATCAAATCCGCCGAATAACTCTATGGGATGAGTGCGCCAAAAATACTCCTTTATTTACACCATGTTGAGCTGGGCCAGCGATATCCGGTTTCGGAATCTGAAGTCATCATTGGTCGTAGCTCGGGCGACATTCTTTTCTCCAAAGATGAACGGCTCTCCGCCAAGCATTGTCGGATCGCTTATGACACCGAGACCAGTCAATTGATGATCCAGGATCTTGGTTCCTCGAATGGAACACTGGTTGACGGCAGAATCCTTTCGCCGCAGAAAAAGTACCCCATCCGCGACGGAACAATGATTTCCGTCGGCAACCAGGTCTTCCGCTGCGTCGAGCTCTCCAAACCGCGCGTCATCGAAATGATGAGGCAGCAGAAAAAGAAAAAGAGGAAGAAGCGGCGAAAGTCGGCTTTTCCGGATCTCACGCCGATTTTCTTTTTGATGATGGTCGCCGCCGCCGGCTGGCTCATCATGCAAGTCAAACCGGTGGCCTGGTTTGGACTTATCGAGCGGGTGAAGCCAGCCGTTCAATCGCTTTCGCTGACACCCTTAAAATCGCCGTTCGAGATGGTTTATAAAGAGGTTCAAGAAGCCAATGCCGAATACACCCGGGTGGGGAGTGACTTTCAATCCGGCAAGCTGAACGACAAGCAATTGTCAGAGGAAATCAGGAACAACCTCATCCCCAGATTCACCGCCGTGCAAACCAAGCTGAAAGTTCTTCGGCCCGGTAGCGAGCTGGAGCGACGAAGGATTGAAGCCAACTTAAAACTTGTGACTCTTTTACTGGCTCAAGTCAAAGCCATGGCGGGCTTCGCGGATACGAAGAATCCCAAGTATTCGAAGGAATTGGACGAGATCAGCAAACAATTGGAAGCGGCGAGCGCGGAAGCGCGCCGGTTGAACGAACGTCAACCGGCGGCCTCGGGTGCCAATTAGAACAAGAGAGCGGAATGATCTCCGTCAAAGAACTCGACCATCTGATAAGGCGCGATCTCGTAAACCCGGCCATCCAGGCTGGTTTGCAGCGGTGTCGACGTCGAGCCCTGGATCTTGAATAACCGACCATCCGCGGTTAAGCCCACGACGGTGTCTCCCAGTTTGTGGATCCGCTTGTAGTTCTGATCGAAGCTCACATTGCTGGGTCTCAGGAACGGACGCGTTCCCGTGCAGCCCAACTCATAAATGCGGCCCGATTGCATGACCAAGTGAATGGTTTTGGACCCCCGGTCATAACCGTTCGGATAAATCAGACTCGCGGCGATTTGTCCGCCATGATCCATTTCTGTTGTGGCGTCGGAGCGAGGATCGCAGCCGATGCGAGTGCTGCGCTTAAGGACCCGCGCCGACCACTGGGTGCCGAGATGAACATCAACCCACTCGGCTCTTTGTTGAGGCGTGGATGAATTGTATTCCGTGGAGATATCGCCGGCTGTTTGCTGGATATCGCCTTCGTTGCGGGCGAAAACGTACTTCGATTTCAGCGTGCGATCTTCCGGATACAAAATCATATGGGATCCGCGCATGACGATGCGGCCGAGAGCGGGCGTATTGCCGAGCTGTTCGGTTTCGATTCCGTTTTTCAAAGTGAGTGTGTGGAACTCACCTTGAGTTGTGAGCAACAAAAGTTGCGGTGTGCGGTGAATTTGCACGGGCGTATCGAAAGCTTCGTCGGCGTAAACAACCGCGTTCGCTCGTGAGTAGGCTTTCAATGCCGGATGAATACCCTCGGCGTAGCGGGAAAGCTGGGCATAAGTTTCAACCGTCACCGCGTAGGATCCACCATCGGAAATCCGGTTGTCGCAAGCGCCCGATAATCCGGCGCGGGGACCGCGGCGGCAGGTGACGTGGGGAAATCCGTCGATGTGACGGGCTTCGTGCATCATCACGCTGGCGCGATCAAGCGCGGTGAAATCGTCCGAAAGCAGCATGGGGCAAACGTACATCGTCGTACCCCAGAAATAAACGTAAGCGCCGACACCTTTCGGGCAAGTGGCGGGAATCTGGAATTCATCGATTCGACCGATGAAGTATTGATACCAGTCCGAAGCGAACCGGCCCGAGAAAAGTTCGTCCGCGCTTTCCGGCATGGGATTCGCGAACTGCGTTTTACGCATGAACATGATTCCCGCGATCAAATGCGATTCGTGAGAACCATCAAAGCAGTACTCGCCTTTATTGGCTAGTTCTTGAAACTGCCTGAAATGCGTGGCGATGGTTTGCATTTCCGCCTGACTGACGCAGTTTTCGGTCACGCCAGGCTCGAAACCGGATGAAACCGGCATGAAATCGGCCAAAGCTCCTTGGCTCACAACGGCTGCCGCCACAAAGGCGGCTGAACGCAATATTTGCTTGAAATTCATATGTGTCCCCCTCCATAGACCCCTAGAAAATAAAATCGCACCACGGCCTTTCCCCCGAATCCACAAAAATCTTCTTAACTTTCCTTAAATTTTGTCTTTTTTGTGTTGGTGAGTGACCTTCATGATTCTAAATTAGCGACTTGGCAGGCACGTTGCCCGCTCGGTACTTACTAAATCCATCTGATTACTGAGGAAATATGAAGAAGCGGACTCTTTTTCTTGTTCTCGTCCTTGGCTTTCCGATTCTTTTGGGGGCTTCTGGCTTTAGCTCGAAATGCGAGAAATTTAAGAATTGGCCCGGTGGATATTGCATCCATACCCCCAATGCCCAACCTTCAGGTGATATTGTTTATCACTTACACGGCCGGGGGAACAATGAGTTCACTTGGGCCGACGATTGGTATTACACGGCTCAGATCCGTCGGGAGTGGGAAAAAACAGGTCTCAATCAACCGATCGTCATTTCTGTCTCCTTTGGACCGACCTGGCTTTTGGCGGAGAAAAACTCAAGTCCGCAAAGTGGCCTTTTTGAAGTCTTCGTGAACAAAGTGATCCCTCAAATCGAGAGTCAAATCGGATCATTTAAACGCCGGATTGTGTTTGGTGAATCCATGGGCGGATTTAATTCCATTCAGTTGGCGTTAAAAACGAACTTATTCAACAAAGCGGCGATCCTCTGCTCGCCCATGATGGAAGTTTCGCTCTTCGCCCCACAGGAAGAGATACACGATCACGTCAAGAAGTCGTCGGCCTGGCACTACTACAAGGATTTTGATCCTGAGGCTGTTTTCCGCCATGTGGATATTCTTGTGAAAGTGGCGAAAGCGTTCTATCCCACCGAGGAAAACTGGAAAACCGGCGACCCTCTCCAACTCGCCCGCGATCGCAAAGCGCAATCGGCTCCGCAATTCTATACCGCGGTCGGTTTCCACGATCCTTACGCCGCCTACGAAGGAAACGAAAAATTCGCCGAAATCTTGAAGGCCAACGGAATTGAAGTCGAATGGCGTCCCCAATGGGGCGGCCACTGCGCCATCGACATTCCCTCGCTCGCTCGTTTCTTAGTTGAGTAGTCCAGTTGCTGCCAGTTCGAAGGAGCCTCGAATAAGGACGGATGTGATGTCTGTTAGAAAGAAATTTTTAGAGGAGGAAAAATGGCCGCGCGAGACTTTCGCTTTCAGCTGTTCGTCATTGCGCTCTACAGTATCCTGAGTTGGGGAATCCCGGCCAATGCGGCGGCGGCGAAGGAGAGCGCTGAAGCGACGGCGACTCCGGTCGCAATCGCGAGCGGCACCGCACCGGCAACCGCATTGCCTCGGTGTATAGACGGTCCTCATGACATTCAGAAAGTGGTCACATCGGTTAAAAACAACAGGAAGAACGACGCCAAATACAACGGGTATCGGGAGGTGCTTCGAGACGCCTCGGATAAGGAATTGATCGCGAGGCTGGCCTACGCGGAAACCGTAGGAGCGAATTGTCCGGAGCTGAACACCAAGATCGCTCCGAGGATTGTCGCAGTTATAGCGAATCGGGTTCGAATCCGAAAGGGTGACGCGAAAAGCGTGGTATTCGAGCGTGATCAGTTTTCATCGAGTTTGAATGTTTATAAAGAATCGCGATACAGGGATTTTCTTTGTCCGAAAGACGCTGAGCTATGGGAACTTATCATGAATGTGGTGGATGCCGAGTTGAATCAGCCGACTCATCTCGTCTCGTCCACGACCGTCAATTACTTCCTTTACAAGCATAGCCCCCGATGGACGAGGGCGCCGTGGAGTCACAAGGAAGACACCACCAACACCACTCCGGAAATCCGAACGTGCATGAGAACGTTCAGAGTTCCCGGATGGAAGTAAAGGCGAATTTATTGGACCTCTTTTTTACAACTCTGAATGGATTTAATCTTTGCCCGGCGCTGTAACAGCTTGAGCCGTTGAATGGCGCGGTTTTCAGCGGAGACAAGTTTAATGATCCAGTCGGCATCACCAATCGCCGAGGAAGCGCAGATGTAGTAGGCCAGTTTCCGAGCCTTGGTGCCGATATCGGTGGACACTTCGGTTTCCGTAGTGATGTGGGTATCAATAAAGGTGCTGAGCTCATTCAAGGCGCGCATTTGTTCACTCCAAACGCCGTAGCACGCGGACCCCTTGCAATACCAATCGTAGGCACGCCTTGCATCCTTAATGAGATGGTTGAGCCCAATTTCTGAATAGGCGAACGTCTTAGCCGATGCGAATAGCATTGAAAGCGCAAGCAGCAACTTCATTGTTTACTCCTGTGTTTGAATTTCGGATTCCGCAGCTATGCCGGTTTCAAGGACGTGAGTCAAGGCCCGCGCACGCCGATGGCCGTGATGTAGCAGAGAGGCTGGTAAGCGCCACTCTTTAATTTAAAGCACCGGCTGAAATTGATCCGAGTCCGCGAGATATTCCAAAATCTGACCGGATTCGAGGTCGAAATAGGTGCCGATAAGATTCATTCCACGATCGCGGATCGCGTCCCGCACAAAGGGAAAAGTGCGAAGATTTTCCAATGATATTTTGATCGACTCTTGTTCGCAATGCGTGCATTGCGTTTCAAAATCCGCCCCTTCGAATTTCGCCAGCACGCGATCCCGGGCCGCGACGGCGATTCCCATCCAGCGATCGATAAAGCTTTCAGGTGTCGCTCCGTTTCTCGTGGTCATCAAAGCCCGAATGCCGCCGCACTGGCGGTGGCCGAGAACGATAATGTGTTCCACTTTCAAACTCATCACGGCGAATTCAATCGCCGCGCTCACCCCGTGAAGTCCACCGCCGGTTTCAAAGGGCGGAACTAAATTGGCGACATTTCGCACGACAAAGAGCTCCCCCGGTCCCGCGTCAGAAATGATCGCCGGATCCACGCGCGAATCACTGCACGCGATGACGAGCGTTTTTGGCGACTGGCCCTGACTTAACCGTTTATATACTGAAGAGTCGGGATCAAAATATTTTTCCCGAAAACGTCGAAACCCGGCGACAAGTCGAATCAATTGTTTACGTGCCATGCAAGATTGACGGTTATCATTATTGTGACTTGAGGCGGGCGTCAACATGGAGTAGCTGTTGGCCTTGATTTGGATCGCTCGATGTGACGAGCCCTAAAGGAGGTCATTATGTGGTGGCTACTCTTCTTCATTGGACCTGTATTCGCTCAGGCGCCCAAGGCCGCGCCGGTTGTGAATCTCACTTTAAAAGGTCCGAATAATGAGACCGTGGGAACCGCACAACTTACGGGTTTGGAAAAAGGCGTGAAAATCACGCTGGATATTGAGAAACTCCCGGCCGGTCCACATGCCATTCACTTTCATGAAAACGGCAAATGTGACGGACCGAAATTTACTTCGGCCGGCGGGCATTACAATCCGCAAACCATGAAACATGGATTTGACCATGCCGAGGGATTTCATGCCGGAGACATGCCGAACATCATGGTTCAAAAGAACGGGAAAGCGCGCCTGGAATTGGTGAACACCTCGGTGACCTTGGATGATGGGCCGAGGTCTTTGCGCAAGCCTGGTGGCACGACTTTGATCATTCACGGCGGTGTCGACGATTACAAATCGCAACCGGCTGGCAATGCGGGTGACCGCATCGCCTGCGCGGTCATCCCGCCGAACGCTTAAAGCGTTTTACTGACGGAGTCGACGCGGGGTTTGCCCTTCGCCGCCTGGCGAATCCACGCGTCGATGTTCTTCTCGAGAACATCGAGCGGTAAGGCGCCGTTCAATAGCACCTGGTCATGGAATTCCCTGATATCAAACTGCTCGCCTAAAGCATTAGAGGCTTTCTCGCGCAACTCGGCGAATTTCAACTTACCGATCTTATAAGCAAGCGCCTGACCGGGCCATGTGATGTAGCGGTTGATTTCACTTTCTATCTCGTCTTCCGCCACGGGAGTGTGTTCACGAAAATAAGCCACGGCTTTTTCTTTGCTCCACCCTTTTGCATGCATGCCGGTATCGACGACCAAGCGGATGGCCCTCACCATTTGCCAGCTCAAATGGCCATAGTAGGAATAGGGATCTTTGAAAAATCCCATCTCTTTGCCAAGGGTTTCGGCGTATAAACCCCAACCCTCGACGTAGGCCGTGAAACCGGCATTGCGGCGAAATTCAGGAAGGTCTTTCATCTCCTTGGCGAGAGCGATCTGCAGGTGATGGCCGGGGACCGCCTCGTGCATCACCAGCGTTTCCATTTCCCATTTTGGCCGTTTAAACACATTGTATGTGTTCGCTTCAAAATAGCCGGCTCGGCCAGTTTCGAGGCTGCCGGATATATAGTGCGCCCCTGGAGCGGTTTTGGCGTAATCCTCGGGCATTTCTCTGATTCCGTAAGGCATTCTCGGAAGCGTTTTGAACAATTTGGTGAGTTCAGGATCTATCCGTTTCGCGATGTCCCGGTAACCGGCGATGAGATCTTCCTTGTTTTTGAAAAAGAAACGTTTGTCGGTGCGGAGATATTTATTAAACGCCTTTAAATCTCCTTTGAATTTCACTTCCTTGCGGATGTTGTCCATTTCTTTGGTCAACCGCTCCACTTCCCGTAAACCTATTTCATGGATTTCATCGGGCGTCAGGTTCGTCGTGGTTGAGCGCTTCACAAAGTGGGCGTACCAGGCTTTCCCATCGGGCAGATCACTCCAGGCGATGTTTTCACGTCCGCGCGGAGCATACTCCTTGTCGAAGAACGATAGGAACTCTGTCAGCGAAGGATAAATTTTTTGGCTGATGATTTCCTTCGCGAGCTTTTTCATGCGCTCTTGATCTTCAGTGGAAATCGCTGGAGGCATCTCTTTGAAAGGAGTGAAGAACGGGCTGTCTTCAACATTCTTCGGCGTGAGGGCGGTGAGCTGCTGGCGGATGAAGGGCATGAACGCCTTAACCGGCATCACTTTATGTTTGACTCCCTCACGAAGGACTTCAACCGTGTCCTTGGGAATTTTCGCGAACTTATCCAGACGACTCAGGATGTTTTCGTAAGCTTTGACGCTGGATCTTGGCATCATGTTCAGCAATTGGATGGCTTCGATATAGAATCCCTCCAAATGATTGATCGGCATTAAATCCTCTTTGAATCGCTTACTCTCGAGGTACAAAGTCGAGCGGCGCAAGGCCAGGTCATAGTTCAAGCGTTCCTTGGCAGGGAGTTTAGCGGCCTTGATTTTTTTAAGCGCGTTGACTTCGCACTGAAGCATTTTCTTTTCCCGAGCGATACGTTTTAAAGAGTGGTCGCTCCAGCGGTCATCCTGGCCGGGATATCCCACCCATGAAGCGTATTCCGGATACTCAGTCATTAAATATTTCCATTGCACGTCGAGAAAGGTCTTGAGTTTTTGTGATTCACTGCCCCGGCTGACCGCCTTTTCAAATATTTGGCAATCTTTGGCGGACGCGGACGCCGAGACGACAAGGACGGTGAGCGCAATCAGGCTGATGAGTTTCATGTTCGTACCTCTTTCAAAGATGTTCAAAAACGCGTTCTTTCAAAATATCTTCGCACCGCCCTTGTGAGAACTTGAACTCTGGCCGTTCCACGGAAACGACAGTGTGAAACAAATCGTTTCCGCGCCAGCCCATGGAGCGGACGGTGAAATGGAAATCGTAGCTGTCGAATTCCATAAGCACCACGTTGTGGGTGCCGGTCACGACACGGCGGCGGGGGTTGTCGGGCTTCAGATAGTAATGCCCGGGAAATCCAAAACTGTGGAGATTGCTTGAGGTGATTTCCACCGTCCTGTAACCGAAAAGTTCGGGTTCCAAATCCTGAACTTCGGAAAAATGCACATCGCCACTGATGAACGCCAAAGTGGCGTTTTTATCATCGGCGGCATGGCGCAACTCCTCAACCCAGCGAAGAGTGAACTCCGGCCAGTTGGCTTCCAAAGAATCTTTTTGTATGGGTCCGCCGAAAAACTGTGACCCGCTGATCACGAAATTCGCGCCCGGTTGAAGCGAGTCGAGAAGAAACTGGTTTTGTTCAACTCCGAAAAGGGGGTTCAGCGGAGTGCCCCCACGAAAGCTGCGCCCGTCGAGCATGATAAAATTTTTACCGAAGACCTTGAATCGCTTGGCGAGGCCTGGTCCATGCTCGAGAAATCCTTCGATCGCCTCATTGGCGAAGAAAACATCGAAAATCTCACGCGATGTGGGAAGTATCGGCGTGAACATATCGGAGTTATCACCGCCGGAATCATGATCATCCCAAATGGAGATTGTGGGAACCAAATGCGACCAGAAATAAAGCTCCACGGTGTTACGCGTGTTAACGAATTCGGTCCAAACATCGAGTCCGGTTTCAGGCGGGCGAGCCGGCCAGATTTGCGGGCGGTCGAGGTAAACCGTGTCTCCGATCAACAAGAGCAAATCGGGCCGGTTTTCAGGCCGCGAGAGATTGCGCCATAAATAGGGGTTGTGCATGTGTCGGGCCATGCAGCTGCCCACGGCCACGCGCGCCTCAGCGCGAGTCGTGTCCAAAGCGCGAAAGTGCCGGCGGTCCATCAGCTCGTGATTGGAAGTCATCACATCGAGAACATAGGCATCTTGCGTATTCAAACCGCTCACTTTGATCCGGTGCACGGCCCATTCGCTACCCGGAAAAGTAAATTTCTTTTGTTGGACCGGCAGATAGCTCGTGGGAATCTGATCAAGCCGGGCGTAAAAAATCAGTTCCTCATCGGCCTTCGCCACGACCGTGAAATGAGTCACGTTTTCCGACGTGGAACCTTGCAGAATCGAATAAGGTCCTTCCGCCCAAGCCGCTGAGACAAAGAAAATCGCTATAAGTTGGAGAATTCGATACGTCACCGTTATCCCCCCGGTACGGTTACTTGTCATTTCGCATGAATTCGCCGCTTAGAACAGGAACTTTCGTTTATGAAAAGATTTCTGGTGGCACGGAGCGATTCGCTTCCTCAGGCCAGTGAAACCTTGATAGCCTCTCAAGGAGAGGTGACCCATGGTGCTGCGTCGCGCTAGCGAGCGAGGCCGAGCCAAATTGGATTGGCTGGAGTCTTACCATACATTTTCATTTTCGGATTATTACGATCCGGAATACATGGGTTACCGCGATCTGCGGGTCATCAATGAGGACCGCATCGCCCCGGGTAAAGGCTTTAGCACTCATCCGCACAGGGACATGGAAATTATCACCTATGTGGTGAGCGGTGAGTTGGAACACAGAGACACGCTTGGCAATCAGTCCATCATACGTTCGGGCGAAGTTCAGCGCATGAGCGCCGGTACCGGCGTGAAGCATTCCGAGTACAATCCCTCGACTGATCAGGAAACACATTTATTGCAAATTTGGATTTTACCGGAGCGCAAGGGGTTGACTCCGGGATACGCGCAAAAGGATTTTTCAGAGCTGTTGCGCGAGAAAAAACTCGTGCTCGCGGTTTCGCGCGATGGGCGTGATGGCTCGCTGACCATGAATCAAGATGTGGATGTTTACGTCGGCCGCTGGTCCGCCGCCGATGAGTGTGACTTCCAGATCCGGCCGGGGCGCGCCCTGTGGCTGCAAATCGTGAAAGGAGAGTTCACGGTCGAAGATCATCTCGGCAAAGATCTCATTTTGAGAGACGGTGATGGTCTGGCTTTGGCCGATCAGGACCGGCTTCGATGGCGATCAAGCGGGCCCGCGGAGTTCATATTATTTGATCTGGCGTGAGTGTACGTTGCCGTTCTCATTTTGAGACAATTCCTTGGTCGGCGGATTAAAAAAATTTGAGTTTGCCCGCTCGGTTTTCTCCGATAAGCTGAGTGTATGAAGCGATTGTACGTTGTTTGTTTGGCACTTCTAATTTCCTCTGAATCATTGTTGGCCCAAGATCCCGGCGAAAGCGATTCCTCACAAGTCGAGATTTGTCAGGATTTCATCTGCACCAAACTCCGCGAGGAGATTTTGGTGGAAGCGGCCAAATGCCGGCCGTTGGCCGCGTTCAAGCGGCGTCGTATGCGGGTGCGAAGATCCCGGGCGCGCAATTCCTGCAAGATTTTTAAAGACAACAATTTCAAACTCAGTAAAGGCAAGTGTTCAGCGGCCATCCGCGAAGCTTGCGAGCGCTCCGGTATCGATAGCCGTTATCTCAATGTGAACGCCTACGACCTCCACAAAAGAGGTTTAATGGAAAAGGCCGGCTTCGTGAACATGATCTGGAAGTATGACGAACACACCGCCCCGCTGGGTTCGATATTGATTTACGTGGGCGGCGTCGGCCATCGTTACGGTCACGTGGAAGTGCGGGTGAATCCCGACTTATATTGCAGCGATTACTGCAACACCCGCGCCGTGAACACCTCGAACGCGGCCACCCGCAACAAATATAAATTGGTTGGTGTTTACCTTCCGTTCACGTCGTCCATTACTTTAAGCTCCAGCATAGAGCCCGTGCCCGGACGTAATTAGTCCGGGACCCGCGACAAATTCTATTGTTTTTTATCGCTTCCGGTGGCTAAACGGAGTCGGTATCTTTGTGAAGGAGGCCTTATGGAGCGCACCCGGATCGATATAGGCATTCCCGAAGCCCAACGCAAAGAGATCGCCATGGGCCTTTCACGTTTGCTGGCGGACACCTATTCGCTCTATCTGAAGACCCATTACTTCCATTGGAATGTCTCAGGCCCGATGTTTCAAACTTTGCATGATTTATTCGAGGAGCAATATACGGAGCTTTTCGGTGCCGCCGACAAGATCGCCGAAAGAATTCGCGCTCTGGACGAAGTGGCGCCGGGCAGTTACAGCGAATTCACGCGGTTGACGAGTATCGCGGAAGCCAAAGGGGTTCCGCCCGCGAGGGAGATGGTCGCGCAGCTGCTGGAAGGCCATGAGGCGGTGATTCGAACCGCGAGGTCCATTCTTCCCGCTGTTCAAGGCGCCCAGGATGAGGCCACGCTGGATCTTTTAACGGATCGTTTGGATGTGCACGAGAAAACAGCATGGATGTTACGTTCTCACTTACGCGAATAACAGAAGAGGTCGGTGCGCTGATCGAGGAAGGCGACTTCGAGGGCGCGGAGGAGTATTTGTCCGCGCGGTTGGCGTGCGAGCCTCGGTTTCAATGTTTCATTCATTATCAACTCGGACGGCTTTATCGCCGATGGAATAAGTTGAGTTCCGCCATTCAACACTTCAATCAGGCGATCGAGGGAGCTCTCGCGGATCGGAATGAGATATTCGTGGCGCAGATTCTCGAAGAGCTTAATCTCGCGAAGAGCGAACAGCGTTCGCAAAAGCCTTGAAGTTCGGCGTGTCTCAGTACGAGAATATTTGAATAAAAGTTATACACTGTTTGAAAAGTCGACGGCTGGAAGCTTTATAGACAAATTCAACGTGCATTGAACTTGCAAATTCTCGTGTAAGGATTCGCATGTATTCGGGGAGGGATGAGTGAAGATATTTGCTTCAACTCGATCATTGTTAATCGGTACGTGGCTCATAATGGGACTGGCGCTCGCCGCCCATTTCAATTCCTGCGGAAAAGTCGAATTCGCACAAGATATTCCCAGCCGCATGAACGTGGCGCAGGGAGCCGCGATCATCCTTATTAATGGGGATGCTCCGTACACTAACTCTGATCTCGTGCAGTTAAATTTAGATTCGGAAAGAGCGGAAGAGGTTTATGTCACCAACGACAGCACATGTGCGAGCGGCGGTGATTGGGAGCCATTGATTCCCACCAAGAATTGGACTCTCCCGCTTAAGAACCAAAAGGCGGCCGTTTACGCTAAATTCCGTAGCATCAATGAAGGCTTTGTGACGCCCTGTCTTTCGGACGACATCCTTCATGACGACATTCCTCCGGAAGTCGTGCTTCAGCAGCCCACGATGGTGACCAATATTGAGACGCCGATCGTCATGTTCATGGCCGGCGATTCCGGATCCGGATTGGATCGCATGGTTTGCGAATGGCCCGGCAAAGCGCCCGAAGCCTGCTCTTTCGCCACTTCCAACGGCAATGTTCCCGAAGATCGTTATCTGATTAAGATTCACGCCATGGACCGGGCCGGCAACGTGTCCGTTCCGGTCGTTCAGGATTTGCTGGTGGATCGTACCCCGCCGACAATCCAATTCCTGAGCACGCCGCCCACGCTGGGCGCTGACACTTCGGTCAGCCATGCGTTCAACGTGACCGACGACAGGGCGGGAGTGAAATCGGTTGAATGCGCCTACAACGATAAATCCAAGTACGCCGCCTGTGCTTCGCCCCAATCGGCGCAATTGATGGATGGTCAGAACAGATTTTATGTGCGTGCCTACGACTTCGCCGGCAATATGCGGGAGGCGGAGCACGTTTTCACGATCGATTCCAGCGCGCCGACGGTCAAGATCACCAAATCGCCGCCGGATTTTTCCAAAGATCATAACGGAACTTTCGAGTTCGAAGGCCAGGATGACGGCCAACCGATCAACCAGTTCGAGTGCCGGCTTGACGGTGGCAATTACGCCAGCTGCTCGACGCCGAAAACCTACACCAATCTGGCCGACGGCTTACATACCTTTGAAGTCGTTGGTGTGGACGCCATCGGCAACAGATCGGCTCCGGCGACCCGCAGCTGGTATGTGGATACGGTGGCCCCGGTCGTCACGTTCGTGTTGACGCCGCCTTCTCTTGGAAAAGAATCCAACGTGGCCTTTAAATATGACATCACCGATGTCGGTAGCGGTGTCGATAAGTCCGAGTGTTCGCTCGATGGCGGCGCTTACGCCGCTTGCTCCATGACCATGATCAATTACAACGATCTGGCCGATGGCTCGCACACCTTCCGCGTACGCGCCACGGACAAAGCCGGCAATCAGGGTTTAAGCGATCTCATCACCTTCGTGATCGACAAAAATCCGCCCACGATCAATTTCACCCGTGTGCCGGAAGCTTACACCAATTCGCCGAATTTCGATTTCGGCTTCCGTGCGGAAGACGCGAACGGCATCGACCGCGTGGAGTGCAAACTGGATAGTGGCGCCTTCGTGGCTTGTGATTCCGTCATGAACCACGTCGTGCAAAACCTCGCGGAAGGCGCCCATCGCTTTACCATCCGCGCGACGGACAAGGCCGGTAACAAGTCGGCGGAAGTTCGCCACGAATGGACGGTGGACCTGACTCTGCCTCAGATCGCTTATTACCAATTGCCGCCGGAAAGCGCGCTTGAAGGCACGGTGATCTCTTTGGGCTTCACCGCCAGTGACGCTTTGTCGGGTGTGAAAACGGTCGTTTGTAAATTGGATGGCGCCGTGACTTCATGTCAGTCGGGCGAAATCAAAACTCTGGCCGACTTAGCGGTTGGTTCACACAATTTCGAGGTCATCGTCACCGATAACGCCGGCAACGTGGCCACCGACACCCGCACGATCAACATCACTCCGCCGGTCTTGAAGACCCAACTGGTGGACGTGAAAGGAAACTCCAAAGTCGATATTCTCATGATCATCGACAATTCGGGTTCAATGGCGCAGGAGCACCAGAACATGGCCGCTCGATTCAGCAACTTCCTCGACAAGATCGTGAACCTGGATTGGCAGCTTGGTTTTATCACCACTGACGTCTCAAGCAATGCGCCCCGTAAAGACGGTCGCTTGCTCCCGCTCGTCGGTCTCAGTGGCGAGTACATCCTGACCTCGGCCTTGCCCATGGGCACCGCGGAAAGCGTGTTCGCGTCCACGATTCAAATGCCGACGAATGGTTCCGGTAATGAGCGCGGTTTCCGCGCGGCCATTCGCGCGATTGACCGGGCTTTTGACGGCAGTCAGGAAAGCCAGCCCAACGCTCAACTGTTCCGTCCGGAAGCGGCGTTGGCCATGCTGGTGGTGTCCGACTCTTACGATGATAGCAACACGACGCCGGAGCAGGTGATCGCCAAGGTCAATCAGCGCTGGGGTGGCAATAAGCCCTTCGTGTTCCACTCGGTTGTGATCCCGCAAAGCCAGTACACCGATCCCAATCGTTCACAGCCTTATCCCAATGATCCGTGCAAAGATTATCGTGAAAGCGTCAAACACGACGGTCGCGAATATCACCGCCTCTCCCAGTTGACTGGCGGTGTTCAGGGAACCGCTTGTTCGAACGACTATTCGTCCCAGTTGGCGGATATGGGTAAGATCACGGTTGAACTGGTCAGTTCAGTGACTCTGCTCTGTATGCCGATCGACTACAATCGCGACGGAGTTGTGAATCAAGGTGACGTGGAAGTGATCGCCGCCAACGGCGTGCCCATCACCGACTTCACCGTGCAAGGTATGAAGCTGACTTTCTCCAACGGCTTGCCGATGGGTGAAAACCAAATCCGCTACTATTGCGCGCAATAGGTCAGCCGTTCCAAATCAGGATGTAGCGCGGCGAAGTTCGCCGCGCTAGGCCCAAGCGGCTTTGAGATTGCGATCGATCAGATCCAGGAAGTCTTCGGTATTGAGATATTGATCTTCGCGGACATTATCGCCGAAGGCCAGCAGCGCCAGATCCTTGGTCATTTTGCCGCTTTCGACGGTTTCAATGCAGACCTTCTCTAGGGTTTCCGCGAAGCGGATCAGCTCGGGCGTGTTGTCGAGTTTGCCGCGGAAAGCGAGCCCGCGAGTCCAGGCGAAAATCGAAGCGATCGGATTGGTGGAGGTCTTTTTGCCCTGCTGATGCAGGCGATAGTGGCGGGTCACGGTTCCGTGAGCCGCTTCGGATTCCATGACCTTACCATCGGGAGTCAGCAGAACCGAGGTCATCAATCCCAGCGAGCCGAAGCCCTGGGCGACGGTGTCGCTTTGCACGTCGCCGTCGTAGTTCTTGCACGCCCAAACAAAGCCGCCACGCCACTTCAAGGCGGAGGCCACCATGTCATCGATCAGGCGATGTTCATAGGTGATGTCCGCTTTTTCGAACGCGGATTTGAATTCTTTCTCGTAAACTTCCTGGAAGATGTCTTTGAAGCGGCCGTCGTATTTTTTAAGAATGGTGTTCTTGGTCGATAAGTAAAGCGGCCATTTTTTCATCAAAGCCACATTGAAACAACTGCGGGCGAATCCGTAAATGGATTCGTCGGTGTTGTACATGGCCAGCGCCACGCCATCACCTTTGAAATTATAAACTTCGTGAGTTTGTGGCTCGCCGTTTTCAGGAGTGAAGGTGATGGTGAGCTTGCCTTTGCCTTTGGTGAGGAAATCGGTGGCGCGATATTGATCACCGAAGGCGTGTCGGCCGATGCAAATCGGCTGATCCCAATTTTTCACCAGGCGCGGAATATTTTTGCAGATAATGGGTTCGCGGAAAACCGTTCCATCCAAAATGTTACGGATCGTGCCGTTCGGCGATTTCCACATTTGTTTCAAGCCGAACTCTTTCACCCGCGCTTCGTCAGGCGTGATGGTCGCGCATTTCACGCCGACACCGTACTTTTTGATCGCCTCCGCCGCCTCAACGGTCACTTGGTCATTGGTTTTATCGCGGTTTTGAATACCCAAATCGTAGTACTTTAGGTCGATTTCCAGATAAGGAAGAATTAATTTCTTTTTAATAAAATCCCAGATGATGCGGGTCATTTCATCGCCGTCAAGTTCGACGACCGGGTTTTTAACCACGATCTTTGACATGAAATCCTCCGTAAGGTTCAAGCGGCGGCGGCCGCTGCAGTCAGAGGCCCTGATTCTGGCAGTTCACGCCCCAAGGCGTCAACTCTTCATTGACCTGAGTGGCGCTGGTTTGGGAGAACTAACTCAGCTTGAACATCATCGAATGCAGGGGACTCACCCGACAATACAAAACATACCGGCGTCGAGAGGGCGGTTGGAACGCCATCAAAGGTTTTTTCAATCGGCAAACAGAACTCAAAACGGCGGTGAAACCGACGAACCTGACCATTCAAGACGGGCAAGTCGTCGGTTTGGTGGGCGCGAACGGAGCCGGTAAAACTACACTTTTGAAAATGTTTTCCGGCCTGATTCATCCGAGCGGCGGTGAAATTTCGGTGCTGGGCTTTAAGCCCTTTGAGAGAAAAACCGACTTCCTTCGCCAGATATCGATTTTGCTCGGACAAAAAGCGCAACTTTGGTGGGATTTGCCCGCGGCGGACAGTTTCAATTTACTGACCCGAATTTATGATTTGGATCCCGTGCAAGCTAAAAATCACTGGCTCGATCTGGCGGAGAGGCTGGATTGCCGCGACCAGCTTTACGTGCAATTGCGAAGGCTCTCGCTAGGTGAGCGCATGAAGATGGAGATCATCGGCAGCTTGTTGCACCGACCGCGCGTTTTGTTTCTCGATGAACCCACCATCGGATTGGATGTGTTGGCGCAAACCACCATCCGGCACTTCTTAACGGAATACGTGCAGGAGCATCGGCCGACGATCATTCTCACCAGTCATTACATGGACGACATCTCCCAGTTGGCGGATCGCCTTCTTCTAATCTCCCGCGGGGAGATCGTTTACGACGGTGATGTGGGGCATTTCCTCTCCTATGCTGAGAAAACTTTGAAATTGGACATCAAGAGCGAGGAAACGGATTTTGAGCAGGTCATTCATAAGTTTTTTGAGAAGGAATCTGGCCGCGGCCAGATTGGCCATCCTCACACAACTTGAGTACCGTCTGAATTTCACGATCGACGCGGTCATTCAACCCATACTCACGGCGACGGTGGAGACGGCGTTGTGGTTGGGAATTTTTTCGGCGCTCGGGGCGGGGGAACTTGGAGGTTTCGGCCGGGAATCCTATTTGGCCTATGCCTTGTGGGCGAACTTCGTCAGTCGGGTCACGACCAACTGGATGTACGAGTACAATATGCTCGATGAGATCGACAGCGGACGAGTGAACGCCATCTTAATGCGCCCGATTTCTTTTTATGAATTTTATTTGTCGCAATTCATGGGGTACAAGTTCCTGGTCGCGGTGATTTCGTTCGTCATACCGTTGACCTTTTGTTTCGTGTTCGGGTTCCCCGTTCAGGTTGAACGCTTTCCCGTCATGTTGCTGTTCGTGATGTATTATCTGATTTTCGTTCACACGCTTTCATTCTGCGTGGCCTGCCTCGCGTTTTATCTCAACCGCGCCCATTCCTTCACCGGGGTTAAGAATTTAGCGATTTGGGTGATGGCGGGCGAAATGATTCCGCTCGATCTCTATCCCGAGCCGCTGAAATCCCTTCTTTTGCATTCTCCTTTCGCCTCAGGCGTATATGTTCCGGTGGGATTCATGACGGGCCGTGTGGGATTTGATTATCTCGGTCAAAGCGTCATTAGCGTGACCGTGGGCATTTTGGTGATCGGGCTCATCGGCCGGTTTCTCTGGAAGAGGGGCCTTCGTGTGTACAGCGGGACGGGGGCCTGATCATGCTTCGTTATATAAAACTCTGGCTGCAGTTTTTTAAAACAAGTTGGATGGCCGATTCCGAATATCGCTTGAACTTCGTGATTCGGATTTTGGGCGAATTCGCCTGGTATACCGCTCAACTCAGCGTGTTCGAAGTTCTTTATCTTCATACGCAAGTCCTGAACGGCTGGGGTATTCAAGATGTGCGGGTCTTCATGGGAACTCTGTTTCTTGTCGATTCGCTGTATATGATTCTTTTTCTGGAAAACCTGGATGCGGTTTCCAGCATGGTCCGTAAGGGTGATCTGGATCTGCTTCTCACCAAGCCAGTCAACTCTCAGTTTATGATTTCCTGCCGAAAAGTGGCGGCGGTCCATGTGGTGAACCTGGTTTTAGTCACGGGATATTTGGTTTGGGGTATTTCCAATTTGAAGTCGATCCCCCATTGGAATCAGTTCGTCGCCTATGGGATGATGGTGATTGCGGGATTGGCCATTCTTTATTCTTTCCGACTTTTGTTTTCGATGGCCTCGGTGATCTTGATTGAGGCGACGAATGTTCAGTTTGTCTGGTATCAGATTTACAAATTGGCAATGCGTCCCGACGTCATCTATCCCAAAATCCTTCGCCTGTTGATTTTGACCGCTCTTCCGGTGGGGTTTATCGCCAGTGTACCTTCGCGGATGTTAGTGGAGGGGATCAACTTCAAATTGGCCAGTACCGGTTTGGGAATCGCGGCGCTCATGATTTTATTCACTTCTTACCTGTGGCGTCGGGCGCTGGTCCACTACTCATCGGCAAGCAGTTAAGCGATCACGGCATTCTCTTTGCTTCATTGAACTCCATCACCAATGGGAAGGATCGAGAATGACGAAAAAGCAGAGCCAAGTGAAAGTCGCGAGAAAAAATGTCTCGAAGCCAAAATCGCCCGGGCCAAAATGGGTCTTGGCGGTGGATTTGTTTTCGGACCTGGATTTTTCAAAAGTCGCGCGGTTCGCGACCCAGTTCGCCTCACAAGTGGGAGCCGAGGTGGAAGGCGCCTATGTGCTCGCCCCTGAAAGCCTGAATTGGACGGGTGAGTTTTCCGGTCCCTGGATCAAGCGCTACAAACCGTTAACGGAAGCCAAAGCCCGCGAGGTTGAACCCAGGATCGGTGTTCCGATTCAGGTGGTCCCTTGTAAAGAGTCGAGTGTTCGTGCCTCGGTTAAAGCGTTGATCCGACATGCGCGAAAACAAAAGGCCAATTGCATTGTCATTTCAACCCATGCCCGCCGCGGTCTTGAGCGCCTAACCCTGGGCAGCTATGCCGAAACTTTAATTTTAATGTCGCCCATTCCCGTGTTGGTGATTAATCCTTCGCAAGAATTACCCCGTCGGGTGAATCGGATCTTGATTCCCACTGACCTCAGTCGCAAAAGCGAGCGGTTCGTCTTGAGCATGGCGCCTTTGGCCAAAGCGGCGAATGCCTTTGTGGATGTTCTTTATAAAGTTCCGGACCCGATCGATCCTCTGATTCAACAGGGAGTTTACGCGGTCGGTGGCGGTTGGGTGAGCGTGCAGTCATATATCGAGATGGAAACCAAAGAGCGACAGGAGCAACAGGAGCGATTGTGCGCTCAACTCCATCGCAAAGGTGTTCGGGCCAACTGCCAGGTGGAGTCTTCGCCGTTGTCGTTGGTGGAGACCATCAACAACGCCGCGAAAAATAACGGTGCGGATTTGATCGCGGTCCTAACTCAATCCGGACCGGTAGGGGCGGTGATCCTGGGAAGCGTGGCCCGCGGACTTGTACGTAGTGCCCCGGTTCCAGTTATGATCTGCCGTTAGTTCAGTTAAAGGCCGCCGTCCAGGTATCCAGAATGTAAGTGCCCGCGCCGGTCGTAAGTACACCTTGGCCGACCGGTTCGTTGGTATCCAGTTGACCGTTCCCGTTACTGTCGACGAAGGCGCAAACATGATAGGAGCCGGGGTTCAATACGCTTTGCGAACCGCCGGAACTGTTCTTCCATTGGGAAATCAAAGCCATCAGGTAAATTCCTGAGCGGGTGCTGGTGGCCCTACCAGTCACCACGAAAAGTTGCTGGCGCTGGCTTTCACTCAATCCATTTAAAGTGTCATCGCAATCCAAAGCGAGGGATTCAATGAGCCCCACGTAAACCGTCTTGGCGTTTTGATTGCAATCCGTCACCGCCACACCGGAGCATTCGACTTGCACGGAAGGGATGTAGTTGCCTGAGCCCTCACCATTACCGCCACAGCTAGAGAGAATGAGAATGAAGGGCATCAGCACGAATCGCCGCATGTGCCCAGATTAATAAACTGGGCGGGGATTCTCAACCTTCGTTTCGTTTCGAGACAGGTGGATTTAGAACCCCTGCAGCCGGGAGTTACTCACCCTCATAGGATTTGATTTCGTTACGGCCGGTTTTCAGCTGATCATAAAACCTGCCGTTTTCTCGCTCGATCCTGGCCACTTCCTCGGCGGCCACCTGGCGTTCCGCTCGTAATTGTTTATATCGCGCTTTTAACAGGGCCAATTGCGACGCCAGCTCGGCCTTTTTGGCCAAGGCCTCCTGTTTGGCTTGGGCCAGTTTCTCCATTTCAGCTTTTTCGTTTCGCTCGATCTGCTCGAGTTCCCGTTTTTGCAGGGTGATCTGATCGTCCAACGAGGACACCTGGCGGCTCATATCCAGTTCCGCCTTGGCCAGGGCTTTTACGCGGGCCTGCTTTTGCTCCAATGTTTTCTTCAATTCATCGAGTTCTTCTTTGGCCACCTTGATCTTGGCTTTTAACGCCGCCACCTGTTTGGCGCGCCGGATGGAATCCCTTTCCAGATTTTCGATTTCCTGCTGGAGATGGGATTTCTCCTTCTGAACTTTGTCATATTCGGATTTAGCGGCCGTTAAGTCATCGACCTCTTGGGCCCCCGCGATAGCACAAATGAACAAGCCCACAAGAGTGAGATGGATCTTCATGGCTGACCCCCTTAATTTTAATTTACTTCAAATCGCGCCGTGTTGAGAGTGGATGATGGCCTTCGTCTCAAATTGAGATGGTTTATTAACGGCGTGCGGACTCACGTTGGGAGGAGCCATGGTGTTTTCGGGCCACGCGCAGAACACAAAGGCCCTGCATGAGCACCTTGTTGGTCCACGAGAAGAAGCCGTGGCTGGTGGAGATCTGGGTGGTGATTCCGGTGATCACGCCATTGGGACATTTATCCATTAATTTGCGATAGGCTTCGTCAATGTAATTGGTTTGTGTGGCGAAGCCCAGGATCGTGAACTGCTCGGCTTGCGCCTTTACAATTTCACCGCTTTCAATCGTGCGATAAGGCCGGAATTCCGAAACATTCACCTGGTGAATGCTATGCGTGCAGGCGGCGAGGAAGATCGTGAGGAAAAGGGCGTAAACCGGTTTCAAATTCCAGCCCTCGTCACTTGTTGTGTGTTGCAATAACCGGTGGCGACCACCCGGCGTGAGTAAACGAAAAAGAGAAAATACAGGATGGTTTCGTCTTTAGTGAGAATCCCTTGGACTTGTCCATTGGGGCATTGGGCTTTCAGGTCTTCGGTCATTTCGTTCACGAAATCATTGTCGAAGTTGAATCCCAGGAAAATCAGTTTTGAGCGCTCGGCTCTGATTTCTTTGGTCCGTTTGGCGGGCACCGACGTCATCGAAACGCTGTTGATGGACGCGCATCCCATCAATCCGCTCGTGGCCAAGCTTAAAATCAATAAGAATCGAATCATGTTTCTTCCTCCTCAGGTTGACTTTCAGAGGCGGGTTTTCTTTTGCGCAGGCAATAGCCGCGGATTTTGACGATCTCGCCGCTGATCACCGGATATTTTCGGGTTTCACGGACCGAGGTGATGCCGGTAATGCCGCCGTTCGGGCACTGCTGATGAAGGGCGTAGATCAAATCCTTGGCGTAGTTTTCAACAAAAACCGGATTGCCCGTGCTCGGGCCCATCTGAAAAAGCCCGATGATCGCCGCCACGTCACCGATGGCTTTACTTTCTTTGCCTTCTTTGAAAAGCGAGCGTTGAATGGCGGTGACTTCTTTCATGTCCACGCCGGTTTCGCTGACTTTGATTTCAAACGGCACCAGCGCGAAGCCCTTGCGATTGTCGATTTCACCGATCTGAGTCTTGTGCAAGACGGCGCAACTGGAGAGAAAAAGCAGGCCGATCAGGCAGCCGATCATTTTTAAGCGCATTCAATCATGAAAGCTTTGGCCTAAGGCCAAGTCAATGGTGACACAAAGTCGCATAGCCGCGAGGTGCCAAGCGATTTAGGAAACTTATATGATTGAAATATCGAGTGGACTTGGTGCGAACGACAGGGATTGAACCTGTGACCCCGCCCGTGTGAAGGGCGTGCTCTACCGCTGAGCTACGTTCGCAAGCATTGAAATTAGAGCCCGGAAATTAGGCAATTTAAGGGCGAAAGGCAACAGCCTTTTTCTTAGAATTCGTAATTGAAACTCACGCTCAATCTGGGCTTGGCGCCCCGGTGAGGGGGAACCTCGTGGCGGAGCCAGCTTTCAAATAAAATAAACTCGCCCGCCCGCGGCTTAATGGTGATGTAGTTCCGCTCGTTCATAGGGGCGTCCGCCCGGCGCGGAGGACTGTTCATCATGAACGGGAGACGGGGATCCTCGATTTTGAACGGACTCGATTGCGCGGGAACGTAAACGTAATAAACCCCACTTAAAACGCTCAAGGGATGGCTGTGCAAGGTGTGATGACAAGAAGGCCCCATGGAGTTCGCCCAGCAAGTCGTCATCTTGAGTTTACGTCCAAGAAGGTCCCAGTTAAGGCGCTCCGCGAACTTGCGCACATACGGGCGTAATAACTTTTCCAGTTCGGCGAAATAGGGTGAAGTGTGATGAAGTTGCGTGAGCGACGAGTAGGACGAGTAGCCGCCGGCGTAATTCTCTTTGCTCCACTGTCGTCCGGCTTTGTCGATTTCAGGAAGGATCGCGATTTCCCGCATTAGTTCGCGATTTAGCCGACGTGTGCGATCACCGAGATGTCCGCGGCAGATGAAAGTGGGGAATACATTTTCAATTTTCGCAGGCATAAAATTCCGCGTTCAACTCAGTTTGAAAAATGATTGCCAAAAATAGTCCAGTCCATTTGAATACACATTACATATCACAATTCGGATGAGGTGCAGCCATGAAGGTTATTTTTTTATTTATCATCACTTTGATTTCCACGCCAAGCTTCGCCACCATGGCCCTTCCGGACCAGCCGCCCATTCCGGCGGATAATCCCATGACGCCGGAGAAAATCGAGCTCGGCAAACAACTTTATTTTGATCCGCGCCTTTCCATATCCGGTACGGTCTCCTGTAATTCCTGCCACAACGTCATGGCCGGCGGTGATGACAATCGCAATTTTTCGGTCGGCATCAAAGGCTTGCTCGGCGATCGGAGTTCACCCACGGTGTGGAACGCGGCTTTTCAAACGGTGCAGTTCTGGGATGGTCGCGCCGCCAGTTTGGAAGAGCAGGCGAAAGGCCCGCTGATCAATCCGGTTGAAATGGGTATGAAAGATCACAAGCAGGTGACCACCGAACGGATCGCTAAAATTCCCGGTTACCAAAAGCAGTTCAAAAAAGTTTTCGGTGGCAAAATCACGATCGACAACGTGGCCAAGGCCATTGCCGCTTATGAGCGCACCTTGATCACGCCGAATTCGCCGTTTGATCGCTATATTAAAGGCGATAAAAAGGCCATGTCCAAAGCCGCCATCGAAGGTTATGAGACGTTTCAAAAGGTGGGCTGTGTGGCTTGCCACCAAGGGGTTAACTTCTCAGGGCCCCAGCTGGCCATGGGAACGGGATTTTATCAGAAGTTCCCTCTTTTTCCCGACGCTGATTTGGAAAAGAAGTACGGTTTCAGCAAGGATTTAGGACGGGCCAAACACACTGGAAAAGATGAGGATAAAGGATTTTTCCGTGTGCCCACTCTTCGCAACATTGCTTTGACCGCGCCGTATTTCCATAACGGCTCGGTCTATTCCCTTGAAGAAGCGGTCACGATCATGGCCAAGCTTCAGTTGAACAAGAAGTTGAGCCGCAAAGAGGCGAAGTCCATCGCCACCTTCTTAACCGAAGGGCTCACCGGTGAATTCCCGCCGCAGACCATGCCCCGATTGCCCGAAACGCCCGGGGTGGCTTTGAAGGTGGAGTGATTCCCCGTTGAGATAAGCTTCCGCGATCAGCCGCCGGTCCGCTTCGGTTTCCCGATCCGGGAAGTTGATGCGGAAGGCGGCGGCTCTCACATCCTGGTCCAGATTCCACAAAGAGAACAGCCGTACGCTCCAATCGTCAAACTCCGCATCCACGTTCAATGTGGTTCGTTTGAACGCGGTCAAGACGATGGCTTTGAGGTACTTGAGCAGGTGGACGGGATGGGAATTCATATCGGACATCAGATAATCGAGTTCAGTTTGGAATTGTGAATCTTTTTTGAACCGATCAAAGAGGCCGTTTTCGATGGCCAATCTCAGCTGATTGAAAAACCGAATTTGGCCGAGATAGGTCGCGCCGAAAAATTTATGGGCGTGTTCCAGATCGTGAAGGAGAAAGTGGTAAGCATTCGGGTGGCGTCCGATCGGCTCGAATTGCTCTTCCCATTCGATGTGCATGGTCGCCACCCGCTCTCCACGGCATTGAATGTCGAGCATCTCCCGCGGTGTCGGGCGATCCGTTCGAAATTGTAGTTTATAATGCGATTGCAGCCAGCCGAGCAAACCCAAGGCTGAATCTTCGCGAACTCCCTTGAGCTGAAAACTTTCGAGCAGCTCCACATAGTCTTTGAGTGGTTCCACCTTTTGCTTTTGTTTGGGGTGAAGTGGAATTCCCAGTTGTTCCAGTCGGCAAACAAGTCCGGCGCTTGCCGAGGTTTGAGAGGAATTCCGTCGTCGACTGCCGAGCCAGGAGTTTCCATGGGCCAGAAAGCCATGCAATAAGACAAACTCACACGCCGTGCGAGCGCCCAAGCGCTTGCCGTTTTGCTTATCAATTCGGCAATTCAGCAAGTAATCGGCGAGTTTCTTTTCTGCTGCAGAATTCATCAGAGCCTATACTTCCTTCTAAACGCTCCAAGTCAATCGGGGAATTTATGCAAAAACTTCAGTTAATGTGACCAATAAATTCAAATTTAAATCCTTGAATTCATAGGAGTTAACACCCCGTTTATAAACTGGAACCAAATTGGAACCATTATTGCTCCAAGAATTTCACATATCTAAACGCATCATGGATCGATGCCAATCAAGGAGGGGGACTGTATGCCTCGCAGGCATCTCGCGCTACTCAGCTTTTTATTCTTTTTGGCCAGTAGTGCCCAAGGGGAAGAAATAAAGACGACCTATAATATCGGTGGTTCGCACGCATTGGTGACCACCAAGGTTCTTAAAGCTTCGTCCGAGACGGAAAAGCTTCTGCAAAGCTTTTTGTTTCCGAAACTGGCTGAAAAATTAAGAGCTTTTCCAATGGTCACGGGCATCGAGTTCAACGATGCGATCAAACCGGAAACCACCAGCAACGAATGGGCCGACTTTTGGGAACACCAGCGCAATTATCCGGTGATGGTGCATCTCTCGCTCCCGACATCGATCACCATGATGTTTAAAGTCGAAGAAAGTTACCGCACCTGTAAGACGGTGGCGGAAAAGGAATCCAAAGCCACGTCACCGGGGTACTCCGATTATGATGGCGGAGGAACGGGCCAGACGGTGGATTGCACGCGGAACTCTAAAGTGAAGATCACCGGCCCGCATTCCATTTACGGCAATTTCGCCAGCAGTTTGAATATTCAGGACCTTTTGCGCGAGAAACAAAACATTGAATACACCATCGAGCGGGATTGGTCGGACAAAGCCAATCTGAAACTCGATGCCCGGTTCAACATTCAGTCCGAACTCTTTGATCAAAACCTGATGAAATTTTTGAATGCCTTAAATGTTAAGCCCGCGGGCGGCGAATCCGTCGCTTCACGGGTCAGCATCTTGAGCGGGATCGCCCGCGTTCTGCGCGTGCAGAACGAAAGGATGGTGGAACAATGAAACAATCAATCCGACTGATTCTCGCGGGCGCTTTGGTTTTCGCGGGCGCGGCTTGTACGAAAGTCAAATCCGCGAAGCCCCAAAAAATTTCGTCGTCCAAATATGTGGCCAATGAATTCATCTTTTCCGGTAATCAAGAAACGGTCGCCAAATACCTCACGGATCAGGGGCTTCAGGCGAAGTTCGAACTTCTGGATGCGGAAGACGGATTTTACCATGTGAAAGTCGAAGGTGATGCCGACGTGGAGCAAATCCTTTCGGATTTGAAAGGGATCACCCGCTCAGTGGAGCCGAACTGGTATGTGCATCCCATCGCTTCGATTCGTAAAGCCGAGTGGCCGACCGACAAGTTGTTCTTCAAACAGTGGGCGCTCAACAATATCGGACAATCCGCACCCTATGGTCTTCCAGGTGTGCGTGGTGCCGATATGGACGTGATCCGGGTTTGGAACAATGTCACCAAAGGCTCGGATGAAATCGTGGTCGCGGTGATCGATACGGGCTGTGACGTCACTCACCCTGATTTGAAAGACAATATTTGGGTGAACACCAAGGAATCGCCGGCTCACGGCGGGATCCCGGGTAAAGACGACGACGGTAACGGCTACATCGACGATGTCTATGGATATGACTTCGTATCCAGCGGTCGGACGTCCTTTAAGGGTTTTCCCGGTGACAGCGAGGCCTTCGATGACAGTGGACACGGCACTCACTGCGCCGGAAGCATCGGCGCCCAGCCGAACAACGCCATCGGTATCGCCGGTCTGAACTGGAAAGTGAAAATCATGTGCGTGCGCTTTCTCAGCGACATGGGCGGAACTTCGGTGGATGCGTTCCGCGCGGTCCGCTATGCGCGGGAAAACGGCGCGCACATTATGTCGAACTCCTGGGGTGGAACCAGTGACGAATCCGAGTTATTCAAATCCGAATTGCGGAAAGCGGAGCGCCAGGGGATCTTGTTCGTCGCGGCGGCCGGTAATAACGGAACAAACAATGATATTCAGCCGCACTATCCTTCCAACCTGAGCAACGCCGAATATCGCGGTCAAAAATTCACCAACGTCATTTCGGTGGCGGCGAGTGATAACATGGACGCGCCGGCGGACTTTACGAACTACGGCCATGAGACGGTGGACATTTTCGCGCCCGGTGTGGCGATCGTGAGTACCTATCCGCAAAACCTGACGCCGGAAGGACGTCCGCCTTACGCGATCATGTCGGGAACGTCCATGGCGGCGCCCTATGTGGCGGGTGTGGCCGCGTTGATGATGGCGGCGAATCCGGCATTGAAGGGAAAGCCCGCGGAAGTCATCCGGTTGATCAATGAAACCGCCGACGTCAAAGACACGATGATCGGAAAGGTGCGCTCGAACGGCCGGATCAATGCGTATAAAGCCGTCACGGCCCAGCTCGACGGCCCCAAGCCGCCCGAAGTTTGGCGGACCAAGCAACATGTCATCGATCAGCGGGGTTTCCAGACCGAGTTGGTGGACATTCGGCACGAAATTAAAGTGGAAGGCGCGAAGTCCATTAAGGTGCATTTCGATTTCTTACAAATCGATGAGCCTTACGACAGCGTTTACCTCTACGACAAAAATCTCCGTCTGGTCGCGCGAATCGAACAGAACCTGGTGGATGACTTCTGGTCGCCGGCCATTCCTGGCGACACGGTTTACGTGCGATTCGTGAATTCCTGGTTGCAGCAGGTGACCCGCAATCCGTTCCAGGCTCGTTCCGAGGCGGATTGTGTCAGTCGCGGCGCCGTGCGGATCGAGAAAATCGGCGAAACGTACAATTGCGAAGTGGATTCCGAAAACAGCTCTTCGAACGGCGGATCCAAAAAATACTACTCGTTCAATTCGGAAGGTTTCCGGATCGATCAGGTGGCTTACTTAGAAGGAAAGGAAGACTAGTATGACTCAGTTAACCCGATGCGCTCTGATCGTATCCCTGGCTTGGCTGGTCACCGGTTGCACCGAGATCGTGATCCTCTTTAAACCCCGGCCGCAAATTGATCCCATGCCGAAGACCACGGCCTGCTCCACCACTGAAGAAAAGGATCCCAAAGCTGGAGAGCAGTGGACTCTCCCACACTTGGGAATCACGGATGAAGTGTTGCAGTCCGGATTGATCGCGGGAAACGCCAACGTGCGGATCGCCCTGCTTTCGACCGGTGTGGACTACAATCACGAAGATCTCTGCGGGCAAATCGAAATCAATAAAAATGAGATCACGCAAAAAGCCGTGGGTGACCGGGCGGACGTGAATCAGAAAGATGATGATAAAAACGGCCTGGTCGACGATGTCGTGGGCTATGATGTCGTTGAGGGTGACGGCTTCGCCTATGATCGGCACGGCGCCGGTACGGCGGCGGCGGGAATCATCGCCGCGAATCAGCGGAACGGCGTCGGCATCACGGGGCTCATGAAAAATGTGACGCTCTTGCCGGTTCGTTACATTGATGCCAACGGGCAGACCAATGTGGGGAATTTGGCGGGCGCTTTGGATGCCGCGCTCAAATTGCGGCCGCACGTGATTTATCTGCAAACCGCTCAATTGCAGCTGGGCGGTCATCGTCAGGAACCGGAGTTGATCCGGCAGGAGTTGTCCATTCTGAAAAGTTATCTTGACCGCGTGCGGGACGCCAAAATTCCGGTGATCGTCGGCGCGGGAGACGACATGGGCCAATTCGGCTCGTCGGAAATGGATAAGCTGCTTAAGAGCTACGAGAACATTTTGATTGTCACGGCCATCGACAAAGACGGGCGACGGACGTTGCTGGCGAACTCGCATTCGCAGGATGTATTGATCGCGGCTCCAGGAGAGGACGTCTTAACTCTTAAACCCGGCAACGGATACACGAAAGTCAGCGGAACCGCCTACGCGGCGGCTCATCTGGCGGCGGCCGTGGGACTGGCGCGAGCCATTCTGGCGGATCGATTGGATGTGAATAAGGTGGTCAGCACCTTGATTTCAAGTCGCGGCAGCGAACCGGACGTGGGACTCGAGCGTGACACTCGCGGGGGTACTCGACTCCATTTGGTTAAATTCTTAACGGAGATCCGAAATCCTTAACTGAGGGGGACGGTTAAGGATATTGATCTTGGTCTGATAAAGGCCAATGTCCTCGAGCGGTAGGTGAAAGAGAGCGAATAGCTCTCCAAAGCCAACCGCTCGTGGACGTAATTTTTTGTGGAACCATAGAGGACATCACCAAGGATCGGCGCGCCCAGCGCCGCCAATTGGGCTCGGATTTGATGGGTTTTCCCGGTCTCCAAAGAAATTCTCTGACAATAACCAAAAGGATGAGTTTCGCTGGCTTCGATGATGAGACGGCATTCCCACCAACCTTCGCGTGGAGCAAACGAATACTCTCGGGGCACCCGGGTTTCAGGATTCAAATACAAGACGTATTCTCCCCGAGAAACGGGTGAGGCCGTGATCGCGTGGTAGATTTTTTGGACTTTGCGGTGGCTAAAGAGCCGATTGAGGTGCGTCTGCGTGGATTTGGATTTGGCGAACAGTAAAAGTCCTTGAGTGGGAATATCCAGGCGATGGGTTGAGTAAATGGGAATTTTGAGTTCGTTTTCGAGCAGATGTTTCGCGTTTTCGAGGTAATTATCGAGTGTGGCATGAACGGGTAAGCCCGCGGGTTTATCGAAGACCAGAAGGTCGTCGTCCTCGTACACGATCCGGTCACGTAAGTCGCACGGTTCCCAATGGTAACGCTTCGGTTGGCTGTGAACCCGGATCACTTGTCCAGGTTCGACGTTCAGGTCAAATCTTTGTCTGACTCCATTGACGTAAATCGCGCCCCAATGCAGCCACTCCTGAACCTTTTCGGGCGGATATCCAATGGATTGCAATGTCGCCACTAAGCGGCCGGATTCAGAGACCAGATGATGATGAATACGATCGGCGGAGGTCACCGGCTTTGAGTGAACGATACGCTTTGTCCGCGGGTTTCCTCGACTCGAACCGTGATCGCGGTCCATGACGGAATCTCCTCAAGTGATTGCATCATCCGGAGGCAGATATAGCGCGCGAGTTCCTCACTGGTCACATTCACGATCGGAAGACGGAGGCAATCCTCTTCGGGAAAACTATAGGTTTTATGGGCGAATCGAACGTCCACTTGCCCGTCCGAAGCTTTCAGCCGCAGATAGGGAGATTTTTCCGGAAGAAGGATGCGTTCGTCCAATTCATCACAGATCATCTTGATTCTGGGCTTAACGGCATTGAAGTCAAAGGCCATGCCCAGTTTCGGTTCGATTTCGGACAATTGGATGTCCACCGTCATTTGATAATTGTGGCCGTGAAGTCGTTCCGCGTGGCGTTCCGAAAGAATCGTGAAGTGCGAGCAGGAAAATTTGAATGGTTCTTTGGCCAAATGAACGGTGAACATGATCACCTTGAGTTTTCAATGGAGAGAAATTCTTGTCGTGTCCGCAAATCCTCTCGGAAGGCGCCCCTTAAGTCACTGGTCACGGTTTCGGACGCGGCGTCTTCGACTCCGCGCTGGATCACGCAGTAGTGCTTGGCGCGGATGCAAACCGCGACGTCTTCGGTCTCCAAAGCCACCGTAAGGCAGTCGGCGATCTGTTTGGTCAGTCGCTCCTGCACCTGCGGACGCTGGGCGAAGAACTTGGCGATGCGGTTGATTTTCGAAAGGCCGATCACTTTGTTCTTCGGAATATAGGCGATGGTGGCCCGGCCATCGATGGTGACGAAATGGTGTTCGCAAACCGAAACGATGGAAACGTCTTTCACCGCCACCATCTCATTGTAGCCGAGCTTATTCTCGATGCTGGTGAGTTTGGGAAAATTGGCCGGATCCAGCCCCGAAAAAATCTCTTTCACGTACATACGGGCCACCCGCTCGGGGGTTTCCTGAAGACTGTCATCGCTTAAATCAAGGCCCAGGGTTTTCATAATCTCGCGAAAGTGACCGGCGATCTTTTGAATGCGGTCCTCCGTGGTCATGGCGTTTTCAATCATCGGCGTGGGATGGACTTTTGCGAGAAGTTGCTGAACGTAAGGGTCGATCTTAGACACGAGAAGCCTGCCTTGATTTGCGTGCATAGGTAATTGAGGAAACCACGGAAAGACCGATCAGAATCGCGCCGATCAGTCCCGTAACGACTTCAGGCACATGGATGACCACGTCCGCCAACATCATGACCGCCAGCGCGCCGATGGCATAAAAAGCGCCATGCTCAAGATAGCGGAACTGGCTGAGAGTTTCCTTTTCAACCAGGAGAATGGTCATGCTCCGCACGAACATGGCGCCGATACCAAGCCCCGCGGCGATGATGAAAAGATTATTTGTGAGTGCGAAAGCGCCGACCACACCGTCAAAACTGAACGACGCGTCCAGGATCTCAAGATAGAGAAACAAGGCGGCGCTGGCCTTTCCCATGTCATGGGAAGTGGATGTGGGCATTTTCAAAAGTGAACTGACACCATCCACTGTGACGAAGGTTAAAACGCCGAAAATGCCCGCGGAGATGAAGGCCACTTGTTCCGACGGATCATGAAGAAACCGACTCATGCCATAAATCGTGAGCAGGCAGATGGCCAACTCGGTGGATTCGATTTTGCCCATGCGAACCAGCGGTTGTTCGATGAGTTGAATCCAGTGGACATCTTTTTCGCGGTCAAAAAAGTATTTAAGCGCCACCATGAGCAAAAAGCTTCCGCCAAAGCCCGCCAACACGTGATGGGATGACAACATCACTTTGGCGTATTCATCGGGTCTGGTCGCCGCCAAAACCACGGCATCCCACGGATTGACGTTGGCGATGATCGAAACGATGGCCACGGGAAAGACGATCCGCATGCCGAAGACCGCGATCAAAATTCCCCAAGTGATGAATCGGTGCCGCCACTTCGGCGTCATTTCCCGCAAAATGGCCGCGTTCACTACGGCGTTGTCAAAAGAGAGTGAAACTTCAAGGATCGAAAGAATAAAGGTGAGAAACATGGCGGAGAGCGCCCCTTGAAGCGTCCCCGAATATAACCAGCCAACCCAGGCTCCAACGGCCAGTCCCAGTATTGTGACCGCAATCGAGCCGAGGAAATATTGTTTAACGATTTTCACATTTGGTATTTAAGCCAGCCCCATGACCTGGGCAAGCGCCTTTTCAACAGTTTTCGGCCATCAATTCAGTGATTTGACGATAGTGTTCCTCTTGAAATTTTTCGCTTTCGGTAAAATGGCCTCTGTACACCAAACGACCATCTTTTCCGAAAATAAGGGTGTACGGCACGGCCCGCCATCCCTTTAAAATCGGCTCTCGGGCCTTGTTTCGAGTGGCCACGAGTTCATAGTAAGTTTTGTCCAAAAAAACGATTTGCACGGATTCTAGGGGCACGCCGAGGCTGATCAACTCCGTCCGCACGAACTCATCGAATGTCTTGCGGTTGTCGGTTCCCGGCCGTTTGTAAGCCACCAGCATGAGTTGCAGACGCTCGGTGTCCCAGGTTTTGCTGGTTAACAATGAACCGATACGGATGAGGTCTTCTTTGCAAAACGGGCAGGAAGCGCGGAAAAACCGAACCACCTGAATTTTTCCGGGCTCGGGCTTAAGATTGAAATGGCTCAGATCGGCGGCCGTCACGGGAGTGGCGCCGCAGGTTTTGTTAAATTCCGGCCTTGGATTTTCGGGCTTCGCCGATTTCGATGCACAGCCCGCCGCGATCAGACCGATGGCCATTACGCCCAATATTTTAGTAAAATGAAAAATGATCCCACCCACCTTTGCCAAATAGGTAAATTCGCCCATTCCGATCTGTCAAAGGGTTCCGATGCTTTTTGGTCTTCAAGATAGGTGGCTTCCAACTGTGCCTTTGTCTCGTCATTGGTGATCACCACATCCATTTCGAGATCATGCAAAAAACTGCGGTGATTCAGGTTACTGGAACCGATGCACATCCAGTCGTCGGCGATGAAAATCTTCTGGTGCGCGAAACGCGGTTGGTAAATGAAAATTTTGGCGCCGTGGTTCGCGAGATCTTTAAGCAAAGGCAAACTGATCCAATGCATAAAAAAGATGTCGTTTTTCTGCGGAATAATCAAACGGACATCAAGGCCGGCTTTCGCTTGCTTGACGAGAAGTCGTAACACGGTTCCGATGGGAACGAAGTAAGGGGTGGCCAACCAAATACGGCGCTGGGCTTTTTTCAATTGCTGGATGATCTGATTGCGTGTGCTCCGCTTGTGTAAATAAGAGTCGTTCAGCAGGAGCAGTCGGGGACTGCGCGCGGGAAGATTGAACGCGGTCCAACCCCGATAAGCGCGTTGGAAGGCGCGGCGGGCGTATTTCAAATCGCCTCCGCGCACCCGGATTCCGATATCTTTCCACGCGTCTTCTCCGGTCAATTCCTGCAAGTGCACGTCGCTGATATTGAAACTTCCGACGTAAAGTTCTTCGTTATCGATCAGACAAAATTTGCGGTGGTTGCCGTGATTCATTTGCCGCCACCGCAGCAGCAAGCGTTTGAAAAAACTGTTGGGATCACCCGGGAGTTTCCGCAGGATGAAGGGAAAAACCCGGTAAAACCGGACCTTAATGCCCGCGGCTTTGAGTTGTGGCCAATAATCCCACATGAAATTGGGCGAGCCCCAGCCGTCGATCAAGAGGCGCACCTGAACGCCCCTTCGCGCGGCTTCGATCAATTCACCGATGATCCGGTCCCCGAGCACGCCTTTGACGACAATGTAACATTCCAATTCAATGGAAGAACGGGCGCGGCGAATGGACTTCACCAGCTCATCAAAGAATTTGTCCCCCGAAGTAAACAGAGTCTCTTCAGTCCAGCGCGCGACCATTCCCGCCAGATTAGACGGCTTTCAACTGCGGGTAAAGCTCCATGAATTGTTTATAACCGCTTATGATGTCGCTTAGACGATGACCTTCTTCATCCAGCGTTTTGCGGTCGAAGAAAATGATGTGTAGGCGCTCGCGACCGTCCGTTTGTTCCTTGCGCACCTTGAGCACGGCCATCATGGGAATCGGAAAGGCCGGCGGTTGGGTGCGGAAGGTGACGATGAAAGGCGGAGACACTTCATCCCTTTGGGTGTTCCGGCAAACCTCATCCATTTTCTGCTCGCCTTGCTCACTGATCAGCTCCGAGATGGGGCGTCCAATAAGATCTTGCCGGCTTTGCATGCCCAGGGTGCTAACCAGGCGGTCGTTGACATCTTCGACCTTGCGGGTTTCGCAGTCGACGATAAGGAATCCGGCGTGTCCACCCTCGACAAAGTGCTCGTAAAGAGCCTGCCAATTGTGATGGTGGTCTCCCGACGGCTGGCCCGGACGGTTCAACAACTCCAAGAAGGATTCAAGATTAAAGGGCGTGTGTTTACTGAGGCCGTAAAACTTCACCAGCTTCATCAGTGTGTCCAGGCGCAGGTTGATTTTTCCGCCCTCGATGTTCTGGTAATGGCGGTAGTCGATCTTCATGTTTTGCGCGGCTGTAACTTGAGACAGACCCATCTCTTTGCGTGTGGTTTTTAAGGTCTGCCCCAATTCCTTCAAGAATGTGTCCATTTCGCTATCGATTGCCATATTTTTGGGCTCCAGTTCACAAGTTCATAAACTTATAACTACATGAAAGTTCTTGTAAAAACAATAGATCCGGTCGGGGGCAAAGATGGACATATTCGATTGGCAAAAAATAACGGAGATTTATCTCTGAGCCGGTTGAGCGACGTGATGCAATATGCGTCTTTTTTGGACTTACTTTAAATTTTCAACGCTTAAAACGGAGGCGCGAAGAAGTCGGTCCAACACCGCTTCCCAGTCGGTGGACAGGTGCGATGGCTGAAGCCTTACGCAAATCGCGTGACCAGGGCCCGTGAGCAAGCGAAAGGAGTGATAGATCTCCCGTGCGGCTTGCCGGGGATCTTCGGGAAGTGTCAGCCATTGCAGTTTTACAATGTTTTGGTTTAGTCGCGCGGCGATATATTTCTTCAAATCTTCTTCGGAAAAATTATTTTTTACGATCACAACGGGACTTTCAGGTTGGTAATGGGCCGGTGTGTGTCCGGGTGTGGCTTTTGATTCCACTCGAATGATGGTGTGGGGAATTTTCTTTTGCGAAAGGACATGGGCGATTTGATCGCGGGAAACTCCGCCGGGACGAAGGATTTCAATTCGCCACTTGTCACCCTCTTGAACCGCTCTAAGAACGGTGCTTTCAAGTCCCACTTCGCAAGCTCCGCCGTCCACGACTGGAATTTTATCCTGAAACTCATCAATCACATCTTGCGCCCGCGTGGGACTGGTGCGACCGAAACGATTGGCTGACGGCGCGGCCAGAGGAACACCGAGTTCCTGCAGAATCTTTCTCGCGATGGGATGATTGGGCGAACGCAGAGCCACGGTTTCAAGACCGGCGGTGATCAAGTGGGAGACCGCCTCGGTTTTCGGAACGATCAATGTGAGAGGTCCCGGCCAAAACGCATCCGTCAATGTGTCGTACACTGGTGGCCATTCGCGGGCGAGGCTTTTCGCCTGATCCTTGTTTTCGATGTGAACAATGAGTGGATCAAAAAAGGGGCGTGATTTCACCTCGAAGATCCGGCGAAGCGCGCGTTCATCGTCGATTCGGCCGGCCAAGCCGTAAACCGTCTCGGTTGGTATCGCGACCAATTCGCCGCGTTTGAGGCGCTCCACCGCGTCTTCAGGAGTGATTAATGGCATGTTGCGGTCATAATCTAGAAGGGACGAGACGTCACCTGGGATCTAAAGACTTCAAGGTAGGGAATGAACCAGGAGTAGATTTTCAGGTCCTCGGCGGTCGGAACCGCCCCTCGCGTGAAGTAGGCATACAGGGCCTCGACCTCTTTTAACGAGACTTTCACGTAACCTTCGTAATTATTGGCGGGGAGCCAGCGCGCGAACCGATGGGTTTCGCTGTAATAAACTTGCGAGAGAACTTCGCACTTACGTTGATAGGCCTTACGCGGAATACGAACCACTTTTTCAGCGAAACAATTGTAAGCGACGCTCCACACATCGTGTGAAGGTGAAAAAGCGCGATGAACAGCCAGACAAACGTCCTGGTGATGGGGGTGGCCGTACTCGCCGAGAATTCCATGGGTGAAAACTTCGCCGGCGTTCTCGTTTTTTAGGCGCTGTGTAAGTTTGGGCACGTCGATTCGCGCGTCAAAGCGATCAGGGAAGTTCCACATTTCCGCGATATTCGCGCCCAGCTTTTTGCACGCGGCAAGAAAATCGAGTTTACGGCGTTCGCCGACTCCGTCCGCGTTGCCATCGGTGACGCAAATGATTTTCCAGGGGCGGCGGCGATAGGTTTGAACGAGACCGCCAAAGAAAATGGTTTCGTCATCGGGATGGGCCACAATGATCAAGTTATGCTTTTTCATCGCACCTCACCTCCATTATGATTCTTAATATGCGAATGCGAATCGGTAAAGACGAGAACGAATGGGTGAAGCAAGCCTGGACCTGGATTCACGACGAAATTTCGCCAGGACAAAGCGTGTTCGTTCCCGCGGGGGGCACGCCAACCCCGCTTTACCGACGTTGGATGCAAGAGCCCACCAGTCTCTTGCGAGGTCTTCGACTTCTTCAGTTGGATGAAATCATCTCAGGCGAGCGCAAAGGCGAGTTTCGCGCGTTTTTTCAACGCGAGTTACCGGCCTATCTTCCACAGTTCGAATGGATCAGCACGGCGGAAAGCGTGGCCGATGTGGCGATTCTCGGCGTGGGCGTGAATGGGCATGTGGCTTTTCATGAACCCGGTCTCCCGCGCGATTTCGCCGGCGGTTGCGTGCGATTGAGTCAGGAGACACTTTCGTATTTGGACTTACCCGATCCCACTTGGGGTCTCACTTACGGTGTGGCCACTTTCATGCGGGCGAAGAAAATTCTGGTCCTTGCCCGAGGCGCCAACAAAAAAGCCGTGATCGAACAGGCCACTCGCGAAAAAAATCTTCCCATCTCGTGGATTCTTGAACATCACGATGTGACGTTGGTCACTGATTTTTAACGGGCTGCCCGATCGCCGGTGGTAACGGTTGGCCGGGTGGTTGTTGATTGGCGGGCGGCAGAGGTTGCCCAGGAACGTGCGACGTGGCCGGTACCGTTCCTGCCGGCGGAATGGGAACCGGAAGAAGTCGCCTGTCGTTCGACGGAACTTGAATTTGAGGAAACAGGTCCTGACGATTCATATTCGGCCAGGGGCGAACGCCTTTCGGCCACACGGGTATTGGCGGATTGGCCGAAGTTTGAGTGGGCGGCATGGAGTATCCGCCGCCACCACCGACCTCGCGCACGGCACCTCCGAAGTCAGGTAAGGCGGGAATCCCGCCGCCGATACTTCCGCCACTCACGGGCATGGTCAAAGCTGGGCGAGCCATTGGCAAAATATTTTGTAAAGCGCTTTGCAAACTCGCCGTTTGTTGCCCCAGCGTATTGTTGTTGGCGATCGGCATATCGACTTGAGGACCGAGTTTAGGAATATTCGGATTTCCCGAACAGGCCACCGAGGGACCAGTGAACGGATCCGGCCCACCATTGAAGACGTGCTGACGCATCCATTCGTAGTGTTGCGGGCATGCGGCTTTCAAATGATCCGGTGAATGCAAGTAGATCGCGAACACTTCCGCGAATTCCTCATTGCGGGGACTCTTGTTCGTGTTGTTGGTGGAGTAATCGGTGATGGCACAGCGCTGAGGCAGATTTTGTTTGTAAGCTTTGTAGTAGCCGCGATTCCCCACTATATGACCCAGCTCATGGGAGAAGTGGGCCAGCGTGCGGCGAGGATCGTCGTGTCGATAACAGTTCACCACCAGATTAATGGTGTTGGCGTTGGGGACATTGCTGGAACAGGTCGCGCCAGAAGGTTTACCGCCCGGGTAAACATTGATGGTGATATGGCTGACGATGTTCTTGTGCAGTCCCAAATCCGTGGCCCGTTTGAGAACTCCGGGAATCAGAACCTTGTGGTGAGGGTAAAGTGAATGGCTCGGATCTTTGGCATTGTTAATGGTGATCTTATAACTCTTCAGATCATCTTCCACCTGGGAATAATGACTGGGATGAAAGCATCCCGGATTCATGAGTTGAGATGAAAATCCGGCGACGGCGGCGATAGCGGATTTTAAAAAAAGATTCGAAAAAACAAAGGCAAAGAAAAAAGACCGCATCAATGAATTGATCGGTCTGAATGCGTTTCAACTTAAGACAAACCTCGATCATGGTCTTGGCGAAAAAAAACCCAGCCCTCTCGAGCTGGGTTGTCATCAAAGTCTTTTACAAGGCCCGATGTTAATAGCGATTGCCGCCGTTGCCGAATCCGCGACCACGGCCACCGCCGCGGCCACCAAAGCCACCGCGTCCCTCACGGGGAGCCTGCGGTCGTGCTTCGGAGACGGTCAAATTGCGTCCGCCAATCGATTGTCCGTTCATGCTTTCAATCGCTTTATTGGCTTCTTCATCGCTGGACATTTCAACGAAACCGAAGCCTTTGCTGCGACCGGTGTCACGATCCGTGATCACACGAGCGGACTCCACTTTGCCGAAGGATGAAAACTGGCTCTCCAGAGCCGCATCATCAACGGAGTAGGGAAGGTTCCCTACATATAACTTTTTACCCATTAATCTCTCCTCTTTGGCCGAACTTACAAGCCACTGAGAAAGACTGAAAGGCACCATGCACTTCGTTTCTGTGGCGGATCGGGACCAAAATACTAAAAATAAGTTTAGCCCACCCGCGGAGAGTACAGCAAGGGGAATCCGCTCCAGGAAGGACTTTCAAGGCTTTTTAAACTCTAATCCTCATCATTTCCGCCTCCGCGGATAATGCTGCGCTGGTTGGCCTTTAAAATCTTCTTACGCATACGAATGTTCTTGGGAGTTACCTCAATCCATTCGTCTTGCTCGATCCATTCAATACAGCGCTCAAGCGTCATCTCGCGAATGCCCTTTAAAGCAACGTAATGATCGCTGCCCGCGGCCCTGACGTTGGTGAGTTTCTTTTCCCGAGTGGGATTTACGTTGAGATCGTTCTCTTTATTGAATTCTCCAATGATCATGCCCTCATAGACCTCAACTCCGGGTTTAATAAACATCACCCCGCGGTCATCGAGATTGAGGAGAGCGTACTCAGTCGCCAGGCCATCCCGATCGGCGATCATCGCGCCATTGGGACGGTGGAGCATTTCCCCCTTCCACTCCGTATAGCCCACCATTTGAGAGGAGAAGAGTCCTTCACCTTTTGTAGCGGTCAGGTACTTGGTGCGCATACCGAGGAGACCGCGGGTGGGAATTTCAAATTCCAGTCGGACCCGGTTTTGAGTGCCCGAAGGGCCTGAATGGGTGCCAACGGCTTCGTAGGCCATTAAAATGCCTTTACGCTCTTGAAACATTCGCGTCACATCACTGGCAAATTCTTCCGGAAGATCTAAAGTCGCACGCTCCAAAGGTTCGTACTTCTTACCGTTTTCCGTTTTAATCAGAACCTCAGGACGGCCCACCATGAATTCGGCGCCTTCACGGCGCATTTGCTCGATCAAGATGGCGAATTGCAATTCGCCACGGCCGAGAATGCGAAATTGGTCAGGAGAACCGGTCTCTTCGAAACGCACGGCCACATTATGGCGAACTTCGCGAAGCAATCGCTCGCGCAATTTGCGCGATTGGACCGCTTCGCCGTCCCGGCCCGAAAAAGGTGATGTATTCACCGAGAAAATCATCGCCAACGTGGGTTTATTCACTTCAATCCGGGGCAAACGGGCCGTGGTTTCCTCGCCGCCGACCGTGTCGCCGATTTGGAAATCTTCGCAACCCGCGACCACGCCCACATCACCCGCGTGCAATGACTTCACTTCCACTTGAGTCAAACCGGAATAACGGAAGAGTTTAGTCACCGTGAACGGCTCAACCACAGGCTCGCCGCTTTCTTTGACTCCCATGCGGTAAGCGCGCTGTCCGACCTGAAGTTCTCCCGAAAGGATGCGGCCCACGGCCAATCGGCCGACGAAATCCGACCATCCTAGATTCGCCACAAGCATCTGGAATGATTTTTCAGTTCCCAGCTTGGGCGGGGGGATGGTTTTTACGATCAAATCGAATAACGGTTGGAGCGAGCCCTTCTTTTCACCCGATAACAGAGCGGGAACCTCATCCGGGTCGGTGGTGCACCAACCGTTTCGGGCGGTGGCGTAGACAATGGGAAAATCCGCTTGTTCTTCGGTGGCGCCCAAATCGATGAAAAGATCGAAGGCCTGATTGATGACTTCTTTGGTCCGAATCCCGTCGGCGCATTCGGGCCGGTCCACCTTGTTCACGCAAAGAATGATGCGATGGCCGCGCTCCAGGGCTTTCTGGAGAACGAAGCGCGTTTGCGGCAGAGGACCTTCGGCCGCGTCCACCAAAAGCACGGCGCCATCCACCATGCTCAAAATGCGCTCGACCTCACCGCCGAAGTCCGCGTGCCCCGGAGTGTCCACGATATTGACCCGGATGTCCTTATAGGTGAAGGCGGCGTTTTTCGCCTGAATCGTGATTCCACGCTCCCGTTCGAGATCCATGGAATCCATGACCCGGTCTTCGACTTGGGCCCGTTCGGAAAAAGCTCCGCTTTGGCGTAAAAGGTGATCGACCAGGGTGGTCTTGCCATGGTCAACGTGCGCGATAATACAAATGTTCCTAATATTCTCGATATTCTCGTGATTTTGCATTTGAGGGGAAGACCTTAAGCGGATCATCCCCTCTGCGGCAATGAAAATCTATTTGTATTCGGAACAATAGCGGTAACGGTAGGAACCGCTTAACCTTCCGTACCGGCAGGTGCGGATTTCGGATTGGCAACGTTGCCCGCCATACTCGGCCGGATTCAGATAGGCCGTGATCGACTGGCCGTTGTAAAGGTAGCCGAATTCGGTGGTGTCGCAGCCGTAGTCCTCATAACAGTTCCGGTAGCGGTAATACCCCGAGAGATGACCATTGCGGCACCGGCGGTACTGGTATTCGCACCGGTTTCCATTGGTGGCTCTGGGCTCGCGATAGGCGATGACGTCATCACCGTCGCGAACGATTCCACCCCATGGAGCATGACAGTCCCGGGCGGAAGCCATATGCGAAAACGCTATTAAGAAGGCCGTGATGATCAATTTCATTTGTCCCCCCATAGGTTGTGATCAAATCGCCAATGTGTCTTCCATCCATCGAGTGACCGCTTGATCTGACCAACGGACTTCATCCCAAGTGGTGCCCCAACCCAAAAACCCGCAGTGGCCGCCTTTTTCGGTTACAAGAATATCAAGATGCGGGGCGTGCGGCATCTTATTTAAGCCCTGGGTGTCAACGATGGGATCATCCAACGATGAAAGGATGAGGGTGGGCACTTTGATCTCGGGGATATAGTGAATCGAGCTGCAGCGGCGATAATATTCTTCCGCGCATCGGAAACCAGCCCACGGGGCGGAATACATTTCATCAAAATCTCGAATGCTCATGTTCGGCGGAAACTTGGTCTTGGGAATTTCGGGAAAGAGATTCTCCATCAATCGAACATCCGCCTTCAGGTATTTCAGAAAAACATTGGCGAAGAGCCGGTTTGATTTTTCACTCAATCGGGCGGTGGCTTGCGCCAGATCCAGTGGGGGAGACACGGCCACCACGCTGTCGAGATTACCGCTCGGCCGTGATCCATCTTCACCGGCCATTTTCAATGTGATGTTACCACCCAATGAGAATCCGATCTGCGTCACGGGGGATGTGGGATAAAGACGTTTGATCCACTCCAGAACGTAACGGGTGTCCTCACTGACTCCCGCATGATAGGGCCTGCGGGCCAGTCCTTTCCCCGGACCGCAAAATCTGAGGTTCAAACGCAAAACCATATAGCCTTTTTTATAAAGGCGCCGACACATGCGTTGCATGTAAGTGGATTCGTAGCTTCCGGTGGTTCCGTGAACCAAAAGCATAATGCGCTTGCCGGGGTGCCAATTCTTAGGCCGGTTTTCCGCCACCACGAGCACATCGTTATCGGGAAGAATCAGATGGTGAAAGTGATCCGGGCGGGATGGTTTTAAGATCGGCCAGTAAAATCCGAGCACGGTTTGCAGATAACCATTGGGTGCGAATGGAAACGGACAGAATTTATTGAGTTTTAATTTTTTAAGAACGCGCTCGACCCGATCCTCGACGCCCACGAAGATGCCCCCGAATTTCCCCTCGCGCGGCCGCTAAGCCGCCTGCAATGTACGATTTTTCCCGGGTTAATTATAAACGTAAAGTCAAGAATTGAGCAAAGTCTTATCGTCAGATTTCGAGTCGCGAAAGCCGGGCAACCGGCTCTACCGGCTCAAACCGGCCCGACGCATTCTTAATCAAACGACTGGCCGCGATCTCGGGATCGTGGGTGTAAAATAAAAGCCACTGTTCCTTTTCGACCCGGCCGTAAACCGTGGCTTTTTCGTCGATCAGCTTTTCTGGAAACCGGTCATATCCCATGGTGATGGGAAGATGCACCCAGGCCCGTCCAGGGATCAGGTCGCCGCAAAAAAAGACCTTTCCTTTGTCTCCCTTGAATAAAGTATGGAGCTGTCCGGGGGTGTGACCCTCGGATTCAATAAATTCAATGCGCTCCCGCAGCACTTCGGGCAAAGGGTCCCGCGGCCAGAGGACCAGGCGGCCGGAGGCTTGTAAAAGTTCGGTAAGTTCCGGAATGAATGAAGCGCGATCCCGGGGGTGGGGGTGAAGGGCGCGCTCCCAAGCTTTCTCGCCGACAATGAATTTGGCTTTGGGAAAAACCAGTTTCAGGCCATTCGTCTGGCGCTCCTGGTAGGTCGGAAGCAATCCACCGGCGTGATCAAAGTGAAGATGGGAGAGTACGACGAAATCGAGGTCTTCCGGTTGCACTCCGGCTTCCCGTAAGTTTTCGAGGAGAAGGTGCCGCTCGGGGGATTGCACTCCGTATCGGTCGGCCAGCTTTGGTTCAAAGAAAGCGCCGATGCCGGTTTCACAAAGCAATTTAACGCCATCGAATTCAATTAAAAGTGTGCGGCAGGCGAGAGGAATCCGGCCCAGGGAATCGGGCGCGATCCATTTTTCCCAAACCGGGCGGGGCGCGTTGCCGAACATCGCGCCGCCGTCGAGAAGTTGCCGGTTACCTTCAATTGAAGTGAGATAGGCGGGTTTCATAAATCCTTCCGAATTTGCACGAGAATGCGGCCTTGAACTCGCCGGTGTATGATATCTTCAAGGGCCAGCAGTAAATCCTTAAGTTCCACCACGCGAGAAAGCGTGTCTTCCAAATGGCGCGGCCGCCAGGGGCCGGCCAAGCGCTGCCAGAGGCTGATGCGCAGTTCGCGGGGACAATTATTGGAGCTGATTCCCAAAAGACTCACGCCACGCAAGATGAACGGCATGACCGTGGCGTTAAGTTCCGCGCTTTCCGCCAGCCCGATGCTGCACACATTTCCCCAAAGCTGAATGTGGGCCAGAAGCTGGGAAAGCATTCGTCCACCGACATTATCAATCGCGCCGCCGAAGCGAACACTTTCCAAGGGCCGCGATCCCAATTCCAACTGTCCGGGAGGAATCACTTGGGTGGCGCCAAGCTTTTTCAAATAACCAAGGGACTCATGCTTACCGCTCACGGCATGAACTTCAAAACCTTCCTGGGAAAGAAGTTGTACGGCGAAGCTTCCCACGCCGCCGCTGGCGCCGGTGACGAGCATGGGGCCAAGTTCCGGTCGCTGATGATTCTCAAGCAACCGATGGAGGGCGAGTGCGGCCGTAAATCCCGCGGTTCCGAGAATCATGGCCTCACGTAAACTCAATGACTCAGGCAAAGGGACGACCGAATCGCCTTGGACGCGAAGAATCTCAGCGTATCCGCCGTCATAGTATTCACTTAATCCGCATCCGGTCACGATCACCTTTTGACCTGGAGTGAAACGCGCGTCCGAGGATTCAAGCACCACACCTGAAGCATCGATTCCGCCATTCAGGGGAAAGCGTTTTAAAATCGGCCCGCGCCCGGTGGCGGCGAGCGCGTCTTTGTAGTTGGCGGAAGAATAGTGGACCTCAATGACCACTTCGCCCGGCGTGATGTCATCCACCGTCATCTGTTGCAATTTCGCGTAAGGCGCGCCTTTTCCGCTCTCGGGCTTGTGAATGCGAAGGGCCCAGAACGGTTTCATTTCAGCTCCTTTCGCAAGTGAGCGAGAAGTTCACCGCAAGCGTCCTCAAGAAGATCCAGCACGAGGTCAAAACCATCGGCCTCGCGGTAATAAGGGTCGGGCACTTCAGTGACTTTGTGAATCCGGCAAAAGCTGGTCAGCGGTTTCACTTTATGATGGTGTTCGCGCTTCGTATCCAGATTCAGCACGGTTTTGAAATTCGAGTTGTCCATGGTGAGGATGTAGTCGAAACGCAAAAAATCCTCTGGGTGAGTGAATTGCCGCGCTTCCAAATCACGAAGATCATAGCCCCGCAGTCCCGCGTGATGGATCATGCGGGCGTCCGGAGGTTCTCCCACATGCCAACCGCCGGTCCCCGCCGAATCGACATGGATGCGATCGATGAGCCCCGCTTCTTTCACCATATGGCGAAAAATACCTTCGGCGGCCGGTGAGCGACAGATGTTACCTAAACAGACGAATAAAACTTTCTTGGTCACTTTTTATCCTGTTCTTCAAAGTTCAAAGCCGCCGAGTTGATGCAATATCTCTTTCCCGTGGGCTCCGGTCCGTCATCAAACACATGTCCCAAATGGGCGCCGCAGGTTTTGCACAGGACTTCGGTTCGTGTCCTGAACCAGGAGCGATCGGTTTTGTACTCGATGGGATCTTCGCTTTTGTCGCCGAGCGGCTTATAAAAACTCGGCCAACCCGTACCGGATTCATATTTGGTTTCGGATTCGAAAAGTGGCGTGCCGCAACAAACGCATTTGTAGATTCCGGAGCGATGGTTGTCCCAATACTCACCCGTGAAAGCGCGCTCCGTGGCGCCTTCGCGGGTCACGCGATATTGCATGGGTGTCAATCGCTCACGCCAAAACGAATTCGGTTGGTTACGCCAATTCATGTCGGCTAATGTAGGCCGATCACCGCGATTCAGCAAGACCCAGAAAAGGGAGGAGTTGTGGATTTTCGAGAACTCGTGAAATCGAGACGCACAGTGCATAATTACCAGACGCGAACAGTTCCCGATGAATTGGTGGAAGAAGCTCTGCGATTAAGTCTTTGGGCGCCGAATCACCGTCTCACATTTCCCTGGGTTTATACTTTGGTGACTCGTGAAACACGCGAAAAATTGGCGGATCTCGCGGTGGAACTTAAAAAACCCGAGACGGAGATCAAAATCAAAGCCACACGTGACACCATTCTCAACCCCAGTCATTTGCTCAGCCTCGGTTTGAAAAAGTCGCCGAAACCTCAAGTCCAACATGAGGACTTCGCGACTCTGGCGTGCAGTGTACAAATCATTTCACTTTTTCTTTGGCAGCATGGAATTGGCACCAAGTGGAGCTCGGGTGGTTATTCGACCCATCCAAAAACGTACGAGATCTTGGGGCTCAACCCGGAAGAAGTGACGCTGGAAGGGTGCTTGATGATCGGTCATCCCGCGTTTGTTCCACATGTGCCGGAACGCCCTGACGCCAGTCAGTTCATCCGCCGGGTTTAATTTTGAGGGCGGATCACCCGCCACGTCCTAAAGGTTTACATGATATCGTAGGTGAAATGCCTCGGCTGCTCGGGAGCGATTTCTAGGTCAAAATAAACTCGACCGATTTCACGCTGGTCTATGGTTTCAATCTGAACTTTCCAACTGCCGGGCAGGTAATTGCTTTTCACGCCATAGCCGCGAAAGCCTTCTTCGCGACCGCCGTGGATCTTGATGGGAATTGAATCCTGAAGCAGCCAGCCTTTCTGATTATCTTTCCAATACCACTTGATGAGCACTTGATCGGAAAAACGAGTCGGCGAGAAGATCCGGAAGAAGACATACACCTTGTCGGACTTTTGCGCGAGAAACTGCTGGTCACCGTTATGCCAGAATTTCCACCAGGGCCGCTCGTGGGCCAGCTTGTATTGCCCGTTTTCTTTTTCAACCGAATGGTAAACCCCGATGTAAGGGATCGAAAGGGGAACCGGAGGAATCAGTCTCAGTCCGTAAAGAGTACAGTAGCCGATTAAAACCAACCCGAGCGGAAGCAAAATCTGGGACTTGGCTTTTTCAAAAGCGTGCGAGGCGAAGTTCTGAATCCACCAGCTCACCGCCAGAAGAGGTAAGGATCCCACCACCATCGAGAAAAGAAACACCAGAAAGCCCAATCGTCCGATGAAGGTGGGGACGATGAACGAAAAGAACGAGAGCAGGCAGAGGCTCAAAAGGCCGAACTTAAATGGAAGGCCAAGCGATTTGAACCGGGCCGTTTCATTGGCCACCAGGATGAAAATCAAAAATAGCAAGAAGCCAAAGGACACCAAAAGCGACGAACTTTTGAAAAAGAAAATGGCGTAAAGGTTTAAAAGGTTTCCGAAGAAAAAGTGAACCGCGGCCGTTCGGTAGTCGTAGTACCATCGTTTGAGAACGAACATGTTGGATGTGTCACGCGGCGGACGCAATTCCTCGAAAAACATCTGCAGCAAGGCCGCCATGATCAGGACCAGGTAGACAATTTGCTGCCCGATGGTGACCCAGGAATCGATTCGATCCAGCGTGATCAGATCGAAAAGAAATCCGCCGATGAAAAAAGCGATGGCCAAACGCTGTTCATTACGGTCGTAATAATCGCGAATATGGCTCAGGCGGGGTTTCAACGCTGCGGATTCTAAAGATGACATAACCTGTTACTTATCGGTCCAAATTTATTTTTTTAGCGAGCGGCGCCGTATTTCTGGGCCTAAAAATCCCCTATAGGCCAGCCTCCAATAAACCATCAATAATCCGCACAGAATTAACAAAACGGCTGGCATTCGTCCGAATCGGACCATCTCAATTTGGAACGCTTGATAGCCGAACCAAATGCAGAGAAACGGCTTGAGTTCGTAGAACACCTTTTCCATCGCATCCCCCAATGGATTCTTACTTCCTCACGTGCCGCTAGATCATTATAGGAATTGTTTCATCTTGGCGCTAGAAAAATTGAGACAAGGCCTTGGGCGCGGATTATATTGAGACAATGAAAGTCGGTCAGTTGGAATGCAGAAGGCGTGAGGGCGAAAACGCCCGTCAGTTGGTGGTGCTTCTCCACGGTTTCGGCGCGGATGCAAGCGACCTTGCCCCACTGGCGGATCTTTTGGATCCGGATCAGAGGTGGAGTTTTTATTTTCCCGAAGCTCCTCTTGAAGTTCCCATCGGCCCGATGTGGACGGGTCGCGGCTGGTTCCCGATTTCTTTACGTGAGTTGGAAACGGGAGTGGATTTCACGAAAATCCGCCCGCCCGGTTTGGATCTTTCGCGCAAGCTGGTCAGCGAAATGATTTTTCACCTCAATCCTGAAAAACTCGTCATCGGCGGATTCAGTCAAGGCGCGATGGTGGCCACCGATTTCGCCATGTATGAGCCTGATGCGGTGACCGGTTTGATTCTTTATTCCGGTGTTTTTTTGGATCAGGACAATTGGACGCAGAGAGCGCAAGGATTGAAAGGTAAACGGTATGTGCAAAGCCACGGCACCGCGGACGCGGTTCTGCCGTTCAATGCCGGCCTTCGACTTCATGAGCTTTTGCAAAAAGCGGGTGCTCAAGGCCAGTTGATCTCATTTCCCGGTGGACATGAAATTCCCATGCCGGTGCTCAAGAAATCGCGCGAATTTCTCAGTTCGATTTAATGGATTGCAGGAAATTTTTAATGCGTTTGTAATTGGCGCCCAGGTCGCTTTTTCCCATGCGCGATTTTGAACGCATGTGCACGGAGGACCCTTGCGCCTCGGGACGCACTTCAATCACCACGTCGTCTTTGAACTTGAGCATCGGCGTGGTGGCAATGGCCTCAAGTCGGAAATTCGCTTCATCCACGTCCAGCACTTCCCAATCCGGCATGACCGAGGCCGCCTCGATCACCCGTTTGAAAAACGCGGCCGGACCGAGAGAACTTTGAATCGGGGCTAAATCCGGGTAAAGCTTCATTTGGCGCTCGATCAATTTGTTGTTGTAGGTGAGGTCGCGACCCTTGTTGGCTTCCAAACGGGCCACGGTCACGAACACCGGCGGCCGATCCGGAGTGGTGGTGATGTCGTTGATGGGAAAGAGCAAAACCGCCAAGATTAAGGGCATTCGTAAGCCAACCCGGTCACGCTGGTGCCATAAGAAGAATATTGTTTCACCACGACGTAATTGGCGCCCTTATTGGCCGCTTCACGTTTCAGATCTTCAAGAGCTTGTTCCTGCGTACCATGCACGGAGTTCGCCCGTCCCGAGAGCGTGCCCATTTCCTTACAGCCCTTCGGTTCGTCACGGCTGACTTTGACTTCTTTGACGTCCGGAAGAACCGAACGTGAGGCACAAGCCGATAAGAAAAATAACAAAGAGATCAGAAAAATCCGTTTATGCATGTATTCCCCCTTTTAAGCCTTCCCAGCCACATTCACATCACGAATCAGCAGGGACGGGCTCACGCAATCGCTGACCGGCACTAAAGAGTCGTTGCCGACCGCTTCGACGCGTTTAAATAGATCCAAAATATTTCCTGAAATTAAGAAGTCTTTCAACGCATGGTCCATTCGCCCATCGACATACATCAAGCCTTCAACCGGCAAAGAAAAATCGCCGGAGGCCGCGCGAAAACCGGCTCGCCCCAACAGGTCGGTGATAAGGATCACGTTCTTGTCCGCCGCTAACAGATCAGCGAGCGGTCGTTGACCAGGAGTCACGACAAGATTCGAAGGACTGACACTGAGGTCCGTCGAGGGTGAGCGCGAACCGTGAGCGGTGTGCGGCTCTTTCATGAGGCGCGCGTACACGGAGTTGGTGAGAAAACCCATCAAGCGGCCGTTTTCGACCAGCGTGGTCTTTTTAGACGCGTAACCTTCGTCATCGAACGGACGCGAGGACTGTCCTTGGGCCAAAAACGGATCATCCACCACGGTCAACACATCGGCGAAAATCTTTTGCCCTTTCTTGTCGGCCAAAGGCGATGTTTTTTCGTACACGGATTTGCCGCTGAAGTAAGACGACATTAAACTTAAAAATTCTTCGGCCACGCGATTTTCGAACACAATCGTGTACTTTCCGTTGGACGGCCGCCGCGCGCCCAGGCGCTCAAGAGTTTTCTCCGCCGCGGATTTCGCCAGCTTCTTGGCATCGAGGGCGTTGAAATCGCGGGAAAAGCTCACATCCCATGCCATCACCGAGCCCTCATTGTCATTGGCCAAACAGGCGACGTAGGTTGTGCAACCGTTGGTCTGGTATTGAGCGCGAAAGCCGCGCGTGTTGGCGATCGTGCGGCTCACTCTCCGGTCGGTGTACCGGCAGTAGGGCACACTGATGATCCGCTGATCCGTATCGAGGGCCGTGGCTTCAAGTTCTTCGGCAAACTGGATTTTTTTGTCGGTGGGAACGGATTCCAGACCGGGATTGTAGATGTCCGAAAGCTTGGGAGTTTCGATCTCGCCTTGGAGTTCAAGATCGAGTTCTTTCTGAATCATTTTGGCGTTGGCCGCGGCTTCCTCGATCATTTCGATCAAGCTTTCCGGATCCAAACTTTCGGAGTAAGCCACGCCTTCGTGGCGGCCGTTCACCACACGGACGCCCAATTGGCGCGATTCGGAGACTGAATACTGATCCAGTTTGCGGGATTGAAACCCGATGGCGGTGGACGTGGCTTCAACCGCGGAAATTTCGGCCTGTAGACCCTTCTCGCGGGCCGCCTCTAAAGCTAAATCAATGGCGCGATCCAAGGTCATACTTTGCCTCCGACGGTGAGTTTGGATACCAGGATGGGCGGTTGACCGACGGTGACCGGAATCATTCCGCTGACCGAGCCGCAAGTGCCGGCGGCGAGTTTCAACTCTTTGCCCACCTTCTTGATGCGGCCCAGAGTTTCAATTCCGGTTCCAATAAGACTTGCGCCCTTGACTTGCTTTTCGATTTTTCCGTTGCGAACGATGAACGCTTCATTCACCGCGAAGTTGTACGAACCCGTACCGGGCATCACCGATCCGCCGCCGAGATCTTTGGCGTAGAGGCCGTAATCGATGTCTTTGAGCATTTCCTCGAAAGTGGACTCTCCCGGAGCGATGAACGTGTTCCGCATACGTGACGTGGGAGCGAAGCGATAATCCTGGCGGCGTCCGCTGCCGGTGATTTTATATCCGGTTTTTCGCGCTCCGATTTTATCCACCAGGTAACTCTTTAAAATACCCTTTTCGATAAGGACCGTACGCTGAGTGGGCTCACCTTCATCGTCGATCTCAAGCGAACCGTAATCGCCCAGCAAGGTGCCGTCGTCGATGGCCGTGACACACTCGTCGGCGATTCGCTCATCAAGTTTCCCGCAAAAAACGGAAGCGTTTTTGGCCACCGAGGTGGTTTCAAGTCCGTGTCCGCAGGCTTCATGAAAAATCACTCCGCCGAACGCGGAGTCAATCAGCACCGGCATTTCACCGGCCGGCGCCCATTCCGCGCGAAGAATTCTTAAGGCCTGTTCGGCGGCCCCTTGGCCTAAATCACGAAAATCCACCTGATCCCAATCATCAGAGGTGCCAAGAAAGGCCGTTCTCTTATGACCGTTTTCCTTTTCGCCGCCATCTTCCGCATAGGCGAAAGCGATGGCACTCAGGTAATTGCGAACCTCGGAGCGATTGATTCCTTCGGAATTCATGATCTGAACGGTCTTAACCGTCTCCGTCATGTCGGCCTGCACTTGCGTCACCAATGAGTTCACGGCGCGGGCGGTTTCATCCACGAGCGCCAGTTGTTGCCAGTGAAAATCGCTATCGCGTGTGGTGAGTCCTTCGGGACGCGGGTTAAAAATTTGCGCCTGTTCCGGCGGCACCAAAGGAATTTTGGTTCGGCTTTTCAAAGCCGCCGCCGCGTTCTCGGCCGCCCGTCGCAAACCCTTTTCCGATAAATCATTGGTGTAGGTATAGATTTGCTCCGTGCCGGAGAAAATTCGAATTCCCGCGCCGAGAGTATGGCCGGAAACGGCGCGATCGGGGCGCGCGTTCAAGTAAGTGAACTGGCGCTTACGCGTGTCTTCAACGTAGACTTCGGCGAAGTCGGCGCCGGCGCCGATCAGCTGTTCTATGATTTTGCTGAGTAGATCGTCTTGGAGAAGCATGGAATATGATCCTTCCTGAGGGCGCCATGGCGCATCTGGGAGGATCAGATTACTACCATGTGGTCCTTTAGAAAACAAAATGCCACTGGGATATGAACGCTACATCCGGCGCGTTATTCACGTAAAGAAAGTCATCGCGTTCGTCCTTGTCGCCCAGACCCCAATCTTCCACCAGCATGAAATTAATTTGGCTGCCTTTGCCCCAGCGCCATCTCACACCGATCGACTCGGAGCCCCGCCACTCGACCAGAGAGTTCCAGCCGGAAGCGATGCGCTCCGCCAAGCGGGCGTCGTGATCCGCATGAGTGTATACAAAATCGAGATGTTCACGGCTGAAAAAGGGCGATTCGGCGCGCGCCTGTAAGATCACACCGAAATTGCGGCTGAGCCCGATATCCAGTGAAATCTCGTACATCTGTAACCAGCGGCGCTGCGGCCACCCATCGAAGGTTTTATTGCGTCCGACCTTGGTGATCGCGGCGGTCATCCATAAGCCGGAGTAGTGTTTGATGGGCATTCCAAGGTGGGCGAGTCCGCTGAAATCCTGACCGCCTGAACTTAAACCCAAACCGCGCTTTTGCACCGGAAATTTACCTTGAGCGGAGACCGCGAAGCCGCAATCACAAACTCCGGGCGTGGGGCTTCGCCATTTGAGCGGCCACCACTTCATCTTCACTTTGTAACTCCCCACGCCTTGTCCATAGCGGGAATCGAGTTGCTCCTCGCCGTTTTTCTTGACCGAAAAGTGATTGTCGAAATCGTCGTTGAGGTGCCGGAGAAAGCGATCACTGCCGATCACCAGGTGAAATTGATCGATGAATTCATCCATAAAGCCGCCGTTGCGATTGGCGTAGGGAACTTCGAGTCCAAAAGCGAAATCTTTGGTTAAAGCCCAACCCATTTCAAGAATGGTGGAGCTTTGTTCGAAGTCGGCCTCGTAACCGTAAATATCCCCCGTGCGTTCGTCGATCATCTCGAAGTTCATGTTCCAGATGTTGGCGTGATTGAGCTCGAGGTTGAGCCATTGATCTTCGCTCCAGCCGGGCGTTTCCCCAACGGGCGTCAGATGCATCCAGCCCACGGGATGCGCGTTGCGGAAACTGGTGCGATGGGCATGGGAATTCCAAGCGACAAGGCCGACCAGAACGAAAAAAAGTCCTTTCGCCCAACGAAAAGGCATATCTATAGAATCGCAAAATTCGAAATAGCTTACAAATCGTCGTAGGAGACTTTGACGATTCTGGACAGCGGTTTGGCCTGGCAGGTGAGGGCTTCGCAGTTCGCGATGTTATCGTCTGTGAGTATCCCCGGATCTTTTTGATAGACACGACCTTCTTTGACTTTCGCCATGCACGCCATGCAGGCCCCGTCCATGCACGAGTAAGGGGCTTGATGCCCGGCCTCAAGTAGAGTTTCCAGAATACTTTGGTCCGCCTTCGCGGGAACCTCGACGGTTTCACCGTTGAGTTCGGCGATGATCTTTTCCGGTGTTCCTTGCTCTTGGTCCGGACCGATCAGAGTCCAGCTGGAATCCACGGCCGGCGCCGCGGGTTTGTGAACACCCACGGCGAAATCTTCGATGTGAACGCGCTCCGAACTCACGCTGTTTTTCAGCAAGAATTCCTTGATGGAATTCATAAATTCCGTGGGTCCGCAGAGATAGTAATCGCGCTCCAGACCCGTCGCGCCCGTTTGCGAGAAAATCCGCCGCAAAAGATCTTCGTTCAAGCGGCCGCAATTGCCGTTCCAAGAGGAACTTGGGCGCGAAAGCACATGAACCAACTCCAAGCGGGGACTGAACTCTTTTTCCATCGCCTGGAGTTCCTGTCCGTAGATGATGGAGCTTTCATTGCGATTGCAATAAACAAGTGTCACGCGGTTGGCGGGTCCCGAAGCCAGCACGGTTTTTAAAATGGAGAATATCGGAGTGATCCCGCTGCCAGCGGCGAAAAGCACGTAGTGAACGCCGGAATCGATCAGCAAAGGTTTAAAGAAATGTCCCGCCGGCGGTGTCGTGAGAAGGACATCGCCTTCTTTCACGCGCTCGCAAAGGAAAGTTGAACCTCTTCCGCCCTCGACTTTTTTAACCGTCACTTTAAATTCAGTGTCGGTGAGCGGAGACGTGGAAAGGGAATAGCTGCGGTTCAGCTTTTCACCGTTGATATCCAAAAAGAAACTGACGAACTGGCCGGCTTGATAGCGGAACTGACTTTTCAGTTCATCGGGAATTTCAAGCACCAAAGAGACCGCCTCAGGAGTTTCCTGTATGCGTTTGATCACCTTAAGCGGCTTCGCCAGCGTGTCTAAATTCAATCGCCCATCCTCCATCGCATTTCGCCGATGATTCGCGCCGGTCCGATCAAATGCGGGGCGCCTTTTTTCCATACCACAGTGAGGTCGCCGCCGGGAACATGCACTTTAAGTGGACGTTCTTCCTGGCCCTTGAGAATGACGGTCGCCGCGGAAACCGCGCCGGTTCCGCAGGCGAGAGTGAAATCCTCGACACCTCGTTCAAAGGTCACGCTTTCAATTTCGTGGTTGTGAAGATCGCGAAGGAACGTGACGTTAACGCCTTTGGCCTGAAAACGGGGATGTTGTTTGACCGATAAGGCTTTGGCACGAAGCTCGTCGCGATTGTTGATGGAGTCCACGGAAACAACCGCGTGGGGAACTCCGGCATTGACCAAAACGAAATCGGCTCCAGCTTCAACATCGCCGATGGGTGGAAGATTCACTTCGATTTCGTCTTCCGTGCGCACTTCGGCATGGACCAAGCCGCTCACGGTTTGGAAGCGACAGGTTTGGACATTGTGGAGTTTGGACCAATAAAGCGCCACCGCCCGAGTGGCGTTCCCGCAGAGTTCGGCCCTACCACCGTCACTGTTATAAAAATCCCAGCGGAAATCGGCTTCCTCGTCCGGCTCCAGGAAAACCACACCGTCGGCACCCAAGCCGAAATGCCGATCGCACCAGCGGACCACCAAGTCGGAGCGGGGAGTGGAGCTAAACTCCTGATCCCAGGTGTTCCGCTGTTCAGGAGTTGTTAAATCGATGATGAGGAAGTCGTTCCCGGCCGCTGTGGCCTTGATTATAGGGGTTACAGAAAATTTCATCGGCATGGGCTGAGGTTAGGGGGGATTGGGTGGATTAGCCAAGCGTTTTCGAGCAATAGGGGGTGTTACTCGGCTAGCCAACGTAAGTTAGTGAATTCTATCGGCATTCATTCGCCTGGCAGCGGGGCTGTCGAAGTTTCGTACTTTTCGAGAATTTTCCCGCCGTGGTGAACTCAAGACTTTTCAGTGATTTAGGATAACGCGACCGCTGGCTTGGGTCTTGATATTGTGAGCTATTAGCGATGAATCTGCCTTCTTTACCGGTTGCCGGTTTAATTCTGATCTCGTTTATTGTCGGCCTGCGCCTTGGCACCGGTGAACAATTGTCCAGCCTTGACCTCAGCTCGTCAGCACCCTCCGGCGAAATTAATGAACCTGCGAGTGCTTCACCGGGTGATTGGTCGGATGAGAGTTTCACGGATGCGAGTCCGGACGCTGAGCGAAAGAGGGTCAACCAAATCATAGATTCGTTGATCGGCAAGGAAGGCGAAGAGATTCCCGCCGCCGGCCCGGTCAATCGCTAGCCAGTCATTTTACAAGCCTGAACAAATTTCCCGACATTTCAGAATAATCATTTCAATTTCGCCGACTCGATTGGTTAAATCGCCGCGATCGATTATATATTCCAGTCTTCAATGCTCGGGAGAGATCAAGTGACATTACGATTGGTGCTTTTATTAGGAACGATTTCCCTAATTGGTTGTTCCGTCTTTGATGACCTTAAGTCGATGAAAAAAAACATGGGCGAGCTTAAGGGAAAAATGGAATCGGACGTGGGGCATTTAGCGAAGCGCGCCGACGATCTTGAGCGCGAGATGGCGTTCAAGGAATCCAGCGCCATGTTCAATTACTTCATGGAACTTCTGTTCGGCGAGCGCGATCGTGAGGCGCGGACCGCGACGGGCATGCCGGAAACAGCGATGTTACTTTATGCCGAGGGCGCGGTGCGGGCGCTTCTCTTTCAATTTTGGAAGGGTGATTACTTCGAGGCGTTCGAAAATGAACTGGATCAGCGCTTTGAATTGTCCATGGCCATGGTGTTCGCGAGGATCAATGACTACATTCCCCGCGACTTCAACATCTCGCCCCCAGCGGTTGATTGGTCTGAACTAAAAGTTTATCCGGATCGATCTTATAAGGCGCTGGCATCCTTCGCCGCGCGAATGGATCAGGTTCAACCCACCTATGTGAAGGCGCTGCAAAGGCACGGCTTGCCGAACCTGTCGATGTACGAAGTCCTGGTTTTGGCTTTGCGCGATCGGGAATTGGTGTCGCAGGTCAGTCCGCTCCCCCGCACGAAAGCCAAAATTCTCGAATGGAAGAATGAAGCCGTTTATCTGCTGCAGTTGCGCCATAATTATCTGCCGATGATGGTGATGTCGCGCATGACGGATTTTAATGATCTGACGAACTTTCAGCGTTGGTGGATGAAATGGACCACCAAGAAAGTGGATTTGAATTCGTACTCTCCCGCGCAACTTCGCGAATGGACAGCCTGGTTGAATTCCGCGCGCGAAACCCGCCAGCGCCTGCGTGAGATCGGCATTGAACCGAAGTACAATAAAATTCTTGGCGAAATCTTGCGTTCCATCGATTTCGGTCAAGAGAAGATTCTGACCAAGAAGGCTGTGACGGAAGCCGAAAAATTGCAGGTGGACTTCGCCGAGGCGTTTACCGCGATCACTTCGGATTTGGAGTCTCAACCCGCGGAATCTTTTCGCGAGCGAATGGCGGGTTGGTTTCTCGGTTGGGGACTCGATCAGCAGCGCTCGCCATCGGAGGATGTGCCCATCGTGGCTGAGGATACCGTTGTGAGTCCTTACCTGAATGTTCGTGATCCGAAGATTCGTGAGAAGTTGTTTTAGGTCGCCACTGATTCCCTTTGCGGCTGTTGCGGTAAATGATCTTCGTACCTGGCGCCTCCGACGCTTGCGGAAAAAGCTTCGAATTAAAAAAAATGATTTGATTTGTGATGGGGGCGTTTGCGGAATCTCGAGAGAAGTCACATTTCTTCCCGAAGGTTTACCCATGCGCGGGGTGAAAATTGATTGAAGTGCACGGCCTTGCCTGTGAAGGCTGAATTTTTCCTGAGAGAACTTTGTCAGACTGTGTGCAAAAGCGATACAGAATTTTTACTTTAACACTTCTCGACACGTCCATCTAACTAGATCGTGACTTCAGTCCTTTGCATTGGTCTCGCTGATAATTCCTGAATTTATTGTGGGCACTACATAATAAACGAAGATTCTCGAGGTCATTTGAGCCGCCCTTGGCAAATTCGTGAATGTGATCGATTTCAAGGCCGTGCCGACTTCCACATTGACGGCCGGTGATTGGATCCACGTAGGTGCATCGAGCATTGGATTTTTGCCAAACTTTCCGTCGGGTTTGGGCATCGATGTACCTAGACCTTGTTATTTTCGGGTTACTTTTGAGTTGCTTTGCGATTGGAGAATGAATTGGGTCTTCACTGAACTGAACTGATGATTGATTCGGGTCTTCGCTTACCTGAGTTGGTGATTGACTCGGGTCTTCACCTAACTGAGCTGGAGAATGACTCGGGTCTTCGCTTAACTGAGTTGGGGGGTTGCTCGGTCCTTCGTCCAACGTCGTTGTGGATAGATTCTCTAACTTAGCTATGGATCGATTCTGATCATATTCCAATTCAGGTACAGGTTTATTTTTTCTGACCTGTTTCAACATATTTTTGGTCATGATTCTGATTAAATTGCCGAGGTCGCCGGAGTAATTTTGGGAAGCTAGCAGGCCTTTAAGTTCATCGAGATCTCGAAGAAGGTCCTCTTCGGCTTCAAAAGTAAGTTTGACTTTTACCGGTTCGCCAAAAGTTTTCGCGAGTTTTTCGCGTGCGACCTGTTTCGTGCTGCCGCTGAGTTCGTTAATGATATGCTTTTTTTCCCATGGGGAAAGTGGCGGGAGATCATTTTCGGCGCGCCGCCCATTTTCATTGCGGAATGCGGATTGAGCCAGGGCTGCGACAGAAAGCGATAACTCACCGGAAGCGATTTGAGACTGGATCTCCGGAACATCGCGCGACAGCCGCATCGCTTGAATTCGAATCTGAGCTTCAGGTTCTGAGTAGCCGAGACATTCCGTACAGAACGCGAACATCGAGGAATAGCCCCTCGCCAAGTACAGTTTTCGATGTTCCACTTCTCGCAAATATTCCAAGATTTGCGCGATCAGTGTTCGTTCTTTTTGTACAAGTTTTTTCAGATCGAAAATCAGTTGTTCGTCGCTGACGTTTCTCGGTTGCAAGAACTCTCCTTTCTCTAGTCAATCAAGATTGACTGTCTAAAGCTCCTTTTCTTTTCGCAATTTAATATTTCGTTTTTGTCGCGTAAATAAAAACAATTTCATTTAGCAATCCGGAATCCGGACAGAATTGTGAAAAGTTGGGATCGGAAATTTTCGATCTAACGTAAGCATGATTGATGACCTTTGATTGAGTGTTCCGATTCAATGGGCTGTTACGGTAAATGATCTTTGCACCTCGCTCGCGTCCGCCGATCGCGGAAAAAACTTCGGATTGCAAAAATTGAATTGATTTGTCATGGGGGTGTTTGCGGAATCCCGAGGGAAGTCACATTTCTTCCCGAAGGTTTACCCATGCGCGGGGTGAAAATTGATTGAAGTGCACGGTCTTGCTTCCGAAGGCTGAATTTTTCCTGAGAGAACTTTGTCAGACTGTGTGCAAAAGCGATACAGGGATGATTGGGCACCATACATGTTCGTGGCATCGCAAAAGAATTTCGTGAGGTGTGCGTCGCCAGCCAAAACTTCGTCCAAGGTGTGTTCGGGCTTCAGGCATCGCAAAAGAATTTCGTGAGGTGTGCGTCGCTGGTCTGCCTTTGGCGATCGGTCTTAACGCGAACCCACGGTGTGATTATTGTGGCAGCGGGTGAAGTCGTATTGGGGCGAGGTCGCCTGGTCAGACAGATAACTCAATAACTTTTCAACCGGCAGTGGTTTGATTGATTGGGCCTTGATGTTGATCACGCCGCTCGCTTTTTCCAAAATGCCGCAAACATGCAGCAAGGGATGATAGATCAGAGTTAAACGAAACTGATCGTAAATATCCGGCGGCAAAACCACATTGATCAAACCGGATTCGTCTTCCAAGGTGAGAAAAGCGAAACCCTTCGCCGTGGGCGGGCGTTGTTGCAAGCTGAGGAGACCGGCCACGCGAACGGGCATGCCGTTGCGGAGGCTCGATAACCGGTGAGCTTTCGTGAACGGCGGCGAGTTGCGCACGCGCTGCCAATCCGACCAGCGCTCAAGGGCCGGCCGCAAAATTCCCAGCGGGTGACGAACCAAAGAAAATCCTTGCGAGCGGTATTCGCGGTTCAGTTTTTCCCATTCATCTTCCACGGGTAGCAACTCCTCGTCCCGCTCTTCGGCGGTGGTGAAGAATAAACTTTGCTCATCCAGGCTCAAAGCTTGAATTCGCCACAGGGCTTGGCGGGGCGGCAGACCCAACGATTCAAAAGCGTCCGCGGCGGCGAGCTGCATGAGCGTGCTTTTGGGCAACCGAGTCCGGCGGATCAAATCGCTTAAATCCTTGAACGGGCCGTTACGCTCGCGTTCCTCAACGGTTTCTTGGATGTGTTTTTCTTTTAAACCGTAGATGGCGCGAAAACCCGCGCGCACGCATTCGCCTTCGATCGTGTAATCGTATTCGGATTTCTGAATGTCGATGCCGAGAAACTTCACCCCATGCCTTTGCGCGTCCATGATCAAAGCGCGGGGTGAATAAAAACCCATGGGCTGCGCGTTCAGAAGTCCTGTCACAAAGATTTCAGGATAATGGCATTTGATATAGCAGCTGGTGTAGGTGATGAGCGCGAAACTCGCGGCATGACTTTCAGGAAAACCGTAAGAAGCGAAACCCACGATGGTTTGGTAAATCTGTTCGGCGTACTGCTGGGAGATACCGTGATCCAACATGCCGCTGATCAAACGCTGGCGCAAACCGAGCATGAGATCCTGTTTCTTCCAGCTCGAAGACATAATTCGCCGAAGCTCGTCGGCTTCTCCCGGAGAAAATCCGCCCACCGTGGACGCGATCTGCATGATTTGCTCTTGAAAGATCGGAACTCCGCAGGTGCGCTCGAGAATCGGCTTCAAGTCTTCGTGGGCGTAGGTCACAGGTTCCAGCCCGTCGCGCCGGCGGATGAAGGGATGAATCATTCCGCCCTGGATCGGACCCGGCCGGATGATGGCCACCTCAATCACCAAGTCGTAAAAGTTTCGGGGCTTGAGCCGCGGCAGTAAAGACATCTGCGCGCGTGATTCGATTTGGAAAGTGCCCACCGTGTCGGCGCGACCGATCATTTCGTATGTGGCCGGATCATCGGACGGAACATTGTAAAGATCGTAATGAACGCCGCGATGTTTTTTCAGCAACTCAAAACATTTTTGCAGGGCGGTGAGCATGCCAAGTCCCAGAACGTCGATCTTCAGCATTTTCAAAATGTTCAGATCGTCTTTGTTCCATTGGATGACGTAGCGTTGGTCCATGGTGGCTTTTTCCACCGGCACGCATTCCATGATCGGCCGCTTGGCGATTAAAAAACCGCCGGGGTGAATGCCCAGATGCCGGGGAAAGCCCACCAAGGCGCGGGCGATTTGCAGCCAGAGTTTGAAGGTCTTCTCATCGATTTTCCACTCCCGTGCTTTTTCAGGCGCGGACTCCAGGCGGGAGATGCCTTCGCGCCCCATGAACTTCACGGCTTCATCGATGGTCGGCAAAGGAATGCCCAGCACTTTGGCGGATTCGCGCAAAGCCATGCGCGAGCGATAGCAGATCACGTTGCACACCATGGCCGCGTGTTCGGAGCCGTACTTTTGATAAATGTACTGGATGACTTCCTCGCGCCGGCCGCTTTCGAAATCGATGTCGATATCGGGAGGCTCGCCGCGTTCTTTGGAAATGAAACGCTCGAACAGAAGTTGCACTTTGGTGGGATCGACGGCGGTGAGGCCGAGCGCGTAGCACACCACCGAATTGGCGGCCGAGCCGCGCCCTTGGTGTAAAATGCCCTCACGCACGGCGAACTGGCACACATCCCAAAGGGTTAAAAAATAATCCTCGAATCGCAGTTCGTGAATCAGCGCCAGTTCGTGTTCAACCATTTCGCGAACCTTCGGGCTGATGCCGTTCGGGAATCGCCATTTCAACCCTTGCTCGGTGAGCAGGCGAAGGTATTCATCAGCTTCCATTCCGGGCGGTCGCGCGGCCTCGGGGTATTCGTATCGCAGTTCTTTTAAAGAAAACTGAATGCGCCGGGCGATGTCGGCGGTTTTGTAAAGAAGGTCGGGTCGATCGGCCCAGATCTTCACCAACTCGGAAATGGGCTTCAAGTGACGTTCGCCATTGGTGATCAAACGGGTTTTCGCTTCCCGCAAGGTGCATTTGTGCAAAATGCAAGTCAGCACATCGAGAACCGGTTTGCGCTCGGCCGCGTGCATGAACGGACGTTGAGTGGCGAAAAGTTCGAAACCATGTTGTTCTTCGAGAATCAAAGCCTGCCGGTAGTAGTGAAGGGATTCCCATGTGTAGTCTTTCCACACCGGCAGATAAAGACGGTCGTGGTAAATGTCACGCAATTGGTTCAGTAGCCCAGGCTCCCACGGCGGCAAAGCGAAGGCCATCAAGTCATCGCTGTAAAGAGCCAGGATATCCAAGGTGAGATTGGAAAAACCTTTTTCGCTATTCCGTTTGCTCTCGGTGATGATCCGGCAAAGATTGGTGTAGCCGTCTTTGTTGAGGGGGATCAGCGCCACGGAAGTTTTATTGGCCAGTTGCATCTCGGCGCCGCAGTAAAAATGAAAGGGCCGGTTGGATATTTTATGCGCCAGAAATTCGGAAGGATACTCGATCGCCTGAAAAGCGCGGACAACTCCATAAAGGCCATTGAGATCGCAAAGAGCCAGGCCTTCATAACCTAGCTCCTTGGCCTGCAAAACCATTTCTTCGGGATGGGATGCGCCCTGCAGAAAAGAAAAATTGGATCGGGCGAGCAATTCAACAAAAGGATGCTCCCGGTCGGCGCTGACCGGTGCATCGCGCTTAATCGAAATAACCGTGGAGGTAATATTGGTTTTCGATCCGGTCATAAAAGATCCACAGGAATTCCTGTTTGGGTGAAATGGCGAAGTAATAATCCCGTCCGCGCGAACTTTCCCACCAGCTGTCTTCAAGGCGTTCGATCGGTTGGGAGCTTAAAAACTGCAGACGGTCCAACTCCGTTTTGGAAAGCGCGCGCGGTTTCTTTAATAAACGCGACGGGCGCGGTGATTGGTTTAAAGCCGCGCTGTAAGCCGGACGGATTTGAAAGCTTTGGCCTTCGACTTCCACGGAGTCTTCGATGGGTTCGTAATCCTCGAATTCCGGCGTGACCCGCCAACCGTCTTCGGGCCAGATTTCATCTTGCGGGCGTAAGAACCCCGTGGTCAGCCGGGCCTGATGAAAAACGCTCACCAGCTGTTCCATTTTCTCGCGATCACTGACTCTCGGCTCGAAAAAGGAAAGCTGGTGAATTTTTTCTGGACAGGGCACGACTTCGACTTCGATTTGTTTGATCGGGTTGTCCAAGTTCACATCGGCCAGCTTGTTTTCCAATAACTTCATGAAAAGTTCCTGATTGCGATTGGGTGAGGCCGGCTCCAATTCGATCACGTGCACTTTTTCCGAGTATTCGCAGAACAAATTAATGATCATCCGGCGGGCGTACTCGCCCCGTCCTTGCAAGCGGGCGAAAAGCCGCTTCACGCTCTGCTCAAGGCAATGGAGAAGGAAGGGGAGCAGGGAGACGGGAAAATCCAGATAAACATAGTCTTGAACCGCTTCGGTGGGGAGCAATGGGGAGATCACTTGTTTGTCGAGGCCGTGCAGGCGTTTCCACACCAGCGTTCCGGTTTCCTTCCAGCGTTCGCGGAAGGAGTCGATCTGAAATTTACGGATCTGATTCAGTCTGTGAATGCCGATGCCATGGAAAAAGTCGATGATGTTCTCGATTTCCTGGCTGGAGCGCCAAGCGATCAGGCCTTCCAGCTGATGCAGGCGGGACAAAGGCGCTTGGCTGAGATCATTAATCTCATGGGCGGGCAGGGAAATGGCGCCGGGTTTTTCATTGGCCAGAACCTGGGCGCCCCACGGCGAATCGGAAATGGCCGCCACGGTCTCGGGGAAAAACTCCTTCGAGACCTGCACGGCTTCGTTCATGAGATTTTGTTCGCCGCCGAAAAGCTTCGCGGTGGATGTGATATCGAGAAACACCAGCCCCGGCGCGCGATAATGCACGCGAGGGCTGAAGGTGAGAAAATTCTCAGCGACAGAGGGCGCGGCGTCCCGCTGCAAGCAGAGGCAAAGTGTCCGCATAGAGGTCACTCCTTTCCAGTGTGGTTGGGGTTGGTCGATGCAAGGCGCGAATCACGCACACTTCTTTTTTCTGAAAATGAAGCACCAGCGAGTAAAATGAACTGAGACGCTGGGGAGTTTTTCGGCTGAATAAAACCAAAGAGGTTTGAAAGCGCGAAGCCTGGCTTTTTAATTTTAAAATATGATGATCCTTCGGCGCCCATTCGCCTAAATCACAACCGATCAGTTCGAATAAACTTAAGGACATGAGTTCCTGTAAGACCCAAAGCCTTTGCCGCTCATCATGGGGAGGGGAGACATAAAGAAAACGACTCAAGTCCACGCCGCGCGCGCGTAAACTCCATGCGGTCAAAGAGGTTGCGGAATCATTCACCCACGCCGCCCATTGTCCGTGCCCGGTCACCAAAGCCGCGCTCCGTAACCAAAGCGAAGTGGCGCCGCCGGCCTCGGTGAGCATCAGGGAAACGGAGCTTTTGGGAAAGCCATGCCATAGTAAAAATCGATCCAGTTTATTCCAGCCGGTGGGCACTCCCGGCGGCGGTTGGACCTGTTCACTGGAAAGCAATCGGGGTCCAAGTTCACGCTTAAGTTTATTTATTTGCTCCACACTCGCGAGCGTCGCCATGGATACACCTCGGCCCGAAAGCGATTTTCCAGGCCTGACTTCAAAAGAACTCGCCGCTTTAAAAACGGCGCATTAAGCCCACGACAATACCTTGGATATCGACTTCATAAGGCGCGTACCACAATGATTTCATAGTGGCATTGGCCGGCCTCAACTCCACTTGTTGTTGTGGTGAAGGCGGGTGTTGTGCATGACTCTGTGGATTCCTGTGGATATCGGGGGATGTCGGGGGGGTTCTATGTAAATAAAATTTTTTTACGGTGGCTTGGTTGTTGATCATGGCCACCACGGTCTCGCCGTTATTCGCGTAAGTTTGTTTCTGCACCAGAATCACATCACCGTCGAGAATGCCGTCTTCAATCATTGATTGGCCTTGCACGATCAAGGCGTAGGTTTTTCCCGGATGCCGGACCATGGTGGAGGGCACGTCGATGGTTTCATCATTCATGAAGGCTTCGATCGGGGAACCCGCGGCCACCCGCCCTAAAAGGGGCAAAGAAAGGACTTCCGCCGCCGGAGAAGACGTAAGCGGCGAAAGTCCCTTCCTTGAAGTGGGAAATGGGTTTGGGTTTTTGGGAAACCCTGCGGAAGCGCTTATTCGCTCCTGCAGAGAATTTGGAACCGATTGTGAAGAATTTAAAACCTGCAGCGCCCGTTTCTGATTGCCGCCGGGGAAATAGATGTAATTCTTGTCCTGCAGTTGCTTGAGATATCTTTGTACGGAATTGAAAGAGGCGAATCCGAAATGGTCCCGGATCTCCTGAAAGGTGGGCGCGACTTTGTTTTCCTCAATGAAAGTTTCGATGAACTCGAGAACTTTGAGTTCTTTAAGACTCAGCGGTTTTGGTTTCTTCCGAGGGGGCATTTGTCCTCCGCGCCTACAATAACTTACTTCATGTGTAAGAATATGTGTAAGTTATGTGTAAGTCAAGAGGGTGGACCAGGGTCGGGTTTTTTTGTTTCAAAACGAAACAAACCCCTTTAGACTATCTATATAAAAGCCGATCGAAATATTGGGATGCGCATCAACCAACGCGGGTTTTCATTAGTCGAGATACTGGTTGTGACGGCCATGATCATGGGGCTGGTGTTAGCATTGAGCCATTTCCAAGACGGAATGGTCAATTCCTCCAGCAACGACCTTCAACGCGCCTGTGAAGTCCACGCCCGCTCGGTCATAGATGTTGTGAGCGAGGAAACTCTCTACCGGCAATTCATCAACTACATGCCGATCTCCGCCAACCGTACGCCGCCCGGGAATGCTTTCACCGCCACACGGGCGGTTCCCTCGGCCGGCGACTATTTCTCTGAATCAGGAATGACTTACATGATCTCCACCGCTCCAACGGATACGCAAGATGGTGTGAACGGCGGCAATGGCGTGACCCTTCGCTCACATAAATTGATCCAAGGTACGCTCCGTACGCTCGCCGTCATCTACAATGACAACGCGGGGATTCGCTGCCAGTTCGGCGACTACGCGCCACTGACCGGACTTGCGCCGCCGGAATATCTGGAAAGGTATGCACCTCAAGTTCAAGTGCAAATACGCCCGTACAATTCACTCACCGGAGCCAGTGTTTGCGGCGCGACTGTCGATCCGCGGCCAAGTAGCATTTTCCCCAACAATTCATGGGCGAGCGCCTTCGCCACCGGTTCGGGGGGGCATGCACCTCCAAGCAATCGCGAGGCCTATTCCAAGGCCGGGTCTCACCCGCAACCGCCGAACTTTAACGCCAACACGCGTATCGCCAACTCATCAACCGCGACCGGCGACGTTGGCATTGAACTCGTCGTTCAGGTGAACTACACGGTCAATGGTGCGACCAAACGCTGTTTGGCTTCGCGAAAATTTGAGTACCCGGCGGATAGTTCTTTTCCTCCGCCACCGGATGTGGCCCGAGTGTCGGCCAACACCACTTGGCCGAATCCCGGAGATTGCAATACGAACCCGCCGGCGAATAGAAACGCGTCACTGCAAATGGGTTATCAAACAGGCACTCCGCCCCGAGGTTTTCAACTTATTTGCCGCGACTTGAGCTGGCAGGAGAATTGGCAACCCAATCCGGCGCCGGCCTATCCAAATGAAGTTTGTATACGTAACGGGGCCGTCGCGCCAAACCATTACGCCTATGGACCGGATCCGGCGCTGCAATCTTTTCCTCGGGATAATCGTTGGGTGCCGTGCGATCAATTGCGGCAATGTGGAGTGTCCCCGAGTTCGGTCAATTACAGCCAATCGCAAGCGAACACATCCGCGGGTCCGCACATTCTCACTTTGAACTATGTGAATCTTCCCTATGGATGCGTCATGAATTTCGAAGTGGTGTCCGTTTCTCCGTCCGGAAATATGTCCATCGCCAGCCCGGCCAGCGGACCGACCTCGCCCGGAAACAGGGTTTTCTTGGAAGACGCCGCTCCGGGAATCATGAACCAGGCCCGGATCTGGCGCGCGACGTGCGGCGGAGCCGCCCAGTGTTGGGATGAATGGGGCTATTTCGGTTCTTACTTTTACTACACTTGCCGCATTGGCGGATGCTGTGTCGGTGCCGGATGTTCACCGTATGTCGGCCCGTTCTAATCTGACTATTTAGTGATGATTCCCACCATTTGAGTCGACCAATCCTCGGGATTGGGACAACCATTAAAATTCAGGCAAGCCCGTAACAAAATACAATCGAGATTTTGCGCGGGCGGGTTCGTGCATCGTTTGCAAGTTTCATTGCCGACGGTGGCGGCCGTACATGTGACATTGTCAATTGTGTTATTGGGCGCTCCGGCCAGTGTGGGCAAATGGGCCCCCGCCGCGGTTTGCGCCACTAACAAATTGTGCAAACCCCCAAGCAATTTTTTACGATAATGATTGGCGAAAAACTCTCTCTCTCGCCATGTCTGGACGACGACGAACTTCCAATAACGATAAGGATCTTTTTCCACCTCGATATTCAATGAGCTGACTTGCAAGCCATTGGGCTCTCCCACACAAAGGCGTAAGGGAACGGCGTCATTGGGCGACGATAGCGGGTGACGAATGCATTTTTCATCGGTGACTCCGGGACGCCAGCAGAATCGGGCGGGCTGTTCTTGTGTGAATGGAGCCGGGCATCCGCCTGGTTGATTGCTTTGCCATCGTTCATGCGCTTTTTGCGCGAGCAAAGCGAAATCCTGCAGCACCTGGAGACTCAAGTTGCGGATCTTATGGCGCTGAAGCTGCCTGACGAAGTTTTCATGATGAAACCGGATTCCGGCGACGAGGCCGCCCAGAACAACCGCCACAACAAGAACCAACAAAATAAGCGTTGAACCTCGATTTCCCATTTTGCCCTTTTCGATCATCGAATGACCGGCAGGACCGGATGAAATGAGAACACCGGTCCCAAGACCCGCTCTTCAAATCCGCCCGCCAATCCAAAATCCGTTGTTCTTCGTAAAAGATTGTTCTTCAACAAGATGGTGAACCTGTGCTCGTAATCCGCCCAATGGGAATTGGGATTACAAGCCGCGAGCACGCCGATGTCAGCCGCCGGGCACCAAGTGCGCGGCGTGTTCCGACTTGTATGATAGCGAATGGCCAGCTCCACATCGAGACTGACAACGCGATCGTAAAGGGGATGGCGATTCTTAACCATCCGCAGGCGTGACACCCGGTCGATGTATTGATCGGCGTAATCAGGGGACATCGTGGGTCCGGGAACCGCTCCCGGCGCGGGTCCCATATCGACAAAAATCACGCCCGATGTGTTTTGCGCGGCTTCCGGTCGGCGATACCAGATGGCGGTTTTGCGCGGGATTCCGTTTTGCATTCCCGGCGCGCTTTGCGCGCTTTCCCTGAGAAAAACCGCAAGAGCTGTCCAGGCGGCGGGGGTATCCGCGATGCGATTGAAATCGATGCCGTTGAGAATGCGGCCCGGATTGTTGCCCAAATTAGCCGGGATCGTACCAGGGGTGTGATGAATTTCCAAAGCTTGTGAGAAAACCGTCTTAAGGAGCACTTCGGCCCGAACCGCCACCTCCTGTGCTTCCATTTTTTCAGTCATTCTCAGGTAGTTATTAACCGCCATATTGGCGACGCCGCCGATTATAAAAACCACGAGCGTGCCGATACCGGCCGCGATCACCAACTCGGTTAAAGAAAATCCTCTTTGTAATCTCACTCGAATAAAGTCTAAGTTAGGATGATGTCCTTTTACAACCGCTTGCTTGTCTTTATAGGCCTACTGCTGCTTTGGTGTTTCGCCGGATTTACATCCTTTTGGACGGATTCCGAAATGTGGCCCACGGTGATTATTCGTTACTGGGGCGTACCTGATTCGCGCTTCGATTATTCCATCAAACCTTTGTTCAATCTTTTGTTGGCCGTGACCTACTATGTAGGCGGATTCCTGGACTTTCATCCGATGGACACCGCGCGCGGACTCATGTTTTTGAACGCGCTCTTTTGTGTTTATCTATTCTTTCGTATCATTCGCAATTTAACTGGATCTTCGGAGATGGCGCTGGTCTTCGCCGCGCTTTGGGCCAGTCACTCATTCTTCATCAAGCGGTTCATTCACGTTCGCTCGGATTTACTGGCGACAACGGCGCTTCTGGCTTTATTGACCTTGATGTCGGATCCTCGCTGGAAAATTCGTTCGAAGGCGTCCATGATCACATTGGTGGTGCTGTTTGCCGCGTTAGGGATATCGGCCACGCCCAAAGCGGTATTGGTCTTCGGCCCTTGGTGCGCGTTGGTTTTTTGGCGGGAGTTCAGCCCCCGGGTTCGCTGGCTCCTGACGACATTAATGGGTGTTTCCGTCGCGGTCATCGCGGTTTGGGCCATTGAACATAGTCACGCCTTCAAGTTCTTCATTCGCAGTTTCAGTGGATCAAGTCTCGTCCCGTATTTCAGTTGGATCCGTGTTTCCCACGTGCTCAGTTGGATGATTGAAAATTTCATTTTCGCCGTGGCGATGATTTTTTCGGTGGGCTATGGACTGATCCGCCGGCCGCGGATTTCCGCCGAACACCGGCCTTACTTTGATTTGACGCTCGTCCTTCTTTTTCTTCTTTTGGCCTATCCGGAGCCATTACCGTTTTTTGTGGCCGCACTGAGTCCTTTCTTTCTAATTTCTTTCGCCATCGCCGTATCCCAAATCGGAATGCAAACCCGCGTGTTGAAATTGTTGTTCATAATTTCGCTGCTGCAGGGAACATTTTGGTCCGCCTGGTTGATCAGGCAGCACAACGCCTTTGAACAGCGCCGGTATGTGAAGTGGATCAATAGTTTGGGTCCGGAACTCAAGGGACGTACGCTCGTGGATCCCGTGGGTTTGATCCATAAGTTCGAGCCGCTGTATTGGTTTCTTGGTCCGCACGAACCCACATGGAACACGGGATTCGCGGACTTTTTGGAAGAAAACCGGGCCGACTTCATATTGCCCAGCCCGCGATTCATGTATGGCGGAGACGAGTTGGACCAGTATCTGGTTCGAAACTACGCGGCTGGCACCAATGGAATTTTACGAAGGCAGCTGCGACTCGAACTTAAAGATCGGGAAGTCGAGGTCATGACAATTCTGTCCATAATGGAGGGGCATTTCGCGCTCGATTCGATGGAGCGTTCCTTTGAAATTCAGGTTCGGGGATTGGGTGATAACGACCTCACCGATGATGCCAATTTGCGGAGCGCGGCGGGAGAAAAGATGCCCATCCCCAAGTCGGTCAGTCTTGCGGAATTGACCCAAATGGAAGCGATAACTGTCGGTCCGGGCGCGAGTGAGATCTTGATCATGCCCTCCGAACTCTCATCTCCGCCTGAGGACTTCCTGCCCTTCGCGACGTTATTCCGATTTGATCCGGAGATTTAATACACTTCAAGATCGTCTAAGGATTCCACTTCGATTTGCGGGTTGGCTTGCGACTTATCCACGAAATTGAACCGGCCGCGCGCTTTAATCCGCAGTCCGCGCTTGATCAATTTGTTGCGGTCATTTTCCGCCTGAATCGGCGAACGGTCCCAAGCCGATTGCATTTTGGTTCGCAAGGCCTCAAAAAGTTCGGGGTCCGAAAAATTGATGATCGTGTATTCGCGAACCACGCCGTGTCCGATGTCTTTTTGCAGGGCGAACACATTGAATTTCACCTGAGGCGAGGCCGGAAAGAGAACCAGATCGCCTTCGTATTCCACCGGTTGATCGTGCAGGTCCGACATATGTTCGAGAACTTCAAGGGCGTCAGCTTCGGCCTTAAGATTCAAATGCACCGGCCATTCGGGTTCGTCACGAAGGGCGAATTTAATCTGAACCAGATCTCCGCGATCCAGCGCCGCGGCTTTATCCCGATTCGGCGGTGGAACTAAGACAGGAAGAATCGAGCCTCGATAATCCGCGACGATCATTCGGCCCTGGTCGTGTACGGCGTGAACTTTGACCACCATTTCCGACAGATGTTGAATGTCATCGGGTATGCGGATGGGATGAGGATAAGAACCCACACCGGTTCCACCGGATTTCAAAAGCTCGATGTCACTGACTTCAATGTGAAGAAAGGGTCGGGTTCTTGAGGGAATTTCACCTCGGACGCGGATCCGGTCGTGCCGGTTTAGTGTACGGATAAACTCAATCGTGGCTTTGTTTCGCGAAGTTAACGCGAAAATTTGAAAATCAAAAAAGTCTTGGGAGTCGCGGTAGGCGGCGACCAAGCGATCCGCTTCCGGATCAATCCCGTGGACTTCAAGTTCCACGCCGGTGGTTTGCAGCTCAACGATAAAACGGTCCAAATCAATGGCATGGGTCGCGGTGGAAAAGAACAAGAAGAACGCCCAAATCATGGTGAGACTCCTAACTGACAACTCGATCCACCAATGTCTCCGGCAAGGCTTTGACCATATAGGACAAAAACTTAATACCTTTACCCACGGGATATCGGTTTCGAGGTGTACGTGAAGTTAATGCGTGTTCAATGGCTTTGACAACTACGGAGACAGGCGACGCATCCCGTTCCGCTTGCTGCGCGCGCACCTTAAATTTTTCTATGCTTCTCGCGTAAACAGCTAAAATTTCCGGTGGACACTTTTTGGACATCTCCTCATACATGGCCAGCGACCTTCGCCAAATGGGAGTTTTTATGGGTCCGGGCTCGACAACCGCCACATGCACACCGAACTCCCGCAGTTCACGCCGTAAACTATCTGATACCGCTTCAAGCGCGAACTTCGAGGCCGAATAGGGGCCAAGAAGCGGCGGCGCGATCAATCCTGAAATGGAAGAGATGTTCACGATGCGGCCCTTCGACTCGCGCAGAAGCGGCAAGCAAACCTGGGTCACGCGAATTTGGCCGAAAACATTGATCTCGAATTGCCGACGCCATTCCTCGATGGGAACGGCTTCGAGCGGGCCGGCGATTCCGATGCCGGCGTTGTTCACTAAACCATGGATCAGACCCGAGGTCTTTTTAATTTGCCGTAAACAATCCTGAATGGATTGTTCGTTGGTGACATCGAGATAAACCGGATTCAATCCACGAACGTTGGCTTTTTGAATTTCATTAAATGATTTTTCGTTTCGAACTCCGGCCCAAACCGTGTGGCCGGTGCGCGCCAAATGCACGGCGGTGGCGCGCCCTATTCCGGAGGACGCCCCGGAGATGAGAATATCCATTAATACCCCCTGAACAGGGGCTTTAAATCACGAAAGCGGAATCAATGCAAAACGCCATTCGGCGGGTGTGAAAGATCCAGCGCGTTGATAATGGCATTCAGCTGGCGTTGAGCTTCTTCTTTTGCGGCAATGGTGGCCGAAAAAAGGTTATCTGTTTCGGCTTGGATTTGAATGCCCATGGATTCGGGAGCGACCAAAAACGTAACGCGGTAACGATTTTCCGCACTTCCGGAAGCCGATTTATCCTGAATCGCTTCAACCAAAATGGAAAGCGACCCAAAATCTTTGACAAGCGGAGCCAGATCTTGGGCTTCCTGATATAAGAACGCTCTTTCTTCGAGATTAGGATTATAAACTCTCATCTTGCTCCTCTTACATCCCAATCTGGGTTGTGCAAGAAACATGTCAAGGTGGGCGGGTATAAAGGATCCTTATTGTCCATAATCGGGAAACTTAGGTGGTGAAAGGGCCGGATGATTCTTCCATCCGAAGCGCAGGGGCCAGTGCACGCAGTCTTGTGTAAAACCAATGCCTATGCGGGGTCCTTCCACCAACCACGACTTTTCCACGGTGAGGCCTTCTTCGATCCAGAGCGAGGGGTGGGTGCACAGGTCCCAGCCGTTCTGACGGCGCTCTAAATTCATGGCCGCGCAAAGCTTGCCCGGTCCATTGGCTAATTGCTCGGCGGGAAGAACCCGCCCGCGGAATTCGCACATTTTTTCGATGCCTTCCAGCGGCTCAAGAGCGCGGATCAGAACCGCCTCCGGAATTTCCCGTTCCATGGTAACGACATTAAAGCAAAAGTGGTTGCCGTAAATAAAGTAAATGTAACTGAGCCCCGGCGGGCCGAACATGACTTCGGTTCGTTTGGTCCGCCGTCCCCCGAAACTGTGACAGGACGGATCTTCCAGGCCGAGGTAAGCCTCGGTCTCCACGATTCTGCCTCTTAATCGCGTGCCGTCGGGAAGTTCGTGCACGAGGACTTGGCCGATCAGGTCGCGTGCCACGTCAATCGTGCATCGACGGTAAAAGTCGCGGTCCATGCGTTTGGCCATGGCCTTTTAATAACTTGACCACTTGCCGCCGGCAATGAGAACCAGCGAAGTATGCAGGATCGAATTCAACTTGAACCCTCATGGAAAAGCCGTCTGCTTTCTGAATTTCAAAAACCCTACATGCAGAAATTGCGCGAATTTTTGCAACGTGAAAAGGCGGCCAATAAAATCATCTATCCGCGCGGCGGGGACATGTTCGCGGCTTTGAATCTTTGTCCCTTTGATAAGGTCAAAGTGGTGATTCTCGGCCAGGATCCCTATCACGGGGCGAAACAAGCCCACGGACTTTGCTTTTCCGTCCGTCCGGGAGTTGATATCCCCCCTTCATTGCAAAATATTTTTAAAGAACTGAAAGATGACTTGGGGATTGAACCGCCAAAACACGGATATCTTAAAAGTTGGGCGGATCAGGGCGTGCTCTTGCTGAACGCCACGCTCTCGGTTGAAGCGGGACGTGCGGGAAGCCATCAAAACAAAGGCTGGGAAGAATTCACCGATGCGATCATCCACCGTTTGAATGATGAGAAAGAAGGTTTGGTGTTCGTGCTCTGGGGCAGCTATGCCCAGAAAAAAGGCGCCTTTATCGATCGGAAAAAACATTTGGTTTTAGAGAGCGCCCATCCCTCGCCTCTATCGGCCCATCGGGGATTTTTCGGTTGCCGGCATTTCTCAAAAATTAATGAATATTTGAAGTCCAAAGGGAAGGAACCGATTGATTGGCGGCTGCCGCCGCTGCCCAATGACGAGCCTGCCGCGCCGGAAGCTCAGGCTTGAGCGATTCCACCCTGGCTGACGAGAAATCTTTTAAATAATCAGTCAGCGCCTCTTCCAGTTCGCGCAAGTGAATGGAATGCGTTCGTCCAAAACGCGCATAAAGCCATTGGGTCAACGGATAGAAAAAGCCGAAGGGGTCGTCGAACTTTCTTTTGAGCTGGGGAAAATGACCCGAGTTTCCAATCCGATCCCAGAAATCGGCAAAGATCGAAAGCCGTTCGATTTGAGTTTGAGAAAGGTGCCGAGTCTCCCGAACAGTGAAAGGCGATCGCGGTGAGTACCGCATTTAGTATTCCCGGTCGTGGCGAATGATGGGCGCGCCTTTGAGCCGCTTCAACACGCCCACCTGTATTTCATCGGGCTCAAGCGCGTAGAGTTGATTAAATCCTTCGGCGAAACTTTCCCAAGTTTCACCGGGAAGTCCCACGATCAAATCCGCATGGGTGTGCACTCCGGTTCGACTTTTAAGATATTTGAAATTTTCGCGCACCTTCTCATAGTTTTGGCGACGGCTGACGAGTTTCGCCACCGTCTCGCTCCAGGTTTGCACGCCGATTTCAAATTGCAGGGACCCCGGTGGGAATTGTTCAATCAGTGCCTTCAATTCATCCGGTAACCGGTCGGGGACCATCTCAAAGTGAAGAAATAATCCGGGTTTCATCCGCTCCAAAAAGAAACCAAGGATTCGCGTGCTGGTGGTGGGTGACAAATTGAACGTGCGATCGACGAATTTAAACTGCTTCGCCCCGCGCTCCAAAAGCCTTTCGAGCGCGGTCAAAAATGGATCCAGCGGAAATCCGCGCACGGAAATGTCCAGAGAGGAAAGACAGTATTCGCATTTATACGGGCAGCCGCGCGAAGCCTCGACATAAACCGTGCGGTGGGCGAGATCGTGATCGCTGTATTCGTCGTAGGGCAACACAATTTCCGCGATCTTGGGTAAAGGTGCGGAGATGATTTTCTTTTCCGGCAGGATTCCCATTCGCCAATTGCGAACAAAATCACGAAAGGAATGATCGGACTCGCCTTTAAAAACGAAATCCACGCAGTGATAGAGCTCTTGGGTTTCAGTTTCAAAGCTGATCTCCGGCCCGCCCGCGACAATGAGCAGCTCGGGGCGTGCTTTCTTGAGATGTTTCACCACTTCAAGCGTTTGATCGGTGTTCCAGATGTAAACGCCGAATCCGACGAGCGACGGCTCATGCCGCAAAATCTCATGGGCGATCTCCTGGGCGGGCCGTTTGGTGGTGAATTCCAAAATTTGCGCGCGTTCACGGTTTTCACCGAGATTGGCGCGCAAATATCTAAGGCCAAGACTGGCGTGGATGTAGCGGGCATTCAGCGTGGAAAGGATGATATCCATCGTTTAATTGAGCGGCGTGGGTTCGCCCACGATCCAGGTCACGTCGCCGGGCTTTCCCGGAGCTTCTTCGATTTGATCGATGCTTAATCCGTATTCGGCGAAAACTTTTTCTGCGATCTCGCGCACCCGGGTGGGGCGGCCACTGCAAATGTTGATCAATGGCGGAATTTGCGGCCGGTTAACGATTTCCGTAAGTGTTCGCGCCACGTCTTCGACTTCGATGAAATCACGCACGTAACTTAATCCGGGGATCGGCGAGAAATCGCGGCGCTGGGCCCGTTGATGAAGACCCGTCAACAGATAGCCCGGGCGCATGCTGGGTGAAAGCACGCTGAAAAAACGAACAATCACCAGTTCGGTTCGCGGAAACTCCCGCGCCAATTCCCGCAACACATTTTCAGCTTCAAGTTTGGTGCGACCGTAAACATTCAATGGCTGTGTGGGGGCGTTGATGGACACGGGCTTTTGTTCCTTCGGCTGGCCATAAACATGTGATGTGGAGGCAAAAACAAATCGCCTCACTCCCGATTGAGCCGCCGCCGTGAACCATTTGCGGGCGCCTTCCACATTCAGCTCACGGGCTTTTTCAGGATTCTTTTCACAGTCGGAGGCGAGTCCCATGGCCGCCAAATGGAGAAAGCTTTGAATCTCACCGATGGATTGCAATTCGGCTTTCATATTCGCTATGGAATCTTCAAGCCGGGTTTTCAACGGATTGAAACCGGACAGATAGCGCCCGATGTTTCCCGTGGAGCCGGTGAGAACGTGAACCGCCATCAACCGTCCTCAGCGCCTTTTCTTTAAAAGTTCCAGATCGGCGTCCACCATGATGCGCACGAGATCTTTGAACTTGGTTTTCGGTTCCCAACCCAGTTTCTCTCTGGCTTTGGTGCAATCCCCAAGCAAGAAATCCACCTCGGAGGGCCGGCAGAACTGTTCGCTGGTGCGAACGTATTTCTTGTAATCCAGACCGAGATGGCCAAACGCCTCTTCGCAGAATTCTTCCACCGAGTGAGTTTCACCCGTGGCGATAACGTAATCGTCGGGCTGAGGTTGCTGAAGCATGAGCCACATGGCTTCCACATAGTCTTTCGCGTAGCCCCAATCCCGTTTGGCGTCCAAATTGCCGAGCACTAATTCGTTTTGCAAACCCAGCTTGATCGCGGCGGCCGCGAGAGAAATTTTTCGCGTCACGAAGTTTTCGCCCCGGCGCGGAGACTCATGGTTGAACAAAATGCCGTTACAAACGTACATGCCGTAGGCCTCGCGATAGTTCACCCCGATCCAATGGGCGTAAACTTTGGCCACGCCATAAGGCGAGCGCGGGTAAAACGGCGTTTTTTCCGTTTGCGGCGTTTCCACCACTTTGCCAAACATTTCCGACGAGCCCGCCTGATAAAAGCGGGTTTTCATATTCAGTTTGCGAATGGCTTCGAGCATGCGCAAAGTGCCAAGACCGGTCACATCGGCCGTGTGCTCGGGAACGTCGAAACTGATTTTCACATGGCTTTGTGCCGCGAGGTGATAGACCTCATCGGGTTGAATGCTTTCAAGCAAGCGCATCAACGAGACCGTGTCGGTCAGGTCCGCGTAATGCATGTAAAGGGGGACATTGCGCGCCGTTTGATGGACAAAGTCATAGAGGTGATTGAGGCGCTCGCGCTCAAGTTGACTCGTGGCGCGGATCAGCCCATGGACCTCGTAATCTTTTTCGAGCAGGAGTTCGGTCAGGTAACTTCCATCTTGCCCGGCAATCCCCGTAATTAGCGCTTTTTTCACTGGAAATCCTTCATCGAATAAACTTGGATTTCATACTATCCTTGCGCCTCAAAAGAAAGGACGATATTCAGATTTGACGGCAATATAGGGGGGCTCATGCGATTTCTTGCAATCATTTTCACGCTGGCCTTGGCTTTTCCGGCCTGGGCGAAAAAGACCTTCGTTTACTGCTCTGAAGCCAATCCTAAGACTTTTAATCCGCAGCTCGCGGATGACGGCGCCACTTTCAACGCTTCGTCATCCATGCTCTACAATCGCCTGCTTGATTTCGAAAAGGGCGGAACCAAGATCATTCCGTCACTGGCGGAAAAATGGGAAGTGTCAAAGGACGGCAAAACCTACACGTTTCATTTGCGCAAGAACGTGAAGTTTCACACCACCGACCATTTCAAGCCCACGCGGGATTTCAACGCCGACGACGTGATTTTCTCTTTTGAGCGGGCGCTTCGTAAAGATCATCCCTATCACAAGGTGAGCGGCGGCAATTACATTTACTACCTCGGAATGGAACTCGATAAACTCATCTCGAAGATTGAGAAGGTGAACGATCACACGGTGAAATTCATTCTGACCCGGCCCGAAGCTCCGTTTCTCGCCGACTTGGCCATGAACTTCGCTGTGATTTTATCGGCGGAGTACGCGGACAAAATGATGAAAGCCGGAACTCCGGAAAAAGTCGATACCGATCCGGTGGGCACCGGTCCGTTCGTGCTCAAGCGATTTGTGAAAGACAGCACGATCCGCTACGAAGCGCATCCCGATTACTGGCAAGGCCGGGCGAAGTTGGATCAAGTGGTCTTCGCCATCACGCCCGATCCGAGCGTGCGCTTTCAAAAATTAAAAGCCGGCGAATGTCATTTGGTGGCCGAGCCGGCGCCTCAGGATTTAAAAGCCATCGAGTCCCATCCGGGTTTGCAGTTAAAGAGCCGTCCGGGAGCGAACGTGGGCTATCTCACTTTCAATGTGCAAAAGCCTCCCTTTGACAAGGTGGAAGTTCGGCAGGCCATCGCTCACGCGTTGAACCGCGAATATTACATCCAAGTGGTTTTTCAAAACACGGCCACGATCGCCAAGAATCCTGTTCCGCCCACGGTTTGGGGATCGGCGCCTGCGACCAAGGATTACGAATACAATCTCGACAAAGCCAAGGCGCTGCTCAAGAAAGCCGGTTACGCCGATGGTTTTGAAGTTGAACTTCTCACCTTGCCGGTTTCACGGCCTTACAATCCCAATGGCAAAAAAATGGGTGAGTTAATGCAAGCGGATTTGGCCAAGATCGGCATTAAGGTGAAACTGGTCACCTATGAGTGGGGAACTTACCTGGATAAAACCAGAAAAGGTGAGTTCCAAATGGCGCAACTCGGTTGGACCACGGATAACGGGGATCCGGATAACTTCTTAGGCACGCTGCTTTCCTGTGGGGCCATTAATGGCGGAAATATGGCGCGCTGGTGCAATAAAGAGTTTGATCGCTTTGTGACACAGGCGAAGCTTGTAACGGATATCAAAGCGCGAACGCAAAATTATATTAAGGCGCAGCAGATCTTTAAGAAGGAAGCGCCATGGGTGACCTTGGCCCATGCCACGGTTTATCGTGGCTTAAGCCAGAAGGTGACAGGTTACGAAATTTCACCGATGGGCGCTGAAGAATTTTATCCGATCGATCTCAAGTAGATGCTGAGGTTTTTGTTTCGCCGCATACTTCACGCGCTTCCCACGGTTTTCGGCGTGAGTGTCATCGCTTTCGTATTGATCCGTTTGATTCCGGGCGATCCGGTAATGCTGATGCTCGGTGAGCGGGGCGGATCGCCGGAAGCGGTGGCGGAACTTCGGCATAATTTAGGTCTCGATCAACCCCTGCATATTCAGTATTTCAAGTTCATTGGTAATGCCATGGTTGGCCGATTGGGCGAATCCATCGTCTCCAATCGCGCTGTTTGGCATGAGTTCAAAGGCCGGTTTCCAGCCACGCTGGAGTTGACGATTGCCGCTCTTTTTTGGGCGATACTTTTTGGAATTCCCATTGGCGTGATCGCCGCTTTGAACCGACGGCGGTGGTTGGATTACGGATTGATGTCGATTTCCTTGGTGGGTTACTCCATGCCGATTTTCTGGTGGGGATTGATGCTCATCATGTTTTTCTCGGTGAGCTTGGGTTGGACGCCCGTTTCGGGAAGAATTTCCGCCATGTACGACGTGGAGCCTTGGAGCGGATTTTTGCTGATCGACACCTGGGTGCGTGGGCTTGGCTGGGAAGGATTCAAGGCCGCGCTTTCCCATTTGGCTCTACCTTCGCTTGTGCTCGGCACGATTCCCTTTGCCGCCATTGCCCGCATGACCCGTTCGTCGCTTCTTGAAGTTTTGCGCGAGGATTATGTGCGAACGGCGAAAGCCAAAGGGTTGGGACTGATCCAAATCGTATTCGTGCATGCCCTGACCAACGCTTTGATTCCCGTGGTGACCATCATTGGACTCATGCTCGGAACACTATTAACCGGTGCGGTTTTGACCGAGACTTTATTTTCTTGGCCCGGTGTGGGGCGCTGGCTTGTGGCCAGTGTGTTGGCGCGTGACTATCCCGTTTTACAGGCGGGAGTGTTGTTACTTTCTCTGATGATCGTGGGTGTGAATATTTTTGTGGATGTGCTTTACACCTGGTTGAATCCGCGACTTCGGGGTCAGATGTGAAAACGCCGTGGCAACGACTGAAGGAAAATCGCGGCGCGGTGATTTCATTGGCCGTTTTAATTGTGTGGGTGATTTTGGCTCTGGTCGCGGATTTCCTGCCAATCCCTGAACCTCATCAAGTTTTTGAAGGCTCGCAATTGCAACCACCGCTTTGGCAAGGCGGCGCGAGCGAATTTCCCATGGGAACGGATGATCTTGGCCGGGATTTGATGAGCCGGCTGATCCACGGCGCTCGGATTTCTTTAGGTTTTGGTTTTCTCAATGTGGTGGTTTCGGTTTTGATCGGCGGCACCTTGGGATTAACCGCGGGTTACTTCGGCGGTTGGTGGGATCGTTTGGTGATGCGGTTCGTGGATATTCTGATGGCGCTTCCCAGTTTGCTCTTGGCCATCGTGGTGGTGGCGGTTTTAGGTCCGTCGCTGTGGAATGCGCTTTGGGCGGTGACGTTGGTGGCGCTGCCCGGATTCATTCGCATCACGCGGGCCAGTGTGATGAACGAGAGGGAAAAAGAATACGTTCAGGCCACTCGCGCATTCGGCGCCCGCGACTTTCGTCAGATGTTTGTTACGATTTTGCCCAACTGCCTGGCGCCATTGATCGTCCAAGCCACACTGGGATTTAGCGACGGGATTTTAAACATGGCGGCACTCGGCTTTTTAGGTCTAGGCGCTCAACCGCCCACGCCGGAGTGGGGCGTGATGTTAGCGGACGCCAAATCCTATATGGAAACCGCCGGCTGGCTGGTGATGTGGCCGGGACTTTGTATTCTTTCCGTGGTCATCGCATTTAATCTTCTCGGAGATGGACTGCGCGATGCGTTTGATCCTAAACTGTGACCTCAATGGAATCGACATTCCAGTGGCACACGCACACTAAGGTGGAGTTTTTAAAAAAACTCCCGTCGGAATCGCGCTTGGTTGAATCGCTTGGATTCAAACCGGAAAAGTTTTTGGTGATTTACGACAAGAAAGTGGCCAAGGCCGATAACGTGGCCAAGTGGTTGCGCGATTTTCCTTACGCTTACCCGGTGAGTGGCGGTGAAGGGTTAAAAGACCTCTATAAGATCTCAAATCACGTGAAAAGCATTTTTAAATTGATCTCACCGTTTTCGGCGCGCTCGGTGTGCGTGATCGGTTTGGGCGGCGGCACCATCGGTGATTTCGCGGGCTTTCTCGCCAGCGTGATCAAACGGGGTTTGCCGTTGATTCACATCCCCAGCACCTTGGTGGCGGCCATGGATTCCGCCCATGGCGGAAAAACCGCTCTGAACGTGGGCGATGTGAAGAATCAAGTGGGAACGTTTTATCCCGCGAACAGTGTGTTGATCGTGCGCGGTCTTTTTGAAGGACTGCCGCCGCTTCAGTTGCAGTCCGCGGGCGGTGAGCTGGCGAAGATGGCGCTTTTGGAAGGCGGGACTCTCTTCGAACGATTTAAAAACGAATTTCAACCGCTCATCGATTCCATCTGGGATTTTCTGCCGGCGGTGATCGAGTCCAAGTACAAAGTGGTGGAGAAAGATCCGTTTGAACGAACCGGCGAGCGCCAGGTGCTGAACTTGGGTCACAGCTTGGGGCATGCGCTGGAAAGCTATTACGGCCTGGCCCATGGTGTGGCCGTGGGAGAGGGGTTGATCTTCGCTTTGAAATGGAGTGAGCATCAGGGGTATTTCCGCTCCGGGTCCGCCGATGAAGTCATCGATCTGCTGCGTGAGAAAGTGGGATTCCTTAATCCAAAGGAGTTTGCTAAGAAGAACCGGCCCATGTCGCGGAATAAACTGGCCAAGTTCATCGCTGAAGATAAAAAACTCACCGACGCCCGTCATTTGAGTTTCATTTTTCTGGAAAAAGTGGGCGCGCCTTTCCGTAAGGTTGTGACTTTGGAATCCTTTTTAACTGAAACCCAACGTCAGGGGTGGACCGCGGTGTGAAGCCACTGGCATTCGTGGGCCAACTTTCAGCCTCAAAATCCCTGTTGAACCGATTGCTGATCGCCAAGAGCTACTTCCCCGAACTGGAAATCGTGGGCCATAGCACTTGCGATGACGTGATCTACATGAAAGAAGCCTTGGCGAAATTCGCGGCCCGAACGCCGAACGCGGAATACTTCGTCGGCTCGGCGGGAACAGTGCTTCGCTTTTTAGCTCTGCGGCTGGCGCGGGAGCCGGGCGTTTACCGTTTGGTCGGCGAGCACCGCCTCTTTGAACGCCCGCAAGAAGAATTAGTGAAAACTCTTAGGCAGCTGGGTGCGACTTGTGAGTTGGGTTCCAATTTTTTGAAAATCGATTCGCCCGGATGGCGTTTGCATGGCGATACACTCCTGGTTCCGTTCGCGAGAAGCAGTCAGTTCGCCACCGCTGTTCTTATGAACGCCTGGGATCTGCCGTTTGATTTGTTTGTTTCACTGGGCGGCCAAAAAGTTTCTGAAGGTTATTGGCGAATGAGTCTTCGTTTGGCGCAGGCGTTAGGAATGAGAATCGACTTTTGGGACGGGGATTTTCGCATTCCTAAGGGGCAAAAGGTCACGGTGAACAAGTTCACGGTGGAGCCGGACGTGAGTTCCGTCTTCGCGCTGGCCGCCATCGCCGCCGTGAACGGGACGGCCAGCTTTACGGATTTTCCTCTGGAGAGTTGGCAGCCGGACTCGGTTTTCATTCCCATTCTGCAAACCATGGGTGTGCCGATCGGATTTCTTCCCACATCCGACGGGCAAACCTCGGGCACCTTGAAAGTGGATCGCGCCAAGAGTTTGAATGGTATCGCCTTTAATCTTAAAAATTGCCCCGATTTATTCCCGGTTTTAGCGGCCCTTTGCGCGATCGCCCATGGCGAGAGCGATTTGTTCGGCGCGCCCCACTTGGTGCATAAGGAGTCCAACCGTTTACAAGGAATGGTGCGGGTGATCCAGGATCTGGGCCGAGAGGTTGTGGCCAAGGAAGACGGCGTTTTGATCCGAGGACCTGTTGTCGAGCCACCCGGACCTGGGTTAACCATCAATTGCGATCAGGATCACCGCATGGCCTTTGCCGCCGCGGTTTTAAAAGCGGCGGGCTACAAGGTGGAAATTCAGTATCCGGCCGTGGTGCGGAAAAGCTTTCCTGAATTCTGGAGTTTACTTGGTTGGACGTGAAATCACACTCATTATCGGTCATCGCGGAGTTGGTAAAACAACTTTTTGCCGAGGACTGGCTCAAAAGTTGGGGTTGCGCGTTTTCGACTTGGATCAGGAAATTGAAAAAGCCAGCGGTCGGCGAATCGATGAAATTCTCGCTGAGGACGAAAAAAAATTCCGCGAGCTGGAATTCCAGACACTTGAGAAGTTGGTGAGTGAGAACCAGGGCCTTGCGACGGTGATCGCTTGCGGCGCGGGGATTGAACGCTTGCCGGAAGGCGCGCATGTTCTGTGGCTCAGACGCTTGATAGATTCGCGGGGCCGCTCGTTTCTTAGTCGACCAAGACTCAACGCTGACGTTTCGCCGTTCGATGAATACATGGAACGTTTTCCTCTGCGTGAAAGACGTTATCAAACCTGGGCCGATGAGGAGTTGTACTTACCTGAAGGCTATGAGTTCGGACTCGAAGATTTTATTTTGCCGGAGTCTTCGTGGAATCTTCCTTATGATCTCACGGTCAGGCCGGAGAATTTTAAAAACTGGCCAAGCTTTTGGCGAAAACGAAAGAACTGGAACCTTCGCTGTCTGGAACTTAGAGACGATCTTTTAAATCCCGAGCAAATCAAAACTGTACTGAATTCAGTTGAACCGCGAAAAATTCTCTGGTCACGCCGGACTAAAAACACTCTCAACCTTTTTGAGGATCGGTCGCCCGAGCTGCGGGTGGATTGGGCGCTGGAATTGGGGGAGCCGCCATTCCCGCCGACCATTATCTCTTTGCACACACGCGGAGAAGAACTTAAGGCCGCCACGCAAATGCTGGAGCGATCCCAAGGCCCTATTAAAAAACTCGCGGTCACCATAAACAACTTCGCTGAACTGGAGTTCGGTCATCAATGGTGGCGCAAAGATCCCGAGCGCCGGGCGTTTTTGCCGATGTCCTCGGATGGGCGGTGGCGCTGGTATCGCTCGCTTTTCGGCCCGCGCATGCCGATTCATTTTTTTCGCGAAGGTGAGGGGAGCGCTCCGGATCAGCCGCTTCTTTGGCAGGTTGTGCTTCAACCTCGCTTACAAGAAAACTTCGCGGCGGTGCTTGGCGATCCCGTGGATCATAGCCGGTCTCCCTTGGAGCACCTGGCTTTCTTTAAAGAGCGCGAAATGCCGTTTGTCGCGATTCCCATCGGCGAAGATGAATGGGATGAAGCTTTCCCGGTTTTGGAGCGACTTGGCCTGACTCATGCGGCGGTGACCGCGCCTCACAAACGAAATGCCGGCAAAAAGGTCAATCTCGTTGCCGCGAACACTTTACTTAAACGATCAAACCAATGGGTGGGCGCCAACACGGACGCCGTGGCGTTAGAAAAGATCAGCGCTGACCTCAAGGACATGAAATCGATTTGGCTTTGGGGTGCGGGTGGAATCCGCACCAGTATCGAAACCGCCTTTCCGGGCGTAAAGGTCATTTCGGCCCGTGAAGGAACAAACGAATCCGCTTCACCGGATTTATTGATTTGGGCCACGGGACGCCACCGGCCGTTTCGGTTTCCACCGCCGGCGGTGAGACCCAAGCTGGTTTTGGATTTAAATTACACGGAGGATTCACCCGGGCTGGAATGGGCGGTGGCCCATCGCTTGCCTTACCAATCGGGTCTCACTATGTTCAAGCTTCAGGCGCAAGCGCAAAGGGAATTTTGGTCATGAGAGGAAATCAATTCGGCCGCGTGTTTTGTCTGCACTCGTTCGGCGAAAGCCATGGTCCCGCCATGGGCGCATTGATCGACGGCTGTCCCGCGGGTGTCGTGTGGCAACAGGAAATGCTGAACCGATTCCTTGATCGCCGGCGTCCGGGCCGGAGCGCGCTCACATCCGCGCGCCAGGAGTTGGACCAGGTTGAAGTTTTGTCCGGAGTTTTCGACAACATCACTTTAGGAACTCCGATCGCCACCGTCATCCATAATATGGATGTGCGCTCGCAAGAGTACACGCCGGAAAAATTACAAATGCGCCAGGGCCATGCGACGGATCTTTGGCAGGATAAGTACGGCCATTCGGATCCGAGGGGCAGCGGACGCGCCTCGGGCCGTGAAACGGTCAGCCGGGTGATCGGGGGAGCGATCGCTCGCATGTTCGTGACCCAGCTTTATCCGGATGCGCAGGTGATCGCGTTTGTTTCGCGGGTGGGATTGATCGGACTGAACGACTCCGATTGTATTGATATCGCCGAGGCGCTCGAAGGTGATCCTTGGCAAATCGACGAGTTCAGCGTGCGCTGTCCGAATATTGAGAAAAATGAACAAATGGAGCAAGTTCTGCGCGAAGCCCGTGAAACCGGTGAAAGCTTCGGCGGAGTCGCGTTTTTACGTGTGGCGGGAATTCCGCGCGGATTGGGCCAACCGGTCTTTGGCAAGCTGAAATCTGAATTGACCGCGGCTTATATGAGTATCGGCGCGACCGTGGGTGTTGAAATTGGCCAAGGCTTTGAAGCCGCCAAGTCCTCCGGACATGAATTTCATAGCTCAAGGCAGGATTACGGTGGAATTCGCGGTGGAATTTCAACGGGTGATCCGATCACAATCAAGGTGGCTTTCAAACCCACGTCCACGCGCAAGGAAATGGCGCTGGAAGGGCGGCACGATCCCTGTATCGTTCCGCGCGCGATTCCCGTGCTTGAAGCCATGACATGGCTCGTTCTCGCGGATCAAATTTTATTGAGGCGCCTGGACCGAGCTTGACATCCAAGCAGGCCACCATCTAAACAAGCGCGTATGAAAAATCAAAAAAATATATCCGTTCAGTGGCGTATGTACCGCGAGCGCGCGGGACTTACGCAAAAAGATGTTTCAGAGGCACTCGGTTACACCACTCCGCAATTTATCTCGAATGTTGAACGCGGACGTTGCCGTTTTCCTGTGGACAAGCTTCCGAAAATCAAGCGCCTTTACCGTCTGTCCAACGAGCAAGTCGTGGACATGATCATGAGTGAAGAAAAGCGCGGGATTCTCAAGTACTTCAAACGTTTAAGCATTTAACCGCTTAAACTATTCTACTTTTTCTATATTCTCTATTTGTTCAATCGTGGGCCGCCGAATGAAGTAAAGGCCCACGATCACGAGAAGCATCGTTCCGGCGATCGCCGCATCGGCAAGATCAATGTTCAACAACATGCCTATCGCACCCAACGAGGCCGCAATGGGAATGACCATGGGCACGGTCCAGCGTTTGCGGATCTTTTCTTCCCGTTGAAAATAAATGAGACTCACGTTCATCGCCAGAAAGACAAGCAAAATAAAAATACTTGTGGAGCGCGCGAGCGTGGTGATCTCGCCGATATAAGCGAGAATCAACAAAAGAGCGCCGAGAAAAAGAATGCTCACGGTGGGAGTTTTGCGCGCTTGGTGCACCTTCGCGAGGGCTTGTGGCGCAAGGCCCAGTTTACCCAAGCCGTAAAGAAGACGCGAACCCATGATAAAATTCAAAAGCGCCGTGTTCGCCACCGCGAACATCGCGATCACGCTGAACAGTTGGGGCGGAAACCACGGCCAAGCGGCGTGAATCACATCCACCAACGGCTGTTTGGATTCGCCGAGCTGGGCGGGTGAAAGCACACTGACCGCCACCACCGAAACCATGATGTAAACAAAAGAGGCCACGACGAGAGCGAGCACCAGCGCGATCGGCATGGTTCGTTCAGCGTCCTTCACTTCTTCGCCCACATTGATCATGTCCTCAAATCCGACGAACGAGTAAAATGTCAAAACCGCTCCTGATAACACGAGGCCCACCGAAAGCTGACCGCTGGGAATGGAAGAGACGTCGAGAAGGTCCACCGTACCCAAATAGGGTAAACCGGCGATGATCACCAGAACCAGACCGGTGACTTCAACCAGGGTGAAAACCGCGTTCAACATCAATGAGTGTTTAATCCCCAGGTGAACCACGTAAACGACCATCGCAATAAATAAAAAGATAGCGAGGTTTTGCGAAACGACCGGCACCATCGATGAAAAGTAACCGGAGAAAACCCGTGAGGCGGTGGCCATCGAAGTCAAGCCGGAGCAAAGAGTGGCCAAACCGATAACGAACGCCAGAATCGGCGAGCGGAAAGCTTTCCACACGATCCAGGAGCTGCCGGCCGCTTTGGGATAACGCGAACTTAAAGCGGCGTAGGTGAGTCCGGTGGTCATGGCCACAAAAAAGCTGGCTAGGAACGCGAGCCAGACGAAATTTCCCATCTGTGCCGCGGCCTTGCCAACCAAGCCGTAAATTCCCGAACCTAAAATGTCACCGATCCCATAGAGCGTGAGCGCGACTAGCCCCACCCGCCGTTCCAACTGATTCATTTCACCTTGCCGTTGTAGATAAAGCTCGCTCCAAAAAAGAGAGAGCGGTATTGGACATCACTGAATCGTCCAGTGGATTTCATTAACTCCAAGAATCGCTCACGCGACGGAAAGCCCTGCGAGGATTGGGAAAGGTATTCGTAGGCGCGCCGCTCACCGGTGATCCAGCCGCCCAGCCGGGGAACGACTTTGTGAAAATAAAACTGAACAAAGGGTTTCACCATAAGCGCCGGTGAATCACCGGTTTCCAAAATCAAAACCCGTCCACCTTTTTTCACGACCCGGGCCATTTCACTCAAAGCTTTGAGCGGATCCTGAACATTGCGAATCCCGTACGCCATGCTGGCCACATCAAATGTGTTATCTTCGAACGGGAGATTTTGCGCATCGGCCACCGACCATTCCACGGTCGTGTGCCGCGCTTTGCTTTTTTCGCGCGCGTGCACCAGCATTTCTTCGCAAAAGTCCGTACCCACCACCCGGCCTTGCGGGCCGACCGCGGATTTGAATTCCAAGGCCAAGTCACCGGTTCCGGTGGCGCAATCGATGACCGATTCACCATGGCGCACGCCGCTCCAGCGCACTAATTCACGGCGCCAGCGGCGCGCGAGCCCAAAGGTCATGGCATCATTGGCGCGGTCATACCCGTGGGCGACGCTGGCGAATATGGCTTGGATTTTTTCTGGAGCCGGCCCTTGCATCACAAGGTCGTCTCTTGCCGGATGGCGCTGATCACGCGCGGGATTTGTTGGGTCAAACGCGAGAACGTGTTGAAGTCCAAAGATTGAAAACCGTCAGAAAGAGCTTGGTTCGGATCCGGATGAACTTCGATCAAAAGCCCATCAGCGCCCGCCGCCACGGCGGCCAACGCCACCGAGGGCACCAGGCGGGATTGACCCGTCGCATGCGAGGGGTCGGCGAAAACCGGAAAGTCGGTTTCCATTTTGGCCATCACGATAGCATTGATATCGAAAGTGTTTCGCGTGGCTGTTTCAAATGTACGAATTCCCCTCTCGCAAAGGATGAGCTGATCATTGCCACCCTGAGTGAGGTACTCGGCGGCCAGCATCCATTCCTTAAAAGTCGCGGAAAAGCCTCGTTTCAGGAGAACCGGTTTTTTGACGTGGGCCAGTTCCTTAAGAAGGGCGTAGTTGTGCATGTTGCGGGAGCCGACTTGAAAGGCGTCCACCACATCCATTAAATCGCCGATTTCCCTTGGGTCCGTGATCTCGGATATAAAAGGCAAGCCCACTTCGGATTTGACGGTGCGTACGATGTCGTAAGCTTCGCGACCCAGGCCCTGAAAAGCTTTCGGGTCCGTGCGTAGTTTGAACAGGCCGCCGCGCAAGCCCGTCGCGCCGAATTCCTTCACGTGATTCGCGGTCGTTCGAAATTGGGTGAGCGACTCAATAGAGCAAGGGCCGGCCCAAATAGAAAAGGTGCCCCCGCCCACGCTGGTTGAACCCACCTTGACGGGCTTTGAGTTGTGCTTCATTCTGCCCAAGTTTTTAATCGGGCGAGCGATATATGTCATCCACCAAATACCCACCGCGTCGAAAGCCATGGGACCAGATCTGGCTGCGGGATTCGGGTCGCTCAATTTTTATGCAGATCACCGGGCGAGGTCGGGAACCCAGGCCTAACTCCCTCTCCTTTTATGCTCCGAACTTTTACACCCATGAAACCATGAACCCTTGGTTTTATGGCGAGCGAATTCCCGCGGGAGCGTTCGTGACGAACCCGTTGCCCGCCGTCGAGCGCCGCTTGGATCCGGATCCATCCTTGTTTGACGCCGTTCACGCGGAAATTCTGACGGGGATCAAAGAGGGACGGTTTAAGAAAGTCGTGCCCTACGTGAGTGAAGAATGGCAGTTCGAAAGCGAATTAAGCTGGTCCATGTTTCCCAACGCCTTGGCGCCACAGGAAAACCAATACTCCTATGGCCTACAGGCCAGCGGCGAGGGCATGTGCGGGATCACTCCCGAATTGTTATTCCAGGTGGAAGGGGACGTGTGCACCACGATGGCGCTGGCGGGCACGGCCCCGGTGGACGGGCCATCCTTATTGGACGATCCCAAGGAGCGGCTGGAGCATGAATTGGTCATTGGCCATATTCAACAATCGTTGAAAGGCTTGGGCGAAATCACGGTCGGTGAAACTCGCGAACAGGCCTATGGCTCTTTAAAACACCTTTTGACCCCGATTCAGGTCAAACTTGAATATCCGCCGTCGTTCATGGACCTTGTGGCGCGCTTGCATCCGACCGCCGCTTTGGCCGGCTGGCCGCGGGCTTCGGCGCTCGACTTTCTTCGTTTACGCGGACCGGAACGGATTCGTTTCGGGGCGCCGTTTGGTTTTGTCGACGGGGATTCAATGATGTGCATAGTGGCGATCCGCTGTTTGCAATGGCGCGGCCGCACGGCTTGGATTATGAGCGGTTGTGGGGTGGTCGAGGGTAGCCACGCCGAAAAAGAGTGGGTGGAATTGAACCTCAAACGCCGGTCGGTGGCCCGGCAGTTGGGACTTGAAGAATGACGAACATTTCGCGCGCGCGAGCGCTTTTGAAATCTTTGGTGCAAGAAGGCGTGCGAGAGATCGTCCTCTGCCCCGGCGCGCGCAATGCTCCTTTAGTCACGGTCTTATCCAAGTCGCAAGGGTTGAAAATTCATTCTTTTTTTGACGAGCGCTCAGCCGGCTTCTTTGCTTTGGGACGCATCCAAGTCACCGGGCGACCGGTCGCGGTTTGCACCACATCCGGAACGGCGGTGGCCGAATTGCTTCCGGCGGTGATCGAAGCCGATCATCAAACGCTCCCTCTGATCGTGCTCAGTGCCGACCGACCCAAGCATTATCGTGGCAGTGGTTCTCCGCAATCCATTATTCATCCGGGATTGTTTTCCCATTACGTGGAAAACACCTGGGATCTCGACGGCGCGAATTGCGAGGTGAAAATCCGGCGCCGGCCCGTTCATATCAACATCTGTTTTGATGAGCCGCTGCTTGATGAACCGGCCACGGACTGGAATTTGGTTCACTACATGGTGGAGCGCCCATTCAAGCCATTGGCCTTGCATGGATCGGACGCTCCGGTTGAAATCTCCAGCCGGAAACCGCTGGTGATCGTGAGCGGTCTTCGCCGCTTTGAGGCGGAACGGATTGTGCCGCTCCTTAAAAAATGGCAAAGGCCTTTGATTCTCGAAGGTCTTTCCGGACTGCGCGGCCATTCGGAGTTGCGGAGTCTTGAAATCAAGGGTGGTAAACCCGATGGCTTTTCATTTGATGGCGTGATCCGCATCGGCTCGGTGCCGACGTTGCGATTCTGGCGCGACTTGGAAACACTTGATTGGCCGGTGTGGAATTTTTCGGACTTGCCGTGGAGTGGTTTGGCCCGGGCGCGTGAAGTTCATGCGCTCGCGGATCTCAATCAGATTAAGGCTGAATTCGAGCCGTGGACGAATGACGAGCGGACGCGCGATGAATCACGATGGGAAAAACTCAACGATCTGTTGACGCGATATCCATACAGCGAATCCAGCTGGGTTCGCAGAATCAGTCAATGGATCCCGCAACGGGCGAAAGTCTTTCTGGGGAACAGCCTGCCCATTCGCGAGTGGGACTTGGCGGCCGATCGAAGTTTGAATTGCGATGTCTCCGCCAATCGCGGCGTGAACGGAATCGATGGCTTGGTTTCGACCTTTTTGGGAAGCGCGGAAGAAGGGCGCTCCAACTGGGCGGTGCTTGGAGATCTCTCCGCTTTGTATGATCTCAACGGCCTTTGGGCTTTGCGTGACCACCATGTTAACGATTTGACATTGGTGATCCTCAATAACGGTGGCGGAAAAATCTTCGCCCCGATGTTTAATAACCAGTTATTTGAAAATCGCCACGAGTTCAGTTTCGCGGATTGGGCGCATATGTGGGGCTGCCGATATCATCTGTTCAAAGGGGCGGTCGAAGTCCCCTCGGATCGCACATCCCGTCCCCGTGTGCTCGAAGTGATTCCGGATGAAAATGAAACCGAAGCCTTTTGGCGGGCCTGGAAGGATGTTCCGTGACCACGATTTTGCTCCATGGGTTTTGGGGGCAGCCGGCGGATTGGAATCCGGTGCTCGCCCGATTGCCTCTTTCCACGTCCGTTTGGATTCCTGATCTTTTCGAAGAAGGTCCGATGGGACCCGAGGCGGACATCGACGCCTGGGTGGATGAATTTCTGCGCGAAGTGGATAACTTGGGTGAAGATGTGCAGGCGGTTGGATACTCCCTTGGCGGGCGTTTGCTTTTGAAAGCCATTGTGAAAAAACCGGAGCGATTCCGTCGCGCGCTTTTGCTCTCAGCGCGGCCATTCATCGAAAGCGAATCGGAGACGGAGCGCGAACGCTGGGAAATGGATTGGGCCTATCGGTTTTTACGCGATTCCTGGGAAAACCTGGAATCCGACTGGAATCGCCAGGAGGTTTTCGCCAACGCGCCCGAGATTCCCCGCCGCAAAGAGAATTCCCTTCGCGCTCTGCTCGCTCAATCGCTGGTGAATTGGTCGCCCCGGCGGCACCGAATTGGGCCGGAAGATCTGAAATCCTTACCTGAAGCGGTGGACTGGGCTTTTGGCGCCTTGGATCAAAAATATGTCGAGGTGGCGAAGGGCTTGCAGAAACTGCCAGTAAAAGGGCAAATATCCGTGATTGAAAATGCCGGTCACCGCTTGCCTTTCGAGGCCAGCCCTTGGATCGCCCAATGGGTGGAACGGAGCTTTTTATGACGAACGGTTTTGTGGAACTGAAAACAACGGAAAACCAGACAATCTACGTGCGCCCCGATGCGGTGGGCGCCGTCGAGGTGGTCACACCCACCGCCCGCGTGGATGGTCATGTGAAACTCTATATCGGAGCCTTCAAGTTTTTGATCGCCGGTGAAAAGGACGAAGTCATGAAAAAGTTAACTGAAGGGGAAGGTCGGTAACATGTCTATGGAAACCTGGATTCCGATCAAAGAATACAAAGACATTATCTTTGAACGCACCGAAGATGGGATCGCCAAGATCACCATCAATCGCCCCGAAGTTCGTAACGCCTTTCGTCCGCAGACGGTTAAAGAGTTGCAGGACGCCTTTGAAATTTGCCGCGAAAGCTCCCAAATCGGCGTGGTGATTTTGACCGGACAGGGACCTGAGGCGTTTTGCTCCGGTGGTGATCAGAAGGTGCGCGGACATGCCGGTTACATCGGAGAAGACGGTGTTCCGCGCTTGAATATTCTTGATGTGCAAAAGCAAATCCGCGCGCTTCCCAAACCGGTGATCGCCATGGTCGCGGGCTATGCCATCGGCGGCGGACACGTTTTGCATGTGGTATGTGATTTGACCATCGCCGCGGATAATGCCCGCTTCGGTCAAACGGGTCCGAAAGTGGGATCATTCGACGGCGGACTTGGCAGCAGTTATTTGGCCCGCATCGTGGGACAAAAGAAAGCGCGCGAGATCTGGTATTTGTGCCGTCAGTATGACGCCCGGGAAGCGTTGGAAATGGGCCTGGTGAATAAAGTGGTGCCGCTCGCGGAACTGGAAAAAGAAACTTTGGAATGGGCCCGCAAGATTTTGGAACACTCGCCGTTGGCGATCCGTTGTTTGAAGGCGGCGCTCAATGCGGATTGCGACGGACAAATGGGGCTTCTCGATCTCGCCGGCAACGCGACCTTGCTTTACTACATGAGTGAGGAAGCCAAAGAAGGAAAACAAGCGTTCATCGACCGGCGCAAACCGGATTTTTCCAAATTTCCGCGTCTCCCGTAATTCCATATGCCGTCCTTAGCGAAAATACTTTGGCATACCATTCGGCCGAAAACCCTTTCGGCCGCCGTGGTTCCGGTTTTGGTGGCGACGGCTTTGGTTTACGCTTTGGGTTTTGAAGTGGTGCCTTGGATTTCCACCTGCGCCTTACTCTCCGCGATCATGATTCAAGTGGGCACCAATTTCATCAATGACGCCTTGGATTTTGAAAAAGGCGCCGACGGGGAAAACCGGCTGGGCGAGGCGAGAGCCACACAAAAGGGATGGCTCACGCGCAATCAGGTCATGGCTTTGGGGGCGGCGAGTTTTCTCGCCGCGTTTTTGCTCGGTATCCCGCTGGTTTGGCATGGGGGATGGCCGATCGTGGCCATCGGCCTGACGTCGTTGCTCATGGGCTACGCTTACACCGGCGGGCCGTGGCCTCTGGCCTACGTTGGTCTGGGAGATCTCTTCGTCATTTTGTTTTTCGGATTGATCGCCGTGGGCGGTGTTTTCTTTCTTCACACTCAGAATTATTCCGTGGCCGCTTTGGTCGCCGGCTTGCAAATCGGCCTGCTGGCAACGGTTTTGATCGCCATAAACAATCTTCGTGATCTCGACCAAGATCGTTTAGTCGGTAAAAAAACATTAGCCGTGAGATTGGGTCCGCGAAATGGGCGCATAGAAGTGTTGGCTTTGGTTCTCGCGGCCTACGGTCTTCATTTCTTCTGGCTGGTGAAAGGCCATCACCTGGCGTTCATTTTGCCTTGGTTGGCTCTGCCTCTCGCGGTGAAGGTGGTCTGGACCTTGTTGAGAACGTCAGCCGGACGTGAGTACAATCGACTCTTGTCGCAAGCGGCGATTGTGCATATGCTATTCGGAGTGCTACTGAGCATTGGATTTCTCTATTAATGAAGATTTGGGTTCACGGTTATCAGCTGAAGCCCAAAGCCGAAACGGCGCCTGTGCGCCATGGCGCCCTATTGAAAGTGGAATGGGCGTCCGGGCAAATCGGCTACAGCGATCTTCATCCCTGGCCTGAATTCGGTGAACCGCCGCTGGATACCCATCTGGAAGCGTTGGCCGGCATGACGTTCACCCGATTGGCCGAGGTTTCCTTGGAATTCAACTACATCGATCGCGAGTTCCGGCTGATGCGCCGAAACGCCTTTCTGGGTTTGATCATCCCTCGCAGTCACTATCTGTTTCAGGATATTGATCAAATCAGTGCCACGGAATTGAAAGAGCTGGAACGTGAAGGTTACTCGCATATCAAAGTGAAGATGGGCCGCGATTTCGCCCGCGAAAGCGTATCGCTTTTGAATCTTGTGGGGTCCACGCGACTTTTTTGGCGATTGGACTTTAACGGCCGGTTGTCCGTGGGACAGGTGCGGGAGTGGTGGAACAGTCTGAACGATGAGGTGAGACAACGGATTGATTTCATCGAAGACCCGGTGGCCGAGGGCGAGTTGGAGATCGATGGCCCCTGGGCCAACGACTGGTACAAACAATCACGGTCTCACATTCGGATTATCAAGCCGGCGCGGGAAGGTATTGATGAGGTGGGGTCGTTCCGCCGGATCATTTTCACGCACGGTTTGGATCACACGCTCGGCCAAGCGTGCTCGGCCTGGACGGCGGGCAAATTTTATGCGACTCATCCTCGGAAAATTGAAGTTTGCGGATTGTCTTCGAATGATGTGTACGAGCCGGACGATTTCTCGCGGCAATGGTTGAACAAAGGGCCGCGCATGAAACCGACGACCGGTACGGGATTTGGTTTTGACGAGATACTGGAGTCCATAAAATGGGAGCGACTGTTTTAATTCCGGCGCGCTTGGCTGGTTGGCAGAAGTCGGCGTTGGAAACTCTTCGATCACGACTTCCGGATGATCCGGACGTCACCTGGTTTTTTTCAAGCGGCACGCAATCGGTGAACCGGATCAAGTGCATCGGTCTTCGCAAATCCGCGATCCTGGTTTCCGCGGCGGCCGTTAATAAACACTTGGATGTCACGCCGACGGACATCTGGTCATTGGAAATCCCCGCCTACCACATCGGTGGCTACGCGCTCCTGCAACGGGCTGAACTTCTAGGTTGTAAAGTCGTGCGCGCCATGGCCTGGGAGCCGAATGAGTTTGTTAGCCGGGTCAATAGGGAAAAGGTCACATTGACATCCTTGGTTCCCACTCAGGTGTACGACTTGGTGGCGGCGGGATTGACTTCGCCGCCAAGCTTGCGGGCCGCGGTGATCGGCGGCGGTCGATTGGAAACGGATCTTTATTTTAAAGGGCGTGAACTGGGATGGCCGCTCTTACCCAGCTATGGATTGACGGAATGCGCGTCTCAGGTGGCGACCGCGCGGCTTGAGTCTTTGTATGAATCCGGATTTCCCGGCCTCACGCTGTTGCCCCATGTGAATGTGGAATTACGCGATTCGCGAATTTTTATTCGCACGCCCGCCGTTTGCCAATGGATCGCCACCGCCGATGCGGAAGGGCTTTTCACCTTGGAAGATCCTTTGCGTGACGGCTGGTTGCCCACCGAGGATTTGGGGGAATGGGTGGACGGACCCGTGCCGGCGCTCAAGATTCTCGGGCGAAGCGACGACGTGGTGAAAGTGTTTGGCGTCCTGGTTTCTCTGGTTCAGGTGGAAAGTGATCTCAGGGCCACCTGCCGCCGCTTCAATTGTGAAGCGGATTTTACGGTCTGTTCGATCGAGCGAGGCCGCGAAGGTACACGCATCCTGGCCGTCACGGACTGTAGGGATTCGCTGAAAGCGTTGGATTCGGCCATCGCCAAATACAACGCCGGCGTGCCCGGACCGTTTCGCGTTCAACAACTCTATTGGACCGAACGCATTCCGCGCACGGCCCTGGGCAAGGTCCGCAAAGCCCAACTGAAATCCATTCTGAATTTGACTTAGGTCCTGTGGAGAACCCGGCACCTGCCGGTCGATAAGACAAGGGCACAATCAACCCAAGGTTTGCGTGGATCCGAATAGCGCCTACTGCCAACGCTACATGCAGGGTGGCGATTCCACCAGGTGACAAAACTCGCGGCATTTCTCTAAGCTCGATCAAAGCTTTTCCGCTAAACACTTTCGGATAGGGTCGGGAACCGGAATCTTCACCATATCCGGACGACGAACAAAAACATGGGACGTCTTCAAACGAGCGACCGTGGCGCCCTGACTGATAAACTCAAAATTGAAGTGAACTGAACTTTCACCCAATTCTTTGATCGTGACGCGCACCTCATATTCATCGCCGGGGCGAAGCGGTTTCAGGTAATCGGCTTCGACATGACGCAAAGGCACACCCCAGTCGGGATGCTTGAACCAGTCTTTCCAGGGGATCCCCCATTGCGGAAGGGTTTGCTCCAGCGCGCGATGGGCGAGGCGGAAATAATTGCCAAAGAAAACAATACCTTCAATGTCACCTTCGTCAAAGGGAACGGTCGCTCGCATATGGCGGACAAGGAAATCACCGTTGACTTAAAGAGTCAATCACTCTACAGGCAAAGTGCGTGAAAGAACTCAAGATTTTCAATCAGGACGACTTCCCCAAGTATTTGCCGAAACTGAACTCGCTTTATGACGATCTGTTTTCGGCGGGCAAAGGTTTTCGCTCCAAGCTGATTCAAATGATCGGTAAACACTTGCATTTAAGTGATCGGCAGGAACTCCTGCTGGCGCAAACCATTGAGTTCATTCACAACGCTTCTTTGCTTCACGACGATTTGATCGATCGCTCCACGCTTCGGCGGAGCAAACCCGCCGCGTGGTTGAAGTACTCACCCGAGTACGCGGTGTTGGCGGGTGATTATCTTCTGGCTCGTGTGATGGTGAATCTCTCCCGTTATGGAAATTTGCGATTGATTCAATACACGGCGGAAATCATCTCGGACTTGTTGGAAGGCGAGTGGATCCAGGATTCACTGGTTCGTGACTGGAACGTGCAACTCAATCAACTGGATCAGGTGCACGATCTCAAGACCGCCTCATTATTCAAATGGTGCTTGCGGGCTCCGTTCATCGTCAAAGAAAACTATAACGAAGAATTGCACCAGACATTGGCGGAAATGGGCACGCTCCTGGGATTGTTGTTCCAGCGGGGCGATGATCTTTTAGATTTCGATGTCCGCAATGATGAAGGCAAAGCGGTGCTCGGGGATTTGAAATCCGGCTATTTGAATTCTTTCGCCGCGTTCTTGTCCCGTGATTTTGACGAAGAGAAAAAGCGACGATTGCGCGCCTGCCAGGAGTTGGCGGATGTGAAAGCGCTGACGGGCGAAGAATATTTTAATCGTTGCGTGCAGCATTTCGATGATTTGAACGCCCAGGTGATTCAGCTTTACGAGCACAAAGCCAGATCACTCGAGCCGTATTTGGAAGTGTCGGAGAGAGGTTTGATTCACGACCTGAACGGCTTGCCCAGCGTTCTTTATTTCCGACGGGCGAAATAAATGGAGTACATCACTCTGACCAAGGGCGACCCTGAATTCGAGTCCTATCTTCTGGGGACATTCGATTCCAAAAGTCGCGCGCTGCCGGTGGAAACTTTTGAAGGCAAAAACAGCGGTGAACGCGTGACGTTCCGGATCGTGCCGCTGGATAAGCTGAACGTTCCGCCTTGGTGGAAAGTTTATTTTCTTTCCATCCGTCCGGAATTGGCCGGGCTGACATTGGGACCGGCGGCGGCCGCCTGGCTCAACCATTCGGGAGCCGCTTTATCCCAATGGACGCGCTGGCCATCCTGGCTCGCTCTTCTTGGGATCTTTTTTCTCTTCGCCGCCGCCTGCCTTTACAATGATTACCAGGATCACATGCAAGGCGGCGATCGCCGCAACCGTCAACGTGGCTCGCAAGTCATACAAAAAGGCTGGGTTACGGCCATCCAAATGCGGCGTTGGGCGGTCTTAAACGCCGCTTTGGCGTTGGTGTTCGGTGTTCCGGCCTTTTTTAATGCGCCGTTGGCTTTAAGTTTGATTTGCTTGGGCGCTGCCGTCGCCATTTTCATCATCTCGCAAAAATGGGGATTACGGGCGGGCTTGGTGGATTTGAGTTTGATGTTGTTGTTCGGTCCGCTCCTCACCTGTGGAATCGCCTTGGCCAGTTATTCGGATTTTAATTCGGGTGACATTTTCCTGGGAGTGGCTTTTGGGTTATTGACCGTGTGGGTGTTTCATTTGCGCCAACTTGAATTTTTATTTCGTGCGCGTCCCGAATCATTCCGTACGTTTTTAGGCTTTCTTCCTTTTGAAAAAGTACGCTTGGTTTTGGTGATGGAGTCGGCACTTGTCGTCATGGCCCAATTGGCCGCGGCGGTTTGGCTAAGACTTCCATTTCTCTTTTTCCCGCTGAGCCTTTTTATTTCGTTGCCCCTTTGGATCTGTGTCCAGCGGATTTGGCAGGCGGGCTCACCGTTATCTTCATCACTCATGGGCATTTCCTGGCGCGCGCTCATCGCCCATCTCGGTTGGACGGTTTGGTGGCTGGCCAGTTTGGGTGTTGTGAATTGGAATTCCATGTGACCGGTGAAAATCATTCGAAAGTGAAGTTGGTTCGAGAAGGGGACGCCGTGGGGTTGGCCTTCTCGGACGCGAAAAGGGGAAAACCGTTTTTCGTGGATTTCACCACCGGTGATTGGCGACGGCGATTCAAGCAAGGATTGACCAAGAAACATATATTCCGCCGGGCTTTGAATTGGCGCGAGGGGCAGGTGATTTGCGACGCCACCGCCGGCTTTGGGCAGGACACGGCGATGGCGCTCACGCTCGGCGCGCTGGTTGTGGCGATCGAGCGTTCACCGGTCGTCGCGGAGGTTTTAAAGGACGGCGTGCGCCGGGCGCGGGAGGCGAGTGAGGATCTCAATAAACTTTTCTCGAAATTGGAAATCCGCGAAGGTGATGCCCGTGAGATCCTGCCCCAACTTCAACCGGATATCGTTTATCTCGATCCCATGTTCATGAAAATGAAAGGCAAGGCCAAAAGTCCGAAATCCATGCAGCTGCTCCAGGAGTTGATCGGACCGAGTTCTCCGGAGGAAGAACAAGAGTTGTTCAACGCGGCTTGGTCCGCCGCCCGGTCAAGAGTGGTGGTGAAGCGCCCACTGAAATTTCGTATCGAAAAAGGCCCTTTACCCACGCATTCCCTCAAAGGGCAAAGTATTCGATACGATGTTTATGTGAAATCTTAAGCTGGACTACCCGCCGGGCCGGTTTTCTTTCAAAATATTCGCAAAAGAACCATCAAGGAGTTGATCATGCCCTTATTGATGCTGGTCGTACTTTCTTTGAACCCCGCCTGGGCGTGTCTTAAGCACTTTCAATCGTTCAAGTTAAGTCAGACCGCTTTGGAAGGTCTGCAAGTGAAGTTCAATGAAAATGAGTTCGGCCCCCAGTTGGACGGAATAAAATTCATCTCCGGTCGCCGGACCGCCACCGCGATCTTTTTCCATGCCAAAAAGAAGGAGTGGTGCGGCGTCAGCCGGGACAGCAAAGAGGGTTTGAAATTCGACTGCGGTTTTTTCAAAACCGGTGTCACCCGGGTGGCCGGTGCCAATTCCAACAGCCATGCCTACGCCTCCATCGATGACGATCACGTCATGACCATTCACAGTCTGACCAAATGGGATCCTCGCGATCCAGAGGACAATCTGGATCCTGAGAAGTTGAAGATCGTGATTTTGCCCAAAGTGGAAGTCGGTGAAACCACCACTTCCGAATTGGAAGTTCGCGCGGTGGATCCGCAAAAAGACATGATCCTCGGCCGCGCCATCCATACGGTGGCGGGTGATCTCCGACCCACTGGTGAAATCGTGCGCGCCACACCTCGATCCGGTGATTCGCCGAAAATCAAGGAACCGCTGGAAACCTTCAGTCTCGTGGGATCCTTCTATGAGGGGCCGTCACAGTGCGGGCCCGGATCGATCAGCGAATATAAACCGGCGCCCGCCAATACCAAACGAATGCCCGCGCAGAAAAAATAAACAAACCTGCCCGTCTGAAACTCCGCTGTGGGGTATTAAACAGGGTTCACCCGGCATGTCCGATGCAGTAGGATGAGAGCATGAGCGAGGGTGATAACTGGCGTCATTTCAGTCACGATGCGGATGTGGGTGTGCAAGGCTTCGGTTCCACCGTGGAGTCCGCCTTTCAAAACGCGGCGCTAGCGCTGACGGCCATTGTGATGGATCCGCGGGAAGTCCGACCTCTAGAGGAAATTTCCGTGGAATGCACGGCCCCGGATCACGAACTGCTGCTTTACGAGTGGTTGAACCGCATCATTTATGAAATGGATGTGCGTCGGATGATTTTTGGACGCTACGACGTGAAAATCGACGGCGACCGGTTGACGGCGGTCCTGCGCGGTGAACCCATGGACAACAAAAAGCAGGATTTGGCGGTGGACTTAAAGGGCGCCACGTTCACCGAGTTGAAAGCGGCCCAGGAAAACGGACGTTGGGTCGCCCAATGCGTGATTGATGTATGAGGGTTTCAATGGATTTGGGACGTTTTGAAAGAATCAACGATTACACCTGGCGAATACCCCAAAGCGGTAACATGCGCGTTCCAGGGATCATTTACGCATCGGAAGCGCTCATTCGTGAAATGGATGACAAAGTTTATGATCAAGTCCGCAACGTCGCGACTCTTCCTGGCATCGTGAAGGCCTCGATGGCCATGCCGGACGCCCATTGGGGATACGGCTTTCCCATTGGCGGTGTGGCGGCGTTCGATCCGAAACACGGAGTGGTTTCCGCGGGCGGCGTGGGCTTTGACATTTCTTGTGGCGTGCGACTGATCAAAACCGGATTGAAGCGCCACGAACTGGAAGGCCGAATGGAACGATTGGCTGACACCCTTTTCGCCCGCATTCCGGCCGGCGTGGGCAGCAAAAGCCACCTGCGCTTAACCGACGACGAAATGGACGCCATGCTCACCGGCGGGGCCAGTTGGGCGGTGGGACAGGGATACGGGAAGCCGGAGGATTTGGAACGCATCGAAGAACGCGGGCGCATGGAAGGCGCGGATCCCCGGGAAGTCTCCGAGCGGGCGCGTGTTCGCCAAAGCCCCGAAATGGGAACGCTCGGTTCGGGCAATCATTATTTGGAAGTGCAGGAAGTGGGTGAAGTCCGCGAGCCGACCATCGCCAAAGCCTATGGTTTGGATGCGGGAGACGTGGTCATCAGCATTCACTGCGGCTCGCGCGGACTTGGTCACCAAATCGGCACGGAGTACTTAAAGCTGATGGCCATTGAGGCGGCCAAGCATGGCATTCACTTGCCCGATCGGGAGCTGGCCTGCGCCCCGATCAACTCGCAAATCGGTAGATCGTATCTCGGCGCCATGCGCTCAGCCATCAACTGCGCGCTGGCCAACCGCCAGATTCTCACTCAATTCACGCGGGACGTTTTCGCGGATCTTTTTCCCCACGCCAAATTGGATCTGCTTTACGATGTTTCCCACAACACCTGTAAGGAAGAACAGCACATCGTCGATGGTGAAAAGCGCACTTTGTTCGTTCACCGCAAAGGCGCCACGCGCGCCTTCGGCCCGGGTCATCCCGATCTTCCCGATGTCTTCAAGGAAGTGGGACAGCCGGTGATCATCGGCGGCAGCATGGGGACGGGATCATACATTTTGGCGGGAACCAAGGAATCGGAGGCACTGTCGTTCAGTTCCTCATGCCATGGCGCCGGCCGGGCGATGAGCCGCACACAAGCCACGAAAAAATGGCAGGGTGATAAAGTGATCGCCGATTTAAAAGGAAAGGGCATTCTCATCCGTAGCCCCACCATGCGTGGCGTGGCCGAAGAGGCGCCGGGGGCTTACAAAAACTTGGATGAAGTGGTGGCGGCGGCGGACGGCGCGCGAATTTCGGTGACGGTGGTGCATTTGAAGCCACTCATCTGCATTAAAGGTTAAGAACTGCCCCACTAGCCTGCAGAAAATCCTGGCGAGAATTTTGCCCTTAACCACAGGGCATGCGACCAAGCTGCCCCTATTGTCATTCATCACAAGAATTGTCCGATCGCCGGATGCGTATTCAAAAAGCCGGATTCTTCCGCCGAACCTCCGACGGAAAAAGAGTGCGAAGATTTTATTGCGTTAGCTGCTCTAGATACTTTTCTTATGCCACCTTTCACCCCTGCTTTAGGCAAAAAAAGCGTCACCTCAATCACCGTATCAACAAACTATTAGCTTCAAGCGTTTCCCAGCGCCGAATCGCAAAACTGCTTCACATTTCCCGAACCACAGTTGAACGAAAGTTTCTTTTTCTGGGCCAAAAAGCAGTG
>JAWLHR010000006.1:0-147150 GCA_041690295.1 Bdellovibrionales bacterium
CGGAACATCAGGTGCTGTCACAATTGATCTGGACAATACAGGTGTGACCGCGCAGTCGTACGGCTCCGCCACGGCTGTCGCTAAATTCACGGTCGACGCCCAAGGTCGTTTAACCGCGGCCAGTGAAGAAACGATTGCGATTCCGACGACAGCGCTTACTCAAACCGGTGCGACTAATCAACAAGTGCTCAAGTGGAATGGCAGTGCTTGGTTACCCGCGAATGATGCGTCTCTCGACCTTGTGGCTGGCACGGGAATCATCATTGACGGCGCGGGAAGCGAGAAGACAATTTCCGTTGATGTCGGTATCACCGCGAATAAGATTCCTCAACTTGGCGCTAACGGAACCCTCGCTTTGGGAACATCAAGTGTGACTCCCGGTGCCTTGCTTGACCTTTGGGGCACCACATCGGACACCAGTTCACTTCTCGTTCCCCGCGCGGATACCTCAAGCCGCCCAACCAATGCGGTTGACGGTATGATCCGTTACAACACGTCTTTGGCGAAGTTTGAAGTTTACGAAGACGGCCAATGGACGAACATGGTGGGTAGCGGTGCGGACAATCTGGGTAACCACACGGCCACGGCGAACATCAGACTCAACGGCAATTACCTTAGTAATGATGGCGGCAATGAAGGTCTCCGAATTGATAACGACGGCCGGGTGTATTTACCTGGAGATATAGATGCTTCACTAGGCACCGGCGGGAATCTGGTCATTGGTGATGTCTCCGGATTGAACTTGACGATCGACGACAACGAAATTTTAGCGCGCAACAACGGCGCGAATAGTGATCTCTATATTCAAAATACGGGCGGGACCACGTACTTCAAAGGTTCGACAAGAGTTAACATGGAGGATGGCGCGGCCGCCGGCACTCACAGCTTGTTGGGCGCGTATCGTGACGGCGGAAATTCTTCTGGCGTGGCCTTGGGATACATGGCCAATGGAACAACCGATACCGCGGGCCTGATCCGCGCGATGGGTGACAATCCGGATTTGGTGATTGCCAATTCAGATGGCATTGAACGGGTCAGAATCACCGATGCAGGAACCATGTCGATCGGCACCGCCACACCGAACTCCGGAGTGATACTAGATGTCTTTGCCACCGGCTCTCGTAGCGCCATGCTCGTTCCCCGCGACACGCAAGCCAACCGCCCGACCGGCGTGAACGGAATGATCCGTTACAATACGGATTCGAATAAATTCGAAGTCTATCAAAACAACGCCTGGGTTGATATGGTCAGTTCGGGCGCCGGCGACTTCTTTAAAGACGGTTCGGTGGCCATGACTGGAACATTCAAAGCCGCCGATGGAACCGCGAACGCCCCGAGCATCACGTTCAACAGCGATCAAGACAATGGAATTTACTTATCAGGCACCAACCAGATTAGCCTTGTCACCCAAGGTACTGATCGATTGACCATTGACGCCAACGGCAGCGTCGGTATTGGAACCAGTCCCGACGCCAGTCGCGCGTTAGTTATTGGTGGCGCTGTTGAAATAGATGTGACCGATACAACCCCCATGTATGTCCTCAACAAAAAGAACTCAAACTCTTTGGAGCAACTGGTTCGCTTCCGCAGAACCCGCCCGGATTCCACGGCCCCAGGAGCCGGTATGGGTGGAATTCTGGGATTTGAGCTCGAAGGGAACAGTAACGGCACAGTTGTCCGTGCGGCCTCAATGAATTTCGGTTGGGAGCAAAACCAAACAAACGGCACCACCGACCGCGATGCTTTTATTAGCTTCACTACGTTGAAGGACAATGTGAATGAAAGCGATTACGGTGAAGAACGAATGCGAATCACCAGTTCGGGGGCCGTGGCGATTGGCACCACTGTCCCTACCGCCGGAACCATACTTGATCTTGCAGGAACCGGAAGTTTAAGTTCATTGATCGTTCCCCGCGACACGCAAGCCAACCGCCCGACTGGCGTGAACGGTATGATCCGTTACAATACGGATTCGAATAAATTCGAAGTCTATCAAAACAACGCCTGGGTTGACATGGTCAGCAGTGGCGCAGCGGACAATCTTGGTGATCACATTGCGACCACTAATATTCAGTTGAACGGCAACTGGCTGAGCAACGATGGCGGCAACGAAGGTATTCGTATCGACAACTCGGGTAATGTGGCGATAGGTACCTCATCATTCGACGGTGCTCTGAGGATCTACAGGTCCGGCGCCACGATGAACCTTTTGAGTCAGGATTCAGGTACCGGGGGCAGCCAGTACTCGATGTACAGTGCGGGTGGTTGGAACTCAATCCAAATGAAGCTGGCCAGCAGTAGTGGTACCGGAGTTTCAAGTGGAGCTGAGCTTGGCTCGCTCGAATATGCAGGTAAAGATTCAGGGTCAGTTGACAGGGTTGCAGCGCATATTACGGGTGAAGTCGATGCAGCGCCGACGGCTAACAGTGTGCCTGGTCGATTAATTTTCGCTACAGCGCCTTCTGGCACATCCACGCCTCAAGAGCGGATGAGAATCACCAGTGACGGCAAAGTCGGCGTCAATGTCGCCGCGCCTTTTGATCCGTTGCACGTCAAACAATCCACCGCCAATTTCAATGGCGTCTTCTATCCTCTGACGATTCAAAGCAGTTCGACAGCGGATGGAAGTCAAGCCCGCATTAGGTTTGCTACATTCTCTTCTGCAACAGAAGGAACTTCAGCTTTCATCGGCGCCGAAAGAAAAGTCGGTGGTAACGGAAGCGCGCACTTGGTGTTCGGTACAGGTAAAGACGGAGCGGGCACCGGTCCGACCGAAGAACAAGAGCGCATGCGCATCACCCAAGACGGCCGGGTGGGTATTGGTACCAATAACCCCAACACCGGCGCCATTCTGGACATTAATGGCAAGGGAACCGTGAGCGCCATGATCGTTCCTCGCGACTCGACGACCAATCGTCCGACGGGCACAAACGGTATGATCCGTTACAACACGACCACTAATAAATTCGAAGTGTACGAGAACAACATTTGGAAGGACATGGGAGGTGGCGGTGCGGATAACCTCGGTAATCACACGGCAACGACCAATATTCGGTTGAATGGAAACTGGCTGAGTAATGACGGGGGCAGTGAAGGTATACGAATTAATAATTCCGGACATGTTGGTATTGCCACCGCACCAGAATCTCCGTTTCAAGTGGCCATTGCGGGAAATACCGATCCCGATCCGTACCATGATGAAGTCGGTCAACTGCAAATCCGTGGTTCATCAGACTCCAACAAACGTTTGACCTTAGGTGTGAACACGACGGCCAGTCCTCCTTACGGTTGGATCGAGTCCTCGGAGAATTTTACGTCGACTCGGGCGCTGGCATTGAATCCGGATGGTGGTCCAGTGGGTATCGGAACGACCAGTCCGGCGACGGGAGCGATATTAGATATCAAAGCGAACGGCACAAGAAGCGCTCTTGTGGTGCCTCGAGGATCAACCGGCAACCGTCCGACAGGCACGAACGGTATGATCCGTTACAACACGACCAGCAACAAGTTCGAGGCTTTTGAGGCAGGTTCCTGGACCGACATGATCGGAGGCGGTGGTAGTTCGCAGTGGACCAACGGAACGAGTGGTAGAATCTATTACAATGGTGGTAATGTCGGAATCGGCACTTCTACACCCTCGGGAAAACTCCACATCTACGAAACGGCCTCTGGCGGATGGGGACTTATCAAGCTGCAGGCGACCGCCAGCAATGGCTATTCTGAAATGGTGTTTCTTGACACTGGTGGTAGTTCCCAGGGCTCTATCGGATACGGCCAATCGGGTGCGGGAACTCTGGTGAACGGTAAAATCTATGTAGATGGTGGCTGGAGCTCGGATATTGTATTCACAACTCAAGATACCGCTCGCATGACGATTGTGAATAGCAACGGCAACGTCGGTATTGGCACATCAAATCCCACTCATATTCTCCATATTACTGGGACGGGTCGAGCCACTACCTCAATGTGGGCCACAACCTCTGATATTCGGTTGAAAGACGTGCGTGGCGGATACGAATATGGCTTAAAGGAAATTCTCGCGCTCCCGGTCTTGCGCTTCAATTATAAAGAAGGCAATCCATATGATCTCCCGAGCGACAAGGAGTTTATCAGCACAAGCGCGCAAGAGGCTCAAAAATTAATTCCCGACTCGGTGTCTGAAGATGAACTTGGCTACCTTACGCTGAACACCGACCCGATCTTCTGGGCTATGGTGAAAGGGATGCAGGAACTTAATGGCAGGTGCGAGGCTTCAAGCTCACAACTGGCCGATTTGGAATCGCGCCTCAATCGCCATGATCGGCAGCTCGCCAATTTGGCGGCGGAAAATAAATCAAAGAATCAGGAAATATCAAAGCTGAAGGAGAAGAACGCCAAACTTGAAAAGGATCTGTTGGCCATCAAAGCCTACCTTTGCCAAAAGGATCCTCAAGCCGCGCTCTGCCGCTAACGGGCATCAGGCCAAGGATTGACATCGCTCGGATCTTTGTTCACCGTTGAAAAATGCGAAAAGTTTTTTTCATTTCGATATTCATCTTTTGCTTTTCCGCCCATGCTTACTCGCCCGGCCGGTTTTACTTTGATCCGCACCTGGCGGTCGGCACCAATCTCGCGCAAGGCACCCATTTTATCGCAGGCGTGGATCTTGGTTATGCGATTGATGAACGATGGGCGGCCGGAGTCGGGGTTTATTACTCGGCCGGTGAGCAACCCAAACATGATCGTGAGATGGGGGCGGGTCCGTTTGTTTCTTACTTTTATCCTTTCACCAGTTTCTTTATCGCCCAGTTCCGTCAGGAATTAAACTACGTGGATCTTAATGATCCCATAAAAACCATCACTCCCAATGGAACGGTATACTCGCACGAGAATTATACCGGAATGGCTTCGCACACCACGGCGGGCGTGCATCTTTTGTTTATGAACTTTGGTGTTTCGGTCGGCTACCGTCTGGTACTCGGTTTGACCAATAGTCATTTGGACGACGGCCGCTCAGGCCCCTACCTTGGCTTTTCAATCGGTATTTAATCCCTTCAAATCGAAGCTAACGGGCGATGACGGGAATGGGTTCGTCATTTCTTGACAAACGGCGGCCCGGGTCGGATGCATGAGGAATCAATCAAACCAATTTGAGAGGATATTTCCGTGAAATCAGTGACTGAATTTTGGAGTGTCAATTTAAACAAGGGCTTGAAAATGAAAGCCGATCTTTTGGCCAGCGGTAAAACCGCCGAAGAAATTCCCGCTCTCATCGGTGAATCTCTCAAAATGGAAGGCGATAAGCTCAAATATTTTCTGAACGCGATGGAAGTCGCCACTCAAAATCCGGAGAAGCTCGCCCGCGTTTTGGTGGTGAGCTTGAACGAGGGTGAGTCCGCTCCCCCCAAAGCCACCCAGATTGAAGAAATGCACTATATTCCCGAATTTCAGATGGAAGCCAGAAAGGTTGTCACTGAAAAGGTTCCGCGCGGTGGCGGTGGAAAAGGCAAAGGCGGCAAGGGCGGAGGCAAAGGCCCGCGCCCTTAAGTCATCCTAATTAACTGCGATTGAACGGATCCCAAGAGGGAGTTGGCTGAGAGCGGCGCTTCTGCTGGCTCGGCTGTGAGCCGCCGCCGCTGAACAACTGACCCAACCCTCGGAAGAAATCGGAAATAAAGTCGTCACCAAGCACGCCTTCAGATCCTGTCTGCTTTCTGAGTTCACCTCTTTGCCAGGCGAGTTGAATGGCTCGCAATTGTTCGGGATCACACTTGGCTTCCTTGGCTTCACCGTGGATGGTGACTTCAATAGCGCCGTGTTGATCCATTAAATCATATAATTTTTTGCAAACCTGATTGCTGAGTCGGATACAGCCGCCAGAGGTCGCGCGACCCAAAGTGCTTTCGTAACCGGCCGGGACGCAGTGGAGGAATTCGCCATTGCCGCCGACCTTGATCGCGTTACGGAGCGGGATCGGGTTGTTTCTTTCATCGGTATAAGTTCGGGACTCCCACTTTTTAAACATGGTGGCTTCGCGGCGCCCATGTTCAATGCGAGCGGCTTTGTACTTCGGGCTCGACATCAACTGACGGATTTGCCGGTCATCGAGGCCCCGTGTGCGCTGCTCCTCTATGAACTTGCGGTCGTACGCCGCCAACACATCTTCTTCCTTGATTTTTGGGATATAGAGTCGGTCGCGATTCGTGGTGGAAGCGCATTTCGGCGGTGCATTGGCGCGAATCTTTATCGTGCCGCCGGTGGAAACCTTAGTGCAAAACCGCCCATCAGGGTGGGTGATGCAGGCTTCCTGCTTGGCTTGGTCCACGACCACTTTCACCGGCGCTTCTTTACGCTCCGGCGTAGGCGCCACCGTCGTGGACACAGGTTCAATCGCGAGTTCATCCGAAATATTAATGTCGTCGTAGAAGAATCCAGCTGATCCCAGATCACCCCCAACGGCCATTTCCGCGCCCGCTGTTCCGCACATCGTCGCCAGAATAATTAATGATAATAAGCGAGGCATGCCCCCCTCCTTTGTTGTTTATGTCCATAGGCAATACCAATACCCATGCCAGGCTTAGGGCCATTCAAAGAGGGGGAACCTGCGCACTGTTTAGTAAGTTGTCAGCGTAAAATGTCACTTCTCGACAGGCGGGAAATTAGTTGTTAGATCCAATATTTAAGTATTCTTACGCGGGAGGGGAGTTGTGAGTGTCACCCATCATCTTTTGACCGTTGCTGTCTCAATTGTATACACCGAGTTCATCGGCTACTGGCTGCATATCCTGCTTCACAGCGAGCGCGTACCGAGCCTATCCCGGGCCCATATGCTTCATCATTTGCGCGATTATGGCCCGAAAAAGCCGATGCATCGGGAAAAATACATTTCGTCGGCTGATGGTCGGACGAACTTTTTAGGCATCGGCATGGAATGGTTTGTTCCCAGCATGGTCATAATCGTTTTTACCCTGACCCTGTTGAACATCTTAGGCGTGCCTCTGGTCTACCAATTCACTTTCACGGCCACTGGCATTCTTTGGGGCTATTTTATGTTCGGGTATATGCACGATGCCATGCACCTGCGTGACTTCTGGATGCTAAAAGTACCGTTTCTGAAAAAATGGTTCCTATCGGTGCGCAAGCTTCACGACTTTCATCACTTGCAGATTTCCGATGATGGACGGATGTTAAAAAACTACGGCATCTGTTTCTTTTGGTTTGATCGGATTTTCGGCAGTTATTCGCCGAAACCAGCAATGTTTAATCATGCTGGCCACGAGCAAGCGTTGATCCGCTATGAACAAATTCTAAATGATACATGGGACAAAAAAAGCATTTAGTTCCAATTCGGGTTGGCGCAGTAGATTTTTTATAAATAAACAAGATTTGCGGCATTTTTAAAAAAAATTGATAATCTCGCGCACATGCAAGAGGAAACCAATGACCTTTTGGCGCGTGTTCATTTTCTCGAAAAGATCGCCGACGAGTACCCCGCGCATATTTACATCTATGATCGCCGGTTGTCGTCTTATGTCTTTCTCAATCGGCCGCTTTTGGAATTCCATGGAGTGGCCCGCGAGCAGGTCGCCGCCAATCCCGATATTCTTGCGGAACGAATTCACCCGGACGATCTTGAGATGCTGCGTGATCGTATTTGGGAAGAAGAAGAGGATATAGAGTTCCGTCAGCGTGACCAAAACGGTGAATGGCGATGGTTCTCCGGCCGAGATCGTGTTTTCACCCGATGCCCGGAAACAGGCGAGCCGGTGGCCATGATCGGAAGCGTGGTTGATATCACGGCGATCAAGGCGAATCAGCAAGAGCTGATCGAAGCCAGAAAAATCGCGGAAGAGTCTTTAAGGGCGAAATCCGAGTTCCTGGCCAATATGTCCCACGAGATTCGCACTCCGCTGAGCGCGATTCTGGGCTTCGCCAGTCTGTTGCGCGAGGAAACAGGTCTCTCCAGCCAAAGCGCGCATTTCATCCAGAGAATCACTTCAAACGGTGAGCAGCTCTTGCGTTTGATCGATGACATCCTGAACCTGGCGAAGTTCGAAGCGGGGAAAATCGCGGTTCAGTTGAAACGGTTTTCACTGGAAGACTTGATCGAAGAAGTGATCGAGGGCTGTACGCCGGCCGCGTCCCAAAAAAATCTTGAGTTCGATTACACGCGCAACGTGCCGTGGGCGCGTTCCTTTTTCTCCGATCCTTTTCGGGTTCGCCAGATCCTTACAAATTTGATTCATAACGCGATCAAATTTTCCGAATCCGGCCGCATCGAAGTGCTGCTTGAACGCGTCGGCACGGAGGCCGCCATTCGGGTCAAGGACATGGGAATGGGGATTTCCGAAAAGCACGTGAAAAACCTTTTTCAACCGTTCGGTCAGGCCAATGTTGGAATTGGACGAGTTTATGGTGGAACGGGCTTGGGCTTGGTGCTCTCGCGGCGGCTTTCCGAAGCCTTGGGCGGGCGGCTTGAGCTGACGTCCACGGAAATTGGGAAAGGATCGGTGTTTACCGTTTATCTTCCCTTGCCTGAAATTGAAGCCGTACCTGGCGGTTGGGAGGCGGTGAGGTCGTCCATCCACGATTCCGAAAAGTGTTTAACTGGTTATCGTGTGCTTTTGGCCGAAGATTCTCCGGATAATGAGTTTCTTATACGGCGGTTTCTTGAACTCGCCGGCGCTGAAGTCGTCAGCGTGGCCGATGGTCAGGCGGCGATCGACGCGGCATCGGCCAATCACCGGTTCGACGCCATTGTTCTTGATATCAGGATGCCAAAAAAGGATGGATTTGAAGTCTTGCAGGAAATCCGCGCGAACGGCATTCAAACTCCTGTTGTCGCCGCCACCGCCCAAGCCCAGGATGCGGATGTGCGGCAAATCCTAAAATCGGGATTCGACGCCCTCGCGCGAAAACCGATCCGCCGGGCGGAATTCATCGAGATCCTCGTGCGCCTAACGGCCAAGTCCCACATTTCATCTTCACTAAGTCGATGACTTTTACCGGGTCTTGGGCGATACGGGATGAATTAAAGTGAATCCCGATGAACAAATCGCCTGAGACTTTAAGCGTTGCTTATGATGTGTCCTCTTTGACCGGTCGGCAGTTTTCCGGGGCCGGGGTTTATACCATTGAACTTTACGGGGCTTTGAGAAATCTTGGTGAAGTTCAAGTCCAGCCGTTTTGGCGTTTGTCGCGCTGGAAGTATCGTAAAAATCTGAATTTTCATGTGAATGAGTCGCGTCCGTGGATCGGTGGATTTGGATTCGGCGCGCAGGTGGTCCATGGGCCGGATTTCCGGGTGATAGATACACGGCGGGCCGCTCGTGTCGTTTCGGTTTTGGATTTGGCCTTTGTTCGCGAGGGAATGACTTCGCCGGAGTTCGGTAAAAAGAAAAAACGGGATCTCGATCGCCAGCTTCTGAAAAATCCGCCCGACGCCATTATCGCCATCTCCGAGGCGACAAAGAGAGATTTGGTTTCCTGTTATCCGGAGTTTGAATCGCGAACCCATGTGGTTTATTTGGGCGGCGACCATCTGAAAGTGTCGGCTCCATCGTCTGTAATCTCAGGTTCGAATGCAGAACCTTATTTTCTTTTTGTCGGCAATCTCGAGGCGCGAAAGAATGTTTTTCGTATCATCGAGGCGTTTGAGAAATTCTCGGCCCACGCGCCAAAGGCGGTGCGCCTCCGATTGATCGGAAAGCCGGGATACCGAGGCGATGAAATATTACGCTCGGTCGAGCGAAGCCCGATGCGGGATCGAATTGATATTTTGGGTTTTTGTTCAAACGAGGAACTTCAAAGTTACTATCGAAATGCGCTCGCGCTCGTTTACCCTTCGCTGATTGAGGGATTCGGAATTCCGGTTTTGGAAGCCATGTTGTTGGGTTGCCCGGTGATCACATCGGACTCCACGGCGTGCGTGGAAATCGTTGGAGATAAGGCCTGGTTGGTGGGTCCGGAAGATGTGGACGCCATGGTGAAGGCGATGAATGAAGTTCTGTCCTTAAGTTCCGAACGAAGACAGGAATTGATCTCCCAAGCGTTCGCTCAGGCCTCGAAATTCACTTGGGAAAAGTGCGCCCGAGATACAGTCGAAGTGTATCGCCGCGCTTTAGAGCCTCATCGGGTTTGATCTTCGATTCGCGCACTTCCGAATCGGAAGTCGCGGCGCGGTTTCTTGGGATTCGGTGTAAAGGCGTTACCAATGAAAATCTATTTAAGAATTATCTCAATTTGCTATTTGTTAGGCGCAGTTCTTCATGCACTGGATCTATTTGATCTGCGGCTTAAGTTTTCGGAAATGGATTTGGTTTGGCGGGCGTGGATTGTTTACCTGTTAGTGGCTGACTCGGCGGCAAGTGTCGGTCTTTGGCGGCAGAAAAGGTGGGGCGTTGCCCTGTTTCTCGTTGTGGCGGTATCACAAATCATTGCCTACACCGGCTTTACTGGCGTCTTCGGGAACCAGCTGTTTTTGGTGTTGTTCCATCTGACCACGCTTGGATTTTACGGCATCCTTCGAGCGCGGACAAAAGAGTGATCGGAGCGGGGTTTGCCCAGAATCGGGAATACCTGACGCTCAGGCAATGTTCGATTCCACACGTGCACCGCCGCGCCGTTACTTCTGATGCGGAAGTGCCACTAAGGAAATATATCGCTTTTGCACACAGTCTGACAATGTGCTGAGATCTCCGCAGCGACTGATCTACGACAACTGCTTGCGTAGCAGATTGACGACGGTTTTAACGCGGCCATCATTCTCTCGATGGGGAGACACTGTGGCGTAAATTCTGTGAGCGCCGAAGCCTTCCTTGAATCCTTTGGCTTTTATCAAATGCAATCGACTTTTTTCTCCAAGCCTTTGCGGCAAGATGGCTATGCCGAGCCCTTTCTCAGCCATTCGTTTCGCCGTGGTGAAAGAATCAAAAACATACTCCTGTTGAAATTCATAGCCGGCATTCCGAATATGTTCTTCTAAAGTGATATCGTCTTCGTCGAAAGCATTTCGAACGAAGAGCAATGTTATCGTCTTGGCGGACTCTATGGTGAGATCATATGTCTTCGTGGAGTAAAATCCAAACCGGTCGGAGTAGAGCGGCCAAAGAGTGAGGCCGTCATGATTGCGAGGTTCGGCATCAACCAGCAGATCAAGAGTTCCGTTGTTGAGCTCTTCCAGATGGCTGCGCTTTGAATTTGTCCGTAGTGAAAGTTTCAATAATGGGAAATCTCTTTGAACTTTAAGTAAAAAGTCAGGCCATAAATACTCGGCGAGACTTTCATAGGTGCCGATTGTGAGGGTGCCGGTCATTTCCTTTCTGGCATTCGCGCCTCTCAAAGTGGCGTCCGTGATTTCTTTAAGCAGCCGTCCGGAGGTTTGATAGAGAATTTGGCCGCCTTCGGTCAGTTTCATTCCATTGCGATTTCTTGTGAACAAAGGATACCCCGCCGCGTGTTCAAGGGTCTGAATGGCTCGTGTGATGGCGGGTTGTGAGAGAGCTAATTCCTGAGATGCGGAACTGATGGAGCCTCTTTGTACTTTTAACCGCTTTGTCATTGTTTCCGCTTGCCAGCCAAGCCGCGGGTAATCGGCGGCTGCATTGCCGTTCTGCGAGTGCGGAGCTCGTATTTCAAACAGAGATGTACGGCTCGCTCGCCATTGGAGAATACACCGTCCTTAACGGTCAGCGTGCCGATTTACCAAATGAGGCCCAAAATGCGTTCGGGACCTTGGACTTTTTCAGTCAGGGCCGAATTTTCCGGGTTGAAAATGCGGGTGCGGACACGCCTTTGGAGTTCAAGTTGTTAGCGCAGTTGTTTGGTGATGAACCGACTGTTATCGAAATTGGCCGTTGTGAGTAGTCACGTTGAGAGGGGATTTTTGGGAGTGGGTCTACGATGACAAGAATTCCTTGAGCGCATGACTTTGTCAGACTGTGTGCATAAGCGATACATCACGACAGTAGCGCTTGAGCACTTCCGAAACGGAAGTCGCGGTGCGTACACCGGCAGGACGGACTCGGGCTTCCTGCCCTCGCCCTTCGGGCTGATCAGCGCCTTTCGTAGTCAGGAGTCGAGCCTAATATCAGGCGAACGCTCCATTAAGAAGATAGGGCTCCCCGTTCACACGAATGTCCGTATGGTTGATTACGAAATCCAGATGAATGGTCGTATCGAATCGGTCTGGTTGACCGGGATCCGCACCGAGGCCGATATGAATGCCGGCGATGGCCTCGTTGGTCGTGGAGGCCCAGTCAAATATGATGGGGCCCGCGGCATCGCTTAGTCCCAGGCCCACTTCCACAACATTGTAGAACGCATCGGACTTGTCCATAAGCCTTTTGAAATCGCGAGCGATGCTTGTCGCCGACTCGATGGCGGTGACGCGGCCGTTCTCAATGAAAAGTTCAAGGGGCTCGTCGCGCAGGCGTGCGCCGAGACGGGTGAGCTCCTCGATGTCGTCTAAAATCTCTTGCGTGACTTTGGTCGTTCTGAGCGGAAGGAGATTCATTCCGCCGCCGTAGGTGTGAAAGCGCCCATTCACCTCGCTGCCCGAATAGAACAATTCCGCGCCGGGAGCAAAACGGATGTCTCCTTCTTGGAGCGGACCTGCGATTTCCATCCAGGGCTTCGGGCCCTGAATCTGAAGGCGTGAGGTGTAGTCGGGGCCGGAAAGCACATCGATCGTGTATCCACGGTTCTCCGCCAATTTTTCATAAAAGCTGTTCGCGCGTTGGAGCTGGAGGTTGGGGCTGCATGTAATCACGCGCTTGAGGATTTCCTCGATTTGCGCGGCGGTGTAGCCGTAGCGCGGAAATTCGAAACTCATAAAATCCAGGCCCTTTTCGCGATGAGCGTAACGGATGGCCGATTTGTCTTCGGGGTAAAGAGTTTCGAGGCAAAGGTCGAATATCGTAAGGTAATTGTTTTGCGGATCGTAAAACTGATCGAGAACCTCTGCCTGGCTCTTGAGACCTCGGCAATCGACGGCGTGAAACCGTATGTTTGGAACCGAAGCGAGGCCACGCAGGAACGCTTGCGGCAGGAGATCCGAGTCGTAGAAGGCGAACAGATGGTGCTCCCGGGCACCGATGTTCTTGTTCAGCAGTTCGCCTAAGTATTTTCTTGCCTGAAGTTCGTTCAGCATGGCTCTATCTCCTTAAGTAAAATGCAGGGTAAAAGTAAAACGGTCATGGCTCGCATGATCCTCAATGCGATTCACCCAGTGGGTGGAACCGCGGTGCGCTCTAAAGAGAACGGCCGTGTTAAAGACCGGCCAAGTTTCTACTTCGCCATGAGAACCGTCCCACTGAAACACCGTCGAACCGCCGTAGTCTTGCCGCCACTCTTTGGTGAGCGACAAACTGATCACGAGCAGGGTGGGCTTATCCGGCGGACCGGCGTCCGTGTGTTTATCCAGGAATGAGCCCGGCGGCCAACGAGTGAGGATTTCGCTTCCGAAGGGGCGCATGGCGGTGATCGGCAAACCCGTCATTTGTCGAAGCGTTTCGAGGGAATCGGGACTTGCGAAGGCGCGGCCAACCTCATCGAGTAGGCGGACGGCGCGAGTGGGGCGCTGGTGCACGGTCACGTAAAACGCCTCTTCATTCGGCTCGCAGAAATGGGCGCGGAGATCTTCAGGCCGACCGGTGGGCGAATATCCGCACCAAGTTGAGTAGGGAACTGTCAAAGCTTCATCCAGAATCGATGAGGCGAGATGAGGATCCAAAAAGTTCGGTACAATGGCGAAGCCGGGAAGCGGCACGACGTCTACGAAACGTTTGCGAATCTCCTCGATTTGTTTGAGCGTCTGAGAGGATAGCGGCGTCATAATGTGCCTCCGCACTCGAAGGGTTCGCCATTGATCAAAATTTTTGAGTCGCGTGACATCCAGTCGATGTGCACCGCCACTTCGCGATCGGGTTGTGACGGATCAGGATCGCCGCCGATAGCGATGTGGGCGCCTGGATGCGCTTCGTTCGCGGGTGAAGGCCAGTTCTCCACGAAGGATGCGCAAGCGGCGTTGAACCCGATGCCGACTTCGACCACTTCGCGGTAGGCCGAAATTTCCAGTAAGCGGCTCAGAGTTTCATAAAGCGGACCTTGCCCCTCGAGACCGATCACTTTGCCTTCGCTGATGGAAAAGGTCAGGGGCGAAGACTTTAGCTCGTGACGAAGTTCACTGAGTTCCCGGGCCAAACCCGCGACGCTCGCGCGTTGTGGGGCTGCCAGCAGCGTACCGTCCGCCGTGAAGCGACCATTGATTTTCGCGCCGGTGTAGGCGACTTCGCCGCTCGGAAGAATGCGCGATTCGCCTTCGATCAAAGAGCCGCCGAGTTGAAACCATCCGGCTGAGTCCTCAATGCGTAAAACATCATCTTCGCCTGTCTGAATTGTCACTTCGTAGGGCGCGCGTTTCGCGAGCATGGTATAGAATTCTTCGATCTTCTCGTCCTGACTTCGATAGTTCGAGCGCAGCATCGTTTCGACCAGGCTTTCCAAGTGGGCGGGCTGGTAGTCGAAAACTTCTTCGGCGGGGAACTCCAATCGGCAAAAGTCAAAGCGCCGCAACTGACTGAGCAGTTTCAAGCTTTGTTGGTGGCTTGAAAATCGTGTCGCCCAGCAGTGGAGCGAAACATAGTGGTTTTCGATTTGGATACCGCGGGCGGCGACATCGTCGAGGAGCCGGTCCGAGGTTGAGACGAAATGCAGTTGTGTTTTCGTGCCGGTTAGGGAGTCGCGAATTTTCGTCTCGAGCGCGGGCGCGAGATCTTGATCGGTTACAATCACCGTATGGTGAGGAACGCCATCAGGAATGTTTAGCAGCGTAGACAGTCCCATGTTTATCCTTTCATCCAAGTGCCGCGACGGGCGTAATCTTGTACGACAATGAAGTTAGCGAAAACTTGCAGGCCGAATCCCATCCAGATCGCGTAGATGCCAAGGCTGGAATAGCGCCAAAGGGAGTAGCCAACCAGGAGCGTAAAGAGAGCGTGTGTGGCAAGTTCTGAAAAGAATAGACGGCGGCCCGCTCCGTTCTTGCTTAACGGAATGCTGAGTGAAACCGTCAACGCGTCAAGAGCCATGATTGGCGCGAAAAACCAAAGGGCTTGATGAACGATCGGCGAACTTGCGACCTCCGCTCCAAATAGCGGCGCGATCCACGGCTCCAGTCCGAGCACTCCCAATCCGACAATGGCGACTAACGCCAGAGCGAGCACGAAGCTGGATGCCAGAATCGCGCGAGCGCGAGAGAGGGGAGCGATGCCGATCTCGTGTCCCAGATGGATGGAGCCAGCGTTGGCGAATCCGGCGACAAGGACTTTCATGATGCGATAGGTGGTGAGGGCCGCGATTGTGGCGGCCAGGGCTTCCTTTCCATTCCAACCGCAGAACGATTGGAAGCCGAAGAACGAGACCAGGCCGAGCGCGGCTTGAAATCCCGGCCAACTCGCGAACTTCAGCATTTGTTCAATGTCGGCGCGCGACCACCGCTTGAGCTTGCACCACTTTGGAAAAGTTAGTGCGAGAATCGCGCTCAAAACGACGGTTTGCGCGAGCAGCGTGCCGTGCGCCGCACCAACAACGCCCCAGTTCAAGCGGAAGATAAAGATGTAGTTGAAGATCACGTTCAAAGTTCCCATGGCGATGCCGCTCAAGGCGAGCCATTTGGTCTGTCGGCAGGCGGCGAGGTAGCCGTGCACAACAAAAAATACGGCCATCACCACGGTTGAGAAGTTGAGCACGCGCGAATACGCGATGCTTTCCTGTCGAAAGCCTTCCGCTCCCTCGGGAATGTTAATGGCGGCGAACTTCAGCAGCGCGGGCACTGAGAAGTGGTAGACCGCGAAAAACAGTGCGCCGAAGGCGAGGCCGATAACGAGAAATTGCGCGAAGAGGTTCTCGATTTCCTTCGCCGTTTTTCCTCTGCTGATTGCCCGAGTGAGAACGCCCTGGACGCCGGCCGAGAGCCCGAAAAGAATATTGATCATGATGCCGTTGGAAAGTCCGGCAAGCCCGGCGACAGTCATGGCGTGTGAGGAGAGATGCCCCACCATCGCGGTGTCGATAAAATAGAGGAGGTAGCGAAAGAGATCATTGATCAGAAGCGGCAGCCCGAGCTGGATTGTTTGTTGAATCGATTTTTTCAATTCCACAACCGTACCTCTTTGAAAAAGGGCTCGGCTCGAAGCCGAGCCCTTAGTGACGATTAAATAGTCGTCCATATATCGTAAGAAGATGCTGCCATCGAACGAATGCGCAAACCGCCATAGTTAACGGTCTTCGTTTCTTTATTCGGGCTCTCTTTCTTAGTGGCCTGAGTTTGGTTGTTGTTATTCATAGAATCCTCCTTGGGAGGGCGGGAATTGCAGACCCTAAGCCATCGGAATTGGACGCAAAAGCCTATTTATTTGATTCTGGTGGGGATTTTGTCCTGGGCGTCCGATGCTTTGGACCAGGTTTTGAAAAAATATAAAATCTCGCGAAGCGGCAGGGAAACCAGAAATTAAAAAGCCCGCTGCCCCCTTCGGGGACACCGGGCTTTTTAAAATTGGATGGGGCGGCAGGACTCGAACCTGCGAATGTCAGAATCAAAATCTGAAGGCTTACCAACTTGCCGACGCCCCATCACCGGAGAAGACAAATTGGACGGATAGAATTCCAATAAGTTTGCGAATCTGGCAAGTGAAAGGTGCAGGGGTCGCTGAAGACGCAATGAGTTAAAGCCTTAAAAGCAGGCGATTATGGAGCTGAAACCGATAGGCCCGAAGGATTAATATTCTTCGCGGCGCAGTTCGCTGAGATTGTCACCCATCTGCCGGATTTCTTTTTCGTAGGCGTCGAAAACCGCTTGTTCGATTTCGTCGCGGGTTTCCTGATTCAACGGATGGGCGATGTCTTTGAATTGTCCGTCCTTGCGCTTTTTCGATGGCATGGCGACGAACAGTCCTTCATTTCCCTTAATGATCTTGAGATCGCGAACTACGAAACAGGAGTCTATGGTGATTGTCACATAGGCTTTGAGCCGTTCCTCGTTCACGGGGAACACCTTGACTTCGGTGATTTTCATTGGCGAAACCTCCGGTTGTAGACCTAGGAGATCCAAATTCAGTTCCAACGGCCAACTAGTGCTTCATGCCCGAATCTACAGAACCTAAAAATCCATTAACCCAGTCTTACTTTCGGCTAGTTTACGCCGAGTCTTTAGTTCTGTGTCAGAAAAATTCGCCAAATCAAATTGATAGGATCTGGCCGTAACGGATGTCTCAAATTGGAACAATCTTCATGTGAGTCCGCTAACGGGCGCCTTATGACGCCCGCAGGGAGACCAGGACCACTCGGTTCTGCTTCATGACCCGCAGGATGTTGACGGTTCCGCCTTTTAACCGTTTGGGAACGTCGCTCGCCCGTGAAACCTCGGAGCGGTTCACGTCCAAAATAATATCACCGGGAGCCAGGCCCGATCGACCCGCCTCGGAGCGGGGATCCACATGGATAATGACCGGATGAGGCTGTTTGAGACGGGGTAAATGAAACTCCTTGGCTAATTGATTGGAGTAATCCGCCACCCGGAACCCGAGACTATAGGGCGCTTCAATACCGCTTGAGCGGCGTTCACGCGAACTCGGTTCAAACCCTTGAGCCACTTGTTCCGCGGAACCCACCGTCACCGTAAGCGTTTTGGTTTTCCCGTCGCGAATCACCTTGATGGTGGCTTTTTGTCCAACCGGAGTGGCGGCGACGGCTTTGGTGATATCCCGGGTGGATTCGATTTTTTTGCCGTTGTACTCCACGATCAGATCGTAAGGTTCGAGTCCGGCTTTCTCCGCCGGCGAATTGGGAACCACGTCCGTGATCAGCGCGCCCTCGGTCTGTTTCAGGTTCAATGCGGCTTTGTGTTCTTCGCCGATATCGGCCAAAAGCACGCCGATCCGCCCGCGCTTAATCGTGCCTTCCTTTTCCAAGGCCGGCAAAATCGTTTTCACGTTGTCAATGGGAATCACAAAGCCGATGCCTTGAGCCCGCTGATCGATGGCCGCGTTCACGCCGATCACAAGACCTTGAGTGTTCACCAGGGGACCGCCCGAGTTACCCGGGTTAATGCTGGCGTCCGTTTGCATGAAGGGGAACAAGTTCAGCTCATCGATCTCCCGGCCGACCGCAGAGATAATCCCTTTGGTCATGGTGTGCCCATAGCCATAGGGGTTACCGAAGGCCGCCACCCATTCGCCGACTTCAACTTCGGAACTGGAACCCATTTTCACGAAGGGGAGCTTTCTTTTAGCGTCGATTTTGATCAGTGCGATGTCGGAGTGACTGTCTTTGCCGATGACTTTGGCGTCAAAACTCTCACTCTTATGTTCATCCAGTTTGACCTTGATGATGTCCGCGCGATCGATCACGTGATTGTTGGTCACGATCAAGCCGTCTTCGCGGATGATAAAGCCCGATCCGAGGGATTCCTGAGGGCGCGATGGACCCTGTCGCATGAACTGCTCGAACATTTCAAAGAACGGGTCGTTATACGGCAGTCTCGGCCGGCGATGTTTGGGCAAGTAGGTGGTGTAGATGTTCACGACCGCGGGATTCACCACTTTGGCGAGCTTCACGAAGAGATCCGCCGGCAAGGGATCGCCGGATTTCAGTTTGGGCAAAGTGGGAACGGCGGAATCCGCCACCGAGTAAACGCCAAAACCCATGGCTATGGCGAGAACGGTCGCGACAAGAATCCTCATCTTCACTGCTCCTTGGACTGCTCGTTCTTCACGTAAACGAACTTCATTTGCAGATCGCTCATGATGTTGTCGAGAAACTGCTGCTCATCCGGCGTCAGATTGTTTTTGGTTTTTTCTTTCAACATGCTCAACATGTCGATATTGAAGCGGGCCAGATCCAGATCTTTTTCTATTTTGCCGGTTTGCGGGTTTTTTTCCAACCCCAAAGCCAGAACCGCGCTTGATGCCAACGAGAGAACAAGTGTGGAAAATGAAACGGGCAGAGATTTTGGAGCGGTCACGGTCACCTCACTTTTTTAAGGCGATATACTATAGCGGATATCGGCCGACCAGACGTTTTACGCGGCTTTTCAAAGCCGGTTGCGGACGCAAAATCCGAAAGGCGCGCTTGGCGGCCAGCGGACTCACCATGCACATGTGGGAGAAAACCCAAGGATCGCGCCACGGTTTGGTTTGTGCATAGGCTTCCATTTTCCAAAGGGCGCGGGCCAGAACTTCGGGACTTGTCACCTTTTCGGCCGTGGCCTTATCCAATCGGCGATAATCCCATGGGCTGATCAGCAGACCTTGAAAAATCCAAATGAACGGGGTCACGAACACGCTCTTGATCGGTGGTGTGTAGCCAAAGATAAAAGCGATCAGCCGCTCAAGGAGCTGGCCGACCCGCAAAAAGATATCGATGGCGGCGCCCAGCCAGTAATTCAAAAACGCGATCGAGGATTGGATGGCCACCATTTGATAGGTCAACACGGCGATCAGTTCGTCGTGAGTGAGAAGTTTGAGCAAGCCCTCGGTGACATACAGGCGGGGTTTGCGCCGGCTTTTGGCGTAGGCGAAAATATGCGCGGACGGGTGCTGGAGAAGATAAACTTCCGGCGTGCGAACGTCGAACTTGGCGCTCAGCTCATTAACGATTTTTAACAATCGCCACGGATCCTGGCCGAGAAGTTTCTGGCTTTCCAGATGCGAGAACGTGAGCACCTGATCATAAGCCAAAAATAAGAAATTAATGCTAAGCGCAATCGGCGTCACCCAAAGCCATTGGGACCTTTCCAACCAAAACCACGCGGCGAAAATCCAGCTGGCGTTGATCAAGAGCAGGAAGAGGAACACGCGAAGCATCGGATTCAAAAAGGATTTCAGCATTCTGACCTCGCCATAAGCGTTGCTTTCGGATTAAACTGAAGCGTTGATAAAGAGAATAAGGAGTTCGCCCGTGGATTTCAACCTGATGGCCCTCAATGAATCAATAAAAAAAGAAAGCCAATTCGTTGACCGAATGATGAAGGAGGTCGCGAAAGTCGTCGTCGGGCAAAAAGAAATGCTCGAAGGCATCATGATGGGTTTGCTCACGGGCGGCCACGTGCTTTTGGAAGGTGTGCCGGGTCTTGCGAAAACCCTGACGATTTCCTCGGTCGCCAAGGCCATCTCTCTCGGTTTCCAACGCATTCAGTTCACACCTGACCTGCTCCCGACCGATTTGATCGGAACCATGATTTTCAATCCGAAATCCGGCGAGTTCGCGCCCAAGCGCGGACCGATTTTCACCAATATCGTGCTGGCCGACGAGATCAATCGCGCCCCCGCGAAAGTGCAAAGTGCGTTGCTCGAAGCCATGGCGGAAAAACAGGTCACCATCGGTGACACCAGTTACCCGCTTGAAAAACCCTTCCTGGTCCTCGCCACGCAAAACCCGCTGGAGCAAGAGGGAACTTATCCGCTGCCCGAAGCGCAAATGGACCGATTCATGTTCAAGATCAATGTGGAATATCCTAAGCGCAATGAGGAACTTGAAATCCTCAACCGCATGGCCACGGACAAGCAACCGCAAATCGAAACGGTGATTTCCAAGGAGGATTTGATTCGCGCCCGCGATATCGCCGACATGATCTACGTCGACGAGAAGATCAAAAATTACATCGTCGAGCTGGTGATGAGCACGCGCGAACCGAAGGAGCATGGGCTTTCTCAATTGATCCCATTGATTCAAGTCGGCGTGAGTCCGCGGGCCACGATCTCGCTTACTCGGGCGGGCAAGGCGCACGCCTTTATTCGCGGGCGGGGCTACGTGACCGCCGACGACATCAAGGCGGTCGCCTACCATGTATTACGCCACCGCTTGATCCTCACCTACGAGGCGGAAGCTGAAAACATGACGACGGATTCGGTGATCAAGGAAATCCTAAGCCATATCGAGGTGCCGTAACCTTGTCGCTTCCCGCGGAACTCGTCAAAAAAGTTAAGCTGCTGGAGCTCGTGACCCGCAAGAAGGTGAATAACCTTTTCATCGGCGAGTATCACTCGGCCTTCAAAGGTCAGGGGATGACCTTCAGCGAATTCCGTGAGTACGTTCCCGGCGACGACGTGCGCACGATCGCCTGGCCGCTCATGGCCCGCACCGGAAAGGTGTACATCAAAAAACATGACGAAGAACGCGAGATGACCGTGATTCTCGCCGTCGATGTGAGCGGTTCCCAGGATTTCGGCAGCAAGAGCTATTTCAAAGGTGAGGTGGCCACGCATCTGGCGGCGCTACTAAGTTTCGCGGCGGTGGGCAACAAGGACGCCGTGGGACTTTTACTTTTTTCGGATCAGGTGGAGCTTTATGTTCCGCCCAAGAAGGGGCGGGGACAGGTGCTTCGCATTTTGCGCGACCTTTATTACCACAAACCGCGCTCGCGTCGCACACGCCTGGCGACGGCGCTCGAACACTTGCAATCGGCGATCAAAAAGAAAGCTCATGTTTTCGTGATCAGTGATTTCATGGACCAGAATTTCGAGGCCCCGCTCAGAAGGCTGGGTAAGAAGCACGATACCGTGGCGATTTTGATCGAGGATCAACTGGAATTGGAAATCCCCAAACTGGGTTTGGTGGATTTCGAAGATCCGGAAACCGGAGAGATTGTGACGGTGGATACGTCTTCCTCCACTTTCCGGAATCAGTACAAAAAATATCTCGCGAACCTGGATGCCGAGCGCCGGTCCGAGTTGAGGCGCGCGCAGGTGGACTTAATCACCGTGCGGACGGATGGCGATTTGGTTTTACCGCTGCTTGAGTTTTTTAAGCGTCGGAGTCAGAGATGAGCGCGCTTCCAATTTGGAATTGTGAATTCAAGGCTCAAGAAGGCGCGGCGCCGCTCGACAATCTGACCGTGGGGAGCTTGTTTCGTCTTCACTGTCAGGGAGAAATCGAAGTCGAGTGGAAGGAAGGCCCGTTCGCCGTCGTCTTCCCCGATAAAAACGCCAACTACTCGTTGGTTGTATTGAAGGCGGATAAAACCAACGCCAAAGAGGCGGAATTTGTCGTCACGGGATACAAGGCCGGCTCCCACGTGCCCGAGTACGTCCGCATCATTCAAGGTGAAGCCGGTTTTGAAATGCTTAAGCCAAAATGGGAAATCAAATCGGTTTTAAAACCCAATCAGATGAACGAGCCTTATCCGCCCTTCGGGCCTTGGAGTCTGGCCATGCCGATCTGGGTTTTATTTGTCCTTGGGCTCGCCGCGGCTCTGGTTTTTTACTTTGGTTTTCGTGTGTTCCGCCGAAGCCGTCAGCGGGCGAAAATGCTCGCCGAGCTGACGCGACATCAGACGGCGCTTTCCCCCTTGCATCAGTTCTACCGGGACGCGCGGCAATTGCGCCGTAGGCTCCATAACGTCAAACAAGCGGAAGAGCTCAGCGCTTTATCGAAAGATCTGGATCGCGAGTTTCGGCTTTATGTTTTGCGGCAGTTTCAGATCCCCACGTTGGATTGGACCGATGGAGAGATCGTGCGTGATTTTAAACGCCGGCATCGAAAGGTTTACGAAAAGGCCGGCGATCCGCTCCGTAAGACCCTGCGTGAACTCACGCGGTTGGTGAATCAGAAGGAAATTCTTTTTAAAGACGTGGAGCAGATTCAGCGCATGAGCTTGGAAACGGTGGAGACCATTGACAGCGCGATGACAGGAGCCAAGCGATGATTGTGTGGGCGTCGAAATGGGCTTTTTTGTTCTTGCTTCCGTTGATCGCCATCGCGGTTTGGTCGTGGTTCGCGCGTCGGCGCCGCACGCCGACCCTTCAGTTTTCAAATCTTAGCGGGTTCATGAAAGTCCATCGCGGGTACCGCTCCCATCTGGCGTGGTTGCCTCTTGCGGTGAAAGTGGGCGCGTTGGCGCTGGCCATCGTGGCGCTGGCGAGACCGCAAAAAGCCGACACCAAAATCAAACGCAATGTCGAGGGCATCGACATCATCATCGTGTTCGACATTTCAGACTCGATGCTGATCGAGGACATGAAACCTCACAACCGCCTTGAAGCCGCCAAGCAAACCGTCATTGATTTCATCAAAGGGCGCGTTTCCGATCGCATTGGCCTCGTGGTGTTCGCGGGCGAAAGCTACACCCGGGTGCCGATGACGCTCGATTATCCGCTGCTCCTACAAAGTGTTTCCGAGATCAAAACCGCGCAAAATATCAAAATGGGGACGGCGATCGGCGTGGCCTTGGCCAATGGTGTGGCGCGGATCAAGGATTCCACGGCGAAAAGCCGGGTCATCATCTTGATGACGGATGGGGAGAACAACTCCGGTACGATCGATCCGGAGACCGCTTTGGAAATCGCCAAAGGTTTTGGGATCAAGATTTACTCCATCGGGATGGGACGTGATGGCGACGCTCAATTGCCCGTGATGGTCGAAGACGTGTTCGGGCGCAAGGTGAAACGTTATCGCCCCATACACTCGGCGATCAATGAAGAGCTGCTTTCAAAGATGGCCCGGGAAACCGGCGGTAAGTTTTGGCGCGCCACTACGGGGAATGCGTTGCAAGAGGTGTTTCGCGAAATCAACCGCTTGGAAAAAACCGATATCGAAACGTCGCAGTACACCCGCTATGCGGAAATGTTCCCGCCTTATTTGCAATGGGCTGTGATCCTTTATCTGGCGGCGGCGTTCTTGTCGGCCACCGTCTTAAGGAGGGGACCTTAAGATGTTTGAATTTCGCTTCGCCAACCCCGCGGCGTTAAATCTTCTGGTTCTCGTGCCTTTATTGCTGATTTTGTTGTGGGCCATGAGCAAGCGAACGCAGGCCGTCTTGCAAAGCGCTTTCGCCAGCAAAGTGACCAATTATTTGATTCGCTCGCTCTCCCTGAGCCGCCGGCGCTTGAAAACGACGTTGCAGGTTCTCGCGCTTTTCTTTTTTGTCATGGCGTTGGCGCGTCCGCAATCGGGCGAGGGGCGGCAAAAAGCCAAAAGCGAAGGACTTGAGATCGTTCTCGCCGTGGACGTGTCAAACAGTATGCTCGCCGAAGACGTTCGGCCTTCCCGATTGGAACTCGCACAAAAAGAACTCTCCCGCTTTATCGACAGTTTGGGTAACGATAAAATCGGATTAGTGGCTTTTGCCGGTTCGGCGGTTTTACTTTCGCCGCTCACCACCGATAAATCAGCGCTGAAAATGTTCATTGAATCACTGTCGCCGGAAGCGGTTTCGACGCAAGGAACGGATTTCAAAAAAGCCATCAGCGAGGCTTATCAGGCGCTTCACCGGGGCGGCCTGGGCGAGGACAGCGAGGACCCCAATGTGGCCCGTGTGATCGTGATCGCGTCGGATGGTGAGGAAAACGAAAAAGGCGGGCTGGATGCCGCGCAAAAAGTGGCGAACGAAGGGATCCGGATTTTCACTTTAGGATTCGGAACTGAAGCCGGTGGACAAATTCCGGTTCGCGATAAACACGGTCAGCTGGTGGGATACAAGAAAGACCGCAATGGACAAGTGGTTATCACGAAATCGACGGGTCAGGCTTTGCGTGAATTGGCTGACGCCGGCAAAGGATCGTATCAGCATGTCACGTTCGGCAGCGATGCCGTTTTAAATTTGAAAGCGGAAATCGATCGTCTGCAACGGGCACAACTGGATACGATGGAGTTCACGCATTATAACGAACATTATCAGAGTTTTTTGCTGCTGGGTTTGTTGCTGGCGATGATCGAGTTGGCGCTGGGTGAAAGAAAAGGCGAAGGCCGCCTATGGCGCGGCCGCTTCGAGGTGCCCCTTGATTAGAGTTTCGGCCTTAATTTTGATCTCGATGTTCTCCGCTGTCGCGCAGGCGACCAGTGTGCAATCGTACATGCGAAACCGCGAAGGTCTTTCGGAGTTCGAAAAGGAATCCTATTTTTCCGCCTATAAGGCCTTCGTGAAAGCCATCGAAGAAGATCCGATGAATCCTGAACTGCAACTGAATCTGGCGCGGACCTTTGAAGCCAACGAACAGTATGAACAGGCCGAGCAATCCTACCGGGCGGCGCTCAGCCTTTTGCCGAAAGATTCCAAACTCAGATTCGAAGCCTTGTTCAATTGGGCGGGGGTTTTGGCCAAGCTCAGTCGCATCGATGAGGCGCTGGCGGCCTATCAACAAGCTTTGGAAATGGATCCGGATTCCATTGAAGTTAAAACGAACATTGAACTTTTGTGGCAAGGCGGTGGTGGCGGCGGCGACGGGGAGTCGAAAAATCAGCAGGAACAAGGCGAGCAGGAAAAAGGGCAGGGGCAATCGCAACAGCCGCAACAGGAAAAAAAGCAGAAGAAGCCCAAGTTCGAAAGCCAGGAGTTAAGTCCGCAAAACGTGAAACGTATTTTGGATGAGATCAAGAACCAGGAGCAAAATATACGCGCTCAGGAATACGATAAAGGCGCCAAAGATTCACCCAAGGCAAAGGATTGGTAATGAAGAGTTGGCTTTTCGCGATATTGTTTTTCGCTCTCACAGTGAACGCGGCCGAGGATGTGCAAGTCACGGCCACCGTGGATAGGAATCAGGTTGGGTTGGGCGATGTCATCAATCTCACCATCGCGGTTTCGGCCAAACAAACCATTCAAATCGATCAGCCACGGCTCGGGCAATTGGATGGATTTGACCTGATCAACACCTCGACGGGAATTGAAACCAGAAGCTCGTTCGTCAACGGTCAATTCATCACCGAACAATCACGCAACTTCAATTACATGTTGAAGACAAACCGCCAGGGCCAGCTCACGATTCCATCGGTCTCCGTCGTCGTTGATGGAACAGTCTTCAAGACCGATCCGATCACCGTTTCCGTGAGTGGCGAGCGCAAAGCGCCTCCGCAAGCTCGAAGGGCCGTGCCGGATCCGTTTCAAGAGCTGGACGACATGGAAGAGCTGTTCAATCAAATGATCCAGCGGCGGTTAAGGCCGCATGTTCCACCCGACTCCGGCGTCGCGGTGAATCCGAACGAGGCGTTTTTTATTTCGGCGGTGGCTGACAAAACCAAGGCCTATGTGGGTGAACAAATCGTCGTCTCTTTTTATCTTTACACCCGAGGGCAGATTCGTGACATCGACACGCTAAAGTATCCGGACCTGAAAGGTTTTTGGAAAGAAGACCTGGAGATGGCCACGCGGCTCAATTTCGAGCAAGTGGTGGTGAACGGTCTGGCCTGGCAGCGCGCCCTTCTGGTGAAGTATGCGTTGTTCCCCATTAAACCAGGTAAAGCCACGATCGATTCCTATAAGGCCAAATGTACCGTGTTAACGCCAAGCTCATTCGGCTTCGGCCGACCTTACCAGTTCACCAAAGCCAGTAAGCCGATTCAGATCGAGGTTTTGGATGTGCCGAATGATTCGCGACCGGCCAACTTCACCGGCGCGGTGGGGCAGTTTCGTTTGAAAGCGCAGTTTGAACCACCGACCGGCGCCACCAACCAACCCGTGACCTTGCGAATTCGGGTGGATGGATTGGGCAACGCCAAGTTGATTGAACTGCCAAAGCTCGATTTGCCCCCGAGCTTTGAACTTTACGATCAAAAATCAAATGCGAAGTTTTTACGGGACAGCACGAGCTTCAAGGAATTCGAAGTGCTGATCATTCCGCGTGAGCCTGGCGTGTTCGATGTACCGCCCGTTTCCATCGCCACATTCGATCCCGAAACGAAAAAATTCGCGGACGTATCCTCGCAACCCTTGAAACTCACGGTCACAGGGACGGCCTCGGCCGCGCCACTGGCGCAGAACCCGCCTTCGGGTCACGGTCAATCGGCATCGTCCGCTTCCGGGCCGGAGTTACCGGCACTGTCACTGGAAATGGGAGATTCAATCATGGCGCGTACGGGGCAACCTCTTGTGACGGTCGTGCTTTATATCGCTGTTTTTGGTTTTCTCGCCCAACAGAGTTTCACGCGTTTACGCCGTAAACCCAAGAAAGCCAACTTGGGAATGATCCTCGGTCAACGGATCCGGCGCGTGCGGGATTTCGCCAAACAGAAAGAGTGGCGTCGCATGGGCGTGGAAATGACCAATGCGGTGTCGTTCATTCTTGGCCAAATCAGCGGGCTGGGCGGGGCGAATCAGGATCTGGAGAAATTGCTTGAAGCCGCGCCCCCCAGCGTGCGCAACGAACTGGCGAGTGACCTAAAAGACGTCCTTGCGCAGTGCGAGGCCTTGAGCTTCGCGCCTGAAAATTTGATTGGCGAACTCACAAAACCTGAAAATGTGACAAGGTTGATTGATAAATTCGAGAAACTCCTGTTTAGAGCCATAGAATTATCGGAGATTTAAGTGAAGATACTCTTTTTCTTGGGATTGGCTTTGCTCTCGTTTCATGCGCTGGCCAGCGGGGTGTCGGTGATCAGCGTGTCGTTGGACCAAAAAGTCGAAGCCCCGCGGTGGATGTACGATAGCAAAGCGAAGGTTTCCAATCATCGTCTCGTTAACTTAATGGTTCAGGCGAAAAAAGCTTATCTGGCGAAAGACCGCGCGGCTTGTATCGCGGCCATTGAGAAATCCTACACCTTGGGTAAAAGCCTCGCCCCCTGGCTGGCGCTCAATCAACTGCAATGCGCGCAAATAAAAGAAAAAAACGGGCGCGGCTCAAGCTTCGCGCTTTCCAAGGCCATTGCCAAAGTCGAAAGTGAACCGCGATGGCTTTTGAGTGGTCCGGCGGCGGGTCTTTTGCGGGCCAATTATGTCGGCGCCCTTTTGATGTTGGCGGAAGTGCAATCGAAATCCAATCGAAGGGCCGCATGGAAAACCATCGATAAGCTGGCGCAAATTCAAGGGTGGATGACTTTGGAAGAGCGGGCGGCGACTTACCGTTGGGCCGGCGAGCTGGCGTTCATTGAACAAAATCTGCTCGCGGCACAAGACTTCTTAAGCCGCTCATTATCGGAAAAAGAAAGCGCGGAAATCCGCAGTCGAGTGGAGTCCATTCGATCCGCGCTTTTGGGCAAGAAGAAAGACGAGGAAGTTAAACCCAAGACTCCGGAAAAATCGGATGATGTGGGCATCAGTGACGAAGAGAAAAATCTCGCGGCGCGGATGGTTCGGGCTTACGAGTCCCAGGACTATGTTTCCGCGATCGAAGACGGGATGGAGTTGCTGCGCAAGTTTCCGGGAAGTCAGCGCTCCAGTGAAGCCGCCGATCGCATTTTGAATATTTATCTGAGTTTGGCCAATCGCACGGACGAGAAATTTCGCAATGTACGCCAGACGATCGTACGCCTGATGGAAAAAGGTGACGCCGGGAGATTAAGTCGCTGGGCTTTGAACGCCTATGCGCGCGGCAATTACCTCGATGCCTTGCACCTCGCGGAAAAGAGCTTCGAAAAATATAACGGGCAAGTTGAAGCCACCAAAGTTTTATTACTGGCCGGAAAGGCGGCGCTCGCCGCCGGAGAATACAGTGATGCTCAACAGCACTTTGAGCGGTTGATTAAGTTTCATGGCGGGACCACCGAGGCCGCCGAGGCGACATTTCGACTTGGCCTTTTGGAGTTCCGTCGTAAACGTTATCCCCAAGCCGCGGCTTATTTCGAGAGAGTGGCCGCTCTTAAGTCGGGTTCCGATTTTGAATATCGATCGCTGCATTGGCAGTGGCGGGCGCAACAGAAAATCGATCCGGAAAAATCGGTGGAGTACGGAAAGCTTCTCGCTTCAAAATATCCGTTCTCCTATTACGGCCTGAGGGCGATGGCCGAACTCAATTCCGGTGAGGTGAAACTACCGCCGTCTTCAAAGCCGATCAAAGTTGATCTCCGGCTTTTGCAAAGTGAACGACTCGCCTGGGAACGACTGCAGGTTCTATTGAGAGCCGGTTGGTTCAAGGAAGCCGAACGGGAATTGGATGCCCTTCCTGATCCAGTGAGCGATGAGGATCGATTGATCCGTGCGAAGTTCTGGGCTTTAACGATGCGCTATGATCTTGCGATCCAGGAAGTCTCACAAGCCATCGATTCGGATTCAAGTTTGGCGCAGATACCGGTGCTTAAACTCGTGTTTCCCTATGAATACACGGCATGGATTGAACGCGAGAGTAAGATCACGAAAATCGGCGCCGATTGGTTGCGTTCGCTGATCCGTCAGGAAAGCTCGTTCAGGGCGGATGCCAAAAGCCCCGCGAATGCGCTTGGGCTTATGCAGCTTCTCCCGGCGACGGGTGGAGAAGTCGCGCGGGACTTGAGAATAAAGAATTACCAGGGAAGCGAATCCCTGCTGAATCCCGAGATCAACATCAAAGTGGGCGCGCATTATCTTAGCCGGATGATAAGAAATTTTAATGGTAACGTGCCTCTGGCCCTGGCGGCCTACAATGCGGGCCCGACTCGACTCCGCCGATGGCTGTCCGCTCGCAAGGACTTAAGTCTGTTGGAAACCACGGCCTCCTCCTCGCCCGAGGTCGAGATCTGGTTTGACGAGTTACCGTGGGAAGAGACCAGCTTTTACGTAAAATCGATTCTGCGTAATTGGATGATTTATCAAATATTAAATGGATCTAAACTGTCTCTTTCTGAGCCGTTGTGGGTGGACGCAAGATCAACTTCGCGATAGTCTTAAAGTAGGCCGTTCGTTTTCAGTACGCGTCGATGTAGTGCGATAAAAAATTCTCGAATAGTGCGCACATTGTGATCGAGAGGCCGCAAAACCAGGGGAGTCCGTTTGATGTCGTTTTGCAAAAGAGGCCTTTTGGTCTCCAGCCTACTGTTACTTTCCGCATGCGCCAGTCTCACTCAAAAAAAATCGTCGCAAAATTCCGGTGAGTCCGGAGTCGAAGGCGCCCGCGCGGAGATCGCCGAAAAGGAAGATTCATCGGAAGAGGTCGAGAAAAAGGCGGAGATGCCTTACAAGAGCGCCTATGGCGACATTCCGATGGATTACAATGTTCACGTCGAAAAGTGGATCCGCTACTTCACCGGCAAGGGCCGCAAGCACATGAAGTTATACCTGGAGCGCTCAACCCGCTACTTGCCGATGATGAAGAACGTCTTGCGGGAAAACGGATTACCTGAGGATCTGGTTTATATCGCATTGATTGAATCGGGATTTTCTCCGCGCGCGCACTCGCGGGCCAATGCCGTTGGTTACTGGCAGTTCATTCGCGGAACCGGCCGCCGGTTCGGGCTGAAGCTGGATACGTTCATCGATGAACGGCGTGACCCGGTTTTATCCACTCGCGCCGCCGCCGAGTATTTTAAAACCCTTTATAATTTTCTCGGGTCCTGGCACCTTGCCATGGCCGCCTATAACGTCGGTGAAATGCGGGTCAAGCGCGCGGTCACCCGGTACTACACACGGGATTTTTGGGAGTTGATCAAGAAGCGCCGGTCGTTCCCCGCCGAGACAAAGAATTACGTTCCTAAGTTCATCGCGGCGGCCATGATCGCGAAAAATCCCGAGCGATACGGCTTTACGGATTTGCAGTTTGAAGACCCGCTTTCCTACGATACGGTCACCCTGCAAAACCCAATCAGTTTGTCCAAGCTGGCGGCGAATCTCAGTGTTGACGTGGATGAATTAAAACTTCTCAATCCGAAATTCCGCACGGATTTCGTGCCGATTTCCCGAAACAACGAAACCGTGGTGCGGATTCCCGTGGGACGGGCCACCGATGCCTTGGCGGCTCTTCCAATGAGTGTGACGACTCAACCCAAAGTGGTTCAGGCGGAGTACTTTTACTATCGCATCCGTCGCGGCGACAATCTTTCAACGATCGCGAAAAGATACCGGACCACGGTGTCTCGCCTTCGCCGTTTGAACAACCTTTCAAACCGGGCGATTTTGCGGCCGGGTCGGCGGCTTCGCGTGCCGGATAACGGCGGCGACGGTATTAAGCTTGTGACCGAAGAGGACGCGGCGGGAAAGGGCGCCCGTAATTCCAGATCCTCGGTGCGCTCCCGTGACGTCAAGTACCATGTGGTTCGTCGTGGCGAGAATCTCACCACCATTGCTCAAAAATACGGGACGTCCGTGTCGGAACTTCGCCGCTTGAACCAATTGGGTTCAAGGTCATTGATTCGATTGGGGCAGAAATTGCGCGTGCAAGCGGACTCCGCGAAGACCACTCGGATGGCGGAGTTTTCCCGGCGCAAAGTGGCGGGGTCGGATAATAAACGCCGCCGTGCTCCCTCCTCGAGCAAAGCGGCGAAACTGTCGAATCAGAATGGTAGAGTGCGTAAACATCTCGTCCGTCGCGGCGAGACGCTTTGGGATCTATCAAAAAAGTATCGTGTGACGGTTCGTGAGTTGGCGAAAGCCAACGGCCTTAAAGTCAATCACCGGGTGATGGCTGGGCAGAAACTTCTAATACCCGACTAACTTCGTCCGTCCCCTCAGCAAAGCTATATTGTCCTGTGCTGGCGTTGTATTCGGTGGAGCCACAGCCGGATAGCGTGAATGTTATCCCCATGGCGGCGAGCAAGTAGACGATTACAAGCTCTTTCATTATATCCCCCTCTGCGATTGGAATTATGCAAAGGGTTTGCACCGTCATAATTAAATAGCGCCATTTACGCTGTTTACAGATGAAACACTGAAAACGGCGTGGACAGCGGATTAGGGGATCCGAGTGATTTTCATGAAGCTGCCCTTAAGAACTCTGATGGCTGTCGTTTCCGAGCTGTTCTGGGTCCATTGCAGGGTCAGGTTGCCGGCGTTCGCTCCGGTCTCGATCACACCTCGAAGGTTGAACCGTCCCGGCTGACTGGAGGAAACCTTATTGGTTGAGACAGATGGATTCGTATAGCTTGAATAGTCATTGTAGTAAGACCATCCAGCGGTGATGTCCCCATAGTTCGCATAAATATTAATTTCGTAGAAGAAGAAGTTCTGTGACGATGGACCCGTCAGCCTTATCCTAATATTGTCTTTCGATCCCGTGTTGTTGTCGTAAAAACCGTGAATTTCAAACAGGTACTTCGCGTTGGCTTTGAGCGGATAAGTGAGGTGATCATCGTTTTGAAATGTCGTACTGCTGCTCACGCTCTCGTTTGTCGTTTTATAAACGTACTGAGTAGGACTTAACATTAACCATTCGCCGTCCTGATAACCTTCGAAATGGGCGGTGGTGGTGTTGTAGCGGATCATACCGTTCGTGCCGCTGGGGCGATTCGCTGTCGTGTCGCGCGGAACCAGCATGGCGCTCTGGGATCCGGTGCCATTGATATCCAAAATGGCGCCGGAGTTGGGGTTGTTGGTACCAATGCCCACGCGACCTTCTTGGGTGATGCGCATGCGCTCTTGCTCTTCCGTGGGACCGACGCCGGCACCGTCTTTACCGGTTCCGAAAATTAAATGGGCGCTACCGCTACCGTTAACTTTGCGTTCGGCGCCGATATATGCGGAAACCCCGTCCTGTGTGGTATCGGAGAATGTCGCGAAGCGGATGCGAGCCGAGCTTCCGTTCGCGGTTGAATTACTTTGAACCGTGATCGGATAAAAAACGTTGTTATAGGTGGCGGTGGGCTGTCTAACATGCAGTGGATCCCACGGAGTCACATTGATACCGACTCGCCCGTTATCGTCGATCTTAATTCCCTCATTGCCGCCGTCATTACTGAGCCAGTTACCATTCAACTGAATGTTCGTTGTGGCTTTATGATCACCTAGGTTATCTCCACCGCTGCTGACCATGTCGACCCAAGCGCTGTTTTGATAGACTTCGAATTTATTTGAATCCGTATTGTAACGGATCATACCATTCACACCACTCGGGCGGTTGGCTTGCGTGTCGCGGGGAACAATTATCGCGCTAGCATCGCCTGTACCAACGATATCAAGGCGGGCGGCCGGAGTGGTCGTTCCGATACCGACATTTCCACTCACGTCGATCCGCATTTGTTCCACGTCATCAGCCGTGACAAAAGCTAATTGCCCCTGGCCGCTCGTACTGGTGGTTCCCACCTTTAAAACTCTCGGAAAGTCTGGGTGGCTCGAGCCGTGCATTCTCAATACTCCGCGGTTCGTGAGCGCTTCCGCAATGACTTCCACAGCCGCCGAGTTACTGGTTGATGTCAGACGCTGGTTGATGGATCCCGACCCCACAATATGAAGCCGATTGGATCCTGTCATCGAAGTCGTTCCAATACCTACCCTCCCTTCGTCGTCGACTCGTAAGCGTTCCGTACCCGCGGTTGAAAAGGCGAGTACATTCGATGCAGGCAGATAAACTCCCGTCGTCTGATCGTTGGCAAATGTAATACTAGGCGAAGCAGCGCTGCCATCGATGGCTTTGAATGTGCCCGTCATAGCCACGGAACCATCCTTAAAGAAGTCGCCATCACCCGAGCTAACCATGTTCGTCCATTGGCCGTCTTCGTAAACTTCAAACTTCGCCAAAGACGTGTTGTAACGGATCATACCGTCAACCGCATTGGTTGGGCGGCTTGAGGTGTCCGCGCGGGGAACGAGAAGTGAACTGGTGTCCGATGTCGTGCCCCAAAGGTCAAGTAACGCACCCGGAGTCACACTTGATGTCCCCAAAGCGAGGGTTCCGTTAGCACCAAGTTGAGGAATCTTATTCGCGGTGATACCGACATCAACGGAAATTGTCTTTTCACTTCCCGCACCGGCGATAACGATTCCCGTACCGGCGACAAGGTCGAGAGACGCATCATCAGCCGGTAACCAGGCGCTGCCATTCCACTTGAGCACTTGTTGATTAGTCGCACCGGTTTGAGTAAGCGCTGTTGTCGGAATCGCAATCGTCTCTTCACTGGCCGCGGTTAAGCGACCTTGAGCGTCGACCGTGAACTTCGCAACAGCCGTGGCGGAGCCGTACGACTGCGCGGTCACACCTGTGTCGTCTAGATCAATTGTGACAGCACCGGAAGTGCCGCCACCGGTAAGACCTGTACCGGCCGCGACTTCCGTAATCGTGCCACCGCCATTGTCATCATCCGCGCAAAGCCAGGCGGAGCCATTCCACTTTAAGATTTGTTGATTGCTACAAGCCACGTTGTTCGGAGCATAAGTGAAATACTTGCCAGCGGCTGAGCCAATATCACTTACATCCAAAGTCACAGCACCCGTTCGGCCAGCGACTGAAGTCACCGGAGCTGAAGGAACCGGGCGAGGTTCCCAAGCGTTTGCTGATTGATTCCACATTAAAACTTCGGTGTCGTTCGGAGCTGTTGAGGCAATGTCACGACCTTGAAGTTTGGTCGCATCAGTCGAGTCATTATCATCACCGGGCAACCAAGAACTGCCATTCCATTTGAGCACTTGCCCGTTTGAAGCACTCGTTTGAGTGAGGGCCGTCGTGGGAATGGCAATCGTCTCGTTGCTGGCCGCGGTTAAGCGACCTTGAGCGTCGACCGTGAACTTCGCAACTGAAGTGGCAGAGCCGTAGGACTGAGCGGTCACACCTGTTGTATCGAGGTGCAATGTGACAACACCTGAAGTTCCACCACCGGTAAGACCTGTTCCGGCCACCACTTCTTCAATGTCGCCAGAGTTACCAGGCGGCAAGGGCCGGGGTTCCCATTGGCTTGTCGTTCCATTCCACGTCAAAACGTCCGAAGAATTCGGAGCCGTGGACGCGATATCGCGGGATTGGAGTTTGGTCGCATCAGTTGAATCATTGTCATCGGCTGGCAACCAACCACTACCATTCCATTTCAACACTTGCCCATTGTTAGCACCGGTTTGAGTGATCGCTGTCGAGGGAATGGCAATCGTTTCTTCACTGGCCGCGGTTAAGCGACCTTGAGCGTCGACCGTGAATTTAGCGACAGCCGTGGCGGAGCCGTACGACTGCGCGGTCACACCTGTATTGTCCAGATCAATTGTGACAGCACCTGATGTTCCGCCACCGGTAAGTCCTGTGCCGGCTGCGACTTCAGTGATCGTGCCACCGCCATCATCGTCGTCCGCGCAAAGCCATGCGGAGCCATTCCACTTCAATATTTGTTGATTGCCGCAGGCCACATTGTTCGGAGCATAAGTGAAGTATTTGCCAGCGGCTGAGTTAATATCACCCACGTCCAAAGTCACCGCACCGGTTCGGCCTGCAACGGATGTCACCGGAGCTGAAGGCACTGGTCTGGGTTCCCAAGCATTCGCTGATTGATTCCACATCAAGACTTCGGTGTCGTTCGGAGCTGTTGAGGCAATGTCACGACCTTGAAGTTTGGTCGCGTCGGTTGAGTCATTATCATCACCGGGCAACCAGGCACTGCCATTCCATTTGAGCACTTGTTGATTAGTCGCACCGGTTTGAGTGATCGCTGTCGAGGGAATGGAGATCGCCACCGACTCGGCATCAATCAATCGGCCTTGAGCATCGACTTCAAATGTGGCCACTTCGGATGAAGAACCATAGGTGCCAGCCGTCACAGTTGTATCGTCCAGATCAATCGTGACAGCACCGGATGTGCCGCCACCGGTAAGGCCGGTACCGGCTGCCACTTCAGTGATCGTGCCACCGCCATCATCGTCGTCCGCGCAAAGCCATGCGGAGCCATTCCACTTTAAGATTTGTTGATTGCCGCAAATCACGTTATTAGGTGCATAAGTGAAGTACTTACCGGCGGCTGAGCCAATATCACTTACATCCAAAGTCACAGCACCCGTTCGGCCCGCAACGGATGTCACCGGAGCTGAAGGCACTGGTCTGGGTTCCCAAGCGTTCGCTGATTGATTCCACATTAAAACTTCGGTGTCGTTCGGAGCTGTGGCGGCAATGTCACGACCTTGAAGCTTGGTCGCATCGGTTGAGTCATTGTCGTCGGCCGGCAACCAGGCACTGCCATTCCACTTGAGCACTTGTTGATTAGTCGCACCGGTTTGAGTGAGTGCTGTTGTCGGAATCGCAATCGTCTCTTCACTGGCCGCGGTTAAACGACCTTGGGCATCCACCGTGAATTTAGCGACAGCCGTGGCTGAACCATACGACTGCGCGGTCACACCTGTTGTATCGAGGTGCAATGTGACAACACCAGATGCTCCACCACCGGTAAGTCCTGTTCCGGCCACAACTTCTTCAATGTCGCCAGAGTTACCAGGCGGCAAGGGCCGGGGTTCCCATTTGCTTGTCGTTCCATTCCACGTCAAAACGTCCGAAGAATTCGGAGCCGTGGACGCGATATCACGGGATTGGAGTTTGGTCGCGTCGGTCGAGTCATTATCATCAGCCGGCAACCAGGCACTGCCATTCCATTTGAGCACTTGTTGATTAGTCGCACCGGTTTGAGTGATCGCTGTCGAGGGAATGGAGATCGCCACCGACTCGGCATCAATCAATCGGCCTTGAGCATCGACTTCAAATGTGGCCACTTCGGATGAAGAACCATAGGTGCCAGCCGTCACAGTTGTATCGTCCAGATCAATCGTGACAGCACCGGATGTGCCGCCACCGGTAAGACCTGTGCCAGCCGCCACTTCTGTAATGTCGCCGCCAGCATTCTCATCGGCAGCGCAGTGCCAGCCAGATCCGTTCCACTTCAAAATCTCCTGGTTACCGCACGCCACGTTGTTCGGAGCATAAGTAAAGTACTTGCCTGCGGCGGAGCCAATATCACCCACATCCAAGGTCACAGCACCAGTTTTACCTGCAACTGAAGACACCGGCGCTGAAGGCACCGGTTGCGGCTCCCAAGCGTTCGCTGATTGATTCCACATTAAGACTTCGGTGTCGTTCGGAGCTGTTGAGGCAATGTCACGACCTTGAAGTTTTGTCGCATCCGTCGAATCATTATCGTCAGCCGGCAACCAAGCACTGCCATTCCACTTGAGCACTTGTTGATTAGTCGCACCGGTTTGAGTGAGGGCCGTCGTCGGAATCGCAATCGTTTCTTCACTGGCCGCGGTTAAACGACCTTGAGCATCAACGGTGAATTTTGCCACAGCTGTGGAGGAACCATAGGTGCCAGCCGTCACGGTTGTATCGTCCAAATTAATTGTGACAGCACCGGATGTTCCGCCACCAGAAAGTCCTGTTCCGGCGACCACTTCGGTGATCGTACCACCGCCGTTATCGTCAGCGGCGCAGTGCCAGCCAGATCCGTTCCACTTGAGCACTTCCTGATTACCGCAGGCCACGTTGTTCGGAGCATAAGTGAAATACTTGCCAGCGGCTGAACCAATATCACCCACATCCAAAGTCACCGCACCGGTTTTACCGGCCACTGATGTAACAGGAAAATTGATCGCCACGTCTTGAGCAAAGGTCACAACCCCTTGGGCATCCACACCGAACTGACCCACACTTGTGGTGCTTCCGTAAACTCCGGCGGTGACGCCAGATGCGCCCATCGCCGTGGGAACTGTCACACATTCCCAACCATCCGCGCCCCAACGAAGAATCTCGTTCAAGGCGCAGGTCTTAAATTTCAAAGTCTCACCCGTCGAACTGTCGCTGATGACCAGACGATTTTTGCCCATACCAGCTTGGTCCACGGTGCGGGCACTGATCGCATTGTCCGCGATCTTTGGCTCAGTGACCGCTTCATCATCAATCTTTGCCGTGGTCACGGCCTCATTGGCGATCGTGGGATTGGGATAAGTACCGGTTAAATCACCACCTGCGGCCCCACCGGCATCAAAGCCCACGTAAGCCGTACCGTTCCACAAACGAACTGTATTCAAATCCGTATTATAGAAAATCGATCCCGCATGAGCTGCGCCCAAGCCACCTTCTTGAGCCGTCGTGAATCGACCAAGCGTCAAGTAGCGCTGATTATCCATGGTGATATGGCCAGCTAACTCGATGTTGTTTCCGCCCATGGTGATCGGACCCTGCATCGTACCGCCGGCGAGAGGCAGCTTGGTGTTATCGACAGCTGAAGGCACTCCAGTGGTCCATCGGTCATTGGCCGCATCCCAGATGAGCGTGTGGCCATCGTTCGTACCGGCGCCCACACCGGATAAATCGGCCGACTTATCACCCACATGGGAGTCCACCCAACCTCGGTTCACTGCATCAGTCGCCGAAGTGGGGCTTCCCACATTCGAGATCACTTGGCCGTTAAACGAATAAGGCGCGTTGAAGGTGTTATTCAGTAAGTTTTGTAACTTGGGATAATTGGTCGCCGAGAATACGTCTTCCACATTGGCTTGGTTCAATTCCGTTCCGGCATCATCTTTGACCTGGATAAAATCCGCCGCCTCTTTGCCTTGCAATCGATCCGCATAAAGCGCGTATGCCGCTGATGTAATCGGCACATTGGGTGTCAATGCGGTCATGCCGGAACCTAAGTCGTAGGACACGCGAATCTTACGTAACGATCCGCTGGCCAGAGTCACACCAGCCGGGCAACCGGTAAAACCACCTGTGGCCACTCCGGAGTTTTCGAAAATCTTCCAGCTCAGATCATTCGGGCTGCCGGCATCGAGATGATTCTGGCGCGAGTTGCCCTCACCAATGACCAAGGAGAATCCGCCCTTTGAGCCGGACAAATCCGCCGTGTGCATCTCGCTATAGAGAACGCATGTCTCATCCGCATCCAAAATTTCGATTTTAAAGTCCACGGAACTCTGGACGATGGCCGCACCAGAGGCGTTATAAAGAACGCCACTCACGTTTAATTTTACAGGAGCACCTTGGGCATGGGCGATCGCCGGTAGGGCCAATAGGCCGCACCAGAGAAGTCGAACAAGATGCAATTTAAAATGGCTGTGTTCCATTTACGTTCCTCTTTACAGCCAGACGCCTGACCAGAACTTTTATCGGCAGAGTTTAACGGTTGCTAAACAGGTAACTTGGGGAAACTGGGCACTAATTTTAGATAATTCACGTGGGAAATATCTCGTAGGTAGATGTGTGTTTCAGATTGAGAAGAGTCACAAAAGTCTTCTCAGATTGAAATGTTCAACTTTTATCGAAGAGTCAGGGTTATCTACGTCAATAAATGCTCAGTTCGATTCTATTCGCGATCCGTTAATTGGCATCCTTTGCAATGTTAAAGAACGGACATTCGGGGGAGTCTACTATGAGCATAAACAAACTTAGCATTTCATTGGCGACGGTTGTGGCCGTTGTGATTTGCTTTCAGAATTGCCAAAACGCCAAAATGGCGACCAACGGCGCCTCTTTAACTTTGGTTGATGATGCCGGTATCCAGAATCCCCTTGATAACAATAATCCACCGACAACACCCAATCCAACACCGGCGCCGACGCCCGCTCCCTCGCCTGATCCATCTCCCACTCCAAGTCCGACGCCGGCACCCACTCCAGCGCCCACTCCCACTCCAACTCCGTATCCTCACCCTGAGGATGACGGTGACCAAGATGACAATCACCATGGTGACGATTGTCGCGATCCGAAAGGTCATGAGAGAGAGGATCGCGAATACGTTTGCCAAATCAGCGGTCCTGGAAAATCCACTTACGTGGGCCTTGATAAGCACGGTGATGATCTTGAACGCCGTCACGAGGGGAAAAAGATGCTTTGCATGACCCGTATGGCTTGCGAAGTGATCGCGGCTCAAGCCTTTCCTGGGGCGCGCGCCGAAAAGCGGGGCTTCTGTACAAACCACGGCAATAAGAATGTTCAACACATCAGCGAGAAGCGCATGCAGGACCTCGTGGAGGAGTACATAAGCGAGAATCCGAACGGATCTCCATCAGGTCACAATTTCGGTAATCCAAATTAAGTGAAACCGGTTTTCAAGACGTATTGATGGCGTCTGACCGGGCTTGCGCGTGACAATCATTCGTCATTCATTCAGAATGCCCTCATGAGCGACTTTCAAAAGGGGAATCGCGTCCATCGCATTTTAAATCCGTGCGATGGGCTGCAGGCGAGACTGGAGTTGCGGAAGGCGGAACAATCCGGTGCCCGGCAAGTCTTAATGTCCCAAGAAATCTGGCAAGGGTTTTCTTGGCCAAGCCTGGGACGGTTTGAATGGTTGGTGGAAGTGCCCTGGGATCGGCGCCACCTCACTCATATTAAGTCGCCTCCAAGCCGTATTGTCCTGGTGATTCAGGGGCACGAAATATCGTTGCGGGAAACCGGTGATTTACAAAAGTGGCCGCCCCAAAGGTTCGACATCCTCGTTCGACCCGATCGCAGGGTTAATTTTCGCCGTTTGCTTGATCTTCTGCCGTCGTTGATTGAGCGACCGATTTATTTCGAATTTCTTCCGTGGTCGCAAAGCCGGCCGGAACGGATGACCGTTGGCGAAGTCCGAAGCTTTCTAGCCTTGGCGGCGCGCCATCGTCCCGATTTAAGAATTCAGCCTTTTCCGGGATTAGAGGTCACTGATGACCGTATTGACCCGTCTTTGGATTTAGAACCGATTGTTGATCCTGTAATTGAAACGCGGCCATCGGGTGGATCACCTTTGATTTCCGTCATCATTCCTTCTTTCAATAATCGTCCGTTTTTGACGAATGTGATGAGGCACCTTATTCGGCAGGAGTTTTCGAGAACGGATTACGAAATCATCGTCGTGGATGACGGCAGCACGGATGGCACCGAAGACGCCATGAGAAGATTTTTCGTCGACCAGTCTAATTTCGCCTACATCAGCCTGCCGCGGCCGCGGGCTCGTGAGCGCGGCGATGATCAGTTTCGAGCCGGTATCGCCCGCAATGTGGGAGCCGCTCACGCCCGTGGATCTCATCTTCTTTTTCTTGATTCCGATATCATCGTTGGCTCGACTTTTCTTTCCCGTATGGCTCGTGCCTTGAACGACGGCGATGTCGTACAATGTGAACGGCATCACATTCCGGCGGAGCTTTCCAATGAAAACACGGACTACGACAAAATTCGCATAGGTCCTGAGACTTATATTGAAAATCCCAGCTATCGCCGCCCATTTTACCGCACTGACGATTGGCACTTACTGCCTTATTTCTGGAAGTACACCTGTACCTACTGTCTCATGGTTTCAAAAGCGGATTTTTACTCGGTCGGCCGGTTCAAACGTTGTTTCACGACTTATGGATTTGAAGATGTCGACTTGGGTTATGAACTCGCGAAGCGGGGGAAAAAGTTCAAGCTCTTACACGAGAAAGTTCTTCATTTGACCCCAACCCAAGAAAAGTCCGAATACCGCCATTCCGCGCTGATCCGCGATCGACTTCTGTCAAAAACCGCGAAAACGTTTTTTCTGCAGCATCTGGATCCGGAGATCTACGATCATTTTGAAGTTTATATGCGAGAAAGCGGCTGGAGCCGGAATGCTCTACGGATTCAGAGAGGGCTTCGGCACTTCCTTGAAGCGGTTCAACTCTCTTGAAATATAATCGAGCTCTTCCGTCATCAGGCCTGGAAAGAGCGGCAAAGAAAGGGCGGATAAAGAAATTCGTCGCGCGTTCGGGAATTCGCCCGTTTGGTATTTGTTCACTAAGTCCGGAAGCAAGTAATCATAGTGGCGCTGAGTTTCGATTCCAGCGTCTTTCAGTTGGGACTCAAGCCGGTCTCGATCGTCAGATAGAATGACGAATTTGCTCCAAGTTGAATGTTTCTCTTCCAATTCGGGCAGGACGTACATGAGGCCGATCCGATCGCAAATGTTTCGATACCGGCTGACGATATTCGCGCGCGAGGATTGAAGTTCACCATGACGGTTGAGATTTTTCATGAGCCCCAAGGCCAAAATCTCATTGGGCTTGGAGTTTAGGCCGCGTCCGAGAAAATGATGGCCTTTAACCCGGCCCTGCGAACGAATGGCGCGAATTCTTTCGTGCAAGGCTCGGTCCGCGGTCGCGGTGGCTCCACAAGTTCCGAAGGTATAGATGGTTTTTGTGGGATCAAAACTGTAACAGCGAATCGAATTGATTTCCGGCGGAGCGCTGGGTGAACACCACTGGGCGCAATCCTCGATGAGGGTCAAACCATAGGTCTTCGCCAGTTGAGCCATCGTTTTGAGACAAAAAGGATGACCGTAAAGGTGAACACCGATCACAACGCGCGCGTCGGAATGGGTCCGCAAAATCTGTTCTAGGTGAGCCCAATTAAATCCGCTTCCGTTTTCGCCGGTGTCCGCGAAGACGGGGATCGCGCCGATCGTTGTAACCGCGTTCAAGGTGGCGGCGAATGAGAGCGCCGGAAGGACAACGCGATCGCCAGGTCGAACGCCAACGGCTAATAGGGCGATCTTCAAGGCGTCCGTGCATGAATTGGTCAATGCGACATAGGGGAGCTTTAAGAAATCCGCCAGCATTTCCTCGGCCGCTACCACATTCGATCCGAGAATGTATCGGCCGCTTTTTAAGATGAAATTGATCTCGTCACCGCCGACTTGCAGTGGAACTCTCGTGAGATCAAGAAAAGGTACTTTTATGCCATTCATAATACGAATCCAGTCCGGCCAAAAGCGACATTGCGGGCTTATAACCGATCAAGGAGCCAGCCTTGCGAATATCAAGGCGCGTGCGATGGGGTTCATATCTTGTGCTCGGTGAAGATGAAATCTTTAAATCGGGAAAATACCGTTTTTTAACAAAAGCGATCAATTCACGTAAAGTCGGACCGTCTTCCGAGGCGATATTGAAGATCTGATTGTTACCCTCGGGTCGCGTGGTGGCCAAAAACACGCCTTCCACCACGTCATCGACGTAAGTCAGGTTCAATACGGAAGATTCATTTCGCAAAGGAAATTCCGCACCCGATTGCCCCGCTAAAAACAATCGGCTGATGACACGACCATTTCCATCCAGCGGCCCATAGACCGCGATGGGACGCACGATTGTATAGGGAATACGTTGTTTACCACAAATCTCGATCACTTTGTTTTCGCAGGCTGATTTCCAAAAGCCATATCGGTTGATCGGCTTTAACGGCGTTTCTTCATGCACGCTCCGGCTTGTGAAGTGTCCATACACCATGCTGGAGGAGAGATAAACAAATCGATCGGGTCGCGCGACTTGAAGCTCATTCAAGACTCCCAGGGTGACATCGTAGATGCCGCGTTTGGCTTGATCCTCATCCTGTTCCGCGATCGACGCGATGGAAAGATTGGCCGCGTGGATAATTATACGAGGGGATAGACTTTCAAGCAGCCGGCGGGTCTGGTCGCGATCGCACAAGTCGACTTTGTGAAATGTAGCGGGCCTTAGAATCTCTCGTCGTTGTTTGGTGATGCGCTCGAAAATTGATGGCGGAAGTTGGTGCAAATTAATTTCGTTATCCGCGACGTGCACATCAAACCCAGCTTGCCACATGCGTCGCGCCAGTGATGTGCCGATAAATCCCGCTCCGCCACAGATCAAAACTCGCATGAACATCTTCCGTTGAAACCTTGAAGATATCATAATACGCAGAAAGGACGGATATTCAAAAAGGAACTTGCTCCATGAACACGCCGACCATCTCGCGGTTCTTTCTCATGACGAATTGGGTCAGGCTCAACTCTCTCCTGCTGGAGCTCGATTTGGATCCTCCGCTCAAGGATATCGACCAAGAGAGCGGAATGGCGATGCTTGAAGAAATCTGGCGCCAAGATCCGAGGACCGAAGTGACGTTGGCCAATGTGGCTTTGGATTGTTGGGATTTGGTGAAATTGGCGTGTTTCAAGGGAAAGCCCTTGCGCCTTCAACTCGAATGGCGCGATTTAGCCACGGATGAAGAGCAATTGCGCCGGTGGATTGGAGACGGTTTTGGCTTGGACATTTGGGGCTATGGGGATCATGAGTGGGCTCAGTCTTCATTTTATGATTTTCTTTCGTCCCCTCAGGTTCGCGTTGTTCGAATTTGCAATGAGAGCTTGTGGTTTGGCGTGGATCGAATGGATCCGGAAATTCGTTTATGGTTCCCGCCGGAAGCCAATCGAAGCGACTATTTCACGGCTCGTGATTTCTGGCTCTGGCGTCAAAGATATCCCAGGGTGGATTCACGACTGATTTTTTACCAGCGGATTGATGGCGGCCCGTTAAGAAAAGATGTCAGCCCATATTACTACGATGGCGTCACGGATCCATTGGATCGGGCCTGTGTCGGACCTTTTGAATGGACGATGACCAGCTGGTTATTGCGATCCTGTCAGCGGGGTTCAGTCTTTGTATTTTGGCTGATTTTTTACTTTCTCGATTTTTGGTGTTCGTCACCCCGTCGCCGTTGGCAAAAACTCTGGGCGTTTCCCGTTGAGTCCCTGCGAATCTCGCTGAAATTGCTGCGATTCACTTTGGGGGTGCGAACGTGAAAAGTCTCGACTTGTCGATTGTGATTCCGGCTCGAAGTGATACGAAAGTTTTGGCGGGTTTGCTTAAGACTTTGCTGCATCAGCGTGGCGCCAGCTTTGAAGTGATTGTGGTTAGCAACCCCACACCGATGAAGGCCATCCGCAGAGATCCGAGAGTCCGCTATATTCACTCCGCGCCCGAGGGGGTGAATCGCGCGCGAAACGCGGGAGTGCGAGCGAGTCGGGGAGAGTGGATTTATTTTTTAGATGACGACTGCCGGTTGGTATCGCGGGATCATCTTGAGAAACTGACGCGAAAACTAAGAAGTCTCGGACCCGAAACGGTTCTGGGGGGACCTTACATTCACGCCGGTTCGGGGCGATGGTCCGAGGCCTACCACCTGCTTCAGCTTCGATATTTAGCGGAAGGGATGAATTCGCCCGTGGGGGCGAAACATTTATTGGGGGGAAATCTCGCCCTTCATCACAAGGTTTTCGAAAAATTTCTTTTTAACGAAGACATCGAGTTTGGTGGCGCCGAGGTTGAATTTCTTTACCGTTTGTGGCGCGCTGGATTCAGAGGCGAATTCGCCGAGGATTTACCCGTTCGTCATGAACATGAGTTGACCGCCCATGAGTTCGTGAAGAAGGCGGTCCTTCAGGGATTTCATGTGGAAGAGCTGATTGGAAAATACCCGGATCTGATTCCGTTTCCCCGCCACTACCTTCCAACCGAGCGAATACGTAAATTTAAAACCGAAATTGAAGTGTACGGTTGGGTTTTCGATAATGGTCGCGCCCAGCGCCGATTGGGGCTTCGTCCCCAAGTTCCAAAAATCATTGCACCACTCCTGGAGACCAGCTCCAAATCCGCGGAGATGGAACAACTCTGTCCCGCGGACCGCCAAGTGAAACCCTACACGGTGATGGATCGGATTAAAGAGTGGTGGACTCATCCAAGCGCCCGACAAAAATCACTTGGCCGCTTTCTTCTGTATGTGCTTGAGCTCAAGAATTCGAAGTGAGAAAAAGGCAAAAAAAAACCCGCGTCGTCCCTGAAACGCGGGCCCGTTGTACCTTCCAACATTCTGCTTTAGGCCCAGTTCCTCTGGTAACCCGGCCGGCATAATCTCCTTGAAATGTTAGCCCCGTGGTTTTGCGTCCCACCCTTTCAGGTGGTTTGCCCTTAGCAAAGGAAGAACAACTGTTTGATCACTCCCTCAACTCCGTGAGGGAAGTTGCTCTGCGACTTCCCCGCCACATCACTTCGGTGGTGGATCAAGCCGCCTATCCTTAGGCAGAATCGCCATCGGACCCTCCTCCTACGAAGCCGTTCGTGGCTCCTTAAACTATGATAATGCAAAGCGTCATCAAAGGCGATGAGGAATTGCCAAGGGTTTCAACTCGATATGTGGAATTTAAGGAATCGAAATCACTTAGATAATCGTGTCACGATTTGAGACGCCAGATTTTCGAAGGGTGTGTTCAGTCGCGGCTCGGACGCACTCTCCAAAAACGGAACACCGGCTTCAGCGCTCACACCGATTTCAGGGAAAAACGGAATCTCAGCCAGCTTCGCGAGGCCCTTGGCGTCCAAGTAGGCGGTCAAATCACCTTTGGGAAAAAGTTGAACGCGCTCACCGTTTTCATTTTCTAAATAAGCCATGTTTTCCACCACACCGAGCACGGGAACGTTGGTGCGATCAAACATGTCGATGGCTTTTTTGGCGTCCGCAAGAGCGAGATTTTGAGGTGTGACCACCACAACCGCGCCCGAAACGGGAACTTTTTGCGCCATGGTGAGAGCCACATCGCCCGTGCCGGGCGGCAGATCGATGACCAGATAATCCAACTCACCCCAAAGCACGTCGCGGAAGAACTGATCCATGGCTTTGAACAAGATTGGACCCCGCCAGACAGCGGCTTGGTTTTCATCCACGATGTAACCCAAGCTCATCGTCTTCAAACCGTGGCGGATGACAGGAAGCAGTTTCTTGTTCTCATCCATTTCCGGTCGGGATTGCACCGCACCCAGAAGTCGGGGCACGCTTGGCCCGTAAAGATCAGCGTCGAGCAAACCGGTCTTAAAACCGGCTTTGTTCAAGGCTATGGCTAGATTAACGGCGATTGTACTTTTACCGACCCCGCCTTTCCCCGAGCCCACGGCGATGATGTGTTTGACTCCGGGGATGGGTGCCTGCTGAAGAAATGGATTCATGGCACCTTCTTAGACCTTTGCCGGGCTAGGCTCAAGATGAATTCATTGTTAACATTCATAGAGGAGATCCCGTGGTGCCTCCAATTGAGCCTACAACGTTCTGGCTGTACTACGCCGGTGGTTTTTTGCTGCTGGTGTGGCTCTTATTTTTTCGGCGCCGCCGCCGGGGCATGAGGCTGCACCTGGGTGGAGCAAAAGCTCGAAAGGCGCTAACCGTGGACAACGGAGCCGCAGAGCCCGTCACGACCGCCGCCACGGGTGGTGAACGGTCGATCAACGTGGTTTTCAATTACAATGGGCACTCCTGGGACGCCTACGAAGTCCTCGGGCTTCCCGCGGGATGCTCGCTCGCGCAAGTCGAAGCCGCTTATCAAAAAGGCCTTGCCGAAGTGGACAGCTCATCCCGGCCATTCATCGAAGCGGCCTATTCCGCGATCAAGGGAAGTCAATCCCGCGCCTCCGGACAATAATTACACGCCCCGCCAAGAATGGCTATGAACGTTGAAAACGTCAGGGTCCTTTCTTAGATTGAGAGCCCAAAGCTGCGGGTGCCCATTCGTGGATTCTGCGGCATCTTGACGAGGGAGTACCCGTCCATGCAAGTCAATTATCTCAAGGATTTAGCGACTCTTGTTTCGCTGTCGAAGCGCCGTGGTTTTGTCTTTCAAAGCTCGGAAATCTATGGCGGTCTGAATTCCTGCTGGGACTATGGTCCCCTGGGCGCGAATCTGAAACTCAAAGTGAAGCTTTCATGGTGGAAGGCAATGACCCGCCGACCCGATGTGGTGGGGCTCGATGCCGCGATTCTGATGCACCCGATGGTGTGGAAAGCCAGCGGCCACGTGGATGGGTTTTCCGACCCGCTGGTGGATTGCAAGAAGTGTAAATTCCGTTTTCGTCAGGACACCGCCATCGTCGACGGCAAAGTGACCTGCCCGAATTGCGGTTCAACCGAAGTCACCGAACCCCGCCAATTCAACCTGATGTTCAAGACGCACATGGGCCCAGTGGAGAACGAGGGTTCGATCGTCTATTTGCGGCCCGAAACCGCGCAGGGAATTTTCGTCAATTTTGAAAACGTGGCCACCTCGTCGCGAAAGAAGATTCCGTTCGGTATCGCCCAAATCGGAAAATCGTTCCGTAACGAAATCACGCCCGGAAATTTCATTTTCCGTACCCGCGAATTCGAACAGATGGAAATGCAGTATTTCGTCAAACCGGGCACCGACATGGAGTGGTTTGAAACCTGGAAGCAGACCCGCATGGACTATTACAAGACGATCGGTCTACGCGAGAGCAAGTTGAAGTTCAAAGAGCACGGACCCAATGAGTTGGCCCATTACGCCAAAGCCGCCTTCGATGTTTACTTCGAGTTTCCCCATGGCTGGAGCGAGCTTGAAGGCATTCATAACCGAAGCGACTTCGACCTCAGTCAACATCAGAAATTTTCCGGCAAAAAGCTCGAGTACTTCGATGAAGCCACAAAAGAAAAATACATTCCTTACGTGATCGAAACCGCCGTGGGCTGTGACCGGTTGGTGCTCGCGGTGATGTGTGATGCGTATCGGGAAGAAATCGTCGAGTCGGGTGAAGGCGCCGGTGAACCCCGTGTGGTCATGGGATTCCATCCCTCGCTCGCGCCGATTGAAGTGGCGTTCTTGCCGCTCAGTAAAAAACCGGCGCTACAGGAACTGGCTTTCAAATTACGCAACGACTTCGCGCAAGATCGCGACGTGGAATATGACGAGACGGGGAGCATCGGCAAACGCTATCGCCGTCAAGATGAAGTCGGTACCCCGCTTTGCGTGACCGTGGATTTCGAAAGTTTGGAGGATCACAAGGTGACTGTGCGCCATCGCGACAAGATGACGCAGGACCGGGTGGCCCTTGATCAACTCAAGCAATACATCAATAACAAACTGGTGGATTTCACATGAAAGAGATGGCCGTGGACACACAGAAAACAACACTGAGAATTCCGGAAAAGTTCGTTTATTTCTTTTCGGCGGGCGCGACCGAAGGCCACGCCGGGATGAAAAACATCCTGGGTGGAAAGGGAGCCAACCTGGCGGAAATGACCTCTCTGGGATTGCCCGTGCCCCCCGGGTTCACCATTTCCACGGAAATGTGTCAGGTGTTTTATGATAACGGCGAACGCCTGCCCGAAATTTTAAAAACCAAGGCCATGGAAGCCATGGGCCGCGTGGAATCCTTGATCGGCAAAAAATTCGGTGACCCGTCCAATCCGTTGTTGGTGAGCGTTCGCTCCGGCGCGCGCGCCAGTATGCCGGGCATGATGGACACCATCTTGAATCTCGGTTTGAACGACAAAACCGTTGAAGGTTTGGCCACGAAGACCGGAAACCCGCGATTCGCGTGGGACTCCTATCGCCGCTTTTTGACCATGTACTCCAACGTGGTCATGAACATGAACACGTCGTTACTCGAAGTGGTGCTTGAAGACCTTAAAGAACACAAAGGTTACAAGCTCGACACCGAACTCACCGTGGACGATTTAAAACTCCTGGTCGACAAATATAAAAAGCAAATTATTGAATCCACCGGCACCGCCTTCCCGACGGATCCCTGGGAGCAGCTCTGGGGCGCGGTTTCGGCGGTCTTTAAAAGTTGGAATTCACCTCGAGCGATCACTTATCGCGGTCTTCACGGTTATCCGAGCCATTGGGGAACCGCGGTCAATGTGCAATCCATGGTGTTCGGAAACATGGGTGACGATTGCGCCACCGGCGTGGCGTTCACCCGTAATCCGTCGACCGGTGAAAAGAAATTTTTCGGTGAGTATCTGATCAACGCTCAAGGTGAGGACGTGGTGGCGGGAATTCGTACACCCCATCCCATCACCAAGGATGCGGCCAAGGGCACGGACTCCCGCTCGCTGGAAGAAGCCATGCCCGAAGCCTACAGGGAATTGGTCGCGATTTATCAAAAACTTGAGTCCCATTATCGTGACATGCAGGACATTGAGTTCACCATTGAAAAGAACAAGCTTTGGATGTTGCAAACCCGCAATGGCAAGCGCACCGCCAAGGCGGCTTTGCGGATCGCCTGCGACATGATCGACGAAGGGCTCATCACTCCGGACGAGGCTTTGCTTCGCATCTCGCCGCAAAGTTTGGATCAGTTGCTCCATCCCACGTTGGATTCGAGCGCGGCGAAGACCTTGCTCTGTAAAGGTTTACCCGCCTCTCCGGGCGGCGCCACCGGACAAATTGTTTTCTCCAGTGAGAAAGCGGTGGAGTGGGCGGCTCAAGGCAAAAAAGTGATTTTGGTGAGAATTGAAACCAGTCCCGAAGACATCGAAGGAATGGTGAGCGCGCAGGGTGTGCTCACCACTCGCGGTGGAATGACTTCGCACGCGGCCGTCGTGGCGCGGGGAATGGGCAAGTGCTGTGTCGCCGGTTGCGGTGACATCGACGTGGACTATCACCGCGAAGAAATGAGGGTGAAAGGTTATGTCCTTAAAACCGGTGATCAAATCACCCTTGATGGCTCCACCGGTGAGGTTTTCCTAGGCGAAGTGAAAACCATTGAACCCACGTTGGATGAATATTTCCTGCGTCTCATGAAACTGGCCGATCAAAAGAGAAAACTGGGCGTCAGGGCCAACGCGGACACGCCGGTGGATGCGGAAACCGCCCGCCGATTCGGCGCCGAAGGTATTGGCCTCTGTCGGACGGAACATATGTTCTTCGGCGCGGACCGCATCGATGTCATGCGCCGGATGATCATGGCCGAAACGCGGGAAGAAAGAGTCGAGGCTTTGAACGAACTTTTACCCATGCAACGGTCCGACTTCATTGGTTTGTTCAAAGCCATGAAAGGATATCCGGTCACCATCCGTTTGCTGGATCCCCCCCTTCATGAGTTCCTGCCCCACACGGAAAAGGAATTGGAAGAGCTGGCCAAGCGATTGAGCATTAATCCGGATAAGTTACGGGTGAAAGTTCGTAATCTTCATGAAATGAATCCAATGCTCGGTCATCGCGGTTGCCGACTGGCGATCACATACCCCGAGATTTATCAAATGCAGGCGCGGGCCATCGCCGAGGCCGCGGTTTCGGCATTAAAAGAAGGCAACACCGAGCTGGTTCCGGAAATCATGATTCCATTAGTCGGTACCGAAGCGGAATTGCGCAAACTTAAAGAATTGGTTGAAAAGGAAGTGCGCTCGGTTCAGGAGCAAACCAAAACGCGATTTGATTATCTTGTAGGCACGATGATCGAGCTTCCCCGCGCGGCGCTGATGGCCGACGAGATCGCGCAACATGCTGAATTTTTCAGCTTCGGCACGAATGATCTCACCCAAACCACGCTTGGAATTTCCCGTGATGACGCCGGCCGTTTCTTGGCAACTTACGTGAACGACGGCATCTATCCCTCTGATCCGTTTCAATCGATTGACCAAAAAGGTGTTGGCAAACTGGTTGAAATGGCGGTTGAATTGGGTCTTAAGACCCGGCCGAAACTGAAGCTGGGTGTGTGTGGTGAGCATGGCGGCGACCCAGCCAGCATTCAGTTTTTCCACAAGGTGGGGCTGAATTACGTGAGCTGTTCGCCTTACCGAGTGCCCATCGCACGTTTAGCCGCGGCCCAAGCCGCGATTAACGAGCGGGGAACTGAGCATTGAGGATCAAAAAACTCGAGCTGATTGGTTTTAAATCCTTTAAGGATCGAACCGTCATTCACTTCGATAAAGGGATCACCGGTATCGTTGGTCCCAACGGATGCGGCAAGTCAAACATCGTGGACGCCCTGATTTGGGTCATGGGTGAAATGTCGGCCAAACACCTGCGTGGATCGTCCATGTCGGACGTGATCTTTGCCGGAGCCGAAGGTTACGCCCCCATGGGCATGGCCGAAGTCTCTTTAACTTTGGAAAACGACGGCGGACTTTTCCCCGCCAAGTATCTGAAATTTTCCGAATTGATGGTCACTCGCCGACTTCATCGCGATGGTGAGTCCGAGTATCTGATCAATAAAGAACCGGCGCGACTCCGTGACATTCAGGAAATCTTCATGGACACCGGTGCCGGCGCCAAAGGATTTTCGATCATCGAGCAAGGCGCGATCGGCAAAATCGTGACAGCCAAGCCGGAAGATCGCCGCGTTTTGATTGAAGAAGCCGCGGGGATCACCAAGTTCAAAGTGCGAAAGCGCGAATCCCAGCGAAAATTGGTTTCGACTGAACAGAACCTGACTCGATTGCAGGACATTCTCGGCGAACAAAAACGCCAGTTGGATTCATTGGAGCGGCAGGCCCAGCGCGCGGACCGCTATCGCGGGCTTAAGCGCGAACTGCAGGAAAAAGAAGTTCTTCATTCATCGAAGGCCTACTTGCAACTCCATACGGAAGCGGAAGGGCTCCGGCAGGAAGTGGAGTCGATTCGTGAGCAGGAAGCCGGCTGGGGCGGTAAAGTTTCCACTTTGGAAAGTGACCTTTCGGCCCTGCGACTGCAGGTGGTGGAGCACGAAAAAGCGCTCGAAACCGTCTTGCAGGAACATCAAAAAGCGCAGAATGAGACGCAAACTCTTGAATTCACCATTCGCGAACTGAATTTTGAAATTGAACAGGCGCGGCGCAACAAGGAAATGACGGGTTCCATGCTCGAGCAATCCCAGGCACGGAAAGTGGCTTTGGAAAACGAGCTGAAACAAGTCGAGGAGAACTTGGCCACGGCCAAAACGAAGGCCGAACAAGTGGGCGCCGAATATCAAGCGCGCGCGGCGGAGCTTTCGTCCATTCAGGCGCGAATCACGGAACTGGATCAAAAGCTCACCAACGAACGCCGTGAAATGCTCACGGTTTCACAGAGTGAAACGCACCTGGATGTTCGGTTCCAAACTTTGACGGAAAAGCTCAAGGAGCAGGATGAGCGGCTCGAACAGCTTCGTTCGGTTGAGCAGGAGCTGATTTCTCAAAGCTCTGAGTTTGAAAAGCGCAGGAACGCCACCTTCAATAAATTGGAAAGCGAGCGGCAATTGCAGCTCGATATCATGAAGGATGTCGAGAACTTTGAAGCCAACCATGAAATTTTGGTTCGCCAGGTCAGCGAAAAGCAAGAAGAGGTCAATCGGTTCAAAGACTCGTTGAATGAAGTGGCGAGCCGTTTGTACGGACTGGAGAATTTGCAGTCCAATTTCGAAGGCTTCGAAGAAGGTGTCAAACAGGTGATGCTGTGGCAAAGGTCGCAGCAACAGGTTCATGCCGATGGCAGCGTGAGCGAAGGTCCGCTTCACCTGCGCCCGGTGGCGGAATTGGTTGAAGCGCCCGAAGAATATGAATTGGCAATGGAAGCCGCGTTGGGCAGCAAGTTGCAGTTGCTGGTGTCGGATTCGGGCCAATCGGCCCTCGGCGCGCTTGATTATCTGAAAACCAACACGAAGGGCCGCTCAAGCTTTATCGCCAGTGACTGGTTGCCACAGACGGGATCCAACGATCCCGGCGCGATCAAAGCGCAAGAGGGTGTGCGCACTCTCCTCAGTGAAGTGGTCAGCATTCCCGACGAACAAAAAAATTTGGTTTTGCCGTTCTTTGAAAAAGTCGCGGTGGTGGATTCGATTCGAACCGCATTGCGATTGCGCCCGGAATTCCCGGATTACTTTTTTGTTACAACCGATGGCGATTGCCTGTCTCCGGATGGTGTGTTGACCGGTGGAACGGCGGAAAGCGCCGACTCGGGATTGCTCAAGCGCCGGCGCGAAATCAAAGAACTCTCGCAGCAGCGTGAAGAGTGGGCCGGTAAGTTGGCTTTGGCCAAGTTGTCGCTGGAAAAACTTGAAGCGAAGGCCGCGCAAGTCGCGGAAGAACTTGAAAACGCCCGTAAGCGCCATGTGGAAAAAGAAGTCTTGATCGTTGAGCTCAAAAAAGATCTCGAGCGGGCGGAAAATGAACTCAAGAACGCCCAGGTCGCGGTCAGCCGCCAGCAAAACGAAATCAGCAAAGAAGAGGCGTCCCGGCTTAAAATCCAAACCGAACTGGATGAGGTCGGCGCGCGTTTTCATGAAATGCGTGAGCGCCGGATGCGTCTCGAACTTTCGGTGAAGAACATCGATGACGAATTCCAGCAAGCGCGCGGCGGTGTGGAAGGACTGCAAAAAAGGGTCACTGAACTGCAAGTGGAAGCGGCTTCCAGTCAAAAAGATGTCGAATCCCTGCGCCAGCGTTTTGAATTGCTTGATCGCTCGCTCAAAGAAATTCAAGAGCAAGTTGAAAAAATGGCCAGCGAGTCCGACCGAAGCCTTGAGACTTTGAATGTGAATCAGGTGATGGTCGAACAGCGCAAGCTGGATTTGGAGCAGGCCATTTCGCGCACGCAAGAACTCGCGCAGAAGGTCGCGGCCGCGCGGGATCAGTTTGAACAGATTCAGGCCAAGGCCCGGGAGGCGGAAGCCTCTTTGAACGAATTCCATTCGAGCCGCCATCAGCTGCAGTCGCGTTTGAATGAAGCGTCGTTGAAGCTTGAACAAGCGCGAATGAAGGAGCAATACCTGATCGATCAAATGCGCGAGCGCTACATGATCGATTTGAGCGTTGTGGCCGGACAGCATGCCTCCACCGAAGTGGATTTACCGGCGCTTGAAAGTGAAGTGGCCGATCTCAAGAACAAGCTCAGCAAGATCGGCGAAGTGAATCTGTCCTCCATTGAAGAATACGAAGATTTAAAGCAACGTCACGATTTCCTCGATCAACAGTACAAAGATCTGATCGAAGCCAAGGACCAATTAAAGAAGGTGATCGATCGGATCAACCGCATTTGTTCGAAGCGCTTTAAAGACACCTTTGAGCAAGTGAACGAGCGATTCACCAAGGTCTTTCCGGTGCTCTTCGGCGGCGGTGAGGCCCGCTTGATTCTGGTGGAAGATCCGGAGAACGGCGAAATGGGGATCGATATCGTGGCCCGCCCGCCCGGCAAAAAAGCGCAAAACATCTCGCTGCTCTCAGGTGGAGAGAAAGCGCTGACCGCGGTGTCGCTGATCTTCTCCATCTTCCTCGTCAAACCTTCTCCGTTCTGTTTGCTGGACGAGGTGGATGCGCCGCTTGACGATGCCAACGTTTACCGATTCAACGACTTGGTCAAAGAAATGGCCAAGCGTTCACAGATCATCATCGTGACCCACAATAAGCACACGATGAAAGTGAACAACGTTCTTTACGGCGTCACTCAAGAAGAAAAAGGCGTCTCCAAAATGGTCTCCGTCAATCTCGCGTAAAAGGTAGGCCGTTCCAAATCAGGATGCGTAGCGGAATTATTTAGAAGGTGTGGCGGTCCAAATCGCTGCGGAAGAATAAAAAACGCCACTCGGATGGAGTGGCGTTTTTGTTTTCAAGCACAACGCGGATCGATTAGCGGGCGACCATCGGCAGGTTCTGTTGTCCTTGATAGGGACGAGTGAGCGGAGCGACCTGCGGCTGTTGCGGAGCCTGGTAAATCGGAACTTGCGGAGTGGCGGGTCCAGCCACGGCCGGCGGAACTAGCTGCGTCTGACCCGGTCCCGGAACAGGCATGATGTGCATTTGGCCCGGACGATGGGGGCGCACAAGCGGTGGCCGGTTGTTGGCGATCGGCGGACGACGATGCCAGCCAGAACGATGGTTGCGAACGTAGCGGCGATCCACATCAACGATTCGCCATTGGCCGTTGATAAAGCAAGCGTGCTTAGTGGTGACAACGCGACGGCCGCGGCGTGAAACTGCGACTTCATCAAAAGAGCGGCAAAGCTGTCCGCGGTAAGGTCCCTGATTAATAATCACTTCGTGGCCGGGGCGGAATTCGACGTAGCCGCCGTTGATCGGGTAGCGTTGACCACAGCTATAAGAATTAAAACAGAGATTAAAGCCGTGATTGTATTGGTGGCGATCGTTGTCAGTTAATTTGGAAATCAAAATTCCAGTTCCAACTCCGAGAGCGAATCCTAATACATCGCCGAGATCCAGCGCCTCTGATTTTGCTGGCGTGAACAGCGCGATCTGCGCGGCGACGGCCAGACTCAATAATTGTTTCATAAAGCCTCCTCAAGACCACTCCAATTGCAAGGTCATGGCCCCTGAAAACTGAAATTATTGAATCTGACGGGGGTGCCAATGTTGAATGATTGGGGGGTGCCATAGAGGCGTTTTAAAAAACCTCGTGAAACAAGCGATTTATCCCTGTCCAAGTTTTATTCAGGTGGAGGGCCGTAAATAGAGAGTAAAAATGGGGTTTATAAGAGCTAGTTATTCAACGAGCCGCCGAAGAACCGCTGACACGCGCGCCATGGCCTGAGGAAGGTTTTCGCGAAAGGCCTCCATCGTGGCGGAGTCCGCACGATCGGTGACACCGCGGATTTCCAAAAAAGGGATCTGACGATGCTTACAGGCTCGTGCTCCGCCGGCGCCTTCCCAGGCCACGGCCAGGGCGGACGTCTTCCGCGCGATCTCCTGGGCGCGCTCAGAACCAACCACGTCCTCATCTCCACTCGCCATCGGACCGAAGTGAACCGGAAAATCAAATGGAATCCCTTTGAGGCGCTCGAGCGCCTGGGGATCGCCGGGGAACTCCGGCGGCGGTTGATCGACCATTCGGATTTTAAAATCATGCTCGATGGTTTTCTCGGCCACCACGACGTCGTGGGGTTGAACCCGCGGGGAGAGAGCTCCGCAAGCGCCCGCGCAGATCACGAGCTTTGGCGTTCGAGCCATAATCAGTTCCTGCGCTCGCAGCGCGAACGCCACTTTACCGTGTCCGCCGGTTTCAAAGCGCACGTGATCGAGTTCCGACGGCCAGTCGGAGGCGAGTAATTTTCGTTCTATCGGTAATGGTGTCACGACGAGAATCATTACTCTTGTGCCTCTAGCACAGCCGTGCTTGACGTGCCTTACTCGACTCGTTACATCATCAAGCATGGAATTGGATATCATGATTTTGCTCGGGGGCCTGGCCATCGGGCTCGGCACATTGGCCTCGGCGGGATACTATTTCGCCCGCTATTTCATTAAAACCGATGATGAAAAAGCCGCTGAACTGATCAATAAGGCCGGCGCCGAAGCCATCCGGAAAAGTGAGGAGGAACCACACGAAGAACCTCTTCCGCCTCTGCCATCTTTAAAGCGCGCACTGAAATGCACTCGGGAAAATTTTTGGGGTCAAATTCAGCGTCAGCTGTTGGGCAGCGGCCAGATTCAGGGCGATCAACTCGAAGTTTTGGAAGAAATTCTTTACACCAGCGATCTCGGCACGGCCACTGTCACTCGATTGATCGATTCCGTTGAATCCCAACTCTCCCGTCAAGAGAAAAAGTCGCTGGATGTGGTGAAGAGTTCGCTCAAATCGGAAGTTGAATCCATTTTGACGTCCGTGCCGAAGATGGGGCGCTCGCCGTTTGAAAACTTCAGTGAGCGTCCCAAACCGCAAGTGTGGATGATCGTGGGTGTGAACGGCGTGGGAAAGACCACAACCATCGGCAAGCTCGCGTATCTGGCCGCCCAGCAAGGGGCGAAGGTTTTGGTGGCGGCGGGAGATACATTCCGGGCGGCGGCGCAATCGCAGCTGAAAATCTGGACCGAACGCGCGCAAGTGGAGATTTTTTCGCCCGAAGGTGTGACTGATCCGGGAGCCGTGGCCTTCGATGCCGTGCAAATGGCCGCTGCTCGAAAATATGATCTGGTGTTGATCGACACCGCCGGACGTTTGCACACGCAAGACAATTTGATGGACGAGCTAAAAAAGGTGAAACGGGTGATTCAGAAACTCAATCCCGAAGCACCCCATGAAACCTTGATCGTGCTTGATGCGAACAGCGGTCAAAATGCCCTTGTGCAAGCGCAGAAATTTCACGAAACCCTGAAACTCTCCGGCGCCGTTTTTACCAAAATGGACGGCACCGCGAAAGGTGGCGTAGTTTTGGGCTTGGCCGCCCAGCTTCAAATTCCAACGGTGTTTTTAGGTGTGGGTGAAAGCATGCAATCACTCACTTCGTTCAATCCCGGCGAATACGCTGAGGCCCTCTTCGAAGCTCAGTAGCTAAAAGCTTGCTCCCGGCGGCAAAACCGGGTGCAATGATTAAGATGGCGCATTCAGCTTTGGTTCTTACCTTCGGAGGCGTGGCACTTTTCGAGCTAGGCATGAGGCTGGCGAGTGAACACCTGCAGGTGATCGCCGCCGACCGGATTCGCGACATCGTTACCACTCTGGCCCGTAAGCCCATCTGGGGCGTTTTTCTAGGGGTTGGCCTCACACTTATCTTGCAAAGTTCAGCCGCGGCGACCACTCTTCTGGTGGGTTTGGGGGCGGCCGGAGTGATCACACTTCCCCAGGTCATGAGCGTGATCTTGGGAACCGCGATCGGCTCCACATTCACCGTTCAGATTCTCAGTTTTAAACTTTCGCAGATCGGCTTGCCGGTCTTCGCGGTGTTTTTCTTTATTAACTTTCTTTCTAAAAACAACGTGGTCCGCAATATTTCCGCGGCGGCCATGGGATTCGGCTTGATCTTTTTCGGTTTGGAAATGATCGGGCTTGGTACCGCCAGTCTCAAAAACGCCGAGGCCTTCAGTGGATTCGTCAAGACGTTGAGCGACACTCCCATGTACGCCATTCTCATCACCGCATTGTTTGCGGCTGTGGTTCACTCGAGTGCCGTGACGATTTTGCTCGGGATGACTTTGGCGGGGCATGGCCTGATTTCGCTTCACGATGCGGTTTATTGGATTTTTGGTGCCAACATCGGAACAACGGCCACAGCGCTTGTCGCCGCGGCGGGAGGCAACTATGTGGGCCGTCAAGTGGGCTGGGCCCATACGTTTTACAAAATCGCCTCAGTGGTGATCTTCCTTCCCTTCGGCACGTGGACCGCGGACTTTTTGTCGTCGGGCTATGTGGAGCGCGACATCGCCAACTTTAATACGGTTTACAATCTGATCACCGCATTGATCTTTTATCCCTTCACCCACTACGGCGCGAGATTGGTGGAAAAGCTTTTTCCGCCAAGCAAAGAGGAGCGCCAGTTTTCGGTTAAGTATCTCAACAAGAAGGACTGGGAGTCTCCATCGGTGGTTCTGGCCCATGCCGAACGCGAAGCCTTGCGAATGGCGGATATTGTGACCAGCATGATCGAGGATTCGCTCAAAATGTTCCGCACCGAAGACCCGGCACTGATCGAAGACATGCGGCGAAGGGATGACCGCGCCGACCTTTTGTTCCGCGAACTGAATCTCTACTTGGCCCGTCAGATTGAACGCGCGCCCGAGAGCACCCGCGGTCAGATGCTTAAAATCATGTACTTCGTCACCGATCTGGAAGCCGCGGCGGATGTGGTCGAAAATCAGCTTCTGGAGCTCGCGCAGAAAAAGCACCATTTGAAAGTGGATTTTTCGCCAGAGGGCTGGGCCGAGCTTGAGGAACTCCATGCGGCCGTGACGCAAATCGCCCAAATGGCCATTGCTTGTTTTCAGACCCAGGACAAAGACCTTGCGGCGAAAGTGGTGTTTCACAAACGCAATGTGCGACGCCTTGAGCATAAAATGCGGGAATCTCACATGTCGCGCCTCGTCCGAGGCACTCCCGAATCGGTCATAACCTCAAGTATTCACTTGGATGTTCTGGGTGAGTATCGCCGGATCGTGGGACTTTTATCGAACCACGTCTATTCACTATTGAAGGATGCCGATCCCTATGGAATCCTTCCCCGTCGGGAATAGGGCGATGCAGCATAAGTTTCCAGCTACCTTTTCCCCTATCAATTCAATATTATAACGAGTGATTGATGAAGAAGGGCCCGGTTAGGGCGTAATCCTTCAGTTTAGAATGTTATTTGAGGACCGTATGCACCCTGAAAGCACAGCCAAAGCAGAGACCTACGAGGTGCAAGTGGCAGGTTTGCCGCTCCGGCTCAAATCCACGCACGATGAACAAACAGTGCAAGAATTGATTGAACTCATTGATCATAAAGTCAAAGAGGCATTGTCCTCCAGCTCGAACATCTCATTTCAGAAGGCACTCTTGCTGGCGTCACTCCACGTTGCGGAAGACCTGGTGTATTTGAAGCGAGCCGTTCGCAGTCGACTGGATCTTATTGAGAAGAAAGCCAAAAACATTCTAACCGAATTGGATTCCGCACCCGTCGCCCGACTGACCATCGACCAATAACTTTTGACGATCGGTTTAAGGTTGGAATTGGAAAAGCTCAGTTTAAAAGGTGAGAAGTCGGTTTTTCGCCGGCGCTTCCGCGAGTTGCGTAAAGAATTCGCCAAGGAGCGCGGCCCCGCGGCGGAAAAGCAGATTCAAAGCCACATCAAGCGCTGGCTCCGGGATTTTATCGTGCCCGACGTGCAGGTTTGCGCTTATCGCTCCCAGCCGGATGAGGTGAACCCGTGCGTTTGGCCTTTGACCAAGTTGTATTTCCCGCGCATCGAAGAACGCGACCTCGTGTTCTATCGGCCGCAGTCCACTGAAGCTTTTGTTAAAAACCGATTCGGAATTTTGGAGCCCGATCCCGAGCGGGCGGAGCGCTTGAAGCCCGAGCGCCCCACCATCGTGCTTTGCCCCGCGGTGGCGGTCGACAGTTTGGGGCGCAGGATCGGATTGGGCGAAGGTTACTACGATCGTTTCTTAGGCACGATGCCGCAAGCGATTCGCGTCGGCGTCGTTTTCCACGTTCAGGTTTCCCATGATCCACTCCCCGCAGAAGGTTGGGATCAGTTACTGGACTGGGTGATTACGGAAAAGATGATTCTGCGGGTTTCGCAAAGGAGCTTTTAAGCCATGGAGTTAAATGATCTTCTATTTTTGATGGCTGGCCTGAGCATCGGCGGCTTCGGACTTTACATGATTTTAAAATTGTCCGGTCAGAAAACTTTGCTCTCCGCTGAGAAAGAAGCCGAAAAAATCATTCAGCGCGCCCGCGGCCAGGTGGCCAAGATCGAGCGAGACGCCACTCAACGGGCCAAAGATTTTGAAGCCCGGGCCCGCAAAAACGTCGAAGTCGAGATTCGCAAAGAGAAACAAAAAATCCAAAACATGGAGAACCAACTCCGTGAGCGCGAGAATAAACTTGAGCGCGAAATCAAACGCCGTGAAGAGCAGCTCAATCAAAAAGCGCGCGAACTGGATGAAAGCAGCGAACGCATTCAGGTGACCGAAAAACGCCTGATGGAGATGGAACAAAAAACCCAACAGCAGATCAGCGAACTTGAGATGAAGTTGCAATCGGTGGCCAGCATGACGCCGGAGCAGGCGAAGAACGAATTGCTGAAGGCCATGACCGAAGACGCCCGGCGTGAACTCGCGGCGAAGGCGGCGCAAATTGAAGAAGAAGTCATGCAAGACGCCACTCGCAAAGCCCGCCGGATATTGGCGACCGCGGTGGCCCGTTACGCTTCGGAAGTGGCCACTGAGCGAACCGTAAGCTCGATCCCGCTTTCGGGTGAGGAGATGAAAGGAAAAATCATCGGTCGTGAGGGACGTAACATCCGCGCGCTTGAAGCCGCATGCGGCGTGGACTTGATCATCGATGAAACTCCGGAAACCGTGATCATTTCCAGTTTCGATCCGGTTCGGCGCGAGATCGCCCGCAAGTCCCTTGAGCGGTTGATGGAAGACGGTCGTGTTCACCCGGCACGTATTGAGGAAGTGGTTGAAAAAGTAAAATCCGAACTCTTCACCTCGATGCGTGAAGAAGGCGAGAAGGTTTGCTTTGAACTTGGCATTCATAACGTGAAGCCCGACATCGTTCGCGTTCTCGGCGGACTTAAATACCGTCAGGGTGAAGGGCAAAATCTTCTGGCTTACAGCCAAGAGGTGGCTCATCTTTGCGGATTGATCGCCGAGGAAATCGGTGCGGATCCGAAACTCGCCCGTCGCGCGGGTCTGTTCCACGCCATCGGTCGCGGTCTCGACCACACCTTCGAGGGCAGTTACGCGCAAGCCGGTGCGGATTTCTTAAAACGCAACGGCGAGCGGGATGATGTGGTGCACGCCGTACGTTCGCACAATGACGAGGTGAAACCGGTTTCAACGCTCGCGCACATCGTGCAATCGGCCTTCAATCTCACGCGTTCACGCCCTGGGGCCCGCCGGCAGAATCTCGAAGCCTTCATTAAGCGCTTGAGCGATCTTGAGTCCGTGGCGAACTCTTTTGACGGCGTGGCTCGCAGTTACGCCATTCAAAGCGGAAAAGAAATTCGTGTGATCGTGGATAGCGGTAAAGTCACCGATGACCAGGCCACCATGCTTTCGCGTGATATCGCGCGCAAGATCGAGCGCGAGTTGAATTACTCCGGCCAGATCAAGGTCGCGGTTGTGCGTGAAACCCGCATCGTCGAGCATGCGAGGTAAAGATGTTCCTTGAGCCGGCGGAGCAGCTGAAGCAGCTGAAGAAAGGAACGGTGGAAATCGTCAGTGAGGCGGAGCTGCTGGCGAAACTCAAAAAAAGCTTTGAGACCGGAGAGCCTTTGCGCATCAAAGCCGGGTTCGATCCGTCACGTCCTGATCTTCACTTGGGACACACGGTTTTGCTGAATAAGATGAGGCAGTTTCAGCGCCTTGGCCATCATGTGATTTTTCTGATCGGTGATTTCACGGCCATGATCGGCGATCCAACCGGGAAGAATGAAGCCCGCCCTCCGCTTTCGCCCGAAGAAATCAAGGACAATGCGGAAACTTATGCTCGTCAGGTTTATAAGATTCTCGATAAAGAAAAAACGGAAGTCGCATACAACAGCACGTGGATGATGAAGTTCACCGCCGCGGATTTCGTGCGCCTCACCAGCCAATACACGTTGGCGCGCATGCTTGAGCGCGATGATTTTTCAAAGCGGTTCCAGTCGCAAACGCCGATTCATTTACACGAACTCTTGTATCCCTTGGTGCAAGGATATGATTCGGTGGCATTGAAGGCGGACGTGGAGCTTGGCGGAACAGATCAGAAGTTTAATCTTCTCGTGGGACGCGATTTGCAAAAATCCGCGGGGCAAGAGCCGCAAGTGATTCTCACGGTGCCTATTCTTGAAGGTCTCGACGGCGTTCAGAAAATGTCGAAGAGCCTCGACAATTATATCGCCGTGGAAGATTCGCCGCGGGACATGTTCGGTAAAACCATGCGGGTATCCGATGAGTTGATGTTCCGTTACTACGAGCTTCTCACCGATATTTCGGTGGAAGAACTTGAGCAGTTGAAAGCGGATGTTCAATCCGGCCGCAAGCATCCCCGTGACGTCAAAGTCGAACTTGGGCGCATTCTCGTGGATCGTTTTCACGGCGAAGGTGCGGGCCAAAAAGCTGTTGAAGAGTTCAACCGCATTTTTGTCGACAAGGGATTGCCGGATGAAATTCCGGTTTTTGAAACCTCGGCGCAAAAGGAACTTTGGATTTGTAAGTTGATGGTGGAAGCCGGACTTGCGTCATCGAGCAGCGAGGCTCGACGATTGGTTGAAGGTCGCGCTGTCGAACGAGACGGTCAAAAAATCGAAGATCCCAAAATGAAAGTGGATTTGAAATCGGGCGATAACTTCGTGTTGAAAGCCGGCAAAAAGAAGTTCGTCCGTGTGCAGGTGAAGTGATGAAGGTTAAATTTCTTCCGCAAAACGTGGAATACGAAATCAAACCGGGCCAGTCGGTGATGGACTTGGCCCACGAGCACGAGTTGCCCATTCGATCGACGTGCAACGGACTTCCTTCCTGCGCGGAATGCCGGGTGCGGGTGGTGGATGGCGAATGGAATGTGAATCCTCCGTCACGCAAAGAGCTGAATTTGATTGGAACGGGTTACTACATCGATCAGCGGCGCTTGTCGTGCCAAATGATTTGCTTTGGAGACGTGACCGTTGACTTATCCGAGCAGGTTGAAAAAGCCGCCGAGGGTCCGGTCACCAAGAAATTCCTCACCAAAGTCCACAAATCCTCCGCTGCCGAAAGCCACTCTCTGGGCGGTGTTTTGATCGAACAAGACGAAAAACTTCTTAAAGAACTTAAGCGCGACCGCCGCCGCAGAAGGTAGGCCGTTCCAAATCAGGATGCAGCACGAAAAAACCTGACTAAAAGACAAAATCTGCGGGACGAACGTACTTGCGAGAGTGATTGGTTTTCTGAAAATGGAATTTTTTCCGTGCCAAAGCTTTTCCGACTTCGATGAAGTCATCCGAACTGCCCGTATTCAGCCAGGCTAAATGTTCAAGATCTAAATTCGGATTAAATAATAAAGTATCGAACTCCAGAGGAAAACTGAGTGGTCCGAACCCGAGGAGACGGAAAAGCGTGCTGTAACGATAGGTTTCGACTGAGGTGGCCAGACCGGCTTCAACTGGGTTTCGGTAAAGATACTTGTATGCATTAAAAAAATAATGATTGGAATCTAATAGGCACGGATAATAGGGCCTTCCCCATGTCTGGTTGATCCGCCCGGAAGCGCGCGAAATGTATCGACTGACTTCTCTTTGGAAATGATTCATGCCCTCGGGAAGGTTACTGAGCGGAGTTGAGACAATCAGATGGTAGTGGTTCGACATTAATACGAACGCGTGGATGCGGAACGAAAATCCATGGTGGAGTAGAGAAAGATAGTCGCTACACAACTCCCACATTTCTTCCATGGGCACTCTGAACCAATCGCGGTTAATTGAGCGTGCAGTGACAAAGTACGGGTAAATGTTTTGATTGACGGATTTTGTTCGAGGCATGACTCACACTAAAAAGTGCAAGACTTAATCAACACCTATTCACTTCTTAATTTTTGAGTCGGACAAACAAACGCCCGAGTGTCGGAACACGGTTCAATGTACCGGACGAAAATTCGACCTTGTGCATCCTGATTTGGAACGGCCTACCTTATACGCCGAAAGATGTGCCGCAGCCGCAGGTTTTGGTGGCGTTGGGATTGGTGAAAATGAAGCCCTTGCCGTTAAGGCCGCCTTCGTAATCGAGTTGAAGACCGACAAGGTACAAAAAGCTTTGACCATCCACGACGATTTTCGCGCCGTTGGATTCAAAGACCTTATCGTTTTCTTTCACGACGGTATCGAATTCCATTTTGTACGAGAATCCGGAGCAGCCGCCGCGCTTCACTTGCACGCGCAGAAAAGAGTCGGGCGCCGCCTGGTCTTCAATCTTCAGGGCTTGGATTTTTTTAGCTGCGGATTCAGACACCGAAATCATAGGACCATTATATATCACAGACGCTGAAGAGTCTAAAGCAAGCGGACTAATGATAGAATTTCCCAAGCATTTTCAATAACTTATCTATGACCACTTCGATCTCGTCCGCGGTCGTGAAGCGGCCCAACCCGAGGCGCAATGTGGACCTGGCCAAGGCATCGCTCACACCCATGGCCCGCAAAACATGACTGGGCTTGGGATTGGCCGAATTGCACGCGGAACCCGAACTGAAGGCGATTCCGGAAAGCTCCAGCGCCATATCATCGGCATGGATGTCGGGAAAGGACATGCTGAGATTGTTGCAAAGACGTTTTTCCCGTGAACCGTTGATCTTCACTTTTGGGAACTGATCTTCAACAACATTGAAGATCCGATTGCGCCAGGAGGTTAATCGCTCACATTCTTCCGTCATCACCTCGCGTGCCACCGCACAGGCTTCACCAAGACCAACAATGCCCGGCACATTCAAGGTGCCGGGTCGGAGTTTATTCTCCTGATCTCCACCAAATAAAATAGGTTTAAGTTCGAAATCCCGATTCAAAGTGCGGATGATCAAAGCGCCGACGCCTTTGGGGCCATAAAGTTTATGGCCCGAAACCGACACCATATCGGCGCGGACTTTTTGCAAATCCAAAGGAATTTTTCCCACGGCCTGCGCGGCATCAGCGTGAAAGATCAGTCCCTTCTCGCGGCAGACTTCGCCGATTTCCTCGAAGGGTTGAATGGTTCCGACTTCATTATTGGCGACCATGATCGAGACCATCACTGTATTCGGGCGAATGGCCTTGCGCAGATCCTCGATCCGGATCATGCCATCCGCATCGACCGGAAGAACAGTGACCTCCGCATCCCATTCCTGGGCGGCTTCCGCCACTTCCAAAACCGCTTTGTGCTCGGTGCTTTGGGTGATAATATGCGGTTTTTGTTTACACAATCGGCGGACGACGCCAAGAATGGCCAGATTGTTGCTCTCTGTCGCGCCTGAGGTCCACATCACGTCCGCGGCCCGGCAATTCAAGAGGCCAGCCACCTGTTCCCGCGCTTTTTTAACCGCCGATTGCGCTTTCCACCCGTAGGCGTGTGAAGCGGACGAAGCGTTGCCGAACTCCTGCTCCAGATAAGGTTGCATTGCGGCTCGGACGCGGGGATCAAGCGGGGTGGTGGCATTGTGGTCCATGTAGATCGGCATGGACAGAGGTTTTGGCGTCATGGGACACTAGTTTTATGGCAAAGATGTTGAAATTCAACCGCTATTTCACCCGGCCCGGACACGATGTGTTGGGTCAGGCCGAGCGCAAAAAAATCGCCATCAAGGGATTTGACGGTCCCATTGAAGCGCCGATGCGCTGGTCGCAGACGGCGGTGGAGGTCGCGGCGCAGAAGTATTTTCGCAAGCGCGGCGTCGGGCCCCATGCGGGCAGCGAGACAAGCGTCTTCCAACTTCTTCACCGGGTGGTGGAGTCGATCGCGCGCGCCGGAGCCTGGCAAGGTTACTTCAACGATTCCGCCACGGAACAAGCCTTCAAAGATGAATTGTCCCATATCCTGCTTCATCAAATGGGATCGTTCAACTCTCCGGTTTACTTCAATGTCGGAATTTTTCCCGAATACCAGATCGCGGGACATGGCGAGAATTATTATTTCGATCGCACGAGCGAAAAGGTGCTCGAATTGAACACAGCTTATGTCCATCCGCAGGCTTCCGCGTGTTTCATCCAAAGCGTGAAGGATGACCTGGTCAGCATTTTCGATCTTCTGAAAAGCGAAGCCAAACTTTTTAAGTATGGTTCCGGAACCGGAACGAACTTTTCCAGTTTGCGCGCGAAAGGCGAACCACTTGAAGGTGGCGGAGAGTCCACCGGTTTGATCTCCTACTTGGAGATTTTCGATAAAGCCGCGCAAGCCATTAAATCCGGCGGCACCACGAGACGCGCGGCCAAGATGGTGGTGGTCGATGCCGATCATCCTGAAATTCTCGAGTTCATCCGTTGGAAGATGGATGAGGAGCGAAAGGCCCGCGTACTGATGGCGGCGGGATTTTCAGGTGGAATGGACGGCGAGGCCTTTCGATCCGTTTCAGGACAGAATTCCAACAATTCCGTGCGAGTGACCGATGAATTCATGAAGCGAGTGCGGGAGAACGGGGATTGGCAGCTTCGTGCCCGTCGCGGCGGCCATGTCACCGCGACGATTCCAGCCGCTCAGCTCTGGCAAGAGATCGCGCGCGCGGCGTGGGAGTGTGCGGATCCAGGACTTCAATTCCATGACACCATTCAAAGGTGGCATTTCTGCCCGCGTTCCGGGCCGATTCGAGCCAGCAATCCGTGCAGTGAATTCATGTTCCTTGACGACTCCGCTTGTAATCTGGCGTCTATCAATCTGGTTAAGTTCATGGGGCCGGATGGCTTTGACTGGAAGGCCTTCGCGCAGACGGTCCGAATCCTTTTGATCGCGCAAGATATTTTGGTGGATTATGCGTCCTATCCGACGGCGGACATCGCCAGGAACTCCCATCACTTTCGGCCGCTCGGACTGGGCTACGCCAATCTTGGCGGGTTGCTCATGCGGCTGGGGATTCCCTATGAAAGCGAAGAGGCCATTTTGTGGACACAGAAAATCACCGCTGGCCTGCATGCGTTGGCTTTGGAAGTGTCCCAAGACCTGGCCGAAGCCTTTGGCCCGTTCGCCGGATGGGACTTGAATCGGGCGGCTGGACTTGAAGTGATCGATCGCCATTTCCAAGCCTGGCGGGAAACGCGACAGAGCGTCCCCTTAATCGATGAGACGTTCCAATCCGTCTTGAAGCGAGCGCCCAACACGGGTTTTCGCAACGCCCAAGTCACCTTGATCGCCCCCACGGGAACCATCGGTTTATTCATGGATTGCGACACCCTCGGCATAGAACCCGAATTTTCGCTGGTCAAAACCAAAACCTTGGCGGGTGGCGGGGCGCTCCGAATGCAGAATCGGGCTTTGCACGAAAGCTTGCTGCGCCTTGGATACACGGGAAGTGAGATTGCAGAAATTGAAAGATACGTGTCGGAGAAGGGGACTGTGGCGGGCGCGCCACAGTTTAAGCGCGAGCACCTGAAGATTTTCGACACAGCCATTGCTCCCAAGGACTGCCCGGAGCGGCGGGTGACGGCCATGGGGCATTTAAAGATTATGGCGGCCGCGCAACCTTTTTTGAGCGGCGCGATCTCAAAGACGGTGAATCTGCCCCAATCCACCACGATCGAAGAAATCAAATCCGTCTACGAGCAGGCTTGGCAAATGGGCTTGAAATCGGTGGCCGTTTATCGCGACGGCAGCAAGTCCGTTCAGCCTTTGTGCGCGGAATGTTGAGCTTGCTCGCGGGCCTGGCGCTGAGTTAACGTTCTGAAACTATGTCTGAATGGCGATCCTATGATTTGTGGAACCCGACGGAAGAGCACGCTTTGCTCCGCCAAACCGTGCGCGATTTTGTCAATTCCGAAGTGGAACCTCAGGCCGCGGAGTTCGACCGTAAGGAACAGTTCAATCTTCCGTTATTCCGCCGTTTAGGTGAGTTGGGCTTGCTTGGCATCACGGTGGATGAAGCCTATGGCGGATCGGCCATGGACGCGGTGGCCGCTGTGATCGCCCACGAAGAGATCTCGGCCAGCGATCCGGGATTTTGCCTGGCCTATCTGGCCCATGCCGTACTGTGCGCCAACAACATCAACGCCAATGCCAGCGACGAACAAAAAAAGCGATGGCTCCCCAAACTCTGTAGCGGTGAATGGGTGGGGGCGATGGCCATGTCGGAACCTCATGTGGGGACCGATGTCCTCGGCATGAAAACCACCGCCGTCAAAAAGGGATCCAATTATATTTTGAACGGCCGGAAAATGTGGATCACCAACGGCACCGTGGATGAAAACGGAACGCCTTGTGATTGTGTTCTGGTTTACGCCAAATCCGGAAATGACGGTAAAGGCTCGATTTCCACTTTCATCGTTGAAAAAGGCGCCAAGGGATTTTCAGTCGGCCAGAAAATCAAAGACAAACTGGGTATGCGCGGATCCAATACGGCCGAACTCGTATTTCAAGATTGTGAAGTTCCCGTTGAGAACCTCATCGGCCGCGAGGGTGATTCGCTCTTGCATATGATGCGCAATCTGGAATTTGAACGGTTGACCTTGGCGGCGATGAGTATCGGCATGGCCCGGCGCTGTCTGCAGATCATGAGTAAGTATGCCGGCGAAAGGGAAGCCTTCGGCCGACCGATCGCGGACTTCGGTCAGGTGCAAAAAATGATCGCCGAAAGCTACGCGGAGTTTCGGGCCGCCAAAGCCTATGTTTATGAAACCGCCCGCCGGATGCGACTGGATAAGCAGGGGCAACGGCTGGATTCCGATGGCGTGAAACTTGTGGCCGCCACCATGGCCAAGAATGTGGCTGATCGGGCCATTCAAGTGCTCGGCGGCTATGGCTACGTTGGCGAGTATGTGGTCGAGCGGCTGTGGCGGGACGCCAAACTGATTGAAATCGGTGGCGGAACGCTCGAGGCCCATCAAAAAAATATCACCCGCGATTTAGGTCGCGCGGATCTCAATCAAGTGCTTTGAACCGGCTCACGGGGAATGAGGTCGCCTAGACGACGGCCATGGCGGGCGAAGCCGCGAGCCAGAATTTCTTCTTTTTTCGCCAACACTTCCCTGACGTGATCCCGTTCCTTCTCGCTGATGTGGGGGTTGGATAGCTGCTCGCGAAGGCTCAGGCAGCGAAAGTAATCCATGGCCACGAATCGCCGGGAAAGTTGATCTCCATGCCCACCGTATTTCCGAAGTATCGGAGAAGGAACAAAACCGATTTCATGTCGGCTAGAGATCTTGAGCCATAAATCGTAGTCTTCACAAACCGGAAAATCTTCGCGAAAGCCATCGGCCTCGACAAAAATTTCGCGCGATAAAATCACCGCCGACGGTGAGACACAACAAAGGTCCGCGCACCGGGTGAAAATTCGCCCGCCGCTTTTGGCGTGCTTTTTCATCGGGTTCACACGCACGCCGTTTCGGATCCAGATCTCTTCTCCGTGGACCCATTTGAATTCGGAGAGGAGCGGCCATTGAGTTGATAATTTATTCGGCAACCACTCATCATCCGAATCCAGAAAAGCCAGCCAATCCCCTTGGGCGATTTGAACGCCGAGATTACGTGCGGCGCTCACGCCGCGATTCTCTGTCCGGACATATTGATATCGTGATTGAACTCCAGCATCCGCGGCCCATCGGCTCACGCGCTCTCTGGTGTCGTCCGTTGAGCCATCGTCAACAACCACCATCTCCCAAGCCGAGTGGGATTGGTTGATGACGGACTCCAAGGCTCTTAATAGAGTTTGTGCACGATTATAGGTGGGAACGATCACGGAAATCAGAGCCATTTCGGGCCTTTGTAAGATTTCAAAACCGATCTGTCCACAAGATTGCCGCTTGCATTTAAATCGATGTTTGTTAAGAGAAAAATATGTGGTTTGAGGGCACTGAAAAAAAGTTTGAATTGGTGGCAACAGAGGCGCGGTTTCTCTCCCTCGGCGCGGATTTTTGGCGGAAATGCGTGCGGCTCGCGGGCGCGCAAATTCTGTCGGAGATCCGCAACGAGAAGATGGTCGCCTATTTGCTTTCGGAGTCGAGCTTGTTTGTCTGGGACGACCGGATCACCATGATCACCTGTGGCCGCACGAGCTTGGTCAAATCCGCCTGTTTTTTACTCGATCACTTGGGCCCGGAAAATGTCGATTTTCTGACCTTCGAACGGAAGAACGAATACTATCCCCACCAGCAGAAAACTGATTTTTTAAAAGACGTGGCCATTTTGCAGACCAAGCTCAAAGGCAAGGCCTACCGGTTCGGTTCGCCGGATGAGCATCATCTCTTTCTCTACCATGCGGAAAAGCCGGATTTCAGGCCCGACAGCTCCGACTGCACACTTGAGGTCCTGCTTTATAATCTTCAAGGCCCGGCGCGGGAATTGTTCAGCGGCCCTCAATCACTGGGCCGCACTCGGTCGCTCACTTGCATGGAAAGCATCTTTCCGGGCTTCCAAATCGATGATCATCTTTTTGAACCATGTGGTTATTCGGCCAATGCCATTCGCGAGCATGAGTACTACACGATTCACGTCACGCCGGAAGAAAACGGATCCTATGTCAGCTTCGAAACCAATGTGCGCCTCGGCGACAGGCTCGTGCCCACATTGAGAAGCGTGATTGAACTTTTTCAGCCCGCTTCATTCGACGTGATTTATTTTCATCCGGCCAAGGAATTGGGCGCGTTCGAATTGAATCCGTTCATCCAACGCCACTACGTACGCCAAAGTTTGAGCTGCGGTTTTGAGGTGGGATTTTCAACTTACTATCTGAAGTCCAAGGAACCGATGCTTGCGGTTCCGCTTGAGGATGTCCCATGAGCCGGTGGATCGAAGAGAATTATAAAGAGGGGCTCAATTTCCGCTTGGGACTCAAAGAAAAACTTTTTTCCGCCCAATCACCATTTCAGAAAGTGGAAGTGTTCGAGAGTTCCCATCACGGTCGGGTTCTGATGAACGACGGTTGCTTCATGCTCTCGGAGCGGGATGAGTCCATCTATCACGAAATGATGGCCCATGTGCCGTTACATGTTCATCCGAATCCTCGATCCGTGTTGATCATCGGTGGCGGCGATGGCGGTACCGCCCGCGAAGTCTTGCGCCATCCGAGCGTTGAAAAATGCACGCTGGTTGAAATCGACGAAATGGTGGTTGAGGCTTGCCGCAAGTTCATCCCGAAAACGGGAAAGATTTTTGATCATCCCAAAATGGAATTGCACATCGACGACGGCGTGAAATTCGTCCAACAAACCGATCAGAAGTTTGATGTGATTATGATTGATAGCACGGATCCCGTGGGCGCGGCCCAACCTCTGTTCGGGGCAGAGTTTTATTCGAACGTGGCCGATCATTTAAATCGCGATGGCATCGTGATCGCCCAAGGGGAGAGCGTGTTTTATGAAAGTGAAATGCAGGCGAAGCTCCTCTCCATCGTGAATCCGCGATTTGAGTGGACGACTTACTTTAATTTCACCAATATGACCTATCCTGGCGGATTGTGGTCCTTCCTTTGGGCGTCAAACGGCCGTCATCCCATGCGGGATCAGCGCGACTGTGAACTGGATTGTTTTTACTATAATTCGGAAATACATCGCGCGGCTTTCGCTCTGCCCAGCTTTCAAAAGCAGAATTTGCGCAAATGGATCAAGATATAGATTTCAGTCGGCATCGTCTCAGCTGGACGGATCCGATCCGGGTGGGGAATTCCCAATTTCCGGTGGACCATATTCTGGCGCGGCTTGGGCCCATGCTGACCGAAGAGCGCAAAAAACGGTTGGACGAGGTTGTGGCGGCCCGCTCATTAAAAGTGCTTCCGGTTTTAGAGAATATCTATGACCGGGGGAACGTGAGTGCGGTTATGCGATCGGCCGAGGCCTTTGGATTCTTTCGCATGCATCTGATCGACCTGCCGGGCGCCAAATTCAAGGCCGCCAACCGGGTGACCAAGGGGGCCGAGAAGTGGCTTGATATTAGAGCGCACAGTTCGCCCCGGGAGTCCGTGGAACAACTGCGCGCCGAGGGTTATCGGGTCTGGGCCACCGATCTGAATACGGAGCACTCCATCGACGACTTGGATTGGACCGGGCCCGTCGCCATTGTCCTTGGCAACGAGCGCGACGGGGTATCAAAAGAAATGTTGGACCTTGTGGACGGCCGCTTCCGCATTCCCATGGTGGGATTTTCACAAAGTTTTAATATTTCCGTGGCCGCGGCTCTGATCTTTTATCACGCCCATTTGAAACTCAAGGAGCTTCCGGATAAGGGCGTGCTTGATCAGGCGCAATTTCGCCAAGTTCTCGCTAATTACTATCTGCGCTGTTTTGATAATCCCGAAAAACTACTAGAACTGCCCCACTAGCCTGCAGAAAATCCTGGCGAGAATTTTGCCCTTAACCACAGGGCATGCGACCAAGTTGCCCCTATTGTCATTCATCACAAGAATTGTCCGATCGCCGGATGCGTATTCTAAAAGCCGGATTCTTCCGCCGAACATCCGACGGAAAAAGAGTGCGAAGATTTTATTGCGTTAGCTGCTCTAGATACTTTTCTTATGCCACCTTTCACCCCTGCTTTAGGCAAAAAAAGCGTCACCTCAATCATCGTATCAACAAACTATTAGCTTCAAGCGTATCTCAGCGCCGAATCGCAAAATTACTCCATATCTCCCGAACCACGGTTGAACGAAAGTTTCTTTTTCTTGGCCAAAAAGCAGTGCATGAACTTGAACATCAAAACAAATCCAGTCCCCTGGCCACTGTTGTTGAATTTGATGAGCTTGAAACCTTCGAGCACACAAAGTGTAAACCGCTTTCCGTTCCACTAGCCGTTGAATCAAAGACCAGAAGAATATTAAGTTTTCAAGTGGCCCAGATGCCGGCCAAAGGAAAGCTCGCCCGCATTTCTCGAAAGAAATATGGCCCAAGACCGGATTTCAGGCCGAAAGCATTGAGTGAGCTTTGTGAGAGTTTAAAACCACTCACCACACCTGATGTACATTTCAAATCCGATCAAAACCCAATGTATCCAGAAATTCTAAGACGTCACTTTCCTTTAAATTCGCATGAGCGGTTCAAAGGGCAAAGAGGTTCGATTGTCGGACAGGGGGAATTGAAGAAGATCCGATTTGATCCACTTTTTAGCTTGAATCACACGTGTGCGATGCTTCGAGCCAATATTAATCGCTTGGTGCGGAAGACTTGGTGCACAACGAAAATTCCTAATAGATTGCGCCTTCATCTCGCCATCTATGCGGTTTATCACAACAATATGATTCGTGCGGGGCCATTAGCTGCAGGCTAGTGGGGCAGTTCTTTTAGTTTGAAACTGTTTTGTTGAGTTCTTTTTGATTCTGTTCGCGTTTGGCGCGAAGTTGCTTCAGTTCGCGCGCCAGTTGTCCACGCTCGAACTCCTGTGAAGCTTGATCCAGTTTTTCGGTCATGAGGTCGATTTTGGTGTCGAGATTTTTATTTTCGATTTCCAATGCGCGGGCCCGTTGCCCTTTGCGGTAACCGCTTAAGAACGCCGGTTCCAGTTGAGAGGGGCAAACATACATGTAGGTGATTCCCATGCGGCCCAGTTCAAAGCCGTTTTCCGAGGTGCAATACTCGACCAGTCCAGCATTTCGGCCATTGGCGTACATGGATTCCCAGTCGGGGCGCAAGCGGCGGCAATCGCTGGAATACTTTGAAAGTTGATCGTTGGTTGAACCCTGAGCGCCGTCGTGACGGCCCAGTTCATACCAATCACGTTGATCGCAGCCCGCGCGGTCAACGGATTTCGATGCACAAGCCGAAAGGCTTATTGCGATCGCGATTAACGAAAAAACTCTCAATCCCATACCCATATAATATTTGTAACAAATTCCGCATTGCGGAACAAGGTTCCGTAATGTAAGTGATTTGATTTGAAATCGTCAATTCTGGAATTTTTCTAAAGGTGTCGAACATGTCAACAGAACTTTCCGACGGCGAGCTTTACGGCCAGAAAGCGATTCGCGAAAACAAATTGGAACGTTTCGAAAATCGCACACTGGTCCGTCGTTACACCGTAGAGTTCACGTGCCCCGAATTCACCTGTCTTTGCCCGCGCTCGGGATTTCCGGACTTTGCCACGATTCGTATCAAATATGTCCCACACAAATGGTGCGTTGAACTAAAAAGTCTCAAACTTTACATCAACGGTTTTCGAGACAAAAAAATCTTTCACGAAGATGTGACCAATCAGATTTTGCAGGATCTTGTCGAACTTTTAGACCCCTGGGAAATTGAAGTGGTCGGCGATTTTAATGTTCGCGGAAACATCAAAACCGTAATCACTTCGAAACACTCCAAAGCACTTTGAAGGACAAAATAAAACGGACCAAATACATTGGTCCGTTTTGGCCACAGGAGCCGCCTATGGCGGGCTGCAGCTTGTTGGGGATGGCAAGGCCCAGGTACACCCGGTGACTGTTTTAGAGGGGATCACCGGGCTTCAGTGATGAGGGGTCCACAAACCATGCCGTTTCAGGCTGCAATTGGTTGAATGAAAGTCGGTCCAACGAGTCAGCTTTGCACCGTTGTCGACAAATCCGACGATTATTGCTTAAATCGAATCACAGAAATGGAGTTCAATGGGTCGACAAAATTCAAATCAACAAACTAGAAAAAATCTTCTTTTCCAAAAAGTCGCTATTTTCGTGGATGCTGAAAACATCGAAATGTCGAGTTTGAAGCATCACGAAGGCCGCACGGATTACAAAAAGATTCTTGATCGGGTCGGGGACCGCGAAATCATCCGTATCTTGTATTACAAACCGGTATTCAAAGAGATTTCCAACGAGTTTGAAACCTTTTGGTCGAGCTTGGGTGGCGAGATCCGCCGACCCTCGAAAAACGCCGACACGTTTTTGGTGATCGATGCGGTGACCATGGCTGACAAGATCGACGTCGCCATCATTCTTGGCGGCGATAAAGACTTTTTGCCGCTGATCTGGTACCTGCGCTCGCGCGGTTGCCGGGTGGAAATCTGGTCATGGCCCGAGACGACCTCTCCGGAAATGAAAGAAGCGGCCGATCTTTACCAACCGCTCACCGAAGATTTCGTTTTGAAATTGCAATCACCGCGCGGGCGGCGGCGCTCAAATTAAAATGAGCTTTGGCATTCAGCCGGTTTGGGTTCGCCGTCACTCAATCCCTGGGTGAAATCAAACAGCACTTCCGAGGATTCCGAAGCTTTAAAGAAAGCGCGGCGGGAGTTGAGATCGAAATAGACATTGGCTTTCTTGATTTTCCCGTTTTCATCCACGACGACAGTGGACTCCGGATCATTTGGATTCACGTAAACCGGGATTGGGGGAAAGGCGAAGTCGTTGATCGTAAACTGCAGTGACCCTTCCGGGATGCGGTCATCAAGCTCTTCGGAATCTATGCGAAAGCTGGCCAAAACGTTACGATTGCGGCCATCCGTAAAACGGCAGTGGAGAGCCAGTTCCTGAGCCTGGGCTACGGCGCCCATGAGTACGAAAAAGAGCAAGGCTGAACGTTTCACATGGTGTTTGTACCTGAAAAAATGATGCGGTGCAATAAAAAATTTACGGAATCACCCATTCCATGGCGGGCATGGGGCGATGAACGGGGTACGCAAGGGCTCTGGAGTTAAGTTTTCTCATGAAACTATCGACCCAGGCATGAAAGCTCGATTGGCTGGCCAGGGTACGTTGAGTGAGGGCTTGGCGGCCGGCCCTGGCCACGTCGGCCCCCGTGGAGCCCACCCAGGGAAGGGTGTCGGCGGAATAGGCCATTAGACCTTTGATTTTTTCAGCGCCCACCCGGTAGGCATCGGCGAATTCGCCATTATGAAAGAAGGCTTTGGCCAGGACGCCTATGACGGCCGCATTTCCCGCGTGTTGGGTGACTCGTTCGGCGCGGACGAAAAATTCCCTCCAAGCTAACTTGGCGAGGAGTTCCTTTTCGAAATTCAGATCCGCTGGAACTCGTTCGAGGCTTTCGATCTGCCGGGCAAGGGTGTAATAGTGATGGGCTCTGTACATTTCGTAGGCCATGCTGCCCAGCTCATAGCTCACGCCCGCGGCGACGGCCATTCCGGTGGGTATCAAAATTTTTCGTTTCAGATAGTGTCCGGCAATGGTTCCCATGGAGCCGGCGACGGCTCCCATTTGCGCCGTGTTTTTAATGCTGTCGGCAACTTTTGAGTAGGCCTCCTGCCGAACCAATTCGCAGCGCCAGGGGGTGCCATGCTCCAGACTGCGGAAGTAGGAAATGGGCAGCGTGTTGGTCATCGGCTCCAAAAAGGCGCCCGCACCACCCGCGCCTAAACCGCCAAGAATAAAGCCCGCGCTGACTTCACCGCCGAGAACCGCCAGACCGGCCTTCGCCGCGAGTTTTCCACCCCAATACACGGTGGCGGGCCCTCCGAACGTGGTCCCAACCGCCAGCCCGAAGCCGACGATACTGAGGGCCGCTTGTTTGGATAAGCTTAAGTAAAACCGGCGATTGTCATTGGCTCTGGCCGCATTGTCCGTCTGAACTTCGAGAACCATTCGCGTGAGGGTGGTGACCAGGAGGGATGAGGCGGGGATATCCGTGACCAGTTTCGTGTGAGCCCGTTCGAGTCGATCAAGATCAACCGGACGTTGATTGTACATCGCCTCGGTCAGCAGGAAATCGTAAGCGCGATAACTGGGGTGATGCAGGTTCGCCGTGCGAGTGACATGGAAACGGAGTCGCTTTTCCGCGATCACGAACTGCAGGCGGGAGAGGACTTTCATTGAGCGTTCGCCGATATTCATGGACTTGATCCCGTCCGCCAATGACTTTTCGAACTCCTCTTCGGTGGCCGTGCGGGAGCTGAAATAGGGCATCAAGATTTTGTTCAGGTGATTGTTGAAGCTCACGACGTAGGATACTTCTTCAAAGGTGAGCGCGCTTTGGGCCAATTTCACGCACTGTCTGTAATCTTGTTCAATTTTCGCGAGGTCTTGGCCTGTGGCGGTGGCACTTGAAAAAACCACAGCGGCGAGGACGATTTTTGTCATCCATCGACAGACGCCATTCCATTGGCGATCGCTTTTAATTGGCTTCCTTGCCATCATCATCGCTCCTAGGCGGATCTACTCCAATCCCTATGCCACGGGCCGCCCGCCGGCTAGCGATGTAAAAAACGGATTATGTTTGTAAAATTGGATGGTTTTTGAGCGCGAATGGGAAATCGATAAATATCGCTACCTAGCAGGAATACTAAGCTTTATCACTGGCGAGACAAGTTGAAAGTGGAGAGCTGGCGCGCCCGGAAGGATTCGAACCTCCGACACCCTGGTTCGAAGCCAGGTACTCTATCCAACTGAGCTACGGGCGCCAATTTGAGGATTGGCAATCCATAGCATTCCGTAAAGCGGTGAGCAACGATGAATGAGCCGTGGCGTCGCCCAGGCCTAATAGGAGCCTAGCGCGATCGGGAAGGAGACGCTGAAAAGCCAGGTTTTATTGATCAAGTCGGCGCTATGAAAATCGGTGTTCGTCGCGAACGGTCCGATTTGCTCCACCGTTGTGGTTCCGTATTTGATCTCCTGGTATTCCACATTCACACTGACCATTTCGATGTGAAATCCCGCGCCCAGCCGCCATCCGTTTCCGTTTTTAAATTTGGCGTTGAAGTTTCCGCTGGCCTTGGGGTCCAACTCGGCGTTGGGCAGATAACTTCCCCAAACTCTGAGTCCTGCGACCGGCATCTGTGCGCCGACGAAAGGGCCCCAGTTCCAGGATTCGGAATCGGATTTATAGTTCACCGAAGAATCCGTGAACTTGGTGAACGCATACCTGAGATCCACGCCGGCGAAAAAGATCTCACTGATGTGGATTCCGCCGCGCAGTCCAAGTCCGATTCCATCCGAGCTACCGGTGGAATTCTGTAACGGCGAGGGCCAGGTGATTTTCGTGTCGCCGATTTCATAGGAAATGGCCGGCTCGATGAAAAATCCTCCCGGCGAAATATCCCTTGATGAAAGTTGCGCATTAGCCAATCCACCGCTCAAAACGAGCGGTAATAAAAACAGCCATGATTTTCGAAGCATCTTCGGCCTCCTCAGTTCAACCGCAAACGTAGCCAATGATTGCAACGCCGGGACCAGGCCAGGTGGGGCGGAAGCCTCGAATTTCCCTGAAATTCGGGGCATTTTCGTACCGTATCGTGGCGGAAATTGGGCATGAATTCGTCCGACCATGGAATAAAGATTGCTCGTCACGCAGGTAATGAAGTTGTTCAAATTCCTGCTGATCGTGTTTCTTACGAAATGGTTGGCCGACATTGCATTGAGGGCCGCGGACAGTCCGCAGGTGGAATCTTCGGTCGTTCACCTTACAAAATTATTCATCAAGCGCACGCTCCTCGCGTTTTCCGGAGCGGTCTTCACGGTGACGGGATTCATACTTGCCATTCTCTCGGCCGCGGAAAGTCTGGACGAGGGACGGGAGATATTCAGTTATCGGACTTGGTTTTCGCTGGCGATCTTCGCCGTTGGGCTGGTGATCATTCTTTACTCCATGTATCAGCGCACGCGACCCCGACAGGTGCAGCACAACTTTTGGCAGGAACTGATTCATGGAGTGAGTTCCTTTTTAGGCCAAGGTCATGCGACTCGACCACGAACGGTCGACGTCGCCCGCTGAAACCCTTAAAATGATCATGTGAGAATAGCGGCGGTATTTTTGGCGATCTTTTGCGCGTCTGAAGCTCGGGCGGTCAAACCTGTATTTGATCTCAATTTGTTTTATCTTACGGACTCGCTCGGCTACGATGGAACCGAAAGCCAATACCAGCGAACTTTTTATGACGTTATGGCGGGCTTCCCGTTGACCAAAAAGCGCCGTTTGATTTTGGGATGGAATTACGCTTCGCTCACCTATAGCGACAACCCCGGCACTGAAACCAGCCTTAAGATCACCGACATGGGACCCAAGCTGCTTTATTATCTGAACAAAGATCGCACGTGGGTCGTCGGCATGATCTACAATCTGATCACCAAAGCCGATTACACCGCGGCCGACACGACCGAATTGCGCGGTTCAAGTATGAGATTTGAATTCGGGTACACGCCCATGATGTGGGAGAACGTCTTTATCGGCGCCAAGCTCGTTTACTACAAAGCCAGTTTCGTCGAGGAAATCACCAATCAAACCAATCTGGCTCAGGTCACTCACTCGAGGACCACGATTTACCCGTCGTTCACCATGACATTTCGTTGGGAATAGAGTTAAGGCGCGCAACCCGCTGGAGGCTGTGCGCGAATCTCATTGAGAAGCGATCGAAATGTTTGATCCGCGCCGCCACAAAGATAAACACCATTATGGCAAACCACGGGACGTAACTCGATCGTGGAAGCGCCCGAGATGAGTTGAATATCCGGAATACCGATGGCCATGCACGCCACCGCCCCAGGGGGCAGCGCAGGCTCACAAATGGCGCTGGTCGCGAGAAGCGATCTGATTTGCTCCAATCGAGTGGCATCGAGAACGCAGCTTTTCGCGCCGACCTGTAGCGCGCCCGACTTTAATTCAAGCTCCAGGCCGTTTGATGGCGGTGTCACTTGATTCTGGATATAGAGCAACCGTTCCGTGGCTCCCGCATGCCCGATCACCTTTTCATCAACTGAGGGGGCCTGGTGGCCGCCAGAATCCGATCCTGGCGCTTTCAGCGTGTTCCCACAATTTTGAAATCCGGCGATCAAGGTCAAGATACCAAGGATAAGTCCCGCGCGGATCATTATGAAACGGGTAAGGGTTTTCATCAAACAGTGAGAGAAGCAACACCGGGGCCAGTGTCTAACAAATTATAGACGATGTGGCTGGCTGCGGTCTGACCACTGTGCAGATAATGAACAGTGAGGGCCCGGGCGATCCCGCTTTTCGTGTGTTACTCACGAAAAAACACCGGCAAACTGTTTCATTTTTAAAATTATTCCCAAATTGAAATAGTTTAGCGAGACTGATGCCATGCGATTGAATGACCAATCTCTTTTCGACTGTATCGGTTTCATCTAGAGGCATGGATCAAAAAGATCTATTGATGATCCGGATTCAAATTTGTTTGGATTTGAGGCTGGTCCACATCTTGAAGAGATCGAAAGGCAAGCAGGGCACGCGGTCATCCTCGTCACCTCACGTCACGACCTTGAGGCGCCTTGACAAAACAACTAAACAAAAATGGTCAAATAGGGGAGAAGTGTATGAACGCCTGTTTTAGTACGGTATTTTCTTTTGCCACCGCAATTTTCGTGATGAGTGCCATGGCTCCAGCGGCTCACGCGAAGCTGAACCTCAAGGATGCGCTCAATAAAGTCAAAGAAAAGATCGAAGAAAAGAAAGACAAGATCAAAGAAAAGAAAGAACAGATCAAAGAAAAGAAAGAACAGATCAAAGAAAAGAAGTGTGAAATCATCGGCGATCAACTCGACAAATACGTGAGCGTCGTGTCTAAAATCAAACCTCTGGCCGGAAGCAAAATTGTGCAGCACCTGATCAATGAAGCCCAAGACAAGTATGAAGAGATTTGTCCTTCCGAAGAGGGTCCGTGGGACAACCATTATTCTGAAGCAACCGTGTACGAGTGCCTTGTGGTGGATCCGTCGGGTAATGTCGCCGTTGGATTGGGCCTTGATCAAAATCTGAATTTCGTCAACACACAGGAGCGCTTTAAAACGGCCTGCATGAGACCCGAAGCCTGCTTTAACTTGGTTTCCCAGGCGTTCACCTTCGTGACCTTCTTCGCCTCCGAGCGCTGCGTGGATCCGAATTCGGAAGAAACGCTTCATCTGACCGATGAAGAGGTTGCCGCACGAATCGGACAGTAACCTTTACCAGCTAAATGACCAAAGCATCAAAAGCCCGCGCGAAAAACGCGGGCTTTTCATTTTTGACCGGCCCCTTCAATTAAGGGTCAAAAGAAATGATATACCATCCGGCAGGGCTTCCGCTGTAGGCGTCGTTGCCGTTCAAATACACCAGCTCGACGTGAAAGCCATTACTTGCGTCCGAAGCAATACTCCCACCGCCGCCGACGAAAGCGGTGTGAATCGGTGAATTTGGGCTGCATGGAGAGCCGTTAATGAGCGTTGTCGAGGCGGCCATTGACCGCAGGATTTTCAGCGATTGGCCACGGGACCCGGGTTGAATACACTCGACAGTGATAGATCCGCTCATCGCATTCAAAATGAGCAAAGCGTTTTTATTATGATTGAGCGGATTGCCGCCGTTGAACGTAATACCGCTCGACGTCACGATGGTCACTCCGTTGACGTTGGGGGCTGAAATTGGCTCGCTGAATCCAGCCAGTCCAGTGACGTTGATTCGTCCGTCTTCGTTGATCGACATGCGCTCAATTCCGTCGGTACTGACAGAAAAGTACTTGGGGTCAGCGGCCGTTGAACCGGTGAGTTTGATTTCCGCGCCACCACCGTAGTTGTTTTCGGGGTCGGCGGAAATAATCATTTCCTCATTTTGGGTTCGTCCCGAGATGACTCCGTTTTGGGAAATTGTGACCATATTGTGCCACTGGCTGTCGACACCGACTTCGAAAAGGTGCTCTTGCTTATTGTACCTGAGGGCGGCCATCTCTGCAGAAGGTCGGTTGGCCGTCGAGTCCGCGGGGATGATCATGAGACTATTCGTGCCTGTTCCATGAACAGTGAGCGCGGCACTTAATGGCGGACCACCGATACCTATTCGACCGCCGGAGGTCACGACAACTTCAGAGTCACCGTCGCCACCCGCATCGAGTTCCATCGTTTCATCACTTCTCGTGATCCACTCTGATTTGGCCGATCCCGTGGTTTGCCGGAAAATGGATTTGGATGAACCGCCCTGGGCGATGAGAACCGGGGCGTTATTAATGGGACGGTGAACATGAAGGGCGGCATCGCCGATTGTTGTCACGTTGATTCCGACTTTTCCGTTCGCCACACGTAAAGTTTCCGCGCCGCCCGCCGCAACGGCGATTTGGTCCGAGGCGGGGAAAAATAATCCTGTGTTGGTGTCTCCAGCGTTCGAATAGACGGGCGCTGAGGAGGAGCCGGAAGAAGCAAGAAATTGCCCGTCCGTATGAATAGGTCCAGCCACATGTAATGGGAAATTTGGAGCGGTGGTGCCGATACCCAAGTGGGACAGCGAGTTGTCCCAGAAGAAGTCTATATTGGAATTCAAATTTCCAAAACCGTCACTGAATTGCACTTCACCGGCGGTTCCGACGCTGGTGGAACCTTGATTGTCGGCGGCGCAGATCCACTGAGAGCCATCCCACTTCATGGCATAACCCGCATTGGAACATGTTACTCCCGCCGTCAAAGCTCCTGAACCGTCAGTCACCAAAATCGCGTTGTTGGAAAATGAATTTCGACCGGTGCCACCGCGATTCACGCCCAAAGTTCCAGAGGCGATCTTGGCGGCGTCCAGATCCGGAATGTCGTCTTCCGCCAAGGCACGGAAATCCGGCGTTCCCGAACTGCCCGAAGGCGGGCCCGCGAACACAAGGTTCGCGCCTTGATTTTTTAAAGTGATATCGAAAGAACCCGCTGTGGTGACCGGACCACCGCTCACAGAGAGGAACGAGGGCACCGTCATATCGACGACGGTGACGGTTCCATGAGAGGTGCCGACCGTTTGCCAGCTGGTGCCGTCATGATATTTCAACTTGTTTCCATCTCCGGAATCAAACATCAAGTCGCCCGCTCCCGCCGTGCCAGGGAGCGCTGTCGGTGAAATGCGAGCCACACCGTTAACATGTAAGAGACGGGCGGGTGCTGAGGTGCCGATTCCCACCAGTCCGGAGTTATCGATCCGTAGGCCTTCGTTGCCGCCATCGTTGCTGAGCCAATTTCCATTCAGTTTGATATTTTCGGTGGCGGTGTGATCGCCCAGATTATCAGCCGTACTGCCGGCCAATGTGCGGCTGAAGATCGTGCCGTCGGATTTCATGGCCTTAAGCTCGAACTCGTCATTGGTTTCATCCAGCCAAATACTGTACTGACCCGGGGTAAAATCCGCATCCGCCGGTGCCGTGTCCGGGGCTTTGAACCGGACATGACCGCCGGCCGAAAGATCGCCGACGATCGCATCTCCGATATTGAGGTAGCTGTCCGAGGAAATCGTGGGCGTGGTTATGTCGGTTCCAATAATAATGTTGCCAGCGCCGTTTTCTAAATTGCTTCCAGCTCTGTAACCTATGAAAATATTCTGGTCGGCACTTTGGACACTTTGTCCGGCTTGGGCTCCTATAATTACGTTTTGATTTTGTATGCTGGACATACTTCCAGCGCCTGCATTGGTTCCGATCGCCACGTTTGAGTTTCCAGAAGTGTGCCAGTGGAGTGCCGAAGATCCGATCGCAGTGTTGTTTCCACCGGTCGAGTTCACGAGAACGTTCGCTCCAATCGCGGTATTGTTCGCACTGTTCGTGTTGGAATTCAACGCGCTAAAGCCAATGGCCGTATTACCGCTACCCGTGATGGAATTCATTAGGGCACTAATGCCTAACGCGGTATTTGAGGATCCAGTCCCGGACGTTCCTGAGTTTGTTCCGATGTAAATCGATCCACTCCCAGGCGATCGCGCATCGATGAGTTCATCGACGCTCGTTGCACCCGTGCTGCCGACCATATTGGTCCATGTACCGTTCTCAAAAACTTCGAACTTCGCCAATGAGATGTTGTAACGAATCATACCGTCGACGGGCGAGGTTGGACGGTTGGCCGTCGAAGCCCGGGGGACGATCAGTGAGCTTGTGCTTTGTGTTTCGCCCCACAGGTCCAAAATCGCGCCGTTGGTTACGGTGTTCGTACCAAGACCCAAGCGACCGGTGCTGTCGAGTTGAGGAATCTGATTTGCTCCGGTCCCCACATCAACATTAAGAGTTTTGGTCACCGTTCCGCCGTTGACTATCATTCCTGTGCCCGCGATCAAATCAACGATGCCAGCGTCCGTAGCGGGTTCCCATTGCGAACCGGTCCACTTCAACACCTGGTCGTTTTGTGCGCCCGATTGCGTGATCGAAGACGGGGGGATTGAGATAGGAATGCTCGCCGCCGTGGTTAACCGACCTTGAGCATCGACCGTGAAATGCGCGACTTCCGAATTCGAACCATAGGTTCCCGCGATCACGCTGGTGTCGGTGAGGTCCAGCTGAACGGAGCCGGAAGGTCCACCACCGGTCAAACCCGTGCCGGCGACGACTTCGGTGATATCTCCGCCCGGTCCCGCATCATCATCGGCGCAGATCCACTTGGAGCCATCCCACTTCAAAGTCTGATTATTCGTACAGGCCGTGTTGTTCGGTTTATACGTCAGATATTCGCCCGCCGCCGAACTGATTTGTCCGACGGTCAAGCCGGTCAATTGTGATCCATCCACAGCCGGCAACTTGGCGGTGCCATCCAACCGAACGATCTTGTTCGCTGTCGTGCCGACGTCCACGGAAAGAGTTTTCGCGTTTCCGGAGCCGGCGATCAACAAGCCCGTGTTGGTGTCAACATCAACCGTGTGACCGGTCTCATCGGTGGCGGGAGTCCATTGGCTTCCGTCGTACTTTAACACGTAGCCTGAAGTCGGAGCCGTGGAGTCGATCATCACGCCTTGCAAACTGACGGCATCGCTGCCACTGGCACCGGCGTCGATTCCGCACTGCCAGGCGGAACCATCCCATTTCAAAACCGCGTTGACGCCGCAAGCGGTGCCGCTGGGCGCGTACCGAAAGTATTTTCCAGCACCCGATGCGATATCTTCGACATCCAAACTTACCGCACCCGTTTTGCCGGCCACCGAAGTGACGGGCGCCGCGGGCAAGGGAGTCGGTTTCCATTCGCTGTCCACCGAATCCCACATCAAAACGTCGGAGGGATTTGGCGCGTTACCGCTCACGTCTCGTCCCTGAAGTTGTTCGGCATTCACGCTTGAGGTCGGAAGCAGGAAAGCCGGGATTTTTCCAGTGGCATCCAGTTCCGGCAGATTGCCCGCGCTCGTGCCGACGTCTCGAAAAGCCGCTGTTCCCAACGAGCCGCCCAGTACAGTGGAAAGATCCACGCAGATCCAACCTGTCGTGGGGCCTCCCCACTGGAGAATTTCATTCAAAGCGCAGGACTTAAATTTCAACGTCGCACCCGTGGTGCTATCGCTGATCACCAAGCGGCCGGCGCCGATACCCGCTTGGTCGACGGTGCGGGCGCTGATCGCATCGTCGGCGATTTTCGGCTCGGTGACCGATTCATCCAAAATTTTTGAACTGGTTACGGCGTCAGGCGCGATATTGATCGCCTTCACGGCATTGGACGCAATCGTGGGATTGGGATAGGTGCCGGTCAAATCGCCGCCGGCGGAACCACTGGGTTCAAAACCGACGTAGGCCGAACCATTCCACAAACGAACCGTATTCAAATCCGTGTTATAAAAAATTGAACCGGCGTGGGTCATGCCCAATCCGCCCTCTTGCGCGGTTGTGAAACGACCCAAGGTCAAAACCCGTTGATTGTCCATGGTGATATGACCGGTGGTTTCGATGTTGTTCCCGTTCATAACGATGGCGCCGGCCATTGTTCCGCCGGCCAATGGCAGTTTGGTGTTATCGACGGCTGATGGAGTGCCGGTGGTCCACTTGTTATTGGCCGCATCCCAGATGATTGTGTGTCCGTCGTTGGTGCCCGCACCGACGCCTGAAAGGTCAGCGGTTTTATCGCCGATGTGAGAATCCACCCATCCGCGGTTCACGGCGTCGGTGGCCGATGTCGGCGATCCCACATTGGAGATCACCTGACCGTTGAACGAATAAGATGAGCTGAAACTATTAGTGAGCAGCTGTTGTAGTTTGGCGTAATTCGTGGCGGAGAAAATATTTTCCAGATTGCTCTGGCTGAGATCGGTGGCGGCATCGTCTTTGACCTGAAGGAACTGGCTCGGCAGTTTGCCTTGCAAGGTTTCAGCGACCAATGAACTCGGAACGGAAGTGATCAACGTGTTGGGAGAAAGGGGTGTCGTGAAGGATCCGGCGGAGTCGAGTTTCACCCAAATCCGGACTTCGCGATTGCTGCCGGCCGCGGGCGCGGCGGAACAATCTCCGGCGGTGTCGGCCACGCCATCCCCGTTACTGTCACCTGTGGGCGCGCCTTCGAAAGCCGTCATCAGGTTTCCGAACTCCGTGGTACCGCCGCCGAGCTTTAACGAAAAACGTCCTTGCAGGTCAGGATCGGTGGAACGCAAGTCGATGGCGTCATGAAATTCACGATAGAAAACGCAAGTCTTACCCTGTTCCACGATTTCAAGGCGGATGTCGACGATGTCATCGTAAGGAACCGGGGGTGTTGTGCTGTTATCGTAAAGGCGACCCTCAATGGTGAAATTCTTCGGCAGCAATTGGGCATGGGCCGTGAGGCTCAATGTGAACAAAAGAGAGACGCATGTAACGTGTCCAAGAGCACGCACGTACCGAACAACAGCAGCCTGAGTTAAACACAACAATCTACGTCCCACTGCACATATTTATCGGAAATGAGTCACTTCGACTGAAGTCCATGTCGTCTTTTGATGCATTTTCTCTTTTTGATACAGGACTTACAGTTATGGTCCGAACTGGCCGAAGATACAGGTGTAATGAAATCCTTCCGCGTTTTTCTCATTTTAGGAATACTGTTGTCGGGTGTGGCCTGTACCAAAGCCACACCGGAATTCGATTTGTTGGATGAGAACGCGATCCCTCAACCGAAATTTTCCGGCTCCACGGTGAAGTCTATTACGACTTCCAGTTCAGGGGTTACCTTTTTAATCTCGGGTGAATGTGATCCGAAAATCCGATCCATTTCAGCCATGGCCGTGGGCCAAAGCTCATCGTTCAGTGATCTTGGATCTCTGATTTCGGGCACAGCCGCGGTCGAATGCTCTTCCAAAGGGACCTTCAGCTTCCAACTGAAAAGTCTCAGCGATATCTTCGCCAATGTGAAGATGGGTGAGACTTATGAAATTCAGTTGCGCGGAGTCACCAGCGCGGGTTCCAGTAAGCCCAGCTACATTCGAATCAGTTATCAGAGCCCGACAGGCAACCCATACGTTACCATTGCCGCGGGCGGTATTCATGGCGGTGCGGAAGTCGCCAACAAAGCCTCTGGCGCGGGATTTAAGGCGGACATTTTTGTCCGCCACATGGGTAAGACGTTTCCCGGAGCCGCGCAAAATCCGTCGAACGCGGAATTCTCCGCGCGCATCGGCGTGACCTCCCGTTAAAAGCTGGTTTGAAGAGTGAGCCGAACCAGGCTTTCTTTTTCTTTTTTGGGATCGCGTGTGTTGTACGCGTTCAGGTATCTGATCACCGCTGGCATCTTGTGAAAAAGAAGAAGTTGCAGATCGGCGCCATAACCCCACTCGAAAATGTTGGGCGGATGGCGATCACTCTCATCGAGGAAAGTGGCCTGCGCGACGATGACGGGAGCGATGCGATCAATGCCGACCGGAAAACGCGCGGAGTAAGCGTGAGCGGGCACCACCTTATGCGCCTCCAAGCGTACGGCGCTCGCGGTTTTAACCAAATACTCCCGATGCCCCGTGAGAAGGGGAACGGTGATGTCGCGAGCGCTGGGCGTGACCAAGGCTTCGAGATGAATGTCCCTTGTTTCGGCCCAGGCCACCTGACCCGTTGTCGTCAGATAAAATTCCCTGGGGAATCCATGCTGGTAAAAAAGTTGAGCGCTTGAGGTGTTATGCTTCTTGGTCCACTCGTTGATTTTCGATTGTAAGCGATTGGTGAAACCAAAGCTGAATTTTCGCCAGGCAAAAAGCCCAAGGGGCGGATTGATCTGGTGTTGAATGAAAAACTGCGTTCGCGCGCCGTAAGTTTCTTCGGTGTTCCAGGTGGTTTGCGAGGGGGCCGAGGGGTCATCGTGGGTGTCTCGTTTTTCATAAATCGCGGCCACCCCAAGACCCGCGTCCCAAGTTCGCCATCGGAGCAGCGGCACGGTGAAGCCAAAGGCGGCCGATTGATCGTAGGCCCTTCGTTCAACGTGGTTTCTCTGGCGCCAGAAATCCTCGTGATACAAATAGGACGCCTGCCACTTCACGAGATACTTCGTGAATTCGTAATAGACGCTGGCCGATTGATCGCGGAACTGAGTTCCGCCATACCCGAGACTGATTCGTTGATATTCCAGCGGATCATAAAAGTGCGACAACAAAGACACGGCCATGCCCGAATACGACGAATATCCGGTTGAAAAGTCCATGGCGCTGAATCGAAGTTCACGAAAGGAGTTGTATTCGCGGTCCTCGTTTTCGACTTGCTCCTGCGGCACGGTTTCTTCCGGCGCGATCGTTTCCGTCGTAAAACCGTAATTGTAGACCGCGGGTCGGGCGGACAGCACTTCCGACTCGGCCACGAAGACGCGATTCGTGGCCGCGCCCACTTCGACAATCAAAAATTCACGTTCGTTGATTTGCCGGGCATTCATCACCCGATCCGACGGCAGAACCCGGAAAATCTCATAATTGTTGTAGCGATAGAGGGAAGCTCCAGCTTCGGTGTTGGCGACAAAATAAATGGTCCCGTCGGGCGTGACCTCCATGGGCTTGGCGTAATAGCCTTCGAATTTGAACACCGGTTCACGATTCTTGTACAGCACACGCTCCGTACCGTTCTGGCGAAAGTAATAAACATTTCCGTGATCATCGAGGATCACCGAGGAGTGGGCGACGTCATACGGTTCACCATCGAGAAGAACCCGGGTTTCCAGCCAGGAGTTGGTGGCGGCAAGCGCCGTGGTCTTGCCGGCTCGCCGGTCGGTGAGAATCTGACCCCGAAACCGGGGGTCGAAACGAAAATTCTCACCGTATAATGAATATTCTATGTTTCGTAGATTGTGCTTTACCGAGGCCACCGCAAGCGGAACATCACCCTCAAAGAAAACCTTGCCCATGGGCAAATTGGTCTGTGTTTCCGAAAGGTGGCCGCTTTGCTTGTCGTAAACATAAAGGATGGGCGGCTCCACACCATCGCTCGCCAAAAACCAAATGCGGTTTTGGTCATGATTCAGTGGCGAGACCATCTTGGCCGTCAGCAATAATCGTCCTTCGGTGCTCTTTTGCGTCTGGGCCAGCGGTTCCCACGAGCGCACGTATTCGCGAATTTCCTGCGGGTAACTTTCACCAAAATGATCGCGGAATGTGCGGTTCAAAATCAAAGGCCAGAGGTAATGTTCGCCTTGTTTAACGAAAAAACCATTGGTCTTTTCGATCCCATATTTCTCCGCCAGATGGGCTTGAAAATAGCCGCCCTGCAGGTACGCCACGGATCCATAGGGAAAGCGGAATTGATCGTTGATCAATCGCGCGGGATCGATTTGGTTTTCTTTGATTTGCGCCAAAACGAGGGCGCGCGCTCCACCGCTGTGTAAACGACCGCCCAGGTTGATGCGGGACTCATTCAAAACCGCGTTTCCTTCGATCAAAAACGACGGGGTGAAAACATTCGGATGAATAAAAATGGGCCATATAAAGAAAACGGCCATGGGCGTGTTGCCGAACACCCGGCTCAATGCGGTCGGAAACGGAGATTTGGCATTGATCTGATAAAGGTGCGCGGTCTCATGCGCGTCCAAAGTGAGTAGCCAGCTCGAAGACGCCGACTCTTCCAAAAACGGAGCGCCCGCGGGAAACCACACGGATTTCAAATTGGGTAATATCGTGGCGTAAGCATTGGTGATTTGATGGCGGCTGGACGCGAGGATCAAGTCTTGGCGTTCATCGAGCTTCCATCCATAGCTCCGATCGTACATGCGCCGGAAAACACGATGATACGTGGCCAGCTGAGCAACCGCCTCGCGGCCTTCCTTATCGAAGATGTACATCGTATGACCGTGGTGCCAACGGTAGTAGGGACCATCATTCGGCAGCAAAACGCTACCTATCGCGATGGTTGAATGAAGGAGACCGAAAACAATGAGAATACGTGTGCACACACGCGCCATTCGGACATTTGTGATGGATGGCCTTTCGCTTGTCCATTGATGATTGTCAGAGCCCGAGTGAGCGCTTACTTTAAGGGCAAATTGCGGGGCCATTCCCCTGTGAGCGAACCGCGCGCGTGGCTCGCCGGTGAGAGTTTTTCAAGAACGTATGGAATAATTTACTCTATAATGCAATGTGTCTCGTTCTGTGGTATGGGGAATGGAAAATCACATTGATTGGCCGTGCATTGAAGAATTGCGCCGTTTGAAGTATATACATGAGATATATTCATCCATCAGCGTCGCAGCTCGCGCGGCAAGCTCGCAACAGGTACGGAGGTTTCATGCTTAACAATCTCGATCTCATTCGGAAACCGGCTCAAGAGGTCAAACCCGTTATGCAAAACGCTGAGGTGGACGACGATCTTGCAACGCTCGATTCGATCGATAACATCCTGGATTTGGAAGAGGATCAGTATCCGCGCTTCACCCTGGCCAAGAACAAGGCCCGTTTCTTACGCATGTTGAGCTGGTACAAAAACAAGGAAGAATGGTTGGACGTGGCGCCTTTGAGCGGCGTTAACAAACTCTTCAAGCAGCAAACGAAAGAGTTGGAAGGTATCCGCTCCAGCAAATTGGATTACGAAATGGAACTTGAAACCGGCACGCTCACTCCGTCCCAGCGCTCCTATCGCCGGGATGAGCTGAAAATGTGCAAGGTTCAGGAAAAAATGGCGGTTCACCTGATCGCTAAAATGCAGGTGAAGATCAAATCCGGCCGCCGCTAAGCCTGAGGCGGCCGGATTTCCGAGTCTCATTATAAAACACTAGTAAATCCGATAAGTTAAGGACCATGAGCCAAACTGGGCAAAATTTTCCTAATTTTCTCAGTTTAAGTCGCCGATATGTCACTAGTGAGGCAGTTGGCTGGCCAAGCGAGAGACGGTCAACGCCTTAAATAGAACCAAATCGGAGGTTTTCAATGGCACGTACTATGGTGGTCCTGGTCGGAGACGATCGCGATCAATGCGAGAAGCTCAAGACCATGAGCCAGGGAATGGGATGCAATGTCCATGTGTTCGCTCCGTCGGAGTGGGCGAAGGCACTGCATGATCCATCGACTCGGCAAAGATTGATGGGCGAGGTTCCGGCTTTGAGTGCGGGAATGAACCCGTTGGCGGAAGGCGCGAAGATTCTACAGTTTCCGCAGCCGTCCATGGGGGGCGATGAAGGAAGCAAGGTTCGCACTATAAATGAACTTGAAAGTATGGCCATTGAGAATGCGATTCATGAGTTCGGCGGCAATTTGACCGAAGCGGCTAAAGCTTTGGGAATCGGTCGCGCCACTCTTTATCGCAAAGTGAAGCAATATAATATTGACCCGTCGAGCGCGCGTAAAAAACGTGCCGCTTAATACGAGAACACTTCCACAAGGATGGACGGCGGCCTAATATAGACGAATGGGCCGCCTGTCTACGTTAATCTTGTTTATTGCCAGCGTCGCCGCTGGCATTTTTATTAATCAATCCGGGCGAAACAGCGAAATCTTCCATGCCATCTGCGCGCTCACCGAGCGCAACTTCTATAAAGACAGCGACGAACTGGAAAATTGGGCTCGCGAATGCCGTGGTCGCGCGCAAGAGGTTTCGAACTCGTTGACTGTTCCGCAGTTGATCGAGCGCATTCAATCCCACATGAACCGGTTGGGAGTGTCGCATTTTCAAATCTACAGTCCGGCCGAAGATAAAAAACTCTGGCAGGGCAAAGCCATCGACACGGGAATCCGCGCCCGATACGTGGAAGATTATTTGATCGTTTATCGTGTGTTGCCCGAAAGCGGTGGCGAAAAGGCCGGTATCGAGCCGGGCGATGAAATTCTGGCCATCGCCGGCGCGTCTCAAGTCACCCCCTGGGGCGCGCAAAACCGCTCCGGAGAATTCACCATCAAGCGGGCGAATAAAATTATTCGCACCAATGTGGAAGCCATTGAACTGGAAATCACCGACGGACCGGAACTCTACACTTTGGATCCTCACACCGCCGTTTTGGAAATTCCGAGCTTTCGTTCCGAATTTTTTGATCCGGACGCGTGGCGGGATTTGACCGCGCGTTTGAATCGTTTTTCCCATATCATTATTGATTTGCGCGAGAACGCGGGTGGAAATTTCGTGGCCATGCTTCGCGGTTTATCGCCGTTCACCTGCGGCCCCAAATCCATCGGCCAATTGGTGCAGCCGCGCCGCCAAGGCGAGGACAAGCCGGGGTTCGATGACAACACGGATGACGCCTACCAGATTGAAGAATTGGGCCGCTATCGCAGCATTGGTCTTGTCACATTCGACGGCTACGGTTGTTACACCGGGCGGGTGACGGTGCTGGTGGGGCCTGACACAACTTCGGTGGCGGAAATCTTCGCGCACAGCTTTTACTATCGGCCGAAGTCACGCATCTTCGGGCAACCCACCGCCGGCAATGTGGTTTTGGCGGTTTGGTATGATCTTCCCGCATTGGGCGAAGGTTATAGTATTTCAATTCCCGAGGCGGTTTATCTCACTCCGGAAAATGAGGAGTTGGAAAATCGGGGAGTCGCACCTCAAAAAGAAATTTATTACGAGCTTGGTGACGCCCGGGCCGGTCAAGACACATTCCTGAAACGTGCGCGCGAAATGTAGGCCGTTCCTTTTCAGGATGCCGTGCATCCTGAAAAGGAACGGCCTACATTTTACCGGCAATTGTGGGCGGCGACGGAATATTTGCTGCCGAGCTCTTTGTTGCCTTTTTGTTTAAGGCGGGAGGCGGCGGTGTGAAATGTGTCACCGACCGTGGGATCGCCTTTGCAGGCGGCGATGAAGTGATTGAGCGCTTGCGCTTCATTTCCAGATTCATAAAGTGATTGGGCAAGCCCGAAATGCGAGCGCGCGGAATCCGATTTGGCTTTCACCGCCGCTTTGAAATAACGGCTCGATACGGCGTAATTCTTTTTGCGAAAGAACAAGGTGCCGGCCGCCCATTGCACGAATTCGGATTTGGGGAACATCTTCGCCGCTTTGACCGCCAGGCGCTCGGCTTTCACGTCATCTTTTTGATCCTTCTTATCGAGTAAAGACTGGATGAGATAAACATAATGATCCGGATAGTTCGGCGAGAGTTCGATGCTTTTCGAGCAGTTCTCAATGGCCTGGACGATGAACCCGTCATTCGAATCGATGCGGCAGAGTTCGCGGTAAAGTTCGGGGCGCTCACCGAAATGTTTGATTCCCTCAAGAAGCAGTTCGCGGGCTTCATTATGGGTTTTCTGTTGTAAGAAAGTTTTCAACAAAAGATCGAACGCGGGTTTGTATCTTGGTTGCAGCTTTAAAACTCTTCTCAAGCGTTGAATTCCCGACGTGATCAGGCTTTCGTGTCGTTCAAGATCGGTGGTTAAGTTGGCCTGCTTCAAGTAAGCGTGGGCGAGAAGCATATGCCACTCATAATTTTCCTCATCACGATTCGCCATCATGGTGAGAACCCGCACCTCATTGGCGTGATCCTTTAGATTGGAATAAGCGAAGGCCAATGCGCGGATCCCGTCACCCTTCAGCTGATCGGTGTAGGGATTGAGCAGCTCGACCACTTCCTTGAACTTATTCTGACTTAATCGGATTTCCGCGAGCCGAAGTCTCGCGTGAACGTTATCCGGATTGCTGGCGATGAGTTTCTCCAGCTGCGCGTCGGTCTGAGCGAACGCCATGAGAGAGAAAATCAAGTAAACAAAAGCCATTAGCTCATCCTATGCTGCAACGCGCTCTATGCGCAAGTCCAGGTCACTGGCTGGGTGGAGATTCGCGAACCGACTGACTGTTTTCAGATGTGGAAGTGGGAGCAGCAGGACTTGAAGCGTCAGACGACGTTGTTGAGGACGATGCGGGCATTCGCGTCGGCGGAGGCAGAAAAGCATCTTGCCGTTTCGCGGGCGAAAATGAAATCGCGGGATGATTGGAGTTCGCATTGAGATATGATGAAAACGAAATTTTCTTTCGCGCGGCTTGTTTGGACCGAGCGCGTTTGCCAGTTTCTTTTTCTCCATCGGCAAGAGCCGGCGCCTCTTCGCTCGAGCTCGCGGCCTCGGTGACAGGTTCAGTGGATTCACCGCAGATGGGAAGATCAGCGTCATCAAGGGCGAATGAAGCGCCTTTTTTGCGGCATTTTTTCTTCACGACCTTCTTTTTCTTGGGCTTTTCACCGCAAAGATCCGGGCGAATTTCACAGATTTCATCCGTGGTCACGGCGGAATTCGGTTTTTCCGCCCAACCGACGCTGGCAAGTAAGAATGTTGAAGTCACGGCCAACAATTTAAACATAATCATCACCGCGAAGCTGCGGCGGGATCATACGAAGTGGAAATCCCACCGGGACCACCGCCGGATACATTGGATAAACCGGGGGTAATCACATTGTTATTCGAGCCACCCATCGAACTGGAACCACCAGCGCCGCCGGAGGAGCCAAGCAGCGAAATTCCCGTGGAAGTGCCGGTGTTCGCCGGATTGCGAATCGTGCGATTGGCCGGCGGAGCGATGACGCCGACATTGGCGTTCGCGGCCAGGTATTGATCATAAGAGACCGACGACGGCGAGGAATTCACGGTCGCGGTGGAAAACCGATTGTTCACGCTGGACGCGATGGACGCGGGCAAAGTCACCGAGGAGCTTCCGTTAGAGCAGGTTAATTCGGCGCCGTTCGGCACGCATTGCGAAGAACCGAATTTATTCATCAAGGCCAATTTGGCGATATTCAATTTTTGTTGTTTAAAAGCGGCCTCGAATTGGGCGCGGCTCATTTGCGGATTGGCGCGACGGAAATCGCGGCGGGCTTGCGCCATGATTCTTTTGGTTTCCGCTTTCCCGAAGGTGGCGTTCATGGTTCTGGCCAGATCCCGAACCGACGTAGTTTTTGTGGAATTTGGTTGAATCACTTGGACCGGCTGGTTGGGCGTGCTTTGTTGAAATTCCTGCTCGGCAACGTTGGAGTTTTCGGCGCCTTTGTTACACATTGCTTTGAACTCACCGGCCGTCGCGTGAATGGAGCCCACAGCGATTCCCATCAGAGCTAAGGCCTGAATTGAGAATTTGGCAGCCATGCTTTTCCCCCTCCGTTAACTCTTATCTTCATTATTCCGATGCAAATTAAGAGGCGCAATAGATCAAACAAGGACTGGATGAGTGTCGATAATCCGTTCATTTGTTTGATCGCAAGTCAGGCATGAGTCTCAAAATGAGACAGCGACGGTGACGTTTCGTGCCCGCACCTGTCGAAAATGTCGGCGGCCATGAGCAAAAGAAACGGGCGCCCCGCTGGCATAAACCTCGCTCTTAGTACGGGAAGGGAGGGATGCATGAGCCAAGACCAGAATCCAAATAACGTGATTCAGTTTCCGGGTCGCCGTAAAGAATCGCCGGATAAGCCGGTGGCTCCGCAATCCTCCAAGACCGCGGCCAAAGAAGACGCGCGCCCACGTAAGAAACAATCCAAAAAAACACTTCTCGGAAGCGCGCTGGCCGTGATTCTCGCCACGGGCGCGGTGAATCGCTTTGTGTTCGAAACACCCGTGCATTCAATGGAATTCACCTCACAGGTTTCCGAATCCGCGGGCCGCGGCATCGCCAGCGTTGATCGCCGTGTCTGGCACCGGGACGCCCAATGGGAAAAAGAACTTGCCGAAAAACTCGCTTCACCCAAAGTTCGCGTGATCGCCTCTGAAAGCATCGGCCGCCAGGCCACCATGGCGGAAAAACTCCGCTGGGGCATTCTCGAGGAAAAATACACGATCGTTTACCGTACCGAATCACCGGGAATTCAATCCATCTTCCTTCAAGACACGAGCAGCGAGCCGTCTTATATCCGTGATCGTGAAAAGTTCCTGCGTGAATTCGGATCGCTTTTCGAAGTGAATTTCGCCGCCGCCCGACTGAAGTCGGTGGAGACCAACCCGGAAAAAACGGTGGAATCCTACACGCTTTATGACGAGAACGAGCGGCCCGCCAGCGAAGCTCGTTTTGAACTTGATCGGTTCAAACGTCTGATCTCGCTCAAAGTCGAGCCCGTCCAGATATAACATCATTATTTCGAATATTTAGCCGATAAGTCCAATTATGGTCATACCGGATTGGACGACCCGTCCACCCGCAGCTAAACGCGAAGTGCTTTTGACGGAAGAGCCGCCGTTGCGTTTGGCCCGCCCGCTGGATCGCTTGGGTGCCGCCATCATCGATGTCGCGATTTTTCTTGTTCCGGTTTACCTGCTTTTGAGCGCCCCGTTGAAGCGCGATCTCACCATGAGTTTCATTCTTGGGTCGGAGCCGGACTTCATGATCGTGGCGCTTTCAATGTTCATGGTTGGCGCGGCTTTGCTGCTGTCCTATCAGACGATCTGCCATTACTTTTTCGGCGCCACGCTTGGAAAAAAGATTTTCGATCTCAGAGTTGAGCCCATGTTCGCGGGCGAACAGCTCACCGTTTGGGACCATGGTCTGCGATCGTTCTTGTGGTTGATTGAAATGCTTTGTTTTGGATTGCCTTGGCTCGCGGTGTTCAGCAATTCCAAACGTCGCCCCATGCATGATCGCATTTGCGATACCGTGGTCGTGACAAGATCACCCGCGGGCGTGGCCGCTCCTCATCTCTGGGAGCGGCATTTGGTTCGCGCCTTCTTCGCCTTCTTGCTCGGTATTTTCGCGTTGATCGTCACCATCCAAGTCAGTTATTCGATTCGTAACTTGCGCGCCGAGAGAGCTTTGGCTTCAATCGTGGAACGTGATCTCGGCGATTGTGAAGTCGTGAGCGAGGCCGTGGGTTCGGTGGATGAGGACTCGCACGCCCGATTGAAAAAAGCGATGACTCTTTACGCCGCGGGTCTCGCGGATCGTTCCTGTTTGGAATCGGAAGTGGAAGGCGAGATCGCGCGCCAAGTGCCGGTGGCACCGATCACTTATCTTTCCCAAGCCTTCATTTACGCTGATGAAGCGGAAATTTCGAATTCCTATTTGGACGAAGTTTGTGAAATGGCGCCGGGAACTGTTGAGTGCGCCATGAGCCAGCTGGTGACCAGTTGGTCGGATGAGGACTGGGAATCGGTCGGCCGTATTTTACAATCCGCGCCCAAAGGCAGTGGGTATATGGAAGTTTGGGCCCTTCGCCATTACATGAAGCAGGCCCAGTACGCGCAAGCGCTCGAAACACTCGATGAGCTGCTCGCCCACCGGGAGATCGCCGAGTTCACTTTGGTTCAGCGCGTGAAGGCTCTCTTCAATGCCTATCGTGAAGCCGAGGCCACCGCCGCTTATCAACAAGCCATTTTGACATTGCCCGAAGATCAGGCCGGTGATCTCGGGGCTTGGATGTGCTCGCAACAACTGCAAAGAAGCTGTTCGGCGCGCACCGGAGTGGCGTGCCGGCAAACCCTTCCGAATGAATTGACACCCGAAATTGATTTCTCGTATTCCGCGCGAGCTTTAGCCAGCGTGCTTTCGCTGGAGTGTTTGGCGGAGAAGGAAATCGACTACGCCCGTTTCGTGGATGAGGTCAATGACAGCAGTTGGAAATTGTTTTTCCAAGCCAACATGAACCGCGCGCGGGGAGACCGTCTGGCCGCCGGCGAGCTGTTCGCGAAACTCATGGGTTCGGAACAAGCTCCCGATCTTTTGCGGATCGAAGCGGCTCGACGTTGGGTTTCGTTCGCGCCACGGGCGCAAATGGAACGGGTGGTGGAGTCCTGGATGAAGTTCAAGCCACGCGAGGCTTGGGTGAAAATCGGCAACTTCCTGTTTGAACGGCTGGCCGAGACTAAAAATTCGGAGCTGGCGATCAAAGTGGCCACGCAACTCGCGGAAGATGAATCACTGTCACCGCTGGCGGCCAAGTTCCTCGCCTCGCTAAGCGAAGGCGAACGCGAAACTGTTCGTCGTCCGGCCCAGGCCAAAGAGCCGGTTCGGGAAATGCTGGAGTCCACGGAGGAGAGTCCGTGATTTTTCCGATCCTTCAGGGTTTGGTCAGTTGGCGAAAAGCGCCGATCTCATGGACTCTGGTGGCGCTGAATATTCTCATGTTGATCTACACTTCGGTGGCCGGCCGGAAAGCGCAAGAAGGTCTGGAAAGCCTCATGAGTGGAAAATATTTTTTAACCACTCAGGGTCGCATTTACGCCCAATTCGTTGATCGCGCGGGTTACAAAGCGGATTATCCGCCGTTTCTGCGCGCGCTCGCCGAAAAGGTCGATCACGGTGAAGTGGGACGCGCCGAAATGCTGGGGCATCTGGCGTTTCGTGATCTCAACTTCTTGAATTCCGCCGATCGGTTTCAATACGAGGGCGATCAAGTGGCCTTTCGCTATTGGCAAAAACGCATTGAAGACGTGCGGCTCTTTCAAAGCGAGCATCCCAGCTTCACTTTGGGTTTGAACGCGGAAGACACGAGTCTTGCGAAATGGGTGTCATATATTTTCGTTCACAGCGGAGCGCTCCATCTTCTCGGCAATATGTTTTTTCTTTTCATTTTCGGCTCGGCGCTTGAGCGGCAAATCGGTGGTTTGGGTGTGTTGGTGGTGTTTCTATTGTCCGGGGTCTTCGCCGCGGGCGTCTTCGCCACCATGACCGGGGTCACCAGTTCGCCTTTGGTCGGCGCGAGCGGCGCCGTGAGCGGAGTCATGGCTCTTTATTGTTTTCTCAACTGGAATCGCGCGGAGCGGTTTTTTTATTGGTTTCTGTTACCGTTCCGCGGATATATGGGTTTTGTTTATCTCCCCGCGTGGGTGGCGCTGATTCTTTGGGGCCTCAATGATCTCGCGGGATATTTGGGGACTTTACCAGAAATGGGTGGGGTCGCTTACACGGCTCACTTGGGTGGTGAACTCGCGGGCTTGATCATCGGCGGAGTGCTTTGGCTCAAGCGGCGCCAGTGGCCGCTTTTCCCGCGTGAAGAACAAAGTCCGCCGATGGGTAAGCTTTTTCCCTTGCTTCCCCCGAAACCGATCACTCGTTCGGAACAAAACCGCGCCGCATAGTGTTTTCAGTCACCACTCGCGGTTCCACATACTGCAAAAGATAATCAGGTCCACCGGTCTTGCTGCCAAGTCCGGAGAGTTTGAATCCACCGAACGGATGCCGTTCCACCAACGCGCCTGTGATTCCGCGGTTGATGTAAACGTTGCCCGCTTCATACTCGCGTTTCACGCGTTCGATGGTGGCCGGGCTTCGCGAATAAAGACCACCGGTCAAGGCATACTCCGTGGAGTTCGCGATCTTTAAGGCTTCATCCATGTCCTTGGCCTTGATCACGGCGAGAACCGGACCAAAGATTTCTTTTTGCGCCACATCCGAATTGGGATCGACGTCACGGAAAATCGTGGGGGCGACATAATAACCGCCGGGCGGCGCTTGTCCCTCAAACGCCACGCTCGCGTAAGTTTTCGCCGAGGCGATCATGCCGTTGATTCGATTCCAAGCTTCTTCATCGATCACCGGTCCGAGATACGAGCGTGGATCTTCGGCGGGCCCCACGTGCAAGCTTCGGGCGGCCTCGATCAATCTTTCCAAGAAGCGATCGTAAATGGACTCAAGTGCGATCACCCGGCTTCCAGCCGAGCATTTTTGCCCTTGGAATCCGAAGGCGGAATAAATCACACCGGCCACCGCTTCATCCAAGTCGGCGTCCGAATCAATGATAATGGCGTTTTTGCCGCCGAGTTCAGCGATGACTTTTTTGATGTGATGCTGACCTTCATGAACCACGGCCGCTTTTTGCAGGATGCTCAAACCCACTGCTTTTGATCCGGTGAAGGCGATCATGGCGACATCTTTATGGTTCACCAGATATTCGCCGATTTCTTCGCCGTAGCCGGGAACAAAGTGCACGCAATCGTGCGGAAAGCCCACGTCCATCATCATCCGCATGAGATCATAGCCGGTGATGGAACTTTGTTCAGCGGGTTTCATCACCACCGTGTTGCCGGTGACCAGCGCCGCCGTCACCATTCCGGTCAAAATCGCCAGCGGAAAATTCCACGGCGAAATCACCGTGACCACGCCTCTGGGTTGATAGTGATAAAGGCTCACTTCGCCGGGAACATTACCCACGCGCCGGGGTGCGCTCATGGTGGCTCGGGCTTGTAGAGCGTAATATCGGCAAAAATCGATGGCTTCGGCCACGTCACCGTCCGCTTCGCGCCAACCTTTACCGCATTCATAAACCTGAAGAGCGGCCAGACGGAATCGTTCCTTTTGCATTCGATCCGCGAGGGCCTCAAGCAGGCGTGCGCGCTCTTCCACTGTCCGGCGTGACCATGAGGCGAAGCCGGCCTTGGCGGCTTGAACCGCGGCTTCGGCTTCTTTGACTCCCGCCACGGAAACGGTGCCGACGTTTTCAGTGAATTGGCTGGGGTTCATCCGGTCGAGAGTGCGGTCGGTGTGAATGGGTTTTCCATTGATCACGATCGGGTAAGTCTTGCCGAAATTCTGCCGCCAGGCTTTGAGCGCGGCGATCATATTCTCCCGCATGCCGGCGATCGCGAAGTCGGTGAGGGGTTCGTTATAAAACTCACCCGGTCGGCGAATGGGATCCCCATCGGAATTCACCAGTCCTTCGAGCGGATTTTTCAGCAGCACATCGGCGCTCATGTTTTCGGCGAATTTCGATCGCAAAAACGATTCATTGGACGTGTTTTCCAGCAACCGGCGCACGAGATAAGCCATACCGGGAATCAATTCGCCGATCGTGGCGTACTCGCGCACGCGATGACCGTCGCGAACCAAAGTGCGTTTGATGGGATCGGCCATCCCGTAAAGCATTTGAATTTCCAGCGCGCGTTTATCGAGGCCTTTGGCTTCGGCATACGCGATCGCCGCGGAAATGGAGCGGATATTGTGGGATCCGACGGCTAAACGAATATGGGGATAGGCATCGATCAAGCGCTTGGCGCAGATTTCGAAATTCGCGTCAGATTCTTTCTTGTTGAGGAAAACCGGAATCTTCCAGCCTTTTTGTCGCGCGAGAACGGTTTCGTAATCCCAGTACGCGCCTTTCACCAAGCGGATCGTGAAAGGAACACCTCGTTTTTTGGCGAGATCAATCATGCGATCCACATCCGCCAGACAATCGCGCAAGTAGGCTTGAAGCACGATGCCCCAGTGCGGATAGGAGCGGAACTCGTCTTCCATGATCAAGTCGGAGAACGCCTGAAGGAGAAAATCCTTATGGACGTATTGCTCCATATCCAGATTGATGAACACGTTTTTGGCCATGGCTTTACGGAAAACCAGGCGCAAACGCTCTTTCACCATGCGGAGTGAGGGTTCCCAAGCCGCTTCATCGATTTGTGAATAAAGCGCGGTGACTTTGACCGACACATTCACTTTGGGGATCGGGCCGCGTTCGTCCTCGTCGATTTGCGCGATGTGCTCCCAGTTGTTCGCGTCGTCGCTTAACCAGTCGATCAGTTCGAGGTAACGGGAAAGGTATTCTTCGGCTTCTTTTTCCGAAAGGGTCGCTTCACCCAGAAGATCCACCGTGAAGGTGATCTTGTTTTTGCGGGCTTTTTTAAGCGCCGGCAAAGCGTCTTGGGGTGTTTCGCCGGTGATGAACATCTTGGCCATTTGAGTGACGTTCTTACGAACCGCGCTTGCCATGATTCCAGGCGCCAGAGATCCCAGCCCCAAACCGAAATTAAAAACAGACGGGAGTTCGTCGCCGCTTTCCGCGAAATACTCCTTCAGGTGCTTGGCCACTTCAGAACTGGATTGCAGATAGGGGAGGACGTCGACGAATCGGAACATCTGCACTTTGAAATGCTCGTTCTTCATCGACCAATCCATGATCCGCCCATACCACCAGTCTTTGTTGAAAATGGACGTCGAATCGTTTTCCAGGGCTTTGAAAATGCGTTCGCCCGTTTGACGGACTGAATGCTCTAGTTCTTCGTTCTTCATGATGGAAACCTTGTACTCGGGGCTAACTCTCAGCGCAAGGCGAGAGGTGGGGAGGATCTCCTCCCCCCTTGTGACGGTGGGTTAATAGGTGGGTTGGGTGGCTCATCAGGGTCCCACGACTGTGGTCGAGCCGGACTGTTGACAAGCACTATAGGCAATCCAGATACCAGCCTGTTCGGAGTCACTTTGTCCGGCGGCGGGGCCCTACGTTTTTTATCGGGCTCCAGATGGGGAGTGCATTTTGGACCGAATCGGTTGCAAAATGACCCTGAGCATAAATGTAACTTATGTGTAAAACAGTATATTGTAATTAAAATCGAACTGATTGAGTGCGTATATAATTGAAATTAATGCAGTGGCGGTGACCGTTTTCGGTAGCAGTTCACGGTTTTCCCGTGTCGCATTTTTAAACACCGGGTTTTTTAAGCGTTTTCGCGGATTTAAGTCTCTTAATTTGGACAAGGCGAGAAAAGCTGTCGGGTTCTCCCACATTTAAGGGTGGATGGCCTTTTCGGCAAAATTTTAATTCACAAGTAAATTCGAGTACTTGCGTATGATCCAGGCGGGCCTGGAGTTTGCCCTTATGTCCTTATCGAGGAGGACATCTCTTGAATTCATCTTTGGTGCTTCGAGCACTGGCGATCAGCATTGGACTTTTCGCGATGGGGCTCAGCCAGGGCTGCTCCCGCCACATACCCCCGCAGGAAGCCTGCAACTTCGTATTGAGCCCGAAACTACAGAGAGTTTCGTGGGAAAAGAGGTTACCGGTGAAACTTTTTGTCCATAACTCCGTACCCACCGAAGCTTATGCCGCCATCGATCGCGCGATTGCTGAGTATAATCAGGCTCTCGGGCGGGAAATGTTCCGGATCATCGCTCGCGGAACCAGCGGGCCCTTAACCCCGAGCCGTGACGGAAGTTCAGTGATTTATTGGTTCGAGAAATGGGATCCGGAAGAATCCACCGAGCAGGCACGCACCACGATTTATTGGAGCGGCTCACAGATTTTTGAAACCGACATCAGGATCAACGGCAGTCTCAAATACCATTTCGACGAGAGCACGGACATCAGCGGTAAAGTGGATCTGATCTCTTTGATGGTGCATGAACTTGGACATGCCCTGGGCCTGGCACATACCGAAGGTTATGCGAGCGTAATGAACTCTCATTTGGCCGTAAGCCAACTTCGGCGGACATTGAATAAAAGCGATCTGGAGAATTTAAGATGCGAATATTAAGGTCACGGTACCACTTTGGAACCGCTCCAGAAGCGGATTTTAAGGATTTAAGCAAATTTAAGTTTGTGAAATATCGCGGGCTGGCTAACATGTTTATGTCAGGAAAGAGGAGATAACTTTGAACACGATCAACCTGCAAACGCATGCGACTGAGGAACCGCGGGAAAGTGCGGTGAGTCGGCCCTATCCGGAGTTCCCCGGTCTCCGGAGAGACACGCGCGACGTCTTGCAACAACTGAACGCAAACTTACAGCAGCTCGAGGACAAATGCGGCCGCCTCGATTTCCTGCTCACTGAACTCAAATCGCTGATTAAAAGGTAAGTTATTTCAGATTTTTGTGGATGAATCGGCGGGGATTTTCGCCGACGTAGTCCGCGACGCGATGACCCTGTCCCTGGACGATGAATTTGGTGGTCACCAGACTTTCCAATCCGGCGGGGCCACGGGCGTGAATCTTGGCCGTGCTGATTCCGACTTCGGCGCCAAGGCCGTAGCGGTAGCCGTCCGCGAATCTTGTGGACGCATTCACCATGACACTGGCGGAATCGACGGAAGCCACGAAGGCCTTTTGCGCGTCGACGTTTTCGGCGATGATCGCGTCCGTGTGCCGTGAGCCATGCTGATTGATATGAGTGATGGCCTCTCGGATATCTTTGACCAATTTGACCGCCAGACGGTGATCACCGAACTCGGTATCGAAATCTTTTTTCTTAGCGGTGCGGGCTTTGGGCAGATATTTTTTCACGCTGGTGTCCGCGAGCATTTGAATCTCCGAGCCACCTGTTTCATTTAACGTCTGAAAAAATCGCTGAGCGATACTTCGGTCCACAAGAAGCGTTTCAATCGCGTTGCACGTCGACGGCGATTGCAGTTTGGCATCGCGAACAAGCGTGACGGCTTTGTTGATATCGGCGGATTCATGCACGTACATGGTGCAAAGGCCTTGCGCGTGACCGAGCACGGGCGCTTTGGTTTGTTTCATCACTGAAGAAACAAGGGCGTTGGATCCGCGCGGAATCACGAGATCAATTAAGTCGTGATGTTGTAAGAGTGAACGGAATTCGTCGCGACCGCTGACGAGTTGAACCCATCCGTTCGGCAAAAACGAATGCCGCTTTCCCACCCGGTCCCATAGGTCTTTAAACGCCATGTTGGTGTGATGAGCTTCTTTGCCGCCTTTCAACACCACTGCGTTTCCGCTTTTGAGAATTAACGAAGTGATCTGCGGAATGATATCGGGTCGGGCTTCGAAAACCACAACAAGGACGCCAAGCGGAACGGTCTTTTGCACAAGCTCCAAACCCTCGTCCAAGAGCACATGCCGAAGGATGCGTCCCGAGGGATCTTCGAGCCGGCCCACGTTTTGAACCATATCGACGATCGATGTGATTCTCGCGGGCGTCAGCTCAAGGCGATTCATCAGCACCGGACTGATCTTGCCTTTGGCGGCTTTAAGGTCCCGTTGATTGGCTTTCAGCAGAGTTTCTTTGTTCCCTTCGATCTCGCGCGCGAAATCAGCGAGCGCCTGATTTTTGAGCTCAGTGGAAAGCTGGGCGGTGACCAGTGAAGCGGTTTTCGCGGTGGAAAGAATACGGCGCGGATTAATCTTCATATTTTCCAATCTTCGTCTTTTTGGCCAACTCTTTGGTTGGGTGAATGTAGGTGAAGGGCGGTGGTTGCGACGTGGTGCTGGCGCTTAAAATGTCCACCAGCACGCGGTCACGATGTCCATTGGCGATCACGGTGGGAACTTGAAAGGCGGCGGCCGTGCGCGCGGCCTCGATTTTGGATTTCACTCCACCGCGACCGTTGTTGGAGACGGAACCGATTTTCACAAGTTTCAACTGCGCCCGCTTCGTGATCACGGGAAAATGTTCGGCCTCGGGGTTCGCCGCGGGGTTATCGGAAAACAAGCCATCCACATCGGTCAAAATGACCAAAAGGTCGGCGGCGAGTTTCGAGGCGACAAGCGCCGAAAGCATGTCATTGTCGCCAAAGCTCATATGTCTGGACGCTTTCAACTCGTGATCGGAAACCGGATCGTTTTCGTTGATGATGGGAAGCACATCCAAAGCCAGAAGCTTATTGAGTGTGGCGCGCAGGTTCAAAAATCGATTACGGGCGAAAAAATCCTGATTGGTGAGAAGGAGCTGGGCGATTCGCGCCGGCGGATTCTGCAGCTCCGAGAATAAGCGGTGATATTCGGCCATAAGGCGGCTTTGGCCGATGGCCGCGCAGGCTTGTTTCTCGACCAGCGTGAGCCTGGCGTTAGGGAGAACTTCCTCGCGGCCGAGGCCGACGGCGCCGCTTGAAACCAAAATGATTTCTTTTCGCTCATTTCTCAGCGCGATGATGTCCTTGACCAGCGAGCGAAGCCGGCCCTCGCTCAAGCCAAAGCGGGAAGCCACCACTTGGGTGCCGAGTTTAATGACGATGCGATGGGCGCGGCGAATGCTCTCGGTCATGCTTTAGGTATTTTCAAAGTGAGGACGCCATTGTTCCATTCACGTTCCACGAGTTTTTCGTGGACGGGCCGTGAGAGCGGAATTTCCTGGCGGAATGTCTGATAGTTGCTGGTCGCGATACGGCCATTCGGGTCACTCACATCATCTTTGAAATGCCGGCTGCCCTGGATGATGGCTTTGTTGTCCTGAACGAAAAGTCGGACATTGTCCTTTTCATGCTCCGGCACCGTCGCCTGGATAATAAAGTGATTGGCGGTTTCGCTGACTTGAGCCTTGGCCTGATTCAACCGGTAAAACGGATCGGATTGGCGGTCGCGGTATTTGCCAATGTCGTTCAGAATTTCGCGTTTTTCATGCTCCAGAGATTGGACAAGGTTCAAACGTTGAAGCTCAAGGGATTTCGCGAAGGCTTCTTGGGCCTTGGCTTGCTGCTCGAGGTATTCCTGCTGGCGTTTGATCAAAGCTTCTTTATAAAAAATTTCGTTCCGTTGCGCTTCGGCCTGATATTTTTTGTGCAGGTCCATCATTTCTTTCTGGTGACGGGCCTGGAGATCTTTGATTTCTTTTTCACTTTGTTCTTTGAACGCGTTGGTTTTAAACGCGTGCTCGGATTTTTGATCGTTCAGCGCCTTGTCTCCGAGTTTATGTTGTTGGGCGAGTTCTTTGGCGTAAAACTCCCGGGTCTCGTTGACGGCTTTGATTCCCTTTTCGCGCTCCTGCTCGATCTGCTCACGCGAAGTGTTTTGCGTGAACATGATCTTTTCTTCGGCCCGTTTCTTCTCTTGCTCTAAAGCGGCTTGGGCTTCTTTTTTCATCGCCGTCTGGCGGGCCAAAAACTCCTGCCGTTCGCCTTCGATTTGTTTTTGATTGGTGGCTCTTTGATCATTGAGCTGAGCCCGGCTCCACTCGCTCATTTGCTGATAGGTTTTCTGATTTTCAGCCTTAAGGCTTTCGGTTTTGGCCTTGTGTTCCTCTTGCATCGCACGCAGTTCTTCGGCGTGTTTGCGCTGAACGTCCATTTGTTCCTGGCGGAACCTCTCGCTGGTTCTTCGCATTTGTGCGACGGCCTTTTGTTCAAGGTCCTCGCGGGCTTTCATGTACTCGCGGTGCAGGGCCTGGGTGCGTTCCGATTCCTGGCGGCGGAGTTCGGCTTCGCGCTCTTGCATTTTCTTGGTGGCGTTTTCCATCGCATTGAGTTTGTGCTCGATGGATTGCTGGATGGATTTTATCTTTTGTTCGCCCGCTGATTTCTCATTTTCAACGCGTTTGGCGGCCGCCTGGCGTTCGTACGTGACCCGTTTGTCGGTGTTGTCCTTGAGTTGTTGAAGCCTCTGGGCGTTTTCCTCGCGGATGTGGTTGATCGCGGCGGCGCTGTTGCGGTTTTCGGTTTTCAGTTTGTCCCTGGATTCTTTGCGGGTGCGTTCGAGTTCCTGCTCACCCTCTTCTTTGATTTCCTGTTTCTTCTTGCGATAAGACTCATGCAGGTCACGCAATTCTTGCGCGAGTCTCGCGCGCTCGGAGTTGACCTCTGCCGCCATGGCCTCTTTCCCCCTGATAGGCCATTTCAGATTATCACTTATTTCGGTGTTTCCTGGTCCAGAGATGGCGGCGGGCTCGACTGTGGACTGACCTCTTCCGGCCGCGGACAGATGGGTTTGTAAGACGTGTTTCCCCGGCAGCGCCAAGTGGCTCTGTAGGTGACGGTTTCGGTGCTCTTGACCGGATGATAGCCCCGGTATTGGTTCGGGTCCAAGGTCGAGATGACGGTGCGTTCCTCACCGGTCTCGGAGTCGGTGATCACCAGCTCGAAAGCCCGGTACTCACCCCAGGTGAGAAGGGGAAAGAGGATCAGCCAAATGCGCATGATCACTTATCGGAGGCGGGAGCGTCCAATTAAGAGGCTTCATTTGTCGGAGGTTTAAAAGCGACCACGCTGATCGCGCCCAAATGTTTGGCGTACTTGCGGAACACGGATCTCATTTTAAGAACCCGGCGGCGGGCGGTGGGATTGAATAAGAAAAAAACCATCATGCGGATCGTGCCTAATAGTCCCTCGTCGTCCGTATCGGCCGTTATCCCGCAAAATGCGATGGGCTTCGCGGAGAATTTCCTTCTTCTTTTCCTCCGGCTGCATGGTTAAAAAGGCTTCGCCAAAAACCACCGTGGCCGATCCATCGTCAAGTCCCGTCGCTTCGGCGGAGCGGTTAAAAACGACATAGTCGGTGTCGCCAAGAATCTGTCGCACGGTTGAACCCGCTTTGGGATCTCGCTCGATGGCCGTATATGAGGCCGGTTGCGTGAGTCGCAAAATTTCGGCTGTTCTTCCCACCCCTGGCGCCAGTTCCACAACATGATCGGAGGAATCGATCTTCAAGGCTCCGATCATCCATGCGTTGTCCGGCAATAAGTTCCACGATCACCTCCTGAAAATTTCAAGTTGAACCGACTCCGCCTTACGTTCGATTTCATAGGAGAATCCGCGTTCCGTAAGAATCGGAAGTAAGAATTCAGGGACACGCCGGTTCAATTGACGAAGTCTCGTATCGGCCGGAAGTTTTTCCACCACGGCGAGCGTCAGTTCCATGGGCTCAGGTGGAGCCAGATCGCGAACATCGAGAACCCAAACTCCCTTGTCGGTCGCGAGTCTGTGCCCCAGTTCTGGAAAGACATTTTTCAGTTCCTGAGTCACGGAGGCGGGTGGCTCGCCCGGCGCGGCTTTTTGATAAAACCAGATAATCCAATCGTCGCCTTCCCCATGCTCAACCCAATGCGACCATCCTTTCGCGCCCAGGACCCGAAACAAGGGCTTTGGTTCGAATGTCGCCCTCAACCGCATGGCCCCATCGGGCGATGTCCGTCCAATCGTTTCCATGATCTGCGAGAAGGGTTCGCCGCCGCTCTTGAGGATCGGGCGGACATCGAGGTCTTGAACTTTGTCGGACTTAATCGCTCTAACTTCTTCAGGAGCGTTTTTGAGATTCATAAATCACCTGCTTCCCGGTTAATCATGTCGGGCGACCAAGGCGGCCACCAGACGATTTCCACTTCGACTTTTTTAATCTCTTGATTCTCCGCGAGAACGCGGTTCACTTCGTTCGTCATGTATTCCTCCATCGGGCAACCTGGAGTTGTGAGTGTCATTTCGACGTGAACGTTTCCATTTTCGCACTTGACCCCGTAGACGAGCCCCATATCGACAATGTTCAATCCCACTTCCGGATCGATGACTTCCTTGAGCTTTTCTCGAATGGCATCTTCTGAAAGCGTCATGTCTGAACCTCCATTGGCTTGAAAGCGGGGGAGGAAGAGAAACTTCGTCGAAGGAAAGGCACCTGCGCGGCCCCGCAGAGCCAAGCGGCCAGCAGAGCGCACGACCCCATGTGGAGAATCACAGTGTTTCCCATCCCCAGTCCGACGGCCCATAGAGCGGTTCCGCCCGTGCCCAGTGCCGCCGTGGCGAAACTTAATCTTTCATCAAGCAGATCTTTAACTCTGGGGACCCGCCCTCGACCGAGGCCACTTGAAAAACGCACAAACCAAACCAAAAAAGGGATTACGCGATGATAAATTCCAAGGGTGAACAGCATGAGCCAACCGAGGAGCAGAAGGCCGACAAAAACCGGCGAGTTTCGCCATAAAAATAAGACGGCCCACGCGATCGGCAAAAACGCCGTCGCGAAAACGGCCAGCAGAAGACCGGCATCCCGTTCGCGCCGCATGCGCGCCAAGATATAGAGAGTGACTTGCACGCACCAGAGGGCTGAAACAACCGCGGCCGCCGTCCATCCAACGCGCGTCCAGGGATCGGGAAAGAAAGCGCTCAACAGACCGGCAAAGGGAATCACTGCCCATACGGGCAGAGCGATGCGGATGGGCCACTGGGGTGTTTTGTTTGAAAGAGCGAACATGGGAATCAAATGCGATCCCACACCGGCAATCATGGCTCCAACCCAACCGAAAACGGCGATGAGAATATGGGCGCTGAAATAGCCAGGGGGCAGAGCGATCGGGTGAATCCCCATTTTGACTACGGCCGCGCAGGCGCCAAGTCCCCAGATGGACCAAAGGGAAACAAGGGCGATGACCGTATAGCAGCGGGTGAGCTGTCCGCGGCGCGCGGACCACAGAGCCGGTATCAATTGAATCGAGAACAAAGTGATTCCCGCACCAAGCGCGAAAGCTCCGGAAACCACGAAGGCTTTCAGGTTAAAGGCGAACCCGATGGGAAAAAGAAGAGAGCCAAGCGTCCATAAACCGAGAACCCAAAACGCGAGATTCTTTCCGAATGGTTTGGATCCCAGAGCGACGCCGATGAACACTTGCAGCGCACCGAAAATGGAAAGGGTCAGCCATCCGAGCGTGATGAAATGAAGTCCGCCCACCACACGCGGAGACGAAATGAGGCCTGAAGCAAGAAGGGGAGTGTTCATCGCCAGTGCAATCACCCCCAGCGCTAGAAATACGAATGCGGTCCCAAAATACTTCAGGGCGCACCTCGCACTTCCGCTTTCCGGGGGCTTAAATCCTGGTATCATTTCTTACGTCTCACCTTGACCTCCCAAGTTTCCGGCCCGTTTTCGAGGTAATCGAACGTGAATGCATCCTCACCATGATCCACGACGAGCGTGTAGTACATGCACTTGGGATCGTGATCGACTTTCAAAAAGAGTTCGTCATCGATTTGCAGCGAGTTCCACGCACCAAGAATCGCTTCAAGCCGATCTTTGGGTGCGATGGGGCGCACATCAAGGACGAGTTTATTTGCCGGGGACATGGGCTCACCCGATCTTCGTGAGACGCACTTTCCACCACTCAGGACCCTGTTCCAGATACTCCCAAGAGAATAGGTTACGGCGTTCGAAATCAAATTGATGGCGAAGCGGCCGCGGATCGTGATCATTGATCAAAACGAAGGATTCACCTTTTTTTAGATCGTCGAACGTGCGAAAGATGGTCGGGTGTTTTTCGCGGGGTGCGATCAATGTCACATTTAATTCTTTCTCTGTGCTCATAGGGCTCATCCTTTCTCATGAATAGATTTTGGTGACCTCACGCGAGCACTTTAGTCCTTATTTCGCGGAATTCTTTGCGCTGGCGCAAAGTGCGCCCAGGCCGCTCGCGGCTGCAGTGCGTTCCGACGCAAGATGTAACTCAACAATGAACCAATTCTGCGCTAGGTTGTCCGCGAAACCATGGCCAAAATCAGCGCGAGTGAAGCGAAGATCATCGAGGCTGCACCCCTTTTTCGGGACCTCACCCGGCAACAGATCGATGACATCGTGGCCGCGGCCAATCTTCTAAAAATAAAAAAAAATGGAATTCTCTTTCATCAATCGGATCCGGCGCATTCCACGTTCGTTATTATTAATGGCCGAGTGAAATTAACTCAGCTCACGGCCGATGGCGCGCAGACGCTTCTTCGCGTGGTTGGACCGGGTCAGATTCTGGCCGTCGTGTCGGCGCTCGAGGTGATGAACTATCCGGCGACCGCCACAGCCGAACGTGACAGCCGTTTATTGAGTTGGGACGGGAAAACTCTTGATCGGCTTTTTTTTAAACATCCAGGGTTAAGTCGCAATGCCCTTGCAATTTTGTCGGCGCGCATGCGCGAAATGCAGGAACGGTTCGGAGAACTGGCTTCGCAGCGGACAGAGCGGCGTTTGGCCCGTGCTCTTCTTCGCCTGGCCGACCAGGTCGGAAAAAAGGAATCCGACGGTGTTGTTCTTGATATGGCTCTTTCACGCCAGGACTTGGCCGAAATGATCGGGACCACTCTCTTTTCGGTCAGTCGCATTTTGACCGACTGGCAAGCTCGCAAGCTGGTGAACATTGGACGGCGGAAAGTCATTTTGCGCGATCCGGAGAGGCTTGCTCATATCGCTGAAGAACTCGCCCACTAGGCTGCGGCGAGACGGCAAACTCAACTTGCAAGGCGGACGGAAGTCGACTATCCCCCTTGGGACAAAGGGGGAGTTTATGAAATTTAAGCACTTGTTTTTAAGCGCGCTCTTGGCCGGGGGTTGCTACGCTTCGGCGGATTTCCAGTCGATTTCCCAAGACTTGGTGGATATCGCTGATGTGGCTTCAAACGTATTTTATGTGAAGCACGTGAAAGCTGGAAAATATGCCTACAAAGTGGTGTCGATGGATACGCGATTGAACGGCGATCTTTCCGACACCGTCATGGTGTTGGTTGGGGAAAACGGTGTCGGCGGCGCGGCCGGTTATGAGGCGGCTTTCCATTTGCCCGTCACCGAAGCGCGAAACAGCTTGGTGGGTGTGCGCCGGGTGAAAAACAAAGTTGAACTCACGTTCAGCGATCTTTCGGGAAAGAAGTCCAAGCTTCTCGTCCGCTACGATCGCGAAAGCAAAACTTTGATCGAAGATAACTAGAATGTAAGGGAGAGGATCCCGCCGGCTTTGGGCACGGTTTTATTGTCGCTCTTCGAAACGCCGGCGGCACTGCCTTTGGTGCTGATTTGCTCAACCGCTCCCATGAGGCCCACCCAATAACGTGTTTTAAACCGCCAGTGCCCGTAAGCGGCGAGAGTTTGTGACGTACTTGAAACTGTGAAGGGATCATAGGGCGCCTCGCCGCTCGGGCCGCTGAATTCCATGTCGCGATTGATGAATGAGAATTCGAACCGGCGGACCGGATTGGGGCGGATGTGTAAGTTCACACGCAAAATATCGGCGTTCATGTACTCCGCGTCCGCGCTGCCGCCGAAAATATTCAGGGTCCAGAATCTCGCTTGATAACGAACGCCGATCTTACCGAATCCAAAATTTTGTTTCTTGAACAAAGAGCCATACCGCACGCCCACCTCGGTGGAGCCGCCAAGGTGGAACTCTATCGCCCATCGTCCGTAGTCGAAGCCGGCTTCAAGCAGGGCCGAGTCATTGGCTCGGATATCGATGTTGTCCAAATCCTTGGCGGTCCATTTGTATTTCGTTCCCACCAGGAGAAGATTGGGATCAACCATTCCGGAAAAATGAAAGTAGTCGGCCTTCATCCGATAAAAAATCTGGGTTTGCGGCTCTTCGTGAATCGACATGAAGATCGGACCCGCACCCGATTTGAATTCGCTTTGAAAACCAAAAGGCCCCGAGCTGTATTCGTTCGTTAAAAACGGTGTGAAGTTATTCGCCCGGGTTTCGCTCGCGCCGTAGCGCGACGAGGTGCTGAGCCACATTCCCAAGGTTGTTTCGTTACCGTAGACTTCCGGCACGGGATAAAACTGCTGATCACTTTCGTAATCTTTGATTTGTTCGTGCCCGATGATCAGGCGATCCAATTCCCGCTTGATTGTCACGGGATCACTCATGAGCTGCTGGGGAAAAACCTTTATGGTCTTTTTCTGCGTGTTCTCCGCCGGGCAAGTGCTGAAGGCGTAAGGGTGGACGAAATCGAAGGCGGAGCTGTCCGCGCCTTCCAAAGAGATTCGCTTTTGTTCACGCTCGAACTCGATCTTCCAAATGCTTCGGCGATCGATCAGCCGTTCGGATCCACGTAAAGTTAAAAACGCGATCTTGTCCTTGCTGAAATCAATCGGCCAACCACGGATAAGTTCAACCAGGTCTCCATCGGCGCCCAGGGTCTGAATGCGCACGAGGGGAGTGACCTCGGGATTATTCACCCGCCGGATCGGCACCACATCAACCGGGTAGGTCGCGTAAGAGATGATTTCGAACCGCTCAATTTGAACGATATCCCCGTTGAGATTCAGCAAAAAAACCTTACGCGGGCTCACGCCCAAAATAACACCGATTTGCCGGTGGCAGGACGCCGTGTAAAGCGCATGAAGATTGATCCCGTAAGCGTTCGGTGATGCGATGAGAAACGCCACGAGCGCTCCGGCCAGCGAGTGCCATACGCGGTTTAAGTTTTTAGAAAATGAACTCGAACGTGCCAAAGAACACAGTCTCCCTTTGATCTTTGCGGTCACCGACGTTGTTGAAATTCCATTCATACGTATTGTTGAAAATATTGGCGTAAGCGGTCAGTGAAACATAGTTGCTGAAGTTTTGTTGGATGTAAGGCTGAATGTTCATTTTCAAAAAGCGGATGTCATTCGCTTGGCCGGCGACGGTTTCTTTATAATTTCCCGTGACCGAGGTGAGATCGGCGCCGACTTTGATTTTCTCCGTCAGCGCGAAATCCAAACCGCCTCTGATGAAAACAGCTGAAAAGCTAAAAGTGTCCACGGTTTCCTTGGAGCCGTGCTCGCCGACTCTTCTTAAGACGTCGTCCTTGGTGGCGCGGTCGCTATCATAAGACGTGCCGGCACCGATGACCCGGAGGCGAAATCGATTCGTGGTGTACATCACCCGCACGGCGTAGCTGGGATGGCTTCCCAGCACCTCTCGATATTCTTCACCGATCTTGATTCCGAAGTTCGGATAGTAAAAGCCGAAAGAAAGGGAATACGGACCGTAGTCGCCGCCCATCAACGCCATGTAATTGAACGTGGCGACAACCTGACTGGGGCCGCTCATCTCCATGGCGCCATCGAGCAGGAAGTTTTGGCCCGCGGGAACGCCTGCCACATTGCCGACGAACATTCCGTGGAAGAAATGGGATTTTACATCGGAGCGAAGCGCGAATAGCGGTTCGGTGTGGGGAGTGAATTCTTGAACTTTGCTTCCCACCACGGATTGACTCTGAAACCGGTAAGGCTCGCCGGTGGACCACTGAAAATAAAGGGGAAAATTGATCGCCGGTTCTTGCCGTTCGCCGATAAAGACAATTCCTAGGCGTGTTTCGGGTTCGAACAGATAGGGCTTGGCATACAGATAGGTGCGCTCTTGAAAGCCGTCCAGGGACTCATACCCGTTGACCAACGATTGATAAAACTCGCTGATGGCGATTTGATCGGCCAATACGCGAGTGGCTTTGACCGTGCCTTTGGAAGCGGGACAGCGATCCGACGATTCGGCGAATTCGAAAGTCGTAGGTTGGCTGAAGGCGGGTTTATGAGTTCTTCGGGCTTTGGGCGGTGCGGGTCTAATTTTATGTATGTCGGCATAGGTGTGAACGTGGCTTTTGCCATCGACCGAATAAAATATGATCAGATCATCAATAAACCGGACCGGCCACGCCAGCGTGCGGGGAGTGTCCATGTCATCCGTGTAAAGGGCACGAAGCCGGCGATGGAGATGTTGATCAACTTGGATTTCTGGAATTGGGTTATTGATGACATTAAATATATAGACGGTCTGAATTGAGTTCAGTTTGATGGTTTCATATCGCCCATGGATATCCAAAAGTTCGATTTGTCCATTGGCGGCATAGATCGCCATTCCAACTTTCTTTTCGCAGTTGGAAGTGACGAATCCCTGTAGCTCCAGACCGTGGGCCATGGAGATCAGCAACGCGTATAGAAAAAGCATCAGCGGATGCTAATCAGGTAACTTGCAAGCCGTCAAGCTTGCGCGGCGCGGTTGTTAGAGGCGGGGAACCTTTGTGACCGGCTCTTCTTTAGGCTCACAGGCGATTTTCAGGGACTTGGCCGATGGAATCTCCATGGCGCTGATCATACAGGAGTTGACAAGAACTCGTTCCGACTTGGCCACCATTTCCTCAAGGCCGCGAGTATGAGACCAAATGACCTCGCCGCGATCCACATTGAACAGCATGCGACCCCAAATGCGGCTTTGAAACCGGCCGGCGCCGGGAACAGGAGGTATCGCCAATCGGACTCCGCCGGAAATCTCAAGATCGGCGCAGCGCTGGTTGGATTCGCAGCTCACAATGTCCTTAAGAATGGCGGCGATCGAAATTTTCAGCGGAATTCCTTCCCGGGCGGAGGTCCATGTGTGTTCAAGGGTCCATGTATCGCCGACCGAGACTTTTTCGTTGGGGATGGGAACGGCGGGAACAAAGAAGATGCTGTTGGACGGATAGGCCCCCGCCCTGAGGACTTCACCGTTGGTTTTGATCACGAACTCGATGGAGTCATTGAGTTCCGGAAAGGCCATATCGGTCAACTGCACGGTGCCGTCTTTCTTGATGGTTTTAGCGATGAACTTGATGGTGTTTTCTTTGTTATCGATTTCGGTCACTGAATTGCGCACGGTGAAGTCGACGGACTCGGTGCGATCCTTGGCGAGCTGGCCGTCACTGAAAGTCTTTATTCTTGAGGTGCTGGAGTACATGGTGTGGGTGACCTGGCCTTTTTCACCTTTGAATTTGATTTCGATAGGGCGGCCCGCCGATTTGTTAAACGTGGAGCAATTGGTGGTGGCGATTATGATGGCGGCGATCGCAAACAGGATGGTTGATTTTCGCATGAGCATTTTATGACTGTACCGTCGGTGGGGGAGAAGTACAACTCTTTGCACGAAATCGCGGATTTTGGAATAATCGAAACAAATGCGTTTGTGGCCAGTCCTTCTCTTAATCTTATTCAACTGTCATACATGGTTCGGCCCGGACATTTGGTATCACCTCACATGGGGCCGCCACGTTGTGGACAATGGTGACTTTACGTCCAAGCCGGCCGTTTTGATTGAACAGCCGGTGATCGGCAATCCCTATTGGTTCTTTCAAACCGTCGTTTACGGTCTTTATGAGCTTGGCGGCGCTTATGTGGTGGGCTTGTTTTTTGCCCTTCTTTGGGTGGCGATTTTGCTGCTTTGGCAGAGGGCATTTCGTTCGGGATTCGCCGCCGCTGTATTTTCTCTTCTTTTTGTCATATGCGCGCAATTGCGTTTGGAGTATCGGCCTGAAGTTTTCTCCTATTTGTTTTTGGCGATAATGATTTGGGTTTTTCTGCGAGGAATCTTGAATCGTTGGCTGATTTTGGGGTTGATGGTCCTTCAGGTTCTTTGGACCAACTCCCACGGCTATTTCTTTTTCGGTCCGGTGGTCGCCGGAGCTTTTTTGGCTTCTCGGTTGATGGCTTTGAGGTCGTTGTCGTTGCGGGAGTTAAAATGGCCGGCGCTCGCTTTTGCCGGGGTGTGCGCCGCCACGTTCGTAACACCTTCCGGGGTTTTAGCTTGGAAACTGGTCTTCGCGTACGCCGGATTGGCTCGGGAGCTTTCGAATTTCATCGAAGAACTTCAACCTTTAACCCACTATGCCTGGTGGATCTGGCCGTTGCCGGTTTACTGGATCTTGTGGTTGATCGTGGCCGTATTCGCGGGAGTGTTTCTGTATCGGCGGAGAGAGATCTTTAGTGTTCTCCTGGCCGTCGTTGGTTTGATTGTTGGAGTGATCGCCTTTCGGAATGTTCCGCTGTTTCTTTTGTTATCCGGCCCGCTCTTGGGGAAAGTTGTGGAGACGATGTGGGTTGAGAACGGCATGGGCTGGGTTTTGGGTGCGGGAATGGCGCGTGTGAGGGATGTCCTTCGCGCGAGTGCGGGTAAACCCATGGCCTTACGAATGGCGAAGGCCGTGTTTATCTTAATTTCGGTTGTTTTGGGTGTCTCTGTCGTCACCGGACGGTATCACAAGTTCACGTTGAGTGATACGACCTTCGGTTTGGGTTTGGAGTGGGCCGAGTATCCGATCGGCGCCGTAGAATTCTTGAAGAGCATTTCGTTCTCGGGACCGGTGTTTAATGAAACCGGCGACGGTGGCTACATTCAATTCCATCTGCGTGAGGCTGAGGTTTTTTGCGATTCGTACTTTGTCGACACGGTGACGACGCTGGGTTTGTTGCAATCGCGGAATGATCCCTCGATGTTCGAGGGCCTCGATACAAGATTTAAGTTCAATGCCGTCATTTTGGGAGTGGAGAACCGCACGCTGGTCCAATATTTGTTAAACCAAAGCGCCTGGGTGGTGGGCTATGCGGATTCCCATCGGATCGTGTTCTTGCGAAAAGCCCTTTATCCCGGGGCTACGTCTCGATTGGTTGAAGGCACCTACTATCGCGGCGAGGACTTGCGCCGCTACTCCTATTCGGAACCGCCGGTGATATGGACGGACATTGCTCGTCAGTTAGGTGATCGGGGTTTACTCTTGAAGTTGATCGAAGATTTCCACTCCGCTCGCGAAGTCCCCTCGGAGTTCGTGGTCAACATTCTCGCCTTCGCTTTCTCCGTCGACACTCAAGATCCCCAGATCGCTCAACTCGCCATTCCGTTCTCGGACCGCTTTTTCCTCTCCCGTCCCGGCGACGACCGCCTCATCTCGGAGCTGATCTCGCGGATTCGGTAGGGCGTGTCGGCCGGCTCGGTGGGAGTCCGGACCGTGACGTGAGCGGCTTGTGCATAGCGAGTGTCCGATTTGGCTGACTACGCTCGCTTACTTGTCTTGCTCAAAACTTAAAGGCTGACCCGAGCTAAAAAATTTTTTCTCCCGAATCTTCGGCAGGTAGGAGTGAAACTTTGCCTGATCCGAATCTTTGGCGAAAAAAATCATCGCATTGTACGAGGTCTGTGCTGATTTTTTAACGATGAGATTCGTCGCGAACTTTTTGTCGGGTCCGCGGCTCGGTGTCTGTCCTTGGCGTGGACCCGTGAGGACGATGGCCTGCGCTTTTGGATAATGCAGGACTTTCTGGATTTCAAAAGGAGCGCTGACTGACTTGGCCGTGGCCAGTTTCAATTTTTTATCGGCGTCTTGGGCGTTCTTAATATCATTGCAACTCGTAAACGTCTTGCCGAACGTGAACAAGTTAAAGTCGTAATCGGAGTGAATGGACGTCGATCCAATGCGATGACCAATGTCGGTCAACTCCTGTTTGAGAACGTCGGGACCAATAAGAGCCGTGAATAGAGGGGAGTTAATGACGATGGTTCCATCCGCCTGTCGTTCCAACTTGGTCGGCATTTCGGGAACAGGAAAAACGATTTCGCCCAAATCCAAATAGTACCAGCTTTTCGCAAAAGATTTCGCGGCGCCCGACGGAGTGGAAAAGGTCGCATCCACCAGCCGTTTGGCTTCCGCGCCCCGTGATCGCAGCTGATCAATCCCTTTTTTAAAGGTCTGACAGAAATCGTTAGCTGAAAGTGCCGAACCTGAATAAAAACCCATCAAGAGTAAGACAATAAAAAGTCGCATATTATGTCCTGTTGATTTTTCGCTCCGGACTTCCAGATTGCGGAGTTGTTTGGTTCTTGGCAAGTGATTCAGATCTGAGGTCTCATCACCTTAACGGTTGTTAGCCTAAATGATCTTCGCACCTGGCCCTCGTCCGATGGTCGCGGAACCTTACCTTTCAAGCGTGCCGCTTAAAGAAGCACAATTCGCAATTTTGGTATGCGCAATTTAGAAAAGCGGACGCAACTTACAAAAGCGTAACTTTCATATGTGGCAATTTAGAAAAGCGCAGCGCAGCTTACAACAGGGCAATTTTGATATGTGCGATTTAGAAAAGCACAGCGCAACTTGCAAACGTGCAACTTACATATGCGAAATTTAGAAAAGCACACGGCACCTACAAAGAGGCAACTTACACCGAAGTTTAGAAAATCCAGTGCAACTTACAAAAGCGCAACCACCTCAAACTGTTTTCCTAGCGTCACCCTCAACCGCGTGGCCCAAGTGTCAGCTAATGAATGGCCATCGTTTAAGAATTCACCCTCTACACGGTTTGATCTTACGTACCTTTGAACCTGTTTGTAGTCGCGTTTCCAGTTTACGATCCGTGTGAAGGGGCGATGTCGCCATTTCAATCCTGAAATCGCCCTCGCGAGCAAGCCCGTCACCGATCGAATCCATCGCCGGTAAAGTGTCCGGTTGCCGAATTGAACGAGTAGGTGAACGTGATCGGCATGAACGCCCGATTCGAACATTCGCACGCCAAATTTGGAATTCAGCCGATTTATCGTCTTCAGAACCAGATTCTTGTTTCGCAACAAACGCCAGGAATTCGTGGCCTTTAACACCAAATGTGTCGGCCGTTTGAAGTCCAGCGGCCGAGCTGTTTTCCGTCGGCCTCTTGCCAAGCTGCCACCAAACGCAATGGGCTGCGGATCAAAAAAGTTCAGCTGTTTCGCTCTGGCCATGATGCCCCCTCTTCTTTCCAACCCTGATCACGATCCGAACCAGTATCGCAGGAAACGTAATCGTTAGTGAGTGAAGGTAACATAATTGTTCGTTTTCATGTTGGCAATTCGCGAGCACTGCATAAACAGAAAATGTTTTGAGGAAAATTTTGGTGAGGTGATTGCCGATGAGGACGATTTCGCAAAAGATGATCGGCACGATTTTGAGATCGAATGAAATCGCAATGTGTGGGGCGAAGTCACAACTTCGATTGGAGCTTCACCTTTACGCCGTGAGATTGAGACGGTTAAGGCGCCGGACAGATCGGGCGAAGTCGTAGGTTTCAAGGCATCTCTGAAGTTATGGATTATGGAGGATAACACTCCGATGAAGGTCTTAACATTAACGGCGGGAGATTGAGACGGTTAAGGCGCCTGCGCTGCGGTTCGGATGGGGTTTCGAGATTTCCGGTTCTAGTTTTTGAGTTGGTCGGGACAGAGCCAGCGAACAAAACAAACCTAGTGCGACGATTCTTGAATAACTTCTTCGGCTTGGAGGTTTTCGCCGTGGCGGTAGCGGTCGACGAGGGATTTGTCGCGGGTGGGGAAGGAGAAGAGCAGGGCGTGGCTGTTCGAGGGAGCGTCTTCGATGGTGACCACGATGTAGTAAAAATCCGAATCCTCGTTGAATTCCTTGATAAAGCTCACCAACACGTTGCCGGTGGTGTCGCCGGAGCGCCAGATTTCGTCGGCGTCTTCCAAAGTTTCTTCGCGGCAATCGGCGTAAGATTGGAATTCGTCCTCGGGGATGTCCTTGTCGCTGCGAAGGAGCAGCATCGCTTTATACAATCCGAGCGCCAGATCGTCGCCTTCGTGCAGGGCGTCCCCGTCGATCGCGCCCATCGGGACGTCCGCGGATGACCGCTGAAAGACGATCTGCCCCCGGCGGTAATGATCAACCAGACTTTGGTCCGTCGTGGGAAAATGCAGGTAAACAAAGCTCGGCGTGCTCTCGGTCAAATAGCAGGCCGCCACGTGGAAGACATCCTTATCGAAGCGACGGATGTAAATGAACATCCGTTTGTCGCCCAAAGTGTCCGTGTCTTCCCAAACCTCATCCGGATCGTCCAGCAGGCGTTCGAGCTGCCTATCATACTTCTTGAATTCGTATTCCTGAATGTCCGTACGCTTGCGTAAGGAAAAGAACTCCTTCTCCAGAACCTGGATCTCTTTCTCGAAGTGGGAATAGAGCTCCTGCTCGGAGTCAAAAACGAGCCCGTGCTCTTCGTCGATGATGATGGGATCTTTTTTACGCGAAGACCGCGACATACTCATAGTATACACGATTCAAGCTGTTTCATATTGAAACAGACGAACGTCGAGCCTCCTATTCAATAGGATATAGACCGTGGTCCGGTTAGTCAAATTTTGCGGAAAATCCCTTGCTCATACGCGCAGTTATCTCAAACTGATGTTGTGAACGATCTCAAAATAAGCGACTCGCACCTGGATCAAATTGAACACCTCCTAGCGCAAAGTATGAACGGCATTCACCTGCTGTTCGATAATGAGACAATCGCCCAAGTTCTCAGTACGCCGACCGAACATCTCGATTTCTTCCACATGAAAAACCTGGATCGCATCCAGGAACTCTTCACCGAACTGCTTCGGCGCGAGACTCTGGCGGAAAAGCAGATTTATTTATCTACGCTTGATCGTGAATCCTTCGAGACTTTGCTGAGAACCTATTTTCATATCGTGGATAATTCGCTTTACTCGGCGGATGACAACCGCCACTGAATATTAATCGCGCAGTTCAACCCAAGTCACGCCGTCGCCACCGGTTTCCGGCGTTCCGGCTTTCCATTTCTTAACGTAAACCGAGCGCGACAAAAAATTGCGGATCCCTTTTTTCAAGGTGTCCGTGCCATGACCATGAATCACTTTAATCCGGTCTTCCTGATGGATGACCGCCGTATCGAGTTGTTCTTCCAGCAGCGCCAGTGCCGCCTCGAGGGATTGTCCCCGCACGTCGACGGTGCGGTCCTGCTCCAGAGGTGAAGAGATTTCTCCCACGCGCCGGACGATTTCCGCCGTGGGATTGCTGGCCTGTTGCGGTGGACGAAGCTGTGTCCAAGGAACCACTAACCGCATCGAGTGCGAAAGCACGGCCACCTCTCCTTTGGCGCCGCTAGGGGTGCTTTGCACGACCCCGTCCCGGCCCAGGGAGGGAATAAAAATCTTGGAGCCCGGCGGATAAACACGTGCGAAATCCTCGGCCGTTTCAAGAGTGGGAATGCTGCTTTTTGGAGCATTCGAGGCTTTCACGATTTCCGGCATTTGCTGGCGGATTTGTTCCAGTCGTTCGTGGCGGCGGAAAATGTCTTCGGCCTTCGTGTTCTCAATCAAAGTTTCAATTTTCTTCTCGGCCCGGCGGACCGCGAGATCAATCATCCGCTCTTTTTCCGCCTCGAACTTCATGATCAAGGCCTGATAGCGGCTTTTTTCTTGCTTGGCTTCTTGTTGCGCGGCTTTCACTTGCTCCTGAAGTTTACGCAAATCTTCCTTGATGCGTTCCACCTCATCCAGTCCGGAGTGGTACTTTTTCGCTTCGGGGCTTAGAAAATCCATCGCGCGATCGATGATCTTGCCGTCCACGCCCACGCGCCGGGCGGTCTGCAACGCCAAGGATTGTCCGGGCACGCCCATTAAGAATAAATAGGTGGGCTTTCCTGTCTTGCTGTCGTACTCCAGACTGCCGTTGATCACGCCGGAGTCTTTATCCCAACCAATTTTAAGCGGGCCAAGGTGGGAAGTGATTACGCCGAAGCAGCCGTTTTCCGCGAATTCGTGAATGAACGCGCGAGCGAGCGCGGTTCCTTCTTCGGGGTCGGTCGATCCGCAAATTTCGTCGATCAATAATAGTGAGTCCGAACCTTTTGCCGTCGCGGCCTCATTCAGCACCTGGAGATGAGCGGCGAAGGTTGAAAGATGCTGATCCACGCTTTGCGAGTCGCCGACGGCCACATGAATGTTTTTAAAGAACGGAAGGCGCGATCCTTCACCCGCCGCGATCAAGAGCCCGCACCGGGCCATCTGCGCCGCAAGTCCGACCGATTTCAACAGCACGGTTTTTCCGCCGGCGTTCGGCCCTGACAAAAGAAGAATTCTTTTTTGTCGATCCAGTTGAATGGTGTTGGCCACCACCGGCACGTTGCCGAGAACCAAAAGCGGGTGCCGCAAATCCACCAGGTGAATTTCATCCTCGCTGAAGGTGCAGCGGGCCGCCTGGAGATGAGTCGCCAGTTGCCCCTGGGCGAAGCGGATATCGGCCTCGATTAAAATCTTATACGCCCGCTCAAAATCCTGAATCCGCTGTAACAGGTAGTCGCTTAATTGTTTAAGCAGTCGTTCGATCTCTTCTTCAATGTCCACTTCAATCTGACGGAGCCGGTTGTTTAAGGGAATAATCTCCTTTGGCTCCATGAACACAGTCTGCTTACTCTGACTGGAGGCGTGAATGATGCCTTCAAAACTGTGCTGGCGTCCGCTTTTCACCGGTAAAACCCAGCGGCCCTCGCGGTTGGTGACATATCGATCCTGAAGAATCGGCTCCATCTCATGCTGCCGGATCAACCGGTCGAGAATGCTTTGGGTTTGCCGGACAACCTGGTTTTTTTCGTTGTACAGGCGATAAAGAGTTTCACTCGCGTCGGTGCGAATCTCCCCGTCGGGAGTCATGATTTGTTCGATGGCGGAAAGCGGTTCGCTGGGATCCAGCAGCGCGCTCGCCATTTCCTGAAGCCATGGTGTGGAAATGGACTTCAGCAGTTCCTTTAACGCCAGAATCTCCAGGCAAAAGTGGCGGACGTCTTTCAATTCCAGCGTCCGTAAAACCGCGCCTTTGTTCAATCGCTGGTACCAGAGCAAATAAAGATCGAGGCTCTCCATGAACGGGCGCCGCCCCTGCGCGAGGACCTGCATGATCTCAATGGTTTCGGAAAAGCTTTTCTCCGCCTCTTCGGGGCTGGACAGGGGTTGAATGTCCCGGAGCTTTTCGCGCGCGATTTGACTTGTGGCGAATCCCGCCAGACGGGCGAGAATCTGATCCCAGTCCAAGTTGTTCATGTTGTTCATTCGCGACCCCGCACGGCGGCCCAGGCGAAAAGCGCTGCGAGAAGCGTGGGAATCAGCCAATATCCCCAGGACATGAAAATTGTGGACTTCGGATTCGACATATATGGGATTTCGTATAAATGGAACCACTCTTTATGTAAAGGGGACGGCTCGAGGATTTCGCCGCTGGCAAGGACGACCGAGGAAATCCCGGTGTTGGTGGAGCGCACGAGCGGTCGCCGCACTTCGATTCCGCGGGCGAGAGTCATGTAAAGATGCTGGAACGGCTGTTGCCAGGTGCCGTACCAGGAATCATTCGTCACATTGACGATGATTTGCGCGTCTTTTTGACCGAGCTTCCTGGTGAACCAGTCAAAGAGACCCTCGTAACAGATCTGCGCGCCCACGCGAAGACCTTCGGCGTTTAAGACGGACGGTCCGGGGCCGCGCCCGAAGTGCCCGGTGTAGGGGAGCCAGTCATAAAAAATCGGAAACCAGTCGCCACCGGGAATGTATTCGCCGAACGCGAGCAGCATGGTCTTATGATAGGGGGAATCGGACCACCGGCCCTCTTTGTTGAGAATGAAAAACGAGTTGGTGTAAAGATCCGTTTTCTGTTGGACGGAATATCCCCCGGTCATCAAACCGGTACCGAGTGTTTTAATGAGTTCCCTAAGTTTCGCGGCAAAGCCGAAACTCAGTTCCGGGTCGGGCATGACTTCAGGGAACGCGGTTTCAGGCCAAACCACATAGTCGGCGCCGCCGAACTGGCTCAAACCCTGCTGGGTGAGACGGAAATAGCGATTGATGATTTCATCGCGATAGGAGCCGCCGACTTCGCTGGCGATTTTTTCCTGATTGCCCACATTGGCTTGAACCACAAGAAGGCGAAGTTTGGAGTCGTAATTTTCATTGGCCCATGAGCGGCCGTGCAGCCATCCCGCCCCATTCAAGAGCAAAAACACCACCGCGGCCGTGGCGACATACGGAATCCAGGACTGGCGGGATCGAAAACGTAACCACGCCATCAAAACAAGCGCGTTTATGAAAATCCCGATGTTGCTGAGGCCGACAAAGCCCACAATGTCCGCCAGGTGAAAGGCGGGAAATCCGGCCCACAGCCAGGTGTAGCCAAAGTGCCAATCAAAGATCATTGGGAAAATCCGTTCGCCCACGCTCATAAAAAGCGGCAGGGTCCAAATGCGCGCGGTCGAAGTGAAATTCAACTTGCGCGCGCAGTAATGCCAAGTGATCCCCGCGAGTGGAACATGCAAATTGGCGAAACTTGAAAACAGAAGAAGCGTGATGCCCGCGGCCCACCACGGAAGATGACCGAATTCATGAACCGTGTAGGTCACCCAGTTGAATCCGATCAAGGTCAGCACAAATTGCGTGGTCCATCCAGTCCAGAAAATCCGGACCACCGATTTTTCTTCGAGCCACGTCAACCAAAGCGGAACAAAACAAAAAAACACGGCCCATGGTGGAAAGGGAATATAACTTGTCCCGACGAGCAATCCTGATAAAATGGCCAGAAGATAAGGGCGATTTTTTCGCATGCCCATAGGCTAGAATATCCGACCTAAGGAGTCACTATGCCTGTCGATTCGACCCGAGAAATGGAACGGACGCCAATCTCGACGCCTGAGTCCCTGCGCGTGCGCTGTCCCCATTGCCGGAAACTCTATCTGGTTCAGTATTCAGACATTCAAGAATCCAAGCCACGATTCGAGTGCATGGATTGTCATGGTCGCTTTTGGATTTCGCTGCCGGATATGGATTTCTCCGTCGAAGTGGATGGACTTCCGATACACGCCAAAGAGGCGCCGACTCGACCAAAGACCGAAAATCTTGAGCCGTGCCCGAAGTGTCACAAGATGACCTCGAAGCATCGGGCCGAATGCGCCCACTGCGGCGTCGTGATGGCGAAATTCAAAGAGATGTTGCACTTTAAAGAGACCGGCCTGACCCGCTCGCCCAATCTCGAAACGTTATGGCGAAAGGTGATCGCCAATTACGAAGACTCCGGTATTCACGACGAATTCATCGCCACGGCCGAGAAAGAAAACAATCTGGGATTCGCGGCGGCCCAGTACGGGCAAATGAAAAAAATAATGCCGTTCGATGAGATCACCATTTCCCGCATCAAGCAATTGCAGGCCATCGCCACTTCATTGGCGCCCGAGACGGAACCCAAAGAAGAGGAGTATCATCCCTGGCGCACGTCCAAGCTTTGGCAGGTTCCTTTGGTTGCCGCGGGATTTTTGATCGTGGTGGGGCTCACCATGCCGGGCTTTAGAAATTTCGCCGGCCTAGGGGCCGCATTCTTATTTATCGCTTTGGTCATGCGCCGCCGTTAATCGGCTCCAGCTTGAATCTGGATCGGAAGGTTCGGTTTAATTCCCAGGTGAGAGGAAATCTTTTTACCGAAAGCCGTGATCTTTGCGCTTCCGCTGGCGCTTTCAGTGGCTTCATCCGCGTCTTCACCGGAACGGAATTGCAATGCGGCGGCGTTTTCAACCCGCACGCCATTGAAGGTCATGTCCGCGTCCTGAATCGCCAAGGCTTTGTAGGAGTTCAAACGTTTGCGGTAGCGGGTTTTACCGGTCAGCTTGTCATCGCTGTCACCGGTTTGAGTTAAATATTTAATGATGTGATCGGCTTTACGAAGAGAAGAGTTGTTGGCCATGACCAGCGCGGCCACGCCTGAAGCAAACGCCGTGGCTTGCGAGGTTCCGGTCATATAACCGTACTGGCCATTGGGAAGAGTCGAGATGATGTCGTTTCCAGGAGCCGCGATATCCACCGTCTGTTCGCCGAAATTGCTTGAGGGCAACACGTTTTGGAAGCGGTCAATGGCGGTGACCGAAAGAATGTTCGGTAAGCCGTAATCCGCAGGGTAATACTTCTTGATATCTGAATTGGAGCGTTCGTTGCCGGCGGCCGCCACGAACAAGATACCTTCTCTCATGGCGCGCTCAATGGCGGCTTTTTCTTCGCGACTGGGCGCGGTTCCACCACCGGAGTAATTGATGATATTGGCCTTCATCTTCACCGCGTAGTCTATGGCTTTCACGGTGTTGAGGAGATTGTTCACTTCGCTGCCTTTGGAGTCGTAATACTTGAGGATCATCAAGCTGACCTTGGGCGCGACACCGCTGATACCGATTCCGTTTCCACCTTCGGCACCGATGATTCCGGCGATGTGAGTGCCGTGGCCGTGTTCATCATCCAGTTTGTTATTGTTCTGAACGAAGTTCCATCCGTGCACATCGTCGATGAATCCATTGCCATCATCGTCGACGCCATTGGTGGCTTTGTCGCGGCCGAATTTATCGAGGCCGGTTTCACCTTTGTTCACCCAAAGATTTTTAATCAAGTCGGGATGTTTGGTGTCCACACCGGTGTCGATCACGGCCACCACGATATCGCGACTGCCCTGCGAAATCCGCCAGGCCCGCTGGGCCTCCGTCATTTTAAGTCCCCAGCCAGAGGAAATGGCGGGGTCATTTAAAAGAACTTCGACTTCCTTATCCGGTTGGTTCTTTGTGGGAACAGGTTTTCCCAGCTCGGTTGAGCGTCCTTTGGAAGCCATCTCCAAACTATCAAATGGACTTGTTAAGGCCACCAACCACTGCAAGGTGCAAATGCCGAGTAAAAACAGGGGAAGTCGATAACCTTTGAAGTACCATTTCATCTTGGGGGCTCCTTCGCGCTTTGCCGAAACAGCCACCCCAGTGGTGGCCGACAGCTAATGTACTTATGGAATTAGCAAGCGAGGTGCCTGAAAAGGGGTGGGCTAACCCCCCGAATTGTGGTGTAAACGCTCGGGATGAGACGCTTTTTGGCTGCTGATCTCCTAGGGGCTTGTAAAGACTTTGTACACCGGAAAAGGTAGGCCGTTCCAAATCAGGATGCAGCACATCCTGATTTGGAACGGCCTACATTAGCTGGCGTCTTCGAGTTTGAGGACCCAGGAGGGGAATTCGATGGAGGCGTTTTTACTCTTTAAGAGGCTGTAGAAGATGAGATTTCTCATCACCAGGCGCACATAGGTTCGCGTTTCCTCATAGGGGATCTCTTCAATAAACTCCAGGGCGTCCCCACGGTAGCGGGTTTTCATCCAATTGCGGATCGCGCTTTCATTGGCATTATATGAGGCCACGGCCAATATGAATTGACCTTTATATTTGTTTAGCAATTCCTTGATATGGGCGGCGCCGATCATCACGTTCACTTTGGGATCATAAAGATCGTGCATGTCCGTATACGGAATATTGTGGGCGGCACCCAGTGTTTCAGCCACTTCGGGCAAGATCTGCATTAAACCGAACGCATCCGCCACGCTTCGGGCCCGCGGATCAAACGCGGATTCCTGGCGCATGATCGCGTAAAGAAGTTCTTCCTCGACGCCGAACTGAAGAGCCGCGGTTTTAACTTCTTCACTCCAGGGCTGCGGAAAGAGGAGTTCAGGATGACTTTCGAGCAGGCTTTTTCTCCGCTCCGGCGCCAAAGAGCCAAGGCGCTGGTACAATTTCATATAAAGGCCGGCTTTCGCGTAATACTGAAACAGTGCGAACCAACCATCGTCGTTTTGATTCGGGTGTTTGCGATATTCCTGCGCCGCTGAATCCAAGAGCGCGGTCAGGGCTTCCGGTTCTTCGAGGAGCGAAAGCCATTCCGCCAATGCCGTATCCATCGGGATATTCAAAGGACCAGAGGCCACGGTCCGGCTGGGACGAAAGGAAATCGCTAAAGAAAGATTGCGATGGGCGAGAAGTCCGTAGTAGCCGAGCGGATCAAGATCCGCCAGTCGTTCAAACGCCGTCTTGGCCTCATTTTCTTTATTCAATTGTTGGTAGGTTTTCCCCAACCAGTAAAGGGCGCGCACCCGAACATATTCCGCTTGGGTGCGGCTTTCCAGATCACTCAAAAGGGTTGCGGCCTTTTCCAGATTCCCACGGCGGCGTTCATTCCAGGCGCTGTACCAGAGAATTCGGTCCTGAAGTTCCGAATCGCGGATTTTCTCTTTCAGCGCTTTTTCAAAATAGGCGGAGACCGCGTCGTAGTCTCCGCGTTCTTCAGCCATGCGGCCCATCAACCAGTAAAGTTCGCCAAGGGGTAATTTCCCACGAAACTGTCTCTCAACGTTTTCAAATATTTTTCGGGCTTCACCGGCCCGGTGAGCGGTCCAAATCGCCCGGCCGTAGTAAATTTCAGCGTCGTAGCTGTAGTAACGGATCATGCGTGAACGCGGGTTGGCTTTTCGCGCCTGACGCAAGTAGCGGACCAGATCCCAACAGGCTTTAATGTGAGCTTCGCGTTGCCGGGCGTTCTTGTAACTTAAACGAATCCCTTTATAAGCCGCGATCTTTTCCTCGATCTTGAAATGGGAACTTTTGATCACTTTGCGATAGTACTCGCGGGCCTTCGTGAATTGCCGCGCGATCCGATAATCACTGGCCACCTTCAAAAAATCGCGAACTTTGGGTTGAGGATTCAGACGAGGCGCGATTTTGTAAAGTCTTTGTTGCAGTTCGGAGACTCTTTCGTCCTGTTTGAACTCCGTCGCCAGTTCGATGGCGCGCTCGATCCACTTTACTTTTTCGGTTTGAGGGAGATTTTGCGTGGATTTTTCAACCGCGAGTTCAAGCTCGGCCACTTTATCACCGGAGGTTATGGCCCGGTTGAGCATCACATCAAGTGCCATGTCTTTTAACCAAGGGGGGAACTGCTCTCTATTCAATTCAACTGATTGAAGCTCAGTGCAGGTTTCCAGTTTTCGCAATTCCGCCAGTGGCCGCGCCGGAAAATCTTTTTCACCCGCGAGCTTGGTGAAGATCGCGCAAGCTTCGTTCGCGTCTTGTGACTGAAGCGCGCGCGCTTTTTTGTAGTCCACCGCCCATTGGATATGCCCCGGAAGCTTTTTTCCCGTCACAGGGTCCTTGACCTTGGGAGACAAGCAACCGACCGGCGCCAACAAGGCGGCGGCCATCATGATTTGAAGCATTTTGTTTAGCGGCATTAATTAAAGTGTAGGGGACGCTTTGATCCGGGACAAGCGAGTTGGCCTTGCAACTGTCAGAATGACTCCCGTCACGACAAGTAACGCGCCTAAATACCCACGCCAGTGTATCGGTTCACCTTCTATCCACTCGACTTCCATCTGGGTGAGGAGAGTCATAATGAAAATCGTCAATAAAGGGTTGACCGCGATAATCATGCTGACATGGCTTCCGGGAATACGCGCGAGCGCCTCGCTTAACGCTCCATAAGCCACTACCGTGTTGATCGCGAGCAGTAAAATCAAAATGAATTGCCAAAGATTGATTCCCGCGAGTTCGGTTAAATCAGCTGTCGGCAAAAGGACGATCGTGGACACAACGTAAATTAAAACATTGAACTGTTGGGGAGCGTATTTTCTCAAAAGGATTTTCTGCAAAACCGCGAAGACCGCCCAGGTCAGCGCGGCCATGAGTATCCAGAGATTACCTTCTTGGAAAGTCGCCAAATTTTGGGCCGCGGCCAGAATCTGATCCCAATAAAAGAATCCAAACCCCATGACCGCCACGCCCATTCCGATCAATTGCACGAGCGTGGGGATTTCATTGAATAAGAGAATGCTTAAAACCGCGAAGCTCATCGGCGCGAACTGGATCATGATTTGCGCGTTGGAGGCGCTTGTGAGTTCAATGCCTTTCATGAACCCGTAGTAATTGGCGGCGATTAAAATGCCGGATGTAATTCCCATCCATGGCGGATGGGCGAGAATCTTCAACCACGATGGACGCCGCCAACTGAAATAGATGAGAAGGATCAAAGCCGCGAGCGCGAGCCGGATCCATACGATTGTGCCCGAAGAAAAATATTTGAGCGCGAGCTTAAGGCCAATGGCCAACACCGCCCAACTTAAAGCGGTGACTGTGGCCATTAACAATCCGGTTTTACGCTGATTCAAGAAGCGAAACTCCTCGAGGGCGGCAGGTTAGGCCCTCGAGGTTCGTACTATAGAGCCATTGTTTCGAGACGTCGAATGCGTTCTTCAAGAGGGGGGTGCGTCGAAAACAGGGCCAAGAAAGACCGGGAATGACCCGAAATTTTCAAAGTGGCGAGCGATTGATGCTCGTCATCGACTTGTCCGTAAATTCCGCGCAAGGATCGCAATCCCGCCAGCATACGGTCACGTCCGGCTAACCGGGCGCCACCCGCATCGGCACGAAATTCCCGCCAGCGTGAAAAATAACACACCACCAAGCTGCCCAGAATCGAGAGTACAATTTGCAATGCATAGAAAGTGAGCAACTGCACGGTCGGGCGCGAACGCTCTTCCACGTTGTTCGCCACAACCGTCGAAATCAATCGGGCCACGATCAGCACCAAAGTGTTGATCACGCCTTGAAGCAAGGTCATCGTCACCATATCGCCATTGGCGATGTGCGCGACTTCATGTCCGATCACGCCTTCAACCGCATCTTGATCCATGCGCTGAAGGAGGCCGGTGCTCACCGCCACTAATGAACGCGATTTTGTCGGTCCCGTGGCAAAAGCGTTCACTTCAGGACTGTCATAAATTCCCACTTCGGGCATGGCCGGAAGCTTGGCTTTTTGGGCCAAGGAGTAGACCATTTCCAACAAGCGTCGTTCGGTGGGATTGGTTGTGTGTGGATCGATCACGCGAACACCCATGCTCCACTTGGCCATCATTCGCGACATCGCCAAGCTGATGAGCGCGCCACCAAAACCAAGTACGGCGTACCATAACCAAATCGTGCTTTCAGCGCCGATCTGGATACCCAAAGCCGCGGTTAAGACGTTAAAAACGATCGAAAGGGTGAGCAAAATAAGAACGTTAACAACAACAAATAGGAAAATTCTTTTAGTGATAGCCCACATTTAGGCGGTCCTCCTTTAGTCGGTAAAGCCCGTCCGTGACGCTGTCGGTTGCAAAATATGGACGGGCACCTAGTCTGGAAAATGTGGAGTTTACTCCGCCGTCTGTCAAGCCCGGCCTTTACAGAAAATCCTCACTGATTAAAATAACTTAATAAAGGAAGCCTCATGCGCCACATCTTCTTTTACACGTCGTTTGCCGTGTTCGCGGCCGTCTATTTGATTTATTTGGTATGGCCGCCGGTCGCTTGGTCATTGGTCATTTTCGCGCCGCTTTTTTTAGTGGGTTTGATGGACACATTGCAAACACGGCACGCCATCCGCCGAAATTTTCCCGTGATCGGCAATCTTCGTTACTTCTTCGAGCTGATCCGGCCCGAATTGCAGCAGTACTTCGTCGAATCCAATCAAAGCGGCCGGCCCATTCCGCGCGAACTTCGTTCGGTGGTTTATCAGCGCGCCAAAGGCCAAACGGAAACTTTGCCGTTCGGCACCCAGCTGGATGTCCATGCGGAACATTATGAATGGGTGAATCACACGATGACACCCAAGGTGAGCAAGCCCGAGCCGATTCGTATCGAAGTGGGCGCCAAGAACTGCAGTCAACCCTACGCCGCGAGTCTATTTAATATTTCCGCCATGAGCTACGGCGCGCTTTCGAAAGCCGCGATCACGGCGCTCAATCTCGGCGCCAAAAAGGGTGGCTTTTATCACAACACCGGCGAGGGCGGCATCAGCCCCCACCACCTTCAAGGCGGGGACCTGGTTTGGCAGTTGGGCACCGGCTATTTCGGTTGCCGCCATCCCGATGGCCGTTTCAATGAGGACGCCTTCCGTGAAAAAGCCCGCCTTCCGCAAGTGAAAATGATCGAGATTAAAGTTTCTCAAGGCGCCAAGCCCGGAAAAGGCGGATTGCTTCCCGCCGACAAGGTGAGCGAGGAAGTCGCGAAAATCCGTATGGTCCCCATGGGTCAGGACGTGATTTCACCGCCCGCTCATTCCACATTTTCCACCCCGATTGAGCTTTTGCAGTTCATCGCCAAGCTTCGGGAAATGAGCGGCGGCAAACCTGTGGGATTTAAGTTTTGCGTGGGCAATAAAACGGAATTCATCGCCATCTGCAAGGCCATGATGGAAACCGGACTCACTCCGGATTTCATAAATGTGGACGGTGGTGAAGGAGGAACGGGAGCGGCTCCGCTGGAATTCAGCAATCATGTGGGGGCGCCGCTTGAAGACGGACTCACATTCGTGGTGGATGCTTTGCGCGGGTTCAATCTTCGCAATGACATCCGCGTGATCGCTTCGGGCAAAATCCTCACTTCGTTCGAAATTTTAACCCGTGCCGCCCTTGGCGCTGACATTACGAATTCCGCCCGTGGGATGATGCTGGCCTTGGGCTGCATCCAAGCCTTGAAATGCAACACCAATGAATGTCCGGCGGGCGTGGCCACAACGAACCCGCGCTTGGTCGCGGGCCTTCATGTACCCACAAAAGCGGAGCGGGTTTATCGCTACCATCGAGAAACCATTCATCACCTTAAGGAACTTCTCGCGGCCATGGGCTACGATCATCCCTCCCAGGTTCGAAGATCCGACGTCAACCGCCGGCTTTCCGACGGAGTTGTGAAAACCTATGAGGATTTGTTCCCGACGATGCCCGAAGGCTATTTGCGCAATCGCGAAAACTGGAAATTTCTTTCGGCGGAATGGCAACGGGCGCTTCAAGATGCGCAGCCGAATAGTTTCGCGCCCAAATCAAGCGCGAATGCCGCGTCGCTGGCGATTTAAAATCTCACGAAACTGAGCAGAATAACTTCCGTGTTTTTGGCGAGGAAGCGCCCGAGTTCTTGGCGGTTATCCAGGCGATCAACTTTGTCCGAGTAAATTAAAATGAAGTTCACATTGTCATTCAGGGGAAAACGCATTTGCGGTCCGGTGGAGATCATGCGGTTCGGCCGCCGGTACTTTCGCTCCGCTTCGGATTTATTATAGAACTCATCTTCAATCCCTAAGCTCCAACCGACGCCGAAGTCCGGTGTGTGTTTGTACCAGAAATCCAAATCGTGTCCGAAGCTGAAGCGTTTGGTGGCGCCCGAAGTTTCCACGTCGAAACCGTACTCGTCTTTGAATTTCACCGGGTATACGGTTCTGGATTGATGATAATAGGCCACTTCATTGGTGTAGCTGAATTCCACATGCCGATTGATGACTTTGGTGAAAATCATTTTGTTGTTAAGGCGCGCGATCATGCCGCTTTTTTGGCTGAATTCGCTGGTGGGGAGATAGACACGTCCCTCCCAATAGAGTCCCAAATCCCATGGCAAATGGGCGAGCTCGGGATTTCTCAGTCCGATGATAATATCCTGTAACGCCAGCTCAGCGTCTTGGGAGCGGCCGCCGTTGAATCGATCGGTTCCGGCAGTGCCATAGGTGAATGGCACCCGCACGACCGCTTTATAGTCGAGGCCGACGTAGCTTGAAAAAGTCACGTAGTTATAAGTCGAAAGGCGCCCGCCCTCGTTTTGAGCCTTATCGGGTTCCACGCTGGCCAGCGAGAAAAAATTAATATCGAATTCACGGCCGAGGACTTTCAGTTTGTTATTGCCGTCGACTTCCTGCTCGCTGAATTGGGCGAAGGCATTTACGGAAAACAAGAAGAAGATCAGTGCTGTCAGAAATTTCATTGCGCGGTCTCCGATGTCATGGACTTATTGAGCTTGAGTTCGGCGTAAACCGGATAATGATCCGTTACGCCCACCGCGCCTTTTCCGCCTTTGAACTTGGCCGGTGAACCCCAGCGATTCACCTGATAAACGCTATCCTTCGCCAGTCGAATCGAATCCACGTCCAGTCGCCAGGGTGAAAGCCCCGCCGTCAAATCATGTGAGAACAAAAGCACATCGAAAAACGACCAGGTCCGATCCTGATGATAATAACTTGTACCGACACACCCCTTGCAGCCATGGATATGGGAGACGGTGAATCGCGACGCCAGAATGTCTTTAAAATATTTATGCTTCCACTCTTCCTTGGTGGTGATGTTGAAGTCTCCACCAATGATCACCGAAGTGCCGACGGGAACTTGCGCGGTCACATCCATCAAAGTTTCGACCGCCACCCGGCGATGAATGGTTTCCGCTCCCTGTGACGGGAAGTGCAGTGAAAAAACAGCGACGGTCGAGCCATTCGGCATTCGCAGGTGGGTTTCCAAAATCCCCCGCGTGGGCCGAATGTCTTCAGGCTTTAAATCAGGCGCTTTCGAGTAATCGAGCAAATGCAGTTTCGGTTGCCCGATTTCCGGAAGCCGGCTCATCACCGCGGTATCGATGCCGCGCGTGTCAGGTCCCTCAATATGAGAAATCGTTTGGTAGTTCATGTGCCGCAGATACTTGTCGCGCCAGATTTCAAGCACGCGGCGGTTTTCCACTTCTTGCAAAATTAAAATGTCAGGGCCGTGGCCATTGTTGATCTGGGCGACCACGTCCGCGAGCCGTCGCATTTTTCGATCCAAAATTTTCGCGGACCAATCTTTTTTTAAACATTCGGTGGTCCGGTAATCGGAATCCTGCTGGTAATAGCAGCGATTGATGATCACGGGATCGCTTTTCATCGACTTCGGCAAGAACGCTTCGTCGTTTTTGTCCGGCTCATCCTCTATATCAAAAAGATTTTCCGCGTTCAGGGTCATCACGCTGATCACATCGGGGCGAACCTGAGCCATTTCGCTTGTCTTAGGTGCCGAAACACAGGCGCTAAGGATGAGCGCAACCAGAAAAATGACTGGATTTTTCACGGGAGCACCTCGTTGGTCTCGCTCATCGGTTCAAGAATCAATGTGGTTGTGGTGGATTCCGGATCGTCCAAGCGGGATTTGACTCGCACGGGGATCTCCAAAGTGTTTTCTTCGGCGTCGATGTGAATGGCGTTCAATATCATCCCCTCGCTGGCGCACGTTTGACTCAGTTTTTTCAGTGTGGCGCGATCCCGGTGGAGATTCGCCAGATAAATTTTGGCCTCGCAGTTCTGGTCGACCAATTCGAATTCAATGATGGAAACGTGGGTTTCCGGCCTTTGTCTGAGGGTTTCCGACACATATTCTTTGACCGCGGTCAGATCGAATCCGTCGGCCACCAGATATTTATCCAAAGCCCAGGACTTGAACCGCTTTAACTTTTTAATTTTTACGCGTGCGACTTCGGATCCTTTGGAGTTCACTTTCACCGAGACGATATCGCCTTGACGAAAATGATTAGCGAAACCCAAACGAACCCAAAGCGGCAACTGGCCGGCGCGAAGGGCGTCGTGGAATTGTTCCGGCACGTAAAGATCACTATCGATTCGGCTCGTGCAGCGGCGCAAACATTTGCCGTCGGCGGCGCTCTCTTCGTACTCGTCTTCTTTGCTTTCTTTTTCCTTGGATTCGCGAATGAGCTTTTCGTCCACCGCTGAGCCGATTTCATAACTGAAATCAATCAGCGCGATGTAAGGTGAGCGGTCTTTGAGGACTTGTTTAACCCGGTCGACGTACTTGTAATATTCCTCGGTGGACTGGGAGAAGAACTTGCCCCTCAAGCGATTGCGGGTGAGCTTTTCAATGCGAAGCCAGGTGATTTTGGTGATCCGGGCGCGTCCCGTTTGGTTCCAGTCCCGCACCCACTTGCCCTCGGCGTTCTTTTGTCGAACTTCCAGATCCACCCGGCTTCCAACTCGATAACAAGAGTAAACGTTGGGGTGAATGATGGTGCTTTGGTCTCCGGCAACCACTCGGATCCGCTCATCGGGGTTCGACATGAGCAGATTCCAATTGGGCACTTTTTCGTGACAGCCGGAATGGCGAAAGCCCCATTCAGAAAATTCAATGATTTCACCGCGATCCAAACGTTCTTTAACGGTTAGGATCGTTTGATCGTTGGGCTGACAGCCTATAAATATGAGAAACGTCGCGAACGCGAAGCCAAGCCTCATGAATCCCCCTCTTCAAAAGGCGTATCAATCCACTAGACGAATGTCCAATTCGGATTGGGGGATTTTATTACGCGCTATAATGCGTGGCGGAATCAGACTTTTTCCGATTTACCGGGCAACGCTTTAGGTGTTCGACGCCCTTGGATTTTTCGCGGTTTTTGCAATTCATCAAGGCTTTGAGTCTCAATCTTTAATTCGTTTTTCGAGCCCACAAAAACCGTAACTCGACCGCCGTGTTGAAGCTTGCCAAACAGGATGTCATCGACCAAGGGGCGCTTGATATGCTCATCAATTACGCGGGCGAACGGGCGGGCGCCGAACGCCGGATCATATCCTTTTTCAAACAGCCACTCGATGGCTTCCGGATAAACTTCCATGGAAATGGTTTTCTTCAGCAATTGAGCTTCGAGTTCCGACACGAACTTGCGGATCACTTGCAGCAAGAGGTTGCGATCGAGCGGTTGGAACTCGATCACCGCATCCAGGCGGTTCAGGAATTCGGGGCGGAAGAATTTTCGGATCGCGTCCATTGACAGGGTTGAACTGCGCTCGGGCATCAATCCCATGCTTCCCTTGGCGGCTTCGAATGCTCCGGCATTTGAAGTCATAATCAAAATCACGTTTTGGAAATCGGCGGTGCGGCCGTTGGAATCGGTCAGTCGACCGGAATCCATCACTTGCAACAAGATGTTAATGAGATCCGGGTGGGCCTTTTCCACTTCGTCCAAAAGCAGCACGCAATGGGGATTTTTGACGATGGCATCGGTCAATAATCCGCCTTCTTCGTAGCCCACGTATCCCGGGGGCGCGCCGACGAGCCGCGAGACCGCGTGCTTTTCCATGTACTCGCTCATATCAAAGCGCAGAAATTGAATTCCCATGAATTCAGCAAGTTTCTTGGACACTTCCGTTTTCCCCACGCCAGTGGGGCCGGCGAACAGGTAACTGCCGATGGGTTTTTGATCGCGACCAAGTCCGGTGCGCGCCATCTTGATGGAGTTGACCAGTTTATTGATGGCATTGTCCTGACCAAAGATGACGGAGCGAAGTTGTTTATCCAGGTCTTTGAGTTTTTGCCGGTCGGAGGCGGTGACGGATTTCACCGGCACCTGCGCCATGCGGGCCACGGTGCTTTCAATTTCCGGCACGTCGAGTTTCACGATATCCGGCGAGTCGGCGAAGGTGCGGGCGTGCGAACCGGCTTCATCCAAAACATCGATGGCCTTATCGGGCAACTGCCGGCCTTGGATATGTTTCGCCGAAAGTTCCGCCGCCGCTTTCAAAGCTTCTTCCGTATAAGTGACGTGATGGAATTCCTCGTACCGGGTTTTCAGCCCTTTTAAAATTTCAAAGGTTTGCTCGATGGTGGGTTCCGGCACGTCAATCCGCTGGAAACGCCGTGCGAGGGCCCGGTCTTTTTCAAAGTGGGTGCGGTATTCTTTGAATGTGGTCGAGCCGATACAGCTGAGCGAACCATCGGCCAACGCGGGCTTGAGCAAATTCGATGCGTCCATGGCGCCGCCTGAAGTTCCGCCAGCGCCGACCAGCGTGTGAATTTCATCAATGAACAGCACCGAGCCCGGTTTGGATTTGATTTCCTTCACCACATTTTTGAGGCGTTCTTCGAAATCACCGCGATATTTGGTTCCGGCGAGAAGCGCGCCCATGTCGAGCGAGTAAATGACCTTGTCCAGAAGCTTAGGCGGAACCTGACCTTGAACGATGCGCAAGGCGATGCCGTCCGCGAGCGCTGTTTTTCCCACGCCGGATTCGCCGATCAACAGCGGGTTGTTCTTGGTCCGCCGGTTAAGAACTTGCATCATTCTTTCCAAAATTTCCTCGCGCCCGATCAGAGGATCGATCGCGCCGGACTTGGCTTTTTCATTAAGATTGGTGCAGTAAGCTTTCAGCGCTGAATTGGCGCCCGTCTTGTCCTTGGGCAATCCGTCGGCGGCCACATCACCGGACGGTGAGGGCACTTTGCTGGTGCCATGGGAAATGTATTCAATGATGTCAAATTGCGAGATGCCTTGTTCTTCCAAGAAATAGCGGGCGTAGGAATCGGTCTCGTGAAATAATGCCACCAAGAGATTTCCGCTCTTGACCAGTTTGCGGCCAGCCGATTGCACTTGAATGGCTGCGCGTTGCAGCAATCGATGGAAGGCCATGGTCAATTCCGGACGCCATTCCGGATCCTGTTCCAGAAATGACTCACTCACTTGAGGGCAGTGAGCTTTGATGAACTCTTCCAGTTTAGTTTGGAGAAGCCTCAGATCGGCCCCACAAGCTTCTAAAATTTCCTGGGCTTCCTCATCCTTTGTGACCAGCGCATGGAGAACGTGTTCGAGACTGATGAACTCATAGGCGGTGGCTCGCGCCGATTCGAGCAGTTGGTTGAGGATCCTTTCCAGCTTTGGGTCAAGCATCGTAAAGGCCTCCCTATTCCTTTTCCATTATACACTTAAGCGGATGTTTATGTCTTCTTGAAAACTCGTTCACTGCGTAGACCTTTGTCTCAGCCACTTCAAATGTGTAAACACCTGCAAGACCGGCGCCTTCATTATGGACAGCCAGCATAATGCGCGTGGCCTCACCGTCCGACTTCATAAAAAATTTTTTGAGAACCAATATAACGAAATCCATTGGTGTGAAGTCGTCGTTGAGTAAAATCACCTTGTAAAGTTTAGGCGCTTCCGTTTTTGGGCGTGATCGGGTCGTGACCTGAGTCCCGCCGTCGCGATCGTCATCGTGTTCGGAATGATTGGCCATGCTGACTTATATACTAGCGCGGCCAAGGTGTTCAAGACACGGGCGGAGCGCCCAGTTCTGAGGCATTTTCTCAACTTAAGTCGGGATACGATTCAAAGCTAACGTCTTGCTGGGCTTTTGCCGATAGGTTTGGCAGACTGGATGTGTAGTGAAGAATCAAACCCAATTCTATAACGTTACCGGAGGGGAATGTTCATGAACGTATCAATTCGAAACGCGAGAGGTTTCTCTCTCGTCGAGCTGATGGTTGTTGTGGCCATCATCGGAATTCTAGCGGCGATAGCGGTGCCGAACTTCCAAAAGTTTTCGGCGAAATCAAAGCAATCGGAAGTAAAAACGAGCTTATCGGCTCTATACTCCGCATTGCGGGCCTTTCATTCGGAATGGCAGACCTATTCATCGCGCTTTGAGCCCATTGGTTATGCTCCAGTCGGTATCTTGAGATATGAGCACGGTTTCGCGGCCGATTTCCATAATATGCCCGCGAACTACTCTGGTCCCCCGGGAGACGCCGGTCGGATTAACACCGCCGGTTATTGCGCGGTGGTTGCTAACGGCTGTACCGTGAACCAGGTTCCGGTGGCGCCCGGTGCCGTGGCTGGTACGGCGATGACCGCGACCACTTTCACCGCTCAGGGCCGTGGCGATATCGATGGTGACGCCACTGTTGATATTTGGACGATCAACGAGCAAAAAACGATCACCAACACTCAAGACGACCTCAATCTCTAATTTGAGCTAGAATATTAGTGTGATGAGAAAGGCAGCTGACAAGCTGCCTTTTTTGTTTTGCAATGACAGCATGAATTCCCGGTTTCGTCGCGGCGAGTGGCCGATCACCATCAGTTACCTGCTCGTGATGTTGAGCTTTTGGGGTGCGACTTGGATCTTCAATCAACGCTCAAGCCAGGAAGGCGCTGCGGAGAAGTATCTCAACCCGCCTCCGGAACACATTGAACATTTCCATTTCGGATTTCGTGAATCCATGAGCGATTCGTTGTGGCTCAGGTGGATTCAGGATGCCGATTATTGCCAGACCTATTTAAAGCCGGTCACGTACCTTGAACCGCAAGAAGTGAAGATGGATCTGCTCACCGTTCCCAGACATAAAATCTGCGACAACTCATGGAGCTTCAAGATGCTCGACGCGATCACGAGACTGGCGCCGAAATTCGAAATGCCTTACTTGGCGGGCGCGTCCACGCTGGCGATCTTGGTGGAAGATTATGAAGGCGCGACTCTCATGTACGAACGGGGGATCAAAGAACTTCCAAAGAATTGGATGCTCCTTTACCGAGCGGCTTTCCATTATCAATTCAACTTGAAGGATCTGCCCAGAGCCGCCGAATTGCTCAAGCAAGCGGGCGACAACGGCGCGCCGATTTGGGTGAAGTCTTTGGCCGCGCGATTATACACAGTGGCCGGTCAGGTTGAGCTTGGATTGAGCACGCTCCTCGAATACAGAAAGCTTGTGGAAGACAATGAAGAGGCGGTCAAGAGTGTGGACAAGCGCATTGAGGAACTCAAAGCCCAACTTCAATCCTTTCCTTGACGAACTCCGGGGCCGACCCATACTTAAGGGATCGGAGTTATTTTAGGCCCATGAATCGCGATTACTATGAAATCCTCGGCGTCAGCCGCGACGCGGATGCGGATACCATCAAAAAAGCCTATCGCAAATTGGCGATGCAGTACCATCCTGACAAAAATCCGGGGGACAAAGAGGCCGAAGAAAAATTCAAAGAATGCGCTCGCGCCTATGAGGTTTTGAGCGATCCGGGCAAGCGTGAACGTTACGATCGTTTCGGGCACCAGGGCGTGGATGGAATGGGTGGCATGGGCGGCCCGCATTTTCAGGACGTGGGCGATATTTTCGCGGCCTTCGGTGATATTTTCGGTGACTTCTTCGGCCACTCCACGCGAGGTCAACGTTCGCGCACGGGTCCCCGTCGCGGGGCCGATCTCCGTTACGTGATGGAAATTGAACTTAAGGATGTGATTGATGGCGTTCAACGCCCGATCACGTTTGAATCCGATGATGAGTGCAAGGAGTGCGGGGGGAGCGGAGCCCAGCCCGGCACCAAACCCGAACCTTGCGGCACCTGCGGCGGTCGCGGACAAGTCGTGCGCTCACAGGGATTTTTCTCCATGTCCACCACCTGTCCCCGATGTCATGGGCGCGGAGTTGAAATCAGAAATCCATGCAAGAAGTGCCGGGGCGCGGGTCGCGTGAGCGTTGAGCGTAAGATTTTGGTGACGGTTCCTCCTGGAGTGGATACGGGCACTCAGCTGCGCTTGAGCGGCGAAGGCGAAGCCGGTTTTCGCGGCGGACCTCCCGGTGATCTTTATGTCGAAATTCGGGTGGTCGAAGACCCGCGGTTTGAACGTGATGGGGTGAATCTGATCGGCGAGCTCGAAGTGAGCTATCTCCAAGCGATTCTGGGCGCCGAAGTGGAAGTGGAGACCTTGCGCGGAAAAAAGAAGGTGACCATCCCCAGGGGTTCGCAGTACGGCAATCAGATAAAGCTTCAGGGTGAGGGATTGCCATCCTTGCGTGGATCCCGTATTGGCGATCTTTATTATGTAGTGAAAGTTGTACTCCCTGAAAAACCCACCAAGGACGAAGAGAAGCTTCTTCGCGAAATTGCTGAAAAAAAGGGCGAGAAGCTGTCCCGCAGCCGCAGCAGCTGGTTTTAAACGGCGCGCCATGAGACGGATTTCGGCGTTTTTTTCGCTCCTGGCTTGACGCCTCCGGATCGAGCCTCACATTAAGCAGTGAATATAAGGAGTTCCTCAAATGTCTAAAATTATCGGCATCGATTTAGGTACGACAAATTCGGTTGTGGCAGTGATGGAAGGTGGCGTACCGAAAGTTTTGGTGAATGAAGAAGGGGCGCGAACCACTCCCTCCGTGGTGGCGTTCACGAAAGACGGTGAAAAGTTGGTGGGACAGATCGCGAAACGGCAAGCGGTCACCAACCCGGAAAACACCATTTACTCCGCGAAGCGTTTCATCGGCCGAAGGCTCGAAGAAGTGCAAAAAGAAATCGAGCTTGTGCCCTATAAAGTTGTTCGTAAAGGCAACGACACGGCTTTCGAAGTTCGCGGCAAGCAAATCACTCCCGAAGAAATTTCCGCCTCGGTTCTCGCGAAACTTAAAAAAGTGGCCGAGGATTATCTCGGTCAGGAAGTGAAAGAAGCGGTGATTACCGTTCCCGCTTACTTTAACGATGCTCAACGCCAGGCCACGAAAGATGCCGGTCGAATCGCCGGGCTGGAAGTTAAACGGATCATCAACGAGCCGACCGCGGCCGCCTTGGCTTACGGCTTGGATAAAAAAGGCGACCAGAAAATCGCCATCTACGACTTCGGTGGCGGTACATTCGACATTTCGATTCTTGAAGTCGGCGACAATGTGGTCGAAGTGAAAGCCACGAACGGTGACACTCACCTGGGTGGTGACAATTTCGACGAACGCATCCTGCTTTGGATGATCGACGAGTTCAAAAAAGATCAGGGTATTGATCTTAAAAACGACAAAATGGCTTTGCAGCGCTTAAAAGAAGCCGCCGAAAAAGCCAAAATTGAATTGAGTTCGGCTCTTGAAACCGAAATCAACCTGCCGTTCATCACCGCGGACCAAAGCGGTCCCAAACACTTGGCGATGAAACTCACTCGCGCCAAGTTCGAGCAGTTGATCGAAGATCTTGTTCAGCGCTCGCTTGAGCCGATGAAAAAGTGTCTTGCTGACTCCGGCCTTAAAGCTTCGGACATCGACGAAGTCGTCTTGGTCGGTGGTTCCACGCGGGTTCCGTTGATTCAAAAATCGGTTAAGGAGTTCTTCGGTAAAGAACCCAACCGCTCGGTGAATCCGGACGAAGTCGTGGCGATCGGCGCCGCCGTTCAAGGTGGTGTGTTGGCCGGTGAAGTGAAAGACGTGTTGTTGCTCGACGTGACACCGCTGTCTCTGGGTATCGAAACCCTGGGCGGTGTGATGACCAAGTTGATCGATCGCAACACCACGATCCCCACGCGCAAGTCGCAGATCTTCTCGACCGCCGCGGACAACCAAAGCAGCGTGGACATTCACGTGCTGCAGGGTGAGCGGGAAATGGCCGCGGATAATAAATCCCTGGGCCGTTTCGAGTTGACCGGTATTCCTCCTGCTCCTCGCGGAGTTCCGCAGATCGAAGTGACTTTTGATATCGATGCGAACGGTATCTTGAATGTGACCGCCAAGGATATGGGGTCCGGCAAAGAGCAAGCGATCAAGATTACCGCCAAATCAGGTCTCACCGAGGACGAGATAAAGCGCATGGTTCGCGATGCGGAAGAGCATGCTGAAGAAGATAAGCGTAAACGCGAGGCCATCACGCATCGGAACAATCTCGATAACCTGGTCTACCAGTCCGAGAAACTGGTGCGCGATAACAAAGACAAACTTGATGAAGCCGATATCAAACCGCTTCAAGAGCAGATCGATAAGGCCAAGGCTGTGTTGAACAATGCCGCGGCCAGCGCCGATGAGCTGAAATCCGCTCTGGATGCGTTGACTTCGGCGAGCCACACGATCAGCGCGAAACTTTATGAAAAAACCAAAGCCAGCGCGGATACGGGCGGCGGCGGTGCCGCAGGTGGCGGTACGGCGGGCGACCAAGGCAATGGTAAGTCCGACGGCGACGTCATTGATGCGGAATACAAGGACGTCAAGTAACGTATAGGTCCTTCAAAATAAAAAAGCGCGCTCATCAGGCGCGCTTTTTTTATTGGCCGAGTTGGCGGCTTAGTAAGCGTCTTCTTCAGGAATCGGTTCCATGCGGTTGGGTTGAACCGGAACCGTGGATTTTAAGCGATTTCTCGGCGTCGGATCGGCCACATCGCCGAAATAATAAACCACACCGAAATTCAAGAAACCCGGTGCCTCGGTCAAATCCACGCCGATTTCACCGATGAACTGCAAGCTTTTCCATTTTTCCACTTGAACCTGAACCCCACCCACCATTTGAAGAGTGGCTTTGTCGGAATCAAGAGAGTCATTGTCATGGTCTCTCATGCGAAGACCCAGCGGAACCGCGCCGTAGGGGGTGAATACCGTTCCCTGATACTCGAAGGTTTTACTGATCAAAGGTTCGAAACGGATGGTCACGTCGGTCATGTCGTCGTCGTTGCCATAAATTAGGCCGATGCCAAAGCCCATGGCGGGTTGCTTATCCACGTCGGGGATGGGCATCCATTTAAACATGGCACCCAAGAAGGTATCCATTTCGCCAAAACCGCCGATCACTCGCAGACCAAACTCATCACTGATTCCCATATCGCCGCGAACGCCAAGGTTCAGCTTGGAGTTTTCGGTCAGAACTTGCATATTGCCGGTCAGTTTGTAGAGTCCGCTGGGCAGAATTTCGCCCGTATCCAATACCGAGTAATAGGCCGAGGCTGGGACGGCGGCCATCAACAGAGTCAAAACCAATGCGCGTGAGATCATATTCCCCCCTTAGCGACCCCTCGAGAATAAGCCGATGGGAAAGCGTTTGACAAGGAAAGCCCGCTCTTAAATCCTGACTGCTCATGACCGCGCTCTCACTTGTCGTCATCACTCGTAACGCCGAGGCGCATATCGCCCGATGCATTCGCTCGGTTCCGTTCGCATCCGATATTGTGGTGCTGGACAGCGGCAGCGAAGATCAGACCGTCACCATTGCTAAAAATTTAGGCGCCCGAGTATTCATTGAAGAATGGCGCGGATTCGGGCCGCAAAAACGCCGGGCGACGGAGCTGGCGAAAACCGATTGGATTTTGAGTTTGGATGCGGACGAGGCACTGAGCGAAGACTCACAGCGCGAACTGGCGGAATTTTTGAAAAACGAACCGCCGCTCGCGGCGTACGCCTTTCCGCGAGTGAGCTATCATCTAGGGCGATGGATCTGGCATGGCGGTTGGTACCCGGATTGGCAGGTGCGACTCTACGATCGACGTCGTGCCAACTGGAGTAACGCCCAAATTCACGAAAAAATTCAATGTGATCGGATCGGCTATTTAAAAAAGCCGATCGAGCATCTGGTGTTCAAGGACTTGGCCGATCAGGTGAACACCAATAATCGTTATTCCACGCTGGGAAGCGAAACACTGGCGAAAAAAGGCCGACGGTTTTGGCTGATTCATTTGTTAATCAAACCCAAAGTGAAATTTCTCGAAACCTACGTTTGGAAACGTGGATTTTTGGACGGGCTTCCGGGGTTTATCATCGCGGTGGGGGCCGCTTACTCGGTTTTTCTTAAGTGGGCGAAACTTTGGGAATATGAAAAAGTAAAGTCCAAGAACTTGCAACGTCCGCAGGAAAAGTGATTGTGGGGGAGTTATGCGGAAGTTTCGTATTGCTGTCTTAGGCGCGGTGACGGGATTACTTTTGTTCTCGATGGATTCGCAAGCTAAGGATGAATCTTGCGAGTGTCCAAAGCTGGCCTGCGATCCTTGCAGTGTGAATCAGGGTGTGACGTTTTTTACTGAAAAGTGCGGACCGAATAATTCCAAAGTTAAAAGTTGCGCGAGACCGACTTGTATTCCCGTGGATCGCGCGACCGCCGAATGCCCCAATCCTCCGGCCGCGGGTTCAGGCCCGAGGGAGCCGATCGTGGTGACTGATGTAGGACAGATGGATGCGGCCGATGATCGCTCCGCTACGGCTGTGGGTCGGGTGAAGGTGATTAAAGGTTCAGTGTCGATCGTGAGCGCGGATGGTAAGAAGAGTGTGATTCAAAAGGAAGCCTCTTTGCGCGAGACCGACACCATCGCTGCTGGAGCTGACGGTTCGGCGCTGGTGGGGTTTGACGGCGGCAATAAAATGCATGTGCATCCGGGTACGGAAGTGAAAGTTAAGGAATTTAAAAATCCAAACGAGTCCGCGAGCCGAAAAGTTTTGCTGAATTTGATCAAAGGGCGGATCCGAAATCAGGTTGAGCAGAAGTACAATGGCAAAACTTCATATTTCAAAGTGGAAACCAAAGCGGCGGTGGCGGGCGTGCGGGGAACCGATTTCGTTATCGAACAAAACCTGGGTGATGTGATTGAAACCCGAGTTGAGACTTTGGACGGAAAAGTGGTTTTCGGCGGGAAAAGCGGTGATAAATCGCATGTGCTTGAGCGAGGCGAAGGCGCGACCTTTACGATTCCCAAGGCGGCGGACTCGGCCACCAGCGAGTTCTTTGCCAATGGAACTTTGTCCCCGATTTATAAAATCCCAGCCGAGCGGCTGCGTGAACTGGAGATTGATTCACGTGTCGACGTGGCTCGCGCGTCTAAGGTGGGTCCGGCTCGACCCGCGGAAAAGGAAATTTGCGATAATCCGAAGGGCTTTTTGGACCAATGCTCATGGCAGAGAGTCGGCGAGGCCTGCGTCCGCCGCCGCTGTAACGCCAATGGGGTGTGGGCCGAAGAGACGAAGCTGCCCTCAAGCTCGATGAGCCTGTGCCCGGCCAAGGGCTTCACCGTGAAGGAGTGCGATTACTAATTGGATCGGCCCGATCGGCCCACCGGGACGATTAGGGTGTATGCGCCCCGGCTGCCGCCTCACGTCAATTAGGATCGATTTGCGCTTTGGGCCAACTTTCCCTATAACCTAGGGCTCCTTACACCCATATGGCGACCGTAGCTCAGTTGGTAGAGCATCGGATTGTGATTCCGGGTGTCGCGGGTTCAAGCCCCGTCGGTCGCCCCATTTACTTCTCGGTCCATTCCGGACACATAGTTTACAGATTGTTCCGATCACATGGTTTACAGTTTTACGGTAAACGGGTTTTGCCCTGGCTCCACCCGATCCGCTTCC
>JAWLHR010000007.1:0-124018 GCA_041690295.1 Bdellovibrionales bacterium
TCCTTTGGCGGGCATCTGGGCCACTTGAAAACTTAAAATCCTTCTGGTCTTTGATTCGACCGCAAGCGGAACGGAAAGCGGTTTACACTTTGTGTGCTCAAAGGTTTCAAGCTCATCAAGTTCAACAACAGTGGCCAGGGGACTGGATTTGTTTTGATGTTCAAGTTCATGCACTGCTTTTTGGCCCAGAAAAAGAAACTTTCGTTCAACCGTGGTTCGGGAAATGTGAAGCAGTTTTGCGATTCGGCGCTGGGAAACGCTTGAAGCTAAAAGTTTGTTGATGCGGTGATTGAGGTGGCGCTTTTTTTGCCTAAAGCAGGGGTGAAAGGTGGCATAAGAAAAGTATCTAGAGCAGCTAACGCAATAAAATCTTCGCACTCTTTTTCCGTCGGAGGTTCGGCGGAAAAATCCGGCTTTCAAAATTCGCATCCGGTGATCGGACGTTTCTGGGGATGAATGGCAATAGGGGCAGCTTGGTCGCATGCCCAGTGGTTAAGGGCAAATTTCTCGCCAGGATTTTCTGCAGGCTAGTGGGGCAGTTCTTCTAAATCAGGATGGCGACAACCGCGCCGGTCATGAGCGTGGCCAGTGTGCCGCCGATCATGGCGTGAAATCCAAGTCGCGCCAGATCGCCGCGCCGGGTGGGCGCGAGCGGCGCGATGCCGCCGATTTGGATGGCGATGGACGTGAAGTTGGCGAAACCGCTCAGACAATAGCTAAGAATCAAGAATCCGCGATCACTGAGTGCGCCCGCTTGTTGGGAAAGGTGCACATAGGCCACGAACTCATTCAAAATGGTTTTTTCGCCAAGCAGGGAACCGGCGATGAACGCATCCGAAGCGGGAATGCCGACGAGCCAGGCGATCGGCATAAACACCCAGCCGAGGAGCCATTGCAAGGTGAGTTTGGTTTCATCAAAACCAATGAGGACTCCGACCCGAGTGAGCAAGGCGTTCGCCAGGGCGATAAGGGCGATGAACGCGATCAACATGGCGCCGACATTCAAGGCCAGTGTGAGACCTTCGCTGGCCCCACTCGCGGCGGCGTCGAGAATATTGGCGTGAGGCGTTTTTTCAACTTCTTTGGGGATCTTTCCCATGGTTTGCGGTTTTTCCGTCTCGGGACGGATGACTTTGGAGAGCAACAGCGCCGCCGGCGCACTCATTATGCTCGCGGTTAAAAGATGGCCCGCGATATCGGGCATGCGATCGCGCAAAAGTCCCACATAGGCGGCCAAAACTCCACCCGCGGTGTTGGCCATTCCGCCCACCATCACGCACATGAGTTCACTTTTGGTCATACCGGCCACGAACGGCCGAATGATCAATGGCGCTTCGGTCTGTCCGACAAAAATATTGGCGGAAGCGGCGAGCGTTTCCGCACCCGAGGTCCTCATTGTTTTCTGCATCAGCACGGCGAAAAAATGTGTCACCTTCTGCATGACGCCGATGTGATAGAGCACGGACATCAACGACCCGATGAAAATGATCGTCGGTAAAACGTGAATGGCAACGATGTAGCCGTATTTATCAGTGTTCAGAAGTTCGCCGAACAAAAAGCGGCTGCCCTCGAGGGTGAAATCGATCGTGGCGTTGATGGCCGCGTTCGCGGCCTGGAAAGCGAAAAGAAGTGGTCCTTTGAATCCAAGAGCGGGAATCCCTAAGACGAGAACGCAAAACAAAAATTGAAGAGAAATACCCCAGGCGACGATGCGCCAGGGAAACCGGGATTTATGACTCGAGCACAACCAGGCCAGGCCGATCAAAACGGCCAAGCCGAACAGCGGAATTAAACGCTCCATGGGGGGTGTATACCAGATTTAAGTCGAGAGTCGAGTTGAACGTCTCAGATTGAGACAGGGCCTCATTTTGACTCTCGGATCGAGCTAAATTTGCGGCATAATTAGGATATGCAGACCCCGTCCCTGTATTCCTTGGCTGCTTTTTTATTATTGTTTTCTAACGGTCCCGCTCATGCCCAAGGTCAGATAACCACTTGCGCTGAGAACGCGAATCGCTCGATCGAAAAGTGTAAAGAAGCGGCCAAACAGGCGATCGCGGCATCGAACGCCGCGGGTGCGCAGGTGCTCAACGCGATCGGTTCAACATCCAACATCAATCAAGGCGGCAAGGGCCAGCATAGCGCCTCAACGGCGAGCGCGGCCGCCTACGAGCAAGGACAGAAGTCCTGCGAAGATAGCCGCAGGGATTATTGCCAAAAATTTTGCGATCCGACTAAGGCTCAGGCGGCCGGCTCATTGACTCAGGCTCAAGTTAAAAAAGTCCTCAATGATGAACGACAACGCTGTGAGCGAGAGATCAAAGGCATCATGGATCAATTGGGCGCGGGCAAAAAAGAAGCCGAACGATCCGCGCAAGGCGCGCAGAAAACCGCCGATTCATCCGGTCAAGGCGGAGGCGGTGATCAGGGCGGAGGCCAAGGGGGCGAGCAAGGCGGTGGTCAACCTGGTGGTCAACAAGGCGGCCAACCGCCACAGCAGGCCCAATCCCCTCAGCCACCGCAAAATCCTCAACCACCGCAGAATCAGCAGCCCCAGGATCCGAACAAAGATCAAAACGCCGCCGTGGACTGCTCCAATTCCGCATTCGCTCAACATCCAAAATGCATTTTGCAAAAGGATCCACAAGCCGCGCTCAGGGAGCGTTGCGGGCCCGACTCGAGCCATAACGATCCGGCCTGTAAGCCCTTTCAGCAGCAATCTTTTTGCGCGAATTCCGCCAATAGCCATTGCCCGAGTTGTCGCGGTATGAGCGCGCAGTCGCTGTCCGCCGCTTCAACCGGCGAGTTACAGTCCATGTGCACGGGCAATTGCGCCTCCGACCCCATGCTCGGTCCGGATCTGGCCAACGCCTGTCGAAGAGTCGTGGCCAATTCCAGTTCGACATCTTCTTCAACCACGGCCACCACTCCGATGGCGGCGGCCGCGGGTGGAGGAAGCGCGGCCAGTGGTGCCAGCGGCTCTCAAGCCCGACTTGAACCACAAATTAAAATTCCCGACATCGGCGAGGGTAATCGCGAGGCGCAAAGCTTGGCCGTGGATTCTTCAGGTGGATTTTCAGGTTATGGCTCCGGCGGCGGTGGATCTTTATTCGGCGACGAGAGTTCTCCGTTTGGAACCAGTTCCACACAAGGCGGAAACGCGCGCACCACCGCCAGCACCGCCGCGGCCGCGTTGCCACGGGATATTTTGGCGAACTCAGTACCGAGTGTATTTAAAATCCACAGCGAGGTTTACAAAGCGTGGTGTAAACCGAAATGTGGAAAGGGCAAATAGGGTGAAGCATGGGAACAACAATCAAAAACATCGCCATGTTTAGATTCTTCTTCTGTCTGGCCCTGTTGACCGCGAGTTATCAATCCTGGGGTCAGGGCTCCTGTACGGAAGAACTGGTGAATAAATGCCGGGCCGACGGTATCGTGGCGGGCGCGACCAGTGCGGTCGCTTCGGGTGGCGCTTATAATTCCGCGAAAACCGGTGAAGTCGAGGCCAAGAAGAGCGGCGCCAATATGGCGGCGGCCGCGAAAAACTGTAAAGACTCGGCGAAAATGTGCCAAAAGTGTCCTGAGCATGAACGGGAAAGCTGTAAGCAGGCGGTGGAACAGGCCGCCGGTCAAATGGAAGCGCAAAGTGCGGCGATGAATGGCGCGGGAGACGCCATGGGCGCGATCGCTGGAATGTTGGGTGCTATGTTGCCCCTGCTCATGAATCAAAATCAGCAGGAAGAAGATCCGCAACAACAACAGCAACCATTCCAAAATATGAGCGCCGATTTGGGGAACGGACAGATCGATTGTAGTAAACGGGATGCTTATAATTTCCCTGATTGTAACGATCATTTGCGCACGCGCTGTAAAACCACTCTCGGCGATCCCATGTGCGCTTCGTTCGCCTCACGCTATTGCGCGACGACTTATTCTCCTCCGAGCCGGAAACCCAGTGGTATTCCCGTGGGTGGATCCGGTGAAGGCCGCGGTGATCCTTTCTGTGATTTAGTGGACGCTTATAATTACTGTAAGGTGGGCGGCCGGGATGGCTGTCCGAGCTGTTTGAATCTTCAAGCGGGAGCGAGCGAGGGTTGTCGCGACAATCCGGCTCTTTGTTTGGCCCAGAATTCTCCGGAACAATGGGACCGTTATAAGAATTCGTGCCCTGGAGATCCGATTTATCAAACGCCCGCCTATCTGGCGGCCAAAGGTGGAGCCTCCGGCGGTAGCGGTGGCGGAAGCACCTTGCAACCGCTGCCGACCGCGCCGAATGCCGGCGGAAGTCCCGGCGGCGCTCCTCCGCCCAATGTGGTTCTTCCCACCAGTGGATCCACGGGTGGAAGTGGCACACAACAGCCGCTGCAGCCGCCGTCTTTAGTGAATCCGCCCGGTGGTGGAACCGCCATCGCCGCGAGGGAAGGGCGAGCGAATGGTTCCGCGAACGCCAATGGTGGCATATCAAACGGTGGAACGGTCAGTGTGTTTTCGATGGTGGCCAAAGACCGCTTGGCCGGAGGTGGCGCCATGGATCGCACAGCGGCTTCGGCTGGTCCCGCGCCTGACGTGCAAGGTCCTTACGGCCCGAATCTTTTTTCAGTGGGAACCCGGGTTTTGCGTAACAAATGCGCCGCGGGACAATTTTTGAACTGCCCTTAATGCCGGAGATACCGGTTCAGCACGGGTAGTACGCGTTCAAACAAGGTGACATCCTCGCCCCGGCATCCGTCATCCTCGCAACGAATCGACACGCGACAACCGTCCTTGAGGGCGAAATCAAAATTCCCCCGAACAAGAATGCCTTCAACCTGGCCGGTCACCGAATTAAAAACCGCCGAACCGGAGTTTCCGCCATAAGTGTCCAGGTTGGCCACCAAATACTCGGACTTCATTTCGCGCACATTCGCGCCGCCGGCAATTTTGAGCGGTAATCCCGAAGGGTGGCCCATGACCATGAGTGAGTCTCCCACGCTCAGGCGACCGCTCGTGCGGTAGGCCAGTGGCTCCACGTGCGTAACGGGCCGGTCGAGGCGAACCAGCGCGAAATCTTCGCCCTTGGGATCGGGTATCGAGTGAAGTAGCTGTTTACAGTTGAAAACATTTTCGGAGCGCACACTCCTCGGCAACTCTTCTGGCGATTCGATGCGAAAGCCGAAGACGAAGCGCGTGTTCAGACAAGATTCATTGGTGCGAAGACAATGCCCGGCGGTGGCGACGATATCCGGCGCGACCAGAAAGCCGGAGCAAAAGGCGAGTGTTTCCTGATGATAAAAGGGCTCGCTTGGACATAAGGCCAACTGTGGACCATAAGGTGAGGTCACAAGATCGGTCCATTCACCGTTGGGGCGAACGTTGGCCGCGCGCACCAGTGCCACAGTCGAGTCGGCGAGCTTTTTCAGCTGGGGATCGCTGACGGCATAGTAATCGAGGCGGTTATCTTCTCCATATATAACTTCGGGAGAGGCGCCGAACGCTGATGGAATGATTAAAAGAAGAAGACTCGCCAGATAGCGCATGATCCCCCCTAACTCAGATCTTAAGAATTCATCGGCAGAATGACGGAGGAATTCGGTAGCCCGGGACGAAAAATAGGCTTAGGTTAGTGGCGTGACTTTCGACGAATATTTCTCGCAAGTTTATGGCGAACGCTGGCCCGAATTGCTGAACGCCTTGAAAGCGGAGCCGAGGAAGCGGGTGTTGAAAAACCCGTTCGGATCCCCATATCAGGACTATTCTTTGGATGAGGCCTCGCTGTGGCCCGCGCGATGTTTGGACGCGCGAAAAGGTGAATACATCGCGGATTTTTGCGCGGCTCCCGGCGGTAAACTTTTGGCTTTGATTTTTTCTCTGGAAGGCGAAGCCCGGTTTTTCGCCAATGAACTGTCCCAAGCGCGCATGGCGAGACTAAAAGCCATATTGCACGACACTTTACCCGAGGATGTGATGGCCCGGGTTCGTCCGCAAAAAGGTGACGCGGCTTTATTGGGGAAAAAATTTCCCGCGATTTTCGATCGGATTCTGGTGGACGCGCCCTGCTCGGGCGAACGCCATCTTTTGAGTTCTCCCAACGAGTTGCAACGGTGGTCACTGAAAGGTTCCAAGCGATTGGCGGTTCGCCAGAACGCGCTTCTTTGCGCGGCCATTGACGCCGTCAAACCGGGCGGCCGAGTGGTGTATTCCACTTGCAGCATTTCCCCTTTGGAAAATGACAGTGTGATCGAACGGCTTTCGCGCAGTCGATCCGGAAAATTCAAAGTTTTGAAAATCGAAGGTGAAATGGGCGAGCCGACCGAGCATGGCTGGTTGATTTTGCCCGACAAATACGGCTGCGGCCCGATTTACACGGCCGTTCTGGAACGCTCGCTGGATTAGAATGTTCCGATATATAAATGAAAGCGGAAGTCGTCTTCGTCGGGTTTGGGGCCGAGCTTAAAGGCGAAGTCCAAAGCCACGGGTCCCACGGGCGTGTTGTAGCGATAGCCGAATCCCACGGCATCCCGGTAGGGGGATTCGAACCTGTAGCCACTCACTAAAACCGCTCCGCCATCGTAAAAAATAACGCCACCATGATCGCCGAAGATGGGGAAGCGAAGCTCGGATTTGAACAAGTAATAATGCGAGTCCGAACGGATGACCAATTGGGTTTGACCATCCACGGGAAATTCGGATTGTTTCGGAATGCGTTCACTGTCCCTGGCCAAGTCGAAACCGCGAACCGTATAGATTCCCCCTAGGAAGAACGCGTGGCTGGTGGGAACCCCGCTTTCGGGCTCCTGGCTGAGATTGGCGACGTAACCGCCACGGACCGAGTTGGTCCATACCAGCTTCGGTGATCCCAGACGTTTATGGTATGTGAAATTCCCCTCGGTGCGCACGAACTCGATTTTCTTGGAACTGCCGATTTCCGGATGGGAGTAATCAACGGTGAGGTGAGTGAACGATCCCATGGTCGGCATGAAGGGGTTGTCCCGGTAGTCGATGTCCAGGGTGGGGCCAATCAAGGCCACTTGCTGGGTGGCGGTCGGCCATTTTCCCGATCCGTCGATAATTTCCGAACAATTGGGCGGAGTGCAACGTCGGTCACGCTCGAATTCACGGCGTGAATCCAAGCTCCAGGCTTTCCAGATCAACTTGGTTTTCTGCGTGAGATCCCGCTCGGCCAAGAATTCCACCTTGTTGCTCACCACGACTTGGGTGACCTTCTTGGACGATTGGAAATCGAACACACGCTCAGAACGGGTGAGGGTCACGCGGCCACGCGTCCGGCTGTTAAAGATGAACGGCTCCAAATAGCCCACGGAAACTTCGTTTTCCGGATAATTGATTTCGGCCACGTTGGATTTCACTTCGACCCGGCCGGAGATCGCGCGGGCCGTGCCGAAGAGATTATTGTAACTGAGGCCGGTGAAACCTCTGATCGTGAGATTTCGTTCATTGTTAACACCCACGCCGAAACGGAAGGAGCCCGGATCCCGCTCGGCGACGGAAATCACCAGCGTCCGCTCGGCCACATTGGTGTTTTCTTCCAGAGTGCGTATGTCGGCCCGCGAGAAGAGCCCCATTTTGTTCAAGCGCGCGGTGGCTTCTTCAAGTTTTTCGGGCGTCAGAATTTCACCGATCTTGAAATCCACCTCGCGCAAAATCACACTGGTTTTGGTGAAGGTGTTGCCTTCGACCACGATCGAGTTCACCCGAATTCTCGGACCTTCATAAATACGGAAGTTGATGCGCGCCTGCGATCCGCTTTCGTTGTACTGGATCAGCTCCTCGCCTTCATTGAGAAGCCGCATTTCCAGGAAGCCGAGACTGCGATAAAAGCGTTTGAGTTTCTCGATCGCGCCCTCGAATTGATCGAGCCTTAGCGGTGAGTTGGTTTGAAGGCCGACCACTTGCGCCAGTTCAAATGACGAGAAGAACTTATTGCCTTCGAAATCCAGGGCACGGATTTGAGTTTGTGGGCCTTCTTCGATCAGAAGTTGAACGGAAACTTTTTTGCGGTCGAGACTGAAGTCCACCCGGCTTGAGAGCACTTTGGCGCGCAAATAGCCTTGATTGCGAAGCTCCGTGACCAGATTCTTAAATCCATTTTCCAGATCAGCCCGATTGAAGTATCCGTCGGCCACGAGCTCTGAACTGTTGTGCAAAACGAAGTCTTGATAATAGCGCGCGGGCCGGGAAATCCGCCCTTGAACTTCAATCCGCGCGATCTTGACCCGATGACCTTCCTTGATCGAATAGTACACGCGCTTAAGGAAACTGCCCGGCGGATTCACCACTTTGGTTTTGATTTCCACATCGGGATATCCCTTGTTCACATAGTGCCGGCGCAAACGTTCCGAACCTTCGCTGGCCGGGTCGATATTGCGCCGTTCGCGATTATGCAGGTCCATGGCGCGATAAAGATCAACCAAGCGTTCAGCCTGGTAACCGGAAAAATAAAATTCCCAGCGGAACGGGTCTTTGATTTCGAATTCGATAAGGGCCTGGGTTTTTTCCTTGTTGTACTTCACCTCGGGGCCGATCACTTCCACCGCCAGGTAACGGCGATCAATCAGGAAGCCGCGAAGGCCGTTCACGAAACGTTCCATGCGTTGGGTGGTTAAATTGCGGCCGAGCAAGCGGCGAAACCGGCTGTCCAAGGCTTTTTTGAGATCGACATTTGGGGTGTTGAAGGCGATGCCGGCGATTCGACAGGGTTTACTTTCCTGAATGGTGTATTGAATGATGATGTTATTGTCTTTGGTTTTCGGAAATTCGATTTCAACAATGGTGTTGAAGAATCCTCTTTCGCCGTAATACTCTTTGATTTTCTCGCCGCCGGTCACGGCCTTCTTGCGGTCAAAGCGTTCGCCGATTTCAATTTGGATCAAGTCGCGGAGTTCGTCTTCGTCACCCTCGCTGATTCCTTTGAATTCAATTTTCTCCACCACGCGCAGTCGCTTGCCCAGTAGCCGGTACTTTCCATCGCTTGATTCCACGAAAACATTTTCGTAATGCCCCGTCTTCATTAGGGCCTTCAGCGCCTGATCATAGGTGGCCAGATCTGTCGACTCGGAAAAGAGCCGGGGCAAAGTTTTGCGCAGCTGATCCTCGTCCTCTTTCAGGATGTCCACGAGGGCGGGCGCCGCCCAGGCGGATTCGAACAGGATTAAAATGAAAATTCCAATCAGCCGTTTCATTTAAAGTTCACTTTGTACTCAAGGTCCAAGCCAAACACATTCTGCGTGGAGTTCTTTTTCTCCTGGACCGCTTCCTTACCTTCCCACGACCCAACGGCGGAAAGGTTCTTGTTAATCTTATACTCAAGTTTCACGTTATTGGTCGGGTTCGCTTGGAGCGTGCTCGACGCCGAAGCGCCGAACTTCGGCGTCCACTGTTTGGAGAGAGTCACCTTCGGATTCGACGCGGTATCCGGCGTCGGTTGGCTGGATGAGATCTTCAAATCCACGCCGAGAGTTTCCTTGATGCGTTTGCCGCCGGCTTTCTGCAAGATGGTCGAAGTCGCGGCGGCCGCGGTGTTGGCGGTTTGGTAATCCGCGGCTTTTCGTTCTTCGATTCCCGCTGTTGTCACGCCGAGAGCCAGAAGCGAGACGATTTCCCTCTGGCTGAGCGGTGGTTGCGAACTCAAAATGATTTCGGGGTTAGGGCCGCGGCCCTGCACCAGAAGATTGATATCGTAAATGCGCTCCGCCACTTCCTGATGACCTTCCTCCTGAATACTTTCGCTCGCCCGGGTCGTGGCGGTCAGGTAAATTCGGGGCGCCTGAGGCGGGTTGTTGTTGTACTCCACGAAAGCGGAAGTGATATCGAACGGCTGATCGCGGAAAAAGACCTTGCCCCCCGGCGACGGTGTCAGCGTTCCGGTGAGAAGCAACCGATCGGGCGTTCCCGTGGCTTTGACGTTGCCGTTGATCTGCGCTTGCATCAGTGAATTATTGACCGACACCGGACTGTTGATCGCCACATCAATCAAGAAGGTGAATGGATGGAAGGCTTCCTGATAAAGGAACCGGGGAAGATAGGCGCTGGCTTTCACGCTGGATGAAGAAGAAACATCTTCGCCGATTTCGTAAGTGATTTCTCCACCGGACACGGCGTAATTGATGTCCATCACATAGGGGAACTGCCGGCCGCGGATCGCCACCGTTCCTGAACCGCGGGTGCGGAAATTCTCGGGAATGTTGATGCGAACATCGCGGAATGTCCCTTTCACATCCACGGTTTGCGCGCCGGCGGTGAATTCAATGCGGCCGTCGCCGGAAACCTTGCCGCTGGCCAAATCCGCGCGCACGCTGTTCAGGAGAATTTGATTGTCATTGAACAAAATATCGGCGCGCACGTTGCTGAACGGGTGGAGGAAATCCACGAACTTGGCATAACCGCGGTCGATATAGGCCGAGCCGCTCAGCTTTGGATTTTGCAATGTGCCCCGTAGATCCACCGAGAGCGACAAGTTTCCGCGCAAGTCGGATATGAACGGGGTGAACAAACCGAGCAGGCTGACATCCATCTTGCCGTTCAAACTGGCGTTCAAATTGTTTTTGCCGAAATTCACCGCATCGAGTTTCAAGTAATTATCACCCGAGCTGATGGCGAAGTTCGACGAATTGGCCACACCGTCGCGGGCGACGATCATCATCGGCTTTTCCGACTTCATGACCGTGGCCCCTTTGCGCAACATGAACTCGTCGAACTGCACCGTTCCGCTGGAATTCCAAAAACCGCCCTTGGCCGCCTGAAGATTCACGGACAAAGACACGGAGGTTTCAAAATCCAATTGCTTGGCGGAGCGGGACACCAGTGAAAATAAATTCGTGAAATCCCATTTCTTGGCCTTCATCCGAAATAAAAAGGGACCGTCGTCGCTATAGGGAATAACAAAATCGCCGTACACTTTACTGCCCAGAAACTGACCGGAACCTTCCATTCGATCGGAGAGAAAGCTCAGTTTGAAAATGGAATCCTCGGCCGGTTGATCGGCCATGATCACTCGTGAGAACCGGCCGTTCAGTTCGATGTTGGGACTGGCGAGCGGCCCGCGGATCAAGAGGGTCATGTCGGCCAATCCTTGAACGTCAAACCCCAGATCAATGACCCGTTCGGATTGTTCGAGTCTGAGGGCGCGGGCCACCAGCACGGAGTCGATTTGACCGTCGCGCGTGATCTGGCCCTTCATATCGATGATCCCGTTCGCCTTGGTGAGGTGAATGCTTTCGCTTTTCACCAATCCCTCGTCCGCGCGAACATTGAAAACCAAGCGGTCGAAACTTTCCCCCGCCAGGTGTCCGCGGAAAAAGTTCGAATGAAGCCGGTAGGTGAGATCGCGGAAGCTGAATGGGCCTTCGGCCTCAAGCGAGCCCGATCCGGTTCCAGCCACTTCGATCGGCATTGGATATTTGCGCTGGAAGAGGCCGTGCACATCTTTCAAGTCGACAAAGGGGAGCTGCGCGCGGATGCGAATTCTGTCTTTATTCAAATCCACGTCCACATCCCCGTTGAATCGGGAGTTGCCGTTTTGTCCCTGCAAACCGGGAAAGCTTAAGACGCCGGCTTCGTATTTCAGCGAACCGTCCACTTGACCGAGCGGCCAATCCTCGAGCCAGAAGTCCTTGGTGGTGACCTTCATATCGATCGTGGCCCAGTCCGATGTTCCCTCGGTATTGCCTTTGAGAACCGCTTCCCCTTCGAATTTCAGATTCGCCAGGTTCTTTACGTCCTTGAACGAAACATGAGGGGCGTCATAGGTGATTTTGAATCCCTTGTCGTAGTCGATGACACCTTGGGTTTTCGCTTTCGACTCCGCCCCCACCTCAAGAACCGCGTCGTATTCAACCTGCTGAAGATTCACTTTCACATTGCCCTGGGCCCGCAATTGATGAGCTTCGACGATGGGCGGTTTTTGGGGGCCATCACCGTGAACAAAGAGTCGGCCCGAGTTCACTCGGGCTTTGCACTCCAATTCTTTTTTGGAATGCCACTGCCCGAAACAATCCGCTTCCGAATCCAGTTTCAGTTCAACCGGAATTTTGCCCACGCCAAGATTCACCAGCAGCTGGGCGAGATCCAGTTTCTCGCTTTTCACATGTCCTCTAAGCGTCGGGTAGGGCGCGAGTTCGATGTGAAGACCGCTGACGTGGGCGGCGCCGCTGTTATTTTGTATCGAGAGTTTATCGCTCTGGATGGATTTGAAATCGGATTGAACCCGTCCGTTGATATCGCCGACGTGGTATTTTCCGATTTCAAACGCCTCGGTCTTGAGCGATGATTCCACTTTCTTGATCTGACCGGCGTTCAATTCCACACCGACGTCGAACTCTCCATGACCGGAGAAAATCGGAAGTTTCGGTTTGCGGAAAACCCGTTCCCACTGGTTGATGCTGGAGAAATCCAGCTTGGCCCTTGCGTTGATCACGCCGTTTTCCAATTTCCCTTTCGCGAGGTCGCCGTTGAAGTGCCCGCTGGCCACGAAAAATCCTTCATCCGCCACGAGCTTGAGCGCCGAGACCTGAATCTCTTTGGCTTCCACTAGAGTGCGAAGTTCCGCCTGGACTTCGAGGGGAAGAACCGGGCCGCTGGGTTTGACGAGAACCGTCGGCGCGCTGAAGTCGATGAACAAAGAACGAAAACGGTTTTCCACGATGAGATCGAGTTCGCTCAATCGAACCACCATGTTCTCGGGAAGTCGCGCTTGAAGACGGATGTTGTCCAAGTGGATTTCATCAATGGGTAAGCTGTAAATGGCGTCAAAGTTCACTTTGGGCGGGCCGCCCGCGCCGGTGGCGCCATCGGAAGTCTGGTTAAAGAGTTCGGGGTCTTCCAAAAAGAAGTTCAGTTCGGAATCCCGGATGAACAATTCGCTCAAGCGGAACTGGCCGCGAAGCAGGGGAAGAATGGCCAGTTTGGCGCCGGCGTATTTGAGACGGGCGGGCGCCATGAACTTGGCGAACGGCTTTTGCGGCAAGAGCCGCACGTCCTCGAGGACGATTCCGAGCGGGATGAGATGGAAATGAAGTTTTTGCGCCCAGACGCGAATGGGTGAGTGTTTCTCGGTCAGCCGCTCCACCTCTAGAAGCAGAAGTGTTTCCAACTTGGGTAAATGATACTTGTAGGTGAATCCCAGAAGGAAACAGAAGGCCGCCAGCAGGGAGATACGAAACGCCCAGTGTTTCGTCATTCCCAAAAAGCTCCTTCAGTCCATTCTTGGATCAATGCCTGAGCCGAGCGGTAACCCGGACGAATCCGCACGATGCTCTGGAGAATCTCCAACGCCGCTTCTTTTTGCCCCAATTCTTTGAAGCATTGGGCTTTCAAATAGTTCACGGCGAATGAAGTTTCAGGATTTTCGGCGTATTTGAGTTCCAATCTTCCCAACAAATCCATTGCCTCCACGAAATGCCGGGCGGCGATCAGAAGATCCACTCGCAGCCACTCGTTGGCGAGACTCTCGGGAGCCCAATCCAGGGCTTTGAGCGCCCGGTTGTACTCTTGCATGAAAAAATAGCCGATTGCTAGATCCGAGGCGAATTCGGGGTGCTCCTGGCAGATCTTCTCGCCCGCGTGCATAAAGCAATCCAGCATTTCGTCATCCGCCGGCGAGTTGCGTATCACCATGCGCTCAAGTTTTTCATTGGAGAGCGTGGTCATATGGGTGGAGAGGACGTTACGGGCCCACTCGTCCTCGAACTCGGCTTTTAACTTTTGCAAATGGGGATCGTTGGGAAAAAGTTCGAGCATTCGGCGTAAAACCCGTCCGGCCTGCTCGGTGAGACGCTGGGCGCGCAGAAACTCGAATTTTTCCAGCATGTTTTGTTTTTCTTTACGCCCTTCGGTGATCAGCTCATCCAAAAGCTGACTTCGCAACGCGCCGATGCGCTTGTCCCACTTCTCCCAGGATCGGGCGTTGATGATTTCGTGGTTCGCCCGCTGTTTGCGTAAGCCCTTAAGTAACGCCAGGATCGTGGATGATCGGGGCCGGAGATCGGATGTGATGTCCACAAAAAGATCAAACGGGAATCGCTCTTTGGTTTTCAGCGATTCGATCATGGTGTGAACGATGGTGGCGTCCTTGCCCCAGTTGCGCAGGAAATGCCAATAAACGCGCTTTTCATCCCAGGTCTTCGCCGGACTGAGCAGTGCTTTAACCAGGTGCCGCAACAATTTCGCGGACGAAGGTTTCTTTTTTAAGATGTCCCTGAGCTCAAGCTCGTTGATGGAATCCACGTTGCACGCCTTTATCGATGCGCTTGGACAAAAATTCTTATCCTTATAATTGTCTTAAGGATTTTTCGTCCCCGCGAGGCCTGACCTGGCGCGCAAAAATTCCCTTACTTTAGGTTGACCCGCTCGACGTAAGACCCGTCTGAAGTGTTGATTTTTAGCAAGTCACCTTCGTTGATGTGCAGGGGCACTTGCACCACAAACCCGGTCTCCAGTGTGGCCGGTTTGTAGGTGTTGGTGACCGTGTTGCCTTTGAAGCCCGGATCGGTTTTCACCACGCGCAGATTCACCGACTTTGGTATTTCCACGCCCACCGCGCGATCATTGAAAAACACAACCTTCACCTTGAGATTCTCAGTCAGGTAGTTGGCGGCGTCTCCCAACAGGTCCGCGTCCAGTGAAATCTGCTCGTAAGTACTTTGGTCCATGAAGTGGAAGCCGGACTCATCTTTGTACAAGAAATCCATTTCTTTGAAAGCCACGTCGGGAATTCCGAATTTCTCACCCGATTTGAAAGTTCGCTCCAAGTTGGAGCCGGTCACCAGATGCTTGAGTTTGGTTCGGGTGAACTGATTGCCTTTACCCGGCTTCACGTGCTGGAAATCGACAACCGAGTACGGCTCGCCATCGATCAATATTTTCAATCCCTTTTTAAAATCGCTTAAATCGTACATTATGACCCCGAGGACAAATTTAATGGATTCCCCTGAATAATCAATTGTGGGGTTTAAGTAAACTGCTTCTTACGGACGTGAACCAAAAGATCCTGGAGGAGTTGGATTTTGCCCTCTAAGGCCTCCTGCTTGCGGCTCGGAGGTTTCTCCTTAGGGGCGGCCGCCTTCTCCAGTCCTCGTTGGTTCACCAGTTTCAGGCGCTTGATCAATTCGGGATGGTTGGGAAAATAAGCTTCGGCGTCCTTCAGGGCCTGACGGGCTTTTTCGATGTCATTGCGGACGATATAAGCATCCACCAGGGAAATCGTCCGCTCCAAATCGCTGGCGACGGGGGCGGCCGCGAGCGGCTTTAGGGGTTCGGGCGTCTCCGTGCCTAACTGATCGACCTGCACCAAGGGTTTCATTTCAAACAAATCTTCATCGTACTCGTCAGCGGTCAACGATTCGAGTTTGGCGACGGCGCGGATGGCTTTCTCGTTGGTGGGCGCGAGAAATAAAACCATCTTGAAACTTTTCAGGGCGTCTTTCGGGCGCTTCACTTTGAGGTAGCACTCGCCCAAGAGGGAATGCGCCAAAATATTATCCGGCGAAAGTTCAATGGCCTTTTCCAGCTCATCGATGGCGGCCGCTAAATTGTCGCGATCCAAAAAAACTTTGGCTAATGCTATGCGTCCGCCGCTGAAGTTGGGATTGAATTGGACTCCTCGCACGGCGATTCGAAACGCTTCTTCGATCAATCCCATTTTTCGATAAGCTTCCGTGAGCGGTGCGAAAACTTGAGATTTGGGATCTTTCTGGAGAAGGATCTGATACTTTTCAATCAGCTCGGGCTGGATGTCTTGCATCAATCCTATCTTCCCACCATAATCGGACAGGAAGCAAGGGGGGCGTTGATTGATTCTTGGTTTGGATCCCGGCAGTCGTTACTGCGGGTATGGTCTGATCGATCAAAATGGGGATCAGATTCGCGCCTTGGATTACGGCACCATATCCCTACCGGAGCATTTGCCCTTGCCCGTTCGCTTGAATTTACTCAGCGAGGAATTAACCAAAATTTTCACCCGCCATGCGATCCGCCAAGCGGTGGTGGAGCGCGTATTTTTTGGTAAGAATGCGGACTCGGCATTCAAGCTCGGGCATGCCCGCGGGGTGTGCCTGATGATGGCGGCTCGCTTCGGCGTGGATGTGCATGAATACGCCGCACGATTCGTTAAAAAGTGTGTGACGGGATCGGGCTCGGCGACCAAAGATCAAGTTCAGCTGATGATGCGCCATCTACTGAATCTGCCATCCGTTGATTTGGGGGTTGATGCCACCGATGCCTTGGCTTTGGCGGTGACTCACGTGCGCGATCAGGAAAGCCGCGAACGTGTGCGCCGCGCGATGGAGAGGACTCTATGATTGGTTATTTGCAGGGACGGCCGTTACGCTTTTTTGATGAGCAGATGATCCTGCTGGTTCAAGGCGTTGGTTATGAGCTGAATTGTTCGCGCAACACTTTGGAAGATCTCAGAGGAAAACCGTTCGTCGAAGTTTGGGTTCACACCCATGTGCGCGAGGACGCTTTACAACTTTTTGGGTTCGCCACGGAACTGGAGCGCTCCTTGTTTCTCTCTCTTCTTAAGGTGAATGGTATCGGCCCGAAATCGGCGATACAGATTCTTTCGGGCGCGCGTCCGGATCAAATCGCCCGGTGGATCGAGGACGCCAACGCCTCGGCTCTCGCCAAATTGCCCAAGATCGGCAAGAAAAGCGCCGAGCAGATCATCCTCACGCTGCAAGGAAAACTTGTTCGCGGCACGGGGACCGACGCGGGATTCGTGGCGCGCTCACAAATCGTGTCCGCGCTGGTCAACTTGGGATTTCGCTTGGGTGATGTGGAACGCGTGGTGGATCAGATGCCGCCGGAAACGGATTTTGAAAGCGGCTTACGCCAGGGATTGGCATCGCTTACGACATAAGGAGTTCGCGGCGTGGAATTGGAACGCGTGATCAGTGGTGAACCGCAGGACGGCGACGGTCTGCTGGATAAAAGTTTGCGGCCGAAGTCGTTCGCCGAGTTCCCCGGCCAAGATAAAGTGAAACAAAAACTTCAGGTGTTCACCCAAGCCGCCGTGAAGCGGGGAGAGCCCCTGGATCACACTTTACTTTGTGGTCCGCCGGGGTTGGGAAAAACCACCTTGGCCCATATTCTGGCCAACACCATGGGCGCGGATTTCAAATCCACCAGCGGCCCGGCGCTTCACCGTAAAGGCGATCTGGCCGCGATCTTGACCGGCTTGAAGCCGGGATCGGTGTTGTTCATCGATGAAATTCATCGCCTCAGCCGTGACATCGAAGAGTACCTTTATAGCGCGATGGAGGACTTTTACATCGACATCGTGACCGGCGAAGGACTTGGCGCGCGCAGCATGCGTTTTCAATTGAATCCGTTCACTCTGGTGGGCGCCACCACCCGGGCGGGTTTGCTCAAAGGTCCGTTCCGCGATCGTTTCGGTATCGTCGAACGGTTAAGTTTCTACACCAAAGAATCTTTGGTCACGATTTTGGAACGCTCCGCTCAACTCTTGAACATGACGTTGACACCGGAAGGGGCGGAACAGATCGCCGCCCGCTCGCGCGGAACTCCGCGCGTGGCGAATCGGCTCCTGAGACGGGTGCGCGACTACGCGGATGTCCGCGGTGATGGCGTCGTCACGGGAGAGCTGGCGAAATTCGCGTTGGATGAACTCGAAGTCGATCAGCTCGGTCTTGAGCCGATGGATCGGAAAATCTTAACTCTCATTCAAGATAAATTCGGCGGCGGTCCCGTGGGTATCGATACCCTGTCGGCGGCACTCAGCGAAGAAGTCGACACCCTGGAAGAAGTCTACGAACCGTTCTTGCTGCAAGAAGGTTTGATCCAAAAAACTCCGCGCGGCCGCGTGATCACCGACCGCACCCGCGCCCACCTCAAAAGGTAGGCCGTTCCAAATCAGGATGCAGGCTGGCTTAGCGGCTCGCCGGTGTCCGGGCCATTCGGTAAAGGCGACAGAGTTCGGCCAGTTTAAACGGGGATTTGACTCGTGATGGCCTTTTTGGCCAGGCCTTGAGCGCCTTATCGATGTCTTGAGTTTCCCGATAAAGGCTTCGAATCAGGGCCTTATAATATCCGCGCGCCTCGCTTTTCGTTTCCGTGGAGGCGAGATAGTGGAGGAGCGGAAGGGCGACCGAGTTTTTGTTTGGTTTCAGAATTTCCGCCCAAGCCGACTGAATCAGCTCGTTTCGCGGAATCCGCTCGAATTGCAGAGCGAGCATTTTAGCTTCGCTGTTCCTCAAATAATGAATCTTTTTGATTTTGCATTCGACCGTCGTGGCCGCTTGAGAGGCGGAGCTTGTAATCAATGCGAAAAGAAATATGGCGATCATCGGAACCACCACCCCCGGCACGAGTTTTTAACCTGAACCGCGAACCGATCTTCGGACAGGAAATTCATGAACATTGTTTGCTTTCCCTTCACCTTCGCGGCGGCCAAAAGATACCGTTCGGGAACAAAGGCCGCTTCCACGCAGGGATGGTTGAGGAGATTTTTGACCCTCTCGGCGCTGGCCAAAGGATCGTACTCGCAAGAGAACTCCTCATTTGAAAGTTTTATTTGGACCACGCTATCGAAATAATCTCTGATGTCTTGGTCCGTTTTCAGGAAGTTTTTAAGATTTCTGATTGTAATTGAGCTAATGGAATTAGTGCCCGAGAACCGTGAGATCAATGGCACATAGCACTCGTCGCAAAAGCCCGCTTCGGTTTCGTTATTCCCCGAGGGAGCCTGAACCATTTGACACACCAAAATGATATTTTCCCAAGTTTCGGCGACCTTATCGGCTTTATTTTTTTGCTTTTTGATGATCTCCCTCTGTCGACGGAAAGCGTCTTTCAAATCGGATGAAACTTCCATACTTCGTTTGCACTGGCGCTCGATCCGTTGAACCAGGTTCTCGCCATAGAGCGGGTCCTCAAGGTCTCCTTTTTTGTCATCCGTTGGATTTAACCTTTCAAAATAGAAATAGGCTCCGGACAGTTCACTGAACTGTTTGTAGCTGAGGGGTTTGGAGAAATCCGCGTTCAAGTATAAATTCAACGCGTCTTCATTCGTTAGCCGGCATCCATTTTTGCAAATGTACGGATCGTGATTTGAGTTCAATGAATGAAGGGAATTGTAGATGTTTTCACGCTTATACCAATCGTCATTGCCGAGGCCCAACTGCGCCAGTGCCTGATTCCGCTTCTGCGTCAGCTTTTCCTGAATGGCGGTGTATTCCTCATGGTTGACAAGCCGGCCTTCAGCCGAACTATGTCCATCGGGATACTTCCGCTTTTCAATTAGGCATTCCAGCGTGAATTTCTTGAAATTGACGGTGTGCGGGTTTTTCTTGTCGCCGACCAATTTCACTTCCAACAGCCCGTGGTCATTCACCTCGAGCAAATCCCGACCGAGCCGATTTTTCAATTCACGCTCACAGTCCGCATCCGGTTTATCCTGACAACTCCTCGTGACTTCGGAGACGGGTTTGACGGATGAGACTTTTTCCAGCTCGTCGTCTTTAACCCAGCCGATGGAGTTACGTGCGGTTCGAATCAGCGTCCAACCCTGCAGATCGCAATCCAGGCCGCGGCTCAGCACAACGTATTTGCCCGAGACTTGGCCGATTTCACGTCCCTCGGATCGCGAAAACATCTTGTTGAACTCCCCCGCGTTACCCGCGCCTTCGGTGTTGCACAACGGCGGGCTCGTGGTGATCGGAACCTTCGCGGAAAGTGTACGCTCCGTGAGCGCTTCCGCGTTGCTGCCGAGCTGTGATGGGCGGGGAGGTTTGTCCCACTCGAGGGTGTCACCGATTTCTTTTAAGTTTTGCTGAATGAAGAATCCGAAATAGTTTGGCCGGGGAAACGTTTTCGAGCGGGCCGCGGCTCGGGCTCGTTGGGCGGTATTGCCCAGATTATATAAAGAAACCAAAATTTCGGGATTTTTGGAAATATCAATTCCAGCTTTGGCGTAATCGTCCTGGGCTTTTCTCAGGATCGCGCCCGCGTATCGGATGGCCCCGAGCGGAGTCAAAAGCTCTTGGGCCACCTGAGTCGATGTCGCCGGCGGGCGGCTTTCAATCTTCGCAAGGAGCGGCTCCACTTCCATGGCGGCTTCCAGGTTGATTTGTCCCAGACCGATCGTGAAGGTTTTGCCGAAGACGGATGCCGAGGGAGTTAAGCGCGTACGAACCAAAAAATTCTGAATGTCATCGTCGATCTGAACATTCAATGTGTTTTCCGCGAGAATCGCACCGGCGATGGCGCGCGAATCCACGCCCAACTTCTGACCCACCTCTTTGATGGGGTCGCGCAAAATGCGGACAGTTTCAAGAATGGCGGGTTTAGGTTTAATAAAGGTGCCATCCGCATTGCGCACGTACGTGCACATTTTATCGTAGGTGCACAAGTCCGAATAGCTGACCTCAGCGGCATGAACCGCCGGCGCCGCCATGACGAACATCAAAATGATCAGACGCATGATTATCTATCGGTTACCGTTTTCTTCGTCCTGAGAGTTTCCGCTCAGCAACTGGCTTTTCGTCCGGTCAAAGGTGGGCGGCCTATTGATAAGGGCCCGAGCAGTCGTAAGACGTTTTCGAGAAATAACTTTCCGAGCCGTTCATTGAGCAATGTTTGAAATAAAAATCGAATTGCTCCGAGGAGCCACCCCCTCGCTTGGGCATTGGTTTGCGAATGGCCATGTCACCGGAAAACGCGGCGGCGGGAGCGCGGCTATTCAAATCGCTTTCCGGCATAAGAAAGGTGGAGTCATCTTCGGTCGTTGCACAACCGGCGACTAAAATCACAGCGCTAAGTCGGAGAATCTTCCGCAAGAGCTTCGCCACTCTTAAAAGCTATCATCGAACGAGAAACTCCATCAGTCCCGAATTCGGTGTTAGCTTATAACGCGACCAGCTATGAGGCGCAGCTTTTTCGCCACAGGTGTGCTGAATTCAACTCAGGACTGGAAACTGGACCATTCAAGAAAATCAATAGGTTAACAGGTGTATTTAAGACTTTCCTCGAGGCGGGAAAGCAGGCATAAACCTTGAACAAGAAATCAAAAATCTATGTTTTTACAAAGAACGATTCGCCAAAAGGCGGTGGTGAAGGGAATCGGCCTTCACACCGGCAAGCCAGCCACGCTCACGTTTTGTCCCGCGCCGGAAGGCACCGGGATTTATTTTATCCGGCGCGACCTGCCGGGAAGCCCTTCGCTTTCCACGCAGGCGGATCGGGTCACGGCGACGACCATGGCCACCACCCTTGGTGGCGAGGTCTTTTCCGTCGCCACGGTCGAGCATTGTCTTTCGACCCTGGCGGCGCTCAGAATCGACAATCTCTTTATTGAATTGGACGGACCGGAAATCCCCATAGGAGACGGCAGCGCGGCCGCGTTCCTCGAGGCCATTCTCGCCGCCGGTTTGGTCGAGCAAAATGTGCCGCGCAAATACGCTTACATCACCCAGCCGATTTTGGTGGGCGATGAAGAAAAACACGCCTATGTGACACCCTATAACGGGCTTCGGGTCACCTGCACGATTGAATTCCCTCACCCGAAGATCGGTCGCCAGACATTGGATATCGATGTGACCGAACAGACCTTCGCCCGCGAAATCGCCCGGGCCCGCACTTTCGGCTTCCTCAAAGATGTGGAAATGTTACGCTCCAAAGGTTTGGCCCTTGGCGGAAGCCTGGAAAACGCGATTGTTTTGGACCACGCCGAAATACTCAATCCCGAGGGCCTTAGGTGGGAAAACGAGTTCGTCCGGCACAAAGTGCTTGATGCCTTGGGAGATTTGGTGACGTTGGGCATGCCGTTAATGGGCCATATCGTTTTAAATCGGGCGGGGCATGACCTGATGAATCGGATGGTGCGAAAAATCCTCGAATCTCCGGATCGCTACAGACATATAGAGCTGGGAGCCGATCTCCCTGTTGACCCCCCTTATCTGGACGGCTAAACATCGCTCTATATCAAGGAGCGAAGTCATGATTATCGGCGTCCCAAAGGAAATCAAAATCAGTGAAAACCGCGTGGGTCTAACCGAGGCGGGCGTCAAACAGCTGGTGAGCGAAGGTCATGCCGTGTACGTCGAACAAGACGCCGGCGTGGGCAGCGGAATCACCAATGAACAGTACGAAAAGGCGGGCGCCAAGATTCTCCCGACCAAAAAAGACGTTTACGCCAAAGCGGACATGATCATCAAAGTGAAGGAACCGCTGCCGGACGAATACGATCTGATGAAGGAAAATCAAATCTTGTACACGTACTTGCATCTCGCGGCGGAACCGAAATTGACTCGCGTTCTTTGTGAACGAAAAGTCAAAGCCATCGCCTATGAAACCATTCAAGCCCCCGATGGCTCATTGCCCCTTCTTACGCCCATGAGTGAAGTCGCCGGAAGAATGGCCACTCAGGTCGGCGCTTTTTATCTGCAAAAGGATCATGGCGGAAAAGGTGTTTTACTCGGTGGCGTGACCGGAGTTGAGCGCGCCCGCGTGGCCATCATCGGTGGCGGCGTGGTCGGCGTTAACGCCGCCAAAATGGCCGTGGGTCTCGGCGCGCAAGTCACGATTCTCGATGTGAATCGCGCGCGTTTGGAATACCTCGATCACATTTTCCAAGGCCGCATCTCCACTCTTTATTCCAACGTTCAAAACATCGAAAAAACGGTGTCGGAGGCCGATTTAGTGGTGGGCGCGGTTTTGATCACCGGACATAAAGCACCGACCTTGGTGACAAAATCCATGGTGAGTTCGATGGGCGCCGGCAGTGTGGTGGTGGACGTGGCGGTCGATCAGGGCGGTTGCATTGAGACCTGCCGTCCGACCTCTCACACCAATCCCACGTTCGAAGTGGACGGCGTGATTCACTATTGCGTACCCAATATGCCGGGCGTGGTGCCGAGGACTTCGACGTATGCTTTGACCAGCGCCACGATTAAATACGCTTCCATGTTGGCTGAACTGGGTGTTGAAGACGCGATCGCCAAAGATCCGTGCCTCTATAAAGGTCTCAACGTCTACGGCGGCTACGTGGCTTACGAGCCGGTGGCGCGTGACCTCAACATGGAATACAGACCTTACAAACTCTGATCACCAAATGTGAATGTGTCCCCAATCTTCCGTGCTGAGGACGGGGACACCGTACCTTCTGACTTTCTTTTCGGTTTCGCGATGAGGATGGCCGTACCGTCGCCGGCGGGCGCTGGCGAAGGCCATCTTTAACCGAGTGAGTTGAGATAAAAGCGCGTGGGAAGTGGAAGTGCGACTGCCGTGGTGACCGAGAATCAAAACGCGCACGCGATCCAGATCGGAAAAATCCCCAACCCAAGTTTTCTCAATCGCTTGGCTGGAATCGCCGGGAATGAGAAATCCGTTCCATAGAACCACGCGGCTCAGGTCATTGGCGGTCTTCGCATTTTCCGGAGACCAAATGAAAAACGGAGTTTGACCGGAACATTCCGGCAAACGCCCAACCATTTTCGATTTCTTTTTATTGGATGTTTCCTTTGGGAGCGGCCAACGGCAAAGATTGGGCAAAAAGAAAGTCGCGCGAGCGGAGAATCCAATATGATCCCAATCCCAATGACTTAAAAACAGGAAGTTCGCGCGTGAGCGGCAAAGGTTCATCAGCTTGGACCACGGGGCCCGTTCACCGCCCATGTCGAAGTGCCAACAGCCTTGATGATTGATGTGCGTGACCCATTGGCCTTGTCCGACGTTCCAGATGATCCAGCGATCGGGCGTCTCGTTTTCGATGGGTTTCGAGGTCAGAATGATCAACACGAAGACCAACGCGCGCGCCGGCATGGAACCTCCAAAAGCAAAAGCACGAGATGCAAAGTCAACGGAAAGAGAAACAACCAGCGCCCACTTAAAACCCAAGGTGCGGGTTGGGATTCGGGGCAATGTTGAAGAACCACCAGCAAAATCTTCCAGAAAAAATCGCCCACCGGCGTGAGCCATGGACAGAGGGCCACGAGCAAACAAAGGGGAAAAAGTAGAGCGCCCACCAGGGGCGCGATGAGGATATTCACTAAGAGCGTGGAGGGAGAGTTTGGACAAAACAGGAGCAAGAAAAGGTAACAGTACGCACACTGGGAAATCGTGCGGTTAATGATGACCGGCGGGAGACTGAGCGCCAACCCGCATAGCCAACTCATCATAAAGGATCGTGAAAACAACCAGGGTGGATAAAGCAGAACGATGACTAAAATCGTCACGAACTCAAATTGCAATCCGGAGGCGAAGGTGGAGCGTCCGGTGAGTCCGATCACACGGCGCGCCCACGCTCTCACAACAGGGGCGCCGAAGCTGCAAATCCAACAGTAAAGTCCCAAGATCGTGAGACGAACTCGGCTGGAAAATGGACTCATCCACCTTTCAAGAAAATGAAGATGCGCACCGGAGACGATCAAAAGGTGCAGCAGTCCGGTATCGATAAATAATTGTCGGTGGGCGCCATTGGTGATTGGAGCTCCGCATATCAATGCCGTATAAAGTTCATGAAAATTTGAATTCGGCATCCACGACGTGCACAACTTTGCGCCGCCCCAGATAACTGAATGAATGGCTTCGATCACAATCGAACACAAGTTTGCAATTCATGTTCACGCCCGGTGATTTGAAATTTTGGGTTCAATATCTGAGCGAGTCCGAAACTCGGATTTAAGAATGTGAATTCGTCGGAAATTTTTAGCTACGATTATTCTAAAAATCGTGTCGTGACGTGCATTTATCAGTGCTTATCTCTTGTGCAAACCGCTGAAAGCCGCGTCTATACTCAGGTCCAGGATGCGCACTGGTAGGAAGTCCACATTTTGTGTGGATAAATCTTAACCAATTCACAATAACTCGGCACATCTTGCAAAAAACCCACAGTTCTCTACCATCGAAAGTGGAGGTGGGAGATGTGGAAGCACTTGGTCATCGCGACCCTGATTCCGATCTCAGGTTTCGCTGCGGTTCCTAAAAAATTGTCTCATTTCCCTGAAGGTGAGCGGCTCATCTATGGGCGGCTGCTCGACTCTTATCGTCGAAATCAACTGTCAAAGGTGATTGAACAGCGCAATCTTTTGGAGCGGAACTATCCCGCATCAATTCATTTGGACAATGCCTACTTTTTGTCCGGCACTTTACTTTTTCAAAACGGGCAGTACGGCGAAGCGATTCGCGACTTCAATATCGTGCGCGAACGGTTTCCTAAATCCAACAAGAGACCCAGCGCCCTTTTTGGATTGGCCATGGCCTACGACCGCCTCGGACTTAAGGAATTGGCCAATAAAGTTTTGCAGCAGTTGTTGAAAGAATATCCTGGCAGTCAAGAATCGCAGAGGGCATGGATGCAACTGCGAATCGATAAGCAAGGATTGCAGTAAGAAAAACAGATTGAACAAGGACGTTCACTGTATGCGAAATCTTTATCTGATCGGATTGTTCTCGATGGCCATCCCGGCGTCAGCCGCGAACTTTGATCCGCCGGACCTTCAATTGGAAATGGAAATGCACCGCCAGTACCTGCGAAGCCGTGGGTTGGCAGAAGTGCCATCAGCCACCAAAGACAGCTACATTGAGAATTACCGCATCCAGGAAGGTGAAACACTCTGGAAACTGAGTGAGATTCTCTATGGTGATGGTCATTTTTGGCCGCGGGTTTGGTCGCAAAACAGATCCATTACCAATCCGCACCTCATTCGACCGGGACACATTCTTCAGTTCATTCTCGGGTCGGAGGATGAAACGCCCTCGTTCCGTTTCACCGAGCCCGGAGACCAGGGCTTGGAGTTGGCGGCTGGTCCCGGTGGGAATAACAACCCGCTGATTGATATCCCGCCGCCCGAGATTCCGCCCAAGCCGGTTCTGAAACTGCCGAAAAGTTTTCCCCAGTGGCAGACCGTTTACAAACGAACGCCCGTGCGCGTGACCGATGATCGTGGACTCCTGCGACCGGTGAAGTCGCGGATCGGGAAAACCTATCTCACCGCATTCGTTCAGGAAGAACGGTTAAAACACATCGGTAAGTTTCTTGAAACCGACATGCACACCACGCTGCCGGTCGTGAACCAGTACGTTTACGTTCAAATCGAAAAAGGAATGGGACAAGCCGGCCAAAAAATGCTGATCGTTCGCGACGGTGGCAAGATTAAACGGCAAAACAGCAATGTGGAGATCGACGGCGAGGCCTGGATCGTCCAAATCGCGGGTGAAGTGGAATTGAGTGAGATCGTCCCGTCCGAAGATGACAGTTATGATGTCTACCGCGCCTTGGTGACAAAGGCCGTCAGTCTCAGCACCGGAGAATACGGCGTGATTCCGGGGCAGGTGGAGCAAGTGGATTTGAGCTACATGGGCACACCCGGAACCACCGTCGCGCAAGTGATTGGAAACGGCCGCAGCGCCACCAGCGCCCTTTTCTCGCCGGGAGATATTGTCTTTTTAAACAAAGGTTCCGCCAGCGGTTTGGCGCCGGATCAAATTTTGGATATTTATACTGACCGGACACTTCGCAAAAAAACCATCGTTCCGTTTTCTCCAGTTCCGGCCGGAACCGTACGGGTGGTCCGGGTGACGGAAAACCTGGCCACCGCCGTGATCCTCGGCGCGCGTGACGGAATTCTCCAAGGCGATCGCGTGCAACAGGTGTCCAATCGTCACGCCGACAGTGAAGTCCTTGAATTTCAAGAAGATAAGTATCACCAGAATCAGGACGAAAGCTCCATCGAAGAAGATCTCGAAGAATCCGACGAGTTCGGTCTGGATTTCTGATTCTTAGGCCTGGGGTTTGCAATTCGCCCTGGGCACATGCTTCAACACATTCTGCAAAAAGAGTTCGAACTTGATCCACATGAGGTGGACGATGTCCTTAAGACATCGAATGATCATGGCGTGCGATGGTCTTATCCGGGCCAAGCGGATTATCCCTTTTACTGGAATTTCCTCTCGAAAAAGCCTCCCGTGTTTTCCTATCTGGGGAATCCGGTTTGGAAGCAAATGCCCACGCTATCCGTGGTGGGAAGCCGCACGCCTTTGCGTGAAACTTGTCTGTGGATGCAACGTGAGCTGGGACATTTTCTTCGCGACAACGAGATTTGCGTGGTCAGCGGCGGCGCGCGGGGAGTGGATCAGTGGGCGCACCGGTTGGCGATGGACTTTGGGCGCCCGACGGTCTGTGTTTTGCCAAGCGGACTGCTGGATCCTTATCCGCCCAATTTTTCCGAGGCCATTGGAAACCGGATCTTGAAAGAGGGCGGTGCTTTGGTCAGCACGTTCCCTTTAAGAGAAGCCATGCGCAAAAGTCATTTTCATATTCGTAACCGGTGGATTTGCGGTTTTTCCCACACCACTTTTGTGGTCGAGGCCAACCGTCGCAGCGGATCCTGGTTAACCGCGCGGCTCGCGCGCGATGAAGGCCGTGAAGTCGCCACTTTGCCCGTGTTTCCCCATTCCAGCCAAGGTTTAGGCAATCTGGATCTGATTCATGATGGCGCGCAAATGATCCGGGACGCAAGTGATCTGGCGATCTTTTACGGTCGAAATTCCCTTCGAATCTCGCCCTAGCTCCATGAGGCTTTCAGCGATCGGACAGCCACCAAAAAGAAAACCAGGTTAACCATCCAAAGCGCGAGTCCCGCCGAAATAACGCCATTTCGCGCGAGACTTTCAGCGGTCACGTACAAAATCCAATAACTGATGAGAACCACCAGACAAAGAACGAATCCGCCACCTTTGGCGGAGCGCCGATTGGTGACCGTTCCAAGACCCACCCCCAGCAGCGCGAATATGATGCAGGCGAGGGAAAGCGACCATCGACGGTGATACTCAATGCTCAGCTTGCGGCGATCCTTTGGTGAAAGATCAGCGCGATTGAGCTCAGTCCGCAGTTCATCCAAAGTCAAAGACGGCGGAGATTTCTTCTTTTCCGAGAATTGGTAAGGGTCGAAGAGATTAATGTCGTAATTCACAAAGTCCACTTTGGTGTAAGTGTCCTGGTGGGTTCGGTGAATGTTGCCGTTGCTTAGCCGCAAAAGCGCGCTTAAGCCCGCCGGCGTTTTTTCATGAATCAAATGACCTTCCTTGGCGATAATGGTCACCGGCGCTTTGGGGTCGCGCTCGTCATAGATGAACACGTCGTTCATCATGCCGGCTTTGGAATCGACCTTATTGGCGTACACCACGAGATCGAAAAATCCTTCGGAGAAAACACCCTCGCGCAAAGTGGCGCCGACCTTTTGTTGGCCTAGTTCATTCATGAGAACTTCGAAGCGGCGGTTCCCCCAAGGTCCGAGATAAAAGGACGTCTGGGCGGACATTAACGTCGCGGCGCCGGCCAGTATCAATGCGGGAACCGTGAGTTGCGCCATGCTCAAACCGATGGATTTAAACGCCACGATTTCCGAGTCATTGGAAAGCCGGCTGTAAGTGAGCAAAACACTGAAAAGCAAACTCATCGGCAGTATGACGGGCAAAAAGCTAACGCTTAAATAGAGAATGAGTTGAAAAATGGTGCGGAGGCCGACTCCGTGCACGAGAACAAATTCCGTCAGGCGCAGCGCCTGGAACATCAATAGAATCGAGACAAACACCAGCACTCCCATCAGGAATGCGGGCAAGGTCTCAAAAAAGATGTACCGAACAGCGTGGAGTCCGCGCATCACAAGTGCGGTGTCTGAAAGGTACCCACGTTCTCAGGCCGGCCGATCGCTTTGCGCACGGCAAGGGACATTTTTAAAAGCGCTTCCATGTTGTCCATCTGCATCTGCGAAGCCGCATCACATTTGGCGCTCATGGGATTCGGGTGCGCTTCCAAGAAGAGCGCATCCGCGCCCGCCGCGACCGCCGCGAGTGTGAGATGGGGAACGAAACGAGGCTCGCCTCCAGCCGGATCGGAGCTGGAGATTCCATAAAGCCGGATGACATGAGTGGCATCAAAACAAGCGGGCACGCCCATTTGCTGCATGATCGGGATGGAGCGCATGTCCGCCACTAAACGGTTATATCCAAAACAGGCTCCACGCTCGGTCAGTAGCACGTTTTGATTGCCGGTGGAGCGGATCTTTCCGACGGCGCTGTCCATGGTTTCGGGAGCAAGGAACTGTCCCTTTTTCACGTTGATGGCTTTGCCGGTCTGTCCGCAGGCCAAAACCAACGAAGTTTGCTGGCACATGTAAGCGGGGATCTGCAAAACATCCACGTGCTCCGCGACGATGTCGACGTCTTCCGTGCGATGAACATCGGTGAGTACCGGAATGCCGAATTCTTGGCGCACGCTTTTGAGGATTTTCAAGCCTTCCTCGCTCATCGGTCCGCGCCAGTTCTTTTCACTGCCGCGATTGTCCTTTTCGTAGGACGATTTGAAAATGAGGGGAATGCCCACGCGCTGGGTGATATCCACCAAGCGGCGCGCGGCTTCGAAGACCAGTTCTTTGGAGTCGATGACACAGGGCCCGGAAATCAACGCCAACGGTTGACCGTCGCCGATCACGATTTTTTCACGACCGCCTTCAACCACGAACCGGCGGGGTGGCAGGGTTATGGTTTCCTGGCGGGTTTTAGTCTGGTTTTGATTCATGAGGACCCTTTCAAAGGTTGGATTTTCGCCGCAGGCGCAAATCGAGGCGGCCGCGGCATTTCCCAGTATATAATCACATCCCCGGTTCCTGTCCATGGTCGAGTTGACCGCCTGGAAAGGCGGAGAGGATAATTAAAGCACTATGTTGCGCGTCCTCATGGTTCTCGAAGATTACGGCGAGTTGATGTTCCTGCAAACCGTGTTGAAAAAGATCGGTTTTGACGTCGATTCCACCCAGAACACCCGAATGGTCGGCGACGCGCTTTTGAGCCTGAATCCGGAAGTGGTGGTCATGACGGCCGCGGGAAAGCGTATACGTGGACTGGATATCGCCGGGACGATCAAGAAGATCCGTGGCTTTCCCAAAATCATCTTGATTCGTTCCACGTCTTTAACCTTTGATCCCACCAGTAACCCGGCGGTGGACGGCTGGTTGGACAGCCCGGTCGGCGCCCCTGATTTATTGGCGAAGATCGCCGAGCTCGCGGGCCTTGATAATCAAAGTCTGCAAGACAAACTTCTTAAACTTAGAGTTCAAGACGGCGATGACGGGACGGAAGGTGTTCGCATCTTCAAATCCGATCCTGAAAAACCCGATATCTTCGTGCCGCCGTCGGCGCCTCCGCATACGGAAGCGCAGCGAGAACCGGGCTTTGGGATTTTGAAAGGTTCCACTCTGACGCCCGAGGCGCGTTCGGAAAAATACAAGAAATACATCGAGCAACCCAAGCCGCCCCATGATGGCTTCGCTCTGAAGGACGTGCAGGAGCAGATCAAAGAATTACGCCGTCAGGAAGAAGAGGCGGATCTCGAAGAACTCGAACGTCAGCGCCGGGCGTTCGTGGAGCATCTCTTCAAAAAGAAAGTCGGTTAAGCGCCCCGCCGCTTGATTCGGCCGAACAAGGTTTCCACCACGCTCGTGACTTCACTGAAAAGATCTTTGTTGGCGCCTCGCTTTTCCACCTCGGCGAGAATTTTCTTGAGCTCCTGTTTGGCCGCGGTCAGGCGGGGATCGAGCACATGCGCCGCTCGGAACGCTTCGATGGCTTTGTCGTAGTGGCGCTTGGTTCGATAATAAATCCCTTTGGCCATCAGATAGGGCGCGGAATGACGCTCTTCCGGCGGAACTTGATCGAGGGTGTAATCGCGGTAATTGCGATCACATTTCAAGCCGGCCCAAATGCGATAGGATTTCAGGTCGCGGAATTCAAGACGCCGATCCAAAAGATTCTGGAACTTTTTCGCGGCTTCGCGGGCTTGACCGTTTTGGAGTTCCAAGATGGCGGCGCGGAAAACGGGTTCGTTTTCCATCATCTCCTGAGCCCGTTTGTTTTGCTGTTGCAGAACGTAGCGGTTGCGTTTTGAATCATCCGTCAGAGTCTCATAAGCCAGGCGGATGGTTTCAAAGACCTTGGTGGCTTTCACCAGAACCGAAGGCGGACACTCTTTGGGGAGATTTTCCGGATCGAAGTGTTCCTTAAGATCCGCGAACGCTTTATTGAGTTCGTTGTTGTGGGCCTTTTCCCCGACGCCGAGAATTTGGAAAAAGCTTTGTTGTTGAAAATCCACCAGCATCTTATCAAGCCGATGTTCAAGAAACGCGAAATCACGCGGAGGTTCGCCTTTGGCGCCGATCGTGGCGCTTCCCCTGATCAGGCTCCGGAACAAGTAAACCAAATCTTTTTTCTCGTTGAATTCGGAGTTTGAGAGAAGTTCACTGATCGAGATTTCCTCATTGATTTTAGGGTGAAAATCACCTTGAAGTTTGAAGCTGCCCCAAAGCAGAAGCTGCGAGCGGATTTCATCCAGGGACAGTTTGGACTGAACCCAGTCATGGGCCAACGCCTCGTAGCGCACGGGATTGAGCGCGTAGTCGGGAGGCGGAAATTTTTTGGCCGACCACTGAATCGAAACCACTCCCTTTTGCAGAGTTTGACTGAGCCGGAGCGCGAGCTGCTCTTCCATGATCACATGGATGGCATGCGGACTGAGTGAAAACGATTGAATCAGTTTTTGTCCGATCAAATGGCGTGATGGACTTTTCAACGCTTCCATCACGTCATCCGGGGAAACAAAACCGAAGCTGACCGCGAGGCCCCCGAAATAGGAGCTTTTATCCGGTGTGCGCACGAGAAAGATTTTTCCTTCCCAAAATCCCACCGTGTACATGTCTCCGATGGCGCTGATGAGGGTCAATTCGCCCGTGAGATTGGTTTTTTGCATATGCCGGAAAATGATGGGCAGGTGGACGGAACTTATGGGCGATTCCTGCTCGATCAATTTCACCAGCTGAGGCGCCGTCGGTATTTCAAGGTCGTAAAGCGACAATAGAGGAGGGGTGTCGTCGGAAATATCGTGTTTCAATGCGTCTTCGACGCGCGCGAGGACCTGGTTGAGATCGAGCGGTTTGTCGAAGAATTCCAAGGCGCCGGTCCGCTCACAGGCTTCCTTGATGAACTTTCGGTCTTTGAAGATTCCGCTAAATAGAAAAACTTTAGGACGGTTGAAGCCTAGAGCCAGAATTTCTTCCACCAGATCCACGCCGTTCATCCGCGGGAGCATGCAGTCCACCATCAGAAGATGAAATTCCGTTCTTTGCGCCGCGGTCAGCGCTTGCACACTGGATTGGCACCACGTCACCGCGTATCCGGCGCGCTTGAAGATCTCAGACAAGGCTTTGCCTTGAGTAGCGTCGTCGTCCACGACAAGGATGTGAATCCGGCTCTTCTTCATGATTCCAACTCATCGGAATTTCGCGGATTATTTTGAACGGTTCGCGGCGATCCAACGCCCATCGTCAATGCCCGACCTGGTCTTGCGCCTGGGTTCGCCGAATGTGTATCTTTAGTCGAATATTCAGCTTGAGGAGGACCTAAATGGCAGGAACACACACCACCCCTGTGACCGACGGAAGTTTTGAGAATGAGGTGTTAAAATCATCGATTCCGGTATTGGTCGACTTTTGGGCGGAGTGGTGCGGCCCGTGCCGGGCCCTTGGTCCTAAACTTGAGGAAATCGCCCAGGAAATGAAGGACAAGGTCCGGATCGTTAAACTGAATGTGGATGAAAACCCGACCATGCCGGCCAAATACGGTGTGCGGGGCATCCCCACGATGATCCTGTTCAAAGACGGCAAAGAAGTCGATCAAATCGTCGGCAATCACCCCAAAGAAAACATCTTAGCTTTGCTTCAGAAGCACGCTTAGTGGAGTGATCGGGGTCACCCGCTGGCTGGTCCGCGCTTGAAAAAATGATTTTTATGGTCTTTCAATGATTTCAGTGAATCACAACTGGGCCCGGGCACAGTTCATTTCAACGGGCGAACGGCCGTCATTGAAAACGTATTTGGAATTCGCGTCCGCTCCTCATCCGAAAGATGGGGGAATTCCTCCCAATACTTGTCCGGATATTCTTTAAGTTCTTTGAGAACAAGACCTGCCTGAATAAGGGAGTTAACAACTTCACCGAGCGGCCACGCGCGCTCATATTTCCTTTGTTGCTCCCTCACGTTGTCTTTGATTTTCCCGACGTAGGCTTCGGTCCAATCCTGACTTTCATAAGGTTCTTTGGAGAAATAACCTTTGTAGGCCGGATCGAGGGTTAATTTGTTCGCCGTGGTGTCGAACATGTAGGTGATGGGGTGGCCTTCAAATATAAAGAAAATTCCGCCGGGTTTGAGAAGCCGGAAGACCACTTTCGCCCAAAGGGAAATATCCATGATCCAGTTGATCGCCCCTTGGCCTGTGTAGACCAGATCGGCGGTCTCGTTCAAAGTTTCAGGAGTCTCCAAAACGTCGCAGGCGAACCACTTGGCATTGACGCCTAGTTTTTTCGTTTTCTCTTCAGCGACGGTGATCATTTCTTCGGCGATATCAACCCCGATCACCTCTTTAAAGCCGGCATTGAGAAAGGACAGCGTATCGGTGCCGCCCGCGCATTGCAGGTGGATGCAACGGCCGCGTTGGATTTGGACTTTCGCCAAAAAATCCAATTCCGGTTTGAGTAGGCTGCTGCCTCCGGATTTCAGCAGCTCACAACTTTTTTCAATGGCTTCGCGATACTTCAACGCGGCTTCGTTCCACGCCAAACGGTTTTGTTCATGAATTTTGCGCATAGGAGAAAGGTATACTTGTTGAGCCGCAACAGTCAGGCCCGGTACCGCTCTTTTACGCAATGTACAATGGGCGCCCATTGTACATTGCGTAAAGCTCCGCTCCTGTGCGGGCCGACGAAATTCGCCTCAAAATAAATACCTTCGGTACGCCACCGATGAGATCAGACCGAGTCCGATCATCGTTGTCAGCATACTTGATCCGCCGTAGGAGAGCAGGGGCAGCGGCACCCCCACGATGGGCAGGATGCCAATCACCATCCCCATGTTCACGAAGACGTGCCAGAACATGTAAGCCAGGACGCCGACCACCAGGAGCGCCCCGGCTTTTTCCCGCGCGTTGATGGCGATCCTTATGCTCATCAAATACAAGATGATGAATAACCCCAGCGTGGTCACGCTGCCGATGAATCCATGCTCTTCGCTCAACACACTGAAAATAAAGTCGGTGTGGCGCTCGGGAAGAAATTCAAGTTGCGACTGTGTTCCTTTGCGAAAACCTTTACCCAGGATTTTTCCGCTACCCACCGCGATTTTGGATTGAATGGAGTTGTATCCGGTCCCGCGCGGATCACGGCCCGGCGAGATGAAGGTGAGCACCCGGTTCTTCTGATATTCTTTAAGACCGAAATTCCAAACGATGGGAGCGGCCAGAGTGGTGACGATGGCGAGAAAAACCAGAATGGATCGGTTCACGCCGACAAACATCAATATGCTTCCCGAAATGGCGCACAAAAGCATCGCCGTTCCCAAATCCGGCTGTTTGGCGGTAAGGACGGCGGGAACCAAGGCCAGTCCGAGTGGCCAAGCCAGCTCAATCACACCCATTCCCGTGGTCTTTTCCCTTTGTGAAAGCACTCGGGCCAAAACCAAAATCAAAACCAGTTTCATTGTTTCCGACGGCTGAAAGCGAAAAAACCCGAAATCCAGCCAGCGGGTCGCGCCCAGCGAAGTTTTGCCGAAAAACTCCACCGCCAACAAGGCCGCGAAGTTCAATCCATAAAGCACGAACGCCGAACGTATCAGCACCTTATAATCCAGCAAGGTGATACCCAGGTAAACCGCCCAACCGAGGCTCAACCAGGCCAGTTGCATCCAGAACAGATCCAATCTCCCTTTGGAGAATAAACCATGAGTGGCGCTGTAAAGATTGATCAGGCCGATCACGTTCAACGCCAAAATCACGAACGCGAAATTAAAATCCAGACGGGAGAGCAAGTTGCGCTCTTCCACTTGTAAACCCGAGCGGCCCATGAAGTCTGATCCGAGTTTCATTCCGCCTCCTCGCGCACCGAAAGATCCACCGCCGGTGGTTGGGAAGCGGGCGCTTTTAAGCGGGCTTTCTTTTCCACCGCGGCTTTGATCAATTCCGGATGATATTTTTCAAAGTAGGCTTTGATAACATCGCGGCCGACCGGCGCGGCTCCGCGTGATCCCGAACACGAATGTTGCGCCAAAACCGCCACGGTGATTTCAGGATTTTGCACGGGCGCGAAAGCCACGAACCAACCATGATGACGCTGGAAAACAGGACGCGCGTCACAGCGATCATAAATTTCATCGGCCGACCACGAACGAACCTGAGTGGTCCCCGTTTTGCCCGCCATTTCGATGCCGTCGATTCGCGCCCCGCGAGCCGTGCCCCGTTCTCCATGCACCACCCGGCGCATGCCCTCTTTCACGGTTTTAAAATGCTCTTGTGGAATGATGACGCCGAATTCATTTTCCTGAGTGGCGTCTCTCAGCACCTCGGGCTCGAATTCCTGAAGGGTTTTGCTTTCCTGATTCAAAACGCGCTTAATGAGGAAAGGCTTCATCACCTTGCCATCAAGCGCGATCGAGTTGTACGCCATGGCCATTTGCAAGGCGGTAACCAGCACGAAACCTTGTCCGATCGCATTGCTTAGGTTTTCGCCCGGCTGCCACTCTTCACCTAACTTTTTCAGTTTCCACTCCGAAGTGGGAATGACACCGGAAACTTCATTGGACAAAGTGATATTGGATTTTTGTCCCAGACCGAGCAAGCGGGCATAGGGCGCGATCCGATCGATGGTCAGCTGAATGCCCATTTTATAAAAGAAAACGTTACTTGAAACTTCAAGGGCCTGCATCACGTTGATGTTCCCGTACCCGGAGCGGCTGTGATCGTGATAAACGCGGCGGCCATACTTCAGCGCCGACGGAGCGTTGATATAGGTGTTGCGGGAAATCACTTTTTCCGAAAGGGCGGCGAGCGCCACGATGGGCTTGAATGTCGAACCCGGCATGAAGTGATCCTGGATCACTTTGTTGCGCAGGGGGCGGAACGGATCATTGATCAGCTTCGACCACACTTGAGGCGGGATTCCCGTCGAAAATTCGTTCGGATCGTAGCTTGGCGTGGTGACCCAGGCGAGAATCTCGCCGTTAGAGCGCATGGCCACCATGCCACCGATGCGGGGGCCTATGCTGTCATTGCGATTCATCGCTTTGTACGCCGCTTCCTGAATGTCTTTGTCGATGGTTAAGACCAGATTGTTGCCGGGAAGAGCCGGCTGAGGTTTGAATCCATAGTACAAACTGCTCTCGCCCGGAGCTTCACGCCCGCGGGCATCGACTTCAACAAACGAAACCCCGTCGCGTCCGCGGATGATCGGGTCGAAGGCTTCCTCCAGCCCGCTTTTACCGATGATATCGCCCTGTTCAAAAACCATTTTGCCGGCGAAGCGTTCATTGAGTCGGGTGAGCTGGTCTTTTGAGATTTCCGCCACATAGCCAAAAAGTTGCGCGCCATTGTGGGCAAGGCTGTAATACCTAAGGATCGATTCGTTGATATTCAGGCCCGGATTATCCCAACGCAGAAGTTTCAACTGGAACACTTCTGCCAGAGACAGGTTGTCCTTGATGCGAACAGCACGAAAGGGGCCGTCACGCCGCTGGCTCCGGCGCACATCTTCCACGATTTTCCGGGCCGGAATATTGAGAACTTGGCCGACCTCTTCGGCGGTGGACTCAAGTTTTTTGGCGTACTGGGGAGAAATGGTGGCGTCAAAACCGGGAAGATTGTCGACCAGCACGCGATTTTCGCGGTCCAAGAACAGGCCGCGCGGGGCGGGCAATTTGGTTTCTTTCACCCGATTCTTTTCGGAGTATTGGCGCAACTCCGTGCCCTGCAGAATCTGCAAATACCAAAGACGGCCCACGATCAGCAGGCTCGCCATGGTGATCGCGGCGTAAAGCACCTTATATCGGGGCAGGTAGTCCTTGGCCTCGTCTTCAAATGACTGAACAAAATCCTTCATCTTGGCCCTATATGATGTCCCTCAGCACCCGCGTCCTGCGCGGCCACCATGTCCACCAACTGATACAAACGATAAATCGGAAAACTAAACAACATGGTCAAAAGCCCCGAAATCAGCCAATCAAAAATCTGTGGAACGCCCACGGGATTGGGCTCGAACCAACGGGACATCAACCAATAAAAAATCGGTGCGGCCATCGAGGCGGCGCCGACCATCAACATAAAAAATGTCGGTCCACCCCAATACACCCGTTCGCGAATCAAAACCAGGCTGATCATCAGCATGAGGCTGAACACCAAGATGGCTCCCAAGGGAAACACCGTGAACGCCGAGTTGACGAGACTTAGCAGATAAACCATCAAGGTGGCTTCCCAAAGCGGGCGAGTCACGCTCATGTAAACCAAAACAATCAGCCAAAAAAGCGGCGGGGGGAAACTGCCGAAAAGCAAATACCAAAAGGATGATTGGAGTCCGTTGAGTACGGCGGCCACGATCAAGGCCAACAAAACGCTCAAAATCCAGTACCACGGGATCTTCATTCTTCAGCCGCTCCCTGTTTGGGGGAAAGATCCTGATGATTAGCGTTCAAAACGATAAAGATCTCCTCGAGATTCATCGGCTCCACCGCCGGTTTGACTTCCACTTCCTGGGTCATCCCGTAGCGGCTCTTGTCGATGGACACCACGGTGCCGATGGGAAATCCCTTGGGGAACATGTTGAACATCCCGGACGAGACAACCAGGTCGCCCACTTTGACGTCATCGCTTCGCTTAAGGTGGCGAAGCCGGCAACTGCTCCGCGCCACACCCTCGATAAGTCCCCGGGCCCGCGATCTTTGGACAATCGCGTCAATTACCGCGTAGCTGTCCGTCAGGAGCAGAACCTGTGAGGAGTCATTCTCGACGCGGAATGTGTAACCCACAACGCCACCGATGGAGATCACGGCCATATTTTTCTGCACGCCATGATCAAGCCCCCGGTCGACCGTGATGGTGTTGTGATCGGGGAGAAGGTCTCGGGCGATCACCCGAGCCGCGAGCAGATTCATCTTCGAAGCCTGTTTGAATCCAAGAAGCTCACGCAATCTCTCGTTTTCCAGCTTCAGCTCGGTCAAAGCGCCCAGCTGGGCGTTCAATTCCGCGAGCTGCGTTTTGAGCATTTCATTTTGCTTTTTGACCCCGATCAGATCCAGGTACATGGCCGTTGTGCCCCGTACACCGGAGCTGAACGAAGCGTAGCCTTGTTGCACGAGCGACGCGGTGAAACTGAAGGGTTTGGTGAACCAAAGCTCTTCTTCCGACTTTCGCTGCATGTTAATGGCGATCAGCGGAAGAACCACTAAAGCGATAATCAGAAAAACTTTGCGTAAATCAAAGGTGAAATAGTTCATCGCTATAAGGCTAACAATGTCCTTGAAAATTGCACGAAAAATTTGGAAGCTGAGTGCCGTTTTTCAACTCGGGAGTCAGGACGGTTATGTTCAAAAAAATCAAGCTTGGGACGGGCGAGGACTTTTCTTTGAAAAAATGGGTGGCGGCTTTCTTGTTCGGTGCCATCATCGTGGTTTTCGCCCTGTGGGGAGTTCATCCGGACACCTATGGTGATCGCACGGGCGGCGTCGCTGCGGTGGTCAATGACGCTTCCATTTCCCTGGCCGAATACCGCAGCCGAGTGGAAATGGTGGAGCAGAACGCCCGAATGAATTTGGACCAATTTCCCGAGGAGCAACGCCGCCGCTTTTCCCAGGAACTTCGCCGCCGCGCGCTCGATGAGTTGATTTTGGGCGAGCTGATTTACCAGGAAGCGAGCAACCGCGGGGTGCGGGCCGCCGACAGCGAGATCCGGGATGTGATCTTGCAGATTCCTTTCTTGCAGGAAAACGGCCGTTTCCTTAAGGACCGGTACCGCAATTTCCTGGCGAGCCGCAATTTGAGCAGCGAAGATTTTGAGCACCAGTTGCGTAAGCAGATCGTCACTCAAAAGGTCCAAGAACTTTTCCTCGGATCGGCGGCGCCGACCCGCGAGGAATTGAAAAGAAATCGATATTTAGCCAACCAAAAGGTGAACATTCGCTTTGTTGAGCTGTCCGACGACGATTTCCGCAAGCCCGGTTTCATCGATGCCGCGGAGGTCGCGGAATTTTTGAAGACAAAGAAAGCGGACGTCGAAAATTACTATAACGACAACCGGATCGAGTTCACTTTTGAGGAGCGGGTGCGCGCGCGACACATCCTGATCCGCATTGATGAAAAACGCAACGAGGACGCGGCCAAGTCCTTGGCGGAGCAGTTGCACAAGCAGGCCACGCCGGCCAACTTCGCCAGCCTGGCCCGCAAGCACAGTGATGATCGCGGCTCACGTGATAAAGGCGGCGACCTGGGTGAATTCACCCGTGGCCAAATGGTGCCCGAGTTCGAAACGGCGGCCTTCGCCATGAAGGATGGGGAAATCAGTCAGCCGGTGAAAACCAATTTCGGTTACCACCTGATTTACTTGGAAAAAAAGCTTCCGGCCGAAACTTTGCCCCTGTCTCAAGTTGAGAAAGATATCGCCCGCAAATTGCTGGTGAAAGCCAAGCAATCGGAAATCGTGAATCAATTGCGTTCCACCGTCGAAAGCGGCTCGAAGGCCCAGGTGGAAAAGCTGATTACCAAAGCGGGGGCCACTTGGACGACCTCGGGCGAATTCGATTTGTCATCGCCCATGATTCCCAAGTTGGGCGAAAACAACCCGCTCTTGGCGGCGATCATCCGGACCGGCAAATCCGGCGGGCTGGTGAGGCAGCTGATCGAGCGAAACGGGCAATATCTGGTGGCCGAAGTGATCAGTTGGAAGGAAGATCGGGATCCAGGCGTGGAAGTGGAGGGCACCGACCGCATGGTGGCTTTTCGTAAAGCCAACGACATGATCGAAAATTGGTCGCGCGAAATTGAGACTCGTGCCAGTATTCAACGCAACCCCCGACTCAGTCAGTTTTAAATCTCGAATTGAGACGGACCCCTATGGCTCAAGTTTAGAATCGGAAAGAAGGTTCTAACCCCGTCGGACGTTTGTCCGATAAGATTATAAGTAAGCGTAAGCATAGGGGATGTAGATTGATTCGGCTTGCAGCCGCCTCTGTATTCTTGAATCTTTTGTTACCGACCATGGTTTTGGCGCAAAACTATGTGCCAGGCGAGGTCATCGTGCGGCTGAAAAGCGATTTTGGCTCACCTGACTCCTACGCTTTCCTCGGTAAAGCCGCTTCCGATAAACAAATGCAATTGAAAGAGCAGTGGGGCAAGTTCAACATGTACCACTTCGCTTTGCAGAAGGGCCAAACGGTCGAGCAAGCGGTGCAAGAGTTGAACGCCGATCCCAACGTGCTTTACGCCGAACCCAACTACTACCTGAGCAAGACCGACCAGGTCGGACTGCATCAGGTTTTCTCCGCTAGCGAGATCCAAGCCGCGGCGGTGGCTTCTCAGGGCTATCAAGCGACCGGCGCCGATATCGGCGTGCAATCCGTTTGGTCGGACTCTAGTGTGCCGGATCAAAAACCCATCGTGGCGGTGATCGACACCGGACTTGATCTTAATCACTATGTCTTCCGCGACACGCACGCGATTTGGACCAATCCCAATGAAATTCCCGGCAATGGCGTGGATGACGACGGCAACGGCTACATCGACGACGTGAACGGATGGAATTTCGTCACCAATTCCGGCGTCATGTTCGATGACGACGGGCACGGAACGCACGTGGCGGGAATTATTCTTGGCATCGATCAGAACATCTACACCACCGAACTTCAGGAATCGCGCATTCAAATCATGCCGCTTAAGTTTTTGAACGGAAATGGCGTGGGAACCACTTCCAACGCGATCCGGGCGATTTATTATGCGGTTAATAACGGCGCCACCGTGCTGAATAATTCCTGGGGCGGAAACTCGTACAGCGCCGCCTTACATGAGGCGGTGGCCTACACCTACACAAAAGGCGCGTTGTTCGTGGCCGCGGCCGGCAATTCCGCCATGAATAACGATGCTGTTCCCATGTATCCCGCAAGCTATGACGTTCCCAATGTCATTTCAATTTTGGCGACCACGGACTACGATTACAAAGCGTCGTTCTCCAATTACGGTCCCACCAGCGTGCATCTGGGAAGTCCGGGAGTTTATATTTTAAGTACGGTTCCCAATGATGCTTTTGGAACCTCGTCCGGGACCAGTATGGCGGCTCCCTTCGTCGCGGGAACCGCGGCGCTGATGAAAGTGGCTTCTCCTGAAATGCTGGGTTATCAGCTGAAATCCATTCTTATGAGCCAATATGCTCCCGTTTCCCAACTGGCCGGCCAGGTGGTGACCAGCGGCCGGTTAAGTTCGGCGGCGGCGGTGAGCTTCGCCAAGACCGCGGCGGTGGAGTCCAGCCAACCGGCCTACACTTTGTCCTATGGACGCGATCCGGATTTGGCCGCGAACATCGCGGGTGGCGGTGGCTGTGGAACCGTCCGCGCTCTCACGGATTCGCAAACTCCGTTTGGAACGGCGGGTGCGGTTGTGATCCTTTTACTATTGCCGATCGTGGTTTTACTGATCATGAGATCTCGCGCGCCGGTGAATCGTCGTAAACATGAACGCTTCAAGATTCACAGTGATGTCCGCATCCATGTGGGCGGCCGCGAAATGATCGGCTCGATCAGCTCGATCTCCCTGGGCGGTGTGCAGGTGAATACATCCGCGCTCCTGCAGGACGGCGGATTGGTGACCATGGCGATTGCGTCACCGGACGGCGGCGAGCGCATCGAAGTCACCGGACGAATTGTGTGGTCCGAGGCCAACAAGGCCTATGGTGTGGCGTTCAACCAAGCGCCACAAAGCGTACTCACACGAATCGCCGATTGGACTCGCAACCTGCAAAAGGCCTCTTAAAAAGCCACTTTGAATTTAATGGCGAAATCGTTGATGACGTTGCCGACGTAATCCTCGTCGAACCACACCCAATACGTATTGTAGTCAAAACCCAACGAGAACTTCGGGGTGAGCGTCCACAGGAGGGCGATGCTCAGTCCCGGACCCATGGTGGTGCTGTCACCCGGGGTGGTTGTGACGGAATCAATACTGATCACGTTAAAGGATGGCGTGAAAGCCAGGTCCCATTTCTTCTTATAAAAGTGATGGGACAGCCCGCCGCCGAAAATCATGTAACCATTGGCGCCTTTGTCGTCGTCCTTCTGAAACATGCGAAAATGTCCAACAAGACCCGTGGAATTTTCAAACAAGTGTTCGTACGCCGCACCCAAGGCGAACCCACCGCGGCTCATGCTACCAAGGACCATTACGCCGTCTCTGTTCGCGGTGGAATCCAATTGCGCCACGGCAGGAAAACAGAAGCTGAACGCGACAAATAGCAGAATACGTTTCATGAACCCTCCCCACTCTTCTTAGATAAGTGAAATTGTATCGGAATGACGAGGGTTTGCATCCGTTGACGAGATGCAAAATTTGAGGGGAGTTTCCGCGCGGTGAAACTCCCGATCAATTACCGGAAATTGAACGTTACTGGTTTGTGCTGCGGGATGAATCGTTGTTGGTTGATTGCTTTTCTTTCGTGGTGGACCCTCCACTGCTGCCACGGTTGCTTTGTCCGCTGGAAGTTCCACCCTGTGACCCCGTTCGATTTCCAGACTGGTTTTGGTTTTGAGTTGGCATTATGGCTCCTTTCTTTGCCATGAAGAGGAGCAATGGATATGCCACGGTTGAGACGAAGAAGTTTGAAGACCATTGGAAGGAGTGGGGAACCGAGCCCCAATGAAAATTTACTTGAGCTGTGCGTTGAATGGTGTTTCCCGCACAAGCGTTGTTCAATCATTACATTATGGCCCTTTTATTTTTTATTTTCACTTTCATCGCTAATGCGGCGGAAGTCGCCGATACGGAGAGCCCACGTCGGTCTTTCTGGTGGACGGAGATGCGCGCCGGCTACGTGTTGAGCAATCCGGACGGTGCGGTCCACGATCATTGGCAACATGAGGTTTCCCACTCCCAGCAGGTGGCGGGCGGGCTCTTTAAGGATTTTTCGCTTCCCTGGCCGCAACTGCGGATTTTTGTGGGTGGCGAATTGATTCATCTTTGGGCGAAAGAAACCTTGGGTGCGAGTTCACTGGATATAAAAATCACGCAAGTGAATGGAACGGGCGGCGTGACTTATCTTCCCTATTGGTGGCCCCGGTTGGGGATGAGTCTTAGGATCGCACTTCAAGCCTGGGGAATTAAAAAAACATCATTAACGACTCCCGGTTTCAGTGAGGATTTCCCGACGGAGGATCCGAATGAGGGACATATTGGAATTCTTGGCCCAGCCATCTTAGGTTTGACGGGCTTTTACCAGGTGAATGATCAATGGCGGCCGTTTTTATATTGGGAAAATCGGCCCTTTGGTTCCGCACTCACGGCGGGGGCGCAGTATGTATTCTAAGGTCAAGGATTTGATCGCCGCTGTATTTCTGATCTTTACGGTGTTTTGCTTGTTGGCGACCTCTGCTCCGTTTGGTCAATTGCCAGTCAGTGGTTCGCACTGGATCATCTCGGATTGCGTGACTCCAGTGACCAAGACCGCGATCACGGTGGTGGATGGCTCCATAACGGAGCCGGTGGGCGTTTCGTTCATGGATTTCGGATTTCCGGCGGCGAAAATCGACGCCACGGTGAGCGGCATCGTGAACGGAAAAAACCGCGAATGCCTGATCACCTACGGCGATGATGGTTCAGAGCACGACTTTTCAGACCATTGGCTTTATTCCTGCTTCGATAACGGTGACCACGTTTGCTCCATCTACATCAAGCCTCGTTGATTTGAGAGAGCGCGAAGCGGTAGGTGAGGGGATTAACCAGTAACGCGATCAAATCGGTGGTATCCATCGTGTTCCGCGCGGGGATGCCCATGAACCGGTAGGCGGTTTCATAAAACAAATCCGCCTCGGGAACGGTGTTGATCAGCACAAAGATCACATCGGTGATAGCGATGGCCACCAGAATGTTCGTGCGGGTGATCCAGTTCGATTTCTTTGAAACCGTATTTCGGAGCAAAACATAAACCGCGACCAGAAAAAGCGGGAAAAAGAACACTCCCGCGAAGTCACTGAGCTTTCCCGTCCACCATCCGGAAAACGCCGATTTCAAATAAACGTCGTTCAAGAACAATGTGATCACGGCCAGTGCCGGAACCGGATGAACGAAGAAGCCAATGCTGAGATAAGGGCGACGCACCCTTGTTACATACCAAACAGAAGCGAGAAGTAGTAGGTTTCGGCGACAAAGCGCAAGGCGCGGTCACCGAGAGTTTGGAGTTTCTTAGTCGTATAATAAGACTGCCGGGCGGCGAGTTTCACGCCGAACGCGTCGGAGAACATGGCCTCCAAACCCGCTTCGCCGTAGTATCCGGAGCCCATCACCACATCTTTATTTTTATATTCCGAACCCTGGGCCGCCAGCACGTCCATTTTCGAGGAGTAACTGATCGTGTGATAGCCACCCAGTCCGCCGCCCTCAATATAGGGGCGGAACCAGTAGTCGTCGATCAGCTTGAGCTTCAGGCCCAAACCGAGATCCAAAACACTGGCGCGGAATTTCACATCCGTGGCGGTGTAGTTCTGGCTGTTCGCGAGATTCGTGTAGTTGTAATTGGCCAGGCCTTCCGCGGATAAATGGCTCAGAGTCAGCGTCAGATAAAGATTCAAAACGTTGAAACCGCGTTCAATCGCGGCGGCGGCGAAGATGCCGCGGTCCATTTCATAGTCATCCTTCGGGCTTTCAATGCGAAAGTCCGCGAAGCCCGCGCCCACGCTGCCTTGAAGTCCCGTGCGCCCGCCGGTGGGTAAGCGGGGAACTCCACCAAACTGGGCTTGAGCGGAAAATGAAATGAAGGCGAATAGAATAACTAAAAGCGATCGCATGCCTTCTGATCGGGTTTTAAATAAATCTTATGAAGACCAGAATCAGCCGCGCCTCTGCTTTGGCCCAGCTTTATAAGTCCGCTTTGAATTCGTACTCGATTTTTATGTCTTCGGTCTGGCGGGACGGCGGCTGGTTCACCAGGGGCATGCTTCTTTTGATCGCCGTATTGTTATAGCTAATCCCCCAACCCGCGCCGAGGGGGATTCGCACCTCATGATTCGAGTAAATGTCATGATCGGCGATCCGGTTCATGGCGGGTTCAAATCGCAGGCTGAACTTGTAATCGATGAAGTTGAACAGTTTTGACAATTCGAAGGTGGTTCGGGTGAAAACCGTATCCTTGTCCTCGGTGACTTGGGAACTCTCGTTCGGTTTGCGCTGAGAGATCACTTGCACGTGTTTGGCGGGGCCGATGTAAAACGTCAGCTTGAATCTGGGTTGATCGACCAAGGTGAAATTCGGTCCGATCCCGTAGGTGTCGCTGCTTTGGCTTAAAGACTCAACCGAGCCATCATCGTTTTGCTTGCGCAAGTAGGACTGATGCCCGAAGTAAGCCACTTGTAAGGCGATCCGCTTGGACCAGAGGTCGTACTCATAACTCAATTCCTGATTGGACTCGCCCTCTTTTTGTTGCTCCAGATAGGTGTCCTTCAAGTTGGCCTTGCCATGGGCCGTGGATTTTCCGAATTCAAATTTGAGCTCCGTGTCACCCGCGAAGGTCGATGTGGTGCGGGTTTCGCGGATGCGATTGGCCGAAACACCGACTCGCCCGTTGAAGTGCTTTTTTGTTTCCTTACTTGTGGTGGAGCTTTCTTCGGTCTGCGCCCAAGTGGAATTCAGGGAGAATAAACTGATTAAAACGCCATAGATGAGCATTCGCATTTCGGCGGCATACTAGCGACAGACCGAGCTGATGGAAACCATTTTGAATCAGATTCGATAAATTTCAGGCGGCACGGCGCACGGCGTACCCAGACCTTGGGCCTGGATTTATTGAGGTGCAAGGGGAATTGGGGAACACTGAATATATGTATATGTCAGTTTCGTGGATGATGCTCATTCTGACAGCCTTGATCGTTTCACCGTATTCCAGCGCGCAAACCCAAGGTGGATATTGCCTGTTTTGCCAGTTTTCCAAGACTATAGCGAACTTTGATCCCGGCAAAGCGGACATGTGCGAGGACTTGTACGGGGCCGTTTGTCTCGATGAAAAGGGCGAGCCAAAGCACAAGGGAACGCTCAGAGGATTTAATAAAATTTTAAATTCCGATGTGGATCGCGCTCGCGATGCCACGGCCAAGGCCATGGGGTTCGAAAGCTTCGATGCCGCTTTGAAAGAGAAATTTAAGAGCGCGGGGCTGGAATTGGCCGAGCCGATCGATGAGAAGGCGTTCGCCGAGTTGAAGAGGGGAAATCAGGAACGGCTCCGGGATTCGCCAGCGGGAAAGTTATTCGCCGGACCGAATCAATGTCACAAACGCGTCTCGGAAATCATGGCAAAGGCCGAAAAAGAAAAGAAACAGAAAAATCTTAAAGCGGCCTTGGCGGAGCTGGCGAAAATCAAATCCCAATACACGCCCGAATTGGTGAAACTTTACGCCAAAGATATACCCCTCTTTATAGCGGAACACCTGGGCCCGGGTTGTGAGTCCGTGGCGGACAGTCCGGAGCCGGAAAAGAAGGGAAAAAAAGGAAAACAGCGCCAAACTTATAATTTGGCCGCGTGCGCGCGATTGGCGCAGATTCGCCGGCAGGCGATTGATCTCTTCCGCCAGGAAGGCACGAAAGATTATCAGGCCAAGGCCGAAGCGTTCGTGCGCGAGAACATGCTTCCGGTCGACGTCATATCGGACTTGGATGAACCGCTTCCGCCCACGATGGTGGCCGGAATCGGCATCTCGCGTCCCCGTCGCGGCGATAAGAACTCTCAACTGAGGATGCAAATTGAAGAAGCGGCGGAACTCGCGGAAAAAACCTGCGGACAATATTCCAGCGTGGCCGCCATGGTTGGGGATAAGATTTATTCCGATTTCGCGGGCCAAGTCAGCAAAGCCAAGCCCACCGTCGACGCGCTCATTGACTCCTTCTACTCCGAGCAAAATAAAGCCAATGCCGAATTGATTTTTCGCGAAACCCGGGCCGAGATCCAATCGATTGTCGATCAGTTCGTAAAAGATCCGAAAAAGAACAGCCGTATTCAGAACGGTTACAAGGAGTTGAAGTTTAACTGGCCGGAAAAACCGCCCGAATCGTATTACACCAACAACGATCAAGGCATTCCCAGTCTCGACAGCAAAAAGTTTCCTCCCATGGCCGGGTTTCAGGCGGACCTCCTCTCAGCGCTGCATGATCCGAAGCTGAGCTTCTTCAAAACTTTGAACGCCAACTACACTCCCAGCCGGGTTATCGGCTCGGCCAAGGCGCCCGAAAGCGTGACGATGATGCCGGCCTTTGTGCGTGCCATGGAACAGAATCCTCTGATCTTTACCGAAGTTCTGGCTCATGAAACTGGGCACAAGATCGGCCCCGAGATCAGCCGTATGAATGGCTATGACCTGACCGCGGAATGGAAACAACTTTTGGACTGCTACAAAGAGAGAAATTCCATCCGCATGCAACCGGATCAAGAAGATGAAGTGATCGCCGATTATATCTCCTCGGAAGTCATTGCCCGCCAGCTCGCCCGGTTGCCGGAGAATCAACGTCGCGCGGCCCTGATGGCCTCGATGGAAGGGTATTGCGTTTTGGATAGTGAAAACTACGAAACCCACACGGTGAATTGCAAGGGTGAACACCCGGAAGACTCATTGCGGGTGGCCGGAATCTTCGGCGCCAATCCCAATATACGGGAAGTCATTGGCTGCAAAACCGAGTCCTCGAAATTCAAGTCCTGCGGACTCGGCATTCCGCTCGAAATCTCCGGCCCGAACAAGAGTTCCGATCCGGTTCCGACGTCGCGAGGTGTGAAATGAGACTCCTGATTTTGATGTTGTTCAGCGGCGGTTTCGCCTTTGCCAAAGGAAAAAATCTGGTTGAGATCACTTATAAGGATCGGCTTAAAACCCACCGGTATGTGCTTTTGGATCAATCCGGAAAATACGCCTTGAATTTCCAATCCGCGCCCAAAGTGAAAAAATCTAAAGAAATGACCCGCCTTCAGGCGGCGCGCCTGCAAACCGAAGCTTTGCGGATCATCTGGAAATCCAAAATGGTGCGAAACCCCTCCCGATGCACCAAATACGTTCACATACGCCTACCCGAGGAGCAGGCGGACATTTGCGTCGAGAACGCCGAAACCACCGGCCTCAGCTTCGCGCTTTTGAACGAGCTTCATAGTTTGGTTCATTGATGGGAGCGTGAACCGTGCCCGGGCACAGCTTTGGTGTCCGGGGTCATCAAGCTCCGGAATATAAGCCATTTTGCCCGCTAAAAATTTGGTGGCTCGGGAGAGACTCGAACTCTCACATCCTTGCGGATACTGGATTTTGAGTCCAGCGCGTCTACCAATTCCACCACCGAGCCAAGGTGAAGCTTCAATATATAGGAAACGCAGAACGACTTTATTAACCTCTGGGCGGTTTCCGCTCAAGCATTTCCTTTTTTCATCTCTGTCCGAGAGTTCGCCAGGGTCATTTTGCTTATGGCGAATTCACGGGTGCGCCCAGAGGGCCGAAAAATCTAAAAAAGATGTGTGGATATAGCTACTTAGGTAATAGGGTCCAAAATGACCCCACTGCGGCACATGGCTTGCTCAAAGCGTAACCGCGTAACGAAGGATCGTTAACTCTTATACAGAGGGGTCGAACATGAAGTTCAAAACTGTGATCGCGATATTAGCGACCATATCATTGGCTCAAACTGTTCAAGCCAATGCCAACGGAAACGGCACTTTACGCCGAATCGTGGCTCAAAACGAACAGCCCGCATATGGTGCGGTGGAAACTCAGGTGATCGTCACTCAGCAGCCGGCGCAGGTCGTGGAAGCCACGCCCGTACAGCAGCAGCCCGCCACAGTGGTGGAAGCGGCTCCGGTGCTTGAGTCCAAGGCCGAGGCGATGCGTAAGGCTCGTCAAAACGCCGAAATTCAGACGGAACAAATGATTGTCGAGAAGCTCGAAGAAGCCCGCTTGCGCGAAGAGCAAGAGCGTGCTCAGCGCTTGTTCGGCAATAAGTTTGAATCTCCGGCTCAACAACAGCCGCAACAGCAGGTTGTCACACCCGCTCCGGTGCAAACGGTGGTCGTGCCTGAAGAAAAGCCGGCTCCGGCCCAGGTGACGATTGAAAAAGTGGAAATCGTGCAGCCGCAACCGGCTCCGGTCGTCGCCGAAGAGGAAGCGCCGAAGAGCAAGCTTTCGGCCAAGAGCTTGATCGATGAAGAGGAAGAAGAGAGCTTCTCTCAACGCTGGTACATCAGCGGAACTCTGGGTGGCTTGAACTATGACGCTTCGAACGTGAAGACCAATATGGGTGGTGGTTTCGCCATCGGCGTGTTGGTGAATGAGCGTACCGCCGTTGAAGGTTCGTTCATCTACTCGAACCACTACATCGATACATTCTGGAATCCCGGAATCTATCGTGAATTGGATCAGTACGACATCGGTTTGAACGCGAAGTACTACATTCTCACGCAGCGGGTTCGTCCGTACATCGGCGCTGGTATGTCCTACATTTCACGTCAGTACCACAGCCGGCTCGTGCCCAACTCGATCATCTTCAACACCGCGGCTCCGAGCAGTGAAGAAACCGAAGCGATCAACTTGAACCTGATGGCGGGTGCGGATTTCATTGTCAGCGACACGATCTCCATCGGTGCGGGTATCGACTACAGCACCAACGTGATGAACCGCAATGAATTCGACTTCTCCAACTACTACACAACTCTGCCGGAGAACACCAAGGCGTTGGAAGAAATCGACTTCTACATGCTCAAAGTCACCGCCAAGATGACCTTCTAATTAAAATTGGAACTGGACGATCGCGGCCGCAAGGCCGCGGTCGAAAGGCATAAACTCTCCCTCTAGCGGCGGCGTGCTCCGCGGCAAGGGAATTCCCTCTGTAGTCCGGGCCTTCGACATAGGGCCCGGATTTTTTTTGCGCCTTACCCGGCCTCTTCTGATAGAATCAAAGCCATGCATTGGGCGTCCCTTTGGCTTCCGTGTTTTCTTCCCATCATTGCCGGAGCCGAGATCATTTCGGCGGGAGTGGGAATGGTGAAGGGTGAGGTGATCACCAGCCGCCAGGTGCAAATCCAGAATCTGCTCGAATTGGCCCTTGAGAAAAAATCAGCGGATATGAAGATTCTGCCCCTGGATTCCAAGGCCTTCGCCAAAGTGGTTCAGGACACGCTCCTTGAGGCGGCCATCGCCTTGGAAGCGCGCAACTTCAATGTGGTGCAAGTCCCCGATGAGGATCTGGCCCGGCTGGAAAAGCGGGTGATGCCGCTGCTGAAAAAATCGGCGGCCTGGAGCAAGTTGCAAGTGACCCCCCAGGAGCTGCGGTCGGGGCTTGCACAAAAGATGCAGGCGAAGAAATTCGTGGAGTTTCGGTCGAAATCCTCGGTTTTGCCCATAACGGATGCCGAGGCTCAAAAATATTTCAATGAAAATCGCTTGAAATTCGGTGACCTTCCGTACGAAAACTTCAAGGAAAATATAAAGGCCTACTTGAGCCGCACTCAGGTTGAGAGGCGACTCAAGGACTGGTATGAAGTTTTGTTGAACAAGTACCAGGTCAAAAACCTCATTGCGGAGATTTGACACTTTGATCGAGGATTCAGGCGAAATTGAAGTCTTGACCCTGAGGCATTTGCCCCAGTTGGTGAGCCTCATGGAGTCGGTCTACGACAAGGCCGAGAATCCCGTTGGCGGAATTTGGACCCGGGATCTCCTCAAGCAGGAGTTGGAAATCGGGCAAGGCGTGGGGTTGGTCGAGGAGCGCTTCGGCCTGGCCGCGTTCATTCTCTTTCGGCTTTATGAACAGCACCGGGAAATCACGGTACTGGCGACCCATCCGGAGCGTCAAAGACGGGGAAATATGCGATATCTCTTGTCCTACATGCTCGAGCGCAAATCACCCAATGAGCGCATCTGGCTCGAGGTTCATGCTCAAAACCAACCCGCCTTGAACCTCTACGAACAACTGGGTTTCCAGCAGGTGGGACGTCGTCCGAAGTATTATCGCGATGGCGGCGACGCCATTCTGTTCACTCTCGGATAAGGGCTTGCCAGAGCGCCCTAAATGCTGATATTTACTCATTTTCAACTAGAGGGCGCAGGCCCTCTTTTTTTTGGATTTTCGGGAGTTTGCGTGGTGTTATCACCGGCAAAAATGGAACAAATCCGTGCATTTGCGGAGGAGGTTGCGGTACGAGAAGGGTGCCGCCTCTATGATTTGGAGTTCCACGAAGGTCCAAACCGCACGTTGCGTATTTTTATCGATAAGCAACCGGGCGGAGTCACGCTGGAAGATTGCGTGAACGTTTCGCGGGGGTTGAACCTCCGCCTCGACGTGGAAGACGCCATACCTGGCGGGCGGTATGAACTTGAAGTTTCGTCGCCGGGTTTGGAGCGAAAACTGACGCAGCTCTGGCATTTCAGTGGTGCGATCGGGCAGACGGTTCAGTTGCGCTATCGTGATGCCGCCGGAGACATCAAATCCTATGAAGGGCATTTGGATGAAGTCCGGGATAGTGAGTTGGTGTTTTCGAATTCGAAGGGGATTTTCACAGTGGATTATGGGCAAGTTGAACGCGCCCGTGTCCTCCTGAGCGATCCGTTTCCGAAACGGCCTGCGCCAGGTAAGAAGAAGAGGTAAGGTATGGCAGATAATATGTTTTCTGATCTTGGACGACTGATTGAACAGTTGGGAAAAGATAAAGGTATTGACCGGCAGGTGGTGATTGACGCCATCGAGCAGGGGATGGTTTTGGCCGCTCGCAAGAAGTACGGCACGTACCGCGAAATCGAAGCCAAATACAACGAAGAACTCGGTGAAGTTGAACTGTACGAATTCAAAGAGGTCGTACGGGATGAAGATTTCATCGACGAAGAAGTCGAAATCAAATTGAGTGAAGCTCTGGAGTTAGATCCGGAAGCTCAATTGAACGACTCCATTGGACGTAAGCTCGATTCCGCGGATTTGGGACGTATCGCCGCGCAGACCGCCAAGCAAATCATCATGCAGAAGGTCCGCGAAGCGGAGCGCGACATTATCTTTGCGGAATTCGAACAACGAAAAGGTGAAATCGCCTCCGGAATCGCCCGCCGGGTTGAGCGCGGCGCGATCGTGGTCGACCTGGGTCGGACGGAAGCCTACATTCCGCCGCGGGAACAGATTCCGGGTGAAGTTTACAAGCCGGGTGACCGGATTCAGGGTTACATCGCTGATGTGCGCGCCACCACTCGTGGTCCGCAGATCATCATGTCCCGGGCCGATGAGCGTTATTTGATCAAGTTGTTTGAAGTGGAAGTTCCGGAAATCTACGACGGTATCGTGGAAATCGTCGCGGCCGCGCGCGAGCCCGGTCAACGGGCGAAGATCGCGGTGCGGTCCAAAGATCCGGCGGTGGATCCGGTGGGCGCCTGTGTCGGTATGAAGGGCTCCCGCGTGCAAAACATCGTGCAAGAGCTCCGCGGTGAGAAGATCGACATCGTCAATTGGGACGAGGATCCCGCGCGCTTCGTGTGCAATGCTCTCGCACCGGCGGAAATCTCGAAGGTATTCCTCGATGAAGGTAATCGCGAGATGGAAGTCATCGTTCCCGACAACCAGTTGAGTTTGGCGATCGGTAAGAAAGGTCAGAACGTGCGGTTGGCCGCGAAGCTGACTGGTTACAAGCTCGACATCCTGTCTGAGAGCGCGATGGCGCAAAAGACCGCTCAAGCTCTTCTCAATCTGACGTTGTTGCCGGGCATGACCGAGACGATGGCGCAAAACATCTACCAGTCGGGATTCTCGTCCGTTCAGATGTTGGCCGAGGCCGATGTGGACCAGATCACCAACATTCCCGGATATGAGGATGAAGCCAAGGCTCAGAAGTTGATCGATGATGCGAAAGCGTTGATTGAAAAATACAAAGCCGAAGGAAAAGAGCTTCCGACGGTGTCCGCGAAAGGCGCGGAAGGAGCTGGTAAAGAAGTCCAAGCTTCGCAGGATGCAAAAAGCCAGGCCGAAAGCCGACTCCGCGAGGAGATGGCCCAGCTGGCCAAAAAGGAGAATGAGTGACGCAATTGAAGGTCTTTGAATTCGCCAAAGAAATCGGCGTCGAAACTTTGGCCCTGATGGATAAGATCCGGGAGTGGAAACTTCCGGTTCGCAGTCACATGGCGACTCTTGATGAGGCCATGATGAACGAGATCCGTTCGCGACTTCAACAAGCCGCGCAGGCAGAGGCGGAAGCGTCCAAGCCCAAAAAGAAAGGCGCGGTTCGCAAGAAAGCGGCGGAGAAATCCACTGAAACCATCGTGAAGCGGGAAGCCGGCGCGGCCGGTGAAGCGGCGGTCAAGAAAGTCGCGAAGAAAAAAACCACCCGCGCCGATGGCAAGACCGTGCGATCCACTGTGATTCGACGTAAAGCCGGTGAGGCGGAGGCCAAAGCGGAAGCCGCTGCCGCCGAGCAGGCCGCGGCCGCGCAGGAACAAGCCGCGGCTCAAGCGCAAGCCGAGGCGGCTCAAGAAGCCGCGTCGAGCGAAGCGACATCGACGACCGCAGCCGCTGAAACCACGGAAACGCCACGCGAAGAAACTGTAAAGCGCCGTAATATCGTCGGGCGCATGGATTTACGCCGAGTGGCCGAAATTCGTGGTTCCCAAGGGGGACCCGCGGGCGCCGGCGCTCCGCGAGTGTCGAGAACCGCTCCTCGCAATATCCGCACTGGATTTTTCTCCGCCGACACGATGATCGTTCCGGAAGAACCGGCTCCGTTCGTCTCCCGTGAGAAGGAGGAAAAAAAGCGTCGCCCCAGCGGGCTGCGTGAAGAGGAACAACAGGTTTTCACGGCCACTGAATTCCGTAAGCGCGAGGTGATCTTTCAGCCCAAGAAAAAGAAAGTGATTTCGGGTCGAGAGGCCAAGAAAACACAAATCACCACGCCCGCCGCTCATAAGCGCGTCGTGAAAGTTCATGGGCACATCACCTTGGCCAATCTCGCCATGGAAATGGGTATCAAGGCGCCGGTCCTCATGAAGAAACTCATGCAAGAGGGTGTGCAGGCGTCGATGAACACCGAACTCGACTACGAAACGGTGGCGTTGATTGTTCCGGAGTTCGGTTGGGAAGCTCAAAACGTACAAAAGTCCGTCGATGAATTGGTCGCGGAGGCCGCGTTCGGTGATATGGACGCCGAAAAGGTCACACGACCGCCCGTGGTCACGGTCATGGGTCACGTCGACCACGGAAAAACCTCGCTTCTCGATGCCATTCGCAAATCGAGAGTGGCGGCGGGAGAGGCCGGTGGGATCACTCAGCACATTGGTGCGTATTCGGTGACCCTGGAGGATGGAAATAAGATCACGTTCATCGATACTCCCGGCCACGAAGCGTTCACCGCCATGCGGGCTCGCGGAGCGAACGTTACGGATATCGCCATTATCGTCGTGGCGGCGGATGACGGTATGATGCCGCAGACGGCGGAAGCCATTAACCACGCCAAGGCGGCGAATGTGCCGATCATCGTGGCGGTGAACAAAATGGACAAACCCGGCGCCAATCCCGACCGAGTGAAGCAGCAACTGACCGAGCTTGAGCTGGTGCCCGAGGAATGGGGCGGTACGACCATTTATTGTCCGGTGTCCGCTTTGAAGGGGACTGGAATTAAAGAACTACTTGAACAAATTCTCGTGGTTGCTGAAGTTCAGGAATTAAAAGCCAATCCGAAGCGTTCGGGAACCGGTGTGGTCATCGAAAGCCGGATGGAAAAAGGCCGGGGAACGGTGGCCACCATCTTGGTGCAAGACGGAACCGTCAGCGTGGGTCAGGTCATTGTGGCCGGACAAGTGGTGGGCCGCATCCGCAATATGTCGGATGACCAGGGTCGCACCGTGAAGGAAGCGGGACCGGGTATGCCGGTGGAAATTCTCGGACTTCCCGAGCCGCCCATGGCCGGTGACCGTTTCGACATCGTCAAAGATGAGGAAATCGGCCAGAAGATCGCGGAACAGCGTCGGGCCGCCATGCAGAAAGAAGAAGTGCCTTCATCCAAAATGAGTCTGGAGCAGTTGTTCGCCCGCGTGAAAACCGGCGACGTCAAAGAACTCTCCTTGGTCTTGAAGTCCGATGTGGCGGGAAGCTTGGAAGCCATCAAAGGCATGGTGGATAAGCTCGCGACCGAAGAAGTGAAGGTGAAGATCATTCACTCCGCGGTCGGCGGAATCACGGAAAGCGACGTGCTTTTGGCTTCGACGGCCAAAGGCGTGATCGTGGGCTTCAACGTGCGTCCTGACTCTGGCGCCACCCGTTTGGCGAAAGAAAAAGGCATTGAGATTAAGACCTATTCGATCATCTATGAGTTGATTGATGACTTGAAGAAAGCGCTCAGTGGCTTGCTGGCACCCAGTGTGGTGGAGAAAGCCATGGGTCGGGCCGAGGTCCGCAACACCTTTGTCGTTCCCAAGATGGGCACGATCGCGGGTTGCTTCGTGACCGAAGGCAAGATCGCGCGTAACCAATTGCTCCGGCTTGTGCGTGACGGAAAAATCATTTTCGAGGGCAAAGTCGGCAGTCTCAGACGGTTTAAAGATGACGTGCGCGAAGTCGCCGCCGGCTTCGAGTGCGGTATCGGAATCGAAAACTTTAACGACATCAAGGTGGGCGACGTCATTGAATCTTTCGTTAAAGAGGAAGTCAGTCGGGAGTTATAAAATTTGACGACGAGCCCAAGTCCGCGCGTGAAAAGGATCGAGAGTGAAATCCTTCAGATCCTTTCACGTCACTTATTGCATGGTATGAAACAGCCCCTTCCGTGTTACGCTTCGATCACCGCGGTCGAAGTGAAACCGGATTTGCGTTCAGCGCGCGTGTTTTTCCGTCTGGTGGGAAGCGTGAACCCGGTGAACGAGGCCAAGGAAATTCTGGCGTCGGAACGCTCCTTGTTCCAAAAGGAACTCGCGCGTGAATTAAAAACCAAATTTTGTCCGGTTTTGAAATTCGAGTTCGGCGTCGCGCCCCAGCTCGATGAAATCGACAAACTTTTGGAAAACCTGCGCCGCCCGATAGGACGTGAAGAGTGAAAGTGGAACGTCATGGACTCTTATTGGTTGATAAACCGGCTGATATCACCAGCCACGATGTCGTCGCCCGAGCGCGCAAAATTTTAAATCAGCGCCGGATCGGCCACACCGGAACGCTGGACCCCATCGCCACGGGATTAATGGTTCTGGTGCTGGGCGAGGCGACAAAACTTTCTGATTATTTAACCGCTGAAGATAAAACCTATCGCGTGCGCATTCGCCTCGGTGTGCGGACCGATACCTTGGATCGCACGGGCCAAGTGATTGAAACCCGGCCCGTCGAGGTGAACGAGGCGCGAATTCGCGAAGAAGCCTTAAAGCTCCAAGGCCGGTTTGAGTGGCCTGTGCCCAAGTTTTCAGCGGTGAAGGTTGGCGGGCAGGCGCTTTACAAGATGGCTCGCCAGCAAACCGACCAAGCGGAAATGACCACGCCGGTCAAAGAGATGCGGTTTTGGGACCTGAAGATTCTTGAAGTGGGGCCAGATACCCTGGATCTGGAAATCACCTGCTCCAAGGGCAGCTATGTTCGCACTTGGGCGGATCAGTTGGGTCAACGCCTCGGATGCGGGGCCATGGTTGAGGAATTACGTCGAACCCGAGTGGGGGGCTTTTCGGTGGCCGATTCCGCGGCGCTCTCCGAGGACATGAACTTGGATAGGGCCTTTATTAAAATGGCGGATGCCCTCCCGTCCTATCGAGCCCTGATCGCCGATGACAGGGAAGCGGCATTAATGGCCAACGGGCAAGTGCCCAAAGAAATGATGGGTCGCTTGATTCCTGAGCAAAAGCAGGCCTTTGAAAGCAATGATCCGGTCTACGTGAAGGTGGTTTCCAAACGGGGGGATTTGCTCGCTTTGCTCGCCGCCGAACCTGGACAAGGTCTTAAAATCCGAAGGGTTTTTAGGGTTTAGACAAGGCTTTCCTTGACCTTTTAGCCCCGGTCCTACTAAATCAAATTCAATCGTTAGCAAGGCCCCGCAATCGGCGGGTTTGCTCATTTACGACTCAAAGGTGCGACCGCCAAACGCCCCGAGGGTCTCACAATTTTTTGGAGGAATCTCCCATGGCACTAATGAAAGAACAAAAAGAGGAAATCGTTAAGAAGTTCCAACGAAGTGAGTTAGACACCGGTTCCTGCGAAGTGCAGGTGGCATTGTTGACCAGCCGAATTGAAAATCTGTCCCAGCATTTTCAAGATCATAAAAAGGACGTCCATTCCCAGCGTGGTCTGGTGAAGTTGGTGAATCAACGCCGGAAGCTTTTGGCCTATTTAAAGCGCACAGATAACGCGCGTTACGTTAAGCTGATTAACGACCTTGGTTTACGCAAATAAAAAACAAAGAAAGATAATCAATGAACAAAATTACGGTATCTGGCCGCTTTCTCGATAGTACAGTGACAATTGAAACCGGCCGCCTGGCCAAACAGGCCGATGGTTCGGTGGTGGTGAGCTCCGGAAACAACATGGTTTTAGTGACCGTGGTTTCCAGCAAAGAAGAGTCCCAAGCCGATTTTTTTCCGCTCACGGTTGAATATCAGGAAAAATTCTATGCCACCGGTAAAATCCCCGGGGGTTATTTCAAGCGTGAAGGGCGGCCGACCACCAACGCCACACTGACCGCGCGATTGATTGACCGGCCGATCCGCCCGACCTTCCCGGAAGGGTATCGTCACGAAACCCAAATCATCGCCACCACTCTGAGTTTTGACGGCACATTCCCGATTGAAGTTTTGGCGAGCTTGGGAGCGTCGGCGGCACTTCATATCAGTGACATTCCGTTCAATGGTCCCACGGCCGCCGTGCAAGTGGCGCGCATCAACGGTCAATTCGTGGCCAATCCGTCGTCCGTCGATCTGGAAAAGTCGGACATGAATATCATCGTGGCCGGCACCAAGAACGGAATTTTGATGGTCGAGGGTGAGACCAAGTTCATCAGCGAAGCGGATGTATTGGCGGCTTTGAAGTTCGCCCATCAGGCGATCCAACCGGTGTTGGCCATGCAGGATGAGCTGCGGGTGAAAACCGGATCCAAGCCGAAACGTTCGTTCACGGTGACCGCGGTTGACGCTGACTTCGATCAGCCGGTGCGAGCTTTCCTCACGCCCCTCATCACCGAGGCGCTGCAAACGCGTGATAAACTCAAGCGTTACGAGGCCTATGATAAAGCCAAAGCCGAAGCGAAGCAGAAATTCGTGGAAGCCATCGCGGACGAAAAATTAAAAGCTCAACGCGAGAAAGAATTGGGCCTGATCGTGGAAGATCTGAAGTACCGGATCAGCCGTGATCTCGTGCTCAAAACCGGAACCCGAATCGACGGCCGCTCGACGACCGATATCCGTAACATTTGGTGTGAAGTCGGTTTGCTTCCGAGAGCTCACGGTTCAGGTTTGTTCACCCGTGGTGAAACCCAGGTCTTGGGAACCGTCACCTTGGGAACCGGCGATGACGAACAGATGATTGATGACCTGGCCGGTTTGACCCGCAAGAAGTTCATGCTTCATTACAACTTCCCGCCGTTTTCCGTTGGCGAGACGGGACGTGTGGGTTCGCAGAGCCGTCGCGAAGTCGGTCACGGCTTTTTGGCGGAACGGGCTTTGAAAGCGGTTTTACCGGAGTTCGAAAAATTCCCTTACACGGTTCGTATCGTTTCTGAAGTGCTCGAGTCGAATGGCTCCAGCAGTATGGGAACGGTTTGTTCGGGCACATTGGCGCTGCTTGATGCCGGTGTTCCGATCAAAGGAAACGTGGCCGGTATCGCCATGGGCTTAATCAAAGAAGGCGATCAGGTGGCGATCTTATCGGACATTCTCGGTGATGAAGATCACCTGGGAGACATGGACTTCAAAGTCGCGGGCACCCGTAAAGGCGTGACCTCCTTGCAGATGGACATCAAGATCGACAGCATCACCTTCGACATTATGGAACAGGCCTTGAAGCAGGCGCACGAGGGACGAAACCACATTCTTAATGAAATGGAGAAAGTGATTTCGCAACCGCGTGGCGAGATTTCGCCGTATGCGCCTCGTATCGAAACCATCAAGATCAAGCCGGATAAAGTGCGCGAAGTGATCGGCGCCGGCGGTAAGGTGATCAAAGGCATTATTGAAGAAACTGGAGTTAAAATCGACATCGAGGACGACGGAACCATTCACATCGCCTCGACGGATCCGAAAGCGGCTCAGCGGGCGATTGAAATCATCAATTCCATCTGCGCCGAGGCTGAAGTGGGCAAAGTCTATAAAGGAAAAGTCGTCAAAATCATGGATTTCGGCGCGTTCGTTGAGATTTTACCCAATAACAGCGGTCTTTTACACATCTCGGAAATCGCCCATGAGCGCATCCGCAACGTCACGGACGTGCTTCACGAGGGTGATTCCATAGATGTGAAAGTATTGGATATCGATCGCTCCGGACGGATTAAACTTTCGCGTAAGGCGCTGCTTGAGCGGCCCTCGCAAAATAATTGATTCGTGAAGGCCTACAACTATAAGCCGATTTTTCAGAAGACAGTTCTTGATAACGGCGTGCGGGTCGTAACGGAAAACCATCCGTTCACGCGCGCTGCTTCGGTGGGTGTGTTCGTCGAAATCGGAACCCGCGACGAACCGGTTAAAAAGGCCGGGTTGACTCATTTTCTTGAGCATCTGGTTTTTAAAGGCACCCGCAAGCGCACGGCTCTCGACATCGCCAAAGTTCTGGACGCGGTGGGTGGCGATCTTAACGCCTACACCACGCGGGAATACACGTGTTTTCACGCCACTTCATTGAAGGAACATTTGGATTTGAGTTTGGATGTGGTTTCCGACTTGGTGACCTCGGCCACTTTGGCGCGTGATGATTTCGGCAAAGAACGCGAAGTCATCGCCCAAGAAATTCAAATGTCCCGGGATAACTTGGAAGAATACATCCTGGATTTTTACTTGGAGCAGGTTTACGCCGGCCACGCCCTGGGAACTCCGATTTTGGGAACGGATGATACGCTCAAAGCCATGCGCCGCATGGATGTGGTTCGGCATTACCGCTCTTCATTCCGAGGGCCCCGCATTATCGTCAGTGTGGCGGGTCCCGTGGAACACGATCAAGTGGTGAAGCTGGTTTCAAAAACGTTGGGGCGACTTCCCCGGCGAACCAAGGCTTTAAGAAGAAAACCGCCACGGATCCGTAAATTCGAAGAGTTTTTGCCGCGCAATAGTGAACAGGTGCACATGATGGTGGGATTTCCATCCTGTTCCTATCGTTCACCCGCGCGATTTGATGCCATGGTGGTGAACGAAATCATCGGTGGCGGAGTGACGTCGCGCCTTTATCAAAAGATTAGGGAAAATAAAGGACTCGTTTACAGCGTTTACAGTTTCTTACAATCCTTTGTCGATTCCGGTTTGTTCCTGATGTACGCCGGCTCCAGTGTGGAGAATGCGCTGCCGGTGATGAAGGCGTTTCGCCGGGAAATCGAAAAGTTCATCGAGAACGGTATACGTGACCGTGAACTGGAAATGTTTAAGACCCAATTAAAAGGCCAGATTCTCCTCGGCGCCGAGGATATGGAGAACCGGATGAATTCCCTGGGAATCAACGAAATGGTTTTCGGTGAATACCGACCGGTGGACGAGGTGATTCGGGACATTGAAAAGGTGAATCGAAAATCCGTGGCTGATTATGTGCGCAAATACTTTGATATGGATTCAGTCTCGCTTATGGTTATGGGAGATCTTCAGCCGGCGGACGCGCTGAAGCTATTCCAAGTCTGGGAGTAAGAGATGGAACTCAGTCAGTTCAAGAAATCCGTTCAGGAAATTAGTCGCATGGTGGGCGCTTTGGTCGAGGAAAAACTCGGTGAACGCTCCCAACTTGAAGAGCAAGTCCGTTCCATGGCCCGTCAGGTGGAAAAAGTGGTGACCGAAGCGCTTTGGAGCCGCGGATCGGAAAAGGTCAAAATCAAATTTAAAAAGCTGGAGAACTTCAAAGGTGAACTTCCGTCCTACGCGACGGCGCTCGCCTCGGGAATGGACGTGCGGGCCTGCCTCAGTGAGCCTGTCACTTTGAAACCGGGTGAGCGGACACTGATTCCCACCGGATTGTCGGTTGAAATTCCCCGCGGATACGAGATTCAGGTTCGCCCCCGCAGCGGATTGGCCATCAAAAAGGGCCTTTCCCTGGTGAACACGCCGGGAACCATCGATGCGGATTATCGCGGCGAAATCAAAGTGATTGTGATCAACCTCGGACAAGAGCCCATCGTCATCGAGGATCAGGAACGAATCGCCCAATTGGTGGTGGCACCGGTGGTTTTGGCCGAGATCGAAGAAGTCGACGGTTTGGATGAGACCGAACGCGGTGAGGGCGGTTTCGGCAGCACGGGACAAAATTAATCTTCGCCGCCTGACTCGAACTTCAGTTCTTTTTCCAGGATATCCAGGGACTCCGGGGTGGCTTTCATGCGCATGGAGTCTTTGCGCACATTCACGCGTGCGATCTGCCAAACCGACGAGATAAAGAACACGGCGAACACGGCCCAGAAAATTCGTTTTAACCGTATCCGGTTCACGCCGAAGTTGCTGACGAAGCCCACGTAGAGAAGAAGCAATGAGGCCGCCAGACCCACCAGATTCACCAATGGAACGAACTTCGCCACGATCCCCGCGAGCTGGGAGGGAATGGCGGCGAAAACCAAGTGGGTGTAAATCGGTTTGATTCCAATCTCGAGATTAAAGAAGAACTTGAACAAGTAATAGAAAATACCGCTGACAACTCCAGTGACGATCAATGCCGCCAGCGGCGACAGAACGATGTCGATGACAAAACCCATCGCGTCCCGCTCGACGATGTTCGTCAGCATCCCGCTGGCCAAGGCCAGGGCCGCTTGCAAGAGAAGCAACGTGATCCATTCCCAATCGGGAAGCTCCCGCATGCCTTGGACAGGATTGCGAAAGAAATTGGGGAGCGCGAGGAGCGCTTTGCGCAGTTCAGATTTGATGCCCGGCCAGGTGTACGTATTAAAAGGTTGCATTCATTCTTAGTGTCGCATTAAACGCCCTGCGGTCAATTGAATCAGAGATCATTGATGAACGATACGACACGTCGAGCCCAGTTCGACATGGCATCAGCCTCCGCTGATGATCACTTTTCCGTCTTTTCCCTTCATGGTCGAGCACTTTGTGGCGTTCGGGGCCGCACCGCCGGAGTCGGCTTCACCGAGACCGCCTTTGCCTGTGTCATCAGGTTGAGGATTGCCGGGGTTTTCCTGGCTACCGTTTTGTGAACTGCCACCCGAGGGGACAAGGCAGGCTCCGCCGCCACCACCACCTCCCATGTCGTTGTTGAAAGCGTTGGCGCCGTTCTGTCCGCATCCGGGGCCGCCGCCCGCGGCATAGCCGGTGAATCCGCCCTCGTCATCGTTGGAGCCGCCACCACCGCCGCCGGCGATCAGCAGATCGGTGCTGCCGCGCTTGATACCTGAGGCGCCCCCGCCGGCCCCACCGCCCCCGCCGTTACCAACCGTGCTGTTGTTTTTCGTACCGCCCCCGCCGCCGCCATACTTTCCCGCGGCTCCGTTGAATCCCGCACCCATTCCGGTTCCCCCAGCGCCACCGGATCCTGTGCCTCCACCGGCCTGTGGCGCCTGGGTGCCGAGCGCTCCGGCGCCCCCGGAATAAATACCGGTGCCACCGGGCGGACGGCTCGAACCGTTACACCAACCGCCGGTGCCACCTTTTCCGACGTAAACCGCGAGAGTTTCTCCGGGAGTGGCGGTTAAGGTCGCGGTGACATATCCGCCGCCGCCGCCTTTTCCGCCTTTTGCATTATTATTTTTATCGCCGTAGCCACCGCCGCCGCCTCCGCCCCAAGCTTGCACGGTGATCTGAGTGCAACCGGCGGGAACTTGCCAACTGAGATTATCGGAAGTGAATTCGGTCGAAAAGGGCGCGCAACCGCCTCCGCTTTGATCTTGCGTCCAAAATGCAAAAGGGAAGATGTTTTTGGCATAAAGAGCCGAGCTGAATCCGGCTAGTAACGTGATCATGAGAAACTGCAAATTCAACCTCAACGTCGTTCTATAAGGCTTAGAACTCTACCGGTGAAAACAAATTTACCATCGGGATTTGTCAGCGCGCAAACCACTCCCGCAATTTCATTCGATAGTCTTGCGAACTTCAAAGCACTGCGTTTTCGTGCGGGAGGGCTTTAGAAGGTGGCGTTCATTCTCAGTGTGGCATTGAACGCTCGGCGATCAATGGAATCAGAGACCATTGAGGATCGATAAGAAACGTCAGGACCAAAGGTGAGATTGTGGGTGACTTTTCTTTCGACGCCCAGAAAGAAAGTGCTGGCCGGGGTGGACGACGCATACTCATTCCGGAACTCACCGCTACGCGCGCTCAATTGCAGGTCGCGCGCGGCGAAGCCGCCACCCAACCGGAAGTTCATTTTGTCGTTGACCATGGGTAAGAACACCACACGGAGTTCGAATTCCTTTAAATCGGCGCTGACACCCGAGGCGATGGGTTCTTTGGCGTACGTACGAAATAAAAATTCCGCGCGCGCTTTACGCGAGAAAATGTTCATGCCGACGTGGGCTTCGATTCCTTTAAGAATACCCGACCCGGAAATGCCGTCGGGAGTTTCAAAGCTCAAAGTTTCGGCCGTGAGCCCCATTCCCGCGTGGAGGGCGACGGCTTCCCATTCCAGATCGCTTTCCGGCTTCGTTGGTTGTTCGGCCGTGGCGCGGAGTTCGGCGACGATATCGTCGTAACTGGTATAGGACTCCTCGTCCGCCGCGACATTGGTCGAGCCGAGAAGAATCAAAACAAGTATCATCGTTCGTGGCGATAACATGTAAAAACCCCCACGTTTTATTCTAGCAAAACTCGTCTTTTCTGAAAGATCCCGTCCTGTAGAATAGGACCTATGAAACATGTTTTCCGCCGTCGCGAACAACGATACTGCGCTTATTGCCGAAGTCCGCGGAAGGTGTACGTGAAAAAACATCTTGGTCTGACCAACGTCTTGGCCGCGGCGATGCTCTCGTCGGTGATCAGTTTCGCTCTGTATGGCAAGGCGGACCCTCGCTCGCTAATGATTTTTTGTTTAGTCTGCGGCTTTAGCGAGGTGTTCATTTACGTGCGCTGGCGGGTGGGCGTGGTGTGCACGATGTGCGGCTTCGATCCGGTCATTTACAAGCGCTCTCCCGAACAGGCGGCCCGGCGCGTGCGGGAATTCTTTTACGAGCATATGGATGATCCGCGCTTTCAACTCACCAAGTCCCCATTGCTGGAATGGCATCGCCGGCTCCGGCAGGCTCAGCGCAAAAAAATGGCTCTACGTTCTTCAGTTGTGGCCAGCAAAGCCCCTGTGGTAGACCCTAAGGGACCATGAAATCCCTTGTCGTGATTCCGACATATAACGAACGAGACAACATCGGGGAACTCACTCGGGAAATTCATCGATTGCTGCCAGATGTCGATATTCTGGTGGTCGACGATAATTCACCCGACGGGACTCAGGACGTTGTGCGCGAATGCCAGGCGACCGACTCGCGCCTTCATCTCTTGCCGAGGAAGGGGAAAGAAGGGCTTGGAAAAGCCTATCTGGCGGGCTTTCGCTGGGGATTGGAGCGCGGTTACGAGGCGATCGTTGAAATGGACGCGGATTTTTCCCATCGTCCCGTGGATCTGAAGAAAGTTCTGGCGGCTCTTCCGGATCATGATTTTGTCGTGGGATCCCGATGGGTGCCGGGCGGACAAACCGTGAACTGGGGATTGGGTCGAAAGCTGATCAGTCGCGGCGGCTCCTTTTATACGCGTCAAATTTTGCGCTATCCCTTGCGTGATTGGACGGGCGGTTTTAATGCCTGGAAAGCCAGCACCTTGCGAAAGATTGGGTTGGAATCAGTCCGTTCTGAAGGCTATAGTTTTCAAATTGAATTAAAGTATAGGGCATTGAGAATTGGTTTGCGCGGGATTGAAGTTCCTATCATTTTTGAAGACCGACGAGTGGGGCAAAGTAAAATGTCGTCGCGGATCGTTATCGAAGCTCTTCATCGCGTTTGGGGTTTGCGCCGTATTTCTTTGTGAGTTCTCCGCTCACGCCCAGAAAAAAAAACCACAGCGAAAAAGCACCCGATTGCCCGCGGTGCGCGCCACGGTCGTCAGTGACGGGGCCGCGGTTTACGAAAAGCCGGATTTCGATTCCAAAGTCATCGATTTCGTTCCCTATAACACCAAAGTGATCGTTTCCAAGCGCGCGTTCGCGGGCGTCGAGGGTCTTGGTTTGTTCCATCGCGTTCGGGTCCGCGGAAAACTGGGTTATATTCCCGACACCGATATTCGGGTGGCTGAGAGCGCGCGGGAAAAAGTTCCGGAAAAAGTTTTGGAACGCACGCGTTCCAAGGCGTGGGAGCCGGAAGAACAAGAAGTTCTCGGCCAAGCGCCCATTTATATGACCCGCTACCTCGGTGGCGCCGTGGCTCGGGTGAATTTCACCGAAAAATTCTCCGGGCGTAAGTTAAGTGATCAGATCACCATGTATGGTTTGCGCATGACCGGCCCGGGAGCGTTATTCGATGGTCCGCCGCTCGATGTGAATCTGTGGTTCTCGATGGAGAAGCCCGGTTATTACGATATATTTTCAACCAACTTCAGCGGCTTCCTGCTTTTCGGCGACGTCATGGCGATGATGCCTTTGATCAGTCATGACAAATTCGTTGTGAATTACGGCTTGGGTTTGATGTGGACGTTCACCAAATTCCGCTTGCAAATCCGCGGTGAGAATACGGACTCGCTGGAAGTTCGCGTCGGTGTCAATGCCGGATTGGGTGCCGCTTACCGTATCGCCAAGAAATTTCTTCTTCGGGGCGACGTGAAATATTATTACGAGAAAACCGGTTATCCGGGATTTCTCTTGAGCCTGCAAACGGAGTACTAATGGCCATTCGGATTTTAACCGGTGAGGTGATTGACCAGATCGCGGCGGGTGAAGTGCTTGAGCGGCCCGCCAATCTGGTCAAGGAATTGGTGGAAAACAGTCTCGATGCCGGAGCTGATCAAGTTGAAGTTGAATATGATGACGGCGGCCGCTCCGTCACGGTCATGGATAACGGCCGCGGCATGAATCGCGAAGACCTTAAGCTTTCGGTGCAACGTCACGCCACCAGCAAAATTCAGGCAAGCGATGATCTTTTTCGTCTGGCCACATACGGTTTTCGAGGTGAAGCGTTGGCCAGCATCGCGGGCGTGAGTGAGATGTCGATCACGTCACGCCATTCGGATGCGGATCAGGGTTTTCGCTTGCGCGTGCGTTTCGGTCAGGCGGATGATGCCATGGCGGTTTCAAGCCGCGTGGGCACCACGGTTCAAGTCCGGGATCTTTTCGCCAACGTGCCGGCGCGTTTGAGTTTCTTAAAGAGTGAATCCGCGGAACACGGTCAAATTCGATCAACGCTGAAGGCGATGGCGCTGGCGCGCGAAGATGTGGCGTTCACCTTGCGCTCAAAAGGTGAATTGGTGGCCCATTGGCCGAAAAACCAAAGTTTCAATGAGCGCGTGCGGGATGTTTTGCAAAACCAGAACATGTTTCTCGCGCAAGGTGAGAACAAGGGCATTCGCGTCGAAGCCGCGTTCTCATCGCCGAGGGACACTCAGGCGGTCAATCGTCATCTTTGGTTTTTCGTTCAAGGGCGATGGGTTCAGGATCGGGCGCTGAGCGTCGCGGTTATGGAAGCCTATCGAAATCTTCTCATGCATGGAGAGTATCCGACGGCCGTGGTTCGTATCGAGCTGGATCCCGCCGATGTGGATGTGAATGTTCATCCCACCAAAGCCCAGGTTAAATTCAAAAACCCGCAGGATGTTTTTCGGGCGGTGAGTTCCACGATTCGCTCGGCTTTGGAAAAAGCGCCCTGGTTGCCGGAAAAGACCGCTGAGCCTACGGTCACGGCCTTTAAACCCAAAGCGGAAGGGGGCACGACTTTAAGTTTTACCGCGCCCGAATTCCGACAAACTCAGTATTCACAAAAAATGTTCCCGCTGGCCATGGTGAGGGAAGCCATTGCGGATTCTCCTAAAGTCTCATCCGCGGCGACGCCCAATCAGCCCGCCACGGAGTTTCGTTGGCAGGATTTACAGATCATCGGTCAACTCCATTTAACCTATATCGTGGCTCAGGATTCGAATTCATATTATTTGATCGATCAGCACGCCGCCCACGAACGTGTGGTCTTTGAACGATTGATGGAATCGTTTAAGAATGGGCGCATGGATATCCAGAATCTTCTGATCCCGTTGACGTTGGATCTTTCCGAGGCCGAAATGCAAGCGCTACTCAATGAGCGTGCGAACTTTGAGCGGCTCGGACTCACTTTGGATCGGCTTGGACCGGAAACTCTCGTTGTGCAAACCATGCCGTCGTTAATCAGTGAGAACTCCGTCGCGGAGGCGTTGAAGAAAGCGGCTCATTCGCTTCATGAAGTCGGGGGTGGCGGATTTTTTGAGCGCGCCTGCGCCGATGTGTTCGCCACCATGGCCTGCCATTCAGTGGTGCGGGCGGGTCAGGCCATGAGTTTTGAACAAATGGCGCAGCTTCTTCAGCAGATGGACGAATATCCGTTAAGCAGTTTCTGTCCTCATGGACGGCCCGTGTACATTCAAAAGCGCTTTTCCGAAGTGGAGCGGGAATTCGGCCGGATCACATGAGCTTTCCGCTGATTTTCATAGTCGGACCAACGGCGTCGGGAAAATCCGGACTGGCCATGGCTTTGGCCGAACGGTTCAACGCGGGCATTTTGAATTGCGACAGCTTGCAGGTTTATCAGCGTCTCGACATCGGCACGGCCAAACCCACGCCTGAGGAGCGCGCCCGAGTGCCCCATTTTCTTTTTGATTTCGTTCCGCCAGGGGAGGTGCTCACCGCCGGCGATTACCGGCGTGAGGCTTTGAAAGTGCTCGATCAGGAACTCAAACAGCGAATGATTCTGGCCGTCGGCGGCAGTGGGTTTTATGTGCAGGCGCTCGAAAAAGGCATGTTTGAAGTGGAAAAGCCTGATCCCGAAGTTGAGGCCGAAGTGCGGGAGCGTTTCGCCCGCCTTGGCGCCGAGAAAGCCTACGAGGAGCTTAAAAAGTTTGATCCTGAGTACGCCGAGGTGGTCAGCCCCAACGATCATTACCGGATCCTGCGCGCTTTGATCGTTAAGGAAACTTCGGGTCATAAAATGAGTGAACTGAGAAAGTCGTTCGCGGGACAGGGGCTGCCGTATCCGGTCTTGAAGTTAGGCGTTTCAATTTCCAAAGAGGAACTGCTTCCACGGGTGCGGGCGCGGGTTCGCGAAATGTTGCAAGCGGGCTGGTTGGATGAAGTCCAGCGCCTGCTCGATGAGGGCTGGGAGAACTGGCCCCCCATGAAAAGCGTGGGTTACAAGGAATGCGTCGAATTTTTGCGCGGCCGCCTTTCACGCGAGCGTCTTGAGCCTTTGATCGTGGAAAAGACCATGCAACTCGCCAAAAAGCAAAGAACCTGGTTCAAACGTGATCAGGAAATTCATTGGCTGAATTCCCCAAATCTTCTCGATGAGGCCATAGAATGCGTCACGCGGTTTCTTGACCCGAAGATGGTCCAAGCGTAGAAATTTTTTATGAAGAGCATGACGGGATATGGATCGAGCCAGGCGAAGAATGCGCGGCTCGAGCTTGAAGTACACGTGAAATCGGTCAACGGCCGGTTTCTTGAACTTCGATTCCATTTGCCCAAGGAATACGCCCCGTTTGAGAACGATTTCAGAAAGGTCTTCGCCGGTTGGTCGCGGGGAACCATCGATATTTACGTTCATCGTAAACCCGGTTTGGAGGCGAAACTCCAGAGCACGCGGATCCGTAAGGAGCAGGCCGAGTACTGGGCGGTTCAACTGAAAAAGCTGGCCCGGTCACTGGGTCTGTCTCCCGAGATTTCGATTCGCGACATTTTGCAAATGCCGTTCGTGATCGAGCATCAGGAACGCAATGGCGTGCAATCCGCCGAATTGAAATTGGTCGAGCAGCATCTGCGCAAAGCCGTGCAGAAAGCCGACGAATTTCGCCGGCGCGAAGGAGCGATGCTGAAGAAGGAAGTATTAGGTTTGCTCAAGCAACTGGAAGCCCGCGTGGAAGAGATGTCCACTTGGCGGGAAGAGGCGATGAAGAGTTCCCATCAACGCTTGAAATCCCGGTTGGCCGCCTTGGATTCGGAAAATCTCGATGCCTCGCGCCTGGCGCTTGAGACCGCGCTTCTCATCGACAAAATGGACGTGCACGAAGAAGTGGTCCGGCTGCGGGAGCACATCAAGGCCTGTCGCGCTCTGGTGGGCAACGGCGAGGCGAAAGGCAAAAAGCTCGATTTTTACTGTCAGGAGCTCTTGCGTGAGGTGAATACGATCGGCTCGAAATCCCAGCTTTCGACGCTGACCCAATCCGTGGTGGACGCCAAATCGTTGATCGAAAAATTCAGAGAACAGGTGCAAAACATAGAATGAGCAAAAGAAAATCGATTCTCATCATTGGACCGACAGCGGTGGGTAAATCCACTTTGCTCACTCAAGCGCTCAAGGACTTTCCCGACGAGCTCAGGGAAATCATAACCTACACCACGCGCAGTCCCCGGGCCGGCGAATCAGAAGGTGATCCGTACCATTTCGTGACGGAAGAAAAGTTCCGCGAACTTCTGGCTAAGAATTTCTTTATCGAGCACGCCGTGGTCCACGGGCTTCTCTACGGCACCCCCCGGGATCAGGTGGACCTGACCCACCAGGCAAACAAAACCGTGATCATGGATATTGACGTGCAAGGGGCCAAGAAATTCCGCGAGGCTTATCCCGAGGCGGTGACGGTGTTTATTTTGCCCCCATCTATTGATGTATTGCGTCAAAGATTTCGAGCACGGGGGGCCACCGATGAGGCCGACCTTGAGCGAAGAATTGAAAGTGCGCACCGGGAACTGGCCCAGGCTGAGGATTTTGACTACCGGATCGTGAACAATGACTTCCAATCGGCCTATGCCGAACTGCGAAAAATCATTGAAGATCTGCTGAAAAATCAATAATGTAGTGCATTCATTTCCGGCCGGAGGGCCGGTTAAACCAGAGGAGTCCGTCGTGGCCCGTATTACTGTAGAAGATTGTTTGGACAAAGTTGCCAATCGTTTCGCTTTGGTGCTTTTGGTCGCCAAAAGAACGAAACAGTTGATGAAAGGTGACACGTGTACGGCTCCCGGGAAGAACAATAAGAACGTGGTGAATGCTCTTCGCGAAGTGGCCGCGGGAACGGTTTATTTCGATACAACGGACTCTCAAGGATTGAGCCCAGACCAACAGGTGCAACGGGATTTGGCCGGCCGTCAGTAAAGGGGTTGTTTCCTCTCGAGTCCAGGGCTGAAAATTCCGTCAAGTGTAAGGTAAACTACACTGCACTGATGGATAAGCAGCACGAGCTGGCCGAACCATCGGCCACCCCGGCAGGAAGGACTTGTTAGTATCAATGAGTGAGGCCGTCGCTGATCTCAAACTAGCTGAAACCAGTCCACAAACGATAGACGATTTAATCGAAAAAATCCGTAGTCACAATTCCAACGCCGATCTGGACCTGATCCGGCGGGCTTATGAATTTTCTGAAAAAGCGCACTCCGGTCAGATCCGCCGAAGCGGTGATCCCTACATTCTGCATCCATTGGGAGTGGCCGCCATTCTCGCCGATTTGCACTTGGATGTCGCCACCATCGCCACCGGTCTCTTGCATGACACCGTCGAGGACACCGAAGTCACCCTTGAGGATATTAAAAAGAATTTCGGTGAGACGATTCAGCGTCTGGTCGATGGCGTGACCAAAATTTCGTTGATGAAGTTTCGTAACACCCACGAGAAACAGGGTGAAAACATCCGCAAGATGATCGTGGCCATGGGTAAGGACGTGCGCGTGGTGCTGGTGAAGCTCGCCGATCGCCTGCACAATATGCGCACCCTCAATCACATGCCGCCCGAAAAGCAGGCCCAGATCGCCACTGAAACCCTGGACATCTATGCGCCGCTCGCCAGCCGCCTCGGGATCAATTCCATCAAAGTGGAACTTGAGGATCTCTCGTTCCGTTACGCCTTTCCCGAAGCTTATTACTCTCTCGCGCAAAAGGTCGCGCGTAAAAAGCGTGAGCGTGAAAAATACATCGAGGACGTTAAGAAGATTTTGACCCAGGAACTGGAGAAACGCACCAAGATCAAATTCGAGGTGACGGGCCGGCCCAAACATCTTTGGTCGATCTATAAAAAAATGCACATGCGCAATATCGACTACGAACAGGTGTTCGACGTGCTCGCGTTCCGCGTGAACGTGAACACGCTGGCCGAGTGCTATGAGGTTTTGGGGCTTGTGCATTCGCTGTGGAAGCCGATTCCGGGCCGCTTCAAGGATTTCATCGCCATGCCCAAGGCGAACAATTACCAGTCCCTTCACACCACCGTGATCGGCCCTCAAGCGGAACGGATCGAAATCCAGATCCGTACGTTTGAGATGCATCTCGTGGCGGAGAAAGGGATCGCGGCCCATTGGCAGTACAAGGAAAACGAACACGGATCGATCGACGTGGAAACGCTCAAGCGTTTCAACGGCCTTCGCGAATTGATTAAAGAACACCAGCAGACCACCAATCCGGATGAGTTCCTGGAGAACTTCAAAACCGATATGTTCGACAGCGAGATCTACGTGTTCACGCCGAAAGGGGATGTTAAAGAGTTCCCCGAGGGGGCGACACCGATCGATTTCGCGTATTCCATTCACACGGATGTGGGAAATCACATCGTGGCCGCGCGGGTGAACGGCAAACTTGTTTCTTTGAAACACCGTCTGGAAAACGGCGACACCGTCGAGGTGATCACGTCAAAAACCCAATCGCCGTCCAAAGACTGGCTTAAGAGTTGTGTCACCACCAAAGCGAAATCCAAGATCCGCCAGTATGTGAAGACGGAAACTCGCAAGCGGGCTTTGGAGTTGGGCAAGGAGATGATGGAAAAAGCGCTGCGCAAAGCCGGCAGCTCCTTGCAAAAAGCCTTTGATAAACCTGAGTTCGCGAAGTTCGCCAAAGATCATGGTTGCGCCACTCAGGAAGATGTTTTGATCAAAGTGGGTTTTGGAACCATCACGCCCCAAATCGTGATGGATGGTCTCGGCATCAAGATGCCCAGTGATAAAGACCTGCCGAAAGAGGAGCCGAGCTTCCTGAAGCGGGCGTTCCAGGCCGCGGTGGGACGAAAGAAGCAAACCGCCTCTTTGATTCGGGTGAACGGAATGAACGATGTCTTGGTCCGCTTCGCCCGTTGTTGCAATCCCATTCCCGGGGACTCGATCTTGGGTTTCATCACTCTCGGGCGCGGGATTGTGATTCACCGGGCGGATTGCCCCAAAGCGTTCGAACTCGATCAGGATCGCCGCATTGATGTGGAGTGGAGCGGAACCAAGGCGGTCAGCGCCGGTCGGACGGTCACCATTCGCGTGGTGAGCCATGATACGGCGGGACTCTTAAAGCTCATGAGCGAAGTCTTCGCTGAACATGGAATCAACATCCTCAATGCTCAGGCCCGCACCACGAAGGACCTTAAAGCCATCTGCACGTTCGATGTGAACGTGCGTGACACGCGCCATTTATCCGAGGTCATGCGGGATTTAGCGAAATTAAAAGGCGTGATCGGAGTGACCCGCATCACGCATGCTTAGACCGGAGTCGGTTTTCGCCGTCTCGGTCGCATGGCTGGTCCCGGGACTTGTTGTGATGAGGAGAGACCTACTACATCGGCATGGCGATGCCGACGCGGATCGCGATCCAATTGGCTTCCACTTCATCGGATTTTGGCAAAAGGCCGTACTCCACGCTGATGGGAACGTACATGCGGGGTGAAAGCTGCCAATCCAATCCACCGAGCGCCAACATGACGTTGGTCGTGCTGATGGAGGCCGAATCCAAAGCCGTCGTCTCTTTGGAGGCGGGGAAAAGTAAGCCCAATCCGCCGCCGACCCATGGCCGAAAACCGCCACGGCCGAAAACATATCGCGCGATAAAATCAGCGGTGACATAGGTGAGTTTGGCGTCGCACGCATCGGTGTTGGCGGCGCCGCAAATCTTGCCTCCGGCCGCGTTGAACATATCCACGCCCGCGGTTCCACGGAACCAGATCTGCGGGAAAAGTTCGTAATCGAACAACCCTTTCACGCTGAAGCCGGATCCGGACATGTTGGCCGTTCCCACGGAAGCTTGTAAGGCGTTTTTCACGTTAACCGACATCGTGTCCATGGAGTAGCCGAGAAGGGCGCCCCAGTAGGAACGCTGTAGGCCGCCCCCTGAGCTTGACGTGGACGGTGATGAGGCTCGGGCGGACGCGGAAGAACCCTTGGCCGGTCTGAATTCCAAGGTGTATCCCACTTGAGCTTTACCCTTGGTGATCTTCCCGATCGCTTTATCGCCTTTAACTTTTGAAATAGTCATTATAGCGCGGCGCTTGCCATCCGGCGAGATCAGGTAGAAGACGTCACCCACGACGGCCGGATCGCCTTTCAGTTCGACGAGGGCGCTTCGACCTTTAACCTTAACGACTTCAGCGGCTTGCGAAATTAACGGAAAGAAGATCAGAAGTGACGCAACAAGCAGGTTGCTCATCAAGATGTACTCCCGCGATAAGCTTAATTAATTGTAGGGGAACAAATACTTAGTTTGCAAACTCGCCTAGCCTAAGGTGTTGCCAGGTGAACTCGATCGCCAAGGGTAAACGATCGTCGAGTTCCGTCGGATCATTGAATTGAAACTCGCAAGCCTGCGGTTCGTGCGCGCGAGGGATCACGCGAATGGTGAGGGGTTGATCAGGGCGCTGAAACACATCGGCGCGCTCGTTTGTGAAGCGTAATTCTCCGCCCGGTCCGGCGCCGAGAGTGTCGCAACTCTTAAGATTGGCCTGGACGCCAGCGTATTCAAACGCCTGAGATTCAAGAAATTTTCGCCCTTCGGATTGATAAAGGGAGCAGGCGCCCTGAGCGGCCGCCACGAGTAGGGCGGCCAAGGCGATCCATTTTTTCTTAGAAAGGAATCTCATCAGAGCTGTCAAACGCCGGTTCAGGACCGAAATTCTGTGGTCCGAAATCATTATCCGCCGACCGATCAGCGCCCTGGTTGGAACCGAGGAACTGAATGGTGTTGGCGACGATTTCCGTCGTGTAACGTTTTTGTCCTTGTTGATCTTCCCAGGAGCGGGTTTGCAATCGACCTTCAATGTAAACTTGCCGGCCTTTGCTTAAATATTTGCCGCACAGTTCGGCGAGTTTGCCCCACACCACGACTCGATGCCATTCGGTGCGCTCTTGCTTCTGACCTTCACGGTCGGTCCAATTTTCACTGGTGGCGACGGAGAGGCGGGCCACGTTTTGGCCTCCGGTCACGGTTTTCACTTCCGGATCCGCACCCAAACGGCCAATAATAATCACCTTGTTAACGCCGGACATATCAAACCCCCTGCCTTTCTGTACCGATAGAACCCCGAGGCAGGAAACGAAGTCAAGCCACCGTTATCTCAAAATGTGGAAATGCGCGTTACGCTGGGAAAAGCGCCGATTTGTCCGGCCATTTTAAACAGATATTTACCGCCGCCGTCCGAGGTCGGCGTTTTTGCTGATTCCAACGGCAAAAAGAGAAAACTTAATTCCCTTTGAACGGTCGCATTGGTGGTGAGGTCCACGGTCAAATTGTATTGGCCGAACTGAGGCGCCAATCCTTGTCCGGTGGGGATGAGACGAAGTCCGATTTGTCCTTTGATCCGTCCGTAGAGCGGATCCTGGCTCTGTCCGAAAATTCCTTCTTCGATGAACAAATTTCCGCCGACCAGACGCCCGCGGAAGGTGACATTGGCCAAAGTTAACGAGGGTAAGCTGATCGGCAGCATCGCGCCTTCGAAGGGAATTTGCACGGTGCCGGCGGGAATGGAGAATTTCGCCACTTTAAGTTCAAATTCACCTTCCGGCTGGTCCTGAAAATCCGGCGTAAAGAGCATGTCGGTGTGAAAGTCGGCGCGTCCCTGCAAACTCAAGGGAAGTCCGGCCCATTGTTGCACTTCCTTAAGATTCACTTCTTCCAGGGCGAGGGCGACGCGCGAGCGCTCCTGCCCTTGCTCGTTTTTCTTTCCCGAACCGATCCGCAGTTCAAAATCGCCGCCGAGCAAACCTTCGGCGGAAACCGAAACTCCCAAACGCGAGCCCAGGGATCGGGCGGCCACCTGATCGCCGCTGCTGGCTTTCATGATCGTGGGCAGATTGAAAATCAGGCTGAAAAGGCTGGGCGTGACCTTGGCCCACTGCGCTTCCAACGTCGGCAGCACGGTTTCGATTTTCACGTTGTCGGCGGAAATCGCCGGTTGGGGAAAAACGTGAAGGTGAAGTTCGTCGGCCTGCACGTAAACCTGATTGTTCGTGCTTCGGGCCACCATGCTGGTCACGGCGTCCGACAAATCATTGAACGGGAAGAGCCATAAGGTAAAGAGAGCCGCCGAACCGAAAATGACGCCGAAAAAAAGCTTTCGGTCCCAGATCCAGGCGATCGCTGTTCCGATATACTTCATCATTTCTTACCCGCGCCTCGTCCCGATGGAGTGGCATCGGAATCCTCGCCCACATCCGGTGTGGCCATTCCGAAACTCATGACGGCCGCGATCATGTCGTAATAATGGGTTTGGCCTTCGCTTTGGACCACTTCAATTCCAATCAATTTCACGCCGGGAGCCATGTTCTGCAGCATATTGCCGATCTCAAGAATTTGGTCCACGTTCAGTTTTTTAAGTTGCACGGTCATCGCCGTATGACTCACGCCGGGCGGGGCGAATTCCTTATACACTTCACCCGGCATGGAGGCGATCGGTCCGACTTGGTCGGGGAGAAGACCCGCCTCGCGCACCACCCGTTGAATGGACCCCTGAAGCGATTCGGGAGTTTGCGGCGGCGGCAAAGCCGGCGGCTCCTTCGCCGAGCGGGCGGCGCGGAGCAGACCTTGAATCAACTGACGGTTTTCATCGAATTGGCTGAGATACTCGCTTCCCGAAGAGATGTAGCTCATGGGAATGGACAGGATCATAAGAATGGTCAAAGTGATTCCGGCGATGACGATCAAACGTTGGACCGAAGGCGTTTGGCTTTCGTATCTTTCCCGCAAAGTATTGAAGGTCGATGACTCCTGAATCTTGGCCATCGCCTCATTGGCCCGGTCTTTCAGCTGTTCGCGCAGATCTTCAAACGCCAACGCTTATCCTCCCGCCATTCGCTGAACGCGGAATTTATACGCGAACGGCACCCGCCCCGGCGGGACTTTCTTTAACCGCGATTGCGTGGGTTCGATTTTCCCGTTCACCGCCGCTTTTTGCAGGGCTCGCGCCACGGTTTCTTTGTCAAAATCGGACATGGTGTAACCGTGCACTTCGGCCTCATGGCCCCGCACGCTGAATTGTTTGATTTCAAACTTGGGAGTACCTTTGGGCGGAAGCGCGGCGGTGACCGCTTCCAAAACATCCAAAGCTGAATTCAGGCGCAGCACTTTCTCCGCCTGTTTGCGGTTCTTTTCAATTTGTTCCTGTCCGGAGATGAAGCGACGGATGCGCGAAGCATTGGCTTGTCGCGAGGGCAGTCCCGCCACGGCTTGCGCCTGGGTTTTCAAGGCGCGCTCGGATTCATCGAGCAGGGTCAGGCTGAGCGATTCGCGAATGACCGCGTAGATGAAGAAAATCACAAAGCCCGCGGTGGCGACCTTAATGGTATAGCCCCAGCGGTCCCACACGGCTTCGAAGAAATGGGACTTCTTGGCCAAATCGCCTTTGAGGAAATTGCTCGCCGGATTGCGCGGACGTTTAATCCCTTCGATGGCCAGACCCACGGCGGTCGCGGTGACCATGTCCAACCGCGGGCTCACATCGAAAGTCACCGCCGGATGATTTTCAAATTGTTTGTAGCGGTTGAACGGGATTTGAAACATTTGGGTGAGATAGCCGTTCAAATTCTTAAGCTGGCCACCGCCACCCAAAATATGGCCTTTGGTCCATTGGACTTGAAGATCACTTTGCAACTCAAGCAGGATCAAGCGCATATCCGCCACGAGTTGCTGCAAACTGGATTCGATCACCTGTGAGAAGACTTGCTGTTCCCGGGTTCCCTGAGTCTTGTCCAGGAGCACGAAGCCTTTGGCCTCAAGCTCCTTCACGGCTTGCATGAAGTTCAAGCCGTATTTGTGGCTTATGGCATCGGCCATGTTTTTTCCGCCCCAATCGAGGCTGCGCGCGGCCAGCATGGCGCCGTTGCTCATCACAATCAACTCCGAGGAGAGATGGCCGATGTTGAGCACCAACTCCGCGGTTTTGGCTTCGGGGATGTCCTGCAGTTCCGGGAGACCTTCCGGCGGCGGTTCGAACCAGCGTTCAAAGAGGTTGTTGATCGCCACACCCGTGCAGGAAATGATCGTCGGGTCAACGCCGCAATCCAAGGCGAGCTGATGGACATCGTTGACCTTTTCCTTGGGCACGGCCATCGCCAGAATGTCGGCGCCTTTGCCTTGGAAACGAACGATCTTGGCTTCGAATATCGAATCCTCGGGCGAAAACGGCAACTCGTCCTCAAGCTGGGAAATGATGGCCTTTTGCACTTTGAATCGTTCGCGAAAGGGCAGGTGAATCAGCCGCGCCGAAACGTTCTGCTGGGAAATTCCAAAGACAAATGAGGTTCGTTCGAGATCGTATTGGGTCAAAAGCGTGCGAAGGGCATCAATGACCTGAATCTTGCGATCCTTGTTGGGATCCAGCGAAAGGGGAATCTCTTGCACGCGGCGAATGGCATAGGCCTTCGAGGTCGCTTCGACCTCCGCGATCTTGATACTATAATGTCCTATGTCGACGCCGACGCTGATCATGGATTATCAAAAGGCTATCAGTTTTCTTCCCAAGACACCACTGTTGGTCGTCCTTTAACCGCTTTAATCTTCTTGGCCTTGTCGTCTTTTTTGTTTTTGTCGTCGCTGCTTCCACCGGTACCGCCCGGATTCGGCGGTGGAATCAGACCTTCGTCTTGTTCTTGTTTGGTGAGCATTTCGCCGTAGCGTGCGGCCAGATTCGGATAATCATAGGTCACCGCGGTGATTTCGCGTTTCACATTGCCCGAAATACCGGTCGAGATAATGCGGAAATTGAATTCGACGTCATAGAGCAGTGGCACCTTCGATTCCTGAATGGCTTTCACGTCCACGCCGTAAGAGTTGAGAAAATTGAAGAAGTCCTGATCATTTTGAAAGGGCCCGCCCTTTTTAGGATCGCTTCGCCGTTCAATGGCCTTATCGACGGCTTCTTCCGTCATTGTGGGGTCAAGGGCCAACAAGGTTTCGCGATTGGCGAAATTCACATTGACGCCTTTGGTGCCGACCACGGTGACTTTGGGCGCGAGGACGTTATAGAAGTCGTCCGTCATCCCGGCCACCATATGCAATTCATCCAATGTTCGCAAGGCCCGGTTCGGGGGCATCTCCAGGCCCGGTTCATTAAAATCGCGGTAGGGAGTGGATTCGTCGCCGCCGTTCAAACTTTGTTTATCTTCATCGATGTAATCGGCGATGTTATTGACCAATTGTTCAAAGTTATAGCCGCGGTATTTTCTCGCGAAGTCTTCATTGTGTTCGAGTTCGGATTTAAAAATTTTAACGACCTGCTGAATCATCGCGGTTTTTAAAGTTTTAATATTCGATCCAAGATCGTTGATGTCGATTCGTCCTCCTTCGGGCTGGATCGTGGCTGAATATTGCGCCGTCATGAAGGAATCTTTGGTGACACTCGAGATATTGCCTTTGTCCATCTCGGTCATGTTTTCCATCAATGTGGGCGGCCACATGAAGGGGAACGACCAAATCGGATCCAACATGGATTTGTTGGCGCCCAAGGCGTCACCGAACGCCACCACGGCCTGCTTGTAGAGCATGATCCGCAAAAGACTGAGTTCGACGCCGGATTTCGCCGCGTAATAAGCGCGAATACGATTCACTTGTTGCGAGGCCACGATGTAATCCACGCTCGTGTCGTAGGACACTTCCATGGTGACAAACGTCATCAGCGTCATCGCGAATAAGGCGATGAGAATCGCGATCCCGCGCTGATTTCGCATGGGTTTACGGAGTCTGCGGATTCGCACCTGGGACTCCCGTCGGGGTTTTAGGTTTGGGGTTATTGGGATTTCGGATCGCCGCCACCGTGGTCATGCGCAACGTTTTATCTTTAGCTTTCGGGTCCGGATCTTTAATTTCAATGGTGACTTCCACGGCGTAGGGAAACTTCCCTCGCGTCACATCGTCCGCGCCTTCGCTGGACGACCAAGCCGTCAGCCATTCATCGCCTTTATCCGGGCCCAAATAGCGCAAGCGGAACTCCGTGACATTTTCCAGTAGCACGGTTTCCTGTCCTTCCTTGGTGATGTCTTCGTGGATGTAATTGGACACCCGCCGCCACAGGCATTTGGACGCTTGCTCCTGGGTGGAGCGCCGGCGGCAAGATTTGATTTTGTAACCGATCTCCGCTTGCGATGAAACCGGAGCGTCCTCGGTCATGCGCACGTTGGAAAGTGAGGTGAAGTCCAACTGGTCCTCGGTGCCGATGAACTGAGTGTAGATTTTTTCGGTTTTTAATTTAAAGCGTTCCGCGTCCAGCGCTGGATTCGGTGACGGCACCGGTGTCGGCGTGGGAGCCGGCCCGGGACTAGGATTCGGCTGCGGGGTGGGTGAGGGCGCGCTCATGGCTTTTTTGCGCTCCTCTTGCGCCTGATTGTAAAGTTCGATGCTGGGATCACGATAATTGAACGCCATGTTGATATCCCGTTCGATGATGCGAAGGGCGTCCCGAAGCGTGGCGTTCTTGTCGATGTCATGTTGAATTTTCGTGCGCGTGCGCAGCGCCCGCTGAATCGCTTCCACCGTGAATATCGACAGGAAGGTCAGGATCATCATGGCGATGATCACTTCCAGAAGGGTAAACCCGCGTTGTTTCATGGCCCGGCACCACTCGCCGCGGCGCCCGCGAAGTCCCGCGTGTAATCCACGAAATACTGAGTGGCGGAGAATTCCACCTCTTTTCCGCGGCTGGATACGTAAATCGTGACCTTCACTTCCTTGATCACGCGGTTCAGATATTCGGTCATTTGCTTAATCATGGAGATCAGGGTTTCCGGCGCGCCATCCTCTTGCGCCACCAACAGGGGCGTCAGATCGGGAAACTCGACCTCACGGCTCTGCATGGTCCAACGATACTGGGGATAATCATTCTCGAAATCGCCGCTTTCTTCCTCGGGGATTTCACTGAGCGGCTTGTCTTTGTATTTGGCCTCGACTTCGGCCATCTTGCGCTCCAGCAATGTGGCCACGTTGTTGTACATATTGGCCTTGCGCAGTCGAAGGAAATTTCCACCCCACGCCATGTTCAAGGCAATGATGGAACCCGCCAGAATGATCAGCGACACCAAAACTTCAAGTAAGGTGAAACCGGCGTTTTTCTTCATTGGTCCGTGATTTCCTTCAGCGAAACGCTTTTACTGATCAACTCGGCGCGGCCGGTGAGCGGATGTATGGCGATCGTCCAGGCTTGTCCTTTATCACCTTTGATGTGAATCGCGGCTTCATCCACCAGTCCCTGAGGTAAATAGTGGATGAACGCGCGGCCTTCGCTGATGGCGCCGGGAACGCGCGTGAGTTCAATGCGGTCAAAGGAAAGGCCATGGGGCAATTCACTGGGCTCCTTGACCATTGTGGTATCGATCTCAAAACCCTTGGGATCCTTTTGCTTTTCCGGATCGTCTTCCTGCAGGCGTTCCCTGGCCCGTTCTTCTTCTTTCTCGCTCATCACGAACTTGGCGTTGCCGCGCTCAACCCAGTACTTGTGCTCGACTTTTCTGGTGCCATCGCCGGGCTCGCCCAAATCCAGCACCAAACGGTAAGTGACTCCGTTCAATTTGGCGCGCGTGTGTAATTCGCGGCTTAAAACCGTGAATTTGCGCAAAAATGACTTGGTATCGGTGTTGCGATTGTTGATGTAGGAAATCGCTAATCCGATCGTGCCCGCGATAATTGCGGTCACGATCATCATTTCAATCAAGGTGATCCCGTTGGAGTTCCTCAATGAACCTCCTCGGTTCCCGGCTTTTACTGATCGGAAGTGATATCGGCCGCGTCGCCCGTTCCGCCTTCACGTCTGTCGGAACCCAAGCTCTTAAGAATGTAAGTGTTCCCTGTCGATTCATAAATGAAGTCATTGCCCCAGGGATCTTTATTCACTTTTTTAATGTAGGGATCGGGACCCCAGTTGGAGCAACTGGAAGGAGCCGTGACTAAGGCTTCCAAACCTTCTTCGGTGCTCGGGTAGCCGTTGCAGTCAGTGAAGTACAGATCCAACGCCTTTCCGTACTCGGCGATCTGAATTTTCGCCTGACGGATTTTAGCCGATTTCAATCGGCCGGTGACTTGTCCAGCCAAAATCACGATCAAACCTCCCAGGATCACGAGAACGATCATGATTTCCAACAGCGTCATACCTTTATTGTTACGGATCATGGATACTCCTTTAAATTTCCAAAAATTTTTAAACTATCCACCCAAGCTCGACAATTGAATCATCGGAATCATAATCGCAAAAACAATGATCCCGATAACGCAACCCATCACTACAATCATGATCGGTTCGAGCAGCGAGGTCAATCCATCAATCGCAGTTTTAACTTGGAAGTCATAGCTATCACTCACTTGCAAAAGCATGTTTTCCAACTCGCCAGTTTTTTCTCCGATGTTAATCATGTGAATCACGATCGGAGGAAACTGTCCCGATTTTTTCAACGGCCCCGCGATGGATTCACCCTCGGAAATATTATCTCGGGCCAAATCAATCGCCTTACCGATAACTTCGTTATCTACCACATTGCGCACGATCGTCATAGCGGAGAGCATGGGCACACCGCCCGTCAGCAAGGTGGATAATGTACGAGTGAAGCGGCTGACGGCCACTGTACGGCTGATTTTGCCTAAAACGGGAATTTTGAGAAAAATCGCGTCCCACTGCGCCCGTCCCGCCGGTGTGGCTTTCCAGTTTCTAAATAAGAGCCACGTCAGAAAACCAAAACCAATTAAGATATGCCAGTAATTCACCAAAAATCCGCTGATGTCGATAATAACGACGGTGTACCACGGCAATTTCAACTCAGGGGAGGACTCAAACACCGTCACCATGCGCGGAATCACGTAAATAAACAAAACCGCGAGAAGGATCATGGTGAAGACCAACATGATGATCGGGTAGAGGAGCGCCGAACGCACTTTCGCGGTCAATGCGGTTTGCGCCTCTTTGAATTCGGCGAGTCTGATAAGGATGGAATCCAGCGTCCCCGAAGTTTCGCCCGCCTCACACATGGAAACATAAATGCGGTCGAAAACTTTGGGATACTTGGCCAGCGCTTTGTGAAAAGCGCCGCCTTCATTCACCATATTTTTAATGTCCGCCACCACGGCGGCCAAAAACGGGTTATCAACCTGTTCGGAGACCGCGTTCAATGAGTCCACGAGCGGAATATTGGCTTTGATCAAGGTGGCCAGCTGGCGGGTCATCATCGATAATTCGCTGACACTGACGCCTCTGTTCGAGCCGCGCCGCCGCCCATCCACTTTTTTGGCGGAGCGGGATTTGTCTCTCAGGTCGGTGACGTAAATTCCGTCTTTTTTCAGTTTCAGCTTGGCGGCGCGCTGGTTGTCCGCGTCCACCATGCCTCTGACATTGCGACCGTCTTTGTTCAATCCGCGATATTCGTAAACCGGCATTACAGATCCAGTTGCGTGTTGGTGAGAACTTCTTCGATGGTTGTGACGCCATCGAGGACCTTCTGAATTCCGTGCTCACGGAATGTGATCATCCCTTGACGGATCGCCTCATTCTTGATGGTCGCCCCGTCTTTCCGTTGCATGATCAGGCTGCGAATGTTGTCGTTCACCATCATGAGTTCCTGAATGACCGTCCGGCCGATATAACCCTTTTGATTGCAATGATTGCAGCCGACGGCGCGATGAATGTTCGCGTCACGCACTCTTTCCCGAGTGAGTTCCAACGATCTCAACTCCACATCGGTGGGCGTGTAGGGTTCCTTGCAATGGGGACAAAGCACCCGCACCAAACGTTGGGCGCCGACGGCGATGAGGGATGTGGCGATCAAAAACGGCTCGCAACCCATATCGATCAAGCGGGGAAAAGCGCCGGCCGAGTCGTTGGTGTGCAGCGTGGAGAGCACCAAGTGACCGGTCAGAGAGGCATTGATCGCGATTTCCGCGGTTTCCAAATCCCGAATCTCACCGATCATCACCACGTCAGGGTCTTGACGCAGAATCGAGCGCAAACCACTGGCGAAGGTCAGACCGATTTTTGAATTCACTTGAATCTGGCCGATCCCGTGAATCCGTTGTTCCACCGGGTCTTCAACGGTGATGATGTTAATGTCAGGTTTATTGATTTTGCTCAGGGCCGCGTAGAGCGTGGTCGATTTACCGCTACCGGTCGGGCCAGTCACGAGCACGATTCCGTAAGTTTTCTCCAGAATCGAATCCAGCTTTTTGAGGGAGTCCGGTGAAAAACCCAGTTGTTCCAGCTCCAACACCACATTGGAGCGGTCCTGCAGACGAAGCACCAGGCGCTCACCAAAGGCCGTGGGAATCGAACTCAAACGGACATCGATATCCTTGCCGGCCAGTTTTAGCGGAATCCGTCCGTCCTGGGGCAAGCGTTTTTCCGCGATATTCAGATTGCCCATGACCTTGATACGGGACGTGATGGCATTTTGCAGTTTTTTGGGCGGTTTAAATATATCAAAGAGAACACCGTCGATACGGAAGCGGACCACCATATCGCGTTCATAGGGCTCGATGTGAATATCCGAGGCCTTTTCTTTCACGGCACGAAAGAGCAACGTGTTCACCAATTTGATCACGGGTGCGTCATCGTCGCCGGATTCCAAAAGGTCGATCACCGGATCGTCGAGATCCACTTCCTCACTATCGATGTCATCAAGGCCTTCCAGGGCCGCCGTGCTTTTTTCGTAAACCCGGTTAATGGCATCTTGAATACGGCTCGACGTCGTGGCCAAAGGATGAACTCTTTTGCCGAATTTAACCCTTAAATCCTCAAGGGCCTTGTGGTTGATCGGATTCGTGGTCAAAACCACGACTTTGTCGCTTTCCTCTTTGAAAGGAAGCACTTCCTGGCTTTTGGCGTAATTGATCGGGATGCCGCGAACGAGATCGACGGGAATGTCATTCACCGGAATGTCCTTGATGAAATCCACTCCGAGATGCTTGCACAGCTCCGCCATGGCCTCTTCCGGCGTGTTAAAATTGATTTTGTTCAGGACATCGGAATAAAGCTGCCCCTTGGGCGTCGTGGAGCGCATTAAAGTGGCGAGCTGATCATCAGTGATGCTCGTCCCTTTTTTTATAAGTGTTTCAAATGCTGCGGCCATCCTTAGAGCCGCAGTCTAATCTGTTTTTTGGATTTTGTCTTTAGGAATTACGGTTAAGTGGTTTTTGCGACGAATTCCGTCCTCACACTCGGGACAACCGCGATAGGTGAAGCCCGCTTCGGTGAGTTCGTCGTCAAGTTCAACGTAATTGTACTCCACGGTCTCCACCGACGCCGGGCCCCGTGTGGCTCGGGATTGTTTAAACATCGTGCTTTCCGCCGCCGAGGGGGAGAGAGTCTCCGCCTCGAGCTGGGGAAATGTGAACATTAAAAGAAAAATCAAACCGGCCATGGATTTCCTCAAAACGTTTCAATCGCGGGCTCTTCGGCGTCCATCGGCGGCGCGCTCAAACTGGATTTTTGTCGAGGTAGCGCGTCTATGTATTTGCCGTGCGGATCCCGCCCGTTCATGTTCTGTTGAATGAATTCAATCCGTTCGTTGATCTTTTCATCCACCAAAGCCGTGTTCTGCGCCGGATTGCGCACGATTTTGGGAGTGATAAAGACCACGAGATTGGTTTTCGTGCGTGACGTGCTCTTGGACTTAAAGAGCCATCCGATCAGCGGAATATCGCCGAGAATGGGCACTTTTTTAACCGTTTCACGGTCATCGTCCTTCATCAATCCGCCGAGCACCGCCGTATCGCCGCTGTTGACTACGATTTGAGTTTCAATTTTACGGGTGGATGTGGCGATCGATGTTTTGGCCAGCTCGGACGCCTTGATGTCCACATCCTGAAGATCGTTGACTTCTTGATTGATCTTCATTTGCACCGTGTCGGTATCCGGCGAGATGTACGGGGTGATTTCCAATTTGGTGGTCACGTTTTCCCGTTCCACGTTGTTGGTGGTGATACCGGCTGTCGTGGTGCCTTGATTCAAGGACACCGGAACCCGCGCACCGACTTCGATCATGGATTTCTCATTATCCAGCGCCATGATTTGCGGCGTGGACAAAATGTTGGCATTGGACGTCGATTTCAGCAGGTTGATCATGCCCGCGAGACTGGTCACTTTGAACGTTCCCACCGCGGGAATTTCGATGTCCATCACGCCGCCGGAACCGAATCCGAGAATGGCGCCTTGATCGTTATTCGGGTTGGTCAGGGAAGTGAGATCCTGCGATGAGCGGAAACCAATACGGCCGATACCGTTCGTGTCGGCAGCGAATTTGTAGTAATCCACGCCCCACGAGGTGGTGTTGACCGCGTTCATTTCCATGATGATGGTCTTGATGAACACCTGATCCCGCGGAATATCGATTTTTTGCAGCAGGTTTTTAATGGTTTCATAATCCTGCTTGCTGGCGACAATAATCAGACTGTTGGTGTTCTTGTCGGCCGAGATTTTCACGTCGCTACCGAAGATCGCGGTCGGCGCGGGGCCCACTTGCACCTGGCCCGCGGGGCCGCCGATGATCGGCGCGGTTTTCGCCTGGGTGGCTTGTTCCTGGGCTTTGCGTGACTCCGAAGCGATGCCGTTTAAAACATTGGCGATGGTTTCCGCTTCGCCATGGCGGAGATAGTAGACGAAAAATCCGCCTTGTTCGTCAGGGCGCATGGGATAATCCAGGCGGCTGATGAGGCGTCGGATTTTTTCGATCCCGGCTTTGTTACCAACCACGATGATCGAATTGGTGCGCTCGTCGGGAACAACCAGGCTGTAGACTTCGGCTCCCGAACCGCCACCCGTATCCGGCTGGCCGGCGGGGCGAAAGCGAGGCACGCCGCCGAACTGGGTTTTCTTTTCACCTTTGTTGATGATCTGGTCCACGAGGTCGGCGATGTCCTTGGCCCGCGCGTAACGCACGCGGATCACTTCCATTTGTTCCTCGAAACCTTGCACGTCCAGTTGCTCGATGATCTTCATGATCCGGTCCATGTTGGCGCCGTAATCGGAAATAATCAGCGAGTTGGTGGGCGTGTAGGGGACCAGTTCCCCGTTGGTGGATGTGAGAATTCGAAGCTGTTTGTTCACTTCTTCGGCGCTGATGTATTTGAGCTTCACGATCCGGGTGATCATTTGATCGGCGGTGGGGTAGTAAGGACCGGAAAAGGTGTCGATGTTGTCACGCTGGGCGGCTCGGGCCTGTTTGATTTTATAAAAACCGTCTCCCGGCACGACCGCCAGTCCGTTAATGGCGAGCGCCGAAAGAAACGCCTTGTACGCCTCGGCCACGGTGATCCGCGAGGGCGCGATGATCGTGATTTTCCCTCGCACCTGCGGGTCCACGATGAAGTTCTTGCCGGTGAGTTCGGAAATGGCCTTGATCACGTCAGCGATATCGGCGTTCGGATAATCGAACGACTCGATCATGTCGGGGAAATTTTCGTTGGTAATGTCCTCGATTCCGGCTTGGGCCATGTCTTTGCCGGTTTTCTTGGAGACAAAGCCTTCATCTCTCTTGGGAGCCGCGGGCCCTTGCCCGAATGCCGGCGCCGAAATCCCAAAGCCGACCACGATGCCGATCAAGATGCGCTTCATTCCACCCCTCCTAGGTTACTTTTAACCACGCCGGATTATTATTCCATTACGTTATAATTAAAAATCTCTTCGCGCCCATTTCGTTCGACGACCAGTCGAATTCGTCCTTCCGATTTCAATGCGTTGTAAAGCTCCATGGCTTTCGTCGGACTGTTCACTTCTTCATCATTCACGCGTTTGATGACGTCCATGGGTTTAAAACCCAACTTTTCAAAAATGCTTCCCGGTTGGATGGCCACGAAGCGGAATCCGTCCACTCGGCCGCCGCTGCCGGGAACCGTGTTGGGCACCATGCGCGCCTGCTGCAGAACATTTCCAAGATCGGCGGTGTACTTGTTGATGTCGGCGCGTCTCATGGTGAAATCAAATTCGCCGGTTTTAATCACTTCCTGATTCGACTGTTGCGGAAGCTCCTTCATGCCGAAGGTCACCGCGGTGTCTTTGGGGATTTCAATGTACTCAAGGCGGTTGTTGTTGGTGTTTTGGAGAATCACTTTGCGCCGCTCGATCCGAACCACCCGCGCCATGCCTTCAATGTCCGAGCCGACGGTGTAGGCGCGCGCTTCATTCTTGGTCTTCAGCGTGATGGTGGCCACCGATCGCTTGGGATTCGAATGCACCATCGTGCCTTCCAGCGTGAGCGGCAATTGCGACGGAACGGCATCACCTTGCGCGAGCATCAAACCGGTTTCACCTTGACCCGTCAGCTTGGGCGGAATCACGCCATCTTCGTTGAAGATGTTGCGCTCGCGAACCGGATTGTAACGACTGATGTCGATCATCTGGCTCCGCACGGGACGCGACGGACGAGAAGGCGGCGGTTCCGTGGGTAACAATGACGGGCGGATATAAAGTGTTCCGAGATCCGCGATCCAGTAACCGATGAACAGCGCGAGTATGTAAATATAAAAACTTTCGAATGGCGGACGATTCTTCGGTCCTTTGGGAATTGATGATAAAAAACGTGCGCCGCTCGAGAGAAAACCCATTACCTAAGTTTAGCAAATGCCTAGCACAAGTCGTCAATTACAACACCATTGAATCATTTTCATGGACATAAGTCGGGTGACACGTGCGGAAGGTAAGCCAAACGTTGTTCGCGGCTCAGCGTGAAGGCACATTGCTTGCTTAAGTGTCATTTTGGGTAGGGGGAGAGAAATTCATCGAAATTTCATCTCCATTAAAAATTTCCGTTAGCGACCGGTCTTTAGGGTGGGTTCTACCTGGCGGCCGCGGCGGTGAATCAGTTTGAGCAAGAGAGCCGGGGGGGGTCTTATGCGGGAAGCTTTGGTCTTTAATGCGACCAGCAACCTTGATTTTCACGATGTTCGTTCCCATGTCGTTCGTATTCCCGAGGTGATTGATCGCATTCGCCAAGCGCAAAAGATTTGGGACGAAATTTCCGATGCGCCGTTTGATTTGGCCACTTTTGTCTCAGCCGATGACAATCTTTTTCTCAGTCACATCCGTTTGAAAAGTTTCGCCGCGGCGATCGTGCAAGTGGGATTGACGGACAGGTATTTGCGACGCCACCACCGGCCGGATTTCATCGTGGGGGCGATGAACGGCGACACCGCGGTGAAAGTGGCCACCGGTGAGATTTCCTTTGAAGACATGGTGCGAACCAGTTCGTCGCTGAGCCATATTTATTCCCGGCACTCAAAACCTGTCATGTCGTCGATTGAAACGCCGGTTCTGGCGGGCATTCAGCTCGTGGAATTCGCGGCTTATCAAAAATCCGAGCGCGGTTATGAGCGAATTCCCATGGCTTCACGTGAGCTAGAGAAAATGGTCGCGGATCTGGTCGAGACCAAAGATGTCGAACGCGTGATCACCATCGGGCCGGGACATTCCCTCTTCAGTCGGCAGTTGCGGGAACTGACGGGACGAGATGTGCAGATGCTTGAGAGCATCGAACTTGATCCCATGCTTTATTGGTTTTGGTCCATGGTTCAGGACGACCGTGGAACCGCGATCGCGAATTAAGACCGGCGGCATAGGGATTGCTACCTCCAGACGTTCATGAAACTCTACGAAATCATGACCACCAAAGTCGTTACGATTGAATCCAGTGAACCGGCGGAAGAAGCCTGGGCGCGAATGCGGGAGCATCGCATTCGTCATTTGGTTGTCACGGAAAACGGGCGCTTAGTGGGCATGGTTTCCGATCGTGACCTCGGCGGTAAGAACGGCAAAGATGTGCGCCGCAACCGGAGCGTGGGAGACCTGATGATCTCCAACGTGGTGACGGCGGATCCCGAGATGACCTTACGTGAAGCCGTGAATTTGATGAGAGGAAGTTTGATCGGCAGTTTGCCGGTCGAAGACGACGGGAAAATCGTCGGCATTGTCACCGCCACGGATGTGTTGAACGAACTCGGACGCGGTGTGACTCGACAACTTCTCCGCACACAACGGCACACGTTGCGTGCGCCGCCGAGCGACAGACGAGCTCAACCGCGGGGTCGTCTCCGCGGTTAGCCGGGGAAAATTGCCACCATCAGCCTTTCTGCCATTGGACATCGTCCAGGCCGGCCGCATGGTTCAGTTTTCGGGCGAGCACAAAGAACCAGTCACTCAGTCGGTTCAGAAACACGATCGCATCGTCATAATTGGTCTGACTTTCCAGTCCCGCCAGTTTCACCGCTTCTCGTTCGGCCCGACGGCAAATCGTGCGCGCCAAATGGGAGAACGAGGCCGCCACCGTGCCGCCCGGTAAGATGAAATTTCTCAGTTGCGGGAGTTCCTGATCCCACTGGTCCATGTCTTTTTCCAGTTCTTGGACAAGACTGTGATCGGGCCGTGGCAATTGGGCCAAAAGATTTGAATCTTCACAAGCCAACCGGCTTCCCAGATTGAAAAGATTATTTTGGATCCGGGTCAGGCGCTCCGCGATTCGAACTTGGAGTTCCGGCGCCGAGTCGGTCCTCAAATACGCCGCGAGAACCCCGATGGCGCTGTTCAATTCGTCGACCGTTCCGTAAACGTCCAAGCGGGGATGACTTTTCGCGATCCGTTTCCCGCCCACGAGCGACGTCTGACCTTTATCGCCCGCTTTGGTGTAAATTTTCATTCGCACTTCCTCCCGTGTGAATCCATCATGACGCGCACACACGCCTTGTCATTCCCGCTAGGATATCTCATGATAGTCGCCTGCAGGAATCATAATAATGAAGGCCTTTTTTATCACGATTCCCCATTCTGGGGAGCAGGTGCCTCCGGAAACGCCCTGGCTGCGTGAATTGCCGGAAACGGTGTTGATGTGTGATGTGGACCGGTTTGTCGACCGTCTTTACCGACCCGTCATACAAAAGCTGAACCTTCCCCATGTCGTGACCGAATGGCATCGCTACGTGGTGGACCTGAACCGTTGGGTGGATGACGTGGACGCCTCTTCGGTTCAAGGACATCCCAACCCGCCGGGAAAATTCTGGAATGGACTTCATTGGATTCGAACCACGCGCGGTCAAGTTCTCATGCCTGAGCCGATGCCTGAAGCATTGCATAAGCAATTGGTGCAAAAGTACTTTCAACCATTTCATGAAAAAGTGCGGTCCATTTACGCGGATTTTCACGCCCGAGGCGCGAAGGAAGTTTTTCATTTGGATGCCCATTCGATGCCATCAGTGGGTACGCCTTCCCATCGCGACCCCGGAGAGGTGCGTGCCGACATCGTGATTTCGGATTGCGAAGGCAAAAGCTGTTCGGCCGACTATAAAGATTTGGTGATTCGCGCGTATCAGTGCGCGGGCTTCAGAGTGGCTTACAACTGGCCCTATGTGGGCGGTCGGGTGACGCAAACCTACGGCCAACCGAAAGATGGCCATCATGCCATTCAAGTGGAAATCAGCCGGCGTTTGTACATGGATGAAGAGACCAAGCAGTGGTTGCCGGAAAAGGCCGAAGCCCTGTCAGCGCAACTGACTCAAGCCGTGGAGCATATTTTCAACCATCTGCCGGAATCGGCCGCATGACCAAGTGGACTGATCGCCTTCTCAAATTTCTCGCCTCATTAAAGCTAGCGGTCTTTGTTTTAATCAGTTTAGCCGTGATCTCCGCGGTCGGGACCGTGGTGGAGGCGCGCTACAATGACGCTTTTGTGGCGCAAAAGCTCGTCTATCACTCCGGTTACATGTACTTCATCATGGGCTTGCTTTGTATCAATCTGATCGCGGTCATGGTGGACCGGTGGCCGTGGCGACAGCGACACACGGGGTTTGTCTTGGCTCACGTGGGGATCGTGATCTTGCTCATCGGATCTTGGGTGACCCAACGCTACGGCATCGACGGGTCAATGGCCTTTCAGATCGGCGAGAGTGTTCGACACGTGACGGTTCCCGAGCGGGATTTAACCGTGATCGCCTCTTTGGATGGTTCCACCTTCAATACCATTTTCGAGTCCGAAACGGATTTCCTGCGTGATCCGCCCGATGCGAAAAATCCTTTCATCGTGCAACTGGGCGCGGACCAGTTGAAGATCGTCGAATATCACCATTTCGCCTATCGAGAATCGCAAATTATCAAGAGCGCACTGGAGTCGGATGGGCCCGCGGTCCGATTCCAGTTGGCCAACCCCAATGTGAATCTCAGTGAATGGTTACGGCGTGATCTGACCAAAGCGGAATCCCAGGTGGATTTGGGGCCGGCGCGCATCGTGCTCGCGCGCCAGATGCCGTCGCCGACAGGCCGGAACGAAATCTTTCTGGTGGTGCCGGATAAATCGCGCAAATTGCGTTACGCGATCTACAATAAAGACAAAACCTTGCGCGCCAAGGGTGAGCTCAAGGAAAGCGACACCATTGAAACCGGTTGGATGGGGTTGAAGTTCCGCATCTTACGATTTTTACCCAACGCCCGCGAGGAAGTCCGGTTCATTCCCGCGCCTCGTTCCACTCCCGCCACCACGTCGGCGTTTCGCTTTGAGTTCAGAGGCAAAGAGTATTGGCTGGGGCTGAATTCGGTCACACGGCTTTATCTCGAAGACCGGGTTTATTTCATCAGCTATGGCAATCGCCGGTTGGAACTGAGTTTTCCGTTAACACTTAAACAGTTTCGAGTCGGGACCTATCAGGGGACGGCGCGCGCGGCCAGCTATGAAAGTGAAGTGGAAGTTCCCGGTCGCGGTCAGGTCCTGATTTCCATGAATGAACCTTTGAAACACGAGGGTTTCACTTTTTATCAAAGCTCGTTTGAGCGGAACGAGAAAGGTGAGCCGGTGATCTCCATTTTGTCGGTGAACCATGATCCGGGCCGCGGATTGAAATACCTCGGTTCGTTCATGATCGTCCTTGGGTCCATTATCTTGTTTTATTTCCGGGGAACCACAATCTTCGGCATCCGCGTGAGGGGTGTAAAAAAATGAATCTTCGTCGCTTCGCTTTGGTTTTGCTGTTTTTCCCGATCTTTTCCTGGGCGATGAGCTTAAGCCAAGCCCTGGATGAAATCCCCATCCAAAACGCCGGGCGGATCAAACCCTTCTCCACCTTCGCGCAGGAATCCCTTCAACTGATTTATGGAAAAAGCAAATATAACGGAAAGGACGCCACCGAAATCGTTTTCACCTGGATCTTGATTCCGGATCAATGGATGAACACGCCGATCATTGAACTCCGTCACGCCGGGCTTAAGGAAGCGCTGAAGATCGAAATGCCGGCCTCCGAGCGCCACATCACGGCGCAGGCTTTGTTCGCCAATGAGCGCGTGCCATTGATTCTTCAGGAATTGAATACATTGCGTGGGCGCCAGGAAAAGCTGAATCCTTACTATCAGGCGGTCCAACGGTTGGAGAGTCAGCTGGGGCTTTTTCAGGCGATTCGTAGCGGGGAGGCGATCCGCTTGGTGCCGGATCCGGAAAGCGACACTTGGAAATCCGTGCCTGAACTGGAAGGTGAAATGCGTGAGGCCTTCACGGCCGTGGCCAGAGGTTTCGTGGACTCGATCGTGAAGTCATCGGGCTCGAACAATCCGCAGGCGAGTCCGGAGTTGGAAACCGCGGTTAGGGAATTCATGGACAAAGCCAAAGCGCAAGCGCCCGAAAAGTACGCGGATATGGAGAAAATCTCGTTGGAGCACCATCTTAACCGCTTTCATCCTTTTATGTGGGCGTGGATCGCCTATTTGGCGGGACTGATTGTGTTGGTTGCCAATCAAATGTCGGCTCAAACATGGTCACGTTTCACGGCCTTCGCCTTTCTTTATCTGGGGTTCGCGCTCCATCTTTATGGAATGCTTATTCGTTCCTACATCGCCGGCCGCCCGCCGGTGACCAATATGTATGAAACCGTGGTTTGGGTGCCATGGGCGAGCGTGCTCTTTGGTTTTATTTTGGAGCGCTTCAAAAAGGACAAGCTATTACTGATGGCCGCGTCGTCCGTGGCGGTCCTTTGCTTGATTCTGACCGATCTTGCGCCCACGGTTTTGGACAAGAGTATTCATCCGTTGGAGCCGGTTTTGCGTTCGAATTTCTGGCTCCTGACTCACGTATTGATAATCAATCTCGGCTACGCGGCCTTTTTCCTGGCCTTCGCCTTGGGCGACGTCCTTTTGTTTCTGTTCTTGAAAGATGAAAAGCGGTTCGCTCAAACCATCCAAACGGGAGCCCACTCTATATATAGGTCATTGCAAATTGGCGTGGTGCTTTTGGCGGCCGGAACCATTTTAGGTGGTGTTTGGGCGGATTATTCCTGGGGTCGGTTTTGGGGTTGGGACCCTAAAGAAACCTGGGCGTTGATTTCTTTGCTGGGATATTTGGCACTTCTCCATGGTCGCCTTGTCGGATGGGTGAAAAATTTCGAATTGGCCGCGGGTGCGGTCGTCACTTTTTCTCTGATTATCATGGCTTGGTACGGAGTGAATTTCGTCTTGGGCGCGGGCTTGCACTCGTACGGATTCGGCGCCGGTGGCGTGGAGTATGTTTCCGGTTTCGTCGTCGTTCACATCTTGTATGTGGCCTATGTATCAACAGTGCGTTATCAGCGATTGAAAAACCAAACAAGATAATGACATCAGTATGTTGGTTGGTTATCTCTACGTAACAACTAACTGAGAAAATCCATCAGTGAACAAGGTCTGACTATGACTAAAAAGTTCGTCGGTGCTCTCGTCGTCTTTTCAATTTTAGGTGGCCTGAGCGCGCTAGTTTATGCTCTCTCCAATAACAAAGTGGTGATCGGTTACAATCAGGGATACGAACCTGATCAACCCATTCCATTCTCCCACAAGCTTCATGCGGGTCAGTATAAAATCGATTGCAAATACTGCCACACCGGTACGGAAACTTCGAAACACGCCTCGGTTCCCAGCTTGAATGTTTGTATGAATTGTCATGGACCGGGATTGGTTCAAAAAGAAAGCGATTGGATCAACGCCATTCGTGAGGCCTACAATTCCGGTAAATCCGTGGCCTGGCAAAAGGTGCATTTGTTGCCTGACTTTGTCCGCTTTCACCATGGTCCGCACATCAAAGCCGGCAAAGATTGTACGGAATGTCACGGAAACGTGGCCGAGATGGAAAAAATCAAACAGGTTTCATCCCTCTCGATGGGATGGTGTGTACAATGCCATCGCCAGCCCGAGAACAATGCTCCAACCAATTGCAGCACCTGCCACTATTAAAAGAGGCTCAGTATGGAAACCCAAAATCACGGTGTGACGAACAAATACTGGATGAGTCTGGAACAATGGCGAAACGATCCCGAATTCGCCAGATTGGTCGAAAACGAATTCCGCTCTTCGCCGTTGCAATCGGAAGACGGGAAAGATGGATGGGCCCGTCGTGAGTTTTTAAAACTAATGGGCGCCTCCTTGGCGTTGACAACCTTTGGCTGTGTGCGCCGCCCGGCTCAGAAAATCATTCCTTACGCCAAGAAACCGGTGGAAGTGACCCACGGAATTCCCAACTTTTATGCCTCCGCGTACAGCGAAGGATATGAATCCATTGGGATTCTGGTCACCACACGGGATGGCCGTCCGATCAAGATTGAAGGTAATCCTGATCACCCGGGCAATCAGGGGGGCACATCAGCGCGCGCGATCGCGCATATTTTGAAACTTTACGATCCTGACCGGTTCACGAACGCCAAACGCAATTTGCAAAACGCCACGCGCACCAATCGCGAAACCGTGAACGTGAGTTGGGAGAATGTTGATAAAGCCGTTGTGGAACAGCTGAAAAAAGGCAAGGTGGCCATGTTGATGGGCACCCAGATTTCGCCGTCCACTCAGGCCCTGATCGAAGATTTCGCCGGCGCCACCAATGCCACTCTTTATAATTACGACGATCTCTCTCACAGCTCGTTTTTGGAAGCGCAGAAAGTATGTTACGGTCAAAAAGCGCTGCCCCGGTATCGGATCGACCGGGCCAAATACATCGTCGCCATTAACAATGATTTCCTCGGCACTTGGTTGACGCCGACCCACTTCAATCGCCAGTTCGCCGAAGGACGGCGTGCGATGCCTGAAATGAACAAGCTCGTGGTCTTCGAATCGCTGATGAGCTTGACCGGCACCAATGCCGATCGACGCTTCCGCATTCGCCCGTCACAATCTTTGGATGTGGTGATGGCGCTCTTGCACGAGATCATCGTGGTTAAGAAGGTTTCCCGCTACGCTTCGGACGGGGCTGTTTTACGAATGCTCTCGGCGTTCGCCCGTAACGGCGGCGATCTGGGCGTGGATGTCACCGGCGTCGCCGATGAATTGATCAAGAATCGCGGCCAGTCTCTGGTGCTCGCGGGTGGTCTGCCCGCGGAGACGGAAAATGCGATGTCGCTTTATATCGCGACGAATTTCCTCAACGCGGTTCTAGATAACGAAGGTAAGACCGTTGAACCCGCGGCGGTGGAAGCTTGGGGCACGCAGCGTGGAATCAGTGAGCTCGTGACCGCTTTGAAAAACAAAGAGATCAAAACTCTGATCATTCATGGCTGTAACCCGCTCTATTCCCTGCCGCGATCGGCGGGACTTGAAGAGAATCTAAAAGATGTCGAGATGATCATCTATACGGGTGATCGTAATGATGAGACCGGCCGCCTTTGCGACTATATCGCGTGCGATCACCATCCGCTTGAAAACTGGGGCGACTCGCGATCGCTTGACGGCGTGGTGAGTGTGCAGCAGCCGACCATCGAACCTTTGCACAACACACGGGCGATGCAGGATTCGCTGCTCAGTTGGATGAAGGGATTGGGCAAAGGTTCAGCCCGGGCTCGCGGTTCCGAGACCTGGTACGATTACCTGCGCTCCAACTGGAGCGACAATCTGGCCCGCAATACCGGCGGAAAATCTTTTGATGATTACTGGGTGAATCTGCTTCAGGTCGGCGTTCGCGAAACGCCGGAGCGCTCGGGCGGTGGACGGGGGTTTGTAACCTCGGCGCTGGCTCGCGTGAAACCCAGCCAGGCGCAAAGTGGGTTTGAACTGGTGCTTTACGAAACCGTCGGTCTCGGTGACGGATCGCTGGCGAACGTGCCCTGGCTTCAGGAGTTCCCCGACCCCGTGACCAAGATTGTTTGGGACAATTACGCTTGTTTCTCCTTAAGGGACGCCAAGCAGTTCAAGATTCGTGAAGGTCAGAATGTCACTTTGATGGTCGGAGATCATACGGTGACCGTTCCGGCTCATATTCAGCCGGGTCAGGCCGATGGCGTGATCGGGCTTGCGGTCGGATACGGTCGTAAGGGCGCCGGCAAGGTGGCGGAAGGTGTGGGTGTTAACGCTTACGGCTTGGCCGCGTGGAAAGATTCCCGTCTGATCAGCTCAGGTTTGGAGACGAAGCTGACTGTGGAAAAAACCTTTGTCGAATTGGCTTGCACGCAAGGCCATCACACGATGGAAGGCCGGCAAATCGTGATCGAAGAAACACTGGCCGATCACATCAAAAAACCGGGCGGTGCCATTCATCACCATCCGGATCTCACGATGTGGAAGGAAATCGAGTACAAAGGCAACAAATGGGGAATGGTTGTCGATCTTAATTCCTGCACGGGTTGCGGCGCCTGCGTGATCGCTTGCCAAAGTGAAAACAATATTCCGGTGGTGGGCAAAAAATATGTGCTTCGCGGACGCGAAATGCACTGGTTGCGCATTGACCGGTACTACACGGGCACGCCGGAAGATCCGGATACGGTCCATCAGCCGGTGCCGTGCATGCATTGTGATAATGCTCCCTGCGAAACCGTTTGCCCGGTGATCGCCACCGTTCATAGCGACGAAGGCACCAACGACATGATTTACAATCGTTGCGTTGGAACCCGGTATTGTTCGAACAACTGTCCTTATAAAGTGCGGCGTTTCAATTGGTTTGACTACACCGAGATCCAGAAGCCGCGGCACTTGGCGCTGAACCCGGATGTGACCGTTCGCCATCGGGGGGTCATGGAAAAATGCACGTTTTGCATTCACCGGATCCGCTTCCATAAGACACAGGCGAAATTGGAAGATCGCGAGCTTCGCGCGGATGAATTCACCACCGCTTGTGCTCAGGCCTGTCCGTCGAAGGCCATCATTTTCGGCGATTTGAACAACAGTGAAAGCAAGGTGAGCGGTGAGTTCAAGAAGCCGCACGCCTACGCATTGCTTGGTGAGTTGAACACCAAACCGGCGGTTCACTATCAGGTTAAAGTGCGCAACACCGAAGAGCTGAAGGGCGAGTCAAAACATCATGAAAAAGGACATCACTCATGATCAGGCGCAATCCTCTTATCCTCGGCAACAAGACATATGAGACGATCACCAACGACATCGCCTCGGTGGTTGAGCGGTTTCCAAAGCCGGCGTTCTTCGTAGGACTGTCCGCGACACTTTTCCTACTCTTCATCTTCATTTTCGCGAAGGGCATGATCGTGACCTACGGTATGGGGATGATGGGAACCAGTCACCCGGTGAACTGGGGAACGGACATCATCACCTTCGTGTTCTGGATCGGTATCGGTCACGCGGGAACCTTGATTTCAGCGATTCTTTTCCTCTTCCGGCAAAAGTGGCGGACCAGTATCGCGCGAAGCGCCGAGGCCATGACCGTGTTCGCGGTGATGACGGCGGGCTTGTTCCCGATCCTTCACACCGGTCGTCCCTGGTTGGCGTATTGGTTGCTCCCATATCCCAACCAGCGCGGCCCGCTGTGGGTGAACTTCCGCTCGCCGCTGATTTGGGACGTGTTCGCGGTTTCAACTTACGCCACCGTTTCGATCGTGTTCTGGTACATCGGTATGGTTCCGGATTTGGCGACCATCCGTGACCGTGCGAAGAGCCCGTGGCGCAAGCGCATTTACGGGGCGCTTTCGCTCGGTTGGCGGGGCACCGCCCGCAACTGGAACCATTACGAGATGGTTTACATGTTGCTCGCGGGTCTCTCGACGCCTCTGGTTCTCTCCGTGCACTCCATCGTGTCGTTCGACTTCGCGGTCGCCAGCCTGCCGGGATGGCACACCACGATTTTCCCGCCATACTTCGTCGCGGGCGCGATCTTCTCCGGTTTCGCGATGGTGGTCACTTTGATGACGATCTTCCGCGAGTTGGTGCCTGTCTTTAAAGACTACATCACCCTCGATCACATGGAGGCCATGAACAAGATCATCATGGCCACCGGTTTGATGGTTGGTTACGCCTACGGTTCGGAGTTTTTCATCGCCTGGTACTCGGGCGTGGAGTATGAGAAATACGTGTTCTTGAATCGGGCGTTCGGACCGTTCGCGTGGTCCTATTGGATCATGGTGACCTGTAACGTGATCATTCCGCAGGTTTTCTGGTTCAAGGCCGCGCGCCGAAGCATTCCGATCATGTTCATCGTTTCCATTTTCGTGAATATCGGGATGTGGTTCGAGCGTTTCGTGATTGTGGTGACCTCGCTTCACCGCGACTTCTTGCCGTCCAACTGGGGCACATGGATTCCCACGGTTTGGGACTTCGGAGCCTTGTTCGGTAGTTTTGGTCTGTTCTTAACGCTGTTCCTGCTTTACTCACGGGTGCTTCCGGCCATTTCCATCGCCGAGGTGAAACCCGTGCTGAATGTGGGCCGCGAGGGAGATGGCAATGGACATCATTGAGAAAGGCATACAGTTACTGAGAAGCCGCGGACGTAAAGGCATCGCCGGCATTTGGCTGGATGAGCATAAGCTGGTCGAGGCCGCCCGCAAAACGCGTCAGGCCGGATACACTAAATTCGAAGCCATCTCGCCGTTTCCGCTCCACGGAATCGACGAGGCCATGGGAATTCCGTTCTCCTTCATTCCCTGGATCACCTTTATTTTCGGCTTGGCTGGGTTTTCCTTTGGCGTTTGGTTTACCTGGTGGACATCGGCGGTGGATTGGCCGGTGATCATCGGCGGTAAACCGATGTGGTCCATTCCGGCGTTCGTGCCCGTGATGTTCGAGTTAACCATTTTGTTCGGTGCCTTGAGTTCAGTCGGGGCTTTGATCTTCGTGTGCGGGCTTCCCAAAGTGGATCCGCCGGTGATTGATCCGGATTTGAGCAGCCATAAGTTCGCGCTCTTCGTGCCGGAAGATGACAAGGGATTCAATGCGGCGAATATCGAGCAGTTGTTCCGTGAAATGGGCGCCGTTGAAGTGAAACGGACGGAGTTTTAAATGAAGACACTCGCGATTCTCTCCGCTCTCATTTTTTTGGTGGGTTGCAACGCCAAGGGCAACAAAACCAATATTGAAATTATCAACAACATGATGGACCAGGTTTCGGTGAAATCTCAGGACTGGGTCCCCGAAGACGGTGATAAGCCGCAGATGAGAATGCCGCCGGCGGGTACGGTTCCCCGCGGATACACTCCTTATAAATATGCGGATGATTCCGTCGCGGCCGAGCGACAACCCAATCCTCTGGCAGGAGACAACTCCCCCGAAACATTAGAGTTGGGTCGCAAGAATTACGACATTTACTGTGCGGTTTGCCATGGCGCGAGCGGCGATGGATCGGGAACGGTGGCGGAACGATTCACCATTAAGCCCAGAAACCTGATCAACGCCGAAGCCAAGGCTTATTCCGACGGTCGCATTTACTATGCGATCACCGCCGGACGGGGCGTGATGGGGGCCTACGCCAGTCAGATCCCAAGTGAGAAAGCCCGTTGGGCGATTGTGAACTACGTGCGCACATTGCAAAGATAAAGGGACTAAAATATGACGGATTCCAATTCCCGCGTAACACCGCAACCCATGCCTGTATCACCCAAGTTCACCGGACTGATGCTCGGTTTGGCCGGCTTGGGAATCGCCGCCTTCGTGTTCCTGTTGACCAGCGATAAGGAGCGCGCTTGGCATGCTTACCTGACCGCGTACTTTTATTTCTTTATTCTGGCGATCGGCGGGCTGTTCTTCGCCAGCATCCAGCATGTGAGCAAAGCCGGGTGGAGCGTGAACGTCCGGCGATTCTGTGAGGCCTTCACGGCGTTTTTGCCGGTGGCGTTGGTTGGAGCTTTGATCCTTTTGGCGGGTGGAAAAAGTCTTTATGACTGGATGGACCCCGCGAAAGTGGCGGAAGACGCCTTGTTGATGCACAAGCGCGGCTATCTGAACACCATCTTCTTTGTCATCCGTATTTTGGTGTTCTTCGGACTGTGGTTGCTTTTCGCCAAGAAATTGGTCGGTGGCTCATTGAAGCAGGATAAGACCGGTGATCCCGAGATCACGAATAAATCGGTCGGTTGGTCGGTGGCCTTTTTGTTGACCTTCGCTGTTTCATTCTCGCTTTTCGGTGTGGACTTGCTGATGAGTCTTCAACCGCACTGGTTCAGCACCGTTTTCGGTATTTATCTTTTCGGTGGCTTGTTCCAGTCCACCATGGCCTTGATGATTCTTTTGATCATCTATGCGCAAAACAAGGGCTTGCTGACCGGCTACGTGGATGAGAACCATCTCCACGATTTGGGTAAGTTCTTATTCGCCTTCACCGTGTTCTGGGCCTACATCGCATACTCCCAGTACATGTTGATTTGGTATGCGAACCTGCCGGAAGAAACCATCTTCTACCTTCCGCGCGTGACCGGATCATGGGTGTATGTGTCCGCGGCGTTGTTGCTCTTTAAGTTCGTGGTTCCGTTCTTGGCTCTTCTTTCCCGTCGGTCGAAGCGGAATCCGGCCATCCTCGGAACCGTGTCCGTTTTGATTTTAGTGATGCAGTACGTGGATCTTTACTGGCTGGTTTATCCCAATCTGACTGCGGAGCGCGTGGTCTTCGGACTTCCGGAAATTCTGATCTTCGCGGGTTTTGGCGGATTGTTCATGTTCACCGTCACGCGGTTCTTGTCGCGTAATCTGATCGTTCCGGCGCGTGATCCGCGGATTCACGAATCACTTCACCATCACGTGGTTTATTAATCGCGAACGCTCAGCTCCCAGCTGAGCGGGATGGATTCGCCGTTGAAGAGTTCGCGGTAGATCTGCTCGAGCAGAATAAGGTGTGGAAGTGCCAGTCGCCTTTGCTGATCATTTTTGATTTGTTCGCCGCCGAAAAGGGTACGCAAAAACTCGACGCCAGATAACGGGAGAGGCCCGGGTTCTCCTGCTGCATTTTTAATATGCAAGCGAGCGGAGAAGCCATGGCGACAAAATCACGGTGTTCCGCCGCGGAAAGAATATCTTGCTCATAACGCATGAGAGATTCCGGGTCGCAGGTTTCAGCGGTGACCGACGAGGTATAAAGCGCGATTGTGATCAGGCTCATGATCATCAATTGAAATGGTAAGGATCAGGTCCAGTGAGCGTCATCGGCTTTAATAGCAGCTGGGGCGAATCTGGACCGGTCCAGGTCGTTTTCCGACGGTGTTCGCTATTGACATGAAGTGGTAAAAAGCCTAAGTGTGAAGTGATGTCTTCGCGACGAAATGATTACAATCAGATCATGATTCCAAAGACGACTGTGACGATCTCTTAATCTATGTCGTCTGTCCGCATTGTATTGCCCGATAATTCTGTAAAAAACTTCGACCACGAACCAACCGTATTGGAAGTGGCCCAAAGCATTGGTCCGCGTTTGGCCAATGATACGGTCGGCGGGTTGATCGACGACAATCCCGAAGTCGTTGATCTCAGGACAAAGCTCAAAGACGGAACCCGTTTGAAAATCGTCACGACCAAAAGCCCCGAGTCGCTGGAAGTGATCCGTCACTCCGCCGCCCATTTGATGGCCCAAGCCGTTCAGGAATTGTGGCCGGATGTGAAAGTGACGATCGGTCCCGTGATCGAAGACGGTTTTTACTACGACTTTGATTCCCCTCGGAGTTTTTCGCCGGAAGATCTGGAAAAGATCGACAAGAAGATGGCGGAAATTTTGAAACGGGATGACCCCGTGGTGCGGGAAGACTGGCCGGTGGAGAAGGCGATCAGCACATTCGAAAAAATGGGCGAGCGTTTTAAAGTGGAACTGATTCGCGAGCTCGAAGCGAAGGGTGAAAAAACCGTGGGGATTTACCGCCAGGGTGAGAACTGGTTTGATCTTTGCCGAGGTCCCCACGTGCAACGAATGGGGCAAATCGCGGCCACCAAAACGTTAAGCATCGCCGGCGCTTATTGGCGGGGGAACGAAAAGAATCCCCAGTTGCAACGGATTTACGCGACGGCCTTCAACTCGAAAAAAGATCTCGAGGAATATTTAAAAAATCTCGAAGAGGCCAAGAAACGGGATCACCGCAAACTGGGTAAAGACCTGGGGCTTTTTTATTTTCACCAGTACGCACCGGCGAGTCCGTTCTTCGCCCCCAAGGGCACGGTGATTTACAACCAACTGCAGAACTTCATCCGCGAAAAATATATCGAATACGGCTATGAGGAAGTGATCACACCGCAAATGTTCGATGTGGATCTCTTCCATCAGTCGGGTCATTACGAAAACTACCGCGAGAACATGTATTTTTCCCATGTCGATGATCGGGATTTTTCGTTAAAGCCGATGAATTGTCCCGCGCACTGCTTGCTATACCAGGCCGAACGTAAATCCTACCGGGATCTGCCATGGAGAATCGCGGATTTCGGGAGACTTCATCGCTATGAGCGAAGCGGCGTCGTCCATGGTCTGACCCGCGTAAGGACATTCTGCCAGGATGATGCCCATATTTTCTGCCGCGTGGATCAGTTGCAGCAGGAAATCGGTGGCTTCATGAAGATGCTCGATGAAATTTATAAGACATTGGGCATGTCCAATTACGTGATTTATCTTTCGACCCGACCGGCTCAGCGCATGGGCGCCGACGAACTGTGGGACAAGGCCGAAGGGGCGCTTGAACAGGCGCTCAAATCCTTGAATTTGTCCTACACGATCAATCCCGGGGACGGCGCGTTTTACGGACCAAAACTCGACATCATGTTTGTCGACGCCTTAAAGCGGCCGTGGCAGCTGGGTACTTTGCAAGTGGACTTCAATCTGCCCAATGCGTTTCAGCTTGGATACGTGGGCGAGGATAACAAAGAACACCGCCCAGTGATGCTCCATCGCGCGATCTTGGGATCTCTGGAGCGTTTCATCGGTGTTTACCTTGAGCACACGTCCGGGCATTTGCCGACCTGGCTGGCTCCCGTTCAGGTGGCGTTGATGACCGTGACCGACCGTCAATTGGATTACGCCCGTGATTTAAAAAACAAACTGCGTGAACTCGGGATTCGCGCGTCGCTCGACGAGCGGGGAGAAAAGCTCGGGTATAAAATTCGCGAGGCTCAATTACAGAAAATTCCATACATGCTCACGTTGGGCGATAAGGAAATGCAAAACCAGACGGTTTCCGTCCGGTTGAAGGGTGGCCAAGTGTTGGATGCCCTGCCGTTCGCCACATTCGCGGAAAAACTTTTGATCGAGATTCAGGAACGCCGGTTGGAAAGTGTGTTTCAAACCGGACCCAACCTAAACCAGGAGGCTCACAATTCGTCCGTTTAGACCTGGCCCGCCGGGGGGCCGTTTCGATAGGTTTCGTAAAGGCAAAAAAGATGATGGTGGTTTGCGCGTCAATAAAGAAATCTTCGCGCCCCAAGTTCGTCTGATTGATGAAAACGGCCAAATGGTTGGCGTTATGTCGTCGCGCGAGGCTTTGGCCATCGCGGAATCTCGTGGTTTGGATCTGATTGAAATCGCGCCTACGGCGAACCCGCCCACTTGCAAGATCATGGATTACGGCAAGTGGAAGTACGAAAGTAAGAAAAAGGAAAAAGAGGCCAAAAAGAAGCAAACGGTGATCACCATCAAAGAGATTCAGGTGCGTCCGCGTACGGACGAACATGATATCGAAGTGAAAGTGCGAAACGCCCGCCGCTTTCTTTTGGACGGCGATAAAGTGAAGGTGAACCTCCGCTTTATGGGACGCGAACTCGCTCACCAGGAATTCGGAATGAAGACCTTGAAGAAGGTGCAGGATCTCCTTTCCGACATCGCCGTGGTGGAAACCCCTCCCAAGCTGGAAGGTAAACAGGCCTTTTTGCTGCTGGCGCCGGATCCGGTGAAGGTGAAGGAGTATTTGAAAAACCAGCCCAAGCCGGAGCTGACGGAAGAAAAGGATGAGAAGGCGGAATCGGGGGAGTAAGCGGTTCCGCTGCGCCGTGTAAAATTCTCCAAAACCCCACCTCAAATCATGCCAAATCTTGCTTTCGACGGCTTGAACCGATATCCCTTCAAGTCATTGAAACCACGATAGGCTTCCAAGAATTGGTGAGTTCCGCCAATCGCCGTCGTTAGGTTTAGGAGAAATAACAATGAAAATGAAGACCCATTCCGGGGCGAAAAAGCGCTTTCGGGTTAAGGGCGGTGGCAAAATTAAACGCGGCCAAGTCGGCATGCGCCACCTGCTGTCCAACAAGTCATCCAAACGTAAACGTCTCTTAGGCACTCCCGCCTATGTGCATTCCGCCAACGAGTATCAGATCACTCGTTGCTTGCTTCCTTAAGAGGTGAGACATGCGTGTTAAAGGTGGAGTCGTAACTCGTCGTCGTCACAAAAAATTACTTAAGCGGGCCAGCGGCTTTTACTCCGCGAACTCCAGATCATTCACTCATGCGCGCGAAAAAGTGGATCGCGCTTTGGCGTATGAGTATCGCGATCGTCGCGTAAAAAAACGTGACATGCGCGCGCTTTGGATTCAGCGGATCAATGCGGCCGCCAGACTGAACGGAACCAGCTATTCCACTCTCATGGGCGCCTTAAAGAAATCCGGAATCGATTTGAACCGCAAAGTTCTTTCGGATTTGGCGATTCGCGATGCGAATGCCTTCGCGGCTCTCGTCAAGCAGGTTCTGCCCCAGGCTTCGGCTTAAAGAGCCGGGGAAGTGGCGGGCTGATGGCCTTTCACGAACCAAACGTGGATTTTGAAAAGCGCAAGCGCGATCACCTTCGCCTTGCGCTTTCGCTTAAAAATCAAGCCATCGGCAAGGCCGGTTTCGACCGGGTGGAGTTGATTCATGAGGCTCTGCCCGATCTCGACTTTTCAGAAATCAACATTTCCAGTCGTTCACTGGGTTTCCAATCACCGACACCCTTTCTCATCAGCTCGATGACCGCAGGTCATGGGGATTCAACCCATCTCAACGCGTTGCTGGCGCGGGTGGCCCAGGATTTCGGTTGGCGCATGGGGGTGGGCTCCCAGCGTCGCGAACTGAACGACAAGAACGCCGCCAAAGAATGGAAAGCCATTCGCCGGCAGGCGCCAAAGGCCCGATTGTTCGGTAATTTAGGAATTTCGCAGCTCATTCACTCACCCGTCGATAGCATCGAGCGCTTGGTGGATTCGTTGGAAGCTTCGGGCATGATCATTCATCTAAATGCGCTGCAAGAATGCCTGCAGCCGGAAGGCACGCCCAATTTCCGGGGCGGTCTTAAGGCCATCCGGAATTTGGCTAAAAAATTAAGTGTACCGGTGATCGTGAAGGAAACCGGCTGCGGATTTTCGCGCGCCACCTTGAAGCGCCTGAGCGGTTTAGGGCTCGGTGCGGTGGATGTGAGCGGGTTCGGCGGAACCCATTGGGGACGAATTGAAGGTGATCGCAATTCCCGAAGCGATGCGCGACGGCAGGCCGCTGAAACTTTGGCCGACTGGGGAATTCCCACGGTTGAGAGCCTGGCTGAAGCAATCACTCTAAAACGGGACTACGAAGTTTGGGCATCCGGCGGCGTGCGCACCGGGCTCGATGCGGCTAAGCTCCTGGCGATGGGTGCGGATGTAGTGGGCTTCGCGGCACCGGTGTTGGCGGCCGCGGTCCGTGGCGAAAAGAATTTGCGCCAACTCATGAGCTCCATTGAATTCGAAGTGAAAACAGTGATGTTTTGTACGGGATGTAAAGACATCAATGAACTGCGAAAGAAGAAGGTTTGGAAATGGCGGGGGAAATAAATCCTGGCGGAATGTTCCAAGGTTTTTCGAAATTAAGCCGTGAAGAGCGGTATCAGCGTCTTTTGGAAATGGGCGCACTGACGGCCGATGATGTGCGGTTCTTGCGTTCGGGAGCCAAGGTGCCGGTTGAACTGGCGGAAAAGTTCATTGAAAACGTCCTCGGATTTTTCCAGTTACCTCTTGGAGTGGCGACGAATTTCGTCATTGATAATAAGACCTATGTCATTCCCATGGCGGTCGAGGAGACATCAATCATCGCGGCGGCGAGCAAGACCGCCAAGTGGATTCGCGAGCACGGATTTATCACCACGGAAATGCGCGGCACCGAGATCATCGGTCAGATTCAAATCGCCAAGGTGAAAGATTACGCCCATTTGGTGGAGATGACCAAAGCCCGTGAAACGGAATGGGTGGATCTCGCCAACCGCGAGGTCGCCGCCGGACTCGTCCGCCGTGGCGGCGGCATCAAACGCATGGAAGTCCGCCGGGTGGATCGGGGCGATGGCACCTACATGGCCGTTATCCATGTTTACGCTGACCCTTGCGACGCCATGGGCGCGAACATCATCAATCAAGTTTGTGAATTTTTAAAACCCCATGTGGAAGCGGCCACCGGTGAGACGGTCACCATGTGCATCCTTTCGAATTTGGTGGATTCACGTTTGACTCACGCCCGCGTGGAAATGTCCGGATTGGATCCGGAATTAATGGAGCGAATTGAAGAGGCTTCGTTGTTCGCGCAGATGGATCCCTATCGCGCGGCCACCAACAATAAAGGTGTGTTGAACGGCATTGATCCCATTTTGATCGCCACCGGTAATGATTGGCGCGCGGTCGAGGCGGGCGTTCACGCCTTTGCGAGCCGCAGCGGCCAATACCGCTCGATCACCACTTGGCGCCGCGAGGGCGGTCGGTTGGTGGGCGAAATCACGGCGCCGATTATTTTAGGCGTGGTCGGTGGAGTTACGACTTTGCACCCGACGGCGAGCCTTTGCTTGCGTCTTTTGAATGTGACCAGCGCCGAAGAACTTTCGCGCGTCTGCGCCGCCGTGGGCTTGGTGCAAAACCTTGGAGCTTTGCGCGCGCTCACCACGGTGGGGATCATCGAAGGCCATATGAAACTTCACATTAAAAACCTAACTCTGGGAGCTGGCGCCAATGAGCGGGAGATTCCTTACGTGCAAAAACGCCTGGAAGAAATCCTCTCGTTGAAAAAACGGATTTCATTAAGCCAAGCCATAGAGGTATTGAAAGAATTGCGAGCGCAAGGGCCCGCACGTGAGCTTCCATGAGACTTATTTTTTCGGCACCAAGCAAAACCTTCCTCGTCGGCGAGTATGCCGTTCTGGGATCTTCTCCGGCTTTGGTGCTGAATACCAAACCCCGCTTTGAACTGATCGCGCGTAAAAAAGAGGGCTCACTCAATATATTTCCCGAGGGCAGTCCGGCTCAGGCCTGGATCCGACAAAGGGAGCCGGTCCTTAACGGTTGGTCGCTGGAATTCAAGGATCCGCACAATCACCAGGGCGGCTTTGGCGCGTCCAGCGCCCAATTTATTTTCGTGCACTGTCTGACGACTTATTTGCAAAGTTCGTTCGCCAAAATCACCGACATTTTCGATAAAGAAGCGGTCTGGAATGATTATCAGGTGCTGACGAATCATCGGGGAAGCGGAGCGGATCTGCTTTCGCAAATCCAAGGGCGGATCGCCTATGTGGATGTCACCACCCGCCACACGCGGGCGTTAAGCTGGCCTTATCCCGAGATCGGTTTCGGCATCGTGCGCACCCATCAAAAAATCAGGACCCATGAGCATTTGCAACAAATCGATCGTAAGCAAATGTCGCTGCTGGTCCGTCCGGCGCAGGACTGCATTGACGCGTTCGGCACCTCTTCCAGCGAAGTTTTCATCGGCCGGCTAAAGGCGTTCTCGGCGGCATTGAAGGAGTTTTCATTGCAGGCGCCCGCCGCATTGACCTTGATTCGTTTTCTCGAAGAACAGCCCTGGTGTTTGACCGCGAAAGGTTGCGGCGCCCTTGGCGCGGACACGGTTTTGTTTTTGTTCCCCATGGACGAGCGCGAGAAAATGCTGTCGTTCGTGCGCAAGAATTCACTGAATCTCGTAGCCACGCGCGATGATCTCTGCGCGGGCTTGGAAATGAAATTGACGGTGGGAGACTCGGATGAAGATTGAAGCGTCGGCTCCCTCCAACATCGCGCTGATTAAGTATATGGGCAAAACACCGGGAAATCGGCCGGCCAATCCGTCCTTGTCATACACGCTGGAGCATTTGCGTTCCTTCGTGACCATCGAGCCGATCGCGGGCGAGCGTGACGAATGGCGGCCACTTTCGGGTTATCAGCCCATTTCATTAAGTGAAAAAGGTTTGGGAAAATTTTTGAATCACTTCGCCCGCTTGAAGGATCATTGGCGGGTGTTGGGCGCCTATCGCATTTCCTCGGCGAATAATTTTCCCTCGGATTGCGGGCTGGCCAGTTCCGCCTCCAGTTTCGCCGCTTTGACCGAGGCCACTTACGCTTTGGCCAAAGCCACCCATCCGGGACTGGAAGTTTCCAATGAGGAGTTATCGGTTCTCTCGCGCCAAGGTTCAGGTTCTTCTTGCCGCTCCTTCTTCTCGCCCTGGGCGGAGTGGGAAGACGAGGGCGCGCGCGCTCTGGATCTTGATCTTCGCCTGGAGCATGCTGTGATCGTGGTGGATGAGCGGGTGAAAGAAGTTTCCTCCAGCAACGCTCACGAATTGGTGAACACCAGTCCGAATTGGGTGGGTCGCACGTCGCGGGCCAAGGAGCGATTGGAAAAATTAAAAGTGGCTTTACGTGATGGTGATTGGCGCATGGCCTTTGAGATTTGTTGGGATGAGTTTTTGGATATGCATTCGCTTTTCGAAACCGCCACGCCGGCGTTTTCCTATTTGAACGGCGGCTCCAAAGAGGTTTTGATCAAACTTCGGGAGATCTGGGGCCGGGACGGTGACGGTCCGCTCATCACCATGGACGCGGGGGCGAACGTTCATATTTTGATTCGTCCGGATCAGATCCGAGCGGCCGAACAATGGCTTGATGGATTCAAAGTGATCAAGAGCTGGGGTGAGTGATGCGGGAATTTTCCACTCGGACTTTTGGTAAATGGATTTTAGCGGGCGAGCACGCGGTTCTCAGAGGATGTCCGGCCATGGCCTTCCCATTAACCAGCCGCTTTCTTCAACTCGATTACACACCCGGAACGGAATCATTGAAGGTTGAATTCCTCGGTGAGCATGGCGCGGACCTCAAGCTCTTGTTTTACGGCGTGCTTGATAATGCCCTGAGCCGCCTGAACGTCAAAGCGCCAGGCGGGCATTTTAAGGTGACCAGTACATTACCTGTAGGTACCGGACTTGGCGCTTCAGCGGCGCTGTGTGGAGCGGTTTCACGGTGGTGTAGTGCGATGCAGTGGATAGACGAGAGTGAAGTCTATGAATTCGCGCGGCGTTTGGAGGATCTCTTTCATCTCGAAAGCTCGGGTGTGGATTTGGCCGTGTCGTTATCTGCCCGGGGAATTGTCTTCGTCCGCGACGGCGAACAACGGAGAATCGAGCCGAAATGGACGCCTAAACTCTATTTATCCTATTGCGGTCGGCGGGGAATGACGTCGGATTGTGTAGCGAAGGTGAAGCGAATCTTTGATGTGGACCCCGAAGGCGCGCGGAAGATTGACTCCTGGATGCTTCAGGCGGTCAGGCAGGCTGAGGAAGCGCTTGGGCAAGATGCGTCGACTGGTTTAAAGGGGCTTGAAAGTGCAATCCGCCAAGCGGCCCGGTGTTTTGAAGCTTGGGGGCTATGTAACGATGATTTGACCAACCATATTCGTCTACTTACTGGAGCAGGAGCTCTAGTGGCGAAGCCGACTGGCAGCGGTGGTGGCGGATTTGTATTGAGTTTATGGGAGGAGAGACCTCCCGTATCATTAGAGGCACATCTCATTCCCGCTTTTGCGGTTCAGTAAACATTTGCTGTAAATTTGCGTTTTAGCGAGTGAACGTGGTAGTGACTAGCTAGATGGTTCTGCAATACCAGGACTTCTTACTAGAAGAATTTCGCGTGCGCCGCAGCCGCAATCCCAACTACTCTCTGCGGGCGTTCGCGCGAGACCTCGGCATGCCGGCATCCAAGCTTTCACAGAATCTGCGCGGTCTTTGCGGGATTTCCGTCGCCAAAGCGGAAGTCATCGCTGATCGTTTGCAGCTTCGCGAAGACGATCGCCGGTTGTTTTTGACCTTGGTCGAATCGCAACATGCGCGCTCACGGGTGGCCCGCAAACAAGCCTCGGACATTCTTGAGGGCATGTGCCGTGATAAATTGGACCAACTGGATCTCGCGAAGTTCACGGTCATTCGCGACTGGTATCACATGGCTATTTTGGAAATGACCATGTTGCGTGATTTCCGTCCTGATTTTTCATGGATCGCATCACGTTTGGATCTGCCGGCGGAGATCGTCCGCGAAGCGGTGGCGCGACTCAAGGAATTAGGTTTATTAAGGATCGAGGATGATCGCTGGATTCAGTCCAGTGAAAATATGGAGCTTCCCAGCGGACCTTCCAGCCGGGCGGTTCGTGAACATCACAAACAGATTCTGACCAAGGCGCTGGTGGCGATCGATGAAGTGCCGGTAGACGCCCGTGAATCTTCTTCGCTGACCTTCGCCGTCTCTCGTCGCCAACTTCCCCAAATCAAAGCCGCGATCCGCGACTTTCAACGCCAGATCGCCCGCCTTTCTCAATCCGAAGAAAAAGACGAAGTTTATGCGTTAACCATTCAATTGTTTCCGCTGCTCGAAGGAGGTTGAAAGCGGAAAGGGGTCGTAACGGGTAGGGAGGATTAAGGAGATGGGGACGTCCAATCAATCATGGGGAAGGGTCACGGGCCCGAAAATGTCGGCGAAAATCATCGGTAACGGCTAGTTACTGAGTCTTTTGAATTTCCAAAGTGGCGTACACTTCCGGTACACCGTAATTGGCATTTCCGCCTTGCGTGGAGCAGTACGCTTGGCCGCTCGCATCCTGGCAGCATTGGGCGGTCGCGCAGCGCCGGTTACCACGATGCTGGAGTTCGAATTCGGTGGGGGCATCGACTTTGAAGGTGCCCACAACATAGGATTCGGTGGCTTGGCCGTCATGGGCGAAGGCAATGGTGCCGATCAATACATCCTTGCCATCGGTGACATTGTACCATTTGGCCACATGATCACCGGCCGTATCTCCATGGACTCGGGCCCGCAGGTAGTAAGTTCCCGCGGGCAAGCGAATGCGAGACTGGGCGGATTTTTGAGTCGCCACGGTTCGCGGAGTGTGAATCAGTTGAGCACCTGAGATGGAGTTTTCGCGCACCGTATTCAAATCGCGAGTATACCAAACGTTTGTGTTGATATCGCCGCCATTTTGTCCGCTCGGGTATTCCTGGGTGACCACTAAATGCTGACCGGCGGCGGTGGTGGCGACGGTGGGCGCCAGACAATTGGTGATCGCGGCCTTGGTGGGATCTGTGACGTCGGCGTCGAAGAGGACGCCCGGCACGGTGAGAGCGCGGCGGGCGAGTTGGCTCTTGTTCGAAAAGGTCACTTGCAACTCGCCGATGTAACGGTTGGCGCTGAATTGCATAATATTGGCCAGTTGAACCTTGTCGATGATTAAACTGCTATTGGGTAAAGGCTGGCCGGATTGAGCCAATACCGGCGAGGCCGGATCGCTGGTCGTGCGAATGAGCCCCAAGTCGATTGGCGTGGGAGACGGGGCCGAGGTGGTCACGCCGAGGGCGTTGAACTTCCGCGGGAGATCGGGAGTGTCTCTGAGTTGCGAGGTACAGTATTCGGGAAGCGAAATCATCTGAGTGAGCATCACCTGCAAAGTCATGGCATCGAATTTTTGCGCCATGAGTTTTTGGTGTTGAGAGACATTCGAGAGTATGCTTGCGATGCTGAGTCCGACCACGCCAATCACAGAGGCGGCGATGAGCGCACCGACCAAAGTGAAGCCCTTTGCATTCGTCGGCAAAAATCTGTTCCAAACCGATACGCGCATTCGGGGTACTCCACGAGGTCAATCTGACTTAAATTCGGCATTTCAAAAACGGCAGTTGAGTTGGTTTTATGATTTGGGTTGGTTATTTATCGGAAAAATTTGACGATATCGGAAAATCGCCACGGTACCCGCCGCGGTCGCGTTCAAACTGTCCACGCTTGGGTTCATGGGAATGCGAACTCGATTCACTTTGAGACGATCCGGCAGGCCCTGCCCCTCTTCGCCCAGGATGAGGTAAAGATCCCGCGGCAAGGACACTTGGTTGATGTCCATGCCTTCGAGGTCGAGGCCATAGGCCGTTTCAATGAAAAGATCGCTGATGCTCGGTCCGTGAAAGAGCGGAAGTCGAAAGACGGACCCGCTGGACGCGCGAATGGCGCGCGGAAGCAAGGGTGAGCTGCATTCCTTGCACATGATCACGCCCGAGGCCGCGAACGCTTCCGCCGTTCGGATCAAAGCGCCCAGATTGGTTGGATCTGACAGGGCCACGATCAAATTCAAGCCGCGAGGGGGAGAGGGTTTCCAGTTTTTCACCACCGGACAGCGGGCGACCGCCAAGGGAAAGTGGGTGCCGCTGACATCCAGCTCATTGAACAGGTCGGCGCTAAGCCGGGTGACGGGCGTTTTCGATCCGATCCGCAGCTTCTCAAGCGCTTCATAATTTTTCGCCGACACGATCCAATCCACCACCTCGAACTCTTTGGACCGCATCAGATCCGAGAGAATTTTTTCGCCGCTCACCAGGCAAAGTCCTTCTTTTTTGATTCCTTTGGCTGAAAGCAGGGTCCGCCAAAGTTTGAATTTCGGATTGCTCGAGCTGGTGATTTCCTTCATGGGAACTCCGGTGGCGGAGGATTGGCGGTTTTTCGGAAGATGATGAGTTTTCTCTGGTGCGGGGTATTGGGCAAAGTGTACTCGATTTCATTTTCGAGAACGTAATATTGACCCCATTCTTTCAAGGCTCGCGGAATTTCATCACCCGTGTTAGGGCCTTTCATAAAGTACATGCGTCCGCCCGGCTGAAGGCATCGCGACACATTTCCCAACGTTTGCCCGATTTCCTCCACCGCGCGGGTGATGCCGCCTTGAACGGGAAGTTCAAAGGTTTCGTCGATCTTTCGCCCGATGATGTCCAGTTCTTTCAGGTTCATCTCCTCGCGAACCGCTTTTAAAAAGTCGACCCGGCGGCGAACGCCTTCGGCGAGGATGATTCGTTCATCGGGAAAAACGATTTTCAAAGGAATTCCCGGAAACCCGGGGCCGGTGCCGACGTCTAATAACGGAAAATTCAACTGGCAGAGTCGGGGCACCATCAGCGAGTCGATGAAATGTTTAATGGCGATGTCACGGAATTTCACCAGGCGTGTGACATTGTCGCGCAATTGGTGGTTCATCAAGAGAAGGTAAAACTCCACCAACCGCCGGCGTTGATCGTGGGGAAAATCCTCGAACCCATGATGCCGGAAAATGTCGTAAAGCCGGTTGTCGGCGTCCTGAAAATCAAGAATTTTTTCGGGCTTTTTATGGGTGTCCTTGCGCTTCATCAGGGCCTCTTGTACATTGTCCAATCCATGGTTCCAAGCTCGTTAATCGAAAACCTGAATGAAAGATTGACCCAAGCCCTAAATCAGCTGCAGGGCGCGCGCAATGTCCAAGAGCTTTACGATGTGAAGGTGGCGTTCGCGGGCAAAAACGGCTTTCTGAGCGAAATGATGCGGGAAATGGGCAAGCTCCCCAAGGAGCAAAAGCCCGTCTTCGGCAAGGAAGTGAACCGGGTCAAAACCCAATTCGAGCAAAAATACGAGGCCCGCGAAGCCGAACTTCGCCAACAGGAATTGGCGGAGAAGGTCCAGCGTGAGCGGATCGATGTGAGTTTGCCGGGCCCCAAAGTGATTTCGGGGAGCAAACATCCCATTTACCTGGTCATGGACGAGGTCCTTTCGATTTTATCGCGATTGGGCTACGCGGTTCGGACCGGTCCGCAGATCGAAAAGGACTGGTACAACTTCGAAGCCTTGAACATTCCGCCGGATCATCCGTCCCGTGACATGCAGGACACCTTCTACATTGACGATCATCACGTGCTTCGCACTCACACCTCGCCGGTCCAGATCCACGCTTTGCTGGCCGACAAACCACCGCTTCGCGTGGTGGCGCCGGGCGCGGTTTTTCGTTGTGACAGTGATATCTCGCACTCTCCGAACTTCCATCAGATCGAAGGTTTGCTGGTGGATCACAAAGTCTCGATGGCGGATCTTCGCGGCACCGTCAGTTATCTGGCGCGCGAGTTGTTCGGCAGCTCCGTGAAGGTCAGATTCCGGCCCAGTTTCTTTCCGTTCACCGAACCCTCGGCGGAATTCGATTGCACCTGTCCGGTTTGCGGCGGCAAGGGCTGCAGCATGTGCAAACAATCGGGATGGATCGAAATCGGTGGCAGCGGCTTGGTGAACCCGCGCGTGTTTGAAGCGGTCAAAATGGACCCCAAGGTTTGGCAGGGTTTCGCCTTTGGATTCGGTGTGGAGCGAATGGCGATCATCAAATACGGCATCGACGACATTCGCTTGTTTTATGAAAACGACGTGCGCTTTTTGAAACAGTTTGATTTATGAAGATTTCATTCAAGTGGCTTAATGATCATATCGATTTGTCCGATTACAAAAGCCGGCCCGGTGAGCTGGCTCAATTGTTAACCGCGTCCGGACTGGAAGTCGAAAACATTGAAGATCCGGGTGAGGCGTTCAAGCACGTCGTCGTCGGACAGATCATGAAACTGGAAAAGCATCCCAACGCGGATCGTCTGACCGTGTGTCAGGTGGACGCGGGAGAAGGATCCCTTCGTCAGATTGTTTGCGGCGCCAAAAACCACAAACAGGGTGATAAGGTGGTGGTGACTTTGCCCGGCGCGGTCTTGCCGGGAAATTTCGCCATCAAAAAATCAAAAATTCGCGACGTTGAAAGTCTTGGGATGCTCGCATCCGAAAGTGAGCTTGGGCTTAAGAAAGAATCCGAAGGCATTATGATTCTTCCGCCTGACGCTCCGGTGGGAGAACCCTTCGCGCGCTATTACGGTCTGGATGATGTGACCTTTGAAATCAATGTCACGCCCAATCGCGCCGACTGCCTGTCCCATTTGGGCGTGGCCCGTGAATTGGCCACGCTTTTGGACCGCCCGCTCAAAACCAAAAAGCCGGAAGTTAAAGTTTCATCGGGTTTGAGCACCAAACAAACCATCGGCTTGGAAGTGAAAGACGAGAAGCTCTGCTCCCGTTATGCGGGCCGCCTGGTTCGCTCGGTCAAAGTGGGGCCGTCACCGGAGTGGTTGAAGCGCCGTTTGGAAACCGTGGGGCTCAACTCGATCAATAATGTTGTCGATGTGACGAACTTCATCATGGTGGATCGGGGGCAGCCGCTTCACGCCTTCGATTTGAAGACGCTCGCGGGTCCCAAGATCATCGTGGCCCCGGCCGAAGCGAACGAGAAATTCAAAACCTTGGATGGCACCGACATCGTCCTGAAAGGTGATGAGCTGACCATTCGGGATGCCGAAAAGGCGGTTTGTATCGCCGGTGTGATCGGCGGCGTGAACTCGGGCGTGACCGAGGCCACCACCGATCTTTTTATCGAGTCCGCCCATTTCGCCATGGATAGTGTGCGGCGCACGTCACGTCGTCATGGTTTGCAGACGGATTCGGCCTATCGGTTTTCCCGCGGCACCGACGAAAGCGGAGTGGTGGACGCGCTCGAACATGCGGTGAGTTTGATTCAACAGGTGGCCGGAGGAGAAGTGGCCGCCGACTGGTGGGATCTTCGCGCACCGGTCGTGGAACGTGAACCGATCCGGGTTTCCACGGAATTCGTCGGTCAAAAACTGGGGCTTAAGGTTGATCCCGAGGATTTAAAAAAGTGGCTCCATCGCTTGAACTGCCAGGTTGAAGTCTTGGAAAAAGGTGTGTTTTCGGTGCGACCTCCGGCTTACCGCGTGGACTTGGAACAGGATGTGGATTTTGTCGAAGAATACGGCCGATTGAATGGTTATAATCACATCCCGGAAAACCTGCCCGTGGTCGGTGGTGAACCGTTGGCCCATGATAAACAATATTTATTTGAGCAGCGGATGGCGGAGTTGGCCCGGATCAGTGGTATGTTACAGTGCGTGAACTACGGGTTTCTGTCGGGCCAGTATCAGGAGGAGACTTTAGGTTCAGCCGAAGCTTATAAAGCCGCGGGATTGGATATGGATTCAAAACCCGTGCGGATCAAGAACGCGCTGAGTTCCGACTTGGACACAATGCGAGTGTCTCTGGTGCCCGGATTATTGAAGAATCTTTTGCACAATGTTCGCCATGGCAGTGAATTCGGACGATTTTTCGAGATTGGTCAAATTTTCGGCCATGGCGATGACGGCTATGAGCAGAAACCGCGAATGGGTGTTGTCGCCTGGGGATTGCGACGGGATCTTTGGACGCAGCCTAAGAGCCAATCACAAATCTTTTTTGATTTGAAAGGTCGCGTGCAATTGATGCTCGACAAGCTTCTGATTCAGGCGGTGCAGTGGAAAGAGTGGGTCAATCCACCGTCGCTTTTGCATCCGGCCCAAGCCGCGATTTTGGTTTGCGAAGGGCGCCCCGTGGGATATGTGGCCACCATTCATCCTCAATGGAGCGTTGCGCAGAAAATTCGCGTCCCCGTTGCGGTGGGTGAATTGGATCTTGTTGCGCTCGGCCGCGGTCAGCCTCGAAGCGTTAAGTTCAAACCGGTGTCGAAGTTTCCGGCAGTGGAGCGAGACCTGGCGCTTGTCTTGCCGAAGGATATTCGCGCTCAAGATGTGGCCGTGGAAATCAAGAAAGCCGGCGGTGCCTTGCTTCAGTCCATCGAAGTTTTTGATGTGTTCGAAGGTGGAGAGATTCCTGAATCGCACCGTTCCGTGGCTTATCGAATGGTGTTTCAAGATTCGGCGGGCACTTTGACCGACGATCAAATGGCGAAGCTTCATCAACACATTGTTAGCAGCGTCAGTAAGAAGTTCCCCTTGAAGGTGCGCTGAGTCAACCGCGATCGATAAAAATAATTGAAAGTTTTCAAGGACTTGTTAGCCTTTAGGCAGAGCTGCGGGGATCCCGCAGGTGCATTAGCTAAGGGGAGAGCATGCCGGGGCAAAATTCCAGCCGATCGACAATGACGAAAGCGGACATCATCGAGAAAGTTTACCAAAAAATCGGTTTCTCCAAAAAAGAGGCTTCCGAGCTGGTGGAAATGGTTTTCGATCAACTTAAAGAAGTCCTTTGTCGGGGTGACAAGGTCAAAATCTCCGGTTTTGGGAACTTTATCGTGCGTGGCAAAAAGGAGCGCATCGGACGCAATCCGCAAACGGGTGATCAGATTACCATCAGCGCCCGTCGGGTTTTAACTTTCCGGCCAAGTCAGGTGTTGAAGGCCTTGCTGAATGGCGAAGACCCGAGCCAGGTTAAAGAAGAAGAGGATTGAAATTGATCGAAGAGGTCGAGCTGAATTCCGAAGTTGAAAAACGTTACGCGCCGCCGGCGATCAGTGTGCCAGCGGAAGTGCCGGTGGCGGTGGACAGCGAACTGGAAGCCGATCTGGCGCGAATTCCCGACAAGTTGGCGTTTAAGATCGGTGAGGTGGCCGCGATTCTCGGCGTGAAAACCTACGTGCTGCGCTATTGGGAGACGGAATTCGATATTCTTAAGCCCAAGAAGAGCAAACACAACCAACGGGTGTATGAGCGCCGTGACGTGGAGAATCTTCTCCTGATTAAAAAACTTCTTTATCGTGACCGATTTTCCATTGAGGGCGCCAGAGCGGCGCTCAAAAAATTGCGTAAGGACCACGTCCGGGTTAAGCAGATCAAGACGATGGCGGAGCATATTGAAGAAGCTAAAGACCGCGTCTTGGATCTGATCGATGAAATCGCGGTTTTGCGCCAAATGGTAAAATAAGTGAAAAAAATCGAAGCCTTTTATGACGAACCAACGGGGACACTGACGTACATCGTGTGGGATTCCGACACTCGGGACGCCGTTGTTATTGACCCTGTGTTGGATTACGACCCCGTGACCCGTCAGACATCCCGGCGTTCCCTGGAGAAGCTCCTTCGTTTCATTGAAGGAAAAAGGCTTCTGGTGCATTGGGCTTTAGATACGCACGCGCACGCCGATCACCTGACCGCTTCGAGAGAGTTATGTGCCGCGATCCCCGGTTGCCGATGGGCTTTGGGAGCGCGGACGAGTGAAGTTTTCGCCAATTTCAAACGCGCTTATTCCTGGCCGGAATCTTTGCGCCTCGAAAATCTGGGAGTTTCCCGGTGGCTGCGAGACCAAGAGGAAATCACGGCGGGCGTTCTTCGCATTCAGGCGTTGACCACGCCGGGTCACACACCCGCTTGTCTCAGCTATCGGATTGAAGATTGGTTATTCACGGGCGATGCCTTGATGATGCCCGATTCGGGAGTCGGGCGCTGTGATTTTCCCGGTGGCAGCGCCAGTGAACTTTACGACTCCGTTTGGGGGAAATTGTATTCGTTGCCGGACGAGTATCTGGTTTTCGTGGGGCATGATTACCGACCGAAGGGGCGGCCACTCATATACCGCGCGACTTTGGGCGAACAAAAACGCGGCAACATTCATCTGCGAAGTTCGACGTCCAAAGAGGAATTCGTCCGCTTTCGTGAGGGGCGTGATAAAACTTTATCAGCCCCGCGTTTGATTGACCCCAGTCTGGATTGGAATCTGGGCGCGCACAGGTTAGTGCCGTCGGCTTGACGGCATATTTGTTGCTGTCGCTCACTTCGTGGTCCGTCACCTTTTTTTATTTATCGTTTTCTTTGCCGGGTGGACCGGATCTGCCCCGGCATTCGCGACGGAAAGCACAAAATGCGAGTCGATCCTTGGGGCTCGGTTGCAATTTCGGACTCAATGTCCGCCACCACCGGATCAAGGGTACGCGGGCACCTGCTGGGCCCATGCGGCCATTGTTCTTCTTCAGGCTGATCATATGCGACGGCACCCGCTCGCCGAACCCATTGAATTCGACGAAAATTTTTTGATCTTTCATTGGCTCCGGTATCAAGCGAGAAGGGCGCTGGGACGTAATCCTGCGGAAATCGCTCACCACATCGATGACGGCGCCTCCATTTTCGCGGTTCTGTCACTGATCCGAAAACAAGGTCTGCTTCCGAAAGGAGCTTGGCCGTCACGAATGCCGGCGAGGCAAATCGATATGGTGGATCGGCTTCGCCTGGATCTCGGCTATCTGGTGGCGCAACAGCGGATGAAAATCAAGGAAAGAAGAAGTTCCAAAGCCTATGCCTCTATGGAAATCGATCGGCTGTTGGAGGCTTATTTCGGTTCCTTGCCGCCTGATAATTTCTTTTTCAACGGACGTTGGCTGACACCGGTGGCGTTCGCGCGCCACTATGGCCAAGTGGAGTCCAACCTCACTCAATTGCAAGTGGTGGAATTGCCGGACAGCATGAGTCGGAAGGTCCAGCGCCGGCTGCAAGCGGTGATCGCCGAGCAGTTGAAACGAGAGAAGAAACCGATTTTGATCAAATTGCGCTGGATCGATGCGTTCACGGATGGGGGAATCCTTTCCGTTGACCGGTTTTCCCATTTGCAATGGGATCATGAGTTCGCCAATTTATTGGTTCATGACAAGATCGGTATCAATCATCTGGTTCTGCTGACGGGATATTCACGCCTTAAGAACGGCGATTATGTTTTCGAGATTCAGAATTCCTGGGGTGAACATTGGGGCCAAGGGGGGAAAGGATACATCGATCCCAGCTATTGGCCGTTTGTTCGCGATGTGGCGCTTTATCCTGAATATGTGAAGCTGCTGAAAAAAGAGGGAATTGGTGTTCCGTCGGCCGAGTGAAACACCAAAATTTCTAATACCGTCCAGCCTGATTTTATGATTAGACCTAGGTATGTCCGAAATTTTGATTCAGCACTCTTTTTTTCCGGCTTTTTTGGGATTGGCGGCGATATTGCTGGCGGCCACGCTGGTGCATTTCGTCGCGAAGTCGGTTTTGTTCCGCCTGTGTTCGATCTTCATCAAAACAATTCCCAATGTCTGGACGAAGTCGTTACTTGATCGGCCGTTAATCGCGCAAACAGCATGGATCCTCACGATCCTCACTCTCCACGTGGGGCTTTCGAACACGGCCGTTCTCACGGGTCATGTGGGCGCCTTTGTTTTAAAGCTGGTCTCGGCCACGCTGGTGGCGGTGGTGTTGCGGGCGTTAACCACATTGTTGGGGCGGATCCATGACGCTTACAGCTCGCTGGAAATCGCGCGCAACCGACCGATCAAAGGTTTCATCCAGGTCATCATCATCTTGCTCTATGTGGCGGCGCTCATTCTGATCGTTTCCATTCTGCTTGATAAATCGCCATGGGTCTTCTTAAGCGGCCTGGGTGCGATGACGGCGATTCTGATCCTGATCTTTCGCGACACGTTGTTATCGCTGGTCGCCGGTCTTCAGTTGATTTCCAATGATTTGATCCGCGTGGGTGATTGGATCGAAATGTCCCAATTCGGCGCGGATGGGGACGTGATCGATATCGCGCTTCATACGGTGCGCGTGCAGAATTGGGATCGCACCATCACCGTGATCCCAACTCATAAGTTCCTCGAAAATTCCTTCAAGAACTGGCGGGGGATGCAGGAGTCGGGTGGTCGGCGGATCAAGCGTTCAATTTATATAGATATGCATTCCATCCGGTTTCTTTCAAGCGAGGATATTGAACGCTTGAAGAAGGTTCCGCTTCTGCGCGATTACCTTGAGCAAAAAACGACTGAGTTGGCGCAGTATGCGAGCAACGAGACGCACCCGAGACGGTTGACCAACGTGGGCACCTTCCGGGCCTATTTGGTGAATTATCTAAAGAATCATCCGCGCATTCAGCAGCAAGCGACCATGATCGTGCGGCAGCTGGAGCCCAGTCCACAGGGCCTTCCCATTGAAATATATGCTTTTGCCAACACCATCAAATGGGTGGATTACGAAGGCATCCAATCCGATATATTCGATCATGTGTTGGCGATCGCTCCGGAATTTGGCCTCACGATTTTCCAATATCCATCAAGTAGCAGCTTTCGCGTTTAGCCCGCCAAGGGGCTAGAGGCTCGGTCGCAAGACATAGAAACCATGGACATCGGCGGCATTTAAACGCTTACAGCGACATTTCGCGCGCTCAGGCGTCTCATTTTTAGACGCAAAACTCGGTTTATTTACAGCTGAAGCCCCACCGGAGTTGCAACATACCGGTTTCCCATGAAACGGATACAGTTGCTGATCACCGGTATGTTGTTCTTGGGTCCATTGGCGTTCGCGGTGGATCCGGTATATGAAGTGAATGTGAGAACCTGTCTGAATCTGCGCGCCAAAGCCAAGTCCAAATCGCGTCGATTAGGTTGCGTTAAGGGCGGCTCGCAAGTTCGAATTCTTAAGCGAGCCCGACGGGGTGTTTTCCATTATGTTGAAACCGCTGACGGACGCCGCGGTTACCTGAGTGGAAATTATCTGAAAAAGTTCAGGCCGAAGCCGACCGTGGCCGCCCGCTCGGTCATCATCCCTGAAGTTTCGGCCAATCGTCTGGTCCGTCCCGAAGGCATTCCCGCATTACCTTTAAGGAATCCGATGCGCTCGGAAGCCACGCCCGCATTTGCCATGGAAACTCCTGATTCGCCGGTGAGAAATCCGGCTCGATTGGTTTTTAACCCTGAACCGCCTTCTCCGGTAACGAACATGAATGAACAACTCACTGCTGATTTCGATCGCCAGAGCGCGGTCGAAATGGTCGCCAAAGAACTGAAGTGCAGCGCGGAAAAGCATGTCGGAGTCGTTCGTGACGGGAAGGTGATCCGTGATTTGGCCGAAGCCTTTGTCGATGGTTGGGCGTATTTGAATCAGATCGGCCGGCCGGTTCCGTCTCCCGAGGAACGACGACACCTGTACGCGCAAATGGTTCATGAAAGTATTGGATTTAAAGCCATGACCGAGGCGGGAAAGTCTACCAGATTCTCGCGATACAGGGGTGGCGCGAAATTTCGTGGCCGCGGGCCCATTCAGCTGACACACTGTTATAACTACGTGGGCTGTGCACGGTTTTTGTCGCGAATGGAAAAAGGCGTTGATGATTATGAATCTTTGGTTCCCAATAATGATTCGACTGAGTGTAGTTCAGCCCGAGATGTGGCCAAGCATCCCCTCATGACCAATCCCGAGAGTGTCATAGGGAAGACAGCTCAGACCAAGTATCACGCCGGCATGTGTTCGCTCTGGTGGTGGGAGAATATGAAGGCTGTCGATTCCGACTTTGAGAAGGCTTTGAAAAAGCGGGGTAATACGGCGGTAACCTTTGTGTCCAAAGGTGTGAATTGCGGTGGCGCTAACAGGAAATGCAAGGTGAATCATTTGGATCGACGTTTGGCGATCTATAACAAAATCGGAGGTTGTATCAATGAAGGCCGTAAGCTTGAGCTGGCTATTTCGAACCGTTCAGTTAGTCAGTCACGTCGTGCTAGTCTGCCTGCTAGTTCCGGCGGCTTCAGCATCAGATGATGACCCTGAATTTTTCGACAACTACACTCGCATAACCAGTCGCGAGAAGTTGCTTTGCACCAAAGAATCGCCTTGCCGAATCAATCAGGGAAAGGTTCAGTTCGACATCATCTTTTACACCTCTCTGAATGAAGACAAGCGAGTCATCATTGACCGGGTGGAGATCATCAACCTCGCCACAAAGAAATCCGAAGTTTACGAAATCCCGATTTCCGAACTGGGCAACCGACTCATCCGCATTTTCTCGCGTAAGAGCCCGGCCAGTTTCTACGCCATTGATTTACTGGATCGAGGCGTGAAGGATTTGGTTTTGTTGGGGGCTGAAAGGATGGATTTCGGCCGTTACTTTTACTACTTCCTCTACAACCCCAAGACCCAGAAATTCGTAATGTCCGATGATGCGTACCCCGTGATCAAACGCCGAGGAAAAAAGAAGATCCTCACGGACGGCGTGAACACCTACACGGTCGATAAAGACTTCGTCCTTCGCCAAAAGGAAAAGTGACCGCGATCGACTAAAGTTTCTGAATGTGAAGTCCATCTCACGGTTTGTGTGTGAATGCGACCCAAGATGGAGTTAGCAACTGTGGGACATATCTATCGCAACATTAAGTAAATAGAAAAGTGGCTAACTTCGGACTGGCACAGCTTTTTGTGCCGGGCTGATTTTAGAAGAAGCCTACTCTTATTCCAGCGTCGGAACCAGGCATACATTGCCAGAGGTCACTTTGTCAGACTGTGTGCAAAAGCGATACAGTTTAATTGCTCATCATTCATTACGGCGTTAAGGACATCTTTTATCCGGTCCTTGGAGTTTTGATTGAAGCTGATCGTTCAACTGTGCCTATGGAATGGACCCGCCCCTTGTCTGACATACATTAATGTCAATTTGCGGTATCTAGGTACCAAATAAGTTATCGCACTTATTAGCAAG